>JAFLBF010000009.1:84643-135985 GCA_017303895.1 Bacteroidota bacterium | reverse complement strand
TATGCTGTCGATCTGATCTCAGATGTTCTGTCGAGAGGCAATTCCTCGCGTTTATACAATGTACTTGTAAAAGACAAACAGCTGTTCAGTGATATCCATGCCTACGTCATGGGTGATTTTGATAAAGGCTTGTTTGTTATTTCTGGTAAATTAGTGGCTGGTGTCGATATGAAAAAAGCTGAGGCTGCAATTGCTGTTGAATTGAATAAAATGAAGACCGAACCGGTAAGTGCTGATGAGTTGACCAAAGTGAAAAATAAAATGGAATCCTCTCATACATTTGGTGAAGTAGATGTGCTAAATAAGGCCACCAATTTAGCGATCTCTGAATTATTGGGTGATGCTAATTTTATCAATAAAGAAGTGGAAAAGTATTTGGCCGTTACTCAAGAAGAAATGATGACACAAGCCAATCAAATATTTAGAGACGAAAATTGCTCCACACTTTATTATATGTCAAAAAAAAAATAATAATAAAAAAAGGGCTTTAAAAGCCCCTTTTTTATTACATCTCCGGTAAGGTGTATTTTCTTCCGGCATTCTCTTTTTTCAAATAATCCATTAATGGGGCAAAGTAATCCAACATCGCTTTTGCACTTAGATCACTACCTGTTTTTTCTTTCAAAAGTTTTCTCCAGTCGGCACTTGCTCCAGGTTTCATGATCTCTGCAATGAACTTTCCAACTTCCTTATTACCATAATAATTGGTAGCATGCGGATCCTGATGCAAAATGTTCTTCGAAATGTGGTCATGCACCTGGAACAACAGAACAAATGAAAGTGCATAATCATAGTACTGTGCCGCATCATCATTGATATGTGTTTTAGTGGCTGCATCACAATATTCTTCACCACGTTCTTTACTAGGAGCAATTCCCTGATATTTTGCAGCCAGTTCCCACCAGCGTTTATTGAACTGATCAACCGGTAAGTTGTTGGAGTAAAGATCATGCTCAAACATGCTCATTGTACCTGTGCTGAAAGGGATGAATACAACATAATTCAATGCTTCTTTTAACAGGGATTTCATCTCATCTGTCTTTGTTCCTTTTGGAATAAGATCAAGATTTTCCATGAATGGTTTTTGCATCGCAGCCATGCCCATCATGCTGCCAAGTGCCTCGTGATATGCTCTGTTGGCACCTTCTCTTAAAAGAACAGGAACATCAGGATTGCTATACGATAAATAATAATAAATGTGACCTAATTCATGGTGTGAGGTTTCATACCACTCACTGTTCGGGATCACACTCATCAATGATCTTACATCTTGATCATAATCCATATGCCAAGCGGAGGCATGGTTGTTCTTTTTGTATTTGGCATCTGCCGGAGCAGGATACAGATCCGATTTTTCCCAGAATGATTTTGGTAATTCCGGGAACCCTAAACTGACATAAAAGCGCTCTCCTTGTTTTACGATCCATTCCGCATCTTTTGTTTTCAATGCACTGTCTAAATTAATACCTTCAACCTCTACCAAACTACTCCAATCTTGTCCCCAGCGATTCGGCAGCCAATGTGCAGGAATAAGATCCGGTACATTTTTCTCTCCATATTTTTTTGCAAGTTCGTAGCGAGCATAGGTATGTAACTCTCTGAATAATGGATACAGTTCTTTATTGAACTTTTGCAACATATCGATCATCTCTTGTGTACTCATTCCATAGTCCGAAACCTGATATTCAAAATAATCTTTATAGCCTAAACCTTGAACGGTTTTGTTTCTTAAGTCACGTAGTCCTGCCAAGCCGCTTTTCAGACCTTTACCAACCTCCTTGCTCGATTCCCAGGCTTTCAAACGTTTGCCCATGTTCTTTTCATGGGCCAAAATTGCATCTATATCATTGGTTGAAACCGATTTGCCATCTATTTTAAAGTCGAATCCGAATAATTTTTCTGTTTGTTCTGTTTCGGCTTTTATTCTGGTCTTTACCAGATCTTGCAAGGTCTCGGGATTGTTTGCGGCTTTGTATAGAACGGCTTTTAATTGTTTTACTTGAATAGGCGTTAATTTATCCTGTTGTTTTAGGAATTTTGTTGCCATTTCTATGTTGGCTGTACTACCCGTGAATTTTGCTAACTCTTCCTGTGCTTTATTATTGGCAACAGCATTGGTTGAATCACCTTCCACGATGCGAATTTGAGTTAACCAGGAAGCTTCGTTGGCAACTATATTGATCTCCTGATATTTTTTATTGTAATCGGTTAGAAATGCGGTAACGCTGTCCTGGATCGCTTTGTTTTCATTTTCCTGATGTTCTTTGTCATTCCCACACGCAAAGAGTGTTATGACACCTGCTAACAATAATATGCTCTTTTTCATTTTATTTAATTTTTGATAGGATAGCAAATGTAGTAAAAAACTTATCTTTGCTGATATGTCTGCTACAAATCAAAAGGTTATCATTGTCGGTCCGGCTTTTCCCCTGCGTGGAGGAATAGCCAATTTTAATGAAGCCTTTTGCAGAGCGATTGGAAAAGCGGGGAAAGACAGTAGGATCATTTCGTTCTCTCTTCAATATCCTAATTTTTTGTTCCCGGGCAAAACACAGTTTGATTCTGGAAAAGGACCTCAAGATATTGCAATCGAAACACGCATCAATTCCATTAATCCATTTACCTGGTGGAGTGTAGCCCGCAGAATAAAAAAAGAAAGACCGGATTATATCATTATTCGTTACTGGCTTCCTTTCATGGGGCCTTGTCTTGGAACCATAGCTCGATTGGTAAAATGGAGAACAAACATAAAAGTGATTGCAATAACTGATAATGTTATTCCTCACGAGAAAAGAATAGGTGATTCTCTTTTTACAAAATATTTTGTTCGATCCTGCCATGGATTTGTGGCCATGTCACAGGCCGTGCTGGATGATCTAAATGTTTTTACAGATTCCTCCAACAAAGCCTTTTTACCTCATCCCATCTATGATATATTTGGAGATAAGCAAGAACGGATATCTTCACTTAAGCATTTAAACTTGGATATCGATAAAAAGTATATCCTCTTTTTTGGTTTTATCAGAAAATACAAAGGACTTGATCTTTTGCTGGAAGCAATGGCCGATGAGCGGATAAAACAGCTGGGAATTAAGTTAATTGTGGCAGGTGAATTTTATGAGGATCCGGAGCCTTATAAGCAGTTGATAGAAAATAAAGGTATTTCTGATCGTGTAATTTTAAGAACAGAATACATTGAATCAGAAGAAGTGAAATATTACTTCTCTGCAGCCAATATAGTTGCTCAGCCTTATCGAACTGCCACACAAAGTGGAGTCACTCAGATCGCCTATCATTTCGAAAAACCAATGTTAGTAACCAGTGTTGGAGGCTTGCCGGAGATCGTTCCTCATAACAAGGTGGGGTATGTAACAGCGATCGATCCGGTTTCCATTGCTGATGCCATTGTGGACTATTTTTCAAATAATAGGGAAGAGTTGTTCACTCGAAATACGATCTCCGAAAAGAAACGATTCGAATGGAGTACTTTCGTAGATGGGGTAGATCAACTCTTTAAAAAGATCAATTCTTAAGGGCAATTATTCTTGGCTTACTTTTTGAAAGCTGCTACCTGTATTTTTCGTACTTTTGTCAGTGATCTGGCGGGTATGAATTTCATTGTAACTTTTCATCCAATTAGCGTTATATCAAAAAATGCGTTTTATGAATTTTAGAGCAATATTAATAGTAGCGGTGTTTATTTCAACAATGGTTGTAAATGCACAGGAAGCACCTAACAAAACGGATGCTTCAGGGAAAAAGCAAGGGCATTGGATCAAATTAGACCAGAATAAAAAGAAGGTCTATGATGGTAATTTTGTTAACGATAAGCCTGTAGGGAAATTCACGTATTATTACGATACGGGTGTTCCAAGAGCAGAAATGAATTTTTATAAAAATGGGACCGTTTCTTATGCAAAGCTTTATCATCCGGGTGGCAAGTTAATGGCGCAAGGGAAGTATGTGAATGAAAAGAAAGACAGTCTTTGGAAATTCTTTGATGAGGAAGAGGTGATCATTTCGGAGGAGAATTATTCAAATGGTCAGAAAAATGGCATTTCAAAGGTGTATTATAGAAATGGTCAGGTTTCTGAGATCCGCACATGGAAAAATGGAGTACAAGATGGTCCGGTTACTAAATACTTTGAGAGTGGAACGATTAAGTATAAAGGGCAATTTATTGCAGGGAAATTAGAAGGAAAAGTGACCTATTATCATGCTTCCGGAAAAGTAGATGCGGAAGGGATCTATAAGAATGATCTGAAAGATGGGGAATGGAAATATTATTATGAAGAAGGAAAGATAAAGCGGGTAGATAAATATGTGAATGGTAGAATGATCGGAGAGGATAAGAATATTATCCCAAAAGAGCAGCAGGATAAAGAGAAGAAAATGTATGAACAATTTGAATTGAAGGATCCTTATAGCGAAGGATATAACGGAGAGTAATGAGCAAAAAAGGAAAAGTTTTATTAGCAATGAGCGGTGGTATTGATAGTTCCATCGCTGCGTTGTTATTGCATGAGCAAGGATATGAAGTAGTAGGGATCACCATGAAAACATGGGATTATGCCTCTTCCGGTGGATCGTCAAAAGAAACTGGTTGTTGCAGTTTGGATTCTATTAATGATGCCAGAATGCTGGCTGTTAATTTGGGATTTCCTCATTATATCTTGGATATACGGAATGAGTTTGGTAATTATATCATTGATAATTTCGTGGATGAATATTTAGCCGGAAGAACTCCAAATCCATGTGTGTTGTGTAATACGCATATCAAATGGGAAGCTTTATTAAAACGTGCCGATATGCTGGATTGTGAGTTTATTGCAACCGGACATTATGCACGTATTCGTCAGGAGAACGACCGCTATGTTATTTCCAAAGGATTGGATACCAATAAAGACCAATCGTATGTGCTTTGGGGCTTGACCCAAGAGAGTTTGAAACGAACCCTCTTCCCACTTCAGAATTTCAGAAAGTCAGAGATCAAACAAATGGCGATCGACAATGGATATGTTGATCTGGCAACTAAAAGCGAAAGCTACGAAATCTGCTTTGTACCCGATAATGATTATCGTGGTTTCTTGAAGCGAAAAGTGGATGGATTGGAACAAAAGGTGGATGGAGGAAATTTTGTTGATCGCAGTGGAAAAGTATTAGGGAAGCATCGTGGTTACCCATTTTATACCATTGGTCAAAGAAAGGGACTGGAAATAGCAGTGGGAGAGCCATTACATGTATTAGAGATAGTTCCGGAGTCGAATACTGTTGTATTGGGGACAAAAGAAGATCTGGAGCAACAACAAATGACAGTTGGGAAATATAACCTTATTAAATACGCTACGTTGCCTGATAATTTCGAAGCATTGACCAAGATCCGATATAAAGATCCCGGGACAATTGCAAGCATTAAGCATTTGGAAGATAAATTGGATGTGTTGTTTCATAGTCCGGTTTCAGCTATTGCTCCCGGTCAGTCAGCTGTATTCTATGAAGGCGATGATCTGGTAGGCGGAGGTATCATTGAACGAAAAAGGATCGAACTATAAAAAATCTTTTTTTCGCTTGTTTCTGATTCGTTTAATATAAAAGATACTTACTGCGATCATACCCATTACAAAAGGGATCCCGGCATAATTTTTAAGTTCTTCATGGTGAAAGAATTCACACAACATCCAATAAGAATTGGCTGTGATCCACATGCAGATGGCTAAATTGATCCAGAATTCATCTGATTTTTCCTGCCAAGTTTTTATAGCAATAATTACGGCAATAAGCACAGTTGGAATGATCATGGTTATTCCCATGATCTTCCATTGCATCATCCAACAGGTGTCTTTCAACAGCCACAAGGGAATATGCAGATTTTCATAATGCCTAATTTTGCCAGTCATGTGTGACCCCGAGAGGATTCGAACCTCCAACCAACAGAACCGGAATCTGTCATTCTATCCAGTTGAACTACGGAGCCAATAGGATGCAAATATAACTATTAAATCAATGCTTGTTTTTTTTAGACCAAATTGCAATAAAAACAGTATTTTTATGTTTATAAAAGCGGAACGAACGAACCTATTATGAGAGTTTATATCATTACTTTTTTATTATTTATTTCATTTATTACAAATGCTCAGAATGTGCCTATTGGTGGCTGGGAAGATCATCTTTCTTATAAAAGTGCTATTTCGGTGGCCGAGGGCGCAGGGAAGGTGTTCTGTGCGACACAAAGTGGTTTTTTTATTTATAAAAAGTCAGACAATTCCATGGAACGCTTGTCAAAAGTTAATGGACTTTCCGATGTAGAGGTGAATAATGTCAATTTTAATCCTTACAACAACAAAGCGATCCTAATCTATAAAAACTCCAATCTTGATATTATCGATAACAGTGGTGCTATTACGAATATTCCCGATATCAAAAGAAAAAATATTGTAGGAAACAAATCGATCAATAATGTTTACTTCATAAATCAATATGCATATTTGGCATGTGGATTTGGAATTGTGGTGCTGGATATGGATAGGAATGAGATCAAGGATACCTATTACATTGGCTTGAATGGAGCTTATGTAAATGTAAAAGATATTACATCTGATGGTACAAATTTTTATGCTGCTACAACGACTACTATTTATAAAGCTCCTGTGAATGCAGCTAATTTGGCTGATTTTACCAATTGGTCGATCATGGTAGGTTTGCCAACAGGTGTTTTTAATACAATTGCATCAATTAATGGTAATGTGATCATAAATTATTCTAAGCAGCAAACAAGCAATGTCGGATATGCGGATACGCTTTATAAATATGATGGGACTTCATTGTCTTATTTTGGTACACCTGGCGGGTACATTGTAAACTCAATTAAAAACACTAATAATAATTTGGTCATTACTTTTGAAGGTGCGGTATCTACCTATGATCAAAATTTAAATGGGAATGGTTATTTTTCGGGATATTTCTCGGATATAACACGTGCAAAATCAGCCGTAAGGGATGCTCAAAATAATTTATGGATAGCTGATACCAAATACGGCTTAGTTTCATTTACATCCTCGGGATATTCTTACCGTTATCCTAATGGCCCGGCCAGTGGAAATTTAAATGGTATGGCATTGCGTGAAGGCAACCTTGTTGTTGCTCCCGGAAGTAATTTAAGTGGGAATTCCTATATAAGAGATGGAATCTATGTTTTCAGCAATAATACCTGGTCGAATATAAAAGGAGATTATCCGGGTATTGTTAATCTCGATACGGTTTATGATCTTGTAAATGTGATGATCGATAAGAATAATTCGAGTCACTTTTTTGCATCATCCTGGGGTTTAGGTGCTGTTGAGTTTTTAAATGGAGCACCAGTTTCCATTTACAATGAATCAAATAGTAGTTTGCAAGGCTTAGGCTTTCCAAATTTCGATCCTATTTGGGTGCAAGGGATGGCACAAGATGAAAGCAATAATTTTTGGTTTACGAATAATCAGGCACACGATATTTTATCGGTAAAGAAAACGAATGGACAATGGCAAAGTCATGATTTTTCATCTGTGTTAGGCTCTTCTGTTGTTATCTCGAACTTGATTATTGATAAAAACGGACAGAAATGGGCCGTATTACCATTTCCATCTAGTGGTATACTTGTTTATAAAGGTGGTCCGACCTCAGTTCCGAATTCTGCAAACACTAAAAAGTTGACGACTCTTGTTGGAAATGGAGGCCTTCCTAGTTCAACTGTGTTTTGTTTGAAAGAAGATCTGGATGGAGAAATTTGGGTAGGAACTGATAAAGGTATCGCTGTTTTTTATTCTCCTGAAAATGTGTTTTCTACTCAGAATTTTGATGCGCAACAGATTTTGATTGAGCAAGATGGTTATGTACAAATATTATTAGAAACAGAGTCCATTCAGGATATTGCTGTTGATGCGGCTAACAGAAAATGGATCGCTACAGCCAACTCAGGTGTGTTTTTAGTTTCAGCTGATGGAACTCAGCAGATCTACCATTTTGATGAAAGCAATAGTCCACTTTACAGCAACAATGTACGCAAGATCGTTATCAATGATGCTACGGGTGAAGTTTATTTTGGTACATCAAAAGGGATCCTTTCATTTAGAGGAACTGCTACAGAATCGTTTGAAACATTTACAGATGTGTATGCTTTCCCGAATCCTGTCCGTCCTGGATATGAGGGACCAATTGCAATAAAAGGACTTGTAAATAATTCAACGATCAAGATCACCGATATTAGTGGAACACTTGTTTATGAGATGAAATCAGAGGGCGGACAAGCCTTATGGTATGGAAAGAACTTTGAAGGGACTAAAGTAAGTAGCGGTGTTTACATGGTGTTTGGAACCAATGAGGATGGATCTCAAAAAATGGTTACCAAAATATTGGTTGTTAATTAACATTTTCTGCTGTCTATGTTATGCAAAACAACCGGAATCGTCCTTCATTCAACTAATTATTCGGAGTCGAGTTTGATCGTCAAGATCTATACCCGTAATTACGGATTAAGATCATTTATCGTAAGTGGGGTCAGAAGTAAAAAATCGAAAAACAAAGCCAATCTTTTTCAACCTCTAACCATTGTTGATCTTGTTTTTACAAATAATGAACGAAGCAATCTACACCGACTTTCAGAGATAACAGTTGCGAATCCTTTTCATGAGATCCCATATAACTTTGTAAAAAGTTCGATCGCAATCCTGCTAAATGAAGTGCTATATAAAGCACTGAAAGAGGAGCATCAGGATGAGGATATGTTTGATTTTATTGTAAGTTCATTAATGATATTGGATCTTAAAACTGAAAACTGCTCCAACTTTCATGTGTTCTTTATCTTGCAGCTTACCCGCTACCTTGGATTTTATCCGCAAGGCGAGTACAGTCCAGATTCAAGTATTTTTGATCTTCAGGATGGACGTTTTGTAAATTATATTCCTAAACATTCCTTTTATTTATCAGCCTCAAAAAGTATGTTGATCGATCAGGTCATTAAGTCGAACTATGAGTCAATTCATGCAATTTCGATCACAAGAGCGGAGCGAAAACAACTATTGCAATCCTTGATCCTTTTCTATCTGTTACATATAAATGGATTTGGCGAAATTAAATCAGTAGAAGTATTAGAAGAGGTGTTGAGCTGATCGCTGTTTTTATCTTACATTTGAATAAACAATCAATACATATGAAAGCATACACCACCTTACAAAAATTAGTAGAGATCGATTCTCCAACAGGATATACCGAGAATGCTTGTAATTATATTTTTAATCTTTTAAAGAGTTATGGCTACAAGCCTGAGTTTACAAATAAAGGTGCTGTGAAATGTGCATTGGGTAAAAATCCTACCCTTGCTATTGCAGCACATGTTGATACCTTGGGTGCTATTGTCTCAGGGATCAAAAGCAACGGAACGCTTGCGTTTTCCAATTTGGGAGGTCTTCAGTTAATGAGTGCAGAAGGTGAATATGTAAAAGTGATTACAATGAAGGGGAAAGTATATACTGGAACACTATTATTGAACAATCCGTCATCACACGCTAATAATGTGCGGGAAGAGATGAAGCGAAACTACGATACTATGCATATTCGATTAGATGAAGAAGTGTATTCCAAGAAAGATGTGGAGAAGCTAGGTGTCAATACAGGTGATTTTATTTGCTTTGAACCCCGTTATAGAGAATATGACAATGGTTTTATTAAATCCCGTTTCATGGATAATAAAGCGGGATGTTATGTTTTATTTGAGTTGGCAAGAAGATTAAAAGAAAAGAAACAGGAAGTGCCGGTGGAACTATTCTTTTCAAATTATGAGGAAGTGGGTCATGGTGGAACAGTTGGTTATGCTGATTCGATTCAAGAGTTGTTGGTAATAGACATGGGGGTATTGGGTGATGCATGTGAAGGGAATGAAGTGAGTTGCTCCATTTGTGTAAAAGATTCTTCCGGTCCTTATGATTTTAATTTTAGAAAAAAGTTACTTGAATTAGCGGATAAGAATAAGATCCCTTATAAACTGGATGTTTATCCGCATTATGGTTCAGACGGTTCTGCTGCTTTGCGCGCGGGTAAAAACTTTAGAGTTGCATTAATTGGACCGGGTGTAGCAGCATCACACGGAGTGGAACGCACTCATAAAAAAGGAATTGAAGCTACGATCGATCTTTGTTTGTCATACATCAAATATTCATTCAAATAGATGCGAAAATACCTCTTATTGTTTTTAATATTTGAGTTGACCTTTGCGGCTAAGAGCTTTGGGCAATCAGTTGAAGAGCTTCTGCAGCAAGGAATAGAGCTGACCATAAAAAAGCAATATGAAGAAGCATTAGGTAAATTTGATAAGTGCATAAAAAAGGACGCTAAAAATGCCGATGCATATTATAACAGAGCAATAGTATATGCTTCAACAGGTAAAATGGAAGAAGCCTTGCAGGACTACTCCTCTGTTGTGGAAATAAACCCTAAATATACGGCTGCTTATATCAATAGAGCTGCCATTCATAGTGCGAATAGTGATTATAAAAATGCATTATCGGATTTGAATAAAGCAATTGAACTGTCACCCGGTGTTCCTGAAGCGTATAATAATAGAGGTTATACCTATAGTTTGCAAAATAAGCATGTGGAGGCTCTCAAAGATTATGAAAAGGCAATAACTCTCAATCCTAAATACGTCAGGGCTTATATCAATAAATCCGTTTCTTTAAGTGCAATGGGAGAAAAAAAGGCGGCAATAGATGTGCTTACAAAATTGATCGGCCTTGTACCCGATGCTCCTGAAGCATATTTTAATCGAGCAACTGAATATAGAGGACTGCAGGAATTCGATCTCGCATTAGCCGATTTCGATAAAGTATTGTCTTTAAATCCGAACGACTCGAAAGCTTACCTCAACAGAAGCTTCTTAAAAGATGATATAGGAGATGATGTAGGAGCCATTGAAGATTGTAGAAAAGGAATAAAACTTGACCCCAATGATCCTGAATTGTATTATGCACGAGCACGGGCAGAATACGATCTCCCTAATTATTTGTCGGTTGTGGATGATTGTAATAAAGCGATCGAACAGAATCCTTCCTATTATGAAGCATATATTCTTCGAGGTAATGCATATGACTATCTGCTAAAGTATGAACAAGCATTGATGGATTACAGTAAGGCAATCGACCTTCAACCCAAGGAGGTGGAGCCTTATATTCAACGATCCATTGCCCGTTTTGCTAAAAATGATCATGTAGGAGCGTTGTCCGACATTAACAAAGCATTAATGCTTAAACCGGGGAATGTTTCTCTTATCAAGAAAAGAGCAGACATTTATGCCTATATGAAGAGATACAAAGAAGCAATAGATGATATTTCGGAATGTATAAAAGTGCAACCCGATTCAGCTTTTAACTTCTACTACAGAGGTGTGCTAAAAGATTCTCTCGGAGATAAGGCTGGAGCTTGTGGGGATATGCAGGAGGCAATGAACAGACGGTCGATGGAGGCATTCTTGTATATCAAAGAAAACTGTAAAGCACTTACTGAAACCAAAATGTTTAAAGGGATCGATCTGGAATACGAGGGATTGCAGTTAGAGAAAAAAGGCAATTTAAAGGGCGCAATTGAAAAATATACAGAGGCCATTAAAATGATCCCCGATTCCGCACATGTATATTACAATAGAGGAAAGGCTAAGAGAGGTTTGTTAGATTATGAAGGCGCAATGATGGATTACAATAAAGCGATTCAATTGAATCCGGCCTTTAAAGAAGCAATTGTTTCACGTGCTGTTGTCAAAACTTTTTTAGGTGATAGGGAAGGGGCGATAGCTGATTACGACCGGTGTACAGCTTTATTCCCTGCTTATGCAATGCCCTATTATAACAGAGGTGGACTTTATTTAGAAGAGAAAAAGTATGAATTGGCTTTGGCTGATTTCAAATCGGCAGTTGAATTAGATCCAAAATATTTAAAAGCAATTATGGCATATGCCGATTTATTGGCTTATCTTGGTAAAAAAGATCAGGCTTGCATCTATTACCTGAAAGCTGAAAAGTTAGGAGATGGTGCTGCCATCAGCAAACGATTGTTTAATTGTAAATAGGAATAACATGAAATATCTTTTCGCGCTATTGTTTATCATCCCTGCTTTTTCAATGGCACAGCAGAATAGTAAAGTGCTTACCAACGCAGAGCCTTCTTATCCAAAGGGTGATAATGAATTGTACACATATATGTATTACAATTTAAAATTTACGGAAGAGGCCAAACAAAAAAATGTGGAAGGAGAAGTAACATTGAGTTTTGATGTAAAAACTGATAGTACAACAACTAATATATTAGTAATTAGTGGTGTTGGCTATGGTGTAGATGAAGAAATCAAAAAGATAGTTTCCACGCTCAAGTTTTCTCCCGGAGTTCAGAATGGAATTCCTGTGAAAATGAATACAATGTATACCTTTCCAATAAAAGCTCATTAACATGAATGTTTTGATCGTACATGCACATCACGAGCCGGCATCTTTTAATTCGGCTTTAAAAAACAAAGCCTTTGGTCTCTTCACTTCAAAGGGAGATGTTGTACAGGTATCTGATCTGTATAAGATGAACTTTAAAGCAGTTTCAGATGCTTCTGATTTTAAAGAATTGAGTAACCCTAATTATCTTAAATATCAGGCAGAGCAAACGAATGCTAGTAAGGATATGCTTTTTTCAGACGATATAGCTGCTGAAATGGAGAAACTCCTTTGGGCTGACCTGATCATCTTTAATTTTCCACTTTGGTGGTTCTCTGTTCCTGCTATTTTAAAAGGATGGGTGGACAGAGTATTTGCAATGGGATTCGCTTATGGAGGAGGAAAAGGGGTTTATGATACAGGAGTATTTAAGGGAAAAAAAGGGATGTTATGCATAACAACCGGTGGGCCTGAGGCCACTTATTTAGAAGGGGGTAGAAATGGGAATATTGATAAAATATTGTTTCATATAAATCATGGTATGCTTTATTTTACTGGAATGGATGTAATGCCTCCTTTCATTGCATATTCTGTTGCCAGGTTAACAGACGATGAAAGAAAAGGTATATTGGAGAAATATGAAAATTATTTGATCAATCTGAATACTGTTAAGCCTATTACATTCTAATGCCATTAAGAATTCTTTTCCTTCTTTTTGTTTTTTCAAGTGCATGTTTTGCATCAACCGGTCATTTTTTCAGAGGAAAAGATTCAACCAATATTTATCAGAAGATCGATACAAATTATATCGAGAACTATAAAGATCTATTAAATGCGAAGCTAATAGCAGTTGTGCGCACCAATACGTTTAGCGTTAAGAATAAACTCACCGGAAGTGCCATTGAATATAGTATCAATACCAATCTTAATATGGGATTGGGCTTAAGCTTCAAAGGAATTGGTTTTGAATTTCAATACAATCCTCCCGGATTAAATAGAGACGATTCTAAATTTGGTAAATCAATGCAATTTGCAATAGCCTCTAGTGCGAATACCCGCAAATTTATTTATGATGTCTTTTATAGATACAACCAGGGCTTTCATACAACCACTCAATACAAAGTCCCGAATGATACGATCTATGATTATATCAGGAGAGGGGATATCCGCAATTATAATGGAGGATTTAATCTAATTTATGTTTTTAATCACCGTAAATTTTCTAGTGCAGCACCCTATAGTCTGACGCAACGACAAAGGAAAGGGGCAGGCTCCTTGTTACTAGGCACCTATTCTTTTGTGTATGGTATTGATGCCGATTCGATCATCTATCCGGATACGATGTATAAGAATTTTAATCCTGAAGTACAATTTGCCAATGCTTCATCTTTAACGTTTGGTATCTCTTGTGGATATAGTTATACGTTCGTATTCTTTAAGCATTGGTTTGCAAACATTACAACGGTTCCCGGTATTTCTTTGCAGGAGTTTTACAGTATCAATGCCTTTGATAAAAAAGCCTACAATCGTTTTTCAACAAGCTTTTCATTACAATCCCGTTTTTCAATTGGATACAATAAAAGGAGTTATTTTATAGGCATTTCGTGGATCAATAATAACTTTTTGATCAGTGATAGTCCCGCTTCAACTGTAAATTATAAGTTTGGAACCTTCCGCTTTTATTACGGTCACAGGTTTGATCTCAGGAAATATTTGAAAAGAAAGTTTTAGATAGAGAATCCTAAATTGATCCCAAAAACCAAGTTTACATTAGAATTAAAAAATGCACCAAAATCCTCCTGGTCGAATGGTTTTACATTAAAAGTATTGCTGTGATAATAAACTGTATTCTTTTTATAGCCTAAACCTCCGTAAACATCAAACGTTAGTCTGTTTTTCTTTCCCGCTTGCGCACCTATGATCATGTTAATGTTGTATTGTCGTATGTCATAATAGGCCGTTTTTAGATATCTAGCCGAGCCAATCGCAATATTAATGGTTGTGTAAGAAACTAATGGAGCCACATAGAATCCGTATGGACTATGGTGTCTTCTGTTGACAATGTAAAATTTGTGAGCATATTGTAATCGCCACCCGCTTACTTTAAACCCAAATCGATTGGTTAAGCTGTTAGGCGTATTTCTGTCAACAATATTAAAAATGATGTTTTTACCCATAATAGAAAATGCAATTTGTTCAGATTGGGTTCTGTTACTGGGCATTTCTACCATTATTCTGTATTCGGATGAAAATGGCAATACTCCTCCATACAATAAAGCTGTTGGACTGGTTTTGAAAACGGTGGGTTGATAGGGATATTTTTTTTTCTCTTTAACTAAGGGTTTAACAAGGATCGTATCTCCTAAAGTCATTCCTATTCCCATGATAGGAAATAGCAGAATAAGAATGGCAAATGATAAAATCGTTCTGTTAAACATTGTTTTTAAATGGCATATCGTGCCGATGGGGCTGTTGATTGAGTTGCAAAATCATTTTTTAAATACTTGTAATACCCTGTAACGGCTATCATAGCAGCATTGTCAGTGCAATATTCAAATTTAGGAATATATACTTGCCATCCATGCTCTTTTTCATAGTTTAATAATGTTTGTCTTAAGCCGCTATTGGCGGATACTCCCCCTGCTATTGCGATCTGATTGATACCGGTTTGAGCAACTGCTTTTTTTAATTTTGCCATGAGTATATCAATGATCGTAGATTGGATGGAGGCGCATATATTTTCTATGTTCTTTTCTTTAAACTCAGGATCCTTTGCGCATTCATTATTGATAAAATTCATGAAATTGGTCTTTAGACCACTGAAGCTAAAATTTAGATCGGGTATCTGCGGTTTAGAAAATTGAAAAGCTTTTGGATCACCTTCTTTAGCATATTTATCGATCAGAGGACCGCCCGGATAGGGCAGATTCAGGATCTTTGCTGCTTTATCGAAGGCTTCACCTGCTGCATCATCAATCGTTTCTCCCAATACAGCCATGTCGAAATGATCCTTTATGAGCACAATTTGAGTATGTCCACCACTTACCGTTAAGCAAAGAAACGGGAATGAGGGGTGTTTCCCATTGTTAGCATCCTCAATAAAATGTGCTAAAATGTGTCCTTGCATGTGGTTGACCTCAATAAGCGGAATGTTTAGTCCCATAGAAAATGCTTTCGCAAATGAGGTACCCACCAGCAATGAGCCCATAAGTCCAGGGCCTCTGGTAAAAGCTACTGCATCCAACTCTTCCTTCTTTATATTGGCTTTTTTTAAGGCTTGATCTACAACAGGGATAATGTTTTGTTGATGCGCTCTTGAGGCCAACTCGGGAACAACCCCTCCATAGAGTTGATGGACCTGCTGGTTGGCAACAACATTGGCAAGTATTTTGCCGTTTTGAATAACAGCAGCAGCAGTATCATCACACGATGATTCAATACCTAATATAGTGATGGTTTTGCTCATAATTATTAACTTCGTACCGCACTTGCGGTACGGCAATTAAAACAAAGGTATTAAAAAACTAGCTTACATATTATTCAGGATCCTGGCAATAATCGTTTTTATTGTTGTCGTTCTTTTTTTAACGATCCAGATCGCTTCCGTTCAAACATTTGCCGGGCATAAATTTGCTGAATATTTGTCGGATAGACTTAATACAAAGGTGGAGATCGGATCTATTCGTTTCTCATTTTTTAAGCGACTCGAGCTTACTGACGTGTTTGTAAGGGATCTTCATAATGATACTCTGATCTATTCACAGAAGCTGAATGTTGGCTTAAAAGATATTGATGTTGAAAATGGAATTGTCAATATTCGTTCGGTTTCTGTTCTAAATACTAAGGCCAAACTGATCAAATACGCAGCGGACGATGACTTTAACTTTCAATTTATTATTGATGCCTTTGCATCTAAAACATCTAAGCCAAAGACAAAATCACCTGATCTGTTTTTGAGATGTGATGAAGTAACATTCGTTAATACTGATTTTTCCTTTAAAAATGAACATGATACGCTTCATACAAGAGGGATCAATTACTTTGATCTCAGAGTTCGCAATATAAATGGGCATATTTCTGATATTGCAATTGAAAAAGATACTATCCGGGGAACGATCAATTATTTGTCTGGTATTGAAAAAAGCGGCTTTACGCTTAATTACTTCAGTAGTTATGTGAGAGTTAGTTCTATCGAAATACAGTTGGATGAGTTGAAAATAAAAACTCCGGAAAGTGATATAGAAACGGATCTGTCATTTAAGTACGATACTTACAGAGATTTTAGAGATTTTATCGATAAAGTCAAATTCAAGGCGGAGTTTAAAAATTCCATTCTTGAAATGAATGATATTTCTTATTTTGCTGATGATCTTCATGGGCTCTATCAGCGGATAGATGTTTCCGGAAAAGTAAGTGGTACAGTTTCTGACTTGAGAGGCAGAGGCTTGAAGTTAAATATTGGTAAGTCAGCAAAGTTTGATGGAGATGTTACGCTTACAGGATTACCCAAGATAGAAGAAACGTTGATCTATCTTTCTGTAAAAAGCCTCACAACCAATTATAAAGATCTTATACAACTTCCAATTCCTCCTTTTGACAAACAACAAAAGTTAGAGTTGCCTCCTAATATTGCCTATTTAGGTGATATTCATTTTAAAGGAACATTCACCGGATTGTACAATGATTTTTATGCTTATGGAGATTTGAATTCGGCATTGGGAGCTTTGTCTTCAGATATCGCAGTACGTCATGATTATGAAAAAGATAAAGAATTCTATAAAGGAAAATTAAAATCGGTTTCTTTTGATTTTGGGAAATTTCTGAGTGCAAATGCTCTTGGTAAAGCGACTGTAAACGTTGATATTGATGGAGAAGGCTTGACGATCGCTGATCTGAAAGCTAAGTTGACAGGTACGGTTAATAGTGTTGATTTCAATAATTATAATTACAAAAACATAGTGATAGAAGGGAATGTAGCCAATGAGATCTTTAAAGGGAAATTGAATGTAAAAGATGACAACATTGATTTTGACTTTATTGGTAATGTTGATTTTACCGGCTACCTTCCAAAGCTTGACTTTATTGCAACACTCAATAAAGCCGATCTTGCCGCACTGAACTTTGTAAAGACATCTAGCAAGACAGATCTATCTACACAGATATTTATCAACGTTACAGGAAACACGATCGATAATTTGATCGGCAATATCAACTTTGATAATACCATCTATAAACAGGATGATAAGACTTATAAGTTGAGTGTGTTTAATCTTACGACTGAGCAATTTGGCAGTAAAAAAGTATTGAAGCTCAATTCTGATTTTGCAGATGTGAAACTTTACGGAAATTATAGTGTGCTGGAGCTTCCTAAGTCGCTTGAAAAATTAATGAGCAATTATCTGCCTGCTTACTTTAATGGGAATTATAAAAATGTAACATCACAGAATTTTGAATACAGTATTCTATTCAAAAAAAATGATGCTGTTCTTCGCTTATTTGCACCCGAACTGTCCATTGCGCCTAAAACATTTTTAAGGGGACAATATAATTCAATAGCCAATTCTTTTGAACTTACTGGCGTATCTACTAAGATCAGCTATCAGGGAATTGATTTCAAAAACTGGAATTTGGTAGCCATTAATTCAAGTAACAAACTTCAACTGAATTCCAGTTGTGAAAAGGTCCAGTTCACTGATAGTTTATCTTTAGGTGGCTTAATGCTGTGTACAGATACGCATGACGATAGTTTGAATTTAAGTTTAGAATGGGATAATAAGACCAAGGAAAAATACAATGGAAAGATCGATGCTTTTATGCACATCAGTTCAGACAAGAGAATGCAATTTAAGATATTGCCGTCTGAATTTACAATTGCTGACTCACTTTGGGTAATTAATAAAACCAATGAAGTGCTGATCGATTCATCTGCAATTCGAGTAACAGAATTGATGTTTGAACATAATAGGCAGTTTGTATTGATGGATGGGATGATCTCAGATAACAAAGACGACCAGTTAAAATTGCGTTTTAATCAGTTTGAATTAGCGAACCTCAACCCTTTTTTATCACCCTACGGAGTTAAATTAGATGGCACCATCAATGGCATGTCAACAGTTTCCGATGTTTATAAAGACCTCATTTTCTTAAGCGACAATAGTTTTTCCGATCTTATTATAAATTCAAATGCTCTTGGAAATGGAAGTGTTGAAAGTTTGTGGGATAAAAACAAAGAAGCATTGTATCTACATGGGCAGTTTACACTGGCCGAGATCCCTAATATTTTATTCTCCGGCTATTATTATCCAAAGAAGAAAGAAGAAAACATTGACATGGAAGTCAATCTTCAGTCGATTCAGATGCAATTGCTGGAACCTTTCGTGAAGGATTATTGTGATGATCTGAAAGGTGTTTTTTCCGGTGCGGTGTCAGTTAAAGGAGCGCTGGATCATCCGGTATTGAATGGGAAATTGAGCGTTAATGCGAAAAAAGTAACAGTTGGTTATCTGAAGACCAGCTATAAATTTATTCATGACATTATTGTTGAAGAGAATTCGTTCGGTGTAGAAGGATTGACACTTTTTGATATGAATAATAATAGAGCATTGGTAACAGGAAAAGTGTATCATAATAATTTCAAGAATTTTCAGCTCGATTTCGATATTCAAGCCAATAAATTTATGTGCTTAAATACAACCGAAGCCGACAATAGTTTGTATTACGGGAAAGCATATGCGACCGGTATTGTCAATATATTCGGTTTTACGGATAATATTTTGATAGATGCGAACGTAAAAACGGAGAAGATCACTTCCAGCGATAAGTCGGATAAAGTGAACTTGCTTTCCAAAACGGAAATGACCAAAGTGTTCATTCCTTTATCAGGAACCTCAGAAGTGAGCGATAATAACTTTATTACGTTTGTTAAGAAAGATACAACTTTAGAAAAGGACAAATACACGGTTAATCTGAATGGATTGAAGCTGAACTTTGATCTGGAGGTTACGCCTGATGCAGAGATCCAATTGATATTTGATCAGAAAGTAGGGGATGTTATCAAAGCAAAAGGATCGGGGCAGATCAAATTGAATATTTCTTCAACGGGCGATTTTAAAATGTATGGAGATTATTACATTGATAACGGAGATTATTTGTTCACGCTTCAAAATATTCTGAATAAAAAATTCGATATTGAAAAAGGTAGCACGATCAAGTGGAGTGGGGCGCCTAGTCAGGCCGATCTTAATATCAGTGCTATTTATAAAGCAAGAGCTTCTATCAAACCTTTCTTTCCAACCGATTCATCCAGTATCTATAAGAAAAGATATCCGGTTGATCTGAAATTATTAATGACAGATAATTTGATGGAACCTCAAATTGGGTTTGATATTGGTTTACCTACTATTGATGCTGCAATTCGTCAGCAGGTATTGGGGTATATTAATACCGAACAGGAAATGAATCGTCAGGCCTTTTCACTTCTTGTTTTAAATAGCTTTGTTTCTCCACCACAGTTTAACAGTGGAGCAGGGGCAGCCGGTGTAGATGGCGCGATCGGAAATAATACATTCGAATTGCTTTCAAATCAGTTAAGCAATATGTTGAGTAAGATCAGTAATGATTTCGATATCGGGGTTAATTATCGTCCGGGTGATGCGATCAGTAAAGAGGAGTTGGGCGTGGCTCTTTCAACACAGCTCTTCGATGAAAAGCTGACGATCGATGGTAATGTAGGAGTTAATAATAACAATCAGAATACCAATAATATTGTGGGTGACGTGAATGTGGAATACAAACTAACAGATGATGGAAAGGTACGTGTTAAGGCATTTAATAAAGCCAATGACAACAATAATGACATCATCCGTACTTCTCCTTATACACAAGGTGTAGGAATATTTTACAGGGAAGAGTTCAATACACTTGGCGAACTGTACAGACGTTATTTAGGAGTTGTTTCCGAGCGGAAGAATAAATCTTCCAAATCAAATGAACCCCCACCAACTGAACTCTCTGAATAAACTATTTTAATGGTCGCGCAAATGCGATCACATCTTTGTCTGTGATGGTTTTATCACATAAGATGATCAAGCGTTCGATCACATTTCTGAACTCACGGATATTGCCTGTCCAATTGATCTTTTGTAATTCCTTAATAGCTTCTTTTGTAAAGGATTTTTGAGCCATTCCATGCTCTTCACACAAAAGTTTTAAAAAGTGATCAGCCAATAACGGAATATCTTCTTTACGTTCATTTAATGATGGTACATGCACAAGAATAACACTCAAACGGTGATAAAGATCCTCTCTGAAATTTCCGTTTGCGATCTCTTTTTGCAGGTCTTTGTTCGTAGCGGCAACAACTCTTACATTTACTTTGATCTCTTTCTCTCCTCCAACACGGGTGATCTTATTTTCCTGAAGTGCTCTCAGTACTTTTGCCTGAGCAGAAAGACTCATGTCTCCAATTTCATCCAAGAAAAGTGTACCGCCTTCTGCTTGTTCAAATTTTCCCTTACGCTGATTGACAGCCGATGTAAAGGCCCCTTTTTCATGCCCGAACAATTCACTTTCGATCAATTCACTCGGGATGGCAGCACAGTTCACTTCAATCAAAGGAGCTGATGCACGATTACTTTTTTCATGTAGCCAGCGGGCTACCAGTTCTTTTCCGCTTCCATTGCCTCCCGTTACCAGTACTCTGGCATCGGTTGGTGCTACTTTTTCAATTATTTCCTTGATCTGAGTGATCGCTTTCGATTCACCGATCATATCCACTGTTTTACTTACTTTTTTCTTTAAAACCTTTGTTTCGGTAACTAAGCTCGATTTATCCATCGCATTGCGGATGGTTACAAGTAAGCGATTAAGATCAAGTGGTTTGGCGATAAAATCGAATGCTCCTTTTTTTACAGCCTCCACAGCCGTTTCAATATTCCCATGACCGGATATCATCACTACCGGTACATCTGTCGCCAATTGCATGATACGGTCGAGTACTTCAATGCCATCCATTTTGGGCATTTTGATATCACAAAGGATCACATCGTATTTTGTTTTTTGGATCAATCCAAGTCCTTCCGATCCATCTGCCGCTTCATCTACCTGATATTTTTCATACTCCAGAATCTCGCGTAATGTCTTACGGATACTTTTTTCATCATCTATGATCAGGATCTTTGCCATAATTGTATTGTTTTATAGATTTTCAGCTTAGAGCAAAGTTAAAAAAGAAATTGAATCAGTAGCGGGAGGTAAAATTCAAAAATTTGCATATCAGGGCATTAGTATTATCTTTGCAGTCCATTAAAATCGAAAGAATATAAACTTATAATTATTTAAACGATGGCTAACACAGGCGATATTAACGTAGGATCTGTAATCCGTTACAACGGAGAACTTTGTAGAATTGAAGAGTATCAACACCGTACACCGGGCAACTTGCGTGCATTTTACCAGGCACGTATGCGTAATTTGAAAACAGGAAAGATCGTAGAAAACCGTTTCCGTTCAGGTGAAGAAGTTGAAGTGGTTCGTGTAGAATATAAAATGATGCAATTTATTTATCCCGAAGGAGAGTTTATTGTTTGTATGGATAATGAAACATTTGAACAGGTATATCTTCCGGGAGTTATGTTAGGTGATTCTTTAAAATTCTTAAAAGAAGGAATGGAAGTAAAAGTTTCATTTGAAGGAGATGAGCCAATTTTAGCAGAGCCACCGGTGTTTGTGGAGTTAGTGATCACTTATGCTGAGCCGGGTGTAAAAGGAGATACAGCTACGAATACATTAAAACCTGCAACATTAGAAACAGGAGCTGTTGTAAATGTTCCATTATTCGTGAATGAAGGTGAGAAGATTAAGATCGATACTCGTACAAATTCTTATGTAGAACGTGTAAAATAAGATTCTATTTGAAATAGATAAAAGCGGTGTTTGATCATTCAAACACCGCTTTTTGTTTTTTATGGTTTGTCTTTTACAGGTACAGCTCCATAAATGCTGGAGCCATCTACTGCTTCAATATTTACAGGAATTCCGTAAGATGAGCTGATCGAACTGCCACTTACCTCTTTTAAGTTCATAGGGATCGCTCCGTAAAAAGAACTTCCACCGATCTCTTTCAGATTGATCGGCAAAGCACCATACACACTGCTACCGCCAATGCTTCTGATATTTACATCCATATCACTTACAACTTTCACATTAATAGAGCCATCGTTGTTTAAAGGTACAGAAGCAAATTTGTTAAAATCTGTTTTGCCTGCATTGGCTTCATTTACAATGTTCATGTTTTGAAACACATTGATCACTAATGCAACAGCAATAATGGTCAGGATCGTTTTGGTGTAATTGTCTGTTTTCATTTTTTTTGATTTTTAGAATATTAATACTGCAAAAACAAAGCCACAGGATCAATTGAAACTGTGGCTTTGGGAATAAACATTTAAATTGATTAAGCTTTTGCTTTGAACTTGTTGATCGCATTGATGGTGAACTCGGAAAGTACTAATTTTCCACTCATTTCAGCACGTTCAATTAGAAGTGTATCCCAGTTCTCTGTTCCTCTCCAAAACACTTTTTTTAGCATTTCCATAGCTTCCGGATTTGATTTGGAAAGTCTATCAGCTAAAGCAGCAATAGCAGCATCCATTTCTTCGGTTGTTTTGTAGATGTCCACATAAAGTCCTTTTTCTCTTGCCCATTGTGCTGATTGCCATTCGGTAGCATTGATAGAAAGGGAAGTAAATGCCGAAGTCCCTACTTTTCTTTCTACTGCTGGTCCAACAACAAATGGTCCAATACCTACAGCAAGTTCGCTTAGTTTTACAGATGCTGATTCCACTGCTAATGTATAGTCGGCCGCACTTGCAATTCCTACACCGCCTCCAACTGCTTTTCCTTGAACACGGGCAATAACAAACTTAGGAGCTTTACGGATGGCATTGATGACCATTGCAAATCCTGAAAAGAATTTTTTTCCTGTTTCCAGGTCTTTAATAGAGATCAGTTCATCAAAGGAGGCACCTGCGCAAAAAGCCTTATCGCCTTCACTTTGAAGCACAATTACTTTTGCATTGGTATCTTGCCCGGCTTTCGTTATTTCTTCAGCCAGTTGGCGTAAAAGGGATCCAGGCATGGAGTTACTTTGCGGATGAAAAAAAGTGATGGTTGCAATTCCATTACTTGTATTTGATTTGATATGTCCTTCCATAATTCTTGTATATATTTAGAGAATGCGAATATAAAAAATAAAAAAGCACTTTGATCACTCAAAGTGCTTTAATAAACTAATGTTTAACCCTTATATTAATGACAGTTAGTTCTCTCTGTAAGCCGGCAATTTACCTTCTTTGATCAATTGCAAACTTTTTTGTTTATGTTCCTCAAAATTACCGAAGCACAATGCATCTAATACCTCCTGTTTGCTCATTTGAGGAGCATTCAGCTGATCTTTGATCTCTTTTTCACATCTGTCAACATATTTTTCAAAGCGTTCAGGAGCCCAGATATATTGTTTTTTATGCCAATCCGGTTGAGTACGGTCAACATTGAACTCTTTTGGCATGTCATTGTTCAATTTGATGTTCGTTTTAACATCTAAGCCTTCAAAGCGTTTTGGAAGTAAGCGGTTGTCAAATACCAACGGTCGGCTGATCTTGATCACATGCTTTTTCTTCTTAGGATCGATCATTGCCAATCCTTCAATGGTCAAGCCTTTTTTCTTAAGGTGACCATACTTTGATTCAAAACTCTTTAAGATCTCAAACATGATGAAATTATTTTGGGATTGTAAAGATAGGCATTAAAGTTATTAACAAGCAAATATTTAGACCACTGAAATTCAATAACCTACGACTGTTGAAAAAGTATAGATGAATGAAGGTTTTTCACGATAAAAGTCGTGTTTTTACCTATGAAATTTAAGTGATTTATTTAAATTGTTGAAAATCTGTATGTTATTTGCCTTTTCCGATATATTCCTCAAAACTAATACCTTGGTGGAATTGTTCAGAGTAAATATACTCTTTTATGGTATCAGCCCATTGCTTGTGAGATTTGCTGTTGTCTAAGACGGAGGCGGCATCGAAAGCCTTGCTAAAGTGAACAGTGATGGTTTGTCCTTTTTGTTTGAACATCTCATCGGGTAGGAATAACATTTCGATATTGGCTTTGATTCCTATTTTTTTACGGAAATTGGCAAAGCGGTAGAAGAATTTAGAATTTTGTCCCTCAATAAATACCGGAACAATGGCTCTTTTATGGTCGATTGCCTGAGTAACAAAGCTTTTCTTCCAGTCAAGATCCATGATCTTTCCATTTTGTTTTCTGGATACAAGTCCGGCAGGGAAAAAACCAACGGCTTCATCAGTGATCAAAACACTTTCTATTGTTCGTAGAGAAGTAGCTGATGTGGAGCGTATTTTATTGATACCAATAAATACATCCCCATAGTTCTTTAAATTCTTAAGTACATCATTTACAACGAAATGGATGTCAGGTCGAACCTCAGCAATCGTTTTAACGAAAGCCATCCCATCTAATCCGCCTAGTGGGTGGTTGGATGCAAAAATTACTCCGCCTTCTTTGGGAATATGATGATTGTTGTGGGATACGATCTTAGCACCTAGTTTTTCTAATCCTTGATTATTGAATTCGATGCCATAAACGTCTTTGAGGTCATGCATGATCGAATTAATATCATCCTCGTGGAGTTTGCGTTTTAACCAACTTACAGCAAAGCGGGGAAGCCACTTTCTTAAGCCTGGCGCTTTTTCACGCAATACTTTATCTACATCAATGAATTTGTTCGGTGTCATGTTAATTGGCAGCGAAAATACAAATTTTATTGAGGTGTGTTCATTTTTTTGATAAAACGTTCAACTTCGATCACTCTATTGTTTAGCTTTTGTAAACTTCTAAATAGTACATAGCTTCTTTGATAATCGCCTATCGGGAAGGCCGGAGACCCTTGTAATACTTCCCCTTCTTTTTCAACAGTAGAAGCTACACCCGATTGGCCGGCAATTTTAACTCCATCGGCTACTTTGATGTGTCCTACAATTCCGGCCTGACCGCCCATCATTACATTTTTTCCGACTTTGGCTGAGCCCGCAACAAATGATCCACCGGCTAACACCGTATTTTCTCCAATCTCTACATTGTGGGCGATCTGTACTAAATTATCCAATTTAGCCCCTTTTTTGATAATTGTGGAACCCATTGTTGCTCTGTCAATAGAAGTATTAGAGCCGATCTCCACATGATCTTCAATGATTACATTTCCAATCTGAGGGATCTTCTTGTAGTTGTTTTCACTGTTGGGTGCAAAACCAAATCCATCGCTGCCGATAACGGTGCTGGCGTGAACAATACAATCTTTCCCTATGACCGTATCATGATAGATCTTTACTCCCGGGAAAAAAGTACAATTGTCTCCAATCGTAACATTGTCTCCAATATAGCATTGCGGGTAGATCTTAACGTTATTTCCGATCGTCACATTTTCTCCGATATATGCAAAAGCACCCACGTAGCAGTCTGTCCCAAGTTTGGCGCTTGATGCAATAAAAGAAGGTTGCTCAATTCCTTTTTTGTTTTGTTTGAATTCGTAATAGATTTCCAATAATCTGGCAAAACTTCCATACGCATCTTCTACACGAATTAAAGTACAGGTAGGTTTAACAGGTTTGTCTAAAACAACATCGTGGTTCAGAATAATGACCGATGCATCGGAAGAGTAAACAAAATTTGTATAGGCAGTATTGGACAGGAAGCATAGAGCACCGGCTTCGCCTTCCTCAATTTTTGCTAATTTTTTTACAGTAACATTTTCGTTACCTTCAATTTTTCCATTAAGTAAACCTGCGATCTGTAATGCTGAAAATTCCATTTATAGAATAATATAAAATTAATACATGAGTTAGGGGATTAACTTCGTTGATCCCTTTTTCCCCATTTTTTAAAATGCAAAAGCCAATGCTACGCATTGTTTTTCCTTTATGCTTCAGTTTCTGAAAGTGGGCTTTCAGTACTTTCGCATAAAGCAAAAAACTAAGGTTTGCTTTTGCATTTATCTGTGGAGTCGGAGGGATTCGAACCCTCGTCCAAACAAGGAATTAATAGGCTTTCTACATGTTTAGCAAACTATTGATTTTCGATAAGTTTAGGCTAGTTTACCTGCCACAAGACTTACTTAGCTTCTTTATCTCATCATGAACCGAAGCTTTTCATGACCAGCTCTTCATTTATTATGTTTCGATGGAGACGCAGAAGAACGGTGCTTCTCCGGAAACAAAGGTGCTAAATACCTAGTATTAAGCAGCCATAGCGTAGTCAGACTCGCCAGATAGAATTTTGAGAATTAGGATTTAGGTGCCATATTCACAACACACCACATGCTTACATAAAAATCGCACTCGCTGTCAAAACCGTACGACCCCATATATTCAAAGAACCATTTCCCTTTATCAAAAGGTGTACAAATATACTGTTTTTGATGCTGAAACGACATATTGGCATAAAAACAAAGCTCCCGGCCTGAATTAGACCGAGAGCTTTGCCAACTAATCAACAAACCACCTAATTTAAAACTAACTCAATGTGTTCAATGTTTTTTGATTTGCGTACACTTAATGCTTTTGAATAGTTCAGAATGTTCTTGATAATGTTGCTTTCCGGTTCGTGTGGATAGTTTTTGTCATCATCTGATCGTTCATTCATTTGCTCATTAAGGATTTCAATAGTTTTTTTAGTAGAAGTTCTATTCATTCAGTTCTGTTTTGGTTTATAATGAGATAACGGGCACTTTTTTCATTTATTGTATAGAATAAAAAATCCCGGAAATATTCTCTCCGGGATCTGTAAGATTAGAATTTTAGGATCAGGTCTTTTTCTTCGATCATTTTTCTTAGGTTGATCAAGGCATAACGCATGCGGCCCAATGCTGTATTGATGCTTACATTGGTTTGTTCCGAGATCTCTTTGAAACTCATATCATAGTAATGACGCATCATTAATACTTCTCTTTGTTCAGCCGGTAACTGCTCGATCAATTTTCGGATATCTTTTCTGATCTGACCTTGCTCAATGGCTTGTTCCGCATTTTTTTCTTCCATAGGGATGATGCTGAAAATGTCGAAATCTTCCCCATCGCTGTTGGTTCCGCCACTAATGGTCGGCATTTTTTTATCGTTACGGAATGTATCGATCATCAGGTTGTGTGCGATGCGCATCACCCAGGGAAGGAATTTCCCTTCTTCGTTGTACTGCCCCTTTTTTAGGGTATTGATCACCTTAAAGAAAGTATCCTGGAAAATGTCTTGTGCCAGTTCCCTGTCTTTGATCGTAAGCATGATATAGCTAAATATCTTGCGTTTGTGACGGAGCAATAAAGTTTCTAAAGCTGATTCATCACCCTTGATGTAAAGATTAACGAGCGTTTGGTCGTCAATTAACTGCTGATTAGGCATAGGTACCTCCTTTTTTATTGTTGATTAGTTATAAAAAAGTAGCAGTTTATCTATATTGTATCTCCTATGTTTGTGGGCTTTCTAAAAAAAGTTAAAAATACCCGGGGTGAATAATAAATGTTAATTAATGGTGTTTAACGCAGATTTTTTTAAAATGTTATACAAAACATTAAAATTATTTCTTTGTTATAGCAAATATAGCACTTTTAATGATATTTCCAAAGGCTAAATTGACTAATTTTGCAACCCAAAGGAAATTTAATGGCCAAGGCGATCGATATAGAAAAGATAAATCCGAAAGAGAATATCATTATCAAGGGTGCACGTGTGCACAATTTGAAAAATATTGACGTAGCTATTCCCAGGAATAAACTGGTTGTTGTTACCGGTTTATCGGGCTCAGGAAAGTCTTCATTAGCATTCGATACCCTTTATGCTGAGGGACAAAGACGTTATGTGGAAAGCTTATCCGCTTATGCCCGTCAGTTCCTGGGGCGGATAGATAAACCCGAAGTCGATTATATAAAAGGAATTTCTCCTGCAGTTGCGATAGAGCAAAAAGTGAATACCCGGAATCCCCGCTCTACTGTAGGAACATCTACTGAGATCTATGATTATTTGAAATTGCTTTTTGCCAGAGTTGGGAAAACATATTCACCTGTTTCGGGGAATCAGGTGAAGAGAGATACGGTAACCGATGTGGTGAATTATATTCAATCCTTGGAAGAGGATACCAAGGTGTTGATCCTTTCACCATTGAAGCCACAAGCCGATAAAACATACAGAAAACAATTGGAGTTGTTGGCTCAACAAGGATTTACACGTATTCAATCGAACGGAGAGATCCATAGGATAGATGAGTTCCTGGAAACAAAATTCTCTGAAAAAGATCAGATCTATATTGTGATCGATAGAATATCAGTGAAGAAAAATGATGAGGATAGTGAAAATCGACTTTCAGATTCTGTTCAAACGGCTTTCTTTGAAGGAGAAGGTGAGTGTTTTGTCGAGGTCATGTCCGACTCCAATTCTAAGACAAAATCGAAAAAAGCAACTGATCAGAAACGGGAATTTTCCAATAAGTTTGAATTAGATGGAATTACATTTGAAGAGCCGAGTTTGCACTTCTTTAGTTTTAACAATCCGGTTGGGGCATGTAAACATTGCGAAGGTTTTGGTAGTGTGATCGGTATTGATGAAGATCTGGTTGTTCCGAATAAGAACTTATCCGTGTATGAAGATGCCATTGTATGTTGGAAAGGGGAGAAGATGAGCGAGTGGAAGAATGTGTTGGTGAACAATGCTCACAAATTTGATTTCCCGATACACAGAGCTTATTATGATCTGAGTGATAAAGAGCGCAAGTTGTTATGGTCGGGGAACAAATATTTTGAAGGACTAACTGCCTTCTTTAAACATTTGGAGGAGCAAGCCTATAAGATTCAATATCGTGTTATGCTTTCGAGATACAGAGGTAAAACTGTTTGCCCGGAGTGTAATGGGACACGTTTGCGGAAGGATGCCTCTTATGTTAAGATCGCTGACCGATCGATCAATGATATTGTTTTAATGCCTGTAAAAGATTCATTGGAATTTTTTAAGAAATTAAAATTGAATGAATACGATACTGAAGTAGCTAAGCGTATATTGATCGAGATCAAGAATCGTTTACAGTTTTTGGATGATGTGGGATTGGGATACTTAACATTGAATCGTTTATCAAACACATTATCCGGTGGAGAATCACAGCGGATCAATCTTGCAACATCATTGGGCAGCAGTTTAGTTGGTTCCATGTATATATTGGACGAACCGAGTATCGGCTTGCACTCCCGTGATACCGAGCGTTTGATCAAGGTACTTACTTCCTTGCGTAATATAGGGAATACGGTTGTGGTGGTTGAGCATGATGAAGAGATCATGCGTGCTGCAGATCAATTGATCGATATTGGTCC
Organism: Bacteroidota bacterium; assembly: GCA_017303895.1. Taxonomy (GTDB): domain Bacteria; phylum Bacteroidota; class Bacteroidia; order 2-12-FULL-35-15; family 2-12-FULL-35-15; genus 2-12-FULL-35-15. The sequence continues at coordinate 106,114 of JAFLBF010000009.1, read as the reverse complement.
GATGGCGGGATCGCATGGTGGAGAATTGGTTTTTCAAGGTAATCATGCCGATCTGGAAAAGGAAGAGCGTAGCTTGACGGCTCTGTATTTAACAGGAAAAGAAAAGATCGAAATTCCTGAAAGCAGAAGAAAATGGAACAATTTCATTGAATTAAAAGGTGCGAGAGAAAATAATTTAAAAGGGATCGATGTTAAGTTTCCGTTGAATGTAATGACGGTTGTGACAGGTGTATCAGGAAGTGGTAAAACCTCATTGGTGAAGAGAGTATTGTATCCTGCTTTAAAAAAGATACATGGTGGATACGGTGAGCAAACCGGTAGTTTTGATAAGCTAAGTGGCGACATTAATCGAATTGCAGCTGTTGAAATGATCGATCAGAATCCGATCGGAAAATCATCCCGTTCGAATCCGGTGACCTATGTGAAAGCGTATGATGAGATACGTGCATTGTATGCAGATCAAGCACTTGCGAAGAACAGAGGATATAAAGCATCTCATTTTTCATTTAATGTGGATGGCGGTCGCTGTGAAATATGCGAGGGAGAAGGGGAGGTAACGGTTGAAATGCAATTCATGGCCGATATTCATTTGGTATGTGAAGCATGTAATGGCAAACGCTTTAAGCAGGATGTTCTGGAGATCACCTACAAAGAGAAGAATATTTCCGATGTATTGAATATGACGGTTGATGATGCGATCAGTTTTTTTGATTCTTCAGAACGTCCAACGAATACAGAGAAAAAAATAGTACAACGTTTGCTGCCATTGTCGGAAGTTGGTTTGGGGTATGTTCACTTAGGGCAGTCATCCAGTACTTTGAGCGGGGGAGAAGCACAGCGTATCAAATTAGCATCTTTCCTTGCATTGGGTCAAAATGCGAACACGCCTACTTTATTCATCTTCGATGAGCCAACTACGGGCTTGCATTTTCATGATATTTCGAAATTGCTATATGCTTTTAACGCCTTAATAAAGCAAGGTCATTCACTGATTATTATTGAGCACAATGCGGAGATCATCAAATGTGCCGATTGGATCATTGATCTTGGACCAGAAGGAGGAACCGATGGTGGAACTATTGTGTTTGAAGGTACTCCCGAAAATCTGATCAATTGTAAAGGCTCCTATACAGGAAAATATATCAAAAGTAAATTTTAACGATGTCAAAGGCATTCAATAATAAATTAGCAATCATTCTGATCGTTGTTCTTTCCTTTGCCTTTTTCGGAAAAACGGTCAACTATCAATTTGTGTGGGATGATGAACGATCACACCTTACAAAGCATGAAGCGTTGATGAAGGGTGATCTGAAAGCGATCTGGTCAAAACCGTATGATGGTATGTATATTCCAGTCTCCTATACAATATGGATGGGAATTAAAAAGATGTCGTATGACGGTTTTAAAAAGCTATTAAATCCAAAACTTTTTCATTTAAGCAATATTCTTCTTCATACAGGAAATGCACTGCTTGTGTTTCTTATTTTGTTGTTATTGTTTAAGAACAATGTAGCATCATTTTTGGCGACTTTACTTTTTTTGTTCCATCCTATGCAAGTGGAGAGTGTTGCCTGGGTTTCAGAGTTCAGAGGTTTGTTAGCTGCCTTCTTCTCATTATGTGCTATATACGTGTTTCTGAAAGAGCTGGAACGGAATCAAAAGACAATAAAGTGGAGTTCATATATCATTTCCAGTCTTTTGTTTTTACTGGCTCTTTTAAGTAAGCCCAGTGTTGTTATTATTCCCTTTATCTTATTGGTACTGATCTTTGTTTTTTATAAACCACACTTTAAAAAATCTCTTTTATTGCTGTCCATCTGGATCTTCATGTTTATTCCTATTGTCTATCTTACTGCTAGCAGTCAAGGGAATGAATTGTTGAGCTTTGTAACACCCTTATGGCAGCGACCATTTTTAGTGTCGTATTCCATGAGTTTTTACCTCTATAAATTTCTGCTGCCATTCAATCTCTCTGCTTGTTATGGCATAACTCCGGAGAAGATTGTTGCTGGAGAGCTCATGTATGTTTCTGCTGTGGCGCTATTAGGTCTTTTAATTTTCCTGTTTGTAAAAAGAAATCAGAGCGTTGTTTACACGGCCTCATTGTTGATCGTACTTCTTTCGCTATTACCTGTCACAGGTTTGATCGCATTTCATTACCAGCGTTTTTCAAATGTGGCTGATCGATACATGTATATTGGAATGTTTGGTTTCGCATTGCTGCTGGCATATTCCTGGATACAGTTTAATGGAAAAAAAATGTTTAGCTATGGGATCATTGCCTTTTTGATCTTGTGTTCTGTTTTGACAGCGATGCAATCAAAAACATGGCAGAATGAGTTTACCATGTGGGATAACGCGGCAAATAATTACCCGGAGCAATGGACTGCTTTGTATAACAGAGGAGTACAATATGGAAAGCAAGGTCAGTTGGATGCCGCTATCAGTGATTATACCGCAGCTTTGGAGTTTAAGCCAAACGATAAAAATACCTTGGTAAATCGTGCGAATGCATTCGGAATGAAGAATAAGTTTGAACAAGCGATCGCAGATTATTCTTCAGCATTGAAGTTGGATGAAAATGATGCCAGTATATATTATAATCGTGCACTTACCTACTATTATATGAAGAATATTAAAGCCTGTTCATACGATTTGCAAATGTCTATTATGAAAGGCTTCAAAGCTGATCCTCGTTTTGTTCAAGAAGTAAAGGCCGAACTAAAACGTCAGTTTGGAAGATGATCTACAACATCTTCTTTGAATTGCAGTTCAAATAATCGTTTGTAATGACCGTTTTGTTTTAACAATTCCTGGTGTGTACCTTCTTCAATGATCTCTCCTTTTTCTATGACAATTATTTTATCCGCTTTTTGGATGGTTGCGAGTCGATGAGCAATAACAATTGAGGTTCGGTTTTCTGTCAGTTTATTGATCGCATATTGGATCATTTGTTCCGACTCCGTATCAATAGACGAAGTGGCTTCATCCAATACTAAAATCTTCGGATTGTATATGTATGCTCTAATAAAAGAGATCAATTGACGCTGTCCGACAGATAGCATAGCACCACGTTCCATTACATTATAATCATATCCGTTCGGCAATTTAGAAATGAAGTCATGCGCTCCCACGATCTTGGCAGCTTCTATTACCTTTTCTTTGCTTATTTCCGGATTATTTAAAGTAATATTGTTCATGATACTATCAGAAAACAAGAATACATCTTGTAGTACCACTCCAATGTTTTTCCTGAGGGATGTGAGTTCGTAATCGCGTATGTTGATGCCATCAATACTGATCGTACCTTTGTTATACTCATAAAAGCGATTCAATAAGTTGATGATGGATGATTTTCCTGCTCCTGTGGCACCTACCAATGCAATTGTTTGTCCGGTTTTTGCTGAAAAAGAAATGTTTTTAAGTATCCAATCTTCATTGTTATAAGCAAAGTAAACATTGTTAAAGGTAACATCTCCTTGAATATGATCTGCTTTCTCAGTACCATGGTCAGTTATGATATCTTCAGTATCCAGAATTTTAAAAACCCTTTCAGAAGATACCATTCCCATTTGTAAGGTATTGAATCGATCGGCTAATTGACGGATAGGACGGAAGGTATAGTTTAATAGCATAATGAATGCTGTAATATCTCCCAGACTGATCTGTGAACTCAAAACATTTTTTCCACCCCACCATACTAATAGACCTAATGAGGCAGAAGATAAAATTTCAACTACAGGAAAAAATATGGAGTACGCCATGATCGAACGAATATTCGCATCACGATGTTTAGCATTGATATCATCAAATTTTGACATCTCTTCTTTTTCACGGTTAAAGATCTGAATGATATTAATACCAGTGATATGCTCTTGAACAAAAGAGTTTAAACGTGCCACTTGTGTTCTTACTTCCTGAAAGGAAGCCGCAACCGACCGTTTAAAAATGTAGGTAGCAATGAGTAGCAGTGGAATTGGGATGAGTACCATTAATGTCAGATCAAAATCGATCGTAAACATGGCAATGATGATAATGATGACTTTTAGAATATCACCAATGATCACGATCAATCCTTCGGAGAAGATATCGGCAATTACTTCAATGTCGGATACCGAACGTGTTACAAGTGTACCGATAGGCGTGTTGTCGTAATATTTTAATTTAAAATTCAGTATGTGTGAGAACACTTTGATCCGTAAATCTTTAATGATACTTTGGCCTAATTTGTTTGTTAAATACGAGTCTGAAAATTGTAGAAATGCTTCGGTAATGAGCGATAATAACATGAGCATGGTCATGTTCATCAGCATTTTAGCATTGGGAACGGAAATGTAATTGTCGAGCGTGTATTTTACGATCAGCGGACGGACAATGGCAATTACAGAAAGTGTAAGAGTGGTGGTAGCGGCAAGTACAAATATCTTTTTGTGTGGGCCTATATAGGAGAATATCCTTTTTAAGATCTGAAGATCAACAGCTTTTCCCGTCACTTTTTTGCTTTCTGCCATATTATTCGTTCAAAAGTTCTGTTGGGTAAGTTATTTTTTTTAGATAAAGTCCACAGGCCGGAACAGACACACCGGCATTGGACCTATTTTTACTTTCAATGATCTTAATAAGATCTTGATCGTTCAGTTTTCCTTCACCGATCTCTAAAAGTGTACCCACTATTGCTCTTACCATATTTCTTAAAAAACGATCAGCGCTTATTGTGAAAATGAATAATCCGTTCTCTTCTTTCCAATAGGCTTCAGTGATCTTGCAATTATTGGTGAAGGTTTGTGTGTTGCTTTTGCTGAAGGCACTGAAATCAGAATAGTTTAACAAAAGTTTTGTGGCATTGTTCATTGCGTTAATATCATAGTTGATATGACTGAAATGAGCAGAGTCGGTCAAAAATGGATTCTTTTCTTTTGAAATATAGTATTCATAGGTTCTAGCGATGGCATCAAACCGGGAGTTTGCTTCTGTATGAACAGCATGGATCTTATAGATGGCGATATCCGGAGGTAAAACCGAATTTAGTTTATGTAGCCATTTACCTTCATTAAGCTGCAGTTCTTCTTTTGTACTATCAAAGTGCGCATAGAAATCTTTGGCATGTACTCCTGTGTCCGTTCTTCCGCAACCGGTAACACTAATTTGTTCATTAAGAACCATGGATAATTTTTCATTGAGTACCTGTTGTACCGTATTGGGAGTATTCTCCTGTATTTGCCAGCCATGATATGCTGTGCCTTTGTATGCGAGTTTTATAAAGTAGCGTTGCATTGGAAGCAACAAATTTAAGCTTTAATATTGATTAATGAAAAAGCCTCTGCTGTTAGGCAGAGGCTTTTATTTATTTACTTTCCATTTCGTAGATCGAATGTGTTTCATCCGGATCGCGATAATCAAATTTTAGTTTGTTTTTTTCAACACTGATCACTTTGTAGTTGAATTTTTCTTTGCTTGCTTCATCTGTAAAATAGATGTACTGACCGGTTTTTGTCCACGTACCACTTTTTTTATTTCCGAATAAGATAAGATTGTAAGTCCCATCTAAATTAAGGGAAAGCATATCATTTTGAGTCTTTTCGTTCGGCTTATTCACAACACCCCATTCTTCAATTGTAACAACTTTCCATTGTTTACCGCACATCAGACTATCTTTTGATGTGAGTTTAACCTTTGGAGCTGCTTTTGCAGCAGGTTTGCTTGCTGTTTGTGCATTCATGGCAAGTGAAAAAATGGCCATAGAGCAAATAAATAAAACTTTCTTCATTGTTTTTGGTTTTTAATAGTACAATATTATCATTTTAGGATTTAAATGACAATTTTTAAGCCATTTTTTTCGGAATTACGATTTGTATTTCAAAAAAAACATGTATTATTGCAGTGCGTTTCGACTGTTATATATTCTTATAACGTAACAATCACAAAAAATATAGTCTACAAAATTATTTTCTAAAAAAATATTCAGTTTTTGAAGCTCTTTTCCTGGAGCACTTACAAACCAAATCAAACCCTATGTACGATATTATCGAATTAAACAATAAGCTTGTTGGTGAGCTTAAAGAAATTGCTAAAAGTTTAAATATTCCGAAATACGAAGCTCTAAAAAAACAGGAGCTTATTTATAAGATACTTGATCAGCAAGCGATCAATCCTCCGGCTGCAGATGCAACAACAAAGTCTGAAGAAACAAAAACTCCCCGTCCACGAAAAGTGCGTTTAGATAATATTGACGCTGAGCCTAAATCGAAAGTGGAGAGTCCTGCTTCATTTTTTAATGATGATGAATTTGTAGCTACTCCGAAAGTAGAAAGCAATGAAACAGTTGTCTCAACAAATGAGGAGACAAATGTTAGTTCCGATACCGTTGAGAAAACAGAGCAGGAGCAAGGAGCTCAAGAGCGAAAAGAACAGCATCAAAAATTCAAACAGCCTCATCATCAGCATAATCAGCAACGTCAGCCGAAGCAAGAAGACTTGTATAATTTTGACGGCATCGTTGTGAGTGAAGGTGTTTTGGAGATCATGCCTGATGGATATGGTTTTTTACGTTCGTCTGATTATAATTATTTGAATTCACCTGATGATATTTATGTGTCTCAGTCGCAAATCAAATTATTTGGTTTAAAAACAGGCGATACAGTATTAGGGAGTATCCGACCTCCTAAAGAAGGAGAAAAATATTTCCCATTGATCAAAGTGGAGAAGATCAATGGTCGCGAACCGGCTTATGTGCGTGATCGCGTTCCATTTGATTATTTAACACCATTGTTCCCTTATGAAAAGTTTAAATTGACAGGACACCCTCAATCCAATATGAGCACAAGGATCTTTGATCTTGTTACTCCGATTGGTAAAGGACAGCGTGCGTTGATCGTAGCGCAGCCTAAGACAGGTAAAACAGTTTTGTTGAAGGATATTGCAAATGCTATTGCAGCGAATCATCCTGAAACGTATTTGATAATTTTGTTGATCGATGAACGTCCGGAAGAGGTTACAGATATGGCTCGCAGCGTTAAGGCGGAAGTGGTGGCATCTACATTTGATGAACCAGCTGACCGTCACGTTAAGATCGCGAACATTGTACTTGAAAAAGCAAAACGTATGGTGGAATGTGGTCACGATGTGTGCATCTTATTGGACTCGATCACTCGTTTAGCCCGTGCCTACAATACGGTTCAACCTGCATCAGGTAAGGTGCTGAGTGGTGGTGTGGATGCGAATGCATTGCACAAGCCGAAGCGTTTCTTTGGTGCAGCACGTAAAATAGAAAATGGCGGATCCTTAACGATCATTGCTACGGCACTTACTGAAACAGGTTCAAAAATGGATGAGGTTATCTTTGAAGAATTTAAAGGTACCGGTAACTCTGAAATTCAATTGGATAGAAAAATTGCTAACAAGCGTGTTTATCCGGCTATTGATATTGTTGCGTCAAGTACACGTAGAGATGATCTATTGGTGGATAAAGAGACACAACAACGTGTCTGGATATTGCGTAAACACTTGTCGGATATGAATCCGGTAGAGGCAATGGATTTCTTGAAAGATAGAATGAAAAACACCCAAACCAATGAAGAGTTTTTAATAGCTATGAATGGGTAGGAAGTAAATAGCGAATAGTGGGTAGGGGAGTGGTAAGAAATGATTTAGTGTAAGTATGAAAAAAATTAGCATTGTTATTCAAGCTGCTTTAGTTGCAGGAATATTAAATTGTGTTGCATGGTATGCTTTTGCGAAGTCGATCGGCTTCTATGAAGTGAAAGTATATATGTATCGTAACTATGTTACGTTTGCTATGTTGGTGATAGGAATATTTCTTTCCATCTATTTAATGAAAAGAAAAGAAGGTGGATTCATGGAGTTTAAGGAAGCTGTAAAGAATGGAATTCTTTTCAGTTTTATTTTAGCTGTTGTGATGGCGATCTTCAATTACATATACTATACATTCATTACTCCGGATACAATTGATTTCTTCTTAAGTGAGGCTAAGAATTACATGCTTCAAAATCCTGGTAAGTTCAAGGCAGAAGACATTCCTAAATATTTAGATGGTGAACGTGGAAATTTCAGTTCATTTAAACTGATCCCACCTGTTCTCTTTTTCGGACTATTGGTTTCGCTTTTAGTAGCAGCTGTCCTTCAGAAAAAAAATCCGAATAAGATCTCGGAGAATTAATTAATTTTTCTTCATGAAACCGGATAGAACAGAGGTCTTGAATTATGCTTCCATCATACTTGGTAGCTTGATCATGGCCTTTGGTGTTGTCGCATTTCTTTCTCCCAATCACATTGCAACAGGTGGAACAGCCGGTCTTGCTATTGTCTTGAATTCCGTATTCAATTTGCCTGTTGGTGTTTTAATGGCATTGATCAATGTGCCTCTATTAGCATTTGGATTAAAGTATCTAGGTAAGAAATTTGCCATAAAAACCGTTTTCTGCATTTTGGCGATCGTAGTTTTTGTGGATGTACTTGCTCATATTATTCATTTGCCTTCATTGAGCAATAATTTGATGTTAGCGACTTTATACGGAGGTGTAACGGTTGGTGTAGGCTTGGGCATGATCTTTAAAGGAGGAGCATCTGCGGGTGGTGGGAGTATTATAGCCAAGATCATTGCGGCTAATTCTAATTTAAAGACGAGTACAGTTGTTTTAATATTAGATGCGCTGGTGGTGGTTTCTGCCAGTATTGTTTTTAAAAGCATTGAATTGGCATTGTGGAGCTTGATCAGTATTTATGTTACCTCCCGATTGATCGATACAGTTTTGGTGGGTGTTCAAGGTCAGAAAATAGTGCACATCTCTTCTTCTAAGAATTTAACTGAATTAAGTACGTTTATTTCTTCTGAATTAGGTGTTTCCGGAACGATCGTTAAAGGGAATGATCTTGGTGCGAATGAGTACAAAGACATCATATTCATTATGATCGATAAGAATCGCTTAAATGCTTTAAAGCAATTGGTCTCCAATTATGATCCTAATGTGAAGATGATCGTGATGGAAGCAACAGAGGTTTTAGGAAAAGAAAGTGAACGATTCTAATTCCTATTGCTCATTTAATTTTAGCAATCCCTGATAGGCACAATTGTGAAGAATCGTTGCATGATTTTCGTTGGGGAAATAGCCAAATTTTACTTTTAAGTTCTTATTGCCCGATAATATCGAGTTTAATTTTCGTGCATCACCTTCCATTATTTTACCTTCTTTCCCAACAGCCAAATACACTTTTATAGAATTAGATTTCATGTTTTGTTGGAGGAGTGTGGATGCACTGTTTAATAATGATTCTTTGTCCCACCATAAGCTAGGACTCACAATTAGGTAATTGTTGAATAAATTGGGCTTTTTTAATAAGATCTCTGTTGCCAGCAAACCTCCTAAAGATTGACCAATGATGGTCTTTGTTGAATTGGTCTTGTAGTTCTTCTCTATGAAGGGTTGTAGTTCTTTTTCAATGAACGCAATGAATTTTTCTGAGCTGCCGGTTGTAGGAAAGTCTTGTTTATCCTTTTCAATTGTTGTTGGAAAGGTGAAGTCTCTTTTTCTGTCCACATTCGCTATACCTACCAAAATAGAATTCGGAAGTAAACCATACATGCTCAAGAAATTTGTTAGTCCGGCAATATGAATATAATCTTCATTTACAGAGCCATCGAGCAGATAGATCACAGGATATGTTTTTGCTGAATCAGGGGAATAGCCATCCGGAAGATAGATGTTTAATGTTCGGATCTCATCTAACTCTTTTGAATCAATTTTTACTGATTCTCCTAATGGAATAGGTGAAGTGGAGAAAAGAGGATTCTGTGCATTTATGTTAATTGCACATAGTAAAGATAGGACAAGAACAATTTTATTCATCGTTATTCAATTATAATGTCATATTTAGCTAAAAGTCCTGAGATTCCTTCTTTGGAAAATTTAGCTTTTTTTATTCGGTTCTGTTCCGGGTCGATCAAGTAGTTATAAGCACTTCTGAAGTCGGTCTTTTCTAGTGTAGTTCGTTCAAACTTGCTATTCAGGAGATCACAATTCAGCATGTTCAATGCACTTAGATCGGTTTGTGTGAAATCTACATCATGGATGGTGCAATTTTTAAATGATGAATTCTTCAAGTTTACATTGTGAAAAGATGAAAAATTAAGAATACAATTTTCAAAATGTACTTCAAATAAAAATTCGGAACAGCGATCAAATGGTAGACCAAGCAATTTGCAGCCCTTCATTTGTATGTTCTTGAGTGCTGTTTTGTTTAGTTTGACAGAGCTTAAATTACAGTCTGTAAAGATGCAGTCGGTAAATGTATAGCCCGAAAGATCGTAGTTCGTTAGATCAATATGATTGAAATTGCAAGAATCATACTCGCCTTGATGAAGGGGAGCGTTTTCCGTAATATGTTTAGTGAATACTAAGTTCTCGAAGTATTTAGACATTTATACCTTTCTAATTGCTATAAATGTACGATTTAATTAGATGTTTTTTAATAAGGGGGCTCTTTCGATAAACTCTAATGCGTATAAGCTATTCATACATCAGAAATCTGCTTTACTGCAAAAAATTATGCTTGTTCTTTCCAGAAAGCATAAAAGTTGAACCACTGTTCGGGGTAACGAAGTGTCATTTTTTCTACTTCTGCCAGATATTTTTGAAGTAGTTCCTGCACCGCTTTTTCTGTTTGTTCGGGAGTTCTAGCACGTTTTACTTCAATGGGTTCTGAAGCAAAAAAGTGGTAATGGCTGTCGCTTTCTTTTACCGAAAAAACAACAGACAGAGGAACTCCGAATTTGGCAGCCATAATGAATGGGCCGGCAGGGAATAAGGCTTTTTTGCCAAGGAATGTTGCTTCCAATGTCTGAACACCATCTCTGAAGCGATCTCCATGCATTACTACCAATTCATTGTTGCTAAATGCATTGTGTAATTCGATCAAATGTCCCATCTCACCATCTTTGATCGCGATGATCTTCACATTTTTTTTCTTTTGAACACCATCCATGTATTTTTTCAGGTTCTCCCGTTCATTCTCATACATGAGAATATTGAAAGTGGTGTTTAATCGGTTTAATAATTGTCCGGCAATCTCCCAATTACCTATATGTGCACTGATAAGGATTCCGCCTTTACCCATGGCGGCAATCTTGTCTAATTGATCTCCTCCTTCATGGTTGATCGTAAAATTGGTTTTTACTCCTGCCATTAAGGCTACTTTATCTAAAATGGTTTGCCCAAACAAATAATAGTTTTTGTAGATCTTCAGATAGGCCGTAGTCTTTTTGTACTTTAATACTTCATGAAAGAAGTAAAAGGAGTTCTTGTTTGATTTACGTGCAAATAGGAAATAATAAAGGGCTACCAACCGTAATACGATGTATGCCGGTTTTAGCCCTAAATGATTTAAAATAAATACAAAAATTTTATGACCAAGTACAGTTCCTCTTGATTTACCTTCCCACTTTGCCATGTTATGAAAGTTTTAGTTTGTTTTAAAAACAACTAAATATTTGTATTGTTTTCTATGCAGTCGCTTTTTCTGCTACTTTTCTATTCACATAGTCATAAAAATCCTGGAATGTGTGGATGTTGATGAAGTCTTCAGCCACCACTTTGAATCCGAAATTGCTTTCGATGATAACTACCAGATCCACATAGTCTAAACTATCAAGGTCTAGTGTTTCGCGTAAGTTAGCAGTAGGAACGATCTTTTCCGCATCTACTTCAAATTCATCTACTAAAAATTCGTTGATTTTGCTAATGATCTCTTCTTGTGTCATGTTGGTAATAGTGTTTCTATATTGTTTATTTTATTTTCTTTACGATCAAAGATGAATTTGTTCCTCCAAATCCAAATGAATTGGATAAGAACATATCAATATTTTTTTCAGTTGTTTTTGCTGCGATATTTAATTTTGCTGATGCCTCATCGGGATTTTCGAAATTGATATTCGGAGCAACGAAGTTGTTCTGCATCATTAACATGGAATATACGATCTCACTGGCTCCAGCCATCCAACATTCATGCCCGGTCATTGATTTGGTAGAGCTAACCAATGGTTTAGATTCTCCAAACACCATATCAATTGCTTGTGCTTCCGTCCTGTCACCACCAGGAGTAGAAGTTGCATGTGCATTGATATAGTCAATATCAGCCGCTTTTACTCCGGCCCCATTTAAAGCCATGTGTAAGGAACGAACTTGTCCATCCACGTTAGAGTTAGAAATATGATCACCGTTTGATGAAAAACCGTATCCGATCACTTCTGCTAAAATAGGAGCACCACGTTTAACGGCACTTTCATAATCTTCCAGAATTACAGTAGCTGCACCACCACTTGGGACTAATCCATCACGGTCGCGGTCAAATGGACGTGACGCTTTGGTTGGATCATTTTCACGAATAGAGAATGCACTTAATCCATCAAAACTTCCAAATGCAAAAGGATTCACCTCTTGCGCACCACCACAGATCACATGTTTTTGTAATCCCCATTTGATCATAAGATATCCTAATCCTATAGAGTGGGAGCCACTCGCACAAGCAGCACTGATAGTAAAGTTGATGCCTTTTAATTTAAAAATGGTGGATAGGTTCATGGTAACAGTACAGTTCATCGACTGAAAAATGGAACCTGATCCTAAAAGTGTAGTGTCTTTTTTTGCTCTAATGGTGTCAATGGCTTCGGAAACAGCTTTTGCTGAACTGTCGTTCCCATAAAGGATACCTACTTCATTCTTCTCCACCCAGTCCATCTCCATTTTCGCATTCTTCATGGCTTCGATCGTTGCCATATATGCATATTCAGCTTCTTCTGATAGACCAACTCTCGCTCTTCTATCCAACAAGCCTTTTAATTGAGGTGCTTCTACAATGCCGGTTAATCCGGAACGGTAGCCCCAGGCTTTTCGTTCCATATCCATTCCAATACCAGATTTACCTGTGTATAAAGAATGTTTTACTTCCTCCAGATTCTTTCCGAGGCAACTCCAAATTCCTAAACCAGTTATTACAACCCTATTATTCATCTAATATTTGCTAAAAAAGAAGTTAAAAATACTCAATTTTTCAATGTACAGACATGTATTTTTTAAACAATTAGCTATACAATCCACCATTCACCGAAAGTACTTGTCCGGTGATGTAAGTAGCTTTGTCGGATGTTAAGAAACAAACGGCATCAGCAACTTCTTCCGCAGTTCCAAAGCGGTTTGCCGGGATCAATTGTTTGAAGTCTTTTTCATTTAGATCCTCTGTCATATCCGTTTTGATAAACCCTGGGGCAACACAGTTCACGGTAATTCCTCTTCTACCAACCTCCTGAGCTAATGCTTTGGTTGCACCAATAACTCCCGCTTTTGCAGCTGAATAGTTCGTTTGTCCAGGTAAACCTTTTAATCCGGATAGCGATACAACATTCACTACACGACCGTATTTCTTCACCAACATGCCTTTGATGATAATGCGTGTAACATTGTAAAATCCTCCTAAGCCAATTCCTAATACAGTATTCCACTCTTCATTGCTCATCCACATTAACAGTTGATCTTTACGGATACCTGCATTATTAACAAGTATTTCAATTGTTTTATCAGGATTTTTCTCTACCCATCCGCCCAATACAGCTTCAACTTCTGTTTGGTTGGAAACATCGAATTTCATGATCTCACCGTTACTGCCTTTTTCGCGAACCATGGCCAATGTTTTTTCAGCCTCATCAGCTTTTGATGTATAGTTGATGATCACATAATGTCCCATTTCTGCTAATTGAACACAGATAGCGCGACCAATTCCCCGTGAACCTCCTGTTACTAATGCGTATTTCATAATTTGTATATGTTTAAGATCTTTTATTACAATTAAATGTGTGCAGGACTATTTGCCTGTAAGTGATGTTTTACTTTCTCTAATCGTTTGTACATGATGCTGTCGTTTTCAAAACGATCAACAATGGCTCTGATCCTGTCGTAAGTGCCTTTTAGATCACTAGAAAGCTTACTACTGAAATTAAGTGCATCAATTGCTTGAATAGCACTCAATAGTTCAATGGCTAGTACCTGATAAGCATTCTCAACTACTTTCGCTGTGATCAATGCAGCGTTAGTTCCCATACTCACAATATCCTGATTGTCGTTATTATTCGGAATACTGTGAATGTACATAGGGTTAGAAAGCATTTGATTTTCAGCTGTTGTGGATGTAGCCGTAAATTGTGCCGCTTGCATCCCTAGATTCAATCCCAATTTTCCTAAATTTACAAATGGAGGTAATTTACCATTCAATTTGTCATTCATTAAGAAATTCAGTTGACGTTCAGCCAACATGGTCATTTTTGTGATCGCGATCTTTAGTTTATCCATCTCCAAGGCTACATAATCGCCATGGAAGTTGCCACCATGGAACACATTGTTGTTAGCTTTGTCAATAATTGGATTATCGTTCACGGAATTGACTTCGTTTTCCAAAACGCTTTCTGTGAATTGTATGGTGTCCAATACAGGTCCTAGTATTTGTGGAACACAACGGATAGAGTAGTACTCCTGTACTTTGTCCTTGAATACTTCTACATCAGTAAGCTTCGAATCAAACAAGTGTTCTTCACGCTTACGGATGAGTTTGCTGTTTGCCATTGCTTTGTTCATCGCTTGGGCTACAAGGCGCTGACCTACATGTGGTTTAACGCTGTTCAACTCTTTTGAGAAATGATCGCCATAGGACTCTACCATTTCAATGATAAGCATGGAAGAGGATAAGCTCCAGTTCAATAATTGCTTTGCGTGTAACAGGTTAACCATGGCAATACCTGTCATAACAGATGTTCCATTGATCAATGCCAATCCTTCACGTAGGCGGACAGTGATCGGTTTTACGCCTACTTCCTTGTACACTTCAGCAGTAGGACGAAGTTCACCTTTGTAGGTCACTTCTCCTTCACCGATCAGGTTAAGCGCTAAATGAGCAAGTTGAACGAGGTCGCCACTTGCACCAACACCACCATGCTCAAAAATTTGAGGATAAACTTCTTTGTTGATCAGATCTCTTAATAATTCAACTACTTCGGGATGAATGCCGGAATACCCTTGCATTAATGAGCTGAGGCGACAGATCATAGCCGATTTCACATTGATATCAGAGAGTTTGTTGCCTGCGCCAGTAGTATGGCTTCGAATAAGGTTATATTGAAGATCCAGTTGATTTTGCTCCGAAATTTTATACTGAGCCATTGGACCAAATCCGGTATTGATACCGTAGATCAATTTATTTTTGGAGAAATCTTTCAGGAATTCATGGCTTTCAGCTACTTTTTTTAGTGCAGCAGCATCCAATTCAATCTTTTCACCTTGATATAAGATCTTAAAAAAATCTCCGGAAGTGAGTGGTTTTGTTCCAATTAATATCATAATATGCTTTATATCAACTCTTTTGCTTCAAAAACGATGTAAAAGTACGTTGTTTATTTTCTATTAAAAATAATTAGTAAGTTTTTTAGAAAAAACGCAAAAATAGACCTTTCTGCAATATATACAAAGTTTTGGATTATTTGTTTTTATTGATTTCCATGATATTGCTCACGATTGATTTTTTTTGATATATTTTAGATATTTTTGGGCTGTTTTTGAGATAAAAAGATCAAATAGTTAGAAATGGATAATCAAAAATCGTGTGCAATCATTGGAGCCGGTATCTCGGGTATTGGAGCTTCGATTAGAATGCGAAATAAAGGTTACAAAGTAGTTGTGTATGAGGTGAATGCATTTCCTGGCGGGAAATTATCCTCTGAAAGTAATAAAGGCTATCGTTTCGATATGGGGCCTTCTGTATTTACCATGCCGGAATATGTGGATGAGCTGATCACCCTGTCCGGGAAAAATCCGAAAGATTATTTTAACTATGTGCAGTTGGACCCCGTTTATAAGTATTTTTTTGAAGATGGAACCGTATTAGACAGTTTTCACGGAAAAAAAGGGTATGCTAAAGAAATGGCTGCCAAAACGAAGGTGAAAGAGCAGGAGATCATTAACTATCTCGATAAAACGGAAGAGATGTATGAGTTGACTGCAGAAGTTTTTCTACATAATTCGTTACATAAATTCAAGAACTTTTTCACCAAAGCTGTTGCCAAAGGATTGATCAATTTTGGAAAGATCGGTGCTTTTGATACCATGAACGGGGCGAATGAAAAAGCGTTTAAAGATCCACATCTTGTACAGATATTCAACCGTTATTCAACATATAATGGCTCAAGTCCATACTTAGCTCCTGCAACACTTAATGTGATCCCACATGTGGAGATTGTGAAGGGGGCGTATTATCCAATTGGTGGGATGTACAGTATTACCTCATCATTGGTAAAGCTGGGTAAAGATATTGGTATTGACTATCGTTTCGGAACACCTGTCAAAGAAATTGTTATCGAAAATGGGACCGCAAAAGGTATTCGAACTAATCATGGGATTGAAAAATATGATGTGGTGATCAGTAATATGGATGTGTATAATACCTATCATAAATTGATGCCAACGGCTAAGAAGCCTGAAAAAATTCTGAATCAGCCGAAGTCGAGTTCAGGAATCATTTTCTATTGGGGAATAAAGCATAGCTTCAAGGAATTGGGACTGCACAACATTCTTTTTAGTGAAAATTATCGTGAGGAATTCGATACGATCTTCTCCAAGAAAACGATCTATCATGATCCAACTATCTATGTAAATATTACCTCCAAACATACGCCTTCAGATGCACCTCCGGGATGTGAGAATTGGTTTGCTTTTATCAATACACCCAACAATGAAGGCCAGGATTGGGATAAATTGATTGATCAGGCTCGTGAGGCAATGATCAAAAAAGTAAACCGGATCTTAAAAACAGATATCCGTCCGATGATCGAGTGTGAAATGGTATTTGATCCTAGAGTGATAGAAAAACGTACTTCCAGTGCCTTTGGTGCCATTTATGGAAATAGTTCCAATAATAAATTTGCTGCATTTTTAAGACATCCGAATTTCTCAAAAAAAATAAAGAATCTTTATTTCTGTGGTGGAAGTGTACATCCAGGACCAAGTATTCCACTCTGCTTATTATCTGCAAAAATTACGACAGATCTTATTAAATAAAAAATCCCCTTTTTAATTGAAAGGGGATTTTTTATTTACTGATTTTGCAATGATCACTCGATGATCAACTTTCCTTGATTAATGATTGTTTCATTAGTGAAGATGGAGTAGAAATACACTCCTTCATCCAAGCCATTTCTGTTGATCAAAACTGTGTGTGAATGCAAGTTGGTGAAGTTTATCACTTCCTTACCAAGTACATCTGTTATTTTGATCGTAATGCCGTTTAGGTCAATACTATTGCCAAGCACCATTGTTGTATTTTCATTAAACGGATTCGGGTAAATACTTACTTCATAATTATTAATTGATGCATTTATTCCAGTGCAAAGATCAACTTGAATACTAGTAGTTGCGTCACTGAAGCAATTGCCATCATTGTATGTATAAGTGATCGTGTGCGTTCCGGTTCCAGCAACAAAAGGGTCAAAGATCGTATCGTTACTTACCCCATTTCCTGAGTATATACCACCTGCAGGGCTACCTCCCGTTAATGTAAATGGAGCCGAGTTGGAACATACAACCGGTAATGAAGCAAACGTTACTACCGGTATTGGATGCACGGTAAAATTTAGGGTTTGTGGAATACTTGTTCCGCAAACGTTAGATCCAACCACACTAATTATACCTGATGAATCGCTATTGGTTGCAGTAATATTGAAGTCAAATGAACTGCCTGTCCAACCTGTTGGTAAAGTCCATGTATAATCATCAACATTTACATCATCGGTAGTAGCGAAGGATATTAGCGAACCATTTCCACAGATTTCTGTAATACCTGATATTGGAGCAGGTTGTGCTGGGGTTGTTGTGGATACTACAGCTAATGTTGCAGTAGCACCTGTGCCACAACCATTGATAGCAGCAACTGTAATGTCACCATCTGGACTACCAACAGTAGTTGAAATAGTTTCTGTTATAGATGTTCCTGACCAACCTGATGGAACTGTCCATACATATGAAGTGGCTCCACTTACAGGTGCGATGCTATATGTTTCTATAGCTGTTTCACAAACTGTTAAGTTGCCGGAAATGCTTGTAGGAGCAGGAGGTAACTGATTTACAGTTACTGTAAATGTTTGTGATGAACCTGTTCCGCAAGCGTTTTGTGCTGCAACTGTAATTGTTCCGGAATTAGCCCCTGCTGTTGCATTGCTTGTTTCTGTTGTTCCGCTTGAAATCCATCCTGAAGGATAGGTCCAAACGTAACTGTTAGCATTAGAAACGGGTGATATGCTGTATGTTTGATTGCTTCCTTCACATACAGTTGAATTTCCTGAAATCGGTCCAGGTTGAGAAGGCACTGAATTCATATTAATGGATAATGTTTGTGGAATACTATTCCCGCAAGTATTATTCGCGGTAACAGAGATCGTTCCACCAATTGTTCCTGCTGTCGCAGATATGTTTGTGGATGTAGAAGCACCAGACCAACCTCCAGGTAAGGTCCATGTATAAGATGTAGCACCAGGAACAGTTAGAATACTATAGCTTTCGGTTGCATTTTCACAAACATCAGTATTTCCAGTTATTGCAGTTGGTTGTGCAGGAATTGCATTTGTTGTAACAGCGAATGATTGAGCACTGCTATTACCACATGTATTATTTGCCGTTACAGTAATTGTTCCTCCAGTAGTACCAGCAGTTGCAGAAATGCTTGTGCTCGTTGAAGTGCCCGACCATCCTGCTGGCAATGTCCATGTATAAGATGTTGCACCAGCTACAGGTGCTACCGAGTAAGTATTTGTGCTTGTTTGACAAACAACATTACTTCCTGAAATTGTTCCAGGTGTTGATGGAATTGTGTTTACTGTTATGGCAACTTGCTGTGAAGTACTGTTTCCACAAGTATTGTTTGCTGTAACTGTAATATTGCCACTTGTGCTGCTCGCTGTAGCTGTAATTGTTTCAGTTGTGGAAGTGCCCGTCCAACCACTTGGTGTACTCCAAGTATAAGATGTTGCACCTGCTACTGGTGAAATACTATAGGTATTGGATGTGCCTGAACAGATAGTTGTTGTTCCAGAAATACTTGTTGGTTGAGCAGGTATTTGGTTAACACTAATTGCAATTGTTTGTGCAGCACTATTTCCACAGCCATTATTGGCAGTAACCGAAATTGTTCCGCTTGTAGTATTAGCGGTTGTTGAAATACTTGTTGAAGTTGAAGTTCCAGTCCAGCCTCCGGGCAATGTCCACGTATAAGAAGTAGCACCAGCAACGGATGCAATGCTATACGTGTTAGTAGTACCTGCACAAATGGTTGTTGTGCCAGATATTGTTCCCGGTTGATTTGGAATGCTATTAACCGTCATTGTAGTATTGCTTGATGTTGCAGTACTAGAAGTTAAACAACTTTCGTTTGATGTTAATACACACGCAATAGTGTTTCCATTCGTTAATCCGGAATTGCTGAAAGTACTGCTGTTCGTTCCAATTGGAGCTCCATTTAATAACCATTGGTATGATGGCGTGGTTCCTCCATTGGTTGGAGTAGCAGTAAATGTAACATTTGTACCCGAACAGATGGTTGTTCCTGGATTTGCACTAACAGTAACGCTCGGTGTTACGTTTGGTGAAACAGTCATAGTAACCGAGTTTGATGTTGCCGGACTTCCTGCTACACAAGGTAAGTTGGAAGTCATAACGCAGGTTACAACGTCACTGTTGTTTAAAGTAGAGGAAGTGAATGTTGTACTGTTTGTTCCTACATTACTTCCATTTACTTTCCATTGATACGAAGGTGTTGTACCTCCATTTGAAGGAGTTGCAGTAAAGGTTACTGAAGTTCCAGTACAAATAGTATCGTTTGGTGAAACACTTATAGCTACACTCGCTAAAGTACCGTTTGTTGTTATCCCAATTGATACAGTGTCTCTTAATATACATCCTCCATTATTTGAGGTTACAATATATTCTTGACTAGAAGCAGGTGTTGCAACCGGGTTTGAAATATTAGTTGCACTTAAACCTGTACTTGGTGACCAGCTATAATTGGTTCCTCCTGTGGCATTTAACTGAACAGGAAGCCCACTACATAATGAAGTGTCTGATGGAGTTGCATCTAAATTTCCATTTCTAATAGAGAAAAAGGCATCTGTCCAATCATAAATTGTAGTTGTAGAATTTGACCTAACACGTAGCAAAACCGTATTTGAATTTATAGTGTTAGGAACAATCCAGTCATAGCTGTGACTAGTAGTTGCATACCCAACTGCAATAACATTCCATGTAGCACCACTATTTAGTGAATAGTGAAGGTCGTATGTGTTTAATGTTGGTGAGTCGGTCCAAGTAATAGTTTTAGTTGAACAACCGGACAGTGTATCATTAATTCCGTTTGGAGATATAATTGTTATTGGTGGTGTTGTATTTGTTATTGTAAATGGCAAGTCACTAATGTCTTCTTTACAAGAATTTAAATTGTCAACAACTTTGATTAAACAATTTGTAGAAGAAATTGCCGGTACAGTCCAAGGATAAATATTGGTAGATGTATTGTATCCTATTATTATAGTATTCCATGTGGAGCCTCCATTAGTTGAATAGTATATATTGTAGATGTTTGAAATACCATCTGATGACCAAGAGATATTGTATGTACTTCCTGAAACCATTGTTCCACCGAAATTAGGTTGGATGATAGTTACTGGTTGTGTGACAGTAAATACAGCATCACTCTGATCATAATAAGTTGTTGCCAAGGTTGGAGTAACTCTCACCAATACCTGTGTTGAGGAAATGTTTGGAATATTCCAATTGTAGGTCGCAGGGTTGGCTGTAGTAGTAAATGAAGATGTAATTAAATTCCATGTACTACCATTGTTTGTAGAATATTCAATTTTATAGTTCGTCCAAGCAGGTGATCTATCAAAGGTTATAGAGGTCACTGTGCATCCTCCCCAAATTGTTACACCATTATTCCCATTTGGAGTAAGAATTGTTACAGCAGGTTTTATTGTGAAAACGGCATTGCTGATGTCAAAAATATTCACATCAGCCGAGTTTGCTGCTTTTACTAAACATCTTGTTGAATTAGCGTTCGGTACTGTCCAGGTATGTGTTCCGTCATTAGCTGTACTAGTAATGATGTTTGTCCAGGTTGAACCACTGTCAACTGAATAATAAAGATTAACTGTTGAATAAAAAGTACTGCTATTCCAAGTAATATTATAGGTTGTTCCAGAATACATGCTTTCGCCTCCATTTGGAGTTAGTAGTATTGGTCCAGGATGTGTCACTGTAAAGTTAGCATCACTTTGATCAGATTTACACGACACGTTATAGTCTCTCACTTTGATCAGACAGTTAGTTCGTGTAGGCGGACTGTTCGGAACACTCCAGTTATATGAATTTCCTGTAA
>JAFLBF010000009.1:0-84543 GCA_017303895.1 Bacteroidota bacterium | reverse complement strand
TTCCATCATTAGCTGTACCGGTAACAATACTAGTCCATGTGGATCCATTGTTGGTAGAGTAGTATAGGTTAACAGTAGAGAAGAATGTAGCGGTATTCCAGGTAATGTTGTATGTACAATTCACTTTCAGTGTATCACTGGCCGTTCCATTTGGTGTAAGGAGTTGTGGTCCTGATGCAGTCACTGTAAAGTTAGCATCACTTTGATCAGATTTACACGACACGTTATAGTCTCTCACTTTGATCAGACAGTTAGTTCGTGTAGGCGGACTGTTCGGAACACTCCAGTTATATGAATTTCCTGTAATGTTAGATGCAACGCTAGTCCATGAAGTACCATCGTAGTAATCAATGCTGTATGCTCCTGATGAGCTAGGTAGAGCGGTCCATGTGATGGTGTAGTTTGTTCCTCCGGTAATAACTTCTCCTCCGTTAGGAGCCGTCACAGTAATATCCTGAACAATCGGTG
Organism: Bacteroidota bacterium; assembly: GCA_017303895.1. Taxonomy (GTDB): domain Bacteria; phylum Bacteroidota; class Bacteroidia; order 2-12-FULL-35-15; family 2-12-FULL-35-15; genus 2-12-FULL-35-15. The sequence goes on along the minus strand of JAFLBF010000009.1, from coordinate 84,075 downwards.
TTAATGTAAAGTCAGCATTGCTGTCATCAAACATGGTAGTAGGGTATGATGAAGCTTTCACTCTGATACGATAAGTAGAACTGCTAAGGTTTGGTGTTGTCCAGTTGTATGTTTGATACAATGAACTAGCATTGTTTGTTACCGTTGTAACAAGTGTATTCCAAGTAGAGCCACTGTTATTAGAATATTCAATGGTGTAATTCCCAATACAATTGTTTTTCTTCCAAGTGATCGGATACACGGTACATCCTCCAACAAAATTTTCACCACCATTCGGAGTGATCAATTCAATAGGCGGGTGTATTGTGAATGTGTTATCGCTGACATCGAATAGGTTCACATCAGCGGAGTTAGCAGCTTTTACTAAGCATTGAGTACTAGGAGCGTTCGGTATGGTCCAATTGTGTGTTCCATCATTAGCTGTACCGGTAACAATACTAGTCCATGTGGATCCATTGTTGGTAGAGTAGTATAGGTTAACAGTAGAGAAGAATGTAGCGGTATTCCAGGTAATGTTGTATGTACAATTCACTTTTAGTGTATCACTGGCTGTTCCATTTGGTGTAAGGAGTTGTGCTGGTGTAGGAATGATCGTAAAAACAGCGTTACTCTGATCTCTTGTACAAAAAGCTATATTGTCATATACTTGAACTAAACATTGGGTACTAGGAGTGTTAGGTATAGTCCAGGCATAAGTAGCAGTTGTTGTAAAATAATTACTAACTATAGTGGTCCAAGATGTACCATTGTCAGTGGAATACCTTATCGTATAAGTATTCGTTGTTCCTGTTGCTGTCCAGGTAATAATGTGAACATTCCCTCCTTGCAGTACTTCTCCGCCATTTGGTGAAGTTAAAATAATAGGAATATTAATAGTAAAATACGCGTCACTTTGGTCTGATGTTGTTGCGTTTAAAGCGTCACGAACTCTCATCAAGACTGTATTGGATTGTACACTTGGAACCGTCCAAATAAATTGTCCATTTGTTGAAAGATAATTACTAGCCACAGATGTCCATATTGTTCCACCATCTAATGAATAATCAATGTTCCAGTAGTTGGATGGACTACCCGTTTGAGTCCACATCACAGTGTATGTTTGGCAGGCGTATAGTATTTCTCCGCCATTAGGTTGAGTAATTGTTACAGTTTGAGCGTTTGTGCTTATGCTATTTATGAGAAATAGAAAAATAGCTGAAAGTAGTTTGAAGTACTTCATGGAATAGTTGTTTAGTTTCAGGGACAATAATACTAAAAAAGAAGAAATAAACAGAGGGTTGTTAAAAACTTGTTTATGTAATTAAGTATCTGATAATGAGTCGCTTGTTTTGTAAAACAAAGAGAAATTTACATTTCCATATTTTCTATGCTCCTTGAAATACGGGTGTTGTAAAAAACTTGTTTTAGGTCCATGCTCAAGGATAAGCATTCCATTTTCTTTCAGAATATTTTTTTCGAACACAAGGTCTGGTATCAGCTCTATTTTTTCAAGGTCATAAGGAGGATCGGCAAAAACGATATCATACTTGCCAAAAGCATTTTTTAAAAAGCTGAAAACATCACTCTTGATCACTTTAACCTGATCCATTTTGAAATCAGAACACGTTTTTTTTACAAAGGAGGAGCAATGAAAATTGATGTCAACACTTGTGATCTCTTTCGATTCTCTGGATGCAAATTCGTAAGTAATATTGCCACTTCCACAGAAAAGGTCTAAAACAGAGCATTCCTCCAGATCAAAATGATTACTAAGGATATTAAACAAGGCTTCTTTAGCAAAATCAGTCGTAGGCCGGACCGGTAAGTTTTTAGGTGCATGAATGCTTCTGCCTTTATGTATGCCACTTATGATCCTCATGGCTTAGGCATTCAGCAGTGTGAAATGAATATGTTTAGAGAGATTTTGTAGCTGATAGGAGTAATCCGATCCGTCATTTCGTTCCGAAAACTTAATTGTGCGAACGTATTTATTTATTAGTGAATAGATAGGATCATTCTTTTCTATCTCACCAAGTAGGTGTAATTCGTTTTTTTCCGGGTTTAATTTTAATTGCTCAAAAGCAAATAACAAATAATAAATTAAATCTTCCGATGATTGATAGTTGAAACTATTGTAAAATAAAAGATTATTTGACTCGATCACGATCAGTTCAAAATGAGAGTTTTGAACATGGATAAACACCATTTTTGTATTTTGATTCTTGTTGTTCAATAAAAGATTTTCAATCAAAACAGTAGAAAAGTGGATGTAGTTCACGTTGTTAAACAAAAAATCCACTTTTGATTTTACTGAAAAAGGCAAAGCAAAAATATTTTTGGCATTTAAATTTTTAATGTCATTCACTACCACTAGCTCGTCTCCTTGTAGGTCGGTATTGAACTTTAGAAACGCTTTTTTTCTGTCTTCATCGAATAGCGAATTAGGAACTATTGTTGACAGATGACTAACGATAAGACAATTGACTGATCTGTATTTGTGCGGGATCAATTTACTCATTCCTATAACCTCCTCCAAAAGACTGTTGATAAGAGCAAAATTGAAATTATGAACAAACTGAAACTGTTCCATAGCAATGAATTTATTCTTTGCTATTTCCTTAACTGCAACAATAATATCATCTTTCCCGATCTGAATATTCATGCTGTATTCTTTGCATTGCAAAGGATCGTACGACTCATCAATGATCGTTTTAGTTAATGATATTTTATTCTTTAGTTCAGTTACCATAAAGCTTCACAAATATAAGGTTTCTTGCGAATTGTTCAATACTTCTACTAGGTTTCTTATTCGATTCTCTTTTCTATTTGTAATTTAGTGATCGATACGAATGAACGCACAAGAATTCAATATTCTTTTACAGAAATTTTTCCCTTTTGAAACTACAAGTGGACAAAGAAGTCTCTTGACTAAATTGTCGGAGTTCATTCTTGGAGCGCATGCAGATCATATTTTTGTTATAAAAGGATATGCAGGTACCGGTAAAACAACCGTAGTCCGTTCCTTGGTGGAAGCATTGCCTGCTATTCATGCAAAATCTGTTTTACTTGCTCCAACTGGTCGTGCAGCAAAAGTTTTAGCCGGATATACAAAAAAACAGGCATACACCATTCATAAAAAAATTTATTTTCGAAGACCAACAGCGGAAGGAGGCTTCGCATTTCAATTGCAGCAAAATTTGCATGTAAATACGGTATTTATTGTGGATGAAGCCTCCATGATCTCTAATACCGGTGGTCTTTCTCAAGGAGGTTTGTTTGGTGCCGGTAGTTTGCTGGATGATCTGATCGAGTATGTGTTTAGCGGAACGAATTGTAAATTAATATTTATAGGAGATACAGCTCAGTTACCTCCTGTAGGAATGGACGTGAGTCCTGCCTTGGATATAGAGTATTTAAAAGCTTCATATTATTTTCAAGTAGATTGGTTTGAGTTGACGGATGTTGTGAGGCAATCGAATGATTCCGGCATTTTATCAAATGCCACTGCCATCCGGGAACAGATCAAATTGCAGAATGAATACCAACCTCAGTTCGATCTTGCCGGTTTTTCGGATGTGCAAAGAATTGATGGATCGGAATTAGAAGATGCTTTGAACGAAGCATATGATAAGTTTGATGCTGAAGAAACAATGGTCATAACCCGTTCAAATAAACGAGCAAATATTTTTAATCAACAGATCAGAGCGAGAATTCGTTGGCAGGAAAATGAGTTGTCATCGGGTGATTACATGATGGTTGTGAAGAATAATTATTTCTGGCTTCCTGAGGAATCAAAAGCAGGTTTTATAGCCAATGGTGATATCATTCAAATAAGCAGAGTCGGAAAAATTCAAGAAATGTACGGTTTTCGTTTTGCCGATGTGCGAATAAAATTGATCGACTACCCGGATGAGCAGGAAATTGATGTGCGTTTATTGTTAGATACAATAATGACGGAGGCTCCTGCCTTATCTCAGGCAGAGAATAAAAAATTGTTTGATTCCGTATTATTAGACTACAATGATATTGCTGACCGTAGAATGCGTTTGAAAAAGGTAAAAGAGGATCCTTTTTTTAATGCACTTCAAGTAAAATTTGCTTATGCAGTTACTTGTCACAAAGCGCAGGGCGGGCAATGGGATTGTGTTTTTGTAGAGCAAGGTTATTTAACGGATGAAATGCTGAATATAGAATACTTGCGATGGCTGTATACTGCCTTAACTAGAGCAAAGAAAAAGCTGTATTTGGTAAATTTTAATAAAGAATTTTTTTCGTCTAATTTATGATTGGATTTAAAAATGTTCTTGCAAAATACTCAACACCTTTTGAATTAAGATGATGATGGTCGTAGTAATAAGAAGGTGTTGTTATTGCTTCTGAAAAATCATAATACTTACATCCATATTTTACTTCCATTCTTTTTGCAAATTCAATGCAAGAATCATGTCCAGGCCATTTGCCGAACAATGCCGGAGGTACAAGGAATATTACTTTAGAGTTATGATTATTAGCAAGTTGAATGATCTCTTCGGCTGTTATGCATGATTTCTCAAATCGCGTAACTGATAATGTGTCGCCAGAAGCAGCTGTAAATCCTTCTTTGACTGTTTTTTGATCGAGTGATTTTAGTGCTTTCGTTTCTGATGATTTGGAAAAAGGCTTTTTATTGATCCATTTTTTACTAAACTTGCTACGAAGATATTCGACAATTCGTTCTTTCTTGTTTTCACTTTCTGCATTGAAATAGCTAAAAAGGAAATCAAAGCTAAAGCATTCTTCTGAAAATGTATTCGATGCCACGGGAAGCGTTTCCGAATAAAATAGTGGTGGTGATAGTACAAATATTATTTTCCCGGTTTTATTTCCTTTAGAATAAAAATAATTCAGATAGAACTTTTGTTCATTAAGTCCGCATGCTCCACCACCTTGACCGATATTAATGATCTTGTTGCCAGTAATATACTCTATCATTTCATGATTTCTATGTCTAGAAAAATTGCGTGCATGCGATATTCCTAAAAATAAAATATCGTATTGTTCATTGTCTTTAATGATCAATGTATTGCTTTCTGTTTCACTGTTTTTAAAGTCTCGGGATTCTACAATGTATGACGATATTTCTAACGAAATAACTACTATTGTTAATGCCAGTATGCTGAAAATTAATATTTGTAAAAGAAATTTCTTCATTAAAATGCAAAATAGATAAATTCAGTATTATTGAATGATCCAAATATAATGATCATCATCAGGATCGTAAAATAGGTTCCCCATCTTAAAATCTTATTGGGTACTTTGTCAGCCAATGCTAATGGATGTTGTCTTTCGCGTCCCAACCATTCCATAATAAAAAATATGGAAATTAATATTAATAATGTTGTTCCAATGATTGTTGGAGCCGAAAATACTTGTTTCGTAAATATTAAGCTGATATAATGAAAAGCATCACTCACTGATTGAGCCCGGAAAAAGATCCAAGCAAAAATGGTCAAAGAAAATGTAAAGAACATTCCTAACAATTCTTTTAAAGAAGGGAATAACTTTCCTTGTGCAACTGTTTCAATGTTTGTTCTGTTTTTATCGGATAAAAGTAGTGGCAGGAAATAAAATGCATTCAAAGCTCCCCAAATAATAAATGTCCAGTTAGCTCCATGCCAGAATCCACTTATTAGAAATATGATAAAGGTATTGCGGATCTTTTTTTGTACGCTTACTTTACTGCCACCTAATGGTATATAAATATAGTCTCTGAACCATGATGAAAGGGAGATATGCCATCTTCTCCAAAATTCAGCAATGTCTCTGGAGAAGTAAGGGTAAGCAAAATTTCGTAAGAGTTCAATGCCGAATAAACGTGCTGTCCCTAAAGCAATATCTGAATATCCTGAAAAGTCACAGTAGATCTGTATTGTGAAAAAGAAAGCCCCTATAACAAGGGTCGAGGAGTTATGTTCTGTATAGTTATTAAAGATCTCATTTGCATATTCTGCACAATTGTCGGCAATGACCACTTTTTTAAAAAAGCCCCACAGGATCTGTCGCATTCCATCTACCGCTTTATCGTATTTGAAGATCCTTTCTTTTTTTATTTGAGGTAATAAGTGAGTGGCTCTTTCAATAGGGCCGGCAACAAGCAGCGGAAAGAAGCTTACAAATACGGCATAATCCACAAAATTTCGTTCGGGTTGTATTTTGTCTTTGTAAATATCGATCACATACGATAAACCGTGAAAGGTATAGAATGATATTCCTACAGGTAATATGATGTTAAGTGTTACAGGATCAACGTGTAGACCTAGTTTGTTGAGTGCTTCTGCAAATGAACTGGCAAAAAAATTGAAATATTTGAATGTCCCTAAAAAACCTAGGTTGATCCCGATACTTAGCCAAAACCAAAATTTTTTATTTTTAATGGAGGATGCCTCCTTCATTTTAATTCCGGTGAAAAAGTCGAGAAGGGTAGAGAATATCAATAAAAACAGAAAACGAGTATCCCAGCTGGAATAAAAATAATAACTGGCAATAAGTATCAATAAGTTTTGTTGTTTTAGGTTTTTGTTTACAACAAACCAATAAAGGATGAAGACAATGGGAAGGAAAATTAAAAAGCTAAGTGAATTGAATAACATTGATTGTTAAATATTAAAATTATTCTTCTTTTTCATAGGAATGACCTATTTTGCTTTTAAAATCGGGCCAGTTGATCAGATTCCCGTATTTGTCTTTTACTTTTATTTCTGAGAAATAAAGCATTGTAGCTTCGTCAATTCGACTTAAGTGATATTTCATTTCTTTTGAAAGAGAAGCACCTTCTGTTGGTTCATCATATGCAAGTCCTTTCACAGTGGTTTTTATTCTGAATGCAATTACAGCAGTATCATTCATGTTGCCATAGGTGTCAATAGCTACAAGTCTAAGATTAACATTGTCGAACACAACAGCTTTGATGTTTCCCTTTTTCTCTACTTTGATCGTTCCATGCTTAGTTGTTTCCTGAGCAGAAATACAGATCGGGAGCATAAAAAATAAGATACATACTATTCGCTTTATCATATAAATCATTAGACAAATATAAGACCATATTCAGGCAAACAAAAAAGCCTTGAGCTATTTTCTCAAGGCTTTTTTGTTAATAAACTTTTAGTTTTATTTAGAAGCATTCGCATTCTTGTTTCCAAACTTGTAAGAAAGTCCTATGGCAAGTACCTGTTTGAATTGTAATCTCGGTCCGGTTCCATTTACAGTAACCCCATTTTCTGTACGTTTAACCGGTACAGGAATATCATGGTCATAGATCATATTTGTTGTAATACTTGCAGAAAGGAACTTATTGACTTTCATAGATAAAATATTCTCCCAATTCACGTCAATGTTTTGTGGACGATCCATATAGTTGCTGAAAAGCTCAAGTTTTGTGGCATAGGTTACATTTTTGAAAACTTCTTTCTTGAAGGTTAATTTCATGTATCCCCCGAATTCAGCTCGGATCTTGTCTCCGTATTCCACTATCCCATATGCACCATTTACTGAATCGTACCTTGCTGGTTGAACACCATAGGCTCCAGCATCAGCTAATCCTTGATTATTTACAATGGTGGTTCTTGAGGTAACTGGTGAAATGTATATATTCAAGCTGTTATCCGTTGATTTGTAGTCCATACCAATAGAACCCAACACATAACCCGGAGCAAGAAAATGGGAGATCACTGTCGAGTCGTCCGGTAAGTTATAACCATCATCAAACTGACTTTTAAAATTGATCATGGCGGTATAATACCAATGGTTTAAAAAGGCATAGCGACCTAATTTAGAAGTAAGGTCGATCTTATCCTCATTTTTTCTGAATTTTTGATCACCGGATTTAAGCATACCATAGGCAAGATCGAGATTGTTGTCCCAGGTCCAGTTGCCTTTTTTGTAATTGCCAAATAAACTGGTGAATGCCGAAGCAGAGATCGCATTTTCTCCACCCGCTGCCCAATTTGTAAAGCTGGATTGAGTAAAGTTAAGAGATGTAATACCTCCTAATTTCCAATAGGAAGTATCTTTTGTTTGTGCACTTATGCTGTTTGCGCATAGAATTACTATGGCAATCAAAATTGCTTTTTTCATAATGTATAATGTTTGGTGAACAAGTTCACCATTTTTTAAGAAATTATTTTTTTAATAGATCACGAATTTCTGCTAGAAGCTGTTCTTGTGTAGGACCGGCAGGTGGAGCAGGGGGTGCTTCAGCTGCAGCTTTGGCATCGGCTTTCTCTTTTGCTGTATTGATCGCTTTGATGATCATGAACAAGGCAAATGCTACAATAATAAATGAGATGATTTGTGATAGAAAATTACCATACTTAATAGCTGTTCCAGGTATTACTAATTGTGCTAGATCTGTTAATTGTGCTGCTTTTAATGCAGGAGTTAAGATTGCCGGTGTGATAATATCATCTACTAAAGATGATACAATTTTACCAAATGCGCCACCGATAACAACACCGACAGCAAGGTCAACCACGCTTCCACGCATAGCAAACGATTTAAATTCTTTCATTAATCCCATGTTTTCTTTGTTTTGAGGTTCTTAATTGCGCTGCAAATATAAGATATTTGTTAAAACGCAAAAAGGCGCAGTTTTAGCTGCGCCTTTTGTATAATTGACCGGAAGATTACTTTCCTAATTTTGCTTTTAAATTATTGTCTAAAGCAGTTAAGAATTCTTCTGTGTAAAGATAATGCTCACCATGATTTACTTTGTTTCCATGGATACAAACAGCAAGATCTTTCGTCATTTTACCTGATTCAACAGTTTCGATACAAACTTTCTCCAATGTTTGGCAGAAATTGATCAACTCCTGATTACCATCCAATTTACCACGGAACTCTAATCCTCTTGTCCATGCAAAAATGGAGGCAATTGGATTCGTAGATGTTGGTTTTCCTGCCTGGTGGTCACGGTAGTGACGGGTAACAGTACCATGTGCTGCTTCAGCTTCCATTGTTTTTCCATCAGGAGTAACTAATACCGAGGTCATTAATCCTAATGAACCAAAGCCTTGTGCAACAGTGTCTGATTGAACATCACCATCATAATTTTTACAAGCCCAAACAAAATTACCATTCCATTTCAATGCAGAAGCAACCATATCATCGATCAAACGGTGCTCGTAAACGATTCCTGCAGTATCGAATTTTGCTTTGTAGTCTTTTTGGTAGATCTCTTCAAAGATATCTTTAAAACGACCATCGTATTTTTTTAGAATGGTATTCTTAGTTGACAAGTATAATGGCCATTTTTTAGCCAATGCAGTATTGAAACAAGAGTGAGCAAATCCTTTGATCGACTCATCCGTATTGTACATAGTTAATGCAACACCATCTCCTTTGAAGTTAAATACTTCAAACGATTGAGGCGCACCACCATCTTCCGGAGTGAATGTTACAGTTAATTTACCTTTTCCTTTTGTTACGAAGTCTGTTGCGCGGTACTGATCACCAAATGCATGACGACCGATACAAATAGGAGCAGTCCAGTTTGGAACCAAACGAGGAACATTTTTACATACGATCGGTTCACGGAATACAGTTCCATCCAGAATGTTACGGATAGTACCATTCGGTGATTTCCACATTTGTTTTAGTTTGAATTCTTCTACACGTTGTTCATCAGGAGTAATAGTAGCACATTTGATACCTACGTTGTATTTTTTGATTGCTTCTGCTGCATCAACAGTAACCTGATCGTTCGTTTGATCACGGTATTCAACACCCAGGTCAAAATATTTGATATCAAGATCCAAATAAGGAAGGATCAATTTATCTTTAATGAATTTCCAGATGATACGTGTCATCTCATCGCCATCCAACTCAACCACAGGGTTGGCTACTTTAATTTTACTCATAGCTTATTTTTGTTTAGTGTTAATAGTTCTATTTATTTGAGAGTTACAAACGTACATATTTTGCTTGAAACAAAAAAGAGCTAAAACAAAGTTTTAGCTCTTTTAATATTGAGGGGAAAACGCCCTAATATCCGAATATTTCTTCCAAGGTAAGGAAGCTTACTTTTCCATATTTTTCAAGTGTTTTAAGATCTAAACCATCTTTTGGACCCAATACTACAATGGTATATTTTTTTGATTTATAATGCAATTCCTCAAATTTTTGAATGTCTTCGAAGGTAAGTGCCGGTACTTTGTTATACACATCCTGTCTGATGTCATGATCTAAGCCCAGTTTTTTTGCATTTTCATAGTTAAATAAAATACCCGATTTGATGATCCGTTCGGTTCGTATTCCTTGAATGATCGATTCTTTGGCAGCTTTGAAATTATTATCCGCTTTAGGCATATTGTTGATCAGTTCAAACATTCCGGACATTGCCTCCGGTAATTTATCAGCTTGAGTTCCTACATAGGCCTGAACATAGTTCGATTTCGACTTATCTGCAGGTGTCATGTACCCCGACCAAACAGAGTATGCCAAGGCTTTTGATTCCCTGATCTCTTGAAATACGATGGATGACATTCCACCGCCAAAGTACTCATTGAACAAGCGAATGGTAGGAACATTGTTTTGGTCATATGCTCCATCTTTTGAACGGATGATGATCTCTGCTTGCTTCATCGGGTAATCAACTACATAGATCTCATTATTATTCTCTTGTTCTATAAATTGCACAGGGGCAGGGATTTTATTCAAGTTTGCAGGAGTTTGGTGCAATTCTTTCAGCATTTCAGCCACTTGTTGAGCGGGTGTATTGCCATAAAATAAGATCCTATGCTCAAATGAGTTTAATTTTTTGATCTCAGCAACTAAATTCTCACCATTCATTTTCTCTAACTCTGCTTTTGAGTAGATATTCGTGTAAGGCGATTTTTTTCCATATTTACTGTAATTAGCCAAGGCTCCAAATAAGATCTCACTTTTGTTCAGTTTCGCATCTTCCCGTTTTTTAAGGATATCACCGATCATATTTTTGTAAGCCTCTTCATTAGGCTTCGCATTCGCTAATAAGTGTTCAAATAATTTTGTAGCCGGAGCGAAATTTTCCGATAATCCTCTTAGGCTCACCCAGGTTTGTTCTTCAGAAGAATACACATCGAAGGAGCAGCCTAATTTGTAAAACTCCTGCTGTATTTCGGCCGCAGTGTATTTGTCTGTTCCCAAGTATTTCAAGTAATCGATAGACAAACCAAGTGTTTTGTTGTGATTTGTTCCCATGTCAAAAACATAATACATATCAAATGTTTTGTTTTCTGTGTTCTGTGTATAGAGCATGGTTACACTATTTTTTACTTGAACTTTTTGGATGGTATTATAATCTATAAATACAGGCTCAATCTCTTTTACCGGAGTATTGATGATCATTTTTACAAATTCGCTTTGGTCGTTTCTGTTTACTTCTACAGGGGTGATCTCCGGTTTTGTTACTTTTTGAACATTTTTATCTTCACCTGTACGTTTATAAACAACAACATAGTTGTTATTGTAGTTTGACTTAACAAAATCGATGATCTGCTGTTTGCTTATTTTAGACAGTCGATCGATCGTATTGACATAATCTTGCCATTTTGTGGAAGTAATGAATGCGCTAACAAAAGCATCGGCACGCGCTCCATTCGACTCATACATTTTTGTCTGTTGCAATTTCATATCATTAATGATTGCAGCTAACAACCAGTCGGGGAAATCTCCATTTTTGATTTTTTCTATTTGTTGAAGTAAAAGTTCTTTCACTTCTTCTAATTTCTGACCATCCTTAGCACTTCCATTCAGTATGTGGGCTGAATAATCTTTGAACTCCATATCAAATGCACCGGCCTCTAATACCTTTTGTTGCTGATTTAAATTTAGGTCGATCAAGCCTGCCTTACCGTTAGAAAGAATCTTATTGACAATTTGTATCATGTCAGCATCTTTACTTCCAACTCCGGCAAAACGGAAACCAAGCATCACACTTTCTGCATCAGGACCAACTACTTCTTTCACAACCGGTGAAGTAATCGGTTTTTCAATGTATGGAACATAGTTCGGTAAAGGCTTGTTTTTCCATGCACCAAACTTTTGATCGATCATTTTGATGGTTGCATCCGGATCAAGATCTCCCGATAAGCAGATGGCCATATTATTAGGAATATAATAGGTGTTAAAATACTTCTTGATCTCGGTCAATGATGGATTTTTTAAATGTTCAATTGTTCCAATGGTCGTTTGTGAACCATAAGTGTTATTCGGCCATAAACCTTCGAAAAGTGCTTCCCATGCTTTATCTCCATCATTATCCAAACCTCTGTTCTTTTCCTCATACACCGCTTCTAATTCTGTATGAAATAAGCGTAATTGCGGATTTCTGAAACGTTCAGCTTCAATGGTGCACCATTTTTCTAATTGATTGGAAGGAATATCATTTACATAAACAGTTTGCTCTAGCCAAGTGTACGCATTGGTTCCTTTCGCACCAATGGAGGTAAGCATTTTATCATATTCATTAGCAATAGCTAATTGTGAAGCATAGCCTGAGATAGAATCTATTTCATGATAGATCTTCTTACGCTTTGCTTCATCTTTTGTTTTTCTATAAACTTCATAAAGTGCTTCAATTTTATCTAATTCAACCTTTTCTTTTTCGAAATTTTTTGTTCCGTAAACATCAGTACCTTTGAAAAGCATGTGCTCCAGATAATGTGCTAAACCGGTCGCATCTTTCGGGTCATTTTTACTTCCGGCTCTGGTTGCTATATAAGTTTGTATTCTTGGAGCATTTTTATAAACGCTTAGGTAAACGGTAAGGCCATTGTCGAGCGTATAGATACGGGCATTCAGTGGATCATTTGGAACGCTTTCATATTTGTATGTTTTGGTCTGCGCTTTTAGTCCGGATGTATTAATAAATAGAGCTATTGAAGCAAGATAAAGACCTGTAACGATTAATTTTTTCATTCAAAATAGATTTAATATTTGTTGTGTAGTAAAAATAAGATTAATTATGATTAGAAGTTTAAGGTAGGGAGTGAAATATTATCAAATCAAGTTGCTTATTTTATAACAAATTGCTTGCACCATTCGATGGCGTTTTCCTTATCAGTGAATATTTTGTAGGGATTTTTTGGCTTTTGGACTTTTATAAAAAACTCAGCTATTAGTCGGTAGGCAAGATTTTGTACGATAATTGCACTTGCATTAATTGGCGATAACGATTCCAATGGTAAGGCATTATCCCGAGCTTCTTTTGTAATGATCACATTCTTTCCAGCAGAAATTACAAATGGAGTAGGTTTGTTTCCGGTTACTTTTATAATAGCCTCCAGATTTTCCATTTGTTCCGGAACATCTAAGATGGTATTGTCCTTAAAATATTGAAACCCTATCCCATTTTCTTCTACAGAAATAATGGCAATTTTAGTTTCGATTAAGTTTGGTTTTTCCACGGCTTAAAGGTAGAAAAATATCGACAAACTTCAATTATTTAAGATTGAAATGTTCGCTGGCCATTTGCTCAATCGCAGTTCCAATTGCTAATGAAGAAGTTGCTGCCGGTGAAGGAGCATTTAATACGTGTATAGCATTTCCATTCAATTCGATTTTAAAATCATCGATCATTTCACCTTCCGGAGCTAATGCCATGGCTCTAACACCGGCTCTTCCTGGTTTAAGATCATCCATTTCTAGAGTGGGGATCAATTTTCTTAGTCTTTTCAGGAAGAACGTTTTGGAAAATGCTCCTCTGTATTCATCCCAGCCGAATTTCATATTCTTCGCAAAAAATTTCCATGTTCCTCCAAATGCAAAAGCTTCGGCTGTATCTTTCAGAGAAAAATCAGTTTTGCCGTACCCTTCACGTTTAAAAACAAAAACAGCATTAGGACCACACTCTGTTCCTCCATGTATCATACGTGTAAAGTGTACGCCTAAAAAAGGATATTTCGGATTAGGAACAGGGTAGATCAAGTTCTTTACTTTTTCCAGTCCTTTGTCGCTCAGGTCATAATAATCGCCTCTAAATCCAACAATGGCAGCATCTGTTTTAGCGCCTTCTTTCTTGGCTATTCTATCACTTTGTAAACCTGCACATGTGATAATATATGTTCCTTTGAAAGCACCTTTAGGTGTAATAACATTTGTAAAACCTTGTTGTTTTTCAAAGGCAGTTACTTCATGCCCTGTAAGCACTTTGCTCTGAGGGAATTTAGAGTGAATTAGTTCTACATACTTTCTGGAAACATCTGCATAATCAATAATGCCGGTACATGGAACCCAAATGCCTTCGATCCCCACACAATAAGGTTCAATTTCTTTTATGCGTTTAGCATCTATTTTTTCAATTCCCTCCACTCCATTTGCTAATCCATTATTGAATACTTTATTCATGTGCGCCAGTTCGGATTCCTCAGTGGCAACAACAATTTTTCCGCAGATATTGTGTTTGATCTTATGCTCTTTTGCAAATTCAACCAATTCTCTTCTTCCATCCACACAATTTTTTGCTTTGTATGATCCCGGTTTGTAATACAAGCCGGAATGAATCACTCCGGAGTTATGGCCTGTTTGATGAGCCGCCACTTCATTTTCTTTTTCAAGAACCAGAATTTTTTTAGAAGGGTATTTTAAGTTGATCTTGTAGGCAGAGGCAAGTCCAACGATCCCACCACCAACAATGATAATGTCAAATTGATTGTTTTCCACAGGTATTAAATTTTTGCCAAAAATAGTGAAATATCCTGTTTAGCATTCAATACTGAGGAGATTCTGCTATTTTAGCCCTTATAAAATAGAAATGAAATGGCTGAACCTTTAAAAGAAATGTTTAATGCTAGGTTTTATCAAGACCTTAGCAAGCGAATTAAAAGAGCTTATCCCACTTTTAATGAAAAAGGTTTTATAAAAGATACAACCTTAGGACTAGAGCATTTGTCGTTGAACGAACGATTAAGAAATACATCACTCGTATTGAATAAATATTTGCCTTCTGATTATGCAAAATCTCTGAATGTGATGTATGAGGTAATCGAGAATAGTCCAAAAGGATATGTTGCTCTTGTGTTTCCCGATTATGTTGGATTATTTGGGCATGAACATTTTGAAAGATCAATGGAGGCTTTAAAATTCTTTACTTCATTCGGTTCTTCAGAATTTGCTATCCGTGAGTTTTTAAAACGGGATTTTGATAAAACGATAAAAGTCATGCAGCGATGGGCAAACGATGCCGATCATCATGTTAGAAGACTAGCAAGTGAAGGTAGCCGTCCCCGTTTACCTTGGTCATTTAAACTCGATGAAGTGATCCGGAATCCATCAGTAACAAAGCGGATTCTTGATGCATTAAAATCGGATACGGAGCTTTATGTTAAAAAATCAGTTGCCAATCACCTGAATGATATATCGAAAGATAATCCTGAATATATGTTGTCGCTTGTTGGAGCATGGGATCATTCTAATGCTGATACGAAATGGATCGTTAAACATGCAAGCCGGACACTTATTAAAAAAGGAGATAAAAAGGCCTTGCAGTTATTTGCTTTTGAAAAGAATGTTAGCATCCGGGTGGAGGCATTTAAACTCAATAAGAAAAAAATAAAGATTGGGGAAAGTTTACAATTCGATTTTGATATTGTATCGACTAAAAAAACAACACAAAAGTTGGTGGTCGATTATGTTGTTCATTATTCTAAAAAGGGGGCAGAACGGTCAGAAAAGGTCTTTAAATTGAAAGAGCTCGAACTGAAGCCGGATTCAAAAGTGCATGTGACTAAAAAACAGTTATTTAAAGATTTTAGTACACGTAAGCACTATAAAGGAAAGCATTCGATAGAGCTAATGATAAACGGAAAATCCTACGGGAAAATAGATTTTGAATTATTAACATAACAAAAATCCCCTTTAGCGTGCTAAAGGGGATTTTTGTTTTATTTCTTTACGATTTTGGTATCAGTCAGTGTTCCGTTAGTGTAGATCTGCTCGGTGGTTAGATTTCCTTTATCATCGTACCATTTCCAAGTGCCATTTTTTTGTCCCTGATCGTTATAGGAACCTTCGTAATTTTTGTTCCCGTTTTCATAATATCCGGTCCAGAATCCAACTGTTACCATTCCGTCTTTGATAGTCCCTTCACTATGTTTTGCGCCATTTTTGAAAAAATAAACAGCTTTACCACTTGTAAAGTTGATCTCAAATTCCGTTTGTCCATTTTCGAATAACATTTTCCAGTTACCGATCATTTTTCCATTCGAATAATATTCTTCAGAACGAGGATTTCCGTTTTCATACCAGGTTAACCATTTACCTTCTTTTGACTGACTAGCTGATTTGCGCGATGCAGTTTCTTTAGAATCGGTGCTTAAAGATTCTTCTCCAAACATCATTCCTTCGGCCATTTTATTGCCATTCGGATATTTTTGTGTGACCATTTTTTGTGCATCAGCAACAAAAAACGAGAAAATAGCAGCAAGTGATAATATGATTTTCTTCATGATATGAGCATTTAATTGAGTTATACAAATTTAAGCAAAAATAATTAATTAAACCACTTGTAACATTTTACTTGACTTATATAAATAAAGCCAATATCTTTCTAACCACAATACAGATGTATAATTTTTTTAAAAGGTTGCATTTATTTTATGGCAAAATCGAATAGAATTTTTAATTGTGTTGTATCGAAAGATAAACATCAAGATTGGAGAATTGAAAAGGCCCGGAAAATGGGGTACTTACCAGCTAAATTAGATCTCCCTACTCAGGTTGATCTTAGGCAAGATTGGTGGCAAATTGGAAATCAAGGAACAACCGGTTCTTGTGTTGGCTGGGCAACAGCCAGTTCTCTGTTAAGATATCATTTTACTAAAGCACGTAAAATAAAAAAACAAGAGAAGATATCTGTACGCTTTATTTGGATGGCTGCAAAAGAAATGGATGAATATACTGATTACCCTACTACCTTTATTGATGATGCAGGAACCAGTTTAAAGACAGCATTGAATGTCGTAAGAAAATTCGGTGCACTAAAAGCTGATTTATTGCCATTTGAAGGCAAAATGGTAAAAATTAAAGAAGATAATTTTCTCAAAATTGCCGGAAAATTAAAAGTAAAGGCCTTTTTTAGTCTTGCTCCCAAAAAAACCGAAAAAATAAAATTGTTTAAAGCATGGTTGGCGCATAATGGACCAATTCTTACACGTCTGGAATGCGATTCAACATGGGATTCGGTAAAAGCGGATGGTCTTCTTGAAAAATACCATTCGAAAAGTGCATCGGGAGGACATGCTGTGTCAATTGTGGGTTATACACCTACTCATTTTATTATTAGAAATAGCTGGGGAACCAGTTGGGCGGACAAGGGATTTGCCTACGCAAGTTATGAATATACACTCGATGCATTTAATGAAGCATATGGAATTATTGTATAAAATTTAAAAACTTATTTTTATGATAGCGAACATTCAATTCACAAACAATTTTTCACTGCATGAATTGTTACTCACGGCTAATAGACAATTTGATGAGGAGCAATATAATCCACCTGCAGATGTTGTTGAAAATCTTAGAGCACTAGCCGTAAATATTCTTCAGCCACTAAGGGATGCAGTTGGATCACCAATTAAGGTTAATAGTGGATATCGTTGCCCATCTTTAAATAAGGCAGTTAAAGGATCTAAAACGAGCCAGCATATGACAGGACATGCTGCAGATATTGTTGATCTGACCAATGGGAATGAATTGTTGTTTAAAAAAATAATCGAATTGAATTTACCATTTGATCAAATAATCGATGAGTTTGGTTTTAGATGGGTGCATGTTTCTTATGATTCCAAGCGTAATCGAAAAGATATTCTGCAAGCCAGAAAAGATCCGCAAGGAAAAACCGTATATATTCGTCCAAGTCTGTAACAAATACATTAACTATTCGTCACAAAATTTTCAACTTAAAATCTTTTATTCAAATGCAACTAAAAATAACCGACCTTTCTAAGACCTATTCTAATGGTTTAAAAGCACTTAATAATATTAATTTAGAGATCAACAGCGGAATGTTTGGTTTACTTGGGCCCAATGGAGCAGGAAAATCATCACTCATGAGAACGATCTCCACACTGCAAGAGGCAGATAGTGGATCTATTATGCTAGACGACTTGAATATGCTTACTCAAAAGGACGAAGTAAGGAAGATATTAGGTTATTTACCACAAGATTTTGGTTTTTATCCGAAAGTGTCAGCTTGGGATATGATCAATCACTTTGCTATTTTAAAAGGGATCGCAGATGCCAAAGAAAGAAAGGAAATATGCGAGGCTTTATTAAATCAAACAAATTTATGGGAAGCACGAAAACGCAATATTGGTGATTATTCGGGCGGTATGCGTCAGCGTTTTGGAATTGCTCAGGCATTGTTAGGAAATCCAAAGCTGGTTATTGTGGATGAGCCTACTGCTGGTCTAGATCCGATGGAACGAAATCGTTTTCATAATTTATTAAGTGAAATTGGTGAAAATATTATTGTGATCCTTTCTACCCATATTGTTGAAGATGTAAGAAACCTTTGCTCCAATATGGCTATCATGAATCAAGGGCAGGTTCTTTTGTATGGAAAACCGGCACAAACGATCGATGACATGAAAGGAAAGATATGGTCGAAGTTGATCGATAAAGAACAATTGGAAGAACATCGCAAAAACTTCAGAGTGATATCAACTAAAGTGGTAGAAGGGAAGATACAGATCCATGTCTATCATAATTCACAGCCAGACAGTTCTTTTAATGCAGTTACAGCCGATCTGGAAGATGTTTATTTTGCAACGATCACAAATTAGATGCGAGATATCAGTTGTGAGAATTAAGAAAAAAAATTTAATGAATTCACATCACGTATCTCTGATCTCAATATTCATACCTCAATTCTATACTATGTTTAAACAGATATTTCTCTTTGAATTAAAGCTTTGGTTTAAAAAGCCGGCCACCTATATCTTTTTCTTGGTGTTTTTCTTATTCTCGATGTTGCTAACATCGGCAATTGCCGGAATCTTAGGAGGAGCAACCAGCGACTCTAATACCACCATCAATTCTGCTAATGCTATTGCTGATATTCTCAATGGTTTAAATACAGATCTGATCGGTGCGATCATCCTTATAACGATCATGGCTCCTGCTGTTTACAAGGATTTTCAATACAACATGCATCCGTTGATCTTTACCAAACCGATCACAAAGTTTGGTTATATGTTCGGACGTTTTTCAGCTGCTTTTTTAGTGGCCTTGTTTGTACTAACAGGAACCGTTTTGGGTCATATGATCACTTGTGCTCTTCCTGGAATAGAAGCGGAACGTTTGGGTGCCTTTAGCATCATGAACTACCTAGAGCCATTTTTATATTTTGTTGTACCCAATACGTTATTAGTTGGAGCGATCTTTTTCTCATTTGTTACTTTTTCGAGAAATATGATTGCTGGCTATGTAGGTTGTGTTGCTCTTATATTGATTAAAGGGATCACAACATCTTTGCTGGGCGATCTGGAAAATAAGACGGTAGCAGCACTGTTTGAACCATTTGGGGAATTGGCATTTGATAATGTCACAGAATATTGGTCGCCTGCTGAACAAAATACCTTGTCCATCCCTTTGTCGGGTGTGCTTTTATTTAACCGCTTGTTATGGATAGGAATAGGTGTTGGGATCACCTTTTATACGTATTACCGTTTTAAATTCAGTCAGTTTAATGAGCCGGTGTCTTTCTTTAGAAGAAAGAATAAAAAAGAGATGCTCTCGATCGCATCTGTTCCTGTTCATTCGTTAGCTGATATGCCAAAAGTAAAGCAAGTATTTTCTGCATCTTACAGTTGGACTCAAGTATGGTTCTTAGCAAAGTTTGAATTCAATAAAATAGTTAAAAGTATTTTCTTTCTGATCGTTGTTGCACTTAGCATCTTGACACTTGCAGCAGTTACTACTCAGTTGGGCTTGATCTATGGAACTTCGACTTATCCGGTTACCTACCAAATACTTCAGATCGGTGGCGCTACATTTCAATTTTTTATGATCATTTTGATCGTTTTTTATTCCGGTATCATGGTATGGAGAGAGAGGGATTCAAAAGTAGATGAACTTGTGGGGACAGCTCCTTTGGCTCCTTGGGTATTATTCCTTTCAAAGTTTGTTGCACTTGTTTTAATTCAGGTTGTTCTATTGTTTGTGATCATGATAACTGGTATGGTTATACAGATGTATAACGACTATTACAATGTTGAATTGATGCAATATTTAAAAGAGTTATTTGGATTCAAACTGATCGGATTAATGTTGATCTGTTCACTTTCTATGGCTATTCAGGTGATCATTAATAATAAGTATGTTGGATATTTTGTAGCCGTACTTATTCTGATTTTATTGCCTGTTGCGTTCAATTTATTGGAATGGAATAATCAATTAACTCAGTTTAACAGCAGCGGTCCTCGTTTGCCTTATAGCGACATGAATGGTTATGGACATACGATTCTTTCATTCATGATCTTTAAAACCTATTGGGTTGGTTTCTGTGGAATTTTACTTGTCATCTCCAATTTGTTATGGGTAAGAGGAAAAGAAAAAGGATTTAAAGCAAGATTGAAAATTGCGAAGACCTTATTTAACGCAAAAGCTAAATTGGGATTAATAGCTTTTGTGTTGACCTTTTTGTCTGCCGGTGCTTTTATCTATTACAATACAAACGTTTTAAATAAAAATGTATCATCCAAAAAGCAGGAAGAAGCTCAGGCTGAATTTGAGAAAAAGTATAAGCATCTTTCAAAGACACAACAACCAAGGATCGTTGCAGCGAATTGGAATGTGGATATATTCCCTTACGAACGGGGTGCTAAAGTAAAAGGTTATTATATTTTAAAGAACAAATCGAGTCGTAATGTAGATTCTGTGATTTTAAATATGTTGCAGGATGTAGATATTAAGGAATTTAAATTTGAACGTGGGGCTATGCGAGTTGTTGATGACAAGGAAAATGGTTTTTATGTTTACAAACTTTCCAGCCCTCTAAAATCGGGTGATTCCATTAAGCTTGATATAGGCTTGGAGTATTTTCCAATAGGCTTTAAGAATTCTGATCCGGGAACTGCCATTGTATATAATGGAACGTTCTTTAATAGCATGATCCTACCGAGTATAGGCTATAATGACCAAGTGGAGTTAAGTGAAGAAGCAGCGCGTAAAAAATATGGTTTAGGTAAGAAAGAGCGAATGGCTAATGTGAAAGACAGTATTGCCCGGATGAATAATTATATTAGTTCTGATGCTGATTGGATCGATTTTGAATGTATTGTAAGTACATCAGCGGACCAAATAGCAATAGCACCCGGATATCTTCAAAAAGAGTGGGAGCAGGATGGACGTAAATATTTTCATTATAAAATGGATTGTAAGATCCTTAATTTTTACTCATTCCTGTCAGCCGATTATCAGGTAAAAAAGGATAAATGGCGATCTTCTTTGCCGGATGGAAAAGAGGTAGCTATAGAGATCTATTATCAAAAAGGACATGAATACAATATCGATCGGATGATAAAAGGAATTAAACGTTCGTTAGATTATTATACCAAGAACTTTAGTCCTTACCAACATCGTCAGGTAAGAATATTGGAGTTTCCTCGTTATGCAACATTTGCACAATCATTCCCGAATACGATCCCATTTTCTGAAGGAATTGGTTTTATTGCTAAAGTAGATGATACAGATCCTGAATCGATCGATTATCCGTTTTATGTAACGGCACACGAGGTGGCGCATCAATGGTGGGCGCATCAGGTGATCGGTGGAAATGTTCAGGGTTCTACATTGATGGCTGAGACGATGAGTCAATATTCTGCTTTGATGGTGATGGAAAAGGAATTCGGTAAGCAGGCCATGAAGAAGTTTTTGAAGTACGAAATGAATCAATATTTACAGGGAAGAGCTAGAGAAGGGAAAAAAGAGCGACCGTTGATGTTGGTAGAGAATCAGCAGTACATTCATTACAATAAAGGAAGTATAGTGATGTATGCTTTAAAAGATTATATAGGTGAAGATTCTTTAAATGCTGCTCTTGCTAAGTATGTGAAAGCTGTAGCATACCAGGAACCTCCTTACACTAACTCTATTGAGTTTATTAATTATTTAAAAGCAGCTACCCCTGATAGTCTGAAATATATTATTACTGACATGTTTGAAACAATTACATTGTATGAAAACAAAGTCTCAAAATGTTCTTATTCAAAAACAAAAGATGGAAAATATCTTGTTAAAATTTCGATAGACACGAAGAAAATGAAAGCAGATAGTATCGGAAAATTAAAAGATGTGATGCCGAATGATTGGATAGATATTGGTGTTTTTGGAACAAAAGAAATTAAAGGTAAAAAGACGGAGACAGAATTGTACCTAGCAAAACGTAAGGTCGATAAGAACAAAATGGATATAGAGTTGATCGTGGATGAAGAACCAGTAAAATGTGGTATAGATCCATATAATAAATTGATCGATCGTACACCGGATAACAATACCAAGTCATTTAAAGGTGGAGGGAAAGAAAGTTCCGGTTCCGGAAATAGTGAAAATGTAACAATAACTATTGGAGGTTAGCAAAAAGCGGCATAAAGCCGCTTTTTTGTTTTACGATAATATAAAGTAAAAATAGTTAAATGTCAATATTTTAGTTTGTATTAATCTTTCTAAATTGCATTGAATGAAGGAAGAAAGTCAGGAAATACAATCGCTAAAAAAGATCATAGGAGAGCTAAGGCATGAAAATGCAATGCTTCGTAGGGATTTTACATCCATTCGAAATCTTAATACTGTCAGTGTTCCTGACAATGTGAAGCCATTATTCGACAAAGCGCAAGAGATTGTGGGGGAGTATTTTAAAAACCTAAAGATGGAACCGAATAAAGGAACCATTGAGATCAATGATCAGCGCTATGTTTTAGTGAGGGCATCTGCTTTGTCTACCGATTTTTTGAATACGATACAACTTTTGTATGCAGACCGGGGAGAAAAAGAAGCGATGTCAATCGGTAAAAATTTTTTATTTGACATTGCACATGTGATAGGAATCAATGATGCGGTTAATTTTCATACGAAGATGAATTTGACTGATCCTATTTCTAAACTCTCTGCCGGCCCTGTTCATTTTGCCTATTCAGGCTGGGCTTATGTTGATATACTTCCTGAGAGTAATCCTAGTCCTGATGATGGTTTTTATATGATCTATGACCATCCCTTTTCATTTGAAGCAGATTCATGGATGCGTTCCGGTAAAAAGTCGGATACACCTGTTTGTATTATGAATGCCGGTTATTCTTCCGGATGGTGCGAACAAAGTTTCGGGATGCCACTTACTGCTGTTGAAGTTACTTGTAAAGCTAAAGGCGATGATATGTGTCGTTTTATCATGTCACCACCACATAAGATCGAAGCTCACATAAAAAAATATGAAGATGCTATGTCCGGTCGGAATGAGGAGATCGTATATGATATTCCAACCTTCTTTGAACGGAAAAGAGTGGAAGAGGAGATGGAGAAGGCGAGGGTAAAGGCAGAAGAGTCGGATAAAGCGAAGTCGGAATTTTTAGCGAATATGAGTCACGAGATCAGAACGCCAATGAATGCGATCATTGGATATGTTGATCTGATATTAAAAGACAAGCTTCAGGCCGAGCATCGATCGTATCTTGAAACTGTTAAGGAGAGCGGACATTTGTTGCTTAATTTGATCAATGATGTATTGGATCTTTCTAAGATTGAAGCAGGACAATTGGTGTTAGAAATATCACCTGTGTCTATAAAAGAATTGCTTATTGATGCTCAGGTAATGGCAAAAGGCTTGTTGATCGGGGTAAAAAGTAATTTGACTCTGCACTTAGAAATTGATGAAAAGATCAATGATGAAATATTGGTTGATGGTTTAAGATTGCGTCAAGTATTGAATAATTTGTTGAGTAATGCCATTAAATTTACTTCAGAGGGACATGTGACAATGCATGTAAAATTGGAAGAAGCATTCATTCATTTTTTTGTTGAAGATTCCGGTATTGGACTTGATGAAAAGGATTTCGAAAAAATATTTGATATGTTCGGTCAGGCCGATGCTTCATCAACAAGACAATATGGAGGTAGCGGATTAGGTTTGACCATATCCCAAAAAATCGTAGAGTTGATGGGAGGAAAAATGTGGGTTGATTCTAAATTAGGAGAAGGCTCCAGTTTTCACTTTACTATTCCATATAAACCCAATCTTGTTGTAAGAGATAAGTCTGATAAAATTGATCGTCATGTTTCGCAGGATAGAGATTCAGTAATGCTTGTTGAGGATAATTTGATCAATCAGCGATTGACGAAGTTGATCCTTGAAAAAGCTGGTTATCGTGTTATAACTGCTAATAATGGGAAGGAAGCTGTTGATCTGTTTGAATCAGATCTTTCTATACGTCTGATCATTATGGATATACAAATGCCTGTTTTAGATGGCCTGTCGGCTACGAAAATGATTAGAGAAAAAGAATTTCTAACAGGTAAGAGAATTCCGATTATTGCATTGACGGCTCATGCGATGAAAGGTGATAAGGAAAGATGTTTAGAAGCAGGCTGTGATCACTATTTGTCGAAACCGATCATGATAGAGTCGCTTATTGCTACGATCAAAAAATGCATTCCCGCATAGAATTTAATCCGGTAATTTGAGCTGTTGCTCCTGATCATAAACGATCTCTTGATTATCGATGAGCCATTGGATACTTTTCAATATCTTCTCTTCGTTTCCTGTTGTTATTTTTGAAACAAGATCTTTCAGATCATGTGAGTGAACAGCTAAGAGTTGTTTGACTTGTTCTGCGATCATTTCAAATTCATCGGTGTGAAGTGTCTTTTTATTTTCTTCTAGGCATACATCACATTGATTACAACGATAAGCATTCGTTTCTCCAAAATAGGCGAGTAGGATCTGGCTCCTACATTTATGTGTGCTTTCAGCATAATCAAGCACAGCCTCCATTCTGGCAATGGCTCTTTTCTTTAATAGTTCAAAGTTTTCTTTTGAAAGTGTCAGATTTTTTGCATCAGCACGTGGAAGTGTAAAGGTCAGTTGCGGTAGTTCTGTTTGCTCTATATAAGTCAAAACTTTAAGTTGCTGCAGGTAGTTTAGACCTTTGACGACATCTCCTCTTTTCATATTTGCCTTTTTAGCAAGTTCAAATTCATTGATCTTAACAAAATTATCAAAGAGGTTAGAATAGGAACGGAGCAATAACTTAATGAATCCATCAAATTTGGAATTAGATATTTGAAATTTATAAAGATCTTCCTTATTCAGTTCTAGTTTTATCCGGGATGGCTGATGAATAGCATCCGTCAATGAAATATAGCCTTCTCTTTCAATAAATTTTAAGCAGTTGAATGTTTTGATTGCTTGAAGTTGGTAGGTGTCGCAAAAGTGTGCAATATCAAAATCTTTTGTGATACCCAAGCCTGATCCAATTGCTAATTGATAATAGTTTGCCAATGCCTGATAAGTTGTTTTGATCTCTTCTAAGCTTGGAAAACCTGTTTCGATATTTCTTGTGAGTTCTAATTTATCACCGGTGTTGTATAGTAATATTGCAAAGGCTTTTTGTTCATCTCTTCCTGCTCTTCCTGCTTCCTGAAAATAGGCTTCTAAAGAGTCGGGCAGGTCAATATGTACAACAAACCGAACATCCGGTTTGTCTATACCCATTCCAAATGCATTGGTGCATACAATGATTCTTGTTTTATTCTGTATCCAATTACTTTGTTTGGCATCTCTTGTTTTAATATCTAAGCCAGCATGATAAAAATCAGCTGATATTTTATTGCTTTTCAAATAGGAGGCAATTTCCTGTGTTTTTTTTCTATTTCTGACATATACAATTCCACTGCCTTTTACATTATTAGCAATTTTTACAAGTCTTGCTAATTTATCTTCTTCTGGTAAAACAACGTATGAAAGATTTTTTCTTTCAAAACTTTTTTGCAGAACATTCTCTTTCTTGAATCCTAGTTTTTGCTGAATATCTTTTACCACTTCAGGTGTAGCAGTGGCTGTTAGAGCAAGTATTGGTATGTTGGGTAATAGTTCACGAAGCTGCAAGATCTTTAAGTAGCTAGGCCTGAAGTCGTATCCCCATTGAGAAATACAATGTGATTCGTCTATTGCAATGAAACTCACTTTCATTTTTTGTAATCTGACTTTTACAATTTCAGATTCTAATCGTTCGGGAGACAAATACAAGAATTTAATATTACCGTGTACACAATTATCGAGTGCAATGTCGATCTCTCTTTTGTGCATGGCGCTTGTTATCGCAATTGCTTTTATTCCTCTGCTGGTAAGATTTTCTACTTGATCTTTCATCAATGCGATCAAAGGAGATACAACGATGCATATTCCATCTTTTGACATGGCAGGAACCTGAAAGCAAATGGATTTTCCACCTCCTGTTGGTAATAAAGCAAGCGTATCATTTCCATTTAATATGGAATGTATAATATCTTCCTGCAAAGGACGAAAGGAGCGATAGCCCCAGTATTTTTCAAGTATCTCGTGGATCAAACTCATCTTTAATACACGAATTTACGAAATACTATGTCTTAGAAGTTAAAGAATGGGAATTTTAGCGGTTTATTTCTATGGTCAGAATTGGGGTTATTTTTAACATCTAATAGCCATTCAATAGCCTTGGCTTGTGATTTAAAGACTTTGTACAATACTTTTGGCTTATAAAATTTGAAGTAAAAGTCGGCCATGATCTGATAGGCCAGATTGTCTACCACAACAGCAACCGCCAGGAATGGCTGTTCTAATTCAATAGTAATGCTGTATTCTTTTGCTTCCTTACTAATATTAACAAAAGGTTCAAATGAGATCAAAAAGGGATGCTTCTGATTGTTTGTGATCGCTAAATTGGCTTCTAACTCCGCCATTTTATCAAGCACATCAATGTTGGACCCTTTTAAGTAGGTTACATGAACGATCTCATTTTCATAGAGTTCGATCTTTATTTTATCCAACTTTACTTTCTTTAGTAAAGTTGTTGCGTTTAAAGTCATAAAAGAATCAGTAGTAGAGTAGTGTTTATCAGGACAAACATATCCTTTTTATTTTAAAAAACAAAAGCCTTTGCAAATTTGCAAAGGCTTTTGAGTTTAAATTAACTAATTTTATTTAGTGATCATTACTTTTTTAGTTTCTCTGAAGTTTAAAGTTACTACTTCTATTAGGTAGATTCCTGCAGATTGGCCTGATAGTTGAAATTCAAAATTTCCTCCATTAGAATTTTCAATTCTTTTAGAAACAACTAATTCCCCAACAGAATTGAAGATGTTTATATTGTAGTTTTCGGTTTGTTTTAAATTAATTTGAATGTTTACTTGCCCGTTACTAGGGTTAGGATAAACAGACATAATGTTTGAATTTTCAATTAACGAAACAGACGTTGCTGTGCATGGTGAGTATGAGCCGTTTAGAGAAGTTGCACCTGTATTACCCGGGTCCAGCCATGGTTTTAGTTGTCTGTTAGATGTTGTACCATTTGATGTCCAGTGATAAGACAGTTTTCCATATAAATCGGGTTGAGTTTGCCCACCTGCTTGAACACTATTACAATATGAGGATCCTCCTGTTAATGTACCAAAAACGAGTCCCGAACTATTGAAAATTGGCGATCCGGAAGAACCTCCTTCCGTTACTCCCCAACCATTTGTTGTTCCTATCCACGAAAATCTCCAATGGGTATTAGGAGTTGAACCTCCCCATGATTGTGAGGTAGGAGTTGCCGAAAAAGTAGATATTTTTTTGTTTGAACCTGCAGGGTGATGAATTCCAACTCCACCGCCAGTAGGGGCAGTGTTAGTATTTATCCAGCCATTCCAATATACTCCGCTCCACCAAGTTGGTGTTGCAGTTGAAGTCATTTCTAAAAGTAAAAAGTCTGATCCGGTATCTCCACCATTGTCACCGCTATCAGCTTTTTTTGAACAACCTGTAAATGCATTATTTGCTCCAAATGTATCTGCTTGTCCTGTGCATTGAGTTGCTTCAAAATTGAAACGGAAAACCCAACTATTAAAATTTGTTGTTGTTGCACTTACACCACAATGAAAAGCTGTTAAGATATAGCGTTTACAATCTAAAGATGTATTATTTATTAATGTTCCAGAGCAATAACCAGCCTGTGAACCTTCAACAACGTAGATCCTGCATACTCCTTTTTTCTCATCTTGCCAATTGGTCCCTTCTGGAGTACAAATGATATTTACTTCGCAAGGGTCTGCAAGTACAGATCGATATTGGTGTGAGAGAGAGGTGATTCTTAATGAGCCTTGATCTCTTACTTCTGCAGGTTCAAAATATTCAATAATTTGCTCCTCACCTTGTATGAATTCAGTCGAAAATAATTTGTTTCCCTGATTATTTGAATAATCATAACTATATATTTGTTTTAAATCGGGTGAATATACTGTTAGTGACGATCCTTCGGGTAGCCAAAAATCTTCGAAGAATAGTCCAGTTGACAATGCACCGTTAGATTTTAATTTGAGTTGCCAAATTCTATCTCCTTTGCCAACTTCAGTCCATGTTCCTGAATTTAGCAATGTTCTATTAATATCAAAATGGCGCGCAAACCGCGGATAATTCCCGTTTTTTTCGAATTCTTCTGCTTCTTTAATATCTTGAGTAAAGTCATGATTAGGCATTACAATGGTTGTAATAGATGATTTTAATTCATGGGTAGCAGAGTAGGGTATAATTGAATTCCTTTCTTGGGCAAACATAACACTTGCACTAAAAAGCAAACCTGTTATTAGTCTGAAAGTAGCGTTTGTTTTCATTTTTTTTGGTTTTAAGTTTAAATTTGTTAGTTTAGAGAGCGTTTAGCGGCACACAAACTGCGTCCAGCCCCCCGACTGAACGCAGGGTGCCTCTATGCCAAGCATAACAAATGAGGGAATAGCTACAAACCCAATATTTATTACTTGGATAGTGTTTTTATTACATTCTGTAAATGTAACCTAGTTAAAAAAAATGGGTTAGCAGCCTGATTCAGGAGGTGGTGTGCTGATTTCTTTGAGTGCAGATATATAAATTATATTCTTTTGTTTAGAATAACTCTGCTCTGTATTTTCATGGAAAACGTTTGAATCTTGTTTGTTTTTCAAATAAATTTTTAGAGAAGAGCTGTCGCTGTTTTTTTTCTGGCCAGAACTGCTTTTTTTAGTTTTAAAAAATGCTATGTGATTGTCTATGTGTGTTTTTAAACTACTTATGAGTGCTTCTTCATCTTTATCATTTATACAATACAACACAATTTCTGTTTCTGTTTCAGTTTTTTTTCCGATGTCGTATAATTGATCTTTATAGATTATTTCCTTGCCATCGTCTTTAAATTCAATTTTATCTAAATCGTTTTTATTGATAGTAATAATTTCATATTGTGAATCATCTAGGTTAGCAAATACAGCTCTTTTGGCTGTTTTTTTTATTTGGTATTCCGAAAATTTAAAAACAGCATAGTATCCTATTGAATTGAATAGGAAAATGAAAAGAAGAAATATGGCAATTATTTTTTTCAATCTATTTTTTTGTGTATTTAATTTTAAACTCCCCAACTGTTATATAAATTTCTGTGTATTTTTCATTTAAAACAGATGCAATATTAAAACGTACTTCTTGAAATATTTGTTTCTTGCATAAATCATCATTGCTAATATGGTTTAAATACAGTGTTGCTTGTGGGGGAAGTGATTTTGCATACATGCCATTGAATAGTAACTCGAATTTATGCTTTTGACACCCTCCGGAATAATTTACAAAAACAGACAATATATCTTTGTTTATTGCAATTGAATCAATTTTATAATTTGACTTCATTTCAGAAATATTTAATTCTGTTTTCAAAATGACATTTTCTATTTCGGAATTAGAATGATACATTTCTGTTGTTGCACTTTTTTTTGTTTTGCATGAAAAAAATAACGAGGCAGCAATTAGCATACCTATAAAGGATGATCTTACCATTTAATAAATAGTGTTTTAAAAAACTTGTAGGGGGGTAGCACAAGTTTACATTACTCAAATTTGCATTAAAAAAACTAAAATAACAAGTATTTTTATTTATTTGTAAAATATATTGTTATTCTTTATTTTTCATACGAAGTTATGTTTTTCGAGATTAAATAATAACACTCAGTGCCTATTTGTGAAAGCACTGAGTGTTTTTTGAAAATTTATTGCTTGATCAATTTTTGATAAACTATATTATTTTCGGATTTAATAGTCATCAAATAAATACCATTTGCATGGGTTGATAAATCAATTAAATCTGTTGGTGTATTATTATTTGTGGTATTCATGATTTTTTCTCCTAACATATTAAATACTTCAATTGTAATGATTTTATTGCTGTTGCTTATAAGTTGAAAGATGCCATTTGAGGATGGATTAGGGAAAACAAAAATAATATTTGAGTCTGTTAAATTATTTTCTGCTATTTCAGTTGGAACAGCGCATAATGATAATACAGGGGTAGGAATATAACGATCAGTGGTAGTACCATCACCAAGTTGCCCATTTGTGTTTCTTCCAAAAGTGAATAGCGAATCGTTCGCTTTCATAGCAACAGAATAGTTTGTTCCACCAGCAATAGCAACAACACTTGTAAGATTGCTTACAGAAATAGGAGTGGAGCTGTTGGTTGTTGTTCCATTTCCAAGATTACCGTATGTATTTCTTCCCCATGATACTAAAGTACTATCACTTTTTATAACAAGACAATGAAATGCCGCACCAGCAATTGCAGTAGCATCAGTCAATCCAGAAACTTGGACAGGTGTATTGCTGTCAACAGTAGTACCATTTCCTAATTGTCCGTACAGATTTTCTCCCCAGGTCCAAACTGTGCTATCACTTTTAAGAGCAATAGAGAAGTATCTTCCTGCAGCAATGGCCGTAATGGATGTAAGTGTATTAACTTGAACAGGAACGTTACTACTTACAGTAGTCCCATTTCCTAATTGCCCTTTGTTATTTCTTCCCCAAGCCCACACAGTTCCATCATTTTTGATAGCAAGCGAATGATATTCACCTCCGGATATTGCAATAATACCAGTTAATGCGGTAATTTGAGTCGGTATATTTTTACTTACATTGGTGCCATCACCCAATTGGCCATCTGTATTTCTTCCCCAAGCCCAAACGGTACCATCCGATTTCAATGCAAGAGAGTGATACCCTGCAGTGCCACCAGAAATGGCAATTACATTAGAAAGACCACTGACTTGCACAGGTGAGGTAGTACTTGTATTATTCCCATTACCTAGCTGTCCATCTGTATTATCGCCCCATGCTTCAACCGTACTATCATTTTTTAGAATAAGTGTATGTTGGTAGCCAGCTTGAATTGCTTTTATATTGGTAGTACCATTGACAGATACGGGTAGTGATTTATCAGTTGTGGTGCCATCTCCAACTTGTCCAAATGCATTTGCTCCCCAAGCATTTGCAGTAGAGCCATTATTGCATAGATACAATGTATGAGACCATCCTGCTGAAATTTGCTGTGAAAAGCTTTTTGTATTTGAGCTAATAATTGCAACAATTGCAATGAAAATTGTTTTAATTGATTTTAATCTGCTGTTCGGCTTATTAAAATTTCTATTGTATATATTTACCATGATTGAGAATATTAATTATTTTGTATAATGAGTTTTTGATTGAATTTAGTATTACCAATTATTGTGTTTAAGAAGTAAACACCATTTGATTTATTAGATAGATCAATTTGAATTGGAGAATTCAGTTGTTGCTGATTTAATTCAGATTGAAATATGAGTTCGCCAATTATGTTGTAAATTTCAATTTTACATTTGTTTGTAGATTGTGTATTCAATGAATTATTTTTTATCATTACTGTAAATTCTCCAGTTGTAGATGGATTTGGGTATGCAACTATTTGAGAGATGTTTGTATTTTCTACTGCATCAATTCCAACAGGTTCTTCTGGTAGCAATATCGGACACATTGCAGTTGCTTGTACTACAGTGTTGCGTTGCAAAAATGTGCCATCTCCTAATTGGCCACTTGCATTTCTTCCACAGCCCCAAAATGTTCCGTCTGATTTGAATAATAAAGAAAAATTGGTTCCGGCAGCCAGTCCAACTACATCTGAAATTCCTTGCATCTGAACAGGAGTAGATCTGTGTGTGACTGTTCCATCTCCTAAATTTCCATAGGTGTTTCTTCCCCAAGCCCAAACTGTATTGTCATTTTTTACAGCCATGCAATGGAATGCACCGGTAGCTGCAGTTGCAGATGTTATTCCTGTTAATCCTGTCACTTGTACAGGGACATGACTATCTGTTAATGTCCCATTTCCAAGCTGTCCATAAAGATTTTCGCCCCAGGTCCACACAGTACCATCCGTTTTAACGGCTAAAGAGAAAAAACGACCAGCTGCAATGTGTGCAACATTTGTTAAGCCTGTAACCTGAACAGGTGAGGTTCTATCTGTGGTAGATCCATCACCAATTTGACCACTTACATTATCTCCCCAAGCCCATACCGTTCCATCACTTTTAAGCGCCAAAACATGATATGTTCCTGCTGCTATTTCTTTTACGCTAGTAAGTCCGGGTACCATTGTTGGGATTGTTTTGTCGACTAACGTTCCGTCTCCAATCTGCCCATCAATGTTCCAGCCCCAAGTCCAAACAGTACTATCGCTTTTTAAAGCTGTTGAATGCCAACCACCTGCAGAGATGGCTATTACATTCGTTAGCAATAGAACCTGTCCCGGAGTATTAGTATTAGTTGTGTTGCCATTACCTAAGCCACCATACAAATTACTACCCCAAGCCCAAACGGTTCCATCATTTTTGAGTGCCATAGAATGTGCTTCTAGTTGATCACCACCACCTGAAACGGCAATAATTTTTGATAAACCGATTGCGGTTACTGGAACATTACTATCAGTATTCGATGCATTTCCTAGTTCACCAGTTGCATTTTCGCCAAATGCTTTTACGGTGCTATCGTTACAAACTACTACAGAATGCCATCCTCCAGCAGCTATGCGTTGAGCATTAGCGCTAGTTGATAAACTTATTACTGCTAGGATTGTAACAACAGAAAATAGTTGAAAGTTTTTTTTCATTTTGTCTTTTTTAGTTAGTTTTTAAAATTTTGCTCTTAATGATGCAATAAAATTTCTACCTGGTGCATTAATTCCAGAGGAGTATGGACGATACATTAAATCAGTAATATTTTCAACTCCAGCCGTTAATGCTATGTATTGGGATGGATAAAAACCTGCTTTAAAGTTTAGAGTATACCATTCTTTTACATACGCATTTCCTTTTTCATCACGAGCGTATGATGCGTTTGTTCTTTCCGTTAGTGCCAAATTTTCATAATCCATTTTGGCATTATAAACAGCATATAAATCAAATTTAAATTTTTTATGTTCATAGGTCAAATGGGTACTTCCAAAAGTTGGTGCAGCATGTCGAAGGGGATAATAGACCAAACTATCAGGTGCTTGTTCTTTTCCATTTTGATAAGAGATGTTGCTTTTAAGACCGATTCCTTTGTAGTATAATTCTATACCCGCTTGAATTCCATATACATTAATTTTAGCTACATTTTGTATTGATTGAATCCTGCTTTTGTTTCCAAGGTATCTAATGGTTGTATCACCATTAAATTCAGCATTTTTTCTAACCATTGCATCTCTTAGCCAGGTATTGTAAATGGTTGCATCTACTTTAATGAATCTACTGAATGTTTTTACAGTTCCTAGTTCCGCATTGTATACTTGTTCTGGTTTCAAATCCGGATTAGGAACAACTAAGTAACCTGGAACAGATTCAAATACTTTTCCCATGTCATCAATGTTAGGTGCTCTAAATCCATTTGATCCATTCGCATATACTTGCCAAGATGGCTGTGGTGAATAAACAAATCCTAAGCTTCCACTAAAAGAACCGGTTGACATTTTTGTGCTTGTAAATGGAAAAGGAAAGAATGTTGTATCAAAATCAGCTTTAATCAAAAAGTGATTGTAACGCAAGCCTCCATTAATTGTCCATTTTGGATGAGGTTGGTATTTTGCAGTTAGGTACAGTCCATTCGATTGCCATGTTGAACCATCTGGATAACGGGTAACAGTAGGTGTGATCTCATCGGTAATTACATGTGTTAAAGATGCTACTGAAGATACTTTATTGTAAACTGATTCAAATCCGTATGATAAAGTAACCTTTTCAAGTACTCTTTTTTCAAAATCAATGTTTAATGAGTAAGCATCAACATTTTCTTTTTGCATTCGCAATTCTCTAAACATAAACTCACGATCATATCTGCTTTCTTCAAAAAATTGATACGCAGCAATAAGTTTCATTTTATCGAATAAAATATTGCTTTTGTTATAAGTAATACCAATTCTGTGCATTTGCCATTTTTGTGGACCATAATACCATTCTGCCCAACGTAATTTGTTCTTGTATGGACCAGATGTTTGCATCACATAAAGCCTGTCATAGCGATTGTATTTTGACGTTTCAGAAAAATGAAATCCATATTCAATATCTAAATGCTTGATTGGTTGAAAACGAATTTTTTGCAAAAAATTAACCTGACTATAATTAGAACCGACTTGAAGTGTAGAGTCATTGTTTGGCAACATGTAATCCCTATCGTCATAGGTTATAACGTAGTTTTTACGGTAGAAATAAGAAGCACCACCAACAGAACCTGAGCGTAAGTCACCATATTTCGAATATGTAAAGCTCGTTGTTAATGCTAATTTCTTGAAACCTACATTAAAGTCTAAATGCCCGGTATTTTCAGAGTTGGCAGTTGAAATTCTAGTCATTGCGTTTCCTGTTAATAAAGGCTTATTATCTTCAGATTCTGAAAGCCTGGGCTGGATGGTTGTAAAGCTCATTACACCTCCGACCGCGTCACTTCCATACATAACAGAACCGGGGCCAAACAAAATTTCTGTACTTTCCATAGCATTTGCGTCAAGAGAAATTACATTTTGTGAGTTTCCAGATCTAAAAATGGCTGTATTCATTCTTACTCCATCAATGACTAGTAGTACTCTATTGGTTGCCATCCCTCTTAGCATTGGAGAACCTCCTCCTAATTGACTTTTTTGGATGAAAGCATAACCGCTCATTCCTAGTAAATCAGCTGATGTTTGTGGATTCTGAAACGCAGCTTCTTTCATGTTTATTGATACAATTCTGTTGGGCGTTTCTATTTTTTTTTGCTCCCACTTGGTAGATGATACAACAACTTCAGATAGAGAAATTGGATTATCCGCCAACTCGACCTTATATTTTAATGCTTCAATTTGACCATATGTATATGATGTTAAAATATGACTCACTATTTTAAAATTAATAGTGTCAGCAGCTTTAAAAACAGACAAATCGAATTGACCTTTCGCATTTGTTTGCGATGATAATTGTGGGTTATTTGAGTAAACCACAACTCCAGGAATTGTTTGTTGAGTATTCTTGTCTATTACAGTTACTATTTGAGCTTTTGCGATGATTGTAAATAACATCATCGCAATAGCCAACATACGGTTTTGCATATGAAATAGGTTTTTTTATAAAACTAAACGAATAGAATTCTATTTGTTCTTTTATAAGGAAATATTTCCCAACATTTTTGCTGAGTAACAAAGAAATATAATGCTTATGCACTAAAATAGGGTATGATTAAAGTCGAGGAGGAGGGCTGTTTTTAGCTAAAACAATTGATTCTGAATTGTAATTGTATAACCAAACTCTTTCTATTGGCTTGCCAATATTAGAATCAATTTTAATTTTCAACTCATATGAAATTTTGTTACTGTCATCATATTGTTTAAATGTGTTTTTTTTATTTGTTTTATTAGTTGCAATATGTTGGTTAATGTGTTCATCTAAATCTGCAAATAATTGTTTCTCCTGTTTGTCATTAATGCAATAGTAAGTAATAGTCGTTGCAGTTTCAGTTGTTTTGACAATGTCAAATAATTCACTGTCATAAATAAATTCTTTATCGATTTTCAGCCAATTGATTGTGCTAAGTTCATTTTTATTGAAAACAATTTTTTGCAATTCAGATTCATTCAGTTTCATTTTAATTTCTCTCTTTATTTCTTTTCGAATTAGATTTTGAGAAATTTTGAATACTATAACATATCCCGCTATGTTAAATAGGAATATAGTAAGAAGAAAAAACGAAATAGCGGACTTCATCATAGAATTGTTGTGCTACACAAATTTAATAAATAGATTTAATTAATACAACTTGTTGTATAACAAAAATCCCAGCAAATGCTGGGATTTATTATGTTATAACAAGAGATATTTTTTATTTTGCTTTTCCAAGATTTGAGATCTCAGCCGGTATGCCGGTCGTACAACCTGCCGGTTGTGGCATTTTAAGCGTTATGTAATCAAATGTTACATTTAAGCCATCTACGTCAAATTCTTTTTTAAGTGCATCTTTTGGGATCAAGGTAACACCATCACTGGTTACAATAACAGCAGAACAGCCTCCTGCTTTGTATTCATGAGATACTTTTCCTGATGTTTTTCCCATAGTATTTGATGTTGTTGCTTCTTTTGTTTTACATGATGTAAGTAGTGTTGCTACAATTGTAAAAATAATGAGGTACGATTTCATAAAATTTGAATAATTGGGTTAATAAAAAAACACTCATACAAGATTCATTCCGAGAATGAGAAGTATGAGTGTTTTCTTATAAATAAATATTATTTTACAACAACTTTAACAACTTTTTGGAAGCTGGTATTCATTTTACCAACACGTACTAAATAAGTACCAGATGCTAAATTTGAAGTAGAGAAGGATGTTTCAAATGCACCACCATTAGCTACGATCTGTTTTCCATCAATTTGTTTTCCTGTAATGTCAAATAAGTCAACAACCAATTCTCCTTCTTCTTTAATATTTGTGGCATTTACAGTGATTCCACCTAATGACTGGTAAGCAGTTACATTATTGATTTGATTTTGTGATTCTTCAACACCGGTAGGTAATGGCAATTGGAAAGAATAGATCCAAGTTCTTGGGCCTGTTTGAAGATATTCTCCTGTGTGCCAGAAAGTGATACCATCCGGATCCAATGAAGTTTGAGAATAGTCGCCAAATCGGTTGTTTGAAGTTTGAACTCCTGAACCTAAGCGTACCATTGTTTCTGCGAATGTCATTTGTCCCAATGGATCTGATGCTAAACGGCCGGTAAACCCTAAGCTAGGGTATCCCACGTCAGATGCAGATGTTGTTGAAGCAGATCTAGCATAACATAAAGCAATACTTCCATTGTCATCCATTGCAATACTTCCTACCCAACGGCTCTTTGTATCAGGAGAATAAATTCCTTCTTGATATAGTGTCCAAGTACCAGGGGTAGTTTCTCTTAATTCTACCCATTTGATACTACGTTGAGTTGAACTGATCTTAACACCCCAGTTTAATACCACAGTATTGTATCCAGCCCATCTTCTGTATTGAGCTCTGTAAGTTGGAACACCACCAATACCATCTAATTTTGCAGTAGTGCCAGGTTGAACAACATCATTCCAGCTTGGATCATAAGTCCCATCAAATGCTGCTGTAGGGATAGTAGTTGTAGAACTCATCGTTAATGTAGGAGTGGCGGGTGTCCAGTTAACTGTAGCTTTGATATATTTAATACCATCTACATTACCACCTCCCCAAGAATTTTCTGTGTACCAAAAGAATGGACAAGCAGTTCCTGCAGGAGGTAAGCCTCCATCTGCATCAGCAGCTAATGGACAGAAAAATCCAGTAACAGTACCTGTTGTAAAGTTTGCAACAACTGATCTTGCTGTTTGACCTAATAACATTTTATCTCTCTCAAAAACGAATAATTTATCTGTAGACTGGTTGGATGTCATATAATAACCATCGCCCCAAATTGAGAACTTCAAATAATCCGGGAATTGAGAAGAAGTAAACGTATATGTATGATATGTTCCTGTAGGATCAGGTGTCGTTGAAATGGCAATATAAATACTATTTGAAGCACCAAATTGGGAAACAAACCAACGGTCTGCATATCTGTCGTACATGATGATCGGGTCACCCATATTTCCAGTTGCTGGAGACCATAAAGTACCAATGTTTTTAGGTGCCATTAACTGCGCTCCTGTTGCCTTGTTGAATACTTTGAAAGGTGTTGCATTTACTGCTTGCACATAGTGATTCGGACCTGCAGCTCCGGATGGATCAGGTGGATAACCGCCACCATTTTGACCTGCAAAAGAGGAAATAGTAGGTAGCATTGCCCTTGTTCCCATGCTTTTTTGGATAGAGTTAGGATCATTTCCATAGGCAGCCCCATCTTTTTCGGCTGTAAATTGGAAAATTTGAGGCTGACGGTGAACCTTATCTTTAGACTCTGTCATCTCATAAAGATGTTCTTTTTCTCCTTCAAAATCAGGAAGGTCTCTCATGGGTTTTGAAATCCCATTATAGACACCATAAATAACTTGTGACTCGGAACTCATTTGCTCCTGAGCCCATAGCCCTTGAGTAATGATCAGGCCAGCAATTAAGAATGTAGCTTTTTTCATTTGTTTTTAATTTAAAAATTAGTTTAGAGGGGTTGATTATTTTATAAAGGTAATAAACCAAAACTCCAAAAGCAAATTTTTTTGGATCTTTTTTTAGGTTTTGAACAATCGTTTTGAGAGGTATTTATTTGCTGGAAAAGAGTTTTTCTAGAGCAAACATCTCATCCCGGAGTCTTGCAGCTTCTGCAAAATTAAATTCTTTTGCGGCTGCCTCCATTGCTTTTTTAGTCCGGTTGATCGCTTTTTGAAGTTCGTCTTTGCTCATGTATTGTACCACCGGATCGGCAGCATAATTGATCTCCTCACTTTCAACATAAGGACGGGCTAAATTTCCTTTTGCATCTACCACCACTGTCGTTTGCCCCATAATGGACGCCTTCGATTTATTTAGTGCAGTTGGAACTAATCCATTGTCAAAGTTATATTGAATCTGTTTTTTTCTTCTTCTTTCTGTTTCATCAATGGTTCTTTGCATGCTATCGGTGATCCTGTCCGCATACATGATCACTTTTCCATTGATATTACGTGCAGCTCTTCCTGCGGTTTGTGTTAATGCTCTATCCGAACGTAAAAAACCTTCTTTATCTGCATCTAAAATAGCAACAAGTGATACTTCCGGAAGATCCAGACCTTCTCTTAATAAATTGATCCCGATCAATACATCAAACAGTCCCAAACGTAGATCGCGCATGATCTCCACACGTTCCAATGTGTCCACATCGGAATGAATATAGCGGCAGCGGATCCCAATGTTCAGCATGTACTTGTGAAGCTCCTCTGCCATTCTTTTGGTAAGGGTTGTCACCAGCACTCTTTCATCTCTTTTGGTCACTTTATCCACTTCTTCCAGCAGATCATCAATTTGATTGATGCTTGGTCGAACTTCTATTACCGGATCGAGTAGGCCGGTAGGTCTGATCAATTGCTCTGCAACAACACCTTCTGATTTCTCTAATTCATAGTCGGCAGGGGTGGCACTTACATAAATGATCTGATTGATCATCGATTCAAATTCTTCAAATTTCAAGGGACGGTTATCCAAAGCGGAAGGAAGCCTGAAACCATAGTCCACCAAATTTACTTTTCTTGAGCGGTCACCACCATACATTGCCTTTATTTGCCCGATCGTTACATGGCTTTCATCAATCACCATTAAATAATCATCAGGGAAATAATCCAACAGACAGAATGGTCTGGATCCGGGAGATCTCCGGTCAAAATACCTGGAATAATTTTCAATTCCGGAACAATATCCTAATTCCCGCATCATTTCCAGGTCGTATGTAACCCTATCTTCCAGTCGTTTGGCCTCCAGATGTTTTCCATTTTCTTTCATGTAATCGATCTGTTTGACCATGTCATCCTGGATTTGATGGATGGCACTTTTCATCGTTTCCGGGCTTGTGACAAATATGTTTGCGGGATAAATAACCGCACTATCAAGTTTTTCAAAACTCTTGCCTGTTGATGTTTCGAAATATTCAATCCCTTCGATCTCATCATCCCAGAATGTGACTCTAAGTGAATAGTCAGCATAGGCAAGGTTAATATCAACCGTATCTCCTTTTACTCTGAAATTACCTCTCAAAAAATCTTCTGTAGTTCTGGAGTATAAACTTTCTACTAAACGATGCAAGAATTTGTTTCTGGAAATGATATCTCCCTTTTTGATATTGATCACATTTTCCCTGAATTCCATTGGATTTCCAATGCCATAGATACAGGAAACGGATGATACAACGATCACATCTCTTCTTCCGGAGAGTAGGGCTGATGTGGCGCTTAAACGTAATTTCTCGATCTCATCGTTTATGGATAGATCTTTTTCGATATATGTATTCGTGCTAGGTATAAAAGCTTCCGGTTGGTAATAATCGTAATAGCTTACAAAATACTCAACAGCGTTATTGGGGAAGAATTGCTTGAACTCTCCATATAATTGGGCTGCTAATGTTTTGTTATGGCTTAAGATCAGCGTAGGTTTTTGAACTTGTTCAATAACATTCGCTATTGTAAATGTCTTTCCCGATCCCGTTACACCCAATAATGTTTGTGCAGGAACATGTGCGTTGACACCCTCCACCAATTGTTTAATGGCAGTGGGTTGGTCACCTGTAGGTTTAAAATCAGCTGTTAGTTTAAAGTTCATTACAGTCCGTTCTCAGAAATTAACCAGATCAATGCGGCCATTGAGGCGCCTCCCAATTCTAATTCGCGTTTGTTCACCGCCTCAAATGTGTCAATTGCTGTGTGATGATAGTCAAAATAACGTTGAGAATCAGGCATCAGTTCAAGGATCGGTGTGCCTAATGTTTCATTTAAAGGTTCAATGTCGGCACCACCACCGTTATGTTCAAAGTCGTGCAAGCCATAAGGCTCCAATAGTTTTCTCCAACTTTTTAATTGGTTCTTTTGTTGTTCACTCATGGTGCTGCTAAATCCACGAGGTGTAAAACCTCCTGCATCCGACTCAATGGCTGCGATGTGTTTTTCATTTTTTAGTTTAGCTTGTTCAGCATATTTTTTTCCGCCTCTTCCACCGTTCTCCTCATTCATAAATGCTACCGCTCTGATGGTGCATTTTGGTTTCAGACCAAGTGCTTTATACATTCTGATCACTTCAATACTTTGAACGATACCTGCTCCATCATCGTGTGCACCCTCACCATTATCCCAAGCATCCAGGTGACCACCCACTGTGATGATCTGATCTTTTTTCGAACTACCATAGATCTCAGCAATAACGTTGTATGATTTTTCTTCAGGAAGTGTTTGGCAGTTCATTTTAAAATAGAACTTAGCTTCTTTATCCGTTTTGATGTAGTTACTCAACCAATCGGCCCCATTTGTACTAATTGCACAAGCAGGTATTTTGGTGATGCTATCGTTATAACTCAT
This sequence comes from Bacteroidota bacterium, assembly GCA_017303895.1. GTDB lineage: Bacteria > Bacteroidota > Bacteroidia > 2-12-FULL-35-15 > 2-12-FULL-35-15 > 2-12-FULL-35-15. The sequence goes on along the minus strand of JAFLBF010000009.1, from coordinate 42,558 downwards.
TACACCAGTGTGTGGGTTTTCATCATGTGCTAAGGTCATGGAGCGAACAACAACACCAACAGCACCATATTTTGCAGCTTCTTTGGCTCCTGCCCAGCGTTGCATAACTGCTTTGCCGTAGGCATGAAATGTACCGATGAATGTAGGGTCCATCGGTTCATTAAAAAACACGATCTTTCCTTGTATATTCTCTTTTCCTAATTTTTTCAGATCATCTATTCCTTTTGCTTCCACAACTCCTGCTGTTATGCCTTCTACAGGAGTGGCAATCGATCCACCTAATGCACAAATGTTTACAGTTTTGAAACTTTTCGCATTGGAAGTGATCACTTTGGCAATTTCTTTTTCTCCACGCACCCAATGAGGAACCATACACTCTTGAAGATAGACTGTGTCGGCACCGGCCTCTTTCATGGCTTTAAAGGTCCATTCCACTGCTTGTTGTGCTTGGGGAGAGCCTGCTAAACGTCCCCCGATCTTTTTGCACAAATACTCCAAGTTTTGGTAACTCTTACCATTGGTTAATGCTTCATTAAAAAGAGATTTAATGATAGCCGAATCTGTTTGAGAAAAAGCTGAAAGCCCTGTCAGAAAGGATAATATTAAAGTTGCTGTTTTTTTCATTTCCGTAATCATTTAAGAATTATTTCATTGATCACTTCCGATCCTACTGCCTCATTAAGCATTTTGATGATCTTTGATCTAGCCATCGACAGTTCATTCCGAAGAGCGGATGAATCAAGTGTTACATAAAGTTGTTTATTGTTGATATAGATCTCTTTGGTGTGTTTAGCGATCATAGCCCCCATGACATTGTCCCAGGCGGATATTAAACGCTTTTCAGCCATACGATCGTCCAATCGATATGCTTTTAGCATTTGCTCGATCACCTCTTTGATACTATGTTCGTTATGTTTACTCAATTTTAAAAGTTTAGATTTCTGACGCTTGTCCGTTTTTTACCTGAAAAATTTTATGATCAGCTGCAGTATGTTTAAATAATTCAGCAAGTCTGTTGGGATGCGTATCGGTTATGAAAAGTTGCCCGAAATCTTTGTGACTCACTAATTCCATTAACTGTCGTACCCTGTTGTCGTCTAGCTTATCATAGATATCATCCAGCAGAAGAATCGGGTTTGTTTTTTTTATATGCTTAATATATTCATATTGTCCTAGTTTCAGGGCAATCAAAAAAGATTTTTGCTGACCCTGTGATGCATATTTTTTGATAGGGAAGTCGCTCAATTTAAATTCCAGATCATCTTTATGGATACCAACTGTTGTATATTCCAGTATTCTGTCTTTGTTCAATGCGGCATCCAGAATGACGGCATACTCACCATTATTTAGATGGGAGTTATAGACAATACTAACGGTCTCTTTTCCTCCTGATATCAACTCATAATATTTTTGAAAAATAGGTAGAAATGCGTCAATGAATTTTTTACGGGTTTCATATACTTTTTGTCCTAATTCCACCAATTGTATATCCCATATTTCCAGCGAACCTTTATCGAATGAACCTTTGTGGGCAAAATGCTTAAGAAGCGCGTTGCGTTGCGAAAGGACTTTATTATAGTTGATCAGGTTTTCAAGATAATCTTTATCAAATTGTGAGATAACACTGTCTAGGAATTTTCTTCGGCTTTCACTTCCTTCTGTGATCAATTCTGAATCAGAAGGCGAGATCATGACAAGTGGAAATAATCCAATATGGTCAGCAAGGCGTTGATATTCCTTTTTGTTTCTTTTAAATTGTTTCTTTTGATTTCGTTTCTGGCCACAATAGATCTCTTCTGGAGTCTCTCCGTTTTCAAATGTGCCTTGTATGACAAAAAAAGGAGCCTGATGAAGGATGTTTTGACTATCGATCGGGTTAAAAAAACTTTTACAGAAAGAAAGATAGTGAATAGCATCAAGAATATTTGTTTTCCCTTCTCCATTGTCACCGGTAAAGCAATTGATCTGATTGCTAAAGTTGAGTGAGGTTTCGGAGTAGTTTTTGAAATTAATAAGGGAAATGTTCTTTAAATGCATAGAAATGCTCTGCTTTGCTGTAAAATTAGCTAAAAAAAAGACGAAAATGCAGATTGTTCAGAATTAATTACAGATATTCCAAAAAAAACTTATTTTTGCACGTTCTAAAAAATATTTTAATAAGTTATGTCAAAAGAAATAAAAGACGAACCAATTGTTGATGTTGAAAATGCTTTAGGTAAAACAGAGCTTTATATTGAACAAAATAAAAAAAGCTTAATGATCATTGCCGGTGCAATTGTTGCATTGGTTGGTGGTTATTTTGCTTATAAATATTGGTATGTAGCAGGTGAAGAAACCAAAGCGCAAGCTGAAATGTTCAAAGCGGAGCAGTTTTTTGAACAGGATTCTTTGGATAAAGCGATCAATGGCGATGGTATCGCATTGGGTTTTGCTCAAATCGTAGAAGAATATGGTATAACGCCTTCCGGAAACTTGGCTGAATATTATTTAGGGATCTCCTATTTGAAAAAAGGTCAGTTTGAGGATGCTATTGAGCATTTACAAGCATTTGATGGTAAAGATCAGATAGTAGCTCCAGTTGCAACCGGTGCTATCGGTGATGCAAACATGGAATTGGGCAGAACGGATGAAGCGATCACGTTCTATTTAAAAGCAGCTGAGCAAAATGGGAATAAGTTTACAACTCCGATTTATTTGAAAAAAGCGGCTTTAGCAAACGAAGAAAAAGGAAACTATGCAGATGCAGTAAAATTGTATGAGCGAATTAAGACTGAATTTTCAGAAACAGCTGAAGGTAGAGAGATGGAGAAATATATTGCTCGTGCAAAAGCATTAGGGAATCTATAATAGAATAGCGTACAAGATATTTTGAAAGGTGAATTTTAACAGATTCACCTTTTATTTTTAATTTAATTTTTGATCCTTTTCGTATGTCATCATCACTAAAGAATTTATCGGATTTTAACCACACCAGCATTCCTAATGGAGCAGGTATGCGTATCGGGATTGTTGTAGCTGAATGGAATATTGATATCACCGGAGCATTAAGAGATGGTGCAATAAAAACGCTGTTAGAAAATGGTGTAGTTGAGAATGATATTGTGGTTAAATATGTTCCCGGAAGTTTTGAATTAACGTTTGGGGCGCAATTGATGTGTGAAGACCGGTCAATTGATGCTGTGATCACCATTGGCTGTGTTATTCAAGGTGAAACCCGCCATTTTGATTTTATTTGCGATGCTGTTGCACATGGTGTTACCAATGTGAGTTTAAAATATAATAAACCGGTGATCCTCGGAGTGCTAACTCCAAATACATTGCAGCAGGCACAAGATAGAGCAGGCGGAAAGCATGGCAATAAAGGTGATGAGGCGGCAGTTACAGCCTTAAAAATGCTTGCTTTTAAAAGAAGTGAATAAGTCTTTTAGTTTAGTTCAGCCAAAACCTGCTCTATGCTTTTTGCGTTAGGATAATAGGATAATATCTTCTGCAAAACACTATCTATTACGGAGTCAGGACAAGATGCACCACTTGTAAGAATTATTTTAACCTCCGTATTTTCCGGAAGGTAATTATCACTTACCAGATGTTCATGATTTTTAAAATCAAAATGATTGATGCGTCTTTGCGAAACAATTTCGGCTGCTGATGAAATAAAATAGGTCGGTAATTTTTCCTCGCAAAGTTCAACAATATGTGAAGTATTGGAACTGTTATATCCGCCAACAACAATAGCCAAATTGGCATCGGTTTTTAAAAGGGCATAAGTTGCCTCCTGATTTTCATTGGTTGCATAGCACAAAGTATCCCGGGTATCTGCAAAATGATCTTTTATATGAGCTTCTCCATGTTTTTCGATCATGATCTTTTTGAAATAATCTGCTATTTCCTGTGTTTCAGTAGCAAGCATTGTTGTTTGGTTGATAACACCCACGCGTGATAGATGGATCTTCGGATCAAAATTCTCTGAATACCGCCCTTTAAATTTATTTTCAAAATCTTCATCCGACACATGTCCAAGGATGTACTCTCCAATTATTTTTGATTCTTCAATATTCTTTACAACAATAGCAGGAGCATCTTTTTCACTTCTTGAGAATGTGGCGCGGGTTTCCTCATGATTATACTTTCCGTGAATAATAATGCTATAGCTTTCTTGTCCAAGTTTTTCTGACTTTTTCCAGACACGCTCCACAAAAGGACAAGTGGTATCGTATTTTCTAACCTCTATACCGATGTTGTTCAATTTTTTTTCAATTTCCAATGTTGTTCCGAATGCAGGGATCACCACAATGTCATTGGATGTCAGATCTTCAAATGGAATGATCTGATTTCCTGATGTATCCATTAAGAATTTAACTCCGCGCTTTAACAGATCATTATTTACTTCCGGATTGTGTATCATTTGGCTCAATAAAAAGATACGTTTCTCCTCATTTTCTTCAATTGCTTTATAGGCTGTTTCAATAGCATGTTCAACACCGTAGCAGAAACCAAAATGTCTCGCTATGTAAAATTTTACTGGTCCGAAATCAAGTAGAGTAGGAGAGTAATCTTTTTTTCGTGGATCATTGACCTTGCGGATCTCTTTTACTCTAGAAATAATTGGACTTTTGTAAAAATCAGGTATTATAAAATGCTTCATGTATCAGTAACAAACAGATTTGATCTTTTGTTTGGCAAATTTATTAAATTATTTGTTTGATAGGCATTGTGTTCTTGTTTGTGTGGAATTTATCGGATTTTAATTCGCTTTTATGAACAATGGGCTGTGAATGTCTTTTGTTTTTCGAAAGAGATAGTGCTTGCATTAGGGCTATTTTTGTTACATGGCAAAGAATAAACCTTTAATACTCATTACAAATGACGATGGCATTACAGCTCCGGGTATTGCTGCAATGATCGATGTGGTTCGATCGATGGGTGATGTGGTGGTGGTGGCTCCCGATAAACCCCAATCAGGGATGGGACATGCTATTACGATCAATTCTACCTTACGTATCAATAAAGTGAATATTTACGGAGTAAAAGAGGAATATAGTTGTACCGGAACCCCTGTTGATTGTGTGAAGATCGCGGTAAATAAGATCTTGCCCCGCAAGCCTGATATTTGTTTGTCGGGCATCAATCATGGTTCCAATATGTCCATCAATGTGATCTATTCGGGGACAATGTCCGCTGCAGTAGAAGGAGCGATCGAAGGTATCCCATCTATTGGTTTTTCTTTGTGCGATCATTCTATTGATGCTGATTTTACTGCTTCTCAAAAGATCGTGAAGCGCATTGTAAAGAATGTGTTATCTAATAAAATGCCTAAGGATGTTTGTTTAAATGTAAACATTCCCAATTTGAAACATGAGCATATCAAAGGGATAAAAGTATGCCGGCAAGCTCGTGCGAATTGGATTGAAGAGTTGGACGAGCGAAAAGATCCAAGTGGTAAAAGTTATTTCTGGCTTACCGGAAAATTTGAAAATTATGATGAAGGCAGTAAGGATACCGATGTTTGGGCTTTAGATAACAATTATGTTTCAATTGTTCCAACTCAGTTTGATATGACCGCTCACCAAGCGATCAATACAATTAATAAGTGGAAATTTTAAAAAGCGATGAAAAATTTTATTTGGGATAAGTTTTATGTAGGGCTCATAGCGGGTTTACTTCCTCCTATTATTGCCTTACTTGGTTATTATCTGATCAATTATTCCTACATGACCAAGGGTGAGTTTATCAGATATCTTCAAATGGGCCAGACCTATACTCAATTGATCACACTTTGTGTGTTAACCAATTTGGTGCCGTTTTATTTGTTTATTAATAAAGAAAAATACAATGCAACAAAAGGTGTGATAGCAGCAACATTTGTATGGGCAGCATTGGTTGTTTTTCTTAAATTTTTTACGGAGCAATAAATGAAATACTATATAATATCTGGAGAAGCTTCAGGGGATCTTCATGCTTCCAATCTGATGCGGGAATTAAAAGCATTGGATAAGGATGCTCATTTCAGAGCTTGGGGAGGAGATCTGATGGAGGCGCAAGGAGCCCATTTGGTAAAACATTACCGTGATCTTGCTTTTATGGGATTCACGGAGGTGTTGATGAATATCAGAACGATCTTACGAAATATTGATTTTTGCAAAAAAGATATTCTTCAGAATAGACCTGATGTGTTGATCCTGATCGATTATCCCGGTTTTAATCTGCGGATAGCTGAGTTTGCTAAGGAAAATGGAATAAAAGTGTTTTATTACATCTCTCCACAGATATGGGCATGGAAACAATCACGCGTTCATAAAATAAAAAAGATCGTAGATAGAATGTTCGTCATTCTTCCTTTCGAAAAAGATTTCTATAAACGCTTTGATTATCAAGTGGATTTTGTTGGACATCCTCTGTTGGACGCAGTAGAAAATTACTCATCGTCCATGCCACTGGAATTGCCGGTTGAAAAGCCGATCATTGCAATTTTGCCAGGAAGCAGAAAGCAAGAAGTGTCAGTTATGCTTCCTTTAATGCTCTCCATGAGAAAGCACTATTCAAACTATCAATTTGTAATTGCAGGTGCACCATCATTATCGAAGGAATTTTATGCGCCATTCCTTGCCGGTTCTGACATTCCAATGGTCTTTGGACAAACGTATCAGTTGCTCAAACAATCGAAAGCAGCATTGGTTACTTCTGGAACCGCAACCTTAGAAACAGCTTTGTTTGGAGTGCCTGAGGTGGTGTGTTATAAAGGAGGAAAAGTTTCATATTTGATCGCACGACAGTTGATAAAGGTGAAATTTATCTCATTGGTGAATTTGATCATGGATAAAGAGATCGTAAAAGAATTGATACAAGATGAATTGAATGAGAAAAATTTGAAGTTAGAGTTGGATAAGTTGTTGGAAGGCAACTCCAGAGAAGAGATGATCCGATCGTATGTGGAATTGAAAATGAAACTAGGCGGAGCAGGTGCATCAAGAAAAACAGCAGAATTAATGTTAAGTTATTTAAAAGTATAAGCAGTGAATAAAAAAACTATACTATTTGTTTTTTTGCTTTTCCTATTGAATATAGGCAATGCAGCAACAGTGAATGTCCGGATCTTAACCACGAAAGTGATCAGTTCGTTTATCTTTTCTCCATTGAATGGAACATATATCATTTATGGCGATGGAAATGTATTAACGGAGTCGGATGCATCAGGCATATTTCAAATGACTATTGAGGGTGATTCTATTCTTCTAAAAACATTTGAAAAAACAATTGGAAAATACTCATCCATTAAGATGCAAGCAAAGGAGAACGATGCTAGTTTTAAGATCAAGTCTGTGATCCCGGAGAGTAAAGTAAGAAGCTATGATAATCATTTAACGGTTGAATTAAGCCCGAATAAAAAGCAATTCTTGATCGTGAATAGAGTTGATCAGGAAAAATATATTGCAGGGGTTGTGGAGTCGGAATCGGGTACCCGCACCAGTTTAGAATATTATAAACTGCAAGCGATCCTTTGCAGAACCTATCTTCTAGCGCATATCAATCGTCACGTGCTGGAAGGTTTTCAGGTTTGTGATGATGTTCATTGTCAAGCTTATTTAAATAAACACAAAGAAGAGGATGTTTGGAAAGGTGTCATTGAAACACGTGGCATGGTGGTGGTGGATAGTGACCTTAATTTGATCACGGCAGCCTTTCATTCTAACTGTGGGGGACAAACTGTAAATTCTCAAGATGTGTGGGCTGTTTCTACTTCTTATTTAAAATCGGTAAAAGACACTTTTTGTGTAAGTCAGTCACATGCCAAATGGCAAAGAACTATTCCTTTAGAAGATTGGAGATCTTATCTCCAATTAAAGCACAAATACCCTGTGGATGATAGTTTGTTAATGAGTAATGCGACAACATTTGCACAGCCGAATGGCCGGCAAGTTTATTTCATCGATAAGGAACTTCGAATTCCATTGAAAACAATTCGTGCAGATTTCCAATTAAAATCTACTTATTTTTCTGTGGAGCAAAAAGGGGATATGATCGTATTTAATGGCAAAGGTTATGGTCACGGAGTAGGATTGTGTCAGGAAGGTGCGATGAAAATGGCTAAATTGAATTATAGTTATAAAGATATTTTGAAGTTCTACTATAAAGATGTTCATTTGGTTGATCAAACAGCTTTAAATTATTTTAGATTGGAATAATCGATCAATACTTATTATCTTTAGCTGTGTTTTCGGCAAGCAGATATATTTCTCTTTCACTTTTTTTTACTTTGCTTTTCAATTGCAAAATATATTCGCAATTGGATAGTTTGAGTCTTTATAATGTGATTAAAGATTCTACTGAAGTATATCGCCAGCAGCATTCAATTCAGGCTTCTTCAGACACTTTAAAAATTATTAAATTACAATGTCCCTCCAGCCTTTATAGTCCAAAACGCATGGCTATTGTTGGATCAACAGAAGCTGTTCTGTATGCAGGCTCACTTGTTGGATTAAATGAATTGTGGTATAAAAATTATCCACGTTCTTCTTTTCATTTTTTTGATGATAACAGAGAATGGCTACAGATGGATAAAGTGGGACATGCAACCACTTCTTATTACATTGGTAAGGTAGGGATAGGCATGTTAAAATGGTGTGGTGTTAATCGGAAAAAAGCAATTTGGTATGGTGGAATGTTAGGTTCTTTGTATCAAAGTACGATCGAAATATTAGATGGATATTCTGCGGAATGGGGATTTTCAATTGGCGATTTTGCGGCCAATACAGCGGGCTCACTTTTAGTTGTTGGGCAAGAATTAGCTTGGGATGAACAACGGATCACTCTTAAATTTTCTTTTCAGAAAAGCGAATATGCTGTCTATCGCCCTAATTTGCTTGGCAAAACGACTGTTGAAAATATCCTGAAAGATTATAATGGACAAACTTATTGGCTTTCTTTTAATCTGGCTTCATTTATGAGTAAGGAAACGCGATTCCCTTCCTGGCTTAATATAGCCGTTGGGTATGGTGCTAACGGTATGACCGGTGGGAATTTTAATCCTCCTTACATTGATCAAAATGGTGATCAGGTCGTTTTTGATAGATACCGGCAGTTTTATTTATCCTTAGATGCAGACCTAACGCGTATAAAAACCAAGTCGAAATTATTGAAAACAATCTTCAATACGATTGGATTTATTAAAATTCCTGCTCCTTCACTCGAATTCAATCAGAGGGGCGTAAGTGGTCATCTTTTGGGGTTTTAATCTTTCGAAAGCTAATTATTTCATAAAAAGGTTGTTAAATCATTGTTAACTAGCATTTAATAGTTTAAATTAGCTATGCAATTAACCTACATCCATGAGATCATTTTTTACAAAAATATTTTTTTCGCTATCATTTTTCTTTTTTTATCAATTATTTGTAGCCAATGCACAGGTTGTTATTAATGAATATTCCTGCTCAAATGTCTCAACAACAACAGATGATTTTGGGGATACTCCTGATTGGATAGAATTATATAATTCTTCTGCTTCATCAGTTACATTGACCGGTTTGTATTTGAGTGATAAAAAAACAAATCCTACCAAGTGGGCTATTCCTGCGGGTGTTTCTATTGCACCAAATGGTTTTGTCCGTATATGGGCATCGGGCAGAGATGTTGTGAATGGTGGGAATATACATACTAGTTTTAAGTTAACTCAAACTCAACCGGAAGCGATCGTCTTTGCTGATGCATCGGGAGCAATTATTGATTCAATGACATTGATTCCAACACAAAGTAATCATTCGAGAGGAAGAATAACAGATGGTGCGGCAATATGGGGTGTTTTTACCACACCAACTCCCAATGCCTCTAATACTAATGCCAAACAGAACTATGCCACAAAGCCGTCAATGAGTATTAATGCCGGTTTTTATTCGGGTACTCAAACGGTGACAATTTCTTCTCCGGATGCAGGGGTTTCAATTTACTATACTTTGGATGGCTCCACTCCAACCGCTTCTTCAACTTTATATTCCGGTCCGGTTTCTATTTCATCTACAAAGGTTTTAAGAGCAAGGGCTTTTAGTTCAAACACCAATATTCCGCCCAGCTTTGTGAATAGTAATACCTATTTTATTAATGCAACACACACAACCAATGTTGTATCTGTATTTGGTGATCAAATAGAAACTTTATTAAATGGATCTCAAATTTTTCCTCAAACAGGATTAGAATATTTTGATGCCTCACAAGTTTTAAAAGCAGAAACAGAAGGTGAGGCGAATGAACATGGTAATGATTCTTGGGCTTATAATCAAAGAGGCTTTGACTATGTGTCTAAAGATGAAATGGGCTATAATCATGCTGTTAACCATCAGGTTTTTATTAATAAAACGAGAGATTCGTTCGAACGATTGATATTTAAAGGAGCAGCGAATGATAATTTTCCGGAAGGAACTCCCGGCTTGCCTGCACATATTCGCGATTCCTATGCGCATACATTATCGCAACGGGCAAAACTAAATATGGATGAGCGTACATGGGCACCGGCAATTCTATATGTGAATGGTCAGTATTGGGGTGTTTATGATGTAAGAGAGAAAGTAGATGATTCCGATTTTATAAGTTATTATTATGATCAAGATGAACCGAACATACAGTTCCTGAAAACATGGGGTGCAACCTGGAGTGAATATGGTGGAACGCAAGCTCAAACCGATTGGAACACCTTGCGTGCTTTTATTACCGGTAATAGCATGGCCACTCAATCTAACTATGATTATGTTGATAGTTTGTTCAATGTAAAAAGTTTTGTGGATTATTTTGTGTTCAATTCCTGGTTGGCAACATCTGATTGGCTCGACTGGAACACTGCCTGGTGGAGAGGTTTAGATCCAAATGGAGATAAAAAGAAGTGGCGATATACACTGTGGGATATGGATGCCATTCTTGGACATTATATAAATTACACAGGAGTTCCCGATCCATCACCGAATGCCGATCCATGTAATGTGGAAGGATTGCCTGATCCGGGTGGACAAGGGCATACACAAATATTAAATGCTTTAATGGCAAATCCGGGATTCAAACAATACTATCAGGCAAGGTATGTCGATCTAATGAACACCTCTTTGAATTGCAACTTCGCATTGCCATTGTTAGATAGTATGATCGCAGTTATACAGCCTGAGATGACCGCACATTGTGCAAAATGGGGCGGAAGTTTTTCTACTTGGCAAGCTAATGCAGCTGCATTCAGACAGGATATACAAGACCGTTGTAATTCGATGACACAGGGTATGATCGATTGTTATACCTTAACTGGTCCTTTTGCAATAACTTTAGATGTTCAACCTGCAGGTTCCGGAATTGCGAAAGTGAATAGTATTACTCCGAGTTCTTACATTTTTAATGCAAGCTATTTTGGAGGGATGAATACTATTTTTAGAGCAAGTGCTAATCCAGGATGGACATTTGATCATTGGGAATTTCAAAATCATACACCAACACCATCTACAATTAATGATTCAGTTGCAGTAGATCTCAATCAAACAGATAATATTATTGCTGTCTTCAGAAAACCGGAGGATCCACCGGGTGGAGAAGAAGTAGGTATTCCAACAGCATTTTCACCAAATGACGATGGGGTGAACGATATTCTTTATGTATTGGGAAGTATTGATCAGATCGATTTTACGATTTATAATCGTTGGGGGCAAATTGTATTTAGAACCACTGATCGTTCAAAAGGATGGGATGGAACATTCAACGGACAAAAAGTTAATCCGGGAGTGTTTGCTTATCGTGTTTCGGGTGTATTACCGAATGGTGATTTTATAGAAAGAAAAGGGAATGTAACATTGGTAAGATAAAATTGGTGTATGAAAAAAATTGTCTATCAAATTGTTTGTTCATTTTTTGTGCTGATCATATCGGGACAAGTGTTTGCACAAGATGTTCATTTTTCTCAATTCAGAGAAACACCTCAGCTGTTAAATCCTGGTGCTACCGGGGTGTATAACGGTTATATGCGTGGTATCGTTAATTATAAGAATCAATGGGCTGCTATGGGAAATGCATTTAATACCATTGCTGCTTCTTTTGATATTCCTTTGTTTGATTATAACGAGCGGAAAGCTCATTTAGGTTTAGGTTTGAATTTCTTTAACGATAAAGCCGGTGACAGTAAAATGGGATTAACACAAACCAATCTGTGCATCGCAGGTATTATTCCCGTTGCAGAAGCCAGTAAACTTTCATTAGGAGTTTCTTTAGGCGGAGCTCAGCAGACTGCTAATTTAAATTCAGTTGTATGGGGTTCCCAATATAACGGGCAAGGCTTTGATCCAACCATCAATTCCGGGGAGAGCCAAGGGAATACTGCTTTTTTCTATTTTGACCTTGGTGCTGGTTTATATTATGAATATAGCAATACAAAGATCAATTTTTCACGTGATGATGAAAAACGTTTTGCCATAGGTGTTGCGTATTTCCATCTTAATCAGCCAACACAGAAATACATCAGTGTGTCTGAAAAATTGTATGGGAAATTGGTTGTGAATGTGAATGGACATTTCGATAAAGCAGGAACGAAGTTGTCGTTTCAACCATCGGCCATTTATTTTATGCAGGGACCCAATATGGAAGTAACAGCAGGATGTGCTGTTCGCTACCGTTTAAAAAACGGAACCAAGATCACCGGTTTTTATTCAGAGTCGGGTATTGCCATCGGACTTCATTATCGCTTGATGGATGCTATTATTCCTCAAGTATATTATCAGGTGAAAGATTTTTCAATCGGTGTATCTTATGATATTAATATTTCCAGCTATCGGAAGGCAAGTAAATTGAATGGGGGAGCTGAGATCTCTTTGAAATATCACATTCTGAAAGGCGCTCTATTTAAGCGGAAGAATATGTTATAATTTTTTTATGGAATTAAAGTTTTGTTGGCATCTGAATAGAAACCAATGATTCTATTCTATGAAGAAAATATTGTTACTTAGCTTATGTCATCTATTTATTAGTATATCATTCGCCCAAAAAATTAAAGTTATTTCATCAACGAGTCAAACCTGGGCAGGCGGCCAATGTTGTAGTTATGGAATTAACTACAACATTGTTCTTGAATCAACAGAGACTACAAGTTTATTTCGATTTGATACGGTTTGGATTGACAAGCAGTCATATGTAAACGGAACAGCTAGAACTTTGACAATTAATGAAACAATAAAAAACGGGAAGCGCTATTTTACTCTAGAATCAAACTGTAAGTGGAATAGAAGAGATGTTTTTGATCTTGATATGCCACCTGATAAACCGGAAAAGGTCCTTGTATATAATGGGAAAGCTTGTATTGTTTATCATGTTGGAGGAGTGAGGTGCACTGAAGAGATAAAAAAGTTTGAAGTACTATATCCAATTGCATATCCATAAAAAAAACACCTCAAATTATTGAGGTGTTTTTTTTGTTTAATTAAAATTAGGCAAACTTCTTTTCGAATGCTTGCATTACTTCAACCAATGCTTTTACACTTTCCAGTGGTAATGCATTGTATAATGAAGCACGGTATCCACCTACATCTCTATGTCCACGTAATCCGCTAAGATCAGCCTCTTTCCACATTTTGTCAAATTCCGGCTCAAGTTCAGGTTTATGCATGATAAAAGTTACATTCATATTCGAACGATCTTCAACAGCTGTTGTACCAACAAACATACTGTTTCTGTCGATCTCTTTGTAAAGGGTATCAGCCTTCTCCTGATTGATCTTTTCAATCCAACTTACACCTCCATTATCTTTTAACCACTTCATGGTCAGCATGCTCACATAAATAGGGAACACCGGAGGAGTATTGTACATACTGTCACCTTTGATGTGTACTTGATAATCCAACATCGACAACATTTTTCGTCCGGTTTTTCCTAATGCTCTTTCATCAACAGCAATCATTGTAGCACCAGCTGGCCCCATGTTTTTTTGAGCTCCTGCATAGATCAAGGCAAAATCATTTCCATTTACCTGACGGCTAAAGATATCGCTACTCATATCACAAACCAATGGTACTGATGTTTTCGGAAACGACTTCATTTGTGTACCATAGATCGTATTGTTAGAAGTGATGTGCAAATAGTCGAGATTACTTGGGATATCGTATCCTTTAGGAATGTAGTTGAATTTTTTGTCTTCACTCGAAGCGATCACTTGTGTATTGCCGATCATTTTTGCTTCTTTGATCGCTTTGCTAGCCCAAACACCCGTGTTGATATATCCGGCAGTGCCTTCTGTTCTTAAAAGGTTGTATGGCACCATTGCAAATTGCAAGCTGGCACCTCCACCTAAAAATAATACTTTGTAATTGTCGTTTAGTCCTAATAACTCCTTTACTAAAGCACGTGACTCATCCATCACTTTTTCATAGTTTTTGCTACGGTGAGAGATCTCTAGAAGAGAAAGATTAAGATTATCAAAATTGATACAGGCTTCAGCAGCTTGTTTTAATACTTCAGCGGGTAAGATACCAGGACCTGCACTGAAATTGTGAACTTTTTTTGTTGTAGTTAACATAGTTATGATGAATTTTTAATGTCTTGTGGTATGATGTATAAATACGCAACGAAATTATGAAATATTTGAATGGAAAGAGAGAACAGATGAAGGAATTATTTATTTCTTTTTCTTTTTTGGTCGTTTCATAAATGTATCGCTTTGAGGTTTTGCTCCACCACCATCCGGGTTATTGTATAGTTTATCTTTATTGTCTTTATCGTTTTTGGGAGCTACATTGGGTGTAAATACCCATTTCCCCTTCTTTAATTTTAAGCCATCATATTCAAAATCGGAAGTACAGTAATATTGATATTGCCCTTCTAATTGTGCTTCAATTGGGCCTAAACGGTCATATACGATCATGTTCAGATCTTCGTCATATTTCAAAGCGAATACACAGTTGATCGCATATTCGAATACAATACGTTTGGGGTATCTCTTAGGTAAACTAAAAACATCCATGCCAAAACGAGGGTTCCCATTCCCATCAAAGCTGAGTACATCTATGATCTTTTTTTGGGATATTTTATCGTTCATATCTCTTCCTAATAAGGTGTAATACGTTTTTTTCTTTTGCTTAACAGGAATGATCTTGTAATAGAGCATACCGTACCATTTTTTATTGTCGCTGATCGTATTCTCCGGATTTTTAATATCGGCAGATTTGTCAATCAAAGGGAAAAGTAAAACACTTTCTGTTTTTTTCTTGCTTGAGCTGTATTTTTCCTGGATGAATCCGTAATAGAGGTGAGTCCCATCTGATTTTTCAATATTCCAGTTGATGATCCTGAATTTACCATCGGGCGATGTGAGTATCCCGATATCTCTTTTTAACGAATCGAACGAATAATTGAACGACTGAGCTTGGTTGAGTGTTTCTTCAAATACTGAAAGCAGTTCAGTATTTAACTTTTGCTTTTCATCATCATTTTTACTCTTGAATAGTTTTTTATTGATCTGAATGATCTTTGCTTGTTGAGCGTTAAAATAATCCAGTGTCGTATCTTTTTTGGCTAAAAGATCCGTGAACTGAAAAAATAGAAGAAGAAAGATGATCTTTCGCATATCTCAAAAGTACAGAATAATTAACGCAATGAGAAGTGTTTTATTTTAAACACAAACGCCATTCAATTTTGAATGGCGTTTGAAGAATCAGGTATGATCTTATACATGAAGTGTTGCTTTTTTTGCTAAAAGATCTTCTTTGCTTTCTCTCCAGTTTTCATCATCAACACAGCAATCAACAGGACAAACAGCTGCACATTGAGGTTCGTCATGAAAACCAACACATTCTGTACATTTGTCAGAAACGATATAGTAAATATCCATTGCAACCGGAGTTTGAGGAGCATCAGCATCAGCAGAAATACCGCTTTTAGATGTAAACATACCCTTTACGGATGTACCATCTGCAAAACGCCATTCATTTCCACCTTCATATATTGCATTGTTAGGGCATTCCGGCTCACAAGCACCACAGTTAATGCACTCTTCTGTAATTTTAATTGCCATAAGTGTATAATAGTTTATAGTTTTGTAAAAAAATCGATGCAAATATAATACATACTTCATTATAAAAAGTTTAGAAACAATATAAATTTCATGGAATTAGATCAGCGAGTGAGAGCATTTGTCGTATTAGGACATTTTTTGGAGCAGTTCAGAAAAGATGGTGTAAAGAAGGAGAACGACCCTTTGAACGCATTATTCTATGATGATATGGAAGCTTTGATCAAAGCTGTTAGGATTCAAAATCCTTGGTTCATCGAAGAGAATGTGAGAATGGCAATGGCTGCAATCGCTGATAGCTTGAAAGAAGAGACCTTGATCAATTGGTTGGCAGTTTATCGCGATCAATTACAAAAGGAACATACGCCCAGATCTGTAGCGGTTATTATGGCAGGCAATATTCCGATGGTGGGTTTTAACGACTTCTTTTGTGTGTTGATGTCCGGAAATAAGTTTTTAGGTAAGTTATCCAGCGATGATAAGTTGTTATTGCCATTTATCTCGAAAGTATTGATTGCCATTGAGCCTGGATTTGAGGGTCGGATAGCGTTTACTGAAGGTTTTATTAAGCAGATGGATGCTGTAATTGCAACAGGAAGTAATAATTCGGCAAGGTACTTTGATTATTATTTCGGGAAATATCCACACATCATCCGAAAAAACAGAAACTCTGTAGCCGTTTTAACAGGTAATGAAACGAGAGAAGAATTAGAATTGTTGGCAGATGATATCTTTATGTATTTTGGTTTAGGGTGTAGGAATGTATCCAAGCTCTTTGTTCCTAAAGGCTATTCCTTTAATTTGTTTTTTGATTCTATCTATAAGTATCAGCATTTGATTGAGGTCAATAAGTATGTAAATAATTATGAATACAACCGGACCGTTTATCTTATGAAAAATGATAAAGGTCTGTTGGATAATAATTTTCTCCTTCTGAAAGAAGATCAATCGTATTCTTCCCCAATAGGTGTTTTGTATTATGAGTATTATGATGATCTACTCTTGCTAAAAGAAAAAATAGACAAAGAGATAGAAATGATCCAGTGTGTAGTTTCAAAGAGTGAATTGTTCTCTAATGCTGTATATTTTGGTCAAGCACAATGTCCTACTTTGTTTGATTATGCAGATGGTATAGATACGATGAAATTTTTGGGGAGTTTTGCCTGATCTATTTTGTTGGAGCATGCTTCCTTCCGAATAGATGCTTTCTGCTGCTTTCTTCCTTCTTTTTGTAAGCTCTATTCCCTTTTTTGATATGCTTTTTGTTTTCTCTGGCCATTTGTTCACTTGGCTTACGCTTCATGGTTAGATATGGATTATAAGGACTTTTGCTTTTGCAAGCAGGGAGTGCCAGACAAAAGAGAATAGAAATACAAATAAGGAAGCGATATGGTTTATGATCCATCATATTTAACAAAGGTAATTTCAATCAGTGCTTTTGCTCGAAATGTTTTCTATTTTTGTTCACGGCTTTATTAACACATCTATAACGTGAAAAATAGCAAAGGATACATTTATATTATTTTTTTATGGACTCTTGTTCTGTTCTCTTGTAGCAGTGAAGTAGAGAAGGGACGAGCAGAAAAGGTAACGTATTCGGAACACATAGCTCCTTTGATCTATAAACATTGTTCTACTTGTCACCGGCCCGGTGAAGCAGGCCCATTTCCTTTGTTAACATATCAGGATGTGTTGAGCAGAAAGCAGTTGATCAAAACTGTTACTAAATCCCGTTTTATGCCACCCTGGCCGGCTGATGCCAGCTATACACATTTCGTAGACGAAAAAGTGTTATCGCAAGAGGAAATTGACTTGATCGTACGTTGGGTAGATGAAGGCTGTGTAATCGGAGATTCCCTAAACATTCCTTCTGTTCCCGATTTCCCTTCCGGTTCGCAATTAGGGAAGCCCGATCTTGTTATCAAATTAAGAGATGTATATAAGATCAAAGGGGATCTGAAAGATCGATTTTTATTGATGCGTGTTCCTTACGAGATACCGAAAGATACATTCATTAGCGTGATAGAAGTGGTTCCTGATAATAAAAAATTGGTACACCACGTGAATGCTCAATTGTTGAGCTATGAATTCGATAAACGCAAAGATGTTATGAAAGGGGAGGTTGTGGTTGATATCAACGAGTATCCGACTATTCTAGAAGCGTATAAAAAATTAGATCTTCCCAATGATGACGGGAGCTTTCCCATGATGACCACTTCGGTAACTAATTTCCTTCCGGGTGTAACACCACCCGTTTATCCCAACGGAATAGGAGGTTTTAAAATGAAAAGAAAAGGGGCGCTCTTTTTAAAAGATATGCATTATGGTCCTTCAAGAATAGATACAAGTGATCAAACCGCCTTTAATGTGTTTTTTGCAAAGGAGGCTCCTAAACGACCAACCAGAGAATTTCAGATGGGAACTTTTGGTGTTTCACCAATTGAACCCGCTTTGGTCATTCCTCCTGATACCATTATGAAATTTGTTACAAAATATACTGTTCCAGCCGACATATCGATCCTAACCATCAATCCACATATGCACTTGTTAGGAAAAAGTTTTTGGGCATATGCTATTACGACTCAAAAAGATACGATACCTCTAATTCGTATTAAAAAATGGGATTTTAGATGGCAATATTTTTATACATTCGAAAAAATGGTAAAGGTCCCTGCAGGCGCAACTATCATAGTAGAGGGCGTTTTTGATAATACAAGAAACAATCCGAATAATCCTTTCTCTCCACCACGTTTGGTTGCCGAACGGGAAGGCAGCATGCGAACAGAGGACGAAATGTTCCAATTCATTGTTACATATCTGCCTTATCAAAGTGGTGACGAGAACATCTCATTAAAGTGAGCAAAAACTACATGTATTTATTGCAAGCTGTTTATTAACAGTACTTTATATGCTTTGCTTGCTTACCTCAAAACTAATTTTATCTGATATTTAGTTTCACAATAGATTATTTTCCTGTTTTTTGGCTTTGTCTTTTAATTTATTGTTTTTATTGTAGTTTTTTGACGATTGGTCGATAATTATTCTTTCGTAATTTATTATTTCAATGCTTTTTCGTAAGAATTTGAAGAAACTTGCTTTTTTTATGAGCGTAAATTGGGATATTTTTGATATGTTTACCTATTAACCCAATACAGATAAAGGTATATGAAACAAAAGCTACTTCGAATTTGTTTACTCTTTAGTTTTGCTCTATTCGTAAACTCAAACTCAATAGCACAATGTGATGCTCCTATCTCTTCCATGTTTGCTACAAACGGGACGGTGAATACATCCGTTTTTGATGCTGCAAACAATCTTTTTTACATAGGTGGTGATTTCACTGTTGTTAACCCATTTTATACGCAAGGAGCTCTATTGAGCGGAACGACCGGTGAAGCCGATCGGACATTTCCTGTTGTGTCGGGGGGGAATGTATTAGCCTCTGTTTCAGATGGATCAGGTGGTTTTTATATTGCAGGAGCCTTTACTTCTGTGGGGGGATTAACAAGGAATCGTTTAGCACATATTAATTCTTCGGGTCAAGTAACTTCTTGGGATCCGAATGCCGATAATTCTGTAAATGCTATAACCATTAGTGGTTCCACAATTTATGTTGGTGGTTCTTTTACAAATGTAGGCGGACAAGCTAGAAACTATATTGCGGCAATTGATGCTACAACTGGTTTAGCTACCTCTTGGGATCCGAATGGGAATAATTCGATCAATGCAATAATTGTCGATGGTTCTTCCGTATTTGTTGGTGGTACATTTACAACTATTGGTGGACAAACCCGGAATAACATTGCTGCTCTAGATATTACAACCGGAAGTGCAACTGCATGGAATCCGAATGCCGATTTTTTGGTTAGTGCCTTAGCTTTAAATGGATCGACCTTGTATGCCGGTGGTACTTTTACAAATATTGGCGGTCAGGCCAGAGCAAGAATTGCAGCATTAGATGTAAGTACCGGACTTGCTACTTCTTGGAATCCTGCTTCAAGTGCACAGGTGAATTGTATTGCCATTAGTGGATCAACTGTTTATGCAGGTGGTGCTTTTACGACCATCGGTGGACAAGCAAGAAATAGAGTAGCGGCTTTGGATATTTCAACAGGAACTGCAAACTCGTGGAATCCAAATGCTTCTGCAACAGTAAGAAGTATTGTTGTGAATGGAACAAACGTTTTCTTAGGAGGTGATTTTTTAACGGTTGGTGGACAAACAAGAAATAGAATAGCAGAAATTGATGCTGCCGGACTTGCAACATCTTGGAATCCGGATGCAAACAGTACCGTGTTTACATTGACAAAAGATGGAACAGATGTATATGCCGGTGGTGCTTTTGCTTACATAGGAGGAAAGGCAAGAAATAGAATTGCTGCTTTAGATGCTTCTACAGGTATAGCAACCTCCTGGAATCCTGATATCAATAACTCGGTTTATGCATTAGCTCTGAACGGATCAACGCTTTATGTTGGTGGTCTGTTTACAACAGTAGGCGGAGCGACAAGAAACCGTATTGCTGCTATAAGTACTTCAACAGGTGTAGCTACCTCTTGGGATCCGAATGCCAGCGCAAGCGTAAATGCTCTTGCAGTAAGCGGTAGTTTGGTTTATGCCGGTGGAACATTTGCAACAATTGGTGGGCAAGCAAGAACTCGATTGGCTGCATTAGATGCATCCACAGGTTTAGCTACTACATGGAATCCCGGTGCAGCTAATACAGTAAAAGCTATAGCAATAAGTGGCAACTCAGTATTCATAGGTGGTCTGTTTACAACTGCTGGTGGACAGGCGCGTAATCGTTTAGCTGAAATTGATGCCACTACAGGTACTGCTACCGCGTGGAATCCTGCTCCAAGTGCAGTTGTTAATACATTGTTAGTAGATGCCGGAACAGTTTATGTTGGTGGAGCATTTAACACCATTGGAGGTCAAGCCCGTCCACGCCTTGCTGCCATAAATGCTACAACTGGACTTGCCACATCCTGGAATCCGAGCCCTAATAATCTTGTTTATGCTTTAGGTATTAATGGGTCCACATTCTATGTTGCAGGTTCGTTCACAACAATTGGCGGGCAATCAAGAAACAGGGTTGCTGGAATAGATCTAGGAACAGGTTTAGCTACTTCCTGGAATCCCAATGCTGGAGATAATCAGATTTATACTATAACTGTTGGAACTCCAAGTATCTACATCGGAGGTGATTTTACGAATGTAGGTTCTAATACATCTTATAGGAACTCTACTGCGTTTAGTTTTGGTGGTATAACAATCTCTACCAACCCTTCTAATAGTTCGATCTGTGCGGGTGCAAATACAACTTTTTCAATTACTGCTTCAGGTGGAACATCTTACCAATGGGAAGTAAGTACGGATAATGGCGTAACTTGGAACAATGCAAGTGGTGGTATCTATAGTAATTCAAATACGACTACATTAAACTTAACCAATGTTACAGTAGGATACAATTCGTATCAATATAGATGTATAGTGATCGGAGGATCTTGTTCATCAGGGACAGCCTCTGGTGCAGCAGTATTAACTGTGAATACAACTCCAGCTATAACAGGAACAACTCCTGCTGACAGATGTGATACGGGAACATTAAACTTGTTGGCGACTTCAAGTGGCGGAACAATTAATTGGTACGATGCTCCAACTGCTGGAAATTTAGTAGGAACCGGTACTTCTTTTACAACCCCTTCGATCAGTTCAACAACAACATATTATGTGGATGCAACAATTGGAACCTGTACATCTTCTCCTCGTACAGCTGTAATTGCTACAGTTAATACAACTCCTTCCATAACAGGAACTACAGATGCTAGTATTTGTGATGCGGGAACCGTTATTTTAGGAGCAACAGCAAGTGCCGGAATGATTAACTGGTATGATGCAACTGTTGCCGGTAATTTAGTAGGTACAGGAACTTCTTATACAACACCTAGCATAGGAGCAACTACAACTTATTACGTAGAAGTGACCAATAATGGTTGTACTTCTTCTCCAAGATTGGCCGTAGTTGCAACTGTCAATTCAACTCCGTCAATAACAGGAACTACACCTGCAAGTAGATGTGGTACAGGTACCTTAACTTTGTCAGCTACTGCTAGTGCAGGTGCGATAAATTGGTATAATGCATCAACAGGTGGTACCTTGTTAGGAACAGGAATATCTTATACAACTCCAAGTATTAGTGCAACCACTACTTATTATGTAGATGCGGATGATAATGGTTGTGCATCAAGTCCAAGAATTGCAATAACGGCTACAGTAACACCATTGCCTCTTCGACCTGCCAACACTACACCTGCTGCCAATCTCACTATCTGTGCTGGAACTTCAACTGTTCTGACTGTTTCAGGAGTAGGAACAATTGGTTGGTATAGTGCGGCAACAGGAGGAACCTATTTGGGTGGAGGGAATACCTTTGCAACCCCTGTGTTGTTTTCTACGACCACTTTTTACGCTCAAGATAGTACTTGTGGAGCTTCTGCTTTGAGACGAGCAATTACTGTTAGTACAAATGATGTCATTGCACCTGTGTTTACAGCAATGTCAGATATTGTTCAATCTGCTGATGCGGGTCAGTGTTCTGCAATTGTTAGTTATGCAGCTCCTTCAGCTTCAGATAATTGTTCTGCTGTGACCATCACGAGTAACTTTTCCTCTGGAGATGTTTTTTTCGTAGGAACAACTACGGTTTACGATACAGCTAGAGATGCTTCCGGGAATACAACTATTCGTTCATTTACTATTACTGTAAATGATAATGAATTGCCAACTATTACTTGTCCAGTCGATCTGTTTTTAAGTTTGTCACCTGGAACATGTTCTATCGATAATTTAGCATTATCATCACCTTTAGTTTCTGACAATTGTGGTGTATTGTCGATTGTCAATAATGCGCCAGCTTCTTTCTTTGTAGGTTCAACAACTGTTAAGTGGTATGTTACTGATAATAGTGGTAATGTAGATAGTTGTTCTCAAATTGTTGATGTGTCGGGAGTTCCATCAGCTCCTCCAGCACCATCGGATATTACCCCTATTTCAAATCTTACGATTTGCAGTGGTAATTCAACTATGTTATCGGTTTCAGGTATGGCAACAATATCCTGGTATGATGCACCTACTGGTGGAAATTATTTAGCAGCCGGTACCAATTACACAACTTTATCTTTATCTTCTACAACTACTTTTTATGTACAGGATAGTAGCTGTTTAGCTAGTCCTAGGACCGCAATAACTGTCACCGTAAATCCAACTCCATCAGTAGTGTCATCTACACCTGCAAGCAGATGTGATGCAGGAACCGTAATATTAAATGCAACAGCAAGTGCCGGAACAATTAATTGGTATGATGCAAGTACCGGAGGGAATCTGGTAGGAAGCGGTACTGCTTTTACTACTCCTGTTATAAGCTCTTCGACTATTTATTTTGTTGAAGTAGATGATAATGGTTGTATTTCAAGTCCTAGAACACCGGTTGTGGCAACAGTAAACGCAACTCCTTCTATTTTGTCGGTAACTCCAGCGAGTAGATGTGATGCAGGAACTGTAATGTTAAATGCAACAGCAAGTGCAGGGACAATAAATTGGTATGATGCTTCAACAGCTGGAAACTTGGTTGGAACAGGAGTATCATTTACAACTCCAAGTATTAACTCGTCAACGACTTATTACGTTGAAGCAACATCTAATGGTTGTACAACTTTAGTTAGAACAGATGTAACAGCAACTGTAAATACAACGCCTTCTGTTTTGTCATCTACTCCTGCCAGCAGATGTGATGCAGGCACAGTTACTTTAAACGCAACAGTTAGTTCCGGAACTTTAAATTGGTACGATGCAGCTACTGCAGGTAATTTACTTGGTACTGGAACATCGTTTACAACACCTTCTATTGCATCAACAACACCTTATTATGTTGAAGCGATTGAAAATGGATGTGCTTCTTCACCAAGAGTAGCAGTTGTTGCCACTGTAAATACAACTCCAAGTATTACATCCACTTCTCCTGATACGAGATGTGATGCAGGAACACTTGCTTTAGGAGCAGTTGGAAGTGCCGGAACGGTTGATTGGTATGATGACCTAAGTGCAGGAAATTTAGTAGGAACAGGAACAACATTTACAACACCTGTTTTATCTTCCAATACAACTTATTATGTGGAAGTAACATCAAATGGTTGTACTTCTAGTCCAAGGATCCCTGTTTTAGCGACTGTTAATAACACTCCTAGTGTTTTATCAACCAGTCCTGGAACAAGATGCGATGCAGGTAGTGTTTCTCTAGGAGCTACTTCAAGTGCAGGTAATGTTAATTGGTATGATAATATTACTGGTGGTAATCTTGTTGGAACAGGCACAACCTATACAACACCTAGTATAAGTGTTACAACAACGTATTATGTTGAAGCCATTGCTAATGGCTGTGCTTCCAGTCCAAGAATACCTGTCATTGCAACAATAAATACAACACCTTCATTTACATCAACTACTCCTGCTTCGAGATGCGATGCAGGAACAGTAGTTCTGGGTGCTTCTGCTACCTCAGGTATAATTACTTGGTATGATGCACCTGTTGCAGGAAATATTTTGGCTACAGGAACTTCTTATACCACGCCTTCAATTACAGCAACAACTACTTATTATGTAGAGGTGTCTGAAAATGGTTGTACATCCTCACCTAGAGTTGCTGTTGTGGCAACAGTTAATACAACTCCTAGTATTGTATCGACTACTCCTTCCAGTAGATGTGACAGCGGGGACCTTACATTAGGAGCGGTTGCAAGTGCCGGTACGATCAATTGGTATGATGCAGCTACTGCGGGCAATTTGCTTGCAACAGGAACATCTTATACAACACCTATTTTGTCATCGACTACCACCTATTATCTAGAAGCGGTATCCAATGGATGTGCTTCTTCTCCGCTAGTTTCAATCGTTGCTACGGTAAACACAACTCCAACTATTTTGTCAACAACTCCGGCTAGCAGATGTGATGCGGGTTCTTTAAGTTTGGGAGCTACAGCCAGCGCAGGAACCATTAGTTGGTTTGATGCAGTAACCGGAGGGAATTTAGTAGGAACAGGAGTGACGTATATAACGCCAAGCTTGTCTTCTTCAACTACTTATTATGTAGAAGTAAGCAACAATGGATGTGTATCAAATCCAAGACAGCCGGTGGTAGCCTCTGTTACTATTATTGATAATACGGTGAGTTTGGCATCCACAACAGTAAGTGCTCATCAAAACTTCGCTTCTTATCAGTGGTTGGATTGCAATAACTCATTTTCTCCTATAGTGGGTGAAACTTCTCAGTTTTTCACTCCAACGGTTACCGGTGATTATGCAGTTCAGATCACATTAAATTCTTGTGTGGATACATCTGCTTGTATGAATGTGATTGTTGTTGGGATAGAAGAGAATCAGAAACCTGTTGTTGAGGTGTACCCTAATCCAAGTGCAGGATTTATTACTATCAAGAATGCTAGAGCAGGGACGTATCAAGTATTTAACGAATTGGGGCAGGTTGTGATGTCTCTGGTTTTTGAAGCGAATGCTGACCAGTATTTAAATATGAATGATCTTAAAAATGGTACATATTTCTTAATTGGAGGAGATAAGCAAGATATTTTTCATCAAAAGATCATTATTTTAAAGTAGGATTTAAATCGATAATGATCAGAACATAAGATAGGTTTCTGTTTGATTGTCGATAGTTTTTAATGTTTTATCTTAATATGATGGCTGTTTATCGATTTTTTGTAGTTAAATGAACTTAATAAACAGGTTTAATTAAGTCGGGCTTGTTAAATAATGTTGAAAAATGTTAAAAATTAAAAGAAACATAATGCAACTATATACTGTAGAATAGCAACATATAGCTATTATTGTTCATTGATACTAAATTTATACAATAACTATATACTCTTTATGAAACACAAACTACTAACATTTGTCGTTTTTTTCCTGTTACTTGGGGCTACGAACCAAGTTATAGCATCCCACGTTCAAGGGGGGAATTTGACATACCAATGTTTGTCTGGAAATCAATATCGTATACGGTTGGCATTGTACCGCGATTGTTCAGGTATCGCTGCACCAACTACGGTTTCTGTTAACTATCGATCTGTCTCCTGCAATATCAATCAGAACGTAACATTAAGTAGGATTGCCGGAACAGGGATAGAGGTAACCCCAATTTGTCCAGGACAGGCGACTGTATGTACAGGTGGTTCACAGCCCGGGGTGCAAGAATACATTTATGAAGGATTAGTAACGTTACCAGCATGTGCTGATTGGGTAATGTCCTATGAATTATGTTGTAGAAACACGGCCATTACAACTATTAATAATCCAGGGTCGATGAATATTCATATTCAGGCCACTTTAAATAATTTGGCATTCCCTTGTAATGATTCTCCAACTTTTACCAACAGGCCAGTTCCATTTGTTTGTGTTGGACAACCTTTCTGTTTTAATAATGGATCTGTGGATCCGGATGGCGATTCATTATCTTACACTTTGTTAACACCAATGCACACGGCTACAACCAATGTAACATACATTGCTCCTTATAGTGCAAGTAATCCATTGGCTTCTTCTCCGGCACCAACATTTAATCCATTAACCGGTGATATGTGTGTAACGCCTACTGCTTTGCAAGTAACGGTATTTGCTGTTTTAGTAAAAGAATGGAGAAATGGAGTATTGGTAGGAAGTGTAATGCGTGACATTCAGGTGCGTACTATTACTTGTACAAATAACAACCCTTCCCTGAATGGAATTAACAATACCGGATCATACACAACAACTGCGTGTGCCGGGGTTCCATTAACATTTAATATTCCATCCTTTGATGCCAATGCTTCTCAAAATGTTACATTAACATGGAATTCAGGTGTTGCAGGAGCTACTTTTTCCCCAACAGGCGGGGCAGGAGGAACTGCCAGTCGTCCAACAGGCGTATTTACTTGGACTCCGACTACAGCCGACATAGGAAGTGTTCCACATTGCTTTACGGTTAAGGTTACGGATAATAACTGTCCATTTTTTGGAAGTCAAACCTACTCATTCTGTATCACAGTGGGTGGGGTTAGTGCAACAGCCACTACAACTCCTTCAATTTGTAATGCTCCCAATGGTTCTGCTACGGTTACAACAACGGCAGGGGTTGCACCATTGACCTATAATTGGACACCTTCGGGTGGTACAAATCCAACTGCAAGTAATTTAACTCCCGGAACATATACGTGTACAATTACTGATGCTACCGGCTGTACAAGAACTGTGACAGCAACAGTAAATTCAACACCGGGTGGAACAATTGCTGTGAGTTCATTCTCAAATGTAACTTGTAATGGAGCTAACAATGGTTCAATAACTGTTTCGCCATCAGCTGCATTTACAACACCTATTTCTTATTCTTGGTCTCCGTCAGGCGGTACTGCTGCCACTGCATCTAACCTTGCACCGGGAACTTATACGTGTACCATAACGGATGCAAATGGTTGTACGGCTACAGTTTCTCAGGCAATTACTCAGCCAACAGCATTAAACGTTGCTCCAACCTTTACCAATGTGGGATGTTTCGGTGGAACTTCCGGTACTGCAACGGCAACACCAACAGGTGGAACTGCACCATATTCCTACTTATGGATGCCGGGAGCGTTTACAACATCTTCAATCAATAATTTAGGTGTTGGAACATATACAGTTACAGTTACTGATGCTCGAGGTTGTACTCAAACAGGGACAGCCACGATCACTCAGCCACCGATTTTAGCAATAACTTCTTCAACAACCAACGCAAACTGTGGTCAGCCAAATGGGACGGCTTCAGTAACCGGCTCAGGTGGTTTTGCTCCTTATACTTGGAGCTGGTCAAATGGTCAAGCCGGTCCGAATGCTACAGGTTTAGCAGCAGGTACTTATACTGTTACCATTACAGATATTAATATGTGTACTTTAACAGCTCCTGTTACGGTGGGTAGTGTTGCTGGTCCGACTGCCGCTATTAACACATTCACAAATGTTTCTTGTAATGGAGGTAATAATGGGAATGCCACCGTAACGGTTACTGGAGGGACAGCACCATTTACTTATTTATGGAATAATGGACAAACAACACCTACAGCTTCTAATTTAGTGGCAGGTATTTATTCTGTTACAGTAACCGATGCATTAGGTTGTGTTGCTTCTGCTAATATAACGATCACGCAACCAACATTATTGGTTGCTAATGCTGTTAGTACTAATCCTACCTGTTTTGCAGGAACCAATGGAACAGCTACGGCCAGTGCTGTTGGAGGAGTTAGTCCTTATACATATGCATGGACATCACCGGGGTCACCGGCCACATCTGTAGTAAATAATTTAGCAGCCGGTACCTATAGTGTTACCATAACGGATGCAAATGGATGTATTCAAAATTCAAGTGTTACGCTTACTAATCCTCTTGCATTAAGTACAACAACTTCAGTTACAAATGTAACTTGTGCTTCCGCTTGTAATGGAACTGCAATTGCAAATACAGTTAATGGTACAGCACCATATACGTATCAGTGGAATAATCCAACTGCGCAAACAACTCAAACTGCAACTGGTTTGTGTGCCGGCTCGTTCACTGTTAACGTAACGGATGTTAATGGCTGTACATCTCAGGCTGTTGCTACCATCTCTCAACCAAACCCTCTAACAAGCAATATTTTTGCGACAGGAAACTTGACCTGTTTTGGAGTTTGTACAGGTTTTGCTCAAATAACGGCTTCCGGTGGAACAGCTCCATATACATACAATTGGATGCCAGGAGGAATTGCCAATGCTACTGCATCAAATCTGTGTGCCGGAACTTATACATGCACCGTAACAGATGCGAATGGTTGTACTTCAACGTCAGTAGCAACGATCACACAGCCAACTCAATTAGTGGCTTCCGTAACAGGAAATGATATCACTTGTGCGGGAACTTGTGATGGATCCGGTAATATCAGTTTTATGGGTGGAACAGCACCTTATACATTCTTGTGGACTCCTAGTCTTCAAACGGTTTACAATCCAGCTAGTTTGTGTATTGGAACACATGTTGCTACAATTACAGATGCAAATGGATGTAGTTATACCGATAGTATTAATATTATAGAGGCATACACTCCATTAGTTGTGAATACAACTACACTCAATTCCAATTGCGGACAAGCAAATGGTCAGGCTTGTGCAACCACATCGGGTGGTTTGGCTCCATACACATATACATGGAATGATTTTTCATATACACAACAAGCATGTGCTAATAATTTAGTTGGCGGTCCATATATTGTTGAGGTGGTGGATGCTAATGGATGTATAATAACCGAACCAGCCTTTGTAATTGATATTGCTGCTCCGGATGTATTGATCACTTCACAGATCGATCTGGAGTGTTTTGGCGATACCGATGGTGCTGCTACAACCAGTATCACAGGTGGAGCACCTCCATATTCTGTGTTATGGTCAGGTGGTCAAACAACAGCTAATCCAACAGATCTTACGGCAGGGTTGAATACGATTACCGTAACAGATGCTGCGGGATGTGTATCTGCTAATGGAGTGACGATTTTGGAACCATTACCGATCAACCATGCGATCCTAAGCACTGCCGATGTAACTTGTTTTGGTGCTTGTGATGGTTCAATCTCTGTTTTAGCAAATGGAGGTACAGGAACGATCAATTATGCCTGGACACCGGGAGGACAGACAACAACAACAGTCTCTAATTTGTGTGCAGGAGCTTATTCTGTTGTATATACAGATGCAAATGGATGTACAGCAACAGATACTGCCATAACAATTACTCAACCCGCTGCTTTAGCAATTACAAATGCAACATCAACGAATGTATCTTGTGCAGGCTCTGCTGACGGTTCGATAAACACATCTGCAACAGGCGGGACTCCATTCTATTTATTTTCATGGAATCCGAATGTAAGCACCGGGCCGGTAGCGAATGCTCTTCCTGCTGCTACTTATACATTAACTGTTAACGATCAAAACGGTTGCAACACTTCACAAACCTACACGATCACAGAGCCGACTCCTTTGGCTGCAACAACTTCAACGGTTGCATCTACCTGTGGATCTGCGAATGGTTCAGCTACAGTTACACCATCCGGTGGAACAGCGCCTTATACAGTCCAGTGGAATGATGCAGCTTTACAAACTACAAATACTGCCAATGGTCTTTTAGCAGGTGTGTATTCTGTTCAAGTGGTGGATGCTAACGGATGTACAATTACGATTGCCGATACTGTACTTAATATTGCAGGTCCGCAAATTGACAGTGTTACGTCAACACCGGTATTGTGCTTCGGAGGAAGTACAGGAACAGCTACAGTACATTTAACAGCTAATACAGGAACGGCTCCATTTACATACGATTGGAATCCAAGCACACAAACGCTTCCTGCTGCAAGCGGACTTTCTCAAGGCGTGTATGATATTATTGTAACCGATGATAATGGTTGTACAGTAACCGGAAGTGTTATAGTTGATGAGAATCCATTACTTGAATTATTTGTTAGTCCTACAGATACCATCTGTTTTGGCGATACAGCTCAAATTTATGCACAAGCATCCGGTGGTGTGTCTCCTTATACTTATGCGTGGTTAGGCGCTACTGGTACCGGTTTATCTGGCACCGGACCTCATTTTGTTACACCATCTGCTACTTCCATTTATTCTGTAAGTGTAACAGATGTAAATGGTTGTCCTGCTGGGCCATTAGATATGCAAGTGGTAGTTCGCCCTCCATTAACAGTAACAACAGGCAATACTGCTGTTTGTGATGGAATGACGGCTACAATATCGGCAACAGCTGCCGGTGGAACAGGTGGACCATATACTTATTCATGGAGTAATGGTCCAACAACGGCTTCTCAGACTGTTGTTGGCAACGCAGCCTCTTCACCAGCTAGCTATGTGATTACTGTTAGTGATGGATGTTCAGATGATGCATTAGATACAGCAATTGTATCCATCAATCCGGG
This sequence comes from Bacteroidota bacterium, assembly GCA_017303895.1. Taxonomy (GTDB): domain Bacteria; phylum Bacteroidota; class Bacteroidia; order 2-12-FULL-35-15; family 2-12-FULL-35-15; genus 2-12-FULL-35-15. The sequence continues at coordinate 11,514 of JAFLBF010000009.1, read as the reverse complement.
ATCTATCGGTTATTTAGTAGGTTCTGATACAGTTGGTTGTGAACCTTTGACTGTTACATTCACTGCCTTTAGTGATAATGGTGTAACTTATGATTGGAACTTTGGCGATTCAGGAACCGGATCCGGCACACCTGTAACGCATACCTATTCTAATGATGGTACCTACGATGTTTCAATGATCATTACCACAGCAGCTGGTTGTGTGGATACTGTTACCAACTTAGGATATATTGTAGTTAACCCACTGCCTACAGCAGCGTTCTCTGCTAGTCCGAATCCAGCTTCCAGTTTGGCACCTACCGTTAATTTTACGGATATCTCAACATTCAACATTGTTTCGTGGAATTGGAATTTTGGTGATGTAGCATCTAATCCGAATACAACAACGGCTCAAAATCCGGTACATGAGTTTAGTGGAGTCGGTACCTATAATGTTCAATTGATCGTTGAAAATCAATTTGGTTGTATTGACACAACCTATCAATTAATCGAGGTGCAGGATGATTTCGTATTCTATGCTCCAAATGCCTTTACACCGGATGGAGATGGATTGAATGATGTATTTTTACCTCTTGGTGTGGGCTGGGATCTACCTACATTTGAAATGATGATCTTTGATCGTTGGGGACAAATGATCTTTTCTACCGATGATTACCGAAAAGGTTGGGATGGAAAAGCAAATGCTGGAGCAGAAATGGCTCAAATTGATGTATATGTTTGGAAAGTTAGTTTAAAAGATACAAAAGGCTTAAAACATAACTATATCGGACACGTTACGATTGTAAAATAAATATTAATTTCACAAAGTCCCTTCGATAAAATATCGAAGGGACTTTATTTTTCTTTATTGGTCGAAAAAATCATTAATTTCGCGGTCGATTTGAATTCGTTGATATGAAAAGAAGCATTTTACTTATAGTCTTTTTGTTAGCTGTTTTATCAGGAATGGCTCAATCGGTTGGAGGAACAACATCCGGTGCAGCTACTTATTGCACTACAACAAACTCAGGTTTTGTTTCTGTTGCTGGCTTTGTGGGCAATATCTTATTTTGGCAAACATCAACAAATGGTGGAGCAACCTGGACAAATAATGCGAATACTACTCCCAACCAAACGTATTTTAATTTAGCACAAACAACTTGCTTTAGAGCTGTTGTTCAGGATGGTGTTTTCCCGGCAGATACATCCACTGTTGTTTGTATAGATGTATTCCCACCTAGTATTGGAGGAACAGTATCCGGTGGTGGAACTTTTTGTGATAATTCGGGAGCAGGATCATTAAACTTATCCGGAAACAATGGCGGGGTTCTTTATTGGTTATCTTCTACGGATGGCGGGGCAACGTGGACTACAATAGCAAATACTACCACTACTTATAATTATACCGCAATAACTCAAACAACCCTTTTTCAAGCTGTTGTTCAGAATGGAGCCGTCTGCCCAACTGATACTTCTTCTCAGGTATTATTTACGATCGATCCTTTATCAGTAGCCGGAACGATCAATGGGGCAACTTCGGTTTGCGCTACAGGTAATTCCGGTTCTTTGACCTTGTCAGGAACTACCGGAACTATTATTGATTGGATATCTTCTGTTAATAGTGGTGCAAGCTGGAGCAGCACAGGAAATACTTCTTCAACTCAGGCTTTCAATAATTTGACGCAAACTACTTGGTATCAAGTGATTGTTCAAAGTGGTTCTTGTGCTCCTGACACATCTTCTATTGCGATAATTACTGTTAATCCGGCTTCTGTTGCCGGAACCCTAACAGGCGGGGGAATATATTGTGGTGTACCTGCTACTGGAACATTAACGCTAAGTGGAACAACCGGTACGATCATCAACTGGTTCTCCTCCACAAATAATGGCGCAAGCTGGACACCTATTGCGAATACAACAAATACAGAGGCCTATACTAATTTGCCTTCAACAACCTGGTATTCTGTTTTAGTACAAAGTGCCGGCTGTCCTCCCGATACATCAAATATTGAAATTGTTAGTGTGGCACCTCAAACTGTTGCGGGGACAGTTGCTTCAAATGCGACCGTTTGTTATTTTTTAAATAATGACACCTTAGATCTTTCAGGTAATGTTGGTAATGTTCTTTATTGGTTGTCGTCAACTGATAATGGCGCTACTTGGACGCCTGTGACAAATACGACTACCAGCTTGATCTATGCTGGTTTAACTCAAAGCACCTGGTATACTGCTGTTGTTCAAAGCGGTGCTTGTAATATTGATACAACTGCTGCTGTTGCAGTTACTGTTCTGGCTCCAACTCCTGTTAGTGCCGGTACTGATACCACCATCGTTCAGGGGCAGTCGGTGACATTAAATGGCTCCGGAACAGGCGTGCCTTTGTGGGTGCCTTCTGCCGGATTGAGTAGTGCTACAATATTTACACCTGTTGCTACTCCGAATACTACTACTGCTTATATTTTAACAGTTACAGATGTGAACAATTGCATTAATGCGGATACGGTATTGGTAACGGTAACAGTATTGGAGTACAATGGAATGATCTCAAACTTATTTACTCCGAATGGAGATGGGATTAACGATACATGGTATTTGCAAGACATCGCTAATTATCCCGATAATGAAGTGACAGTATATAACATTTATGGGAATGTAGTATTTCAGAAACAAGGTTATACAAATGATTGGAAGGGAACCTATAATGGTTCGGAACTTCCGGATGGAACATATTATTATGTTCTGAAATTTGATAGTTCCGATAAAGTTTTAAAGGGTTCAATTGATATTTTAAGAAATAAATAGTGCTTGTTGATATGAAGAAGAAGATATATACATTACTTTTTGTGTTGACGCTGACTATCCAAGTGAATGCTCAGCAAGTTGGTATGTTCAGTCATTATTTCTATAAACCGATGGTTTATAATCCTGCATTTACAGGGACAACGAATGATGGTACCAATGCAATGATCATCAGTCGTTCTCAATGGACCGACTTTAAAAATTCTCCTCAACTGAATGTGTTTTCCTTGGATGGAAACATCATGGACAAAAAAGTGGGATTGGGATTAAATATCATTAGCGATAGAAAAGGCTTGAATAATAGAATTGGTGGGAATATATTCTACTCTTACCGATTGAATATTAATGATGACATGCATTTGTTGTTTGGAGCTTCAGCCGGTGTTTTTGATCAGCGAATTGATTTTACGAATGCCTTGGTTGAAAACAACACGGATCCTACTTTATTTTCTACAGTTGAACATAAAACAACATTCGATGGAAATGCCGGTTTAGCGTTCGTTTGGAAAGGATTGGAGTTTGGCGCATCTGTACCTCAAATTATTGGAAATAAAGTGAATTACGTTGACAATGAGAATGTGCGTTCATATTATTCTCAAGCCCGTCATTATTTAGGTTCCTTGAAATATAAATTCATGCTAAATGAAGAAAAGGGGATGTCTGTTACTCCATTAGCATTGGTAAGATTTGTTCCGAATACGCCATTTCAATATGATGGAAGTGTGACATTCGATTGGCAGGAAAAATTCTGGATAGGGGCAACCTATAAAAGCGATTATGCTGTTGGTGCCAATGCAGGTTTTTGCATCCACAAACAATTTTATGTTGGCTATTCATACGATTTTATTATTGGCAGTATTTCAAACTACGCAGGTACGAGCCATGAAATAATGGTGAATTTCAAATTTGGAAAAGCTAAAAAATCAGAAGAGCCTATCAAAAAAGAGGAAACGGCTAAAGCACTGGAGAATACAGCTTATGTGAAACGTATGGACAGCTTACAAACTCAATTAGCCGAAAGTAACAGTAAGATCAAGGAGTTGAGCGATAAATTAGATCAACAAGCCAAGAGTCAGGATCAGCTAAAAACACAGGTTCAAAATACTCCGGTAGTGGGGAACCAGAATTCAGATGTGGTAACGCAGCCTTCTAATGCTCAACGTTCAACGGAAGGGGGAATATTATTTGTGACGAATAAAAAGACTGAATTCAAAGATATAAATAACAATAGCATTCCTACAAAAGGCTTTTATGTGGTAATCGGAACCTATTTTTATCAGGATCTGGCTATTGCAGAAGCGAACCGTTTTAGAGCAAAAGGTTACAAAACCACAGATTGGGTTTACTCAGGCCCGAAAGGTTACAACTATATCTTTATGTTTAAAACAGGAACGAAAGAAGAAGCTGTTGAAAAATTAAAGATAGCGCGTGAGGCAGGGGTAAAAGATGCCTGGGTGCAAATCATGGAAGATTAATCCAGCGAATTGCAGGTAACCCAGTATTTGTAGCCCACAATTGCCATTTCCCACTTTTTTAGTCCTTTTAGGTCGCGTTTGTAGTACTTTGGAAGTAAAACCTTGTTGATCTTAGCTAAAAGCTTAAAAATGGATTTTTTCATGCTGCAAATATAAAAGAGTTTGGCAGATAAAAATTTTTCAATAAAAATTGCAGATTTGATACAAATAATTATCTTTGCAGTCCGAAAATTAAAAACAGAATAAAAAATGAAAGCAGGAATTCACCCGGAAAACTATCGTTTAGTAGTATTTAAAGATATGAGTAATGATTACGCATTTATTACTAAATCATGCGTTGAAACAAAAGAAACCATTAAATGGGAAGATGGTAATGAGTATCCGGTAGTAAAATTGGAGATCTCTCACATGAGTCACCCTTTCTACACCGGAAAAGTGAAATTGGTAGATACAGCAGGTCGCGTTGATAAATTCCGTAACCGTTACGCTAAAAAATAATTTACTGATACATTCAGTTGAACGATCCCCCTTCGAAACCGTTGGGGGATTTTTTATTTAAAATTCTTCACAAGTATTTGTATTCATCAATAAAAAACATACTTTTGGATTCTCTAAAATAATAGCAAAAATTTAAGTTATGAATATACACGAATATCAAGGTAAAGCGATCTTAAAAAGTTTCGGTGTGGCAATCCAGGAAGGTATTGTAGCTGATACTCCTGAACAAGCTGTGGAAGCAGCCAAGGAATTACAAAAACAAACCGGTACAGGATGGTGGGTAATCAAATCTCAGATCCATGCTGGTGGTCGCGGTAAAGGTAAGATCAAAGGAACAGAGCAACGCGGTGTTGCATTGGCCAAGTCATTGGACGATGTAAAAACGATCTCTACCAATATTTTAGGAAATACGTTGGTGACTTTACAAACTGGTGAAAAAGGAAAGAAAGTAAATAAAGTATTGGTAGCACAGGATGTTTATTATCCGGGTGAAACACCAACAAAAGAATTTTATGTAAGTGTGTTATTGGACCGTGCAAAAGGCCGTAATACGATTATGTATTCAACAGAAGGTGGTATGGATATCGAAACAGTAGCACACGATACTCCACACTTGATCTTCAAAGAAGAGATCGATCCAAAGGTAGGTTTGCGTGATTTTCAATGCCGTAAAATTGCTTTCAACTTGGGTTTATCAGGTGAAGCATTCAAACAAATGACAAAATTCGTTGCTTCTTTGTATAAAGCATATGATGCAACTGATTCTTCTATGTTTGAGATCAATCCTGTTTTAAAAACATCTGACAATAAGATCATTGCAGTAGATTCTAAAGTAACATTTGATGGTAATGGTTTATTCCGTCATCCTGATTATGCGGCTTTACGTGATGTTACTGAAGAAGATCCAACAGAAGTAGAAGCTGGTGAACACAACTTGAACTATGTAAAATTAGATGGTAACGTTGGTTGTATGGTGAATGGTGCCGGATTAGCAATGGCTACAATGGATATTATTAAATTATCAGGTGGTGATCCAGCTAACTTCCTTGACGTAGGAGGTACTGCTAACGCTGCTCGTGTTGAACAAGCTTTCCGTATCATCTTAAAAGATCCGAATGTAAAAGCGATTCTGGTAAATATCTTTGGTGGTATCGTTCGTTGCGACCGTGTTGCTCAAGGTATTGTTGACGCATACAAAAACATGGGTTCTATCAATGTGCCGATCATCGTTCGTTTGCAAGGTACAAATGCTGTTGAAGCGAAAAAGATCATTGATGACTCCGGATTAAAGGTATATTCTGCAATTGCATTGCAAGAAGCTGCTGACCTGGTAAAAAAAGTATTGAGTTAATATTCTTCTGAATACCAATAAAGAGGAGGCTTTCAAGCCTCCTCTTTTGTTTTATACCCATATCAAAAATCTATTATTGCATTTTATTGGTAAAAAAATGTATCTTTGCGGGAATTTTAACCAATAATTAAAGTTCAAAACCCGTTCCTATGTCATTAGATTCAAGCAAATTTATAGGTGAAGGATTAACCTATGATGATGTACTTTTAGTACCTGCTTATTCAGAAGTGCTTCCGCGTGAAGTAGATACATCTTCTTATTTTACCAAAAAGATCAAATTAAACACTCCTATCGTTTCCGCAGCAATGGATACCGTTACTGAGTATCAATTGGCGATTGCCATTGCTCAGGAAGGTGGAATTGGGGTGTTACATAAAAACATGACGATCGAAGCGCAGGCTGAGCATGTGCGTAAGGTAAAACGTTCCGAAAGCGGGATGATCCTTGATCCAGTTACCTTATCTGAAAATGCGCTCGTGTCAGACGCATTAAACCTGATGAAGGAAAATAAGATCGGAGGGATTCCTGTTGTAAACGGAAAAGGAGTTCTGATCGGGATTGTTACCAATCGTGACCTTCGTTTTGAAAAGAACTTAAAGCGTCCGGTGAGAGAGGTGATGACCAGTGATAAGATGATCACTGCAAAGGAAGGTACCGATATGAAAAAAGCGGAACAGATCCTGCAGAACCATAAAATCGAGAAATTACCTGTTGTTGATAAGAACAATAAATTGGTAGGCTTGATCACTTACCGTGATATCATTAAGATCAAAGTTCGTCCGAATGCAAATAAAGATTCATTAGGTCGTTTACGTGTCGCAGCAGCGGTTGGCGTTACCGCTGATATCATTGATAGAGTCGATGCTTTGGTGAAAGCTGGAGTGGATGCGATCGTAATCGATACAGCACACGGACATTCAAAAGGGGTGATCGAAACACTTAAAAAAGTAAAGAAAACATATCCGAATTTACAGGTGGTTGTAGGGAATATTGCTACACCGGAAGCTGCATTGGCATTAGCAAAAGCAGGTGCAGATGCTGTAAAGGTGGGTATCGGACCGGGCTCTATCTGTACAACACGTGTGATAGCCGGAGTAGGGGTTCCTCAATTGACAGCAATTTTGGAAGTAGCAAAAGCCTTGAAAGGCAAAGGCGTTCCTGTAATTGCTGATGGTGGAATTCGTTTTACAGGTGATATTGTAAAAGCATTGGCAGCCGGAGCTAGTTCAGTAATGATGGGCTCATTGTTTGCTGGAGTTGAGGAGTCACCGGGTGAAACAATTATTTTTGAAGGAAGAAAGTTCAAGTCGTATCGAGGAATGGGATCTATTGAAGCCATGCAAAAGGGCTCAAAAGACCGCTATTTTCAGGACGCAGAAGACGATATTAAAAAACTGGTTCCGGAAGGGATCTCCGGTAGAGTTCCATTCAAAGGCAGTTTAGCTGAAGTGGTTTATCAATTTGTTGGTGGATTGAAAGCCGGTATGGGATATTGTGGTGCTAAAAATATGGAAGCACTCCAAAAAGCGAAGTTTGTTCGTATCACGAACTCCGGAATTCGTGAGAGTCATCCGCATGGTGTAACCATCACCCGCGAAGCACCTAATTACAGTCGATAACAAGCATTTTTGCTTAACAATAATTAACAAAACAGCCACGAATATTTCGTGGCTGTTTTCTTTTGATACATCGTATAATTAAGTACATTTGTTACCCTAATAAAAAAACAAAAAAATAGTTATGAAGTCAGGAGTTTTTTCAAGATCATTCATGTTAACAGGTGCATTGTTTTTAATGCATAATGCTTTTGCACAAAATAAAGATGCTGTGCTTATGACGATCGGTAATTCTAAAGTTACTGTTGCTGAATTTGAAAATGTGTACCACAAGAACAACAACAAAGAAAGTGCTACGGATCCTAAATCATTGAACGATTATGTTGATCTGTTTGTGAACTTTAAACTAAAAGTAAAAGAAGCAGAGGCCTTGGGTTTAGATACTGCTAAAGCATTCAGAGAAGAATTAGCGGGTTACCGTAAGCAATTAGCACAACCTTATTTGACAGATAAAGATGTGAATGATAAATTATTACAGGAAACATATAATCGCATGCAAGAAGATATTCATGCGATGCATATCCTTGTGAAAGTAAATGAAAATGCACTTCCTAAAGATACCTTGTTGGCATACAATAAGATCATGGAATACCGTAAGCGTATCTTAAAAGGAGAAGATTTTGCAAAAGTGGCTCGCGAGAGTGCAGCAAATGGTGATCCTTCTGCAAAGGATAATGGAGGTGATCTTGGTTATTTTACTGCTTTACAAATGGTGTATCCTTTTGAGAATGCAGCTTACAATACAAAGGTTGGTGAGCTTTCTATGCCTGTTCGTACACGTTATGGTTATCATATTGTGAAAGTGGTTGACAGGAGAAAAGCTCAAGGCGAAGTATTGGTATCTCATATCATGGTGAAAACTACGCCAAACATGACCAAAGAAGACTCGTTGAATGCTTATACCAAGATTACGGAGATCTATAATAAATTGAAAGCAGGAAGCAAATTTGATGAGTTGGCACAACAATTCTCAGATGATAAATCATCAGCAAAAAAAGGTGGTGAATTACCTTGGTTTGGAACCGCTAAAATGCCTGCTGAATTTGAAAAAGCATCTTTTGCTTTGGTGAACAAAGGCGATTTTTGTGAGCCAATGAAAACGAAATATGGCTGGCATGTGATCAAATTGATGGATAAGCGTGGTGTGGCATCATTTGATGACATGAAGAATGAATTGAAAGCAAAGGTGACAAAAGATTCCCGTTCGCAAGTGGGAAGAACTTCTTTGATCGCTAAAGTAAAAGCAGAGAATAAATTCAAAGAAACACCTAAATCCTTAGACGATTTTTACAAAGTAGTGGACACTACTATTTACGAAGGGAAATGGGATCCTGCAAAAGCAGCAAAATTAACGAAGCCGATGTTTAATTTAGGTGACAAGGTCTTCACACAAAAAGATTTTACAGCTTATATTAACTCTCATCAAAGTAAGCGACCAAAAACAGAGGTTGCAATGATCGTAAATCAGTTGTATAAACAATATGTTGAAGAAACTGTCGTAGCTTTTGAAGAAGGAAGATTGGATCAAAAATACCCAGAGTTCAAAGCCTTGATGCAAGAATACAGAGATGGGATCTTATTGTTCGAATTGACCGATCAAAAGGTATGGAGCAAAGCTGTAAAAGATACTACCGGCTCAAAAGAGTTCTATGAAAAGAACAAAACAAATTACATGTGGGATGAAAGAGCTGATGCATCTGTTTATTCTTGTGCAAATGACAAAGTTGCGAAGCAAGTTCGTGCATTGATGAAGAAAAAGAAAACAGAGAAAGATATTTTAACTACAGTGAACAAAGATTCTCAATTGAACTTACAAGTGGAAACTCGTTTGTTCACTAAAGGGGAAAATGAGTTTGTGGATAAGAACTGGACTCCGGGAACTTCAGCAGATATTATTGATAAAGATAAAAAAGTGGTGATCGTTGTGGTAAACAAATTGATGAAGCCTGAACCAAAAGCATATTTGGATGCAAAGGGGATGGTTACAGCCGATTATCAAGCATATTTAGAAAAACAATGGTTGAGCGAGTTGAAACAGAAATATGCAGTTAACATTGATCAAGCTGTTCTATCAACTGTAAAATAATAACGATTCATTTTGATCAAAAGTTTATGGTGCAATTGAATGTACCATAAACTTTTTTAGTTTAATCACCAGGCATTGAAAATACTACTTACATACTGTTCTATACTGCTTTTAAGTCTTGTGTCCTGCACTTCCGGCAAAAAAGATACAGAGGCTCCTTCAAGTGAACCTGTTGCTAAGGCCGGTGATGCTATTTTGTATTACGATGATATCAAAGATCTTGTTCCGGCAGGAACATCCTCAAAAGATAGTATTTTATTGATCAAACAATTTGTGGATAACTGGGTGCGTGAAGTGCTTGTTATACAAAAGGCTGAACAGAATTTAGATGAGGAGCAAAAGAATGTTGAGAAGCAGTTGAACGATTATCGCAAATCCTTGATCACTTACATTTATGAGAAGGAATTGGTAAAGCAAAAATTGGATACGGTTGTTTCTGATGCTGAGATCGAGGCGTATTACAATTCCAATAAAGCAGAATTTGAGTTAAAGGACAATATTATCAAGGTGATCTATGTTAAAGTGAGCAAGAAAGCACCGGGAATTGATAAGCTAAAAAAATGGTACCGTTCTGACAATATGAAGGATCGTGAACAGTTAGCCAGTTATTGCCATCAGTTTGCAGACAACTTTTATCTAGATGATTCGTCATGGTTATTGTTTGATGATCTGTTAAAAGAGATACCTATTCAAACGTATAACAAAGAATTATTTTTGCAGAACAATAGATTGGTTGAAGTTAGTGATTCATTGAATCATTACTTTTTAAGTATCAAAGATTTTAAGATAAGAAATAGTTCATCACCCTTATCATTTGAGAAAGAGAATATTAAAAACATCATTTTGAACAAAAGAAAATTGGCGCTTATAAACAGCATGAAACAAGATGTTTATAATGATGCATTGAATAATAATAAAATAGAAATCTATATAAATGACAGATCTAAAAAATAAAACGTTCTTATTGTTTGTACTTATTTTTGCCTTTGCGGCTAATTCAGTTGCTCAGGAGAAAATAATCGATAGGGTAGTGGCAGTGATTGGTGGAAACATTTTATTGCAATCAGAGTTAGATGCTCAATTTCAGCAATATCAGTCGCAGCCCGATGCTGTAATTGATGAAACGGTAAAATGTAAGTTGTTGGAAGAATTACTTTACCAAAAATTGCTTTTGGCACAAGCTCAAAAAGATAGTTTGGAAGTGACTGAAGGACAAATTGAGCAGGAAATGGACAGACGATTGAATTTTTATATTCAACAGTTTGGTTCCGAAGAGCGGTTTGTTGAGTTTTATGGTAAGTCGGTTGATGATTTTAAAACGGATCTGAGAGATAATGTGAGAGATCTTTTATTGTCGCAGCAAATGCAAAGCAAGATCATCGGGAGCGTTACGGTTACTCCGAATGAAGTGAAGCAATATTTTGATGCGATCCATCCTGATTCATTGCCTTTTATTGATGCAGAAGTAGAGATCGGGCAGATCGTAAGAAAGCCAACGATCACGAATGAAGCAAAAAAAGCTGCGAAAGAAAAAATTGAAGGCATCCGTGAACGTATTGTGAGTGGCAAAACAACATTTGCAGCTATGGCAGGTTTGTATTCAGAGGATCCGGGATCATCCAGCAAAGGTGGTTTGTATGAAAAGATACAACGAGGGCAATTTGTGCCTGAATGGGATGCTATGGCCTTTACAATTAAGCCAAATGAAGT
>JAFLBF010000008.1 GCA_017303895.1 Bacteroidota bacterium | reverse complement strand
AGCAACACCTGCAAATTTATTGATGGCCAAACCATTCCCTGCAGCGATCCCTGTAATATGTGTGCCATGACCATAGTAGTAGGTGGCATCGTGTGCTGCTGCATTGCCTGCTGCTATATCTGTACTATCCCATTCCTGCCCATAATTATATGGCTGAGGTGAATTGGGTTGTGCCGTATAACGTTGATCCCATAGGTGTTTAATTCGTGTATTACCCAAGCTGTCTTTGAAATCGGGGTGATTAAAATCGATCCCTGTATCTATGATTCCCACAATGACACCAGTTCCTTTATAGCCTTGTATCAGAGGTGCATCTCCGTTATGAGCCGCTATCACATTGTTTTGTATATCAGCTGTATCGGCCATCAATTGAGTGTGAGGCGTGTAATGTTCCATACGAAGTATTTGCTCATTTTTTGCAAGTGTTTGGACCTGCTTAGCCGGAATGCTTATTAAAGCAACATTACCAGCTGAATATTTAAATGCTCCTCCTAATACGCGAACCTGCTCTTGTATAGTAGGAATATGCCCCTTTACAAATACCTCAATCGTTTGATTGCTGTTTGATGCCGCAGCCTTTGCTAATTCAAAGTTCATTTTGCTTTTTTGAGCAAAACCGAAATAAAAGGAAAGCGACAGAACAAAAATTAAATGTAAACGTTTCATGTATAGAGATTAAAATTCGACCTTTGTGAAATCATGTTATTACGAAACATAAATATACTACTTTTTGTTTTTATCTCCTCATTTTGCTTTGGTCAGGATTCCGTTCCTTATTCAAAAGAGTATGAATTCAAAGAGGGAATATTCTTGAGCTTGGAACACTTCAAAAACAATGATCCCATTACCAAGAAAATGATCGTTTCGGGTATTCCAAAAGCACAAACCGACTTTTTCACAGAATTGATAGAGCAAAAAACGATCGTGTTTAAAGACAGTGCCGGAGCCGAGAAAACAATTCAAACTGCTTCCATTTGGGGTTACTGTCAAAATCGCTCCATTTATCTGAATTTCAATAAAGAATTTACCCGCTTGAATGTGATCGGTAATCTATGTCATTTTACTTCTATGGTAACGGTGCAAGGAAGCTACCGTGATCCGATGGATTATAATTATGGGATCAATAACACGTATCAGGAATTACGCCAGTTTGTTTATGATACCAAAAACAATAAAGTGCTCGACTTTAATTCAAAGAACATGGAGCTGTTGCTGACAGATGATGAGGTGTTGCATAAAGAATTCATGGTGCTTAAGAAAAAACAAAAGGCCGATTCCATTTTTATCTATCTACGCAAATACAACGAAAAGCATCCCTTGTACCTCTCTAAAAATTAGTCTGCTTTTATTGCCGATTTTTACGATATTTGCAGCTCAAAAATTTATAATTCATCATTTTTCATTTATAATTTCTAAAGCATGTCAGAAGGCAGACAAATCATTTTTTCGATGGTAAACGTTAGTCGTACGTTACCAACAGGCAAAACAATCTTAAAAGACATTTATTTATCTTTCTATTACGGAGCAAAGATCGGTATCCTCGGTTTGAACGGATCGGGTAAATCAACCTTAATGAAGATCATTGCCGGTATTGAAAAGAATTATCAGGGAGAGATCCATTTTTCACCGGGTTACCGTGTAGGATATTTAGAGCAGGAACCGCAGCTGGATGATAACAAAACTGTTTTGGAAGTGGTTCGTGAAGGTGCACAGGAGCATGTGAACATATTGAAGGAATACGATGAGGTGAACAATAAGTTCGCTGAAGAAGAATATTTGAATGATCCTGATAAAATGGATAAGTTGATCAATCGTCAGGCATATCTGCAAGATCAGATCGATCAGTTGGATCTATGGAATTTAGATAATCGTTTGGAGCAGGCTATGGAAGCATTGCGTTGTCCGGAAAGTGATACACCGATCAAACATTTGTCGGGTGGTGAGCGCAGACGAGTGGCTTTGTGCCGTTTGTTGATCCAGGAGCCTGAAATTCTATTGCTGGATGAGCCTACCAACCACTTGGATGCTGAGTCGGTTGATTGGTTAGAGCAACATTTACAGCATTACAAAGGAACTGTTATTGCGGTTACCCACGATAGATATTTCCTTGATAATGTTGCCGGTTGGATCCTGGAGTTGGATAGAGGTGAAGGTATTCCTTGGAAAGGAAACTATTCAGAATGGTTGGATCAAAAACAAAAACGTTTAGCACAGGAAGAGAAAACGGAGAGTAAGCGTCAGAAAACCTTACAGCGCGAGTTGGATTGGGTGCGTCAGGGAGCTAAAGGTCGTCAGGCAAAATCGAAAGCCCGTTTACAGAACTATGAAAAAATGTTGGGTGAAGATGTAAAAGAGAAAGAAGAAAAACTGGAGATCTTTATTCCGAACGGACCACGTTTAGGTAATGAAGTGATCGAGGCGATTGGCATTTCAAAAGCTTATGGCGATAAATTATTGTATGAAAATTTGAGTTTCAAATTGCCTCCTGCAGGTATCGTTGGAATCATTGGTCCGAACGGTGCCGGTAAAACTACCTTGTTCCGTATGATCATGGGACAGGAAACACCTGATAAAGGCGAATTTAAGGTGGGACCAACAGTGAAGATTTCTTATGTGGATCAGTCGCACAAAGACATTGATCCTGATAAAACGATCTATGATGTATTAAGCGGAGGTGCTGATAACATTATTATGGGTGGCCGACAAATGAATTCACGTGCATATATTTCACGTTTTAACTTTGCGGGTTCCGATCAAGGTAAAAAATGCGGTATCCTCTCCGGTGGTGAGCGTAACCGTTTACACTTAGCCATGGCATTAAAAGAAGAAGGTAACGTATTGTTGCTGGATGAGCCTACCAACGATTTGGATGTAAATACACTGCGTGCATTGGAAGAAGGTTTGGAGAATTTTGCAGGCTGTGCGGTGATCATTTCCCATGACCGTTGGTTCCTGGATCGTGTGTGTACACACATTCTTGCATTTGAGGGTGATTCACAAGTATATTACTTCGAAGGTGGTTACTCCGAATACGAGGAGAACAAGAAAAAACGTTTAGGAAATGTAGAGCCGAAGCGTGTGCGTTATAAAAAATTAACAGTTTAATTATTTATAGCCTTATTATTTGATCTAATTTTAATGAGGAATTCAAAACATGAATTCCTCATTTTATTTTAAAATAAACATCATGAGAGGAAAATTAATTTTAGGAATTATTGTAGGTGGAGTAGTAGGTGCTTTGCTGGTACTGATCTTTTTAGTATTTGTGGATGGTAAAAGCAACCGTAATACGACCGGTATTCAACTGGTGAACACCGATTCTACCAAAGCAGAGGATAATAAAAAGCAACAGATCCTCGTGTATGGCGATTATGTTAGTTTGGATAGTACTGATTATTTGTTGGTGCCATTGGGTATGAAAACGCTTGATAATGTGATGGATGGTGGTTTAAGAAGTAAATCCTCTGATGAATATGAAACCTCATTTAGCGGATGGAGAAGTTATAAGTATAACTTCTATGCGCTTGAATTTGGCAATTGTAATAACATCATTTTTTACAATAAAAAGTTAGAAGAAACACATTTGTTATTGAATAAACCTGCCATTATTTCCCAGTTTTATTTTCCTTATTACGATAAAGAGTATGATGGTGATAAGTATTGGTTCATTTTGATGGCTATTCATGAATACGATTCCAATCTGGATGGTTATATCAATGCAGATGATGCGGAGAAAGTATATCTTACGGATCTTTCAGGTAAGGTAATGACACCTGTTACGCCTGATAATACACAGTTGGTGGATTGGTTCATTGATGCTCCAACAAATACCGTTCTAATGAAAGTAAGAATGGATTCGAATAAGGATCACAAATTTGATTTTAACGATGAAATGGAGATCCTGAAAACATCCATCAGTGATCCAACCATCGGTAAAGCTATTATCGGATCGGAAATAAAGAATGAGATCAAAAAGATTTTGAAGAAGATAAAATAAAAAAAGCCCAAGCATTTGCTTGGGCTTTTTTATTTGTTGATCTATTACTTCACGATCTTCATTTCATTGATCAAATTGGTTGCTCCACCAAATTTATCGATCATAAATAAGATGTAACGGATGTCATTACTGATCGTACGTTTGTATTTGCTGTCGAAATAAATATCACCACTCATAGCTTCCCAGTTACCATCAAATGCCAAACCAACCAATTCGCCATTGCCATTGATCACCGGACTTCCTGAATTACCTCCTGTGATATCATTGTTACTGATGATCGCTACCGGTAATTCGCCTTTTTCGTTGGCATACTGACCGTAATCTTTTGCCTTGTAAAGCTCCTTTAATCTAGCAGGAACAATGAATTCAAAATCTTTTGGATTCTCTTTTTCCATTACTCCTTCTAAGGTGGTGTAGTATCCAAATTGTACTCCATCTTTCGGAGCGTATGATCTTACATTACCATAGGTTAAACGCAATGTTCCGTTCGCATCCGGATAGAATAATTTGCCCGGATTCATTGCCATTAATCCTTTCATGTATTTCCTACCTTCTGCATTGTTCACTGCGTTAAATGCATCCACATGCGGTTTGATATTCGTCATGAAATTATCATAGAAGGCTTTGAAATGTGCAAAAGCAGGATCTGCTTGCAATTTCTTTAGATCAGGCTTTGTTAAATATTTGTCTTGTTTTGCTGCTGTTGTTAAGAACGACTTTTCAAATACTTTCTTCGCATATTTTTCGAATGTTTCAGTATTTGTTTTGCCTTTGTTCTTTTTTACAAGGTCTGTTAAGTATTGCGGATGTTGATCTGCAGGGATCATTTCATAGAAATACTGTGTCAGTTTTGCTAAGATCTTTTGCTCAGAAACAAGATTGAACTGTTTGTAAAACTCCGCACCATTTGCTTTGATACGAGCAATTGCTTTGTCGATCTCTGCTTGGTCAGGCTTTTCCGCTTTTAATAGTTTTTCCAAAGCCATATACGATGAAGCGTATGCTATCAAAGAAGAACCACTTACTCCTTCACGCATGAAGGTGTTGTGTAAAGCATAGTTTTGATAACCTTTATAGGCATTTTCAAAATTGCTCAATACATTTTCGTATTCAGGTTTCCCTTTTGCCCAAGCTGCAAATTGTTTTTCAGTAGCTAATTTTTCATCCACCACTTTCATTCTTTTTAATTGCTCGGTTTGACCGATAAAGAATTTCCAGTAGTTAGCGATGCTTGCATAATCAGCAGAAAGCAATAAACGAACACTGTCGCTTTTTACCATTTCCTCTTTCCATGAGCTTAAACGTGCATCACGTAATTTAACAATAGTAGGGTTTACTTTATCGATCGCCAATTGAACACCAAAAGATGTTTCGTAACGGTTAGTTCTTCCCGGGAAACCATACACCATGGTGTAATCGTCTTCTTTTAATCCTTTGATAGATACAGGTAAAAATTTCTTTGGTTTGTAAGGCACATTGTCTTTTGAATAGTTTGCCGGTTTATTGTCTTTGTTGGCATAGATACGGAACATGGAGAAATCACCTGTATGACGAGGCCACATCCAGTTGTCCGTATCGCCACCAAATTTACCTACCGATTGAGGTGGTGCAGCTACCAAGCGGATGTCTGTAAATTTTTCAAAAACAAACAAATAGAACGCATTGTCTTTGAACATAGATTTGACACTGGTCATGTACTCTCCATTTTTGCCTGCTTCCTCTTGAATGGCTTTGAATATTTCAGCCTTTTTTGCTTCTAATGCTTTCGCATCAGTAATTCCTTCTAAAGCCTTGTTTACTCTGTCCGACACATCTTCCATATGATGTAGAATAGAAACCCACATTCCCTGATTTGGTTTTTCTTCAGCAAATGACTTTGCCCAGAATCCATTGTCAAGAATATTATCGGCCGTGGTACTATGTGTTGCAATAGCATCGTATCCGCAGTGGTGATTAGTTAACAATAACCCTTGATCAGATATGATTTCTGATGTACAGCCGCCATTGAACCAGGCAATTGCATCTTTTAAACTGGAGTTGTTGATGTCATATAATTGTTCAGGAGTAAGCTTTAAGCCTTGTTTTACCATTTGCTCATAGTTATTTTTCAAAAGCATTGGTAACCACATTCCTTCATCAGCAATTGTAGAAGTAAAAACAAAAGCTGAAGCAATAAGTGTAATTATTTTTTTCATAAAGTTGGTGTTTCAAAAAATTCAGCCACGAATTTAACAATCTAAAGCACATTTTGAGCCTGTTTTTATAGGAATTTGGGTTATAATGTGACGAGTGGCTAAATTAGATAGATGAACAGCCATGAGAATGGATGAAAAAAATCACGATATTCGCAATCTGAAAAGGAAATATTGATCATGGCACAAAAACCAAGCATACCAAAAGGAACCCGCGATTTTTCACCACAGGAAATGGTGAGACGTAACTATATATTTGATACCATCAAAAAAACGTTTCAACGTTATGGCTATTTGCCTATTGAAACACCTGCTATGGAGAACCTTTCAACCTTAATGGGTAAGTATGGGGATGAAGGAGATAAATTGATATTTAAGATCTTGAATAGTGGGGATTTTATGAATTCTATTTCTTCTGGATCAGAACTTTTTAATGGTAATTACCCTAAGAGAAATGAAAATGGAATAGATGTCTTTGATACAGAAAGCGTATCGAAATCCTTATTGAAAATCATCTCTGAAAAAGCTCTTCGATACGACCTTACCGTTCCATTTGCGCGTTATGTGGTACAACACCAGAATGAGATCTCTTTTCCATTCAAACGTTATCAGATCCAACCGGTATGGCGTGCTGATAGGCCACAAAAAGGTCGTTACCGCGAATTTTACCAATGTGATGCCGATGTGATCGGGAGTAATTCCTTGTTGAATGAAGTGGAATTGGTGCAAATGATGGATGATGTATTCACTGCTTTGGGATTAGGTGTTCTGATCAAGATCAATAATAGGAAGATCTTGAGTGGAATAGCAGAAGTGATCGGAGAAAAAGAAAAGATCGTTACCATTACTGTTGCCATTGATAAATTGGATAAGATTGGTAAAGATGGCGTAAACAAAGAATTGCAGGAGAATGGGGTAAGTGATGCAGCTATTCAGAAGTTGCAGCCATTGATCGAATTTACAGGTTCTACCGCTGAAAAATTAAATTTCTTAAGATCCCTATTAGCGAGTTCTGAAATTGGTTTAAAAGGAATAGAAGAGCTGGAATATGTTTTTAAAACGGTAGAAGCATCAGGTCTATCAACTGCAAACGTTGAATTGGATATTACACTTGCTCGCGGTCTCAACTATTACACCGGAGCTATCTTTGAAGTGAAAGTAAACGATTCCCGTTCTGAATTTACCAGCAGTATCACCGGTGGTGGTCGCTATGATGACCTTACCGGTATTTTTGGTTTGCCGAATATGAGCGGAGTCGGTATCTCTTTTGGAGCCGACCGTATCTATGATGTGTTATTGGAATTGAATTTATTTCCTGAATCGGTTACAGCCAGCACCAAATTATTATTCGTAACGTTTGGGGAAGCAGAGCAAGCCTATTGTTTGCCACTGTTATCAAGAGTTCGTAAAGCTGGTATCAATGCCGAAGTATATCCTGATGCCAATGCCAAAATGAAAAAGCAAATGGGTTATGCCGATGATAAAAAGGTTCCTTTTGTAGTGATCGTTGGTGGTGATGAAATGCAAAGCGGACAATTAGCTTTCAAAAACATGACATCCGGTGAACAGGAAAAATTAACGATCGATCAGATCATTGAACGATTGAAGTAATTTTTCACCGCAAAGGCGGAGAGGCACCAAGCTAATCATAGCAAGACGTATAAAATTGACGCGAATTAGAATTGTCCCTTGGACAATTTAAAATGTATGACGAGAGAAGAATTTGATAAGATTTCTAAACAAATAGTGGATGTTTGTATTTGTGTACATCGCGAGATGGGGCCAGGTTTGTTGGAGTCTGTTTATGAGTTATGCATGATGAAAGAGTTTGAACTGCGCGGTGTAAAAGCTCAAAATCAAGTTGTTATCCCCTTAATATACAAAGGCTTTGAATTGTCAAAGGAATTCAAAATTGATATCCTCGTAGAAAGTGAGATCATTATTGAATTAAAATCGGCAGAAGTTATTTTACCTGTTTTTGAAGCTCAGCTGATATCCTATTTGCGACTGACTGATAAGCGTCTTGGCTTTCTAGTTAATTTCAACGTTCCTTTAGTGAAGAATGGAATTAAACGTTTTGTAAATAATTATTGATTTTTTAAAATTTACAGTTTCATCGCTTTAGCGATGAAAACTTCGCGTCTCTGCGTCTTCGCGGTTAAACTTACTTAAGCAGATCAGGTCTTCTTTGTTTAGTACGCTCCAAACTTTGTTCATGTCTCCAGTTGTCGATCTTTTCTGCATGACCAGAAAGTAATATTTCAGGGACTTTCCATCCGTTATAATCCGCAGGACGCGTATAAACAGGTGGTGCCAATAAATTATCCTGAAATGAATCGGTCAGTGCCGATGTTTCATCGGAAATGGCTCCCGGAATGATACGGATCACACTGTCGCAAATAACAGCTGCTGCCAATTCTCCTCCCGACAAAACATAATCACCGATAGAGATCTCTTTTGTAATAAAATGATCGCGTACCCGCTGATCCACACCTTTGTAGTGACCGCATAAGATCATAATATTATTAAGTGTAGAAAGTTGATTGCTGATCTTTTGATTCAATGTTTCACCATCGGGTGATGTATAAATGATCTCATCGTATTGGCGTTCGGCCTTTAGCGCATTGATGCAATTAGCAATCGGTTCAATTCCCATTACCATTCCGGCTCCGCCACCAAAAGCATAGTCGTCCACATTTTTATGCTTGTCGGTAGAATAATCTCTCAGGTTGATCAGGTTCACTTCCACCAAGCCTTTATCGATAGCTCGTTTAAGAATGCTATGCTGAAAAGGACTTTCTAACAATTGTGGTAAAACAGTAATGATATCGATACGCATGCTGCAAAGGTAAGGGAAAATTTCAAATTTGATGATTAGGAAGAACACAGAGATTCTGAATGAATTCAGCATTTGTATATTCGTATGAATTCGTATTCGTAGATAAGATATTGATAGAAAATTCAGATATTTACAATCGCATGAGTTTAGAAGAAAGAGATAAAAAAGTGATCTGGCATCCATTTACGCAGATCAAAGCTGCTCCCTTGCCAATTCCTATTGTGCGTGGGGAAGGCGCTTATCTGTTCGATGATAAGGGAAACCGTTACATTGATGGGATGGCTAGCTGGTGGGTGAATGTACACGGGCATGCGCATCCTTATTTGGCAAAAAAGATCTCTGAGCAATTGTTTACATTGGAACATGCGATCTTCTCGGGCTTTACACATGAACCCGCTATTGAATTGGCAGAGCGATTATTAAAACGATTACCCGGTAATTTATCCCGGATCTTTTATTCTGATAATGGTTCTACTGCGGTGGAAGTGGCACTGAAAATGGCTTTTCAATATTGGAGTAATAAAGAGCAGGTAAGAACAAAAGTGATCGCATTTGAAAATGCCTATCATGGCGATACCTTTGGAGGAATGAGTGTAGGAGCAAGAAATGCGTTCAATATGCCTTTTTCTAAATTATTGTTTGACGTCATTCATATCCCTGTTCCTGTTAAAGGAAAAGAAGATGAGGCAAAGCAGGCTTTAAAAAAAGCAATTTCAGAGAATGAGGTGTCTGCTTTTATTTTTGAACCCTTGGTGCAAGGTGCAGGTGGAATGGTGATGTATGCAGCTACAGTGTTAGATGAAATGATCGCTATGTGTAAAGAAAAAAATGTGATCACCATTGCAGATGAAGTAATGACAGGCTTTGGAAGAACGGGAAAGTTCTTCGCATCGGATCATTTAAAACAAAAAGCGGATATTGTTTGTTTGAGTAAAGGTTTGACGGGTGGTGTAATGCCTTTGGGAGTTACAGCTTGTGCGGAGTTTATCTATGATGCTTTTATTAGCGATGATAAAATGAAAACCTTTTTTCATGGTCATTCTTACACTGCGAATACTACTGCCTGTTCAGCGGCTTTAGCAAGTTTAGACCTGTTTGATCAACCGGAAGCACAATCGAATATTGATAGGATTACAAAAAAACATGAGCAGTTCTTTCAAAAAATAAAAGGACACCCTGCATTGATCGATGTGCGTCAGTTGGGTACGATCATCGCATTTGAGATCAAGAACGAGGAGCAGACCAATTACCTGAATTCATTGTCGGAGCGGATCTCTTCCTTTTTTATTGCCAAAGGCATTATCTTACGTCCACTAGGAAATATCGTATATGTATTGCCTCCGTATTGTATACAGGATGAGGATTTAGATTATATTTATAATGCGATCGAGTTGTTTTTGGAGGAGTTGTCAAATCGTAAATAGTAGCTTTTGTAATTCGTATAAATTCGTAATTCGTAGTTATGTTTAAATCAAAAAGAGAGTTTGTATTTATCATATTAGCCGGGATCTTTATTACCAATGCTATTGTGGCTGAGTTGATAGGAGGGAAGTTGATACAGATCGGACCTTTTGTGATGAGTATTGGTATTATTCCTTGGCCTGTCGTTTTTCTGACTACCGATTTGATCAATGAATATTATGGTCGATCCGGAGTAAAAAAACTTTCCTTGATCACTGCCAGTTTGATCGCTTATGCTTTTGTGGTTCTGTTTTTTGCAATGGTCGTTCCAGCCGCGCAGGGGATATCAGCCGTTACTGACGAGCAATTTACAGCTGTATTTGGTCAAAGTATGTGGATCATTGTTGCCAGCATCATTGCCTTTTTATTATCACAATTGATCGATGTTTCCATCTTTTGGTTGCTTCGCGATAAAACAGGTGGAAAAATGATCTGGTTGAGAAGCACCGGCTCAACGATCATTTCTCAATTGATAGACACGTTTGTTGTTTTAGGGATTGCTTTCTGGTTGCCTGGGAGAATGAATACCGCTACCTTCATCAATGCCGCACTTACGGGATATACCTTTAAATTGATCATCGCTATTGCTCTTACTCCTTTGATCTATGCAGGACATGCCGCCATCGATAAATATTTTGGTGATGAACAGGCACAAGCTGTTTTAAAGCATGCTGCTGAGGAATCGCTTCATCATAAAGTGGAGGAATAGTCTTATTTTTGTTCAAACAAATGTCTTTTAAACTCCGCAATATTATCTCTGTTTCTTTTTTTGTAGCTGTATTGCTACTGATGAGCTATTGCGGAAATGATGAGCATACATCATCCAGCAGAACTACTGATACCCTGGCGAATACTTACCTGAATCATTCGGATACAGCCAGGTATGTGGGGATGGATCAATGTAAACTCTGTCACCAGGACATTTATAATTCCTTTATTGAAACCGGAATGGGGAAGAGTTTTGATGTAGCTTCTAAAAAGAAAAGCTCCGCAAAATTTGATCAACACACCGTGATCTATGATAAATTTTCCGATTTCTATTATCAGCCTTTTTGGAAGAATGATAGCATGATGATCATGGAATTCAGGCTGGAAGGGAAGGATACCGTTTACAAACGAATTGAAAGGGTAGATTATATAATCGGCTCCGGACAGCATACTAATTCACACATGCAAAGTGTGAACGGCTATTTTAATCAAATGCCGATGACCTATTACACACAACAAGGCAAATGGGATCTTCCACCGGGATTTGAGAATGGCTTTAATACCCGTTTTTCAAGAAAGATCGGTTTGGAGTGTATGAGTTGCCATAATTCATTGCCAAATTTTGTGGAAGGTTCTGAAAATAAATATTCATCTGTACCAAATGGGATCACTTGCGAACGTTGTCATGGTCCGGGTAGTATCCACATCCAACAGCGTTCTACCGGATCAAAAGTAGATACCTCCAAATACATCGATTATTCAATTGTGAATCCAGGTAAATTGCCTGTTGATTTGCAGTTTGATGTTTGTCAGCGTTGTCATTTGCAAGGCAATGCCGTATTGAAACCCGGCAAGTCATTCTATGATTTTCGTCCGGGCATGAAATTGTCTGATTATATGACCACTTTTCTTCCTCGCTATGAAGGAGCGGATGATGAATTTATAATGGCTTCGCATGCCGATCGTTTGAAACAAAGCAAATGTTTTATCAATAGTTTTAAGGAGGAAACCGACAAAACATCTTTGCGTCCCTACAAAAATGCGCTAACCTGTGTTACTTGCCATAATCCGCATGTGAGTGTAAAAAACACTGAAACGAATGTATTCAATAATGCTTGCAACAAATGTCATGGAGGTAAAGATCAGATCGCATGTTCTGAGAAAAAAGAAGTGTTGTTAAAGAAAGAGAATAATTGTGTTTCCTGTCACATGCCCCGTTCCGGTTCTATAGATATTCCGCATGTAACCGTTCATGATCATTATATCCGAAAGCCGGTGAAGAAAGAGGAGATAGCGAAAGTGAAAAAGTTCATAGGCTTGTATGCCGTGAATGAAAAGAATCCTGACAATTCCACAAAAGCAAAAGCTTATATACAGCAGTATGATAAATTTGAATACATGGTAGAGTATCTCGATTCTGCCATGAAGTATTTGCCGGAAAAGGATCTTAGTTCAATTGAGAAAAACTTCGAACTGTTAATTCATATTTATTTTACGAAGCAAAATTTTTCAAAGGTCATTGACTTAAGTTCTAAAATAGGGAATGAGAAACTGCTTAATACTGTATTAGTAAAAAGTTCATGGGATAATCAGCATGCATGGACGCTTTACCGCATAGGAGAATCGTATTATAAGAATGGGGATATCAAAAATGCCTACAGTTATTTTAAAAAGGCAACTGAATTAGCGCCATTTAATCCCGAGTTCAATAATAAACTAGGTGTTAGCTTATTGGCGCAGAATAAGGTAAAAGAGGCGATCACTATTTTTGAATCTACTTTAGCTGAGAATCCTAAATTTGTTCCTGCCATCACCAATTTGGGGTATGCTTCATTGGTTTCGGGCAATGTATTAAAAGCAGAGCAACTATATAATAAAGGCTTGGCTTTGGATCCTGATTATGAAATGTTATTAATGAATGTGGCAGGTTTATATATTTACAAAAAACATTTGAAACAGGCAGAACTCTATTTAAAAAAGGTGATCAAAAAATATCCGGAGAACCAGCAGGCAAAAGATATATTAAAGCAGTTGAAAGTTCAAAAATAATGGCAAAAGGGAAAAGTAGTTTTTTTAGAAAGGTAGTGATCTCCATCATTGTTGCAGTAGCATTGATAGGTGGAGTAGGTGGTTATTTGGCATATAAGACCATTTACCAGTCGAATGTGAATTTGGGTGATAAAAAATCACAGATCATCTATATCCCTACAGGCTCTTCGTTTGAAGATGTGGTTAGGATATTGTCTGAAAGTAATATTCTGGAAAATCGCTCAACCTTTGAATGGCTTTCTGAGAAAAAGAATTATAAGAATGCGATCAAGCCCGGTAAATACAGGATCCTGGCAAAAATGAATAACAATGCTTTGATCAATTTGCTGAGAGCGGGTATTCAGGAGCCTGTTGAGATCAATTTCAATGGATTAAAAACAACTGATCAACTTATTTCTAGAGTGAGTAAGCGGATTGAAGCGGATTCTCTGGACCTTTATTATGCTTTTAATGATAATGGATTTTTGAGCAA
This sequence comes from Bacteroidota bacterium, assembly GCA_017303895.1. Lineage (GTDB taxonomy): Bacteria > Bacteroidota > Bacteroidia > 2-12-FULL-35-15 > 2-12-FULL-35-15 > 2-12-FULL-35-15. Next base: position 124,349 of record JAFLBF010000008.1, on the reverse strand, counting down.
ATATGGTTTTGATGTACGAACCATTCAAGCTTTGTTTATTCCTAATACCTATGAGTTTTACTGGAATACTTCTGTTGAACAATTTTTTGATCGGATGGCAGAAGAGTATAAAAAATACTGGACAGCTGAACGCAAAAAGAAAGCAGCGGAAATGAATTTTTCGCAAACAGAAGTGGCTGTATTAGCCTCTATTGTTCAAGCAGAGCAATGCTGCGATCAGGAAGAACAGAAAGTAATTGCCGGATTATATCTCAATCGCTTAGAAAAAGATATGCTCTTACAATCCGATCCTACAGTGATATTTGCTATTGGTGATTTTTCGATCCAACGGGTATCCTTTGAACAGTTGCGTTACAATTCACCATTCAATACATATTTACATAAAGGTTTGCCTCCTGCACCAATTGGCTTTGTACAAACAGGTGCTATGGATGCAGTACTCGATCATGATAAGAATGAGTATATCTATATGTGCGCCAAAGAGGATCTTTCAGGGAAGCATAATTTTGCAAAGACCTACGAGCAGCATCAAGTATATGCTAAATTATACCGGGAGGCATTGAATGCCCGAAACATCCATTAATTACTCAGTTTTTTGTTGCTGTTAAGGATCAACAAACTAAAGAAAACAAATGCATATACTCCCATTTGACGCTCCAGAATAGATTCTGTTAGCATAATAAGTACAAAAGTCCAAGTGGAAATTGTTAAATATAAATTCCCTTTTGCTTTTCGGAATAACCTGTACAAGCTGTAAATAAAAAGACACAGGACCAAAATCCCGTAGCTGATACCCAGTGTAAAGAATTGATTGTGGGAATTAAACTTTCCTTTTTCGGTGATAGATCTACTTTTTGAGATATAACAACCATCCAATAACAATTGTGTGTTTTTTGTAAAACATCCCGTCCAAAAATGTTGAATGAATAGTTCTGTGTTACAAGAAAGTATGGTTTGACGCTGGTTGATGGTATTATTTTCTGAACCTGTATCTATAAAAACATCTTCCACTTCTGTTATTCTGTTTTTTAGAGATGGAGTACTAATGGAAAGAATGAATGCTCCCATGATAATAGAAATAGCAAGGATACTGAATTGCCGGATCGATCTTTTCTTTTTGTAAACGATCCATATCGATCCTACGATCACAATAAAAAATGGCGTCTTCGTAGCCAATAGAATCAGGTTGAATAGGAGAATGCAGATCAAAAATACATTCACATAAAAGTTCCAGCCTTGTTTTTTGAACAATTCGATCAGTAACCAAAAAATACCCAATGCAGCGAATAGTCCAAAGTAGGTTGGATGCAGTTTTGTATATTCTTCAAACTGTTGACGGATAAGGAACGCCCCGTTCTCGAAGAGTTGTTGGTCTATTTTGTCAATATTGATAAATAGCCTGACAATGCCTACCATTGAGATCAAACTTATGGTATATGAGAAAATAGAAAATAGGATGCTTAGTTTAGGAGCTTTGCTCATTGTGAAATAAAAAGCAAAAGCGATAGGTGCAAAAAGAAAGGGCAATTTCTTTAAAAATTCAATTTGCATCAACTGATCGTTAGTGTTTATAAGATACTCGATCATATAAGGAATAAAGGCAATACTGATCAGATAGCTTATGCCTACTACTTTCCAGTTGATGTATTTATATGATGCTGCGCCTGCTAATAAACTAATAACACAAAATACAATAAAAAGAATGTTGGTAATGTTCAAGGGAAGTATCGGGAAAAGGAACAATGCCATGAGTAACCACTTCATGGAGACAGCGATAATGTCTATTTTAAAGTAATTACGCATTTTTAAATTCCTTGTATTTTGTTTCTATAAATCGTTTTATCTCCTTATGAAACCGTTCTTTTCTAAACTGTTGAATGTTTTCTGAGAAGGCATTAGGATCAAAAATGATCCGGCCGGTTTCAAATTCTTCTAGCGCATTTTTTATTGACTCAACGGTTTGATCTTTAAAAAACAATCCTGTTCTATTGGTCACCGATTCTTTGTAACCACCCAAATAAGGAACAATAACTGGTGTTCCACATGCTTGTGCTTCCACAATGGTGATTCCAAAGTCTTCATTAGCAGCGGCTACAAATGCTTTGGCGCCTTTGATCAATTGAGTCAGTTTATTGCTTTCTATATAGCCTAATAACTCTACATTTTCAGGAGCCATCCTTTTTAGTCGTTCTTTGTTTGGTCCGGCACCGGCAACCAATAATCTTGAATACGGTAATTCTTTAAATGCTTTAATCAGCATTTCCGTCTTTTTATAACTCACTAAACGAGATACCGTGATGTAGTAATTAGATTTATGATGCTCCGGCTCAAATTTATCAATATCAACGGGTGGGTAGATCACCGTTGCTGTTCTGTTATAATTTTGCTGTATTCTTGATGCAACGTTTTGTGAGTTGGCTATAAAATGATCAACACGATAACAACTTTCTTTATCCCATTTCTTTAAACGTTCCAATAAAAATGAGAACAATTTACGGGTTAGAGGTTCCTTTACTTCATTCAAATAGTCTTCTTTCAGATCCCATGCATATCTTACCGGACTGTGGCAGTAGCAGATGTGCAACTGATTTTTATCCTTTTTCACTCCTTTAGCAACACAATATGAAGAAGAAATAATGAGGTCGTATCCGCTTAAATCCAATTGTTCGATTGCTTTTGGAAACAAAGGGAACAAAAATCGATAGAATTTTTTTGCAAATGGAATATGCTGAATGAATGTTCGCTTTGTTTGTTTGTTAGAAAGGTATTTGCTTCTTTTTTGATCATTGAAAAAATCAAACAAACAATACAGATCAGCATCAGGGTAGCATACAAGCAGTTCCTTTACTACTTTTTCTGCTCCACCGATCTCATTGAACCAATCGTGTACAATAGCTACTTTCATATTTTCAATGCATCAATCTGTTTGACCATTTCTTGAACGGATCTTTTAAAATTAAATCGCTCTTTTAATTGTTGTTGATCTTCAACGGATATCTTGCTGTCTTTTATTTTTTGTATGGCTTTCTCAAAACTAGTTTTATTCCCTTGTTCGAAATAAATAGGTAATGTGCCAAATGATTCCTGAAATACTCCCAGGTTAGAGGCAATGACAGGTGTTCCTACTATTAAACTTTCTAAAATTGGTATCCCGAAACCCTCATATTCCGAAGGATATAACAAGGCCGAAGCATTCTTCAGTAATTCAATATAAGCCTCATCGGATAGGTATTTTTTTATTTGAATGTTAGCATTTTCTTCAATATTGATATCCCTAAACACCTTCGAATTATTTTTGATCATGACCAGTTTGTAGCCATTGGCGGAAATGATATCCATGTTTTTAAGGATCCAATTTGCATTCTTTCGAGGGTCATTGATGCTTGTAATGAGCAAATAGGCGGGCTCCACATTTTTTGTTTCAGGTGTTTTTATATCCAATATCCCATTGGGTATCACCTTTATTCTTTCTGCATTGATCATATAGTGCTTTTCAATCTCCTTTTTAGAGAACGATGAAACCGTAAAGATCAGTCTGGCACTTTTACAAATTCTAGGAATAAGGAACTGATACCATTTCTTAAAATCTCCTTTGAACCAGTTTTTCCCTTTTTGTTCAAAAGCCAGATCGTGTATCGTTACAATATTATTTGTTAGAAAGAGTGGAGCTGAATTACATAAATTGATCAAAAGATGATCCTTTTTTCCCAACAAGAAGAAGGGGAGGGAAATTTGCTCCCATAGAACACCATTTAAAAAGCCAATTTTTTGATGGTTAAGCCTGGAATCATGGGCGATTTTTTTAGGGCTTAACAATACGGCTTCCGGATATAAATTCATCAATTCAGGAACAATACCGGAGGCAAAATACTGAACTCCTGATCGTTCCTGACTTAAGAATCGGCCGTTTATGTATACTTTCATCCGGATAGGCAACTATTTCATAAATATACTAATATTTGCATGAGCAGGGAAAATACAGCCATTTTTTAGACTGCTTTTGTATGTGATTTTCCTTAAAAAGACAAGTGAAAAATTGTCGGACGGAAAGCTAAAAAAGCCTTATTTTAGCATGCATAACATGACACTGCCAAACCGTCAATTAATATATTTTTTAGTTTACAAAAACCTTCAACTAAAATACAAGCATTCTATGCTCGGTTTTATGTGGAGTTTTTTACATCCTTTTTTCTATTTACTCATTTTTAATTTTGTTTTTTCAAAAGCATTCTCTCAAATTGAGCATTATTCACTTTTTGTAATTAGTGGTCTGATCTTTTGGGTGTATTTCTCCGGCAGTTGTAATTCTTTGAGTCAGACCTTCATCAGGAATGCCCAGCTGATCAAATCATTAAATGTCAACAAGATTCTGTATGCCCTGTCGGAGCAAGGTGCTGAACTGTTTGGGTTTTTATCCGGATTTATACTTTTTTTGATCCTGATGATCTATTTAGGAATGCCTTTGCAATGGAACATTCTCTGGATCATTCCTATCATACTCTTATTCTCTATTTTTTGTCTTGCATTGGGTTTGATCCTTGCTTCCTTAAATGTTTTTTTTAGGGATATTGGCATTTTATGGAATACATTGAATCCAGCCTTGTTCTATCTTTCGCCTATTGCGTACTCTATTGATATTATTCCTTTGGAATACCGGCTATATTTCAAGTTAAATCCTATTTATCATTTTTTGTTTGTTATCCGGAATGTATTGTATGAAGGAATCTCACCCTCTTTTATTCATTTGGTGTATTGTACAGTTATTACTACAATAACTTTATTACTTGGGGTCTTGATCTATCGTAAAACGAATAATGGCTTTATATCCAATTTATGAAAGATCGTTTAGCCATAGAATTAAAAGATGTTTCGGTGAGCTACCTGCATAATAAAAAGGGGATTCATTCGCTCAAAGACTTTTTTACCAAAGGTGATTTGATTTCTCCTTTTGAGAAAAAAGTAGTTTTGGAAGATGTGAATTTGCGTGTGTTTGAAGGACAGTCCATGGGAATATTGGGGAGAAACGGAGAGGGGAAAAGTACATTGTTACGTACCATAGCCGGAATCATGAAGCCTGATAAAGGCATATGTGAGGTGCATGTGGAGATATCTCCTCTGTTGGCTTTAGGAGTTGGTTTGGAGTTAGAATTAACAGGCATAGAGAATATTAAGATCTATCTGGCCTTAAGTAATTGTTATTCATCTGCTACTATTAAAAGCAAGATCGATGAGATCGCAGCTTTTTCAGAACTTTCTTTGGAACAGTTAAAATTGCCGATCAAAATGTATTCTACCGGTATGTTATCACGGTTAGCATTTAGCACGGTGATGGCAACTGAGCCCAAGTTATTAATGATCGATGAAGTGTTGGCTGTTGGGGATAAAGGTTTTCAGGAAAAATGTAAAAAGAAAATTCATGAAATGAAACAATGCGGAGTAACCATTTTGTTTGTTTCTCATAATCCGGATGAAGTGCTGGAGATCTGCGAACGTGGTATTTGTTTGAAAGAGGGGAGGATCGTTTGTGATGGGTCTGCACAACAGGCCGTTGATGAATATAATAAGTTGTTTGTGTAGTTATGCTGACCAGAAGAGATAAAGAACGAATGGATAGGAATCAAAACTTGCTTATAAAAAAGAAGCAGCAGGAGGGAACCTATGTCATCGATGAAGAGAAAGAGATCGACCGCTACAAGACTGAACTTAAAAAGTCGAAAGCGGAGGTCAATCATTTACATCAGCAATTGGCGAGTGCCTTTAAAAGTATCGATCAATTGATCAAACGTGTTGCTGAATTAGAGAGTAGCCGCTACTATAAATTAAAGAAATTTATTTCCTTTTTTACCAGACGATTAAGCAATAATTTCAGGAAAGGCGACCGAAAAAATATATTCTCCATTTTATATAATTACGTTTTTAAGCGGGGAGTTAAAGTGGGACGTATCATTGCAGCTAAAATATTGAAGCATATTTACTTATTGGTGGAAGTTAAGAAAGTGGTGATCGTAGAAGTGTTCTCAGAAATGTTAGCGACTACGGCCGATTACTCACAGTATCTCTATAGAAAGCAAATCAATAAAAGCAAACGGAAATTTATACTTGGCCAGATCAAAAATTTCAAACAAAAGCCGGTGTTCAGCATTGTCATTCCTGTTTATGATCCACCGATCGATTTCTTTACACAGGCACTTGATTCTATCGTCAATCAGTTATACCCTCATTGGGAAGTTTGTTTAGCGGATGATTGTTCGAAAGATCCCGAAGTAAAAGAACTGATCGAAGAATATGTAAAAAAATACGAGCAGATTAAAGTCGTTTACCGCACTGAAAATGGTCATATATCACGCGCCTCCAATTCAGCGTTGGAATTAGCTACAGGTGATTTTGTGGTGTTGATGGATCAGGATGACCTTTTGCGTGAAGATGCTTTGTATGAAATGGCAAAGTTGATCAATCAGAAAAAAGCAGTGGATATGATCTACTCGGATGAAGATAAGATCGATGAGAATGGCCTGCACTCTGTTCCTCACTTTAAACCCGATTGGAGTCCGGATAGTTTATTGTCCCGCAACTACTTAGGACATGTCTGCGCTTTTAAAACAGAGCAATTAAAAGCAATTGGAGGCTGGGGAGTGGGGTTTGAAGGCAGCCAGGATTACGATCTTGTATTACGCTATACCGAGAAATTTACAAACATTTATCATATTCCGGAAGTATTATATCATTGGAGGATCCATCGTGAAAGTGCAGCATCGGGTGAAACTGCCAAGCCATATGCTTATCGTGCGGCTCAACTAGCTCTTACAGAAGCGATGGAGCGTAGAGGCTATGAAGGGGAGTTTGATTTTTTGGATGGTTTTAGAGGCTATCAGGTACGTTTGAAGATCAAAGAGCCGGATAAACTCATTAGTATTGTTATTCCAACCAAGAATAAGCATACATACGTAAGAAAGTGTATCGACTCAATCGTTAATAAATCGACTTACCGTAATTTTGAGATCATCCTGATTGATAATAATAGCGATGATAAGAAGTTTTTTAATCTCGTTAATCAGTATAAAAAACAAACTAAATTCAAGTTCAAATATGTTCGCGATGAACACTCGTTCAACTTTGCTCGTTTGATGAATTTAGGACGAAAGAATGCAAAAGGCGATTATCTGTTATTGTTGAACAATGATACGGAAGTAATTACTCCTGACTGGTTGGAAGCATTTATGGAGCATGTTCAACGTCCGGAGATCGGTGTAGCCGGTTGTAAATTATTGTATGAAGATGAAAGCATTCAACATGCCGGTGTTGTTGTTGGATTAGGTGGCGTAGCAGGACATGGACTAGTGAGAGAGGATCGATACGGTCCCGGATATTTTAACTACATTAACTTATTGAACAATTATTCCGCTCTCACAGCCGCTTGCATCATGATGCGCATGGAGGTATTTGACAAGGTAAAAGGGTTTAGCGAAGAGTTTGTTGTGGAATATAACGATGTTGATTTTTGCTTGAAGGTGCTGGAGGCAGGATACAGGAATGTCTATATCCCACACATTGAATTGTATCATTATGAATCTATTTCCAGAGGCCATCCGCATTCTACCAGCGAGTCGTATAAACGCCATGTGATAGAAGTAAATAAATTCCGTAAGAAATGGATGAAATATGTAGATCATGATCCATGCTATAATCCGAATCTTACTGTTGGATCCGAAAACTTTGGTATTAAGATTTGATGTAATTTAGAACAATGGTTTTCAGCTCTCCCATATTCTTATTTTGGTTTTTACCTCTGGTATTGTTCTGCTACTATTTAGTAGACCGGAAATACCGCAATGGAGTGTTGTTGTTCTTTAGCTTACTTTTCTACGGCTGGGGAGAAGGGGAGATGCTCACCTTAATGTTGGTTTCTACACTTCTCAATTATGTCTTTGGAATTCAGATTCAAAATGCGACCGTTGCATCCCGCTCAAAATGGATCTTGTTCTTAGGCGTAAGTGCAAACCTCAGTCTTTTGCTTTATTATAAATATGCTAATTTCTTTGTTGACAATTACAATTTTGCAGCTTCTCATTTAGGAATTGAAACAGTTACCTGGGAGAAAGTGATATTGCCGCTGGGTATTTCTTTTTATACTTTTCATGGGATCAGCTATATTATTGATGTTTATAGAAAACATACCTCTGCTCAACGTGATCCTTTTAAGTTGGCCTTGTATATTTCTTTCTTTCCACAGTTGATAGCCGGGCCCATTATCCGTTACAAAGATGTACAGGATCAAATTGATGACCGGAGAATTGATATCCCTTTATTTGCTTCCGGTATCAAACGCTTTGTAATTGGTTTGGCTAAAAAGATATTGATAGCCAATATTGTTGGTCGAATTCCTGAAATGGTATTTAAAATGCCTGAATCTGAACTGAATGCCTATTGGTCCTGGTTAGGTGTAATCGCTGTTGCAGTTCAACTCTATTTCGATTTTTCAGGGTATTCCGATATGGCTATAGGGCTTGCACGCATGTTTGGCTTCCGCTTCCTCGAAAATTTTAATTATCCCTACATTTCACAGTCCATGAAAGAGTTTTGGACCCGTTGGCATATTTCATTATCCAATTGGTTCAGAGATTATGTTTACTATCCCTTGGGTGGAAATAAAAAGGGGAAGTTCAGAATGCATTTAAATTTGTGGACGATCTTTTTATTAAATGGTATCTGGCATGGCGCCAATTGGTCATTCGTGATATTTGGGATCTATCATGGTTCTCTGCTAACTTTTGAAAGAATCGGTTTTGATAGGGTCTTGAATTTTATTCCACGCGTGTTCAGGAGTATTTATGTATTCATTGTATTCGCCTTGGGCGATGTGTTATTTTCTATTGAAGATATTCATCATGCTTATGCCTATTATTGCTCCTTGTTTGATTTTTCGGCACCAGATCCTTTTCACAGGATCCATTTGTATCTGACAAGTGAATGGTATTTTACACTGATCCTGGGATTGATTTTATCTATTCCTTCTGCTGAATTTTTGTTCTCACAAATTCAAAACATAAAACGGAAGCAACTACTTGAGACGTGTATCATTCTTTTATTGTTTGTATTATCGGTGAGCGAATTGGCGAATACAAGTTATAACCCATTTATTTATTTCAGATTCTGATGAAGAGCCTATTGTTAAAATATATCTTGCCTTTTATAGCATCCGTGCTTGTAGGATATTTTTTGTATTGTTCTTTTATTCAGACCGATCTGGTTCGAAAAGAAGTGAAGATGGAATTGATCCTGGATGCGGACCAGGCTTCAGATGTGCAATTTTTTATGGAGGATAATAAGCAGTTCAAAGTAGAGAATATGCGTTCCATGAAGATTGATGCTCCGGCAAAAAATATTCGTTTGTTATACGAGATCCCTTTTGTATATAATCCCGGTAGGATACGACTCGATCCAGGTTTAACAAGAGGTAAGTGGCTTGTTAAAAAGTTAGTTTTTAAAGGATTGGCAGGAGATATTTCTTATTCTCCTGAAGAGCTGTATGAGAAATTTAAACCGGAAAATGATATTAAAACATTTCAATTAATACCGGGAGAAGGATTGTTAGTTGAATCGAATGGACACGATCCATTTATTATCAGTAAATTTTCTTATGCTCCTTTCTTTATTTTTTTAAATACCAAACCTCGTATCTATTATTTCCCTTTACTATTAAGTTTATCGTTAGCCTTTTTTGTTTTCTACTTTTTGAACAAGCGTTTAGGTGCATTTGTAGATAAAGAGATCACAACCGACCATTATTTTGTGATCTTATTTCTTGGTTTGTTGACCTTGCCTTTGATCTGGAAAAGCTTTTTTCCACAAACCGCTAATTCTGGTGAAAATAGATCACTACAAGAAAAACCCGTATTCAGTATATCTGAAATTGTAAAATATCCAAAACGATTTAACTCCTATTTTGAAGATAATTTTGGATTCAGAAAGGAGTTATCTACTTTGAACAGTTATTATAAACTTAAATTGTTTAATGCATCATCTAAGCCCGAATTGGTGGCAGTTGGAAAGAATAGTTGGTTGTTTTCCACTGATCAGTCGGTTGTTGGAGATTACCAAAATAGAAAATTGTTTTCATTAGGGGAGCTACAAACAATTCAATACAACCTGGAAGAAGCTTATGATTGGTACAAAGCAAGAGGGATTCATTTTTTTGTGATGATCATGCCGGTCAAGTCCAATATTTATCCGGAATATTTGCCCGATATGATCAAGAGGGAAAAAGATAGTTCTAAATTACAGCAGTTGGCCGGATTTATGGAAAAGAACAGCCATGTAAAGATCATTGATGCTTCACTCGACTTAATAAATGCTAAACCGGCAGCAGAAGTTTATTATCAGCATGATATACATATGAATTTTCAAGGTGGATTCATCGCTTATAAAAGACTGATGAAAGCTATAAATGAAGTAAACCCTGATTTAAAAGCTGTTCCCGAGAGTGATTATGAAAAAGTATTAAAACATATTCATAATGCCGACTTGAGTCGTCAGCTTTCATTGGAACATGTATTGTTGAACGATGAATGGCATTTGGAGAAAAAGAAAGAGGTGGCATACGAAACAGTTGATCCTCCTGTTTATGAAACGGCTTCTATTCTTCAACCTACCGTTCGAACACAGATCAAAAATAGCAAACTTCCGAAAGCTGTTGTTTATCGCGATTCTTTCTTTAATTTGATCATGCCTTATTTTTCTGAAAACTTCAGCGATTGTATTTATATCTGGTCGAAAGAAATGTCGGTAGAGGTTATTGATAAAGAAACACCGGGTTATGTGGTTTATGAATTTTTAGAATCAGGAATTGATAAATTATTGGAAGATAATCCAAGCGGTATCAGAAAAAAATAAATGAAGCTTTTTCCCAAAGATATAGTTTCTAAGATCATTTTACTGTTTATTGTAGCAGTGATAGCTCTTTCTGTTCGTTTTATTCATCAGAAAAATAGCTACAGCCCGATTGATGAGTATGCGCATATGGATTATATCGAAAAGCTCACAGAGGGCAGATTACCACGATTATCCGATCAAGTAAGTGAAGAACTTTTTCTGGATGTAAAAAATAATCCTGGAAGAAGTTTAAATGGGAACATCACTACACGTGAGCATTTAGGCATAGGAAACTATTCTTACGAAGCCATTCATCCCCCTGTTTATTATTTAACTCTTTTACCGGTTGATCTTCTTTTAAAAAAAATGGAGGTGCCGATCTTTCAACGTGTAAAAATACTCCGCCTTTGTTCCTATTTGATCTTTGTACTTGGTGTTTTTTTATTGATCCCATTTTTTAGATCTCTATCTCATTTGTTTAACAACATTCCTGACTGGTATGGTTATTTAGGTGTGTTTTTCTGTTTGTTTGTGGCCAGTAATCATCGATATGGACTGGGAAATAATATGATGTCACCTTTGGCCATCAATGCTACAGCGATCTTATTAATGAAGTATTTGAATCTTCCTTCTTTTAAAAATGCTATACTATTTGTATTAGCAGGTTCTTTGTCCGTATTTGTTGCTATTGGTAATGTTTTTATTCTGCCCATATTATTTCTTGTTTTTGCTTTTCACTTTTGGAAAAATTTCTCTTTGAAAATATTACTGAGCTCTGCACTATTGGTCTTGTTGTTCACAATTTTATTCTGGCAATGGAAATACATCACACAGCCTGATGCTACTATCAATACTAATTTTCAAATGATATTGGAAATGTATATTCCTGCCGGACTTGTTGATTATTCAACCTTTTTGCGTTTGTTCTCGGAGGATGCATTCCGCATTGCTTTTCTGTCTGAAAATATTGATGTTACAATAGTTCTGTTAGCCTTTTGTTTCGTTTCCATGATAGTTGGAGTAATATTCATTAAAACTGTGTGGAGAAATTATAAATGGGCGTTTTGTTTCGCATTTGCTTTATTTGTCTTCTTCCTTACCACTTTTCTTTTGAACCGGTATGTTGCCCGTATCCATTGGATGGCACTAAGGCATTATCTGGCATTTTTGCCGGTTTTCTATGTTGCCATTTCTTTCGGGATTCTATTTGTGGTCAGCAAATACTTGAAAAGAGATTGATTGTCAGCTGGTTAATTGGCGGTCAACACATCCCCAATTCGACTGAAATTCTTATCTTTGCACTCTAATTTTTAGAACTATGACAAAAATTAAATTTGGAACTGATGGCTGGAGAGCCATTATCGCGAAAGATTTTACCGTTGATAATGTTGCCCGCGTTACAATAGCTACAGCTGAATGGTTGAAGAAAAACTTTGATAAACCCAGTGTTGTGGTTGGACACGATTGCCGCTTTGCCGGTGAGTTGTTTGCAGAAACTGTAACGAAAGTATTAGCGAATGCAGGTATTAAAGTGTTTTTAGCAAAAGATTTTGTTTCTACTCCAATGGTTTCATTGGGGACAAAAAATAAAGGGGCTTCTTTAGGTATAATCCTTACTGCTTCTCACAACCCTCCTTCTTATAATGGATACAAACTAAAAGGACATTTTGGTGGTCCTTTATTGCCTGCTCAAATTCAGGAAGTAGAAGATATTATCCCTGAGAAAAATAACATTGATCTGGATAAACTATCTATTGCAGAATTTCAAAAGACTGGATTGGTAGAATACCTTGATCTGGAAACCATGTATGTGGAGCATGTGGAGAAAAATTTCGATATGAATGCCATCCGTAATTCGAAGATGAATTTTGCATACGATGCCATGTATGGTGCCGGACAAAATGTAATGCGCAGATTATTGCCGGATATCACCTTCATGCATTGTGATTATAATCCGGGATTTGAAGGACAAGCACCTGAGCCTATTCATAAAAATTTGATGCCGTTCTCTAACTTGATAAAAGAAAGCGGAGATATTGATTGCGGTTTGGCAACTGATGGCGATGCTGACCGTATTGGTTTATATGATAGCAAAGGAAACTTTGTGGATTCACATCACATTATCTTGTTGTTGATCAATTATTTGGTGACACAAAAGAAATATACTGGAAAAGTAGTAAATGCTTTTTCTGTAACACCTCGTGTTAAGAAAATGTGCGAACACTATGGCTTGGAATATCAGGTAGTACAGATCGGATTTAAACACATTGCCGGTATCATGATCTCAGAAGATGTTTTGTTGGGTGGAGAAGAGAGTGGTGGAATTGCCATCAAAGGTCATATTCCTGAACGTGACGGTATTTGGATGGGCTTGACCATTTGGGAGTACATGGTAAAATCAGGTAAAACATTGGATGAGTTAACACAAGAGATCTACAAGATCGTTGGTGAATTCAAATTTGAACGTAGCGATCTTCATCTAAAAGAAGAAGTAAAGAATACCATTGTTGAGAATTGTAAAAACAATAAATACGATGCTTTCGGTCCCTACAAAGTGACCCGCCTCGAAACGATCGATGGATGGAAATATTTCTTTGACAATGATGAATGGTTGATGATCCGTGCTTCGGGTACCGAGCCGGTATTACGTAACTATGCAGAATCAGCTACTACTGAAAAAGCGTTTGCTATTTTAAAAGCTGCAGAAAAAACATTGTTAGGATAATTCAATCTGATATTACTCAAGAAACGCTTTAGAAATAAAGCGTTTTTTTTATGCAGTTTTGAACCTTTAATTGCCTTATTTGTTGATTTACATTATGAAGAAAATATTTGCTTTAATCATTGCTTTTGCTCCAATTTTAAGTTTCGCTCAAACAGGCGTTATCAAAGGAAAAGTGTACAATTCCATTAATAACGATCCTATCCCATTCGCTTCTGTGGGCATCACGTCTATCAATGTGGCAGCAACGACTGATCTGGATGGTAAATATGAATTAAAAAATTTAGAGCCCGGTTTATACAACTTAAGTGTTTCCTATGTAGGCTTTAGAAAGAAGAATATCTTTGAGATACAGGTTAATAATTTTACACCAACCGTTTTAAATATCCCTCTGGAAGAACAGATCGATAGTCTTCAGGTGATCGAAGTAACGGCATCTCCGTTTAACAAAACAGAGGAAAGTCCTGTGTCTATGCGTACCATCGGTTCTTCTGAAATTGACCGTAATCCGGGCGGAAATCGCGATATATCCAAGGTGATCCAATCTTTACCTGGTGTTTCTTCCACAGCCTCTTTCAGGAATGATATCATCATTCGTGGTGGTGCTCCTAACGAGAACCGTTTTTATCTGGATGGAATAGAAGTGCCGAACATCAACCATTTTGCTACGCAAGGTGCTTCCGGTGGTCCCGTTGGTCTTATCAACGTGAACTTTATCCGTGAAGTCGATTTTTATTCCGGTGCCTTTCCAGCCAACAGAGGAAATACACTCAGCTCTGTTTTCGACTTCAAACAAAAGGATGGAAACTCCGAAAAATTGGTTACCACAGCTACACTCGGTTCCTCTGATCTTGGTTTAACATTGGATGGCCCGATCGGAAAAAAAGCAACATTCATTGCATCTGCCCGCAGATCGTATTTAGGATGGTTATTTAAATTGTTGGAACTTCCATTCTTGCCTATCTACAACGATGCACAGTTCAAAGCCAAGATCCGTTTCAACGATAAAAACGAGATATCCTTCATTGGATTAGGCGCTATTGATGATTTTAAACTGAATCTGGATGCCAACAAAACCGAAGAGCAGAAATATATATTAGGTTATTTGCCGGTGACCACCCAATGGAATTACACTGTGGGTGCTAACTATAAGCATTTCTTCGAAAAGAGTTATTTGACGGTTGTCGTAAGTCGTAACCATTTGAATAACCGTGCCTATAAGTACAGAAACAATGATGAGTCCGATCCCAACAATAAAATATTGGATTATATCTCTCAAGAGATCGAAAATAAATTTCGTATAGAAGATACTTACCGCAATAAAGGCTTTAAAGTGAATGTGGGTGCCGGTTTTGAAAATGTAACCTATACCAATTCTACTTTTAACAAGATCACCACACCGGCAGGGCAGGTGTTGATCGACTTCGATTCCAAATTGAATTTTAATAAATTCTCATTGTTCGGACAAGTGAGTAAAGGCTTGTTCAATGAGCGACTGATCCTGTCCTTAGGTGTTCGTACTGATATGGCTGATTATTCTGCTCAAATGTTGAATCCATTGGAACAGCTGTCACCACGATTCTCCTTGGCATTGAACATTACCGATGCTTTGAGCTTTAATTTTAATGTAGGAAGATACTATCAATTGCCTGCTTATACCGTTTTGGGCTATCGCGATTCAACCAATACACTCATCAATAAGCAGAACAGTGTAAGCTATATTACGAATGATCATATCGTTGCAGGATTCGAATACAATACAAAAGTAAATACAAAGTTTACGGTAGAAGGATTTTATAAGGTGTATGACCGTTATCCATTTTCTTTGAGAGATTCGATCTCCTTAGCGAATTTAGGTGGTGATTTTGGAGTGATAGGGAATGAGCCTGTTACATCCATCACTAAAGGAAGATCATATGGATTGGAGTTTATGATCCAGCAGAAGTTATACAAAGGATTCTATGGTATCATTGCCTATACATTAGTTACAAGTCAGTTTCAGGATAAAAAAGGCGATTACATTGCATCGGCTTGGGACAATGGAAATATTGTGTCACTAACTTTTGGTAAAAAATTCAAACGTAATTGGGAATTGGGCGCCAAGTGGCGTTATCTGGGCGGTAGCCCTTACACACCTGTTGATGCACAAGCTTCTTCTATTAAAACAGTTTGGGATATCAATGGGAGAGGATTGGCCGATTACGACCGTTTGAATACAGAGCGTTTAGCGCCATACCATCAATTGGATATGAGGGTGGATAAAAAGTTCTTTTTCAAAAAATGGTCCTTGAACATTTATCTGGACATACAAAATGTATATCGTTCCAAATCGGAGCAGCCTCCTTTGTTGTTATTGGATAGAGATGCGAATGGCGATCCGCAAACAGACCCTTCCAATCCGGTCGCTTACAAAACAAAATTCGTAGATAACTATTCAACAGTTTCTTTACAAACGCTGGGGATCATTATTGAATTCTAAATAAAAAAGGACTCATTTGAGTCCTTTTTTATTAGAGGTAATATACTTTATACCTTATACTTACTACTTTATACTTCTTACTGAATTCCCAACTTACTCATTACTTCCATACTCACACCTGTTGTAGAATAACCACCATCATGGAAAAGATTTTGCATCGTTACCATGCGTGTTAAATCAGAGAATAAAGTGATACAATAGTTCGCACAGTCTTCAGCACTTGCATTTCCTAATGGTGCAATAGAATCAGCATAGTCATAGAAATCGCCAAAGCCTTTAATACCGGTTCCAGCAGTTGTTTTTGTTGGTGATTGAGAAACCGTGTTGATACGTACTTTTTTCTCTAGACCGTAATGGTATCCAAAGCTACGTGCAATTGATTCTAACATTGCTTTGATATCAGCCATATCCGTATAGAATGGATAGGTACGCTGAGCAGCCATATGGGTTAATGCTACCACACTTCCCCATTCATTGATCGCATCCAGCTTTTTAGCTACTGCTAACATCTTGTGAAATGACATGGCAGATACATCGATCCCTTTCATGAAATAATCATAATTAGACTCTGTGTAAGGAATGTTCTTACGGATGTTCACACTCATACCAATAGAATGCAATACAAAGTCGATCTTTCCACCTAATACTTCTTGTGATTCGGTAAATAGTTTTGTCAGGTCTTCCACATTGGTAGCATCTGCCGGAATAATTTTCGAATTGGTTTTTTCCGCCAATTTGTTGATCTCACCCATACGCATGGCTATCGGTGCATTCGTTAATACAAATGTAGCACCTTGCTCATGTGCTTTCTCAGCTACTTTCCAGGCAATAGAATTTTCGTCCAATGCTCCTGTAATGATCCCGCGTTTTCCTTTTAATAAATTGTATGACATATTGTTTAGTTTAGAATTGTTGAGTTAATTAATTATTGATTTATTATGTTATTTATTTAAAAACGTCTAACATCCAACATCAATCGTCCATCATCTACCGTCCGACATCTTTTACAAATATAGCAAATCCTTTAGTTTTTGAGCAATTCCTTGGCATTGCTTATTGCCGCTGCAGAAGGATTGCCTGTGCTCAGCATTTTAGCAATTTCTTGTACCCGTTCATCCGCACTTAATTTTCTGATATTGCTATAGGTTTTGTTGTTTTTATCTTCTTTATACACAAATAAATGCGAACCTCCCTTGCTGGCTATTTGAGGTAAATGCGTGATCGTGATCACTTGCATTTTTCCCGACATGGTATTCATGATACTTCCCACTTTATCGGCTACATCGCCCGAAACTCCGGTGTCGATCTCATCAAAAATAATGGTCGGTAATGCTGTAAGTTGTGCAATTAATGATTTGATGCTTAGCATCAAGCGCGATAATTCACCTCCGGATGCTACTTTGTTTAGCTCTTTAAACTCGCTTCCTTTGTTTGCAGAGAATAGAAAGTTGATCTTGTCGATACCATTGGCACTATACGTCTCCATTGCTTTTTGTTCGATCTTTAACTGAGCATTGGGCATCGATAAGGAAGATAGGAGAGAGCCGATCTCTTTTTCGATCTTCGGGATCACTTTTTTGCGATTTTCAGAGATCGTTTTTGCTTTTTCTGAAAGTGTTTTATCTGATCGCTCCAATAATGCTTTAACTTTTTCGATCTCTGATTCGAGCGAACTAAAATCAAGGAGTTTGTTGCTCAACTCATCTTTTATAGCGATCAATTCTTCAATAGTTTTTACCTGATGTTTTTGTTGCAAGCGGTAAATAGCATCCAACTGATCATTCAAGATCTCAATTCTTTTCGGATCGTATAAAATTTCCTGTTCTAAGGCTTCCAATTCATTAGAAATATCTTTTAATTCAATGTAGGAGCTATTGATACGGGTATTCAGTTCGGCAATTTCCGGTTTGAATTTGCTCAATCCATTCAGAATATTTTTGACCTCATTGAGTGAGGAGAGTAAATTTTGTTCTCCACCGCTTAAGCCAAATGCAGCTTTTGATAAATTTAATTTTATATCCTCCGCATTGTTCAATGTTTCTAATTCCTGCTCTAATGCGGCTTGTTCTCCTGCTTTTAGATTGGCATCTTCCAGTTCATTGAATTGAAACTGAAAATAGTCCATGTCTTTTTTCGCCTGTGCTTCTTTTTCTATCAGTTCGTTCAGTTGTTTTTCGAGTGAACGGAAGTTTTTGTATTCAGTTTTATATTCATTTAAAAGCGACTCGTGCTTCGCAAAAGCATCTACCACCGACAGCTGAAAATCGGCTCCATTTAAGGATAATGTTTGATGTTGTGAATGGATATCGATCAATCGTTCACCTAAATCTTTTAATTGATTGAGTGTAACAGGAGTGTCATTGATGAAGGCTCTTGATTTTCCTTCAGGATTGATCTCTCTTCTGATCGTTGTTATGGCTTCGTAATCTAATTCATGCTCATTGAAAAAATCGTTCAATGCATATCCTTTGATATTGAATGCCGCTTCAATGATGCATTTTTTTGATTTGTCCTGTAATGATTGTATATCGGCACGCGAACCGGCAATGAGTCCTAATGCACCTAACAAGATCGATTTTCCTGCTCCGGTTTCGCCAGTAATAATGGTTAATCCATCAGCAAATTCAACCTCAAGCTGGTCGATCAAAGCATAATTCTGAACAGACAGATGTTTTAGCATAGTGATGCTAAGTTAGGATTTTAATAGGCTTTCTTTAGAGGAAAAATTCAAAAGAAATTAACAGTGTGGGGAAAGGGGATTGTTGATGGATGATTGTGAATCTAGGATTTTAAGATGAAACGTCAGTTCGAGTGGCGAGGAACGAGCTGTATCGAGAACGCTTGTGAACATGGAAGTTTAGAGATTGATAAATAGCGATTGATGATTGATAGCGGATGTTTGATGAATTGTTTACTCCAACATCTTCAACTCTCCAACTTTTTAACCTTCCAACCTTTTAACTCCGACTTACTGATTCGCCATGATCTTTTGGTACTTGTTACTATTGGTAGGATCGATATCGTTAAGCAATGTGATCACTTTTGATTTTTCATCAGAAAATGCACCTGAAAAGATGTTGATTATCTCGTCTGACTTCGCATTGAAAAATACTTGCATAGCAAAAGAAAGCGGACGGGCTTGGTGGACTTTTCTTAATGATTCCAATGCTTCTAAAATATTGGCACGGCCACCTTCTTTATTGGAAACCATTTCATCCAATCCTTTACGGTGATAATTGTACATACACTCTCTGATATTGATAAATGGTGCATCCAGCATATTGTTGATCAACCAGTATCTGTTCTTATTACTTTCAAATGCTCTCCAGCCCGTTTCTGAAGTGTTCTGTGCCTGATTTACAATGTTCTGTGCTTTTTGTAAATAGGTGGTTCCGCCATTCATAGCGAATGTATCGTAATCCATCCCGATGATCAAATAGGCATAAAAGCCTAAAACAGAAGTAAGGTTAGTTGTGAATTGATTCTCATTGAACTCCAAGGGTTGATTTTCTAAATAGGTAAATTGGAAATCATTATCGTTGTAATTCAATAAAACAGAGTTGTAGGATGATTTGTAAACGGGTCTGCGTGACTGAACCTGGATTGTTGCAATAAACTGATCGGTAGATGGACGCTCGGTAACATTGATCAATATACTGCAGTCAATTCGTTCGTCTAGTTTAAACTGATCATTGGTCCATTTTTTATTGTTCATGAACTCAAATATGGCTGTTTGCAAAGTCGTAAACACACGCTTATCAGTTCCTTGAATTTGCTGAGATAAAACTTGTACTTTACAGTTCAGCTCTTGAGCAAAACTGAAGGAGGTGATCAGAAGTAGAAAATATAGTATCGTTTTACGCACGTTTATTTTTTTAATTTTAAAATAGCAGCAATGATGTCTTTGGCAGTATCAAGCTTGCTTTTTAACTCAAATTTAGTTGTTTTATTGTATTTGTCAATAAGCGTGATCTTGTTGGTATCGGTCTTGAATCCCGCACCTTTGTCTTTTAATGAATTCAATACGATCAGATCCAGGTTTTTATTCTTGATCTTTAATTTCGCATGTTCTATTTCATTGTTTGTTTCTAAAGCAAATCCGATCAGCAACTGTCCTTTTTTCTTACGTTTACCCAATTCAGCCAAGGTGTCTTTGGTGGGTTCAAGTTCTATTGTTTTGGAATTATTGCTTTTTTTGATCTTTTGTGACGCTACTTTTGCCGGTTTGAAATCAGCAACAGCAGCTGCTAAAATAGCAATATCTGCTTGCTGAAATGCTTTGGTGCTTGCATTATAAAGCTCTTCAGCACTGGTAATATCTATGCGTTTTATTTTCTTATTTGTAGTGGATAGGGCAGTGGGACCGCATACCAAAGTAACCTCTGCACCTTGTTCTGCTAATGTTTCAGCTAAAGCAAATCCCATTTTTCCACTGGAATGATTGCCTATAAAACGCACTGGGTCAATGGCTTCATAAGTCGGACCGGCAGTCACAAGTACTTTTTTCCCTTTAAGAGGCTGAGTTTTTGAAAATTCCTGCTTTATGAACGACAGAATGGTTTCCGGTTCTGCCATTCTTCCTTCACCTATCAAGCCGCTGGCTAATTCACCATTTTCAGGCTTGATGATCGTATTACCAAATTGAAGTAATTTCTGAATGTTGGCTTTTGTGGATGGGTGTTGATACATGTCCAGATCCATGGCAGGAGCAAAATAAACCTTGCAGCGGGCCGAAAGGTAGGTGGCTAGCAACAGATTATCACAAATGCCATTTGCCATTTTTGCAATGGTGTTGGCTGATGCAGGCGCAATGATCATCACATCAGCCCATAATCCCAAGTCCACATGGTTGTTCCATTCCCCTGAATCCCCATTCTTAAAATCGATCAAAACAGGATGTTTGGAAAGTGTAGATAAGGTTAGCGGAGTAATGAATTCGGTGGCAGCTTTGCTCATCACGATCTTTACATGAGCTCCTTCTTTTACAAAAAGCCTTGTCAGATGCGCAATTTTGTAGGCCGCAATGCTGCCCGTTACACCGATGAGTATGTTCTTGTTTTTTAACATCTAAAAACAAAAAGTTGGCAGTTCCAAGTTTACAGTCGCTCAACGCTTACTGAAAAATTGCCTACTGCCAACCTTTAAAAATGTTGTGATTACTTTTGTGAATCAGCCTGTGGATTACGGAAATAGATCTTATTTTCCATAAACTCGTTGATAGCGATCAATGAAGGCTTCGGTAAACGCTCATAATATTTAGAGATCTCAATTTGCTCTCTGTTTTCGAAGATCTCCTCCAAATTGTCGGTATGAGATGCGAACTCTGCCAATTTATTGGTAAGCTCTTCTTTCATTTCCGCACTGATCTGGTTAGCACGTTTAGAGATAATAGCAATACTTTCGTAAAGGTTACCTGTTTTTCCGTCTAAGTCTCTTAAATCGCGAGTTGTAGTTGTAAGATCAGCGTTTGTTTTTTTGTAGTCCATTTTATTTATGATGTTTGTTTATTATACTTTTCTAAATTTTTTAATGCACTATTGTAGATCGTTTCCGCTTGTTTTAAATAATCCGATTTTGGAAAAGATTCTGCAAATTTAATATAAGAATCGACAGCAGCCTTAAATCGCTCCGGTTTTTTTGCGTCAATACTGTTCAAAGCCAATAAATAGTGCGATTTTATGGTCAAATAGTTGATCTCTTCACGGTGTGGCGTATCCGGGAAGTCGTTTAGATGATTACCAAATGCCACAATGGAAGCCTTGTAGTCGCTCATATTGAAGTAAAGCATGGCATTTTCATAGGATTTACGCTCCAATTTTGCTCTTAACTGATCCAATAGTTTGTTGCATTCAGGGATCTTCTCGCTTTTAGGATATTGGTTAACAAATTTTTGGAATTCCTTGATAGCTAGCTTTGTATCAATTTGTTCCAAGCTGTACTCAGGTGAATTCAGGTAAAAACAATAAGCGTTCATGTAAGCACATTCCTCGGCATGTTTGCCCATCGGGAAAATACGCACATAGTTGCGGAAATGATAGCCTGCAATGATATAATCGCCTATGTTGTAATTGCAATACGCATAGTAGTAGTGGATCTCTTCAGCTTTGGCAGTCCCTCTAAAAACACTCATCAATTCCTCCAAAAGAGTCAGAGCACGGGTGTAGTCTTCTTGCTCAAAATATTTAATGGCTGCTGCATATTTAGCATCCATATCGCCACTTTTAACCAATTTATTGAACTTACCGATGGTTGGGTCGAAGCGTTTTTTCTTGTTGCTATTAGTGGATTCATACACTTTTTCGGTGTTACAAGCACCCAAAAGCAATAGCAGTGCAAAAATTGTTAATATGTAAGAATAGATTCTTGTCATAAAAAGGACAGCAAATATAGTATTTTTAAGCGGAATAATTACAATTATTTTTTCGACCCCTGTTAATTAAAAAACCTTTGAAAATAGGGGCAAAAAACAGTAAATTTGCCCTTTAATTTTT
This sequence comes from Bacteroidota bacterium, assembly GCA_017303895.1. Classification (GTDB taxonomy): domain Bacteria; phylum Bacteroidota; class Bacteroidia; order 2-12-FULL-35-15; family 2-12-FULL-35-15; genus 2-12-FULL-35-15. The sequence continues at coordinate 101,788 of JAFLBF010000008.1, read as the reverse complement.
AGAAATCACAAAACTTAACGATAAAATGAAAGATTTATTTGAAAAGATCAAAGCAAATCGTGGTCCAATTGGAATGCACGCAAAAGAGTCACATGGATACTTTACTTTCCCTAAATTAGAAGGGGAGATCGGTCCAAAAATGATCTTTAGAGGAAAAGAGCGTTTGAATTGGAGTTTAAATAACTATTTAGGATTAGCGAATCACCCTGAAGTACGTAAAGCCGATGCGGATGCTGCTGCGAAATATGGTTTTGCAATGCCAATGGGAGCACGTATGATGAGCGGTAATTCTAATTTTCATGAGCAATTAGAGTCTGAATTATCGGCATTCGTTCAAAAAGAAGATACGATCCTTTGTAATTTCGGATATCAGGCAATGGTTTCGGCTATTGATTGTTTGGTGGATCGTCACGATGTGATCGTGTATGATGCTGAATCACATGCTTGTATTTTAGATGGTGTTCGTTTACACATGGGGAAACGTTATGTGTTTAAACACAATGATATTGCTGATTGTGAAAAACAATTAGAGCGTGCTACAAAATTAGCGGAAGCACAAAACGGATCTATTTTAGTGATCACGGAAGGCGTTTTTGGTATGCGTGGCGATCAAGGAAAATTAAAAGAGATCGTTGAGTTAAAGAAAAAATTCAAATTCCGTTTGTTCGTGGATGATGCACATGGTATCGGCACATTAGGTGCTACCGGTGGTGGTACAGGCCAAGAGCAAGGTTGCCAGGATGGAATCGATATTTATTTTGGAACATTTGCGAAATCATTTGCTTTGATCGGTGGATTCATTTCCAGCGAAGAAAATATTGTTGAGTACTTACGTTACAACATGCGTTCTCAAATATTTGCTAAAGCATTGCCTATGCCATTGGTAGTAGGTGCTTTAAAGCGAATTGAATTAATGAGAACTCAGCCGGAGTTGAAAAATAAATTGTGGGAGATCACCAATGCATTACAATCAGGTTTGAAAAAAGCCGGATTTGAGATCGGGGATACCAACTCTTGTGTAACACCTGTGTATATGAATGGTTCTATTCCGGAAGCTACTAATTTGATCCTTGACTTACGTGAAAATTACAATATTTTCTGTTCAATGGTCGTTTATCCGGTTGTGCCAAAAGGAATGATCATTTTACGTTTGATCCCTACTGCAGCTCATACAATGGAAGATGTAAATTACACCATTGATTGCTTCAATAAGATCGTTGGCAAATTGAAGTCCGGACAGTATATGTCAGATAAGATTGCTGCGTTCTAATTTTTTTTTAAACAAAAACTACTGAAATGAAAAAAACAATTGGAATAAGCTTGTTCGTTGTGGCAACGATCATCATCTTGAGTTCATGTGGTGGACGTAAAGATTGCCAAGGCAACAGACATCGTGTAAAAACAGAAATGGGAGGTTTCTTATAATATGAAAAAAGCGATCATTATTTGTTTTCTTGCATTGATATCAAATGCAGGTTTTGCTCAGGCAAAAAAGAAAAGTCCGGTTGACGGAAAGATCTTCTCCATAACCCTTACTGAGCAAGAAAAGAAGAAAGCTGAACCTCAAAAGGATGAAGTAAGTTTTATGACCGGTAAATACAAGTCTTCATTCATGGGCCTAGCCGGGTTTCCATCACAAGTAGATTATGAGTATGAGGTGGATTCCACTTCCGGAAAATCAATTGTGAAGTATACTGTGGAAGCTAAAAATGATGAATCACAAGAACGTTTTTCATGGGAGGGTTCTGTTGACGATGATAAGATCACAGGAACATTGACACATCGTAAAAAAGGAAAAGTAATTCATACCTATGATTTTTCAGGGACTCAAAAGAATAAGAAAAAGGTAAAGCCGCAGCCTAAACCTGCTCCGGCAAAACCGGCAACTGATTCAACTCAAACAGAAGCTCCTAAAGCAGAATAAAAAATCCCCCACGCTTATGTGGGGGATTTTTTTTACTCAATTTTGACCTTTCCCATTTTCGGATGGGCTATTGGGGTAGTGTCAATCTGTACTTCTCCTTTTGTCATAGGTTCCACTACAATTACCGTATCTCCCATTAATTTTTCTGTTGCAATGCTAGGCGTGGTGCCAACTGTTGGTGTGTCAATTACACTTATTTCACCCATCGTTCGTCCTGTATGAGTAGAACAGCTGAATAAGCCAACTCCAAACACTAAAAAAGCAGCTATCGCAAATGCCTTACGGATAGAGATATTGGTTGGTAATAAGGAAATTGGGATCTTAAAATTGATCACAGCGGGGCTACTTACTTGTTCGTTTTCGAAGCGGCCACATACTTTTTCATTTTTACGTTCTTCTATGTGTTGAACAATTTCTTCAATTGATTTTTTAGTAAAATCAACCACGGTTTTACAACATTTAGCACAAAATGCACCTTTTTCGTTAGGAGTCATTTCATCCCAGTTCTCATGACAGGGTTTCGGGATGGTGATCTTTGGTTGGGATTCGGTCTTCATAGTAAATAGGATTTTATATGAAGATGCCGGGTTGAAATAGATTCCATAAAAAATCCCCCGCTTATTTTAAACGGGGGAGATCTGTGTTATTTTTTTCTGTTGTAGATCTTGGATTTATTCAAGCCCATTTTATAGAAGAAATGTGTAAATGAAACCCTTAATACGCCTAATCCATATTTCATACTACGGGAGAAGTTGATCGAGGAAGCTTCTTCAAAATATTTGGTCGGGCAAGTGATCTCCGCGATCTCGAAACCGGCCATAAATACCTGAGAGATCATTTCATTGTCAAATACAAAATCATCGTCATTCGCGTGGTAATCTACTGTCTCCAGGATCTCTCTGGAAAATGCACGGTAACCGGTATGGTATTCCGATAATTTTTGATTGATCAGTATGTTTTGTGTAAGTGTTAAGCAGCGATTGAAAAAGTATTTATACAAAGGCATTCCACCTTTTAAAGCTCCTTTCCCTAAAATACGGGAGCCAAACACCGCAGGATAAAGATCATTGGCAATGATATGTGCCATTGATTGAATTAATAGTGGTGTATATTGATAGTCAGGGTGCAGCATGATCACAATATCGCCACCTAATTCCAAGGCTTTGTCGTAGCATGACTTTTGATTACCGCCATATCCGCGATTTTTCTGATGCTGAACAATGTGTTTGATCCCAATTCGTTTGGCAACTTCAACAGTATTGTCTTTACTTACATCATCTACAAGCACCACTTCATCCACAATATCAAAAGGGATCTCGTTATATGTTTTTTCCAGAGTAAGGGCTGCATTGTAGGCCGGTAATACGACAACTACTTTTTTATTCTTGATCATTTTTTTGTATTTGTTGCAAAAGTAATAAAATAATGTTTATTGATCCGTCTTTAAGATATACAGATCGAGATACTCCGTTTTTAGCGGGTATAATTCATATCCTTCAGGGACTAGTGTTTTAGGCAATTCTTTGGCAATAGCAAAGTATTTGTTTTTTTGACCTGTTCCATCTAAACTTATATAATTGAATCGAACCATATACGTTTGAAAATTCCATTTTTCCCACATATCAAGCGGAATACCGATTATTTCTCCTCTAGGAATGATCGTTCCTAAGGTGTAAATATCGCTTAGCATTTCTTTATCACGTTTTGTTTTGCCAACACAAGTAGCTGTATAAATAATAGATCCGGTAAGAACAACAAGCATCGCCCATCTGACCATTTTTAAGCTTGAGCTGCTTATGTTGATCTTCTCTGTAATTTCTGTTACGTTGTTTGCAATAGCACAGGCACCGGTTAAGGCAAACATGGGTAATGAAGTGAGTAAATAAAATCCTCTTTGCTCTAATGTTGACATTAATGGAACTGAGCCGGAGAATCCGATCAATAGGAACCAAAGAACTTCTGTTTTATGAAATGTGGAAGAGGCACCATTGTTTTTCCATTTTTTATTCCATATAAAGAAGATCAGCATTAGTGCAAGCATGGGTATAAGCTCGGTAAATAATCGTATCATGATCTCAAAACGATTATCAGTCGTGTTGTGCATGGTTCCTTTAAAGGCTATTCCCAAGCGGTTCTCGAGATACATTTTTAGCACTTCGTAAATATGTGGATCGATCAGGAATAATATGCCATAAATAGCAAATGGAGTAAGAACAAGAAGAGAGGAATAAATGACATTTTGTTTGAACGTAAAATCTTTTTTAGCGATCCAATAAAAGAATACGCCTGCGATCGGAAACATTCCTTGTATTCCTTTGGTAAGGCTGGATAGGAAAACACAGATCCCGGCAATGATAATATTTAATATCACTTTTTCTCTCTCAAAAAGCGCTTTACTTAGATAGTAAACCGACATGGTAGCGAACATGGTCATTACCGTTTCTTCCACATGATTGGCATAAGCCCAAAAAGCAACAGGGATAGATGAAAAGAACAAAATTGGAAGCCAGCTGTTAGCGGCAATGGATTTATTGCTTGCATACACAGAACGCCATATTTTGTGGATGTAGAAAAGTGTGATCACAAAACATAGAAAGCAGTAGAGACGTTCCACATACATGCTCGAGCCAAAGATCTTGAATAAGACCGCTAACATTCCAAAATAGAGGGGAGGTTGTTCTCTAAATACAGGCATAACTGTTTTACTAAAATGCGGCTCCCAAAAGTTACCCATGCCATCCGCCAAATTTTTACTTACGCTGATGTATAACATTCCATCCATAAATACGCCATCCTGAATGAGTTGAGATATCGTCAGGATAAAAATAGATGCAATGGTAAACAACCAAAAGGGGATTGTTTTTGATGAGAAGATAGATGGCATGCTGTATTTATGCTTTTTTACTCCCACAAATATAGCATAGTATTTGCTATATTTGTCAGCCCCCGTGGAGATAAGAATGAAAACACTTCATAAGTTTATTTTAAAGTCATATTTAGGACCATTTGTAATGACCTTTTTCATTGCCATGTTTGTGTTCTTTATGATGTTTATTTTCAAGTATATAGATGATTTTGTCGGCAAGGGATTAGGAGCTGGTGTTTTATCAGAACTTTTCTTTTATTTTTCCTTAACTACAATTCCCACGGCATTACCACTGGCGATCTTATTGTCTTCTTTAATGACTTTCGGTAACCTGGGAGAACATTTTGAGCTTACGGCCATGAAAAGTTCCGGGCTTTCTTTGCAAAAGATCATGATGCCCTTGCTGGTTTTTACCACCTTGATATCTGTAGCTGCATTCTATTTCTCCAATAATATTCTTCCTTATACCAATCTAAAGGCCGGTTCATTATTGTATGATGTAAGAGAATCGAAGCCGGCATTATTATTTAAGGATGGTGTCTTTAATAATGGCTTGGAAGGTTTTAGCATACGTGTAGGGAAAAAGGGGAAGGATGGTAAAACACTGAATGATATTATGATCTATGATCACCGGGCTATGCAGGGTAATAATATTATCCTGTCTGCTGAAAGCGGGGTAATGGAGCAAACGGCTGATAAAATGTTTTTGGTACTTACCCTTAAAAATGGTGTGAGTTATAAAGAGATGGCCGATAATCCAAAAGATGCAGAGACGCATCCGCTGATCAGAGATAAATTTGAAGAAAGAGTGATCCGCTTCGATCTTTCCGAATTCAAAATGTCGAGAACAGACGAAGCCTTGTTTAAGAATAATGCGCAGATGATGAATTTGTCGCAATTAAATACTGCCGTTGATTCTTTGAAGATAAAAATTGATGTAAGGAAAAGAGAATTTGGGAAGCAACTTATTCAAACCTATTATTCAAAATATAAACTAGCTGAAAATGGAAGCAAGGAAGCAGCGAATGAATTAACATTTGAAGATCTGTCCAAACAGCAAAAATTAAATGCTATTGAGATCGCATCCAATATTGCCAGAAGTGCAAAAGCATACACCGAATCGGTATATAACGATACCGATAATGATGCATTTTCAGTGGATCGGTTCAACATTGAATGGCACCGGAAATTCACTTTATCCATTGCCTGTGTAGTTTTGTTTTTTATTGGAGCGCCTCTAGGAGCAATTATTAGAAAGGGCGGCTTAGGTATGCCGATGGTTGTTTCGATCATCTTCTTTTTAGTATTTCATATCCTATCAATTACAGGAGAGAAACTCGCCAAGGAAGGCACAATTCCTGCTTATCAGGGCATGTGGTTGGCAACCATTATATTGTTGCCTGTTGGAATTTTCTTGACCTATAAGGCAACTTCCGATAGCAATCTATTCAATATCGATGCGTATTTAAGCCCGATCAAAAATATTTTTTCTAAAAAAAATAAATAATCGTTATTTGTTGAGATCGGCAATGATCTCTTGAAGACTTTGGTTTAAAGGTATTTTACAGCTCCAGCCGGTATCATTCATTATTTTTTGATTACATCCAATAATGATCTTATTGTCATTTGGTCGAACCAGATCGGGATTGATCGTATGTGTAATATCAATATTCAAAAGCTCTGTCAGAATAGAAATAACTTCATTGAGTGATGTTCCTTTTCCCGAACAGATGTTGTAGATCTCTCCTTTTTTGCCCTTTTGAAAAAGCAGGTAATAGGCATTTACAACATCTTTTACGTCTATGAAGTCACGCACAATGGTAGTATCGCCAGTAAATAACTCTTTTTTTGATGTATGATCTTTTTTAAGATTAATAAGTTGTTTCGCAAATGAGGGAACAACAAAAACATCCTTTTGGCCGGCACCAATATGATTAAAAGAACGTGTCATAACAATGTCTAATCCGTAGCTTGTGCAATATACTTTTGAAAGCATCTCTTGTGACACACGGGCTACGGCATACGGACTGATAGGATGTAATACTTGATCTTCTTTTAAAGGAAGATCCTTCTCCGACACATTTCCATATTCTTCAGATGATCCTATAGATAGGATCCTGCATTGACATCCGGTTGTTCTTACCGACTCAATAAGATTTAAGAATATGTTGGTGTTATTGGTGAAACTATTTACCGGATTTTTCCAGCTATATGCCACACTGCTATAGGATGCTAAGTGTAAAATGTAATTGGGTTTAAATGTATTGATGATCCGTTCAACTTCCTCTTTATTGAGTAAGTCAATTGTTTCAAAGCTACAATTTAAGGAACGGTAATTTGAATAATTAAATTCGGGCATGTGAACATCTATTCCAATTATCTCCGCTTCAATATTATTTTGTTCCAAATATTCTAAAAAGTGCTTGCTCACAAAACCTGAGAAACCGGTAATTAGATATTTGTCCTTTATTGCCATTTTTGAATAATTTAGACAAAAATAAGCATTCATTATTAATAACAAAGAGTAAGCTGCATTTGTTATATTTGTCCTTAGATTACCAACAATACATTATGAATATTTTACAAATATGTAGCAAGCCTCCTTTTCCGCCTAAAGATGGTGGAAGTGTTGCTATGAACATACTTACTACAGGATTGTTGGAGGCTGGTAACCAAGTGAAGGTATTAGCAGTAAACACGCCAAAACATTTTATTGATTCAAATGACATCGATGCGGATTATAGAAGAAGAACACGTTATGAGTCCGTTTTTATTGATACATCTATCAAACCACTGGATGCATTTCTCAATTTATTTAGTTCAGAGTCCTACAATATTGTCCGTTTTTATTCCAAAGAATTTGAAGAAAGACTTACCAGTATTTTGAAGCAGGAACAATTTGATGTTGTTCATCTTGAGACGCTTTGGGTGGCTCCTTATGTTGAGGTGATCAGGAAATATTCGAAAGCAAAAATTGTATTAAGATCTCAAAATGTAGAATATGCAATTTGGCAGCGATTGGCGAATAATACAGCTAATCCAATAAAAAAATGGTACTTGAACTTATTGGCGAACCGCTTAAAAAAGTACGAACTTGGTATGATCAATAGGTACGATGGAGTTGCAACGATAACCGAGATCGATCTAAAAGCATTTAAAGCAGACGGATGCCGCCTGCCATTGATCAATATTCCTTTTGGAATTGACCTCAAGAATTATCATGTAGATACTTCAACAACTGAATTCCCTGCTGTATTTCATATTGGTGCAATGGATTGGATGCCCAATGCGGAAGGCATAAAGTGGATCGTTGAAACAGTATGGCCCAAAGTGATAGAGCGAGTTCCGGAGCTAAATCTGTTTTTGGCAGGAAGAAATATGCCACAATGGTTAATGGATCTAAAAGCTAAAAATATTCAAGTAGTAGGAGAAGTGCCCGATTCTCATAAATTTATCAATTCGAAATCAATTATGCTTGTTCCTTTATTTTCGGGTGGAGGGATGCGAGTAAAGATCATAGAAGGAATGGCATTGGGCAAAACGATCATTTCTACTTCTATTGGAGCCGAAGGTATTGATTATAAGGAAGGAGAAGATTTGCTCATTGCAAATTCTGAAAATGAATTCGTTGATAAGATCATTCAATGTGTGTCCGATAAAAATTTTTCGGACCGGATCGGTTTAAATGCCCGTCAGCTTATTGAAAGAAAGTATGATAACAAAATTATTTGTGAGGGCTTGTCTCAATTCTATAAAGATCTAGCTAAATGAAGATACTGATCGTATTGTCACGCGTTCCTTTCCCTCTTGAAAAAGGGGATAAATTACGTGCGTACAATCAGATAAAGGAATTATCGAAAAATAACCAGATTACTCTCTTTTGTTTAAACGATTCAAGTCTTGAACAATCAGCATTAGATGAACTAAAAAAATATTGTGTAGCGATCCATGTTTTCCCACTCTCTAAATTGAGAATAATCGGGAATTTGTTTCGTGCTTTTTTCTCCGGCTTACCTTTTCAGGTAGGTTATTTTTATTCTAAAAAGGCACAAAAGAGTTTTGATGAATTTGTAAAGAAACATTCTCCTGATCATCTATTTTGTCAATTGATCCGGACTTCTGAATATGCAAAGAATAGCAAGATCTCCAAGACCTTGGATTATATGGATGTTTTTTCGAAAGGCATAGAGAGGAGGATAGAGAAAGATCATTTTTATATGCGCCCATTACTGAAAATGGAATATAAACGATTGTTGAAGTATGAGCACGAAGTATTTGCTTACTTTGATAATAAGATCATAATTTCGGAACAAGACAGAGCCTTGATCCCTCATCCTGAAAGGGATAAAATATCAGTTATTTCAAATGGTATTGACTCTAACTACTTTAAACCAATAAAAAAAGAAAAGGAGTTTGAGCTTTTGTTCAACGGGAACATGAATTATCCCCCTAATATTGAGAGTGCAGAATTTTTAGTCAATAAGATCCTTCCTATTGTTTGGCTTAAACGACCTGATGTACGGTTGTTAATATCAGGAACATCACCAAGTGATAAGGTTCTTGCTTTGGCCTCTGAGCGCGTAGTTGTGAGTGGATGGGTCAATGATGTGAGAGATAACTATGCAAAATCTGTTCTTTTGGTTGCACCTATGCAGATCAGTATCGGTTTACAAAACAAACTTCTGGAAGCTATGGCGATGGAAATTCCTTGCATTACTTCATCCATGGCTAATAATGCATTAAAAGCAAAGAATGGCGAACAGATCATTGTTGCCGATACGCCAGAGCAATATGCACATGCTATATTATTAATGCTGTCTGATAACGAATTGAGAAATTCGATCGCAAAAAATGGGCATGATTATGTTTTGAGCACGTTTAATTGGAAATCATCTGCCATCAGTCTGGAACAACTTTTTAAAAAAGGTAAATAATGAAGATCCTGGTTCTGGATAACTATGATAGTTTTACCTATAATCTGGTTCACTACCTGGAAAAAGTAGATGCAGTATCCTCTATTGATGTTTTCCGGAACGATCAAATTCACCTGGATCAAATCGCTTTTTACGATAAGATTGTCTTATCTCCCGGTCCGGGCTTACCTTCTCAGGCAGGTATCATGATGGAGCTAATAAAAAGATATGCCGGTTTAAAGCCGATACTAGGCATCTGTTTGGGACATCAGGCAATTGCAGAAGCATTTGGTGCTCGTTTGAAAAACCTAGATCATGTTTATCATGGTGTGACTTCTTTGATCGATATCACCAAAGAGGATTATGTTTTTGAAAACTTGCCAACATCGTTCAATGTAGGAAGGTATCATTCCTGGGTAGTTACAGATCTTCCATCTTGTCTGATATCCACTTCTAAGGATGAAAAAGGTAATATCATGTCATTAAAACATGATACATATGATGTCCGGGGAATTCAGTTTCACCCGGAGAGTGTTCTCACGGAGCATGGCTTACAGATCATTTCAAATTGGATAAATCATTGAAAATGGAATTGGAATTTAAAAAGGCATCGAAAGCAGATGCAGTCATTATCGCAAACTTAGCAGATAAGATCTGGAGAAAATATTACATAGATATTATATCCATAGAGCAAATTGAATATATGCTGAAGAAGATGTATTCGACAGAAAGTTTGACTCAACAAATGGATAATGGGCATCAATTTATAATAGCTTATAAAAATAGTTTGCCTGTCGCTTATATTTCTACTAGTTCAGCGGATAGCAAAAACTATTTTTTACATAAATTTTATGTGGATACGGACTTGCAAAGAGAAGGGGTGGGTAGCAAGTTGTTCGAACATGTCCTGTCGGGTATTCAATCAGCTGAAACAATCGAATTGACCGTTAATCGACAAAACTACAAAGCGATCAACTTTTATTTTAAAAACGGCTTTAGAATTAAAGAAGTAGCAGATTTTGATATAGGTAATGGGTATTTTATGAATGATTTTATAATGATCAAGCACTTGAAATAAGGTTTCAATTCCTAATAATTCTCTTATAAAAGGTTTACTAATTTGCTAATTAAGCGGTATATTTAGGTAAATTTTTATTAAATGCTACAAAAATTATCTGTATCGCTGTTAGCGATTCTCATTGTGAATTCTGTTCAATCGCAAGATTGGGCAAAGAAAATGAACGATCCTTCTGTCAATTTTTATGATGTTCAATCATCCTTTAATACGTATTGGAAAAAGGAAGAGCGTAAAGAAAAGTTAAAGAAAATATTTCAATTCTCTAAGGAAACGGAAGAAGAGAATGAAGGTTTTGTGATCTATAAGCGTTGGGAACATTTTGTTGAACAGCGTGTATTCCCTTCGGGAGATAGAAGTTTGATACAACAAGGAAGTCTGGAATTAGAAAGACTGATCAATGATCCTACTTATCGAAGTGCCATGCAAGCAGGTGGGAATTGGCATTTGATCGGAGCAACCAATGTTCCGGCAAGTGGAGGCGGAGCAGGCCGGTTAAATTGTGTTGAATTTCATCCGACTGATCCGAATGTGATATTTGTTGGTGCACCTGCCGGTGGATTATGGCGATCAAATGATGGAGGAAGCAGCTGGAGTACAACAACAGATAAATTACCTTCAATTGGTGTGAATGATGTTGCAATTGATCCACAAAATCCTAATACGATTTATATAGCTACAGGTGATGATGATGGAGGTGATACCTATTCCGTTGGTGTTCTAAAGTCTGTTGATGGTGGAGTAACATGGCAAATGACCGGATTAAATTTTGCAACGATACAGTCGCGAAAAATTAGCAGAGTATTGGTTAATCCGAATGATCCCAATATTGTATTTGCAGGAACTACGGCAGGGATTTATCGCTCAACCAATGCAGGACTCACATGGACAAAAGTACACAATGCGAATCCTGTAAAGGATATGGAGTTTAAACCCGGTGATCCATCTGTGGTATACGCAACTACCTCAAAAAGTTTTTACAGGTCTACAAATAGTGGTGCAACATTTACAATCGTTTCAACTACCAACGGTTTACCTGCGGCTTCTAATGTCGGTCGATTAGCTATTGCAGTTACTCCTGCCGATCCGAATTACGTTTATTTGATCGCTACAGAGATCAATAGTAATGGTTTTTATGGCTTTTATCGTTCTACCAATCAGGGGCAAACATTCATGCAGCAAGCGAATTTTCCCAATTTAATGGGTTGGGATTCTGATGGTATGGATAGCGGTGGACAAGGTTGGTACGATTTAGCAATTGCAGCCTCTCCAAGTGATAAAGATGAAGTGGTTGTTGGAGGTGTAAATGTTTGGCGTTCATACGATGGAGGATTGAGTTGGCAAATTATGGCTCATTGGTATGGTGGTGGTGGCGCTCCCTATGTGCATGCCGATATTCATGATCTAAACTATAGACCCGGAACACCTGAGTTGTATGTTGGATGTGATGGTGGTATTTTCAGAACATTGGATGGAGGAAGTTCATTTGATGATCTAAGTGATGGTTTACAAATTGCTCAAATGTATCGAATGGGGGCTGCTGCAACCAATGCGAATATTACCATTCAGGGTTGGCAGGACAATGGTACGAATCTTCAAACAGGAACAAATTGGGAGCGAGTGATTGGAGGCGATGGAATGGAATGTTTTGTGGATTGGAGTAATGCCAATTATATGTATGGTGAGCTTTATTACGGAGATATTGAAAGGTCAAGTAATGGCGGTGCTTCGTTTAATAATATTAAAAATAATATTTCAGAAGAAGGGGAGTGGGTAACACCATGGCTTCAAGATCCAATTAATCCACAAACTCTGTATGCAGGTTATGATAATGTCTGGAAAACGACCAACCGGGGAAATTCATGGACTAAGATATCGAGTTTTAATTCAAACGGATTAACATCACTTGCAGTAGCTCCTTCTAATCCACAATACATTTATGCTTCTGATGGTTCAGCTTTATATGTTACAAGCAATGGAGGTGGGGCTTGGACGAATGTTAGTCCTTTAAGCTTAGGAGGTGGCGCCATCACTTACATAGCTGTTAGTACAACAGATCCTTCTACTCTTTGGATTACCAGATCGGGATATATTGCCAATAATAAAGTATTTAAATCGAGTGATGCCGGTCAAACATGGACCAATGTTTCAGGTAATTTGCCTAATATTCCTGCAAATTGCATTGTCTATCAAAATGGAACAAATGATGGTTTGTATGTTGGAACCGATGTGGGTGTGTATTACAAAGATAATACGATGAATTCTTGGATGCCATTTAGCAATGGTTTGCCCAACACCATTATTAATGAACTGGAGATCCATTATGGTTCAAGCAAATTGCGTGCAGCAACCTATGGTCGTGGATTATGGGAAACATCTATTTATAATCCTTCATCACCATTACCATTTGCTAATTTTTCGGCCGATACATTGGCCGGTTGTCCAGGTTTAACTGTTCAGTTCTCTGATAGTACATTAAATAATCCGACTGCATGGTTATGGTCTTTCCCGGGAGGAACACCTTCCTCATCCACTTTGCAAAATCCGGTTGTTGTTTATAATACTCCCGGAACATATAATGATGTAAAATTGGTTGTTACAAATGCTAATGGGGTAGATTCAGTAATGAAGTACAGTTACATTGCAATTAGTCCTCAAACACAGCCTCAAGTAAGTTTGAATAATAATGATTCTTTGTGTGCCGGACAAGTTGTTCAACTGACTTCCTCTTTTGGCAATTTGTACAATTGGTATCCTACTGGTCAGCCTTTACAGACCATTAATAGCAACTCAACCAATAATTATGCAGTTACGGTTACCGATATATTTGGTTGTTCATCAGTATCCGACACCGTTAGGATAACTGTATTTCCTCTTCCCGCTACACCGGTTATCAGCATGAGTAATGATACTTTGTTTTCTTCTTCAATTCAAGGCAATCAGTGGTATATGAATGGATCATTGATCAATGGTGCCACAGATAGTATTTTGATCATTACAGATTTTTCAGCTACATACAGTGTTCAGGTAACAGATGCGATCAGCGGTTGCTCCTCTACTTCTTCCAACTTTGTTGGAGTAGAAGAGAGTACTTCTATCGGAGTCCGTTATAGCGTGTATCCTAATCCGGCATCGGATCAATTCCATCTTGTATTGTATGCTGTTGATAATGTTGATATGCGTGTTGAATTGACAGATGTCAGCGGGAAATTATTGATGAGAAAGGAATATCAAAACATAACGAGAATCGAGGATGTGTTTGAGTTGTCCAATTATGAAAAAGGGATGTACTTATTGACCTTACAAAATGATAAAGGTTCAATTACCCAAAAGATCGTTAAATATTAAAGGTATTCAGCGGTCTTACTGCCTTGATTAAATAATAGATCGAGTATACTCAGGTTTTCTATAAAGCCATGTCGAGGCTCGAAAACCTGGTAGTAGGGCTTTAATTCGAAATGAGTATCGTTTTGCAATGGTTCTTTCGGACTAATAAGTGTACGATAGTCAGTTGCTTCTGAATAGTCTTTCTGATATTCTTTTGTGAATTGGTAATTACACTTCAGTTTTATAAGTCCAACTATCTCTTGTTGTAAAGCTTCATTTAGGTCGATGAGGAATTCAAATTTTTTATCATGGTAATACGGTCTGAAATCATCTTCATAATATTCAAAAAATGGAGATCTTCTGTAGCTCGATTCCAATGATCTCCAATGTAGTGTCTGCCAATTGTATTCATAAGAAATTCGAACATCCTTCATGATTTGCCTTTTGTTGCGATGAACAATTGGAATACTAAGTGTTAACTTTCCATTTGGTGAGTAGATATCACATCGTGAGCGATACGTTTGTTTGGTAAGATGTTCGTAATGTTCGATTAAACAATTATCATAATTTTTCAGTTTTTGATAATATTGAACCGGACCAAGATATACGGATGGTAAAATAGCTATACTCATAATTAGTTAACGGATTTGAACCATCTGTCCCAGCGGATGGTATTCCCTTTTTCAGATTTATTGATTGACATAAGAACAAGTACGGTTTTCCCTACGATATGATCTTCGGGTAAGAATCCCCAAAATCTGGAATCGGCAGAATTGTGGCGGTTATCACCCATCATAAAATAATAATTCATTTTAAATGTATAATGTGTGGCGTATGCCCCATTTATAAATATAGAATCATTACTTGTTTTTAGCTCGTTGCCTTCATAGGTTTCAATTATTCGTTGAAATAATGCAAGTGAATCGATTGAAAGTTTTACAGAATCGCCAGCTTTGGGGATGTAAAGTGGACCGAAATTATCGAGGTTCCAAAGGAAATGCTCATCTTCAGGAAACATATAATCATTGTAATTCCCTTTTTTTTCCATCAGAGGCTCAATACTAACTACACTTTTTATGGTTCGGATGTCTTGAATGTTATTTTCATCCATCGTAAACCAATATTCTCCTTTATTATTCATTTTTCCTCCTTCGTTTATTCCCAAGGCGTAGAGAGAATCGGAGTTGACAGAATCTGTATTAAAGATCACCTTATAATTGAATTGTAATTTTTCTTTTTGATCAGAAAGTACTCCATTAATATATACAAGACCATTTTTAACTTCCATTGTGTCACCAGCCAGCGCAACACAGCGTTTTATATAATATGTTCTTTGATCGATTGGATGTTCTTCCGATTCCATAGGATAGTTAAAAACCAACACATCATTTCTTTCTACATCGGGTGCACCGAATAGACGGGTATATGGAATATTGATCCAATCGAGATACGATTTTGTATTCTCACCAAAGGATTGGTGAACGAATGGAAAAGAAAGTGGAGTATTCGGAATTCTTGGTCCGTAACTTAATTTGTTTACAATGATGTAATCACCTGTTAATAGTGATTTTTCCATGGAAGCCGATGGAATGGTGAATGCTTCAAAGCCAAATACCCTGATCACAACTATTACGATCAAGGCAAATAGTATTGCCTTGATCCAGTCCAATATGGCTTTCCTGTGTTTCAAATCGGGTTTATAGCTCTATTTTTTCTCTTTTACGTTTTTGCCTTTGCGTTTGTTTCTGAAATAGAAGAATCCATAAATAGCTGCAATTCCGATCAAGAATGGAATCAGATATGATTTAGAAATACCATCATTGCTAACAAAAGTGAAGAAACGGGCTCTTCTTTCTTTGTCATCAAACAATGATGTTTTTAGTTTTTTGATGAATCCACTCTGTACATTCGGGTTGCGGGTTGTATTTCGATTGTCTTCTTTGATGCTCATCCAGATAAACACCGGCTTTCCAACAATATGATCTTCAGGTACCATGCCCCATGCACGTGAATCGGCCGAGTTATGTCTATTATCACCCATCATGAAGTAATAATCCAATTTGAAAGTATAGGTCTTACTTTCTACACCATTAATAAAGATCTTATCTCCTTTTATTTCCAGATCATTTCCTTCATAGTTTTTAATGATGCGGTCATATAATACGATGTTAGTGGTATCTATGTTGATCGTTACGCCTGCTTTTGGAATATATAGTGGTCCAAAGTTGTCGTTATTCCATTTGTATTTTGGGGAGTGAGGGAAAATTTCAGGTGCATATCGTCCGGCAGAATCGATCATTGGCTCAACCGATCTTACAAAACTTAATTTTTTGATCTCTTCTACTTTGTTGAATGGCAGGTTCATTTGAATATATGCAGCTCCTGTACTGTCGTTACCAAGTACTCTGAAACCTGAAGGGTAATCCGTAATGTCCATGTTGTCCAATAGTTTTGCAGGAGGTATGGTGCCATCTGTTTTTACCATATAATGATACTGCATGGTTTCTGCTTTGTAAGCAGGCTTGCCATTGACAAATAAATTTTGATCTTTTATCTGAAGTGTATCACCTGCAATTCCAATACATCGTTTTACATAGTTTTCTCGCTTGTCGGCAGGACGGGCAACCACTTCACCAAATGGTAATCCAGAATATTGATTTACAGCATTAGGATTGTTCACTACATTCCAACCAAAATCTCTGCATAATTGATAATAGCTTTGGTCTTGTGCCCCAAGTGCTACCGTATCTCCATCCGGGTAGTTGAAAACAACAATGTCATTGTTCTTTACACTTCCAAATCCAGGTAAACGGAAGTAGGGGATCTTAAACCACTCCAGGTATGATTTGGTGCTTTTTGTTAATGGTAACGTATGATGTGCGAAAGGGAAGGAGAGTGGTGTGTTGGGTACTTTTGCACCATAACTCATTTTACTTACAAAAAGATAATCACCTACCATCATTGATTTTTCCAATGAAGAAGTAGGGATAGTGAAAGCCTCTAAAAAGAAAGTTCTGATAACGGTCGCTGCGATCACAGCAAAAACAATGGCATCGGTCCATTCGCGAATGATGGATGGTTTCTTTTTGCTCATGTCTTCCGGACCAACATATTGTGTTGTAGTCTGAAAAGCTATGTAAGGAAGATAGATGTATCCTGCCAAAAATGCGATCGCTTGCTCCTGTGTGCTTCGTTTGTTAAATGATTTGGCTGTTAACAAACACATGATCGCATACATTAGGAAATTCACTCCAGGTGTAATGATCAGGAATATCCACCACCATGGCTTTTTGATGATCTTAAGCCATACAATAAAATTGTATACGGGTACAAAAGCTTTCCAGCCATCTTCTCCTGCAAGAGGGAAAAGTTTGTATAGTCCTACAATGGTAGTTATTGAAAAGATGATCAGTAATATATAAGAAATATCCATAAATGTGTTTGTTGATTCAGTTTCAGGAAACGAAATTCGTATAAATTATTGTAATTGTCTTGTTAAAAATTGTGAATGCTTTAGAAGTTCATTAAGTCATTCATGCCAAATACTCCTTTTTTATCTTTTACCCATTCGGCAGCTATCACAGCACCCAAAGCAAATCCCTTTCTGTTATGTGCAATGTGTGTAATGCTTATTTCATCAACAGCCGATCCGTAAGTTACGGTATGTGTGCCCGGTACTTCATCGATCCGTTTGGAGACAATGGATAGTTCATTTTTATTGGAAGTTGTATCATTAATCCATTTCTCTTTGTGTTGAATTTGATCGATGATCTGGTTGGCTAATGAAATAGCGGTTCCGCTAGGAGCATCCAGTTTATGTACATGGTGGATCTCTTCCATTGTTACATTATAGTCGGGGTAATTATTCATCAGCTTAGCCAGGTATTCATTCACTTTGAAGAATAGATTTACTCCAATGCTATAGTTGGAAGCATAAAACAGAGCATGGTCACCACCTGTGCATTTTTGTTTTACCTCTTCAAGTTTGTTTAACCATCCGGTTGTCCCGACAACAACAGGAACATTCGCATCAAAACATTTGTAGATATTATTGATGGCCGATTCGGGTGTGCTGAATTCAATGGCAACGTCTGCTTTTTTTAATTCTTCAATAGTAAAGGTATTGGCATTGCTAATGTCAACTTTCAACGAAATTTCATGTCCACGCGTTAAAGCGATCTGTTCGATCTCTTTTCCCATTTTACCATATCCGATCAAGGCGATTTTCATACTGTTAAAATTTAATTTTTAGTCCGATACCACTTGTGTAGGTATTGGCACTTGTGTTTACTAATGTTGGCCGAATGTTCATCGTAAGGTTATCGCTCACATCAAATTTAAAAAGGTGTGCATCCACACTGGCATCCACTATATTTAAAACATAGAGTGCAGCCATTCCAATAACAGAGAGATCACGATAACGGTGATAATATTTTTGTAGTGTATTTAAATTCTCATCGGTGTAAACACCTACGTATGCATCGGTTGTGTTTGGGTCGCTATCAATTCTGTATTTGTAGGCATTCCTGTATGTTGTAAATTTTGATTGATTGATCGAGTAGGAGTACGCCAAACCTGCAAATCCGGCATATATGACCGGAATTTTCCAGTACTTTTTATTGTATGCTTGTCCTAAACCAGGCATTGCTGTTGAAAATAACGCAGCTTTTTTAGGGGAATGCGGAATGATCTTTTTTGCAGGAATAGTGTTTGATTTGGTGGTGTCAATTACTGTAACTTGTGCAGTTGTAGTGCTTGGTAAAAAAAGCAAAAAGGTTATTCCAATCATCAATTGAAATAACCTGTTTGAATAACAGATGTATGTGTAGCGCTTAGGCATCCAATAGATCAAGAATGCGTTTTAGGTCGTTGTCGGATTTGAAAGGAATAACAATTTTCCCTTTTCCCTTTTCATCTTTGCTGATCTGTACTTTAGCGTTGAATACAGCTCTAAGATCATCCAATACTTGTTTTTGTTCAAATGTTAAAGCTGTTTTGGCTGTTTCTTTTTTATCCGTTTTGTGTTTAGCAGGCGCACCACTTGTTTCAGTTTTAACTCCACGTGCAATGTCTTCAACATCTCTAACAGATAGATCGTTTAAAACGATCTGTTGGTAAATAGCAAGCTGCTTGTCCGGATCTTCAATGTTGATCAAGGCTCTTGCATGTCCCATGGTGATATCACCTTCACGGATCCCTAATTGAATTTCTACAGGAAGCTTTAACAATCGAAGATAATTGGTAATGGTAGAACGTTGTTTGCTTACTTTTTGTGATAATTGTTCTTGTGTTAAATTACATTCATCGATCAAACGTTTGTAGCTGATCGCCACTTCGATCGCATCGAGGTTTTCGCGTTGGATGTTTTCCACCAATGCCATTTCAAGCATAGCCTGATCATTGGCAATACGGATATATGCAGGAACAGCTGTTAAACCGGCAATTTGAGAAGCTCTGAATCTTCGCTCCCCTGATATTAACTGGTATTTATCGTATCCTAATTTACGAACAGTGATAGGTTGAATGATGCCATGTTCTTTGATAGAACCGGCTAATTCGTTAAGAGCATCTTCATCGAACTGTGTACGTGGCTGAAAAGGATTGGTCTCAATTTTAGATATTTCAATGGTAGATACAGAGCCTACAACTTTAGCATCTCCTTCGAGACGGGTGTTTGTAATATCTGTGTTTGCATTTTCCAACAATGCACTTAATCCTTTGCCTAATGCGTTTCTTTTTGTTGACATGTTTTCCTTTTGTTTATCGTATTCGTTCTACTTAATTTTCTTCTACATTAATGATCTTTTCAGAGTCATTCAATCTTGTTAATCCATTTTTTTGAAGGATTTCACGTGCTAGATTCAAGTAATTGATAGCCGCTTTACCGCTTGCATCGTGCATGATGATACTTTGTCCGAAGCTTGGTGCTTCACCTAGTTTGGTATTCCGTTGAATGATCGTGTCAAATACCATTTGCTGGAAGTGTGTTTTCACTTCTTCTACCACCTGATTACTTAATCTTAGACGCATATCGTACATGGTCAGTAGAATTCCTTCTATTGCTAATTCCGGATTTAAGCGTGATTGAACGATCTTGATAGTGTTCAATAATTTGCCCAATCCTTCCAATGCAAAATATTCGCATTGTACAGGAATAATAACAGAATCGGCTGCAGTAAGCGCATTTACTGTGATCAGTCCCAAAGAAGGCGAGCAGTCAACAATGATGAAATCATATTGATTCTTGATTGGCTCTAATGCCATTTTCATCATTTTCTCTCTGTTAGGAAGGTTGATCATTTCAATTTCAGCTCCCACTAAGTCGATATGAGCAGGTAATAGAAATAAATTAGGTGTTTCGGTTTGTAGAATTATGTCTTTTGGATTAACACCATCAATGATACATTCATAGATCCCCGTTTTGATGTTTTTCGGATCAAAACCAACACCAGACGTTGAATTCGCCTGCGGATCGGCATCGATCAACAATGTTTTAAACTCTAAAACGGCCAAACTTGCTGCTAAATTTATTGCTGTAGTCGTTTTTCCAACTCCACCTTTCTGGTTCGCAATTGCTATTATTTTTCCCATCCCTTTGATTAGTATATGATCGTTTTTAAAATTCTTTTGTTTCTCCAATATTGAAAAGTGCAAGACTATTGCCTGCGTTCTCAAATTTTTTGGATGCTACTTCCTTGTCAATTTTTATGTATCCAAATGTATCGTAATGCATACCGATGATCTTTCTACACTTGATAAAATCAGCAGCAATGATCGCATTATCTATTCCCATTGTAAAATTATCGCCTATTGGTAAAAATGCAAAATGGATCTTTCTGTAATCGCCTATGAGTTTCATGTCATAAGTTAGAGCTGTATCCCCTGCATAATAAAAATTGGCTTCATCAGACTCAACAATGAAACCCATTGGGTTTCCGCCATATGTTCCGTCCGGCAAACTGCTGGAATGGGCTGCTGCTACACATTTTACATTTCCGAAATCAAACTTCCACTTTCCACCAATATTCATTGGATGTGTATTGGTAACTCCTTTGTTGTTCAGCCAAACATGTATTTCCCAGTTGCAGATCACTTTTGCTCCCGTTCTTTGAGCAATGCTAACTGCATCCGCTATGTGATCCTCATGTCCGTGCGATATCAAAATGTAATCAGCCTTTACAGTTGTGGCATCAATATTTTTTGCAAGTTCGTTCGGACTGATAAACGGGTCAAAAAGTAAATTCTTTCCATTCAACTCAATTCCAAAACAAGAGTGCCCGTAATATGTTATATTCATATTTGATCTTAATTCGTACTTTTGTTTTTAAAGAGGACTAAAATTAAGGTTTTTTGAGGTTTTTAAGCCCCAAAACTTATTATGGATTTTTAAACACATTTTTGTTAATAATATTGCCTTATGATCACCATTATTTCCGCTACCAACAGGCCTAACAGCAGCACCTTGAAAGTGAGTAAAAAATACATGCAACTGATGGAAAAACAAGGGGTTACTTGTCAGTTGTTATCTTTGGAAGATGTTCCTGCAGATATTGCCTTTAATGAAGTTTTCAATAAACGTTCAACAAGATTTCAACAATTATTGGATCAATATATCATCGGTGTTCAAAAAATAGTGGTCATTTCTCCGGAATATAATGGCAGTTATCCCGGTATTTTAAAGGTGTTTTTTGATGCGATCCATCCTGATCTGAATAGAGGAAAGAAAGTTGGCTTAGTGGGTGTAGCCAGTGGCCGGGCAGGAAATTTACGGGGAATGGAACATCTGACTGGCGTTTTGAATTATTTAGGTATGCATGTCCATCCTAATAAGTTACCGATTTCCAGCGTGTTATCCTTGATTAGCGAAAGTGGAAATTTGACTGATCTCAATACTATGAAAGTATTAGAAAAGCACATTTCCGATTTTACCCAATGGTAAAACCGGAAATATTATCCATTGCTATCGATACGGGTAACCGTTAATACCCCATTAACTTTTTTCAGTTTTTTCATTAATTCTGTCAGGTGATTGGTATCCTGAACAAAGACCATGATCGTTCCTTCGAAGGTTCCATCGTTGGTATCAAAACTGATGGATCGCATATTTACATTCAATTCGTTGGAAATAAGCTTAGTAATATTGTTTACTAAGCCCAATTCATCAATTCCTGTGATTCTAATTCCGGCTAAGAAGGAGATCAATTCCTGGTTGGTCCATTTAGCTTTTACAACTCTATAGGCATAGTTCGCAAGTAATTGAAGCGCATTCGGACAATTAACGCGGTGGATCTTAATTCCTTCATTAATGGTAATGAAACCGAAAACGTCATCACCGGGAATAGGATTGCAGCAAGGTGAAAGTTTATAATCGATCTTTTGCAAGTTTTCACCAATAACAAGCATGTCAGACTTTCCACGGGTTTCAGATACGATCTGCTCCAATGATTTGTGGTGCTCTGTCTTTTTGCTTATCTCGCCCGATTTATGAACGATCTTACCGTGTTCCTGCCGGAAATCTTTTAAATGTTTCAGGTCAATATTTCCAACTGCTATACGATAGAACAACTCTTGACTGCTTGGCAATTTGAAGTAGTTCGCTAATTCGTTGATGTTTTGAACTGTAAAATCGATCTTTAAGTGATTGAATTTGCGTTCCAGCATCTCACGCCCATCATCAGCAATTCGTTTCCTTTCTTCTTTTAAGGCATTTTTGATCTTAGCTTTTGCGCGGGCAGTAACAACATAGCCTAGCCAATCTTCTTTTGGTGTTTGTTTACTCGATGTAAGTACTTCTACCTGATCACCACTTTTTAATTTATAGCTGAGAGGAACTAATTTGTGATTGACTTTTGCACCAATACACTTTTCACCTACTTTGGTGTGAATGTCAAATGCAAAGTCAAGTGCGGTGGCATTCACCGGGAGGGTTTTCATTTCACCTTTTGGAGTGAAAGCAAAGATCTCATCAGCAAATAAATTCAATTTGAAATCATCCAAAAATTCAAGAGCGTTCTCTTGTGGATTTTCTAGGATCTCACGGATCTTTCTGATCCAGTCATCCAATTGATTTTCATTCGCGCTGTCCTTGTATTTCCAATGAGCAGCGTATCCCTTTTCTGCAAGTTCATCCATTCGAACAGTACGAATCTGTACTTCTACCCATTTTCCTTCCGGTCCCATAACTGTGGTATGTAAGCTTTCATAACCATTTGCTTTTGGGGTGGAAATCCAATCACGAAGCCTTTCCGGACTTGGATGATAAAAGTCGGTAACAATAGAATATACTCTCCAGCAATCTGCTTTTTCTTTTTCTTGTGTTGTATCAATAATGATACGGATAGCAAACAGGTCAAATATTTCTTCAAAGGTTACTCCTTTGGTTTTGATCTTATTGTTGATGGAGTAGATTGACTTGGGACGACCAATGATCTTGGCCTTTAATCCTTGTTCATTCAGAATTTCCTTGATCGGCTCAATGAATTTAGCAATGAATTTTTTACGATCAGCTTCCCCTTCCTGTAATTTCTGTTGAATTTCATTGTATGTTTCAGGCTCGGTATATTTTAATCCCAGATCTTCTAACTCTGTTTTAATGGCATTTAGTCCTAAACGATGTGCCAGAGGAGCATATAAATAAAGTGTTTCAGAAGCGATCTTCAGCTGCTTATCACGTTTCATGCTGTCTAAGGTGCGCATGTTATGAAGTCTGTCAGCCAATTTGATCAATATCACGCGAACATCTTCCGAAAGTGTAAGGAGCATTTTCCGGAAGTTCTCTGCTTGAATGGAGGTGCCTTGTCCTTGATCAAACACCCCTGATATTTTAGTCAGCCCATCAATGATCTTTGCTACCTTTTCACCAAACAAACCTTCAATATCTTCGAGTGTCAGATCAGTGTCTTCCACAACGTCATGCAATAAGGCACAAACAACGGAAGTGGTACCTAGTCCGATTTCTTCCGCACAGATATGGGCAACAGCAATAGGGTGGTAGATGTAGGGTTCTCCCGATTTTCTGCGCATATCCTTGTGAGCTTCCAAGGATATATCAAATGCCTTTCGAATAAGAAGTTTATCGCCCTTCTCTAAAGTTCTTTTACATGCTTTTAATAGGGCTTTATAGCGATTGAGGATCTCTTTTTTCTCGGCTTCCAGGTCGATAACAGGTTGTTGCTCTTGCATAAATCTAAAGGAGAATTGTTTAATTTCTTGTAAAGTTAAAAATAAATTCAGTAAGAGAAAATATACTTGAAATGGAATGATTAAAATGATTATTTTTGAGTGCATCCCCGTGCAATAATAATTTATAGAATGGACAAAGTGAGTACATCAGTTGCTGAAATGCACATTGATGATGATGGGATTTTACAGATTCGATTTTTTAAAGGTACAACTGTTACGCTTGAAAAGATCAAAGAATATTATCGTGTATCAAACGATCTTTTAGGGGGTAAAAAAGCTTTGGTATTGATTGATGCTTCAGAAGATTATACGGTAACAGATGATGCTAAGGCTTATGGTCAAACAGACGAAGCTACAAAGAACAGGATCGCCATTGCTTATGTAACCGGTTCCGTTGCGAATAGGATAATGTTTAATCTGTATTTGAAAATTTACAAACCTAATGTGCCATTAAAAATGTTTACAAGTAAAAGTGCTGCTTTAAAATGGTTAAACTCTTTCTATGTATTACCGGGGGAAAAGTATTTGAAACAAAAAAAATAGGATTTAATGAATAAGCCGACTGTAATAGTAACCGGTGGTGCCGGTTACATAGGTTCACATACAATAATTGAGTTGCTTGAAAAGACGAATTATCACGTTGTATCCATCGATAATTTTTCTAATTCATCAAAAGAGACATATTCAAATATTAAAAAAATCACCAATAAAGATATTGATGCACACACAATCGACTTGTGTGATCGAGAAAAGACATTCGATGTCTTTAAGCAATATCCTAATGTTGTTGGAGTAATTCATTTTGCCGCTTATAAAGCTGTTCCGGAATCGGTTGCTGATCCTTATAAATATTATCATAACAATATCAACTCTGAATTAAATGTATTAGAAGCTTGTTTGAAATTTAATGTAAAGAATTTCATTTTTTCGTCCTCTTGTTCTGTGTATGGAAATATTGATTCATTGCCTGTTAATGAGCAAACTAAATTAAATAAAGCAGAGTCGCCTTATGCCTTTACAAAACAGGTAGGAGAAGAAATACTTAAGGATTATTCAAAAGCATTTCCTCATTTGCAAATGATCGCACTTCGCTATTTTAATCCGGTAGGTGCGCATATTTCCGGTTTAAATGGAGAAAATCCGATCAATAAGCCAAGTAGCTTAGTGCCTATAATTACACAAACAGCAAGTGGAAGAATGAAAGAAATGAATGTATGGGGAACAGATTACAAGACTAGGGATGGCTCCTGTATTCGTGACTATATTCATGTTTCGGATATTGCTTTGGCACATATAAATGCACTGGAATATTTAGTGGATAATAAGCAATATTCCAGTTTCAGCATATTTAATTTGGGAACAGGTAATGGCGTAAGTGTATTAGAGGCGATCGCTTCTTTTGAAAAGGTTTCCGGACAAAAATTGAATTATAAGATAGGATCACGCAGACCGGGTGATGTGGAGGCTATCTATTCTGATACTTCTTTTACAGAAAAAGAATTGGGTTGGAAGGCAAAGTATAGTCTTGATGAAATGATGGCTAGTGCCTGGAAGTGGGAGCAAAATATTGCTAAACAAAGTAAATAAGCATCTAGGTGGGTCTACAGGAGCGCGAAATATGGGAATATGATCAGCGGATAGTTCCCGAGACATGGGAGTTTGTTGCTTTAGCTGTTTTGTTGTTAGCCTTGCTTTCGTTTTCTTTTATCTATTCGCAAAAAAAAAGTATCCGGGAGCCGGTTTATCGTTTTTACATGAAAGGATTGATAGCCAAACTTTTTGGCTCTTTGGTCTTTTGCTTGATCTATTTGTATTATTACGGAGGAGGCGATACAACATCTTATTTTGAATCATCCATGGCAATGGCAAAGTTGTGCTATCAAAGTCCCAGTAAATATTTTGAAGTATTGTTCAATCCTCCTTCTCCTGAATCACATTCTTTGTTTACAGATAAAACAGGTTATCCCTGGAGTTATTTGTATGCAGATTCTAAAACGTTTATGGTTGTTAAATTGACCAGTATTTTGACTGTTTTAACAGGGAAAAGTTATTTTCTTACCTCTGTTTTACTAGCCTACTTTTCCTACTTAGGAATATGGAAATTATTTCAATTATTTCAAGGATATGTTCCAGAAATTGAAAATAAGATCGCAATTGCTGTTCTGTATTTTCCCTCCCCCTTATTCTGGGCAGGGGGAGTGTCAAAAGATACGTTTACATACACCGCATCGGCCCTATTCGTTTATTGTGCACATCAATTGTTTGTTAAAAAAGACCGCACATGGATGCTGGCAATATTTTTATTTATAAGTGCATGGATCATTATTAGTATTAAACCTTATATATTTTTAGTGCTATTCCCTGGCGGACTTTTATGGATATTCTACGATAAAATGGCTAAATTGAGGAGTAAGTTTTTGTCTATATTTCTATTCCCAATCTTGATCTTAGGAGTATCTTTTCTTTCATATTTTGTATTAACTCAGTTAGGGGATAATATGTCGAAATTTTCAATTGATAATGCATTGGAAACGGCAGCCATTACAAATTACGATCTTAAGCAAGATTACTATGGAGGCTCCAGTTTTAATATTGGCGACTTCGATGGCTCTTTTGGGGGAATGATGAGTCTGTTTTTTCCGGCAATGAACGCTGGTATGTTCCGGCCATATATATGGGAAAGTAGAAGTATTGTACTTTTTATTGCCGGTTTAGAGAATTTATTTTTGTTGATATTTACACTTTACATATTATACAAAACTAAAATCATTGGCACTTTTAGAATAATTCTGAAAAACCCTTTGCTTTTATTTTGTGCAATATTTACGATACTATTTGCTTTTATGATAGGTTTAACAACTTCTAATTTTGGGGCATTGGTTCGATTTAAAATACCGATCCTTCCATTCTTTGTTACAACCCTATTCATTATTGATTATATCATGAAGAAGAAGAAAGAAAGATAATTCATTTTCTATTGATCTTTCTTTAACCATACCACCAATTGCATTCCTGTATTTGTCATTTTCATATATGGTTTTGTTATAACATCTATCACTTTAGGCATATAGGTTTCGCAAACAAAATGTTGTTGATGAATGATGGAATATTTATTTGCTTTGCCGTTTAATTCAAAACTTTTTATCCCAAATTCATATAAATGGAAAGGAGTATGCATTGGACTGATATTACCAACATAGTCAAGTCCCCTGATATTGTAGGCAAAATTGATTAGCTTGTTGATGAACCATTTCGATGATGGTACTTCAATATGAACGATGCCTCCGGGTTTTAGCCATTTGATTGCTTTTTTAATTGAGTCGGATGGATCGTATAAATGTTCCAAAACGGCCCCAAATGTTATAAAGTCAAATTCATTCTCAGGATATTCAGCTTCTTCTATTGAGCATAATTTTAATTTGCCTTCAGGAATATGTAGCTTATCAATTGCTTGTTGATAAAAAGGTTTAGACGGCTCCAATCCATAGGCGTCAAATCCGGCATTTTTTAATGCGATCATACACTTCCCAAGACCCGCTCCAATATCGAGTGCCTTTGTGTTTAATTCAATCTTTTTTAATGTTTTAAGTGTTTCAATTTCATTTTTAAAATAATTGGGATCCATTTCAAAATACTCGGGTTTCCAATAATTTTCAGGAGGTACGCCATAGTGATCTTGCAAATTGGCAGGAATAGGTAATGGGTTAGAAAAAACAAGTTGGCAATTATTGCATCTAACAATTGTTGTTGTTATTCCTGTTTTCTTTTGAGGAAAGGCTCCTTGTGATTTATTTAGCCTTTTACCCAAAATTGTATGTTCATTTATATTGCTGCCACACATATTGCAGTGTCCAATAGTATGGAAGGTGTAAGAAATTGTTTTCAAGTTGTAATTTTTTCAGATTATTTATAAACTATTTGATAGATCTCTTTGGCTATTCTAAAATTTCTACGCTGTGAGGCGATAGCTCTTATTTTTTCGTATAATTCTGTTTTTGGAGTATACTGGATAAGTTGATCTAATACATTCACTGCTTTTAGATATTCAGTGTTGTTTAAAGCTTTAAGAATATAGCCAATGTTGTTTTTCTCAATTATATCGGAGTCGTCAGATATATTTTGAGTTATGACGACCGGTAATCCCAAGGCCCAATATTCACCATCTTTTATGGGGGTACAATACTTCTTCGTCTCTACGGATTTTACCGGAGTAATAGCAAAATCTGCCAGTCCCATATAATCAGGAACCTCCTGATGTTTTACAAATTTATGAATAATGATCTTGTCATTCAAGTCAGCTTTCACTGTCATGTCTTTTATTTCATCTGAAGTGTGTGAAGAAAGAAGTAAAACTCTAAATCTATCACCCCAAAAGTCATGTGCTACTTTAAAGAAATCAAAAACCTCTTGTTTAAGATAAATTCCACCAAATTTACCGGCATATACACCTATTATTTTGTTATGAAGTTCTAATTGATCTAATAATACTTTGTTTTTTATATTTTTCTCTGAGAAAAGCTCAAGGTCAACACAGGCAGGTTTTACGAAAAAATTGTTTTTCGTATGTCCATATTTTTTTTGAGCATATTGTTTCATGCCTTCTGATGCTGCAATTAGAAAAGCAGCTCTTTGGGTTTGTCGTTTTTCGAAATAGAATAATAATCTGTAAGCTATACTGTTTTTTTTCCAGGTTCCATTTTCTACCATAGCTTCAGCATGTGGCTCATAGCTGTCAATGATTAACCGTTTTCCTGTTAAAACAGATAGAATATATCCAATCATTCCAGCTGGTGTACACCAAGCGTGTATAGTAGTTATTTTTTCTTTTCTGATCAGGATCAGAAGTTTCAATATGATCTTAAGCCAATTGAACATACTTCTTAATCCAAATGGATGAAGTGGGAAACTGATGTTGTTAATGTTTGTTCGAAGCTCACTACTGGATACCTCTTTTTTATCGAGTGTTAGTAGGAAAATTTTGCTGTCACTGGAGATCTCTTTTGAAATGAGTTCCAGATAGGGTAGGGTATAGGTTTGCACCAAGGCATCCTGAAATTGCCAGTATGTAATTACAAGTATATTGTGTTGCTTCTTGTTCACTTGTTGAATAAGTTATTCAAAATGATAGAAGGATAGCTGAAGAATGAGCGGATGAAAAATAGACCTCCTCGTAATCTATTATTTCCTTGTTTCCACCAACTTCCTCCTAACATATAGTATAATTTAGCATAGCATTTCTTCTCATACTTTTTTGTCTTAAAAACGTTCAGCTGTTTAAATTTATTAAACATATAAATTGAATCTTTTTCCAATAATTTTATGTTTCCTGACATGTTAGAAGCATGAATGCGGTATTTCCATAAAGTAGAAGGAATGTATCCTATTTTGAAATTCTTATACAAAATTCTAGCAAATAGTTCTTGGTCGGCATTATTGGATAATTCTGGATCATATCCACCGGTTACTTTGAATATTGCTCTTTTATAAAGAAACCCTGATGGAGCCGTAATATAATTCCCCTTGAGTTCAAGAATATCGTTTAGTGTTGGATTTAGCTGCCCACCAAGTTCACGGTCTAGCGGTCTGCTATCTTTATCAATTAGTTCACAGGCAGAATAAACTGCATCCCACTCATTTTTTTCCAATGCATGAAGTTTTGCTTCCAGATTTTCAGTCTCTAATAGGTCATCAGCATCAAGAAAACAGACATGATCACCATTGCAGTTTTCTAAACCCTTGTTTCTTGCAATAGAAACACCAGAATTTGTTTGCTTAAAAATATGTATCCGGGAATCATTTTTTGCATACTTCTGAACGATATCTGAAGTGTTATCATGCGATCCATCATCAATCACGATCAGTTCCCAATTGGTATACGACTGTTTTACTACAGACTTAATTGTTTCTGAAATAAATTGGCCGGCATTATAAGCGGGAATTATAATAGAGATCAGTTTTTGCATCAGATGAGGTTCAATTCTTTTGCGGTGCTTTCATTGCATATTAAGAGATTCCAATAGTCGCTTTTTTCTACTTTTTGTATTTGACGAATGCTATTCTTTTTATCATCAATGTTAAAATAAAGATAGTTCATATCCTTTAAAATAGCATCTAGTTTTTGAGCAATATGTTCGTCTAATACCTCTATTATCATTGTAGGCCTGAATTCATTTAAATATTTTCCCATTCCTAGCAATACTTCCGGCTCATGAGTTTCTACATCTATTTTCATAAGGTCAATTGATTGAATTTTATGTTCTTCAATAAATCGGCTTAAGGTTTTGGTTTGTATAGTAAGTTCTCTAGTCTTTATACTTTTTGTCAGTCTGTTTTGATTTACAGTGACGGAATAAGCAAAATCAGTATTTTCCGGCAAGTATATTTTTGCTGTTCCATTAAAATCAGATAGTGCAACTTCGTGATTGTGAATGTCAAAATGATTTAGGCTCTTATTTTTATTCAAGAGCTGAAATACGGCTGGTATTGGTTCAAATGCGTGTACTACTGAAGAGGGGTTTATTGTTTTTGCAATCATTGCATATAGACCGGTATTAGCTCCAATATCAAGGATCGTCTTTTTTTTATTCACCAATTGTGTCCAAATTGCCGTTGAGCGCTTTTCCCAACCTCCCTCTAAGCCTTTCCAGAATATCTCATTTTCTTCAATGCCTCCATGGTGATAGATCAAGAAAGAGTGTTCTTTGTCGATTTTAACTTTGAATACACCTTTGAAATGTAAATGTTGATATATAGTAGGAGGGAGTGAAACACAGGATTTTATTAAACCAAAAACGAATGGTTTAAATGGGAGGAGATCATATATTTTTTTAAGATACTGTTTCATATATTTAAATGCTGCACCACAATTTAATTATCCCATGTCTGAATTCTCTGTCTATTATCTTTAGTTTTAATTCAATCAATAAATTTTCTAATTCTTCTCTGTCAAACTCCCATACATGGTCAGAGTCGGTGTAGTTTAGAGAGCTGCCAATATCTTTCCTGTAGTTGTTTAAATATATTTTCTCAAAATCGGGAACCTCAATATAAATGTATGAGGTATGGTTTAGGCATTTATTTAAAAATGCTTTCGGATCATCAATATGTTCTAATAGATGAGACAATATAACCACATCTACTTTATTTTTTTGGTCTTGAAGAAATTCAAATGCATCACAGTGTATAAATTCTACTTTTGGATTAACATTTTTTTTCTTAGCATTTTCAATGATATTTTGATTGTAATCAACGCCTGTTATTTTGTTTACAAATGGAGCTATTTGAAGTGTAATGTCTCCGTTGTTACATCCTATATCAAGTACATTATGGTTTTCTTTTAGGTGCTTTTTAAGAAACTTTATTGTTTGGATCCTTATTGGGTGCTTCTGTTGGTCATAATATTTGAATGACTCCTCATGTGCTAGGCGGTCGAAGATCCATTCCAAGTCAAGAAAAAGTTCAAACCTTTTTTTGGGAGAAAGTATTCTGAAAAGTTTAGCAGCCCTATAAATGATACTTAATATTAAACTTCTTCTTTTATGTCTATCTAGTTTTAATCCCATCAGTTTTTATTTAAGCATTTATGATAAAGCGAAATATGAGCGTCCCACATTCTTTGGAAGCTATACATGTTTGCTGCCGTTTCTTTTCCTTTTAAGCCAATTGTGCGATCCGGTTGGTTGAGTAAAAAATTTACACCATCAACAAATTGGTCAACATTATCATAATCAACCAAGTATCCATTTTTACCAGTTTGGATAGCATCCATAGCGGAACCAGTCTTTGCTGAAAGGACTGGTGCTCCATTCAACATCGCTTCAGCAATTACAAATCCAAAAGGTTCATATTTTGCAGCATGAATATAAATATCCATGATCGCATACAGAGATGGAATTTGTTCTCGGTCTATCCAGCCGGTGAGAACAACGTGTTTTTCAAGATTCTTTTTTCGAACGATCTCAATGATCTCCTCTTTAAGTTCTCCTTCGCCAGCAAAAAGGAATACGATATTAGGATATTTATTTACTAATTTCTCCAGAACCTTTAATAATATACGGTGCCCTTTCCATTCAATCAATCGTGCAACTGTGCCAATTACTATTTTTTGTTCCAGATGGTAACGAGATATTAATTGGGTTTTGTTTTTTTCAGTAGCATTAGAAAGTTTATCTAATGGTATCCCATGATGAATAAGCACAATTTTTTTTGGATCAGCTTTTTCGCAATTGATTATAAAGTCTTTGCATTCATTGGATACAGCGATCAGTTTTGTGGCAATTTTGTTTACTAATCGATCGTATTTTACTGCTTTCGGTGCATAATACCAGTGAAAGGTGGTGTCTTGTTTGGTTACAATACGATGTTTTATGCCGGCAATTTTTGATGCTATGACGGTTGGTAGAGAATCATCAAACAGATGAGAATGTACGATATCAGGTTTTATCTTTTTGAAAAGACTGACCAGTTTTGGGATCGCCTTTATCATGGATACTTTTCTATTTTCAGAAGAGAAAGGGATCCAATAGCAATCACAATTAAACTTTTTGACCTCTTCAATTAGTGCAGGTTGAGAATGATGGAGACAAATAAATGAAAATTTGAATACCGGAGTTTTGTAATTCTGCTCGGCAAACCATAAAAAATAAGGGACAGAGCTATTATTCGCAATTATGAATACTATATGTTTTAAATCTCTATTCATTGATAAATAAGTCAATTTTTGCCAATGCTTTTTCAAAAGTATGCTCTTTGGCCATATTGATCCTTTGGTCTACTAAATGTGGATCTTCTCCATTTTTCATATAATTATCTATTATTTGAATCATATTGTCTGTATCATCCTCCATATAAAGATAGCTTTTAATTGGAATGTAATCAGAAAAAACAGAACAGAATACAGGTTTCCCAAATGCAAGGTATTGGAATATTTTATGGTGTGCAATTCTGTTCCCATGAAATTTTTCATCCATCCAGGCAAAACAGAATTTCGCATGTTTTATATAATTCTTAAGTTCTTTAAAGTTCTTTATCCCTAGATATTTAACATTCGAATATTTTTTTTTGTTGAAGATAGCATCTGCTGCAATATTATTAGGAGCGAAATGAAGTTTTCCTATAAATACAAATTCTATAGTGGGAAAAGCAATGATAATTCTTTCGATTTGATCGTAGTCTAATCTTTTGTCAATATTACCTATATACAATGCATATTGTTTCTCGGGGATTTCTGTGGGTCTTTGAGTGGAAATAAACTCGTCTGATGAAAGAGCGTGAGGAATAACAAGCATTCTTTTGTTAAATGATTTGTAATTCTTTGCAATATTTTCTGATACACAAACAAAGTAATCACTATTGTTACATGTTTCTTTTTCTCCACGGTGATTGAATTGATAGTTATCTACAATGTGGAACAGACTTTTACTCGCACCGAGTTTTTGGGGAGAATATAACCTGTAGGGATCAAATGTCCAACAAATATAATCTGCAAAATTATTTTCCTTAAAAAAACGTTTAAGTTTGAGAGAGACAAGTAAGTTGTTTAATTTAAAGAAGATTGTATTAACAGATGGTAATATGTTTGTATATGTTAGTTGAAATAAATTATCGCTTATTGCAGAAATTTCTATTTTTTTAAATAAGTTACCAAGCTTCCACTTTTTAGGTGGATTAAGAAAGATAACTTTGTTTTTTTTGGATAATTCATAAGCATAGTTGTGCTTGGAATACCAGACATCTCCCCAGGGTTCGTTAGAAATAAT
This sequence comes from Bacteroidota bacterium, assembly GCA_017303895.1. GTDB lineage: Bacteria > Bacteroidota > Bacteroidia > 2-12-FULL-35-15 > 2-12-FULL-35-15 > 2-12-FULL-35-15. Next base: position 67,743 of record JAFLBF010000008.1, on the reverse strand, counting down.
TATTATGTTTTTATTACTAGGCACTATTGTCTTTTATTTTCAAAGTATGTTCTAAACTCTTGTTTTAAAATTTTATAATATCGTTTTCCTACATTTTGTTTTGAGAATATTCTATTGGCCTCTAATGCAATAGCCTTTCTGTCAAACGTATTTTTGTTCTCATACACATATTCCATTCCTTTTAACCAACCTTCAATAGTATCATTATTGTGTAAATAACCATTTGTTTGATTTATAAAGCTCGGTATTCCACCAAGATTCATTGCAATAACCGGAGCGCCACAGCTTGCTGCTTCTGCCGAAATTACTGAAAAAGTTTCATATTTTGAAGTGTGTAATAATGCTGTGCAACTATTTAAATGCTCTGCTATTTGATTTTTATTCATTCTCCCCAGCAGTTCTATGGAATGCTCTAATTTTTTTAACTTTACATAATCTTCAATATCTTTCCAAATAGGTCCGAATCCGCCAATTTTAAGTTTGGCTTCCGGGTGTTTTTCTACAAATAACTCGAATGCATCTATACCAACAAACGGTTGCTTTATTTTCGACCACATATTTAGCATGAAGAATGTGGGATGCTCAGGGGGGCTTTCGTTCTTGCAATTAAATATAGTAGAGTCGACAATATTGTTTAATATATGGAATCTCGTGTGATCATTTCCGGAAAATTTTTTTATATCATTTGCTAAGGCCTCAGAAACTACTATTACAGGAATCTCTCTCTTGAAAATATTTTTGATTCTGTTGATCCCTCTTTTTTGCTTTTTTATATAAAAATCATAATGATAGGCTGTCCAATGTTCAGATATGATAATTGGCTTTTTGAATAGTTTTTGATATATATGAAGATAAACTCCTAAAGGATAGGCAATATGAAAATTTACAATATCATATCTTGTTTGTACTTTATTCTTTATAGAATATCTTAATAAAATAAAGAACGATATAAGTTCAACAAGGAACCATATTTTAAATGGGAATTTAAAAATTATAGTTTCTTCATTTTCGGATAATTTAAATTTCTCGTTAACAAAGTTTTTTTCATTAGGATTGGTATCGATATGTAGTAAATGATTGTTGCATATTAAGTCTATTGATTCAAAATGTTCCTTTATGAATAATGCTTTGTGGCTGTCTTTTTTATTTGGATACCAGGCTGTTACGTGAAGGATATTTAGGTTTTTCTTTGTCGATTGGGTATCTGAGAATATTCTTTTTATCTCTTCTTGTGAAGGGTAATTTATCAAAACTGCTTTAAGGCGACCATAGAAACAAAATAAACTCCCTGCAGCAACTGCAGATGCACCAGCTTGTATAGCCTTTTTAAAGTCATTGATATTCCCTGCTCCTCCTAGCGCAATTACAGGAATAGAAACAGCAAGTGATACCAAACGAATCAGTTCGGTATCATATCCTTTGTATGTACCATCGTTATCAACAGAATTCAAAATGATCTCTCCCGCTCCCAATTTTTCCATTTCAATTGCAAAGCTAACCGGGTCGTATTGTTTTGAATCTCTTTGGGTGTGACTATATACATAGTATGAACCCCAAATATTTTTTTTGACATCAATAGATATAGTGACACTTTGATTACCGAATTTTTGAGTGATCTCTGCTATTAGATTAGGGTTGGAAAAACATGCACTATTTATTATTATTTTTTCAACCCCGCTACGAAATAGCTTTTGTGCACATTCAATAGAGGTTATTCCACCTCCATACGAAAGTGGCATAAAACATTCTGACGCAAGCTCTTCTATTAATTTATAATTAGGCTCTGAATTTGTCTTTGATGCAGAAATGTCTAAAACGACTAATTCGTCAATTTCTTTTTCATTTAATATTTTAATCGCATTTATAGGATCACCAATATAGCGGTTGTTCTTGAACTTTTCGCTCTTGACTAAATAATCATTTTCAATCAACAACGTAGGAATAATTCTGAATTGTTCCATTCTTTATTTAGTATAGCTCCGAAAAATTTTTTAATATTTTCATGCCAAATTTATGACTTTTCTCTGGATGAAATTGTACGCCCAAGATGTTCTCTTTTTCAATCCCACATGTAAATTCATGACCATAAGTTGATGATAGAATGGTATTAGATACATCTTCACATTTTACATAGTAACTATGAACAAAATAAAATTTAGACGGAATTGGAAGGTCTCTTAATAATTTACTGTCTTTTTTTATCTGTATATCATTCCACCCCATGTGTGGAACTTTTAAGTTGATGTCGTCTTCAAATTTGAATTTTAATGTCCTGGCATCTACCCATCCTAACCCAGCTTCTTTTCCTTCCTCACTGCTTTTTGTTAGTAACTGCATACCCAAACAAATTCCTAAAATGGGTTTCTTTTCAACTAATACTTTTTGATTTAATATACTTATCAAGTTACTGTTTTTTAGTTGTGTCATCCCAAAATCAAAGGAACCAACTCCAGGAAGTATCAATTTATCTGCCTTTTTTATTTCATTTAAATCGCTGGTAATTTGAGATTTAGATCCCACTTTCTTTAGCATGTTCTTTATAGAACCAACATTCCCTATTCCATAGTCTATAATTGTTATCATACTGCTATTTAAATAATTGGGTTATGGGTTTTAAAAATTGTGATACTTTCAATTGGTACTTGTAGTGTTTTGTTAAATATGACGGGTAATCCGTATGTTTTTTTATCGGCAAATTCATTAATTCTGTGAATTCTTTTTCTGTCAAACCCATTTTTTTTAATACATACTCGTAGTCATCTTTAAATTTTTCCTGGTCATATATGGGCTTTTTTAACTCTTCTAAGGCTTCTGATCGAGTTATCTGTGATGAGCAAATAAGAGTGGAAAGATGTGCTTTCCTTTTATCAACATTAAATTTATGCGGAAGAATGTAAGATTGATAAAATCTAGTAAATATTGACTCATGGTGTTTACCTCCGTAGTCTTTCCAGTCTAATTTCTCTATGATCGTTCTTTTAGCCTCATCTTTTGAATAGCTTAAATAATTCAAGAGATTAATGCTCTTTATCTTTAATATTCTTGTTACATATATATGTTTAAAAAAACTTAAAGTAGGATAGGAGATTAGTTTTTTGTTACTGAATAATTTATGTATAGCTAGTATGTTCAATACATCTATTTTCCAATGATACCAGTTTTTTGGAAGAATTGCTTCGGTTGATAAGTTCGATCCATATAGAATGTACTTGATCTTATACTTTTGAGCAATTTTATATATCGTTGCTAAAATTGCCTGATCTGTAATAAGTTCAATATCAATTACGGATGCTTTAAAAAATGCCAACTGTATTTTTCTGAATTCGTTCCAGTCATTAACATATGTTATTAGGTCAAGGTCAAGTTTTTTAATTAGGTTCTCGATATTCATGACCGCTAATTCTGAGTCCCAGCCATTGTCATAGTGAACAATAAGAGGACGCAATCCCAATTCTTTGGCTTTTAATACCAGATAAGTACTGTCAACACCACCACTAACACCTATAATACAATCGTATTTATTTTTTTGCCCTTTAGATTTTATTGTTGTTAATAGCTCATTAAGTTTAATTTCTGTCTGTGCCCTATCATTCAGTTTATTTTCTTGAATAGTTGCATCGTATTCAAGGCAATAGCTGCAAACCCCATCTTTATTGAACGTTATTTCAGGGTCGTCATTCGTATCTAATACACATCTATTACAAACCCTATATTCCATTATTTGACTTAATTTGATGATACAAATGTTCTATTTTTTTTATTTCTTTATATACGTCTGCGTTGTTTAATGCTTGCGTACGTCCTTTTTCTGTTTTACTATCTATTACATCTTTTGAGGTCGATAAAACCTCTTCTATTGCATTACAAACGGATTCAATACTAAAATTTGATGTTCTCCAGGTTGTATCTTTATTAAACAGATCAATATCATAGTTTAAGTCCCCTAAAATTAATGGTTTTTTTGATAGTAATGTTTCTACTCCGGAAACAGGTGTTCCATCAGAGGATGGGATCATTATTACTAGATCCGCACATGCATACTGTTCTATTAGATCGAGAAATTTAAGATCCGTAAGTATTGTTATGTTTTTTTGTAAATTATATTGCTTTATTTTATTCAAAATTGATCGGTAATATTCTTCATCTGTATAGTAATTCAAAAGAACCAGTTGGGTTCCTGACATTTTTGGGTTGCTATCTGTTAAAAGTTTGAATGCATCTACAATGAGATCAATATTATACAAGGGTCTCATTGCTCTGTTCGATAAAATTGTCAGATGATTTTTTTTATTACTATACTTTTCAATATTTTCAATAAAAAAATTGCAATCAACTCCAGTTCTGATGATAGAAAGTTTTTTATGGTCTTTTGTGAAAGTTTTTATTACTTTTTGTTGCTCGAAAGATGTAGAGGTTATAAAGGCTGCGTTGTTGAATATCCTTTCTAATCTTGTTTTTAATAAATAAAAAGAGATGCCATTCTTTAGCGATACAGGTTTTTTGAATATCTGGTTATAGTCAACAAGCATATCAGACCCGTAAGTTGTAATGATATGTTTATTGATACATGTGTCGAATGCCCAAAATGAATAGGGGACCGCATAGATACTATGTACAAATTCTATTTCATTTGTAAGTAAAAGGAGGTTTATTTCGTTAATTAAAGGATGCTTAAAGAATAAGTTTTTTATTGAATACCTGTCTTCCAGAATAGGGTATATCCTGATGTTTTCCGTGGAATTAAGAAAAATATTTTTATTTTTTAATTGATTACTTTTTTCTGTAAATACAAATAACTCATGCTTTTGGGCAAGAATCTTAAACCACTTTTGGTTATGATTATCGTTTATATCTGCGAAAAAAGCAATTTTCATAGTGTCTATGATGTAATGTTGTTTATTTTCTTTTTGATTCTATTTTTAATAGATTGAGGATTATGCTTATTGTGTGGTTGTGTTTTGTGAAAAACATACTCTTTATGTTTTTCAATGAGATAAAACTGATATTCATCTTTCTGCCACATATCATATGTAAAGAAAGACCGTATTTCCAATTTGCATTTTTTTAATATGGGAACTATATCTTCAATGAAAACGGGGACTTCTATAATCTGCATAAGTTCAGGTGTTTTTTCAATTGCATGTATATGTGCGTTAGGTGCCGGAACATTTATCAATAAAAGTGTTTTTTCATTCATTAACTTCGAAATGTTCTCTAGAAATTGTATGCGATCATTTTTTTCAATATGTTCCAATACATCAAAAAGAACAATAAAATCATAATTATGATCGGGGATAGGATTTTCTGTTGAATCTGCTGTAAAAAATATAGCATTCGAATATTTTTTGTTGTGCTCTTTCGCAATTTCTATGCTTTTCGGACTAATATCTGTAGCATATAATTTTCCTTTCGGAATAAGAGGTACAATAAGATTTGATACCGTGCCTATTCCACATCCAATCTCTAGGATTATAGAGTTTTTCTTGAGTCCTAGTTTCTTTAATTGCTCAATCAAAAAATAATGGCGTTCATTGTGCCACATTTTTTGTTGTTGCTCAGAGTAAGCATCATAAAAATCAGAGATGTTTTTCTTATTTTTCATTTTTTGATTGAACTAAACTTGTTTTTAAACGGTTAAAAATTGCCGAATAATCGGATGTTTTTAAAAAAAATAAATTTTTATGGTCAACTTTCATTTTAAAAAAAAGAAAATAGGAGACCATTGCAGTTAATGTTGTATAAGATATCGTTGTTGCAATACTTGCTCCCATCATACCATATCTGGGTATTAGAATAAGGTCAGCAGCCAGAGTGGTAACAAACGCAACAGAAGCAGCAATTAAATTGTATACAATTTTATTGTTTGCATAAATATACACGGCAAATATTTTTGTGATGCATGACATTATTATTGATAGTGACAATATTCGAAATGGAATTACTGAATGTTCAAATTCTTGTCCATAAAGAGGGAATATGAAGCCGCATATACTAAAAGCAATTAGTACAAGTATGAAGATCAGCGTAAAATTTACTCTTGAGAAGAATTTAAATGATTCAATAGCATTTTCGTTTGTCTTTGAAGTTAAATAGGGGGTTAAGACAATAATTATTGGATTTGTAATTGACCAAAACATTTGTGAAAAGCCTACCGCTTGTGAATAATAACCGAGCTCTTTCGATCCGTTATAATGTTCTACTATCCAAAAATCCATTTTGTAAGTCAGGAAATTAACCATGTGGGCAATGTGACCAATAGTGATGAAAATAAAGAGTGGCTTTATCTCCGACTCGTAACTGAAATTAAAACGAGGTACAATGTTTATGTATTTTTTATAGAAAAGCAGCCATAGTGTCAAGTTTAATGTGTGTACGGAGGCTGTTACTATTAGAATGAAGTTGATGCTAATATTATAGTTTTTAAACTCTTTTAAGTAGAAGAGAATGCCATATACAATTAAATTAATAATGCTATTGAAAATTGTAATGAAGTTTAGAACTTTAAATTGCGATTTACCTTGAAAGACAGATGATAAGACTGTTATGCTCATTACCACACAAAAAGTTATCAAAAGGTATATATGGTGAAATAGACTGTTATGATTTTTCGGGAATAAAAAATTGTTGTTAAAAAATAAAGGGATTATAAAAAATAAAAATGTGAGAATAAGTGCGCCAATAGCAATGAATGATATCCCGATCCCAACCAATTTTTCAAGATTTATTTTGTTATTAGATACATAAAAAACAATTGCTGATGAAATTGTAAAGCCAAGGAAGAGAGTTAGTAAGTCAATGTCGGATTGAAAAATGGAATAGATCCCTTTTCCTTCTGCCATTAAAATTCTTGTTATAAAGAAATTAATAAACAGCCCAAGAAAAATGGTTGGACCTTGCGTTAAGAATGTGTATAATATGTTTCTATTTACTGACAAATTGTTTATTATAAATAATCTTTTTTAATAGGAGGTTTTATCTCCTTTAGCCTTCTTGAAAAAATGTTTGATCTTTTGTAGTGATGGAGCTAAAAACCAATAGTAGAGCAATGTAGGTAATGTTATTATTGCTAAACCATATTTGCCTGTTTTATATATTAGTAAAAATGAAAAACAAACCAGATTCATTTTCCGTAGTATGTATGCTAAAAGTTCCTTAATTCCATCTTTTTTGTATGGAAGTATATGATTTATATTATTGGTAGATTTTATTCTGTTAAAAAAACGAGGTACACCGGCACAATGGATATAGTCTCCTTTAGCTAAGTAATAGCATAATGTTGGGTATATGTTATTGTACGCACATTTTCTGTTGGGCCACCACCAAATAGGAAATTCAACATTCTGAATTTGATCTGTTCTGAAAATTCCGTATCCAAATGCATCATTGGCATTACGGATAAATCCTGTCAATCTTTTCCTTACATTTTCGTTATGGTAATCAAAATCGATTTGATCTTTGATGATGTTGTTTGCCTCATCTATTGTAGCAAAAGTGCAAAAAGATACAATTCCTGTTTTCGATTGTTTTAAGTTATTCAATAGCGTTTCAACATAATCGGTACTCCATAGATCATCGTCAGCCGCCCACATAAAAAAGTCGGTTCTAGCCTGCATGAGCAGGAATTTCATGTTTTGTGATATACCAATATTGTTTTTATGTTTAATGTATGTTATTCTGGAGTCTATTGCAGCATATTTTAAACAAATATCTGCACTTCCATCTGAAGAGCAGTCATCGGCAATGATTAAATTAAAATCAGTAAATGTTTGAGCTAAAATACTTTTGATGGATGCTTCTATAAAATTTTTATCGTTGTACACAGGCATCCCAATTGTTATAGATGCCATGATTATTCTCGTATTATTTTTTTAAACTCTTCAAAATCAATCAGATTCAAACTGTCTTTTCTTCTGTTGTTGAAAATTCGATATTCGAAATATGGATTAAAATTTTCTTTTAAATGGTCAAAATGTTTTTTTTTGCTGATGACACCAACTCCCCAATCACTGTCAATACAGCAACATGAAATTTCTGGGTTCAAGCGGAGTTTATAAAATGTCTTCCAAACCGATCCATTCCAATTATTTCTCGCTGGAGATAGGTTGAAAGAATGATCCTCACGTGCATGATATTCTGTAGGCGGATTGCAATCATGTAATACTAAGTATCCATCTTCTGCCAAGAATGTGAGGGCGTTCTCAACATCTTTTTCAACTTGTTCAGCAGTGTGCAACCCATCAATAAATACGATGTTGAATTTAATGTCTGGATTTAATATTTTGCCCTCTTTTAATTTTAAAAAAAACTCATCACTTGTCATTTTAAAATCTACAGGATTGGGTTTGTATTCTATACCTGGATCGACACTATATTTAGTTGTGCATATGATCTTATTGAAATTTTCGTTAGGATTCCTAACACCTATCTCAAGGTAAATTGGAGCTGCTTTTTTTTGTTGTGATAATAAATAGTTTAAAACATCTGTTCGTAGGATCGTTTTCTTTTCTTCTAATTTAGTTAGCTTCTCCGCATAAAGAAATACAGGGTCGCTTTCTATTAAGCTCCCTATATATAATTTTCTCCTTATATTATTAATAGCCCTCAGCATTTTATCTCATTTATTTGTTGAACGATGTTGGCTTATAAAATCAAAAATATTGTTGTTACACAAAGATGGCGCATGGCTTATTATTTTGTTGTATTCCCAATCCCACCATTTTATATCAAGCAATGCTTTTATTGTCTCTTCGTCAAAGCGTTTTCGAATTAGTTTAGCTGGGTTGCCGCCCCAAATTTCATATGGGCCAATGTCTTTAGTAACTAAAGATCCAGCCCCGATAACAGCACCGTTTTCTATTTTTACTCCTGAAAGGATCGTTGCATTTCTTCCTATCCAGACATCGTTTTTAATAATTACATCACCATTTGTTGAAGGGTGACCACTTATTGTATTTAATGATGATTCTTGGGTAAATATTTCTCGAAAGGGATAGGTTGATACCCAATCTGTTCGATGATTACCTCCCAGAAATATGGTGGTGTTTTCTGCGAATGAACAAAATTTGCCAATAATGAGTGATGCACCGGATTCTTGATAAAGTACAATGGGTTTTCCATAGGTATATTCTCCTATCTGAAAATTCTCACCGGAAATAAGATCCTTGGTAAAAATACTTGACGGCTGCTTGTTAAAAAATGAATATTTTAAACGTGTCAATATCTTTTGCATCATATCTCGAATAATTGCATATCTCCTCAGCTAATTTCTACCTGAAATGGTCTGTGTTCATGTTCCCCAAAAATAGTGAAAAAAGATGGAATAATGTATTGAATTTATTGAAGGGGTAGGTTAAATTAGCCCTTTTGGTTACATTTGCATAAATATTTATTATTCAAGATGCCTAAATCGTTAGTTACCGGTGGTGCCGGATTCATAGGAGCTCATGTTACCAATCATTTGATTGAATTAGGACATAGCGTAGTTGTGTTAGATGATCTTAGTGGAGGGTTTAAGGAAAATGTTAATGCTAAAGCTGTATTTGTTGAAGGCTCGATCAATGATTATGCGCTTTTGGAGAAATTGTTCGCAGAGGAAAAGTTTGATTATGTATATCATTTAGCTGCATATGCGGCAGAAGGATTGAGTCATTTTATAAAACGTTTTAATTACAATAATAACGTCATAGGTAGCATTAATTTGATTAACCAAGCAGTATTACACAAGATCAAATGTTTTGTATTTACTTCTTCTATAGCTGTTTATGGTAAAGGTCAACTTCCAATGAGAGAGGATATGGTGCCAATGCCCGAAGATCCTTATGGTATAGCTAAATATTCAGTAGAAATGGATCTTAAAACAACTCATGAGATGTTTGGGCTTAATTATGTCATCTTCCGTCCACACAATGTTTACGGTGAGTATCAGAATATCGGTGATCGTTATAGAAATGTTGTTGGAATTTTTATGAATCAACTAATGCAAGGTAAACCTTTGACAGTTTTTGGAGATGGTACTCAAACCCGTGCTTTTAGTTATATTGGTGATGTTGCACCACATATCGCTAATTCAGTAAATGTGCCACAGGCTTATAATGAGGTTTTCAATATTGGCGGGGATCAGGATTATTCAGTAAATGAGTTAGCTATAGAGGTCATGAATGCAATGGGGAGCCATCAGCCATTACGACACTTAGAAGCGCGAAATGAGGTACAGCATGCCTATTCCGATCATTCAAAGATGAAGAAGGTATTTAATATCAGTAATGACAGTTATACTGATTTATCTGAGGGGCTCCGGAAAATGGCTGATTGGGCAAAAATGACAGGCGTTAAAAGCAGTGATAAATTTAATGGAATTGAAATAACAGAAAACTTACCAAAAGTTTGGTTGGAAGAATAATATGCCCAAAGTTCTGTTTCTTACACTTCATCGTCCGGATAGATCTCCAAGTCAGCGTTTTCGATTTGAGCAATACCTTACTTTTCTGAAAGCATCAGGCTATGATTATACTTTTTCATATTTGTTAGATGAAAAAGATGATCGTGTTTTTTATCAAAAGGGACATTTGTTTTCTAAAGCCATTATTGTGATTAGAGGTTTTTTACAAAGATTTACCGAATTATCCAGTGCAAAGGATTATGATATCATATTTGTGCAGAGAGAATGTTTTATGTTGGGATCAAGTTTTTTTGAAAAACGTTTTTCCAAGTATGCAAAAATGATTTTTGATTTTGATGATTCAATTTGGCTTCAAAATGTTTCTGATGCAAACAAATCTTTTGTTTGGCTTAAAAATGCTAAAAAAACTGCAGAAATCACTTCATGTGCTCATCTTGTGTTTGCAGGAAATCAGTATTTAAAAGACTATGCACTTAAGTATAATTCGAATGTAGAGATCATTCCAACAACTATTGATACAGTTGAATATAGAAGAGTTGAACTTCCCGGTTCAGATAAGGTTATTGTTGGCTGGAGTGGAAGCATAACTACCATTCAGCATTTTGAATATGCTGTATCGGTGTTAAAGAAGATAAAAGATAAGTTTAAAGAAAAAGTTGAAATAAAAGTAATCGGAGATTCCAATTATGTTAATTTAGATTTAGGAGTTAAGGGTATGGCTTGGAATAAAAAAACGGAGTTGCAAGATCTTTCTTCGTTTGACATAGGGATTATGCCACTTCCTGATGATGAATGGGCAAAAGGGAAGTGTGGATTAAAAGGTTTGCAATACATGGCATTAGAGATACCTACGATCATGTCACCGGTCGGGGTTAATACAGAAATAATTCAGGATGGAGTAAATGGATATTTAGCTACAACTGAACAGGAATGGTTCGATAAATTATCCTTGCTTATCGAATCTAAAGAATTAAGAGAAAGAATCGGGAAAGCAGGAAGAACAACGGTGCTAGAAAAGTATTCGGTAGAAGCGAATAAACAAAAATATTTAGATCTTTTTAATAAAATCATTGGTCGATAACATGGAATTAGTATTTGCTACAGCCAACCCTAACAAGGCGAAAGAAATTCAAAATTTGATACCGGACAATATTAAAATTCGTAGTCTATCAGATATTCATTGTGCAGAAGAAATTCCTGAAACACAAGCTACAATTGAAGGGAATGCTTCTCAGAAAGCATTTTATGTACATAAAAAGTATCAGGTCAATTGTTTTGCTGATGATACTGGTCTTGAAATCGAAGCTTTGGATGGAAGACCTGGGGTATTATCTGCCAGATATGCCGGTGATGCTAAAGATGCGAATGCCAATATGAATAAAGTGTTAGCCGAATTAAGTGGAGTGGAAAACAGGAAAGCTAGATTTAAGACTGTTATTTCATTGGTAATTGATAACAAAGAGGTTTTGTTTGAAGGGATTGTGAATGGCAGGATCTTGCATAATAAGATAGGAGAAAAAGGTTTTGGATATGATCCGATATTTGTGCCCGATGGTTATGATAAAACGTTTGCAGAGCTTAGCATTGAAGAAAAGAATTTAGTTTCTCACAGGGCAATTGCTGTTAATAAGCTGATCACCTACTTAAAGCAAACCAACCCTCTATAGGTTCCTGTTTTTGTGATCTCTTTTAGAGTTCCCCTTTTACCGATCTCATACGATCTATATCCTTTACCCCATAAGTAATTGAAAATGTCGGAAGAGTTTACTCCTTGTTGATTAAGGTGGGTGTCAATTATTTCAATTAGAATCTCAGGTTTGTACAATTGTATAACATTTTCCATTCCCTTTAATACTTTAAATTCAGCACCTTCCACATCGATCTTTACAAGGTCGATTGCTGTAATATGATGCTCTTCACAGAAAGAGTCTAAGGTCTGACATTTCACAGTTTCCGACAGTGAGGATAATTGGTCATGTTTGTTGATGCTTGACATTCCCCAATTTTGATCATTGCCGATATTAATTTCAAGATTGGTATTAGAATCAGAAATAGCAATTCTATAATTGTTGATACAAGTCATATTGTTCAGATAAATATTCTCTTGAAGACGTTCAAAGGTTCGGGTAATAGGCTCGAAAGCAAAGATCTTTCCGTTGTTTTTGCAAATGTTTGCAGATGTTAAAAGGCTGAAATAGCCAACATTCGCTCCAATGTCAATGAATGTATTTACATTTTTACTTCTGTTAAGTAAGTAGTTCGTCTCATTTTCTTCATAATAGCCATGTAAAAAGATGTTTTGTTGAACCCAATCTTCAACTCTTAATTTCATTTTTAAGCCACCTCTTATGTGCGACACAACATCCGACTTTGGATGCTGTTCGATCCAATTTCTCAGGTAATTATACCTGAATCTTCTTAATAAAGGAATTGCTCTAAGGAAATTTAAATTCATATAAGATGTATAGCAGACCAAAAGTAGTTTAATTATTGATTATGTATCTAAATTCACTAACTAAATTCTGATGTAATTGGTTAATAAACTTGTTGAATACTTAAAGCATATTGCTTAAAATCCCCTTGCCATAGTTTTAAATTTGTAGCTGTAATAATTATAGCTATAGATGAAAATCAAAATCGGTATCATTTTCGGAGGTTTTTCTAAAGAACGCGAGATCTCATTCGCTGGAGGAAGAACTGTTTACGATAATCTTAATAAATCTCTTTTTGAGGCGGTCCCTGTTTTTGTGGATAGCTTTGGCAATTTTGTGCTGTTGAACTGGGAGTTTATTTACAAAGGAAGCATCAGGGATTTCTATCCTCCTGTGGAATTTATTCCTTCAAAAGAAGGTGATTTTCAGGTGTATGCAGAACAAATTGGTGATGTTTCTGCTGAAGCGCAAGTTCAAATGATCAATAAGATCGGAAAACGTTTACATCCGGAGGAACTTAAGTGTCATTTTGATTTCGCATTTTTATGTTTGCATGGCCCTTATGGTGAAGATGGAAAGATCCAAGGGATGTTTGAATATCTTGGCATTCCTTATTCCGGCTCCGGCATATTGCCTTCTGCAATTGGTATTGATAAAAGTATTCAAAAAAGAATGATGGTTGATGCCGGATTTAACAGTCCGAAATTTATGACCATCAAACGCGATGATTATATCAAGGGAAATTGTAAAAATGTTTTTGAAAATGCCAAAAAGGAGATCGGTTTTCCACTGGTAATAAAACCTGCCAACCAGGGCTCTTCCATAGGAGTTACTATTCTTTCAAAAGACGATGATCATTCGTTTATGGAGGCTGTAGAGAAAGCTTTTTTTACTAAATGGATAGATGCGTCTGAATGGCTTAAAAAGACAGCTCAGGAAAAAAATGCTTTTATTCGTGTGCTGGCTGATATTCGTGAAGGAATAGGAATGCCTGTTATGGTAAATGGAAGAACGGTATATCATCCTGCTGACCTGATCACATTTTTAGATGACTGTTTTAAAACGGAGAAAGAAGGAGTTGTGCTGGAAGCCATAGATGGCGAGTCAACCGTTCTTATCGAAGGGTTTATTGAAGGGAAAGAATTCTCCTGCATAGTAGCACAAATGGAGGATGGGAAAGCGATTGCATTACCACCAACCGAAATACGAAAAGGCAAAGAGCTGTTCGATTATCGATCAAAGTATTTACCGGGTTTATCACGTAAGATCACACCGATCGATCTGCCAAATGATCAGATCCAATCTATTCGTAAGGAGTGTGAACGTTTATTTTATGCCCTTAATTTCGATGTGTACGCACGGATTGATGGTTTTCTATCGAAAGATGGAAAGATCTTCTTGAATGATCCTAATACAACTTCCGGGATGATGCCCTCCTCGTTTTTCTTTCATCAGGCAGCAGAAATTGGTTTAAATCCTTCTCAGTTCCTCACGTACATTATTCGAACATCTATTGCACAACGGATAAAGGCGAATAGTCATTCTTTACAAACAAGTAAACTATTGGCGGCTTTGGATGCTTCTATTCAAAAGGATCAGGAGGCGACAACGAATAAAACAAAAGTGGCTGTAATTTTAGGTGGCTATTCTTCTGAGCGACATATTTCAGTTGAGAGTGGAAGAAATATATATGAAAAACTAGCTTCTTCTACTAAATATGAGCCTATTCCTGTTTTCTTGACAGGTAGTGCAGATGAACATATTCTATATCAGATCCCAATCAATATTTTGTTAAAAGATAATGCGGATGATATAAAAGAGAAAATTGATCATTATAAGATACATGAATTGGTAAAAGAGATCATTCATGAAGCGTCTTCCATTACTCAAAAATATTGTAATTCAGATAATTTGGCTAAGCCGAAACGCTTTACGTATGAAGAGTTAGCAAATACCGTTGACGCTGTGTTTATTGCATTGCACGGCAGGCCGGGTGAGGATGGTGCTGTTCAGGCACAGCTGGAAAGAGTTGGATTGCCCTATAATGGTTCAGGAGTAGAAAGTTCGCAGATCACCATCGATAAATACCGTACAAATGAGATCTTAAAACAAAATGGCTTTTTGGTGGCTGAACACATGTTGGTTACTGAGGGCGATTGGAAAAAAGATAAATCAGCTGTGTTGTCGATCATTAAAGAAAAAATACACTATCCATTTATTGCCAAACCGGTTGATGATGGTTGTTCTTCTGCTGTAAAAAAAATAAAAACACCCGAAGAGTTTGATGCATTTGCTACTTTGATCTTTAGAAAACAAGAGGCATTGGACGAATTAGCGGCTAATCTATTGCATATTAAGGATAAAGAAGAGTTTCCTCAAAAAGTGGTGATCCTGGTAGAGGAGTTGATCAGCAAACGCGATTCCAAACATTTCCTGGAAATAACAGGAGGAATGCTCACAACATATAATGCGAAAGGAGAAGTGAGTTATGAGGTATTTGAAGCGTCAGAGGCATTAAGTGAAGGGGAAGTATTGTCTTTAGAAGAGAAGTTTTTAGCGGGACAAGGCCAAAATATTACTCCAGCCCGTTATTCGGCTGATCCAATCGAACGTCAGAAAATTTCTGATATCGTTAAGAAAACATTGGGTGATGCTGCAAAAGTGCTTTTTGTGAATGGTTATTGCAGAATTGACGCTTTTGTTCGTATTTACGATGTAAATAGAGTAGAAGTGATATTTGTGGAAGTGAATTCTTTACCGGGGATGACACCCGCTACATGTATTTTTCACCAAACTGCCATTAATGGCTATAAACCATACGATTTTATTGACCGTATATTAGACTTTGGATTCAAGAAAAAAGAAAGAATAACTGCTTAAGTTATTCTTTCTTATCGAGGATACTCCACACGAACATGATAAATGTTCATTAATTTCTTTTTGAATATTTTCTTTAATGCATTGATGTCCTTAAACGTGATGTCGGCATTCACAAATTGTTCTTGCTCAATTTGTTTATTGATGATCATTTCCACCAGGTTATCGATCGCTTCAGCATCATACTTTTTTAAACTTCGTGAAGCTGCTTCTACTGAATCTGCCATCATCAGAACGGCTGTTTCTTTTGAAAATGGAATTGGGCCTGGGTAGTGAAACTTCGACTCATCAATCTTTTCCCCCGGAAAAGCATTCTGAAATGAGCGGTAAAAATAAGCAGTGATCGTTGTTCCATGGTGTGTTCTGATGAAATCAATGATCTGCTCCGGTAATTTATTCTTTTTGGCGATCTCAATTCCTTTGATGACATGGTCAATAATGATAGCTGCACTTTCATCAAAATTTAAGTCTTCATGTGGATTTATTCCATGTGCTTGATTTTCGATAAAATACATGGGCATATCCATTTTCCCGATGTCATGGTACAAAGCTCCGGCTCTTACTAAAAGCGAATTGCCACCAATTGTATAAATTGCTTCCTCGGCAAGATTAGCAACTTGAAGTGAATGTTGAAATGTCCCCGGTGCTTTGGAAGCCAGTTCACGTAAGAGTTTACCATTGGTGTCCGATAATTCTAAAAGGGAAACATCGGAAATAAAACCGAAGAGTTTTTCGAAGATGAAGATCAATGGGTAGGAGAATAGTGTAAGTAGTGCACTGATGCCAAACCATGCGAAATCATATCCTGATATCACATCAATTCCACCTTCTTGAATAATTGTGATTCCTATGTATGAAATGCTGTAGGTTACAAAAATGATAATAGAGGATAAAAATATCTGAGAACGGTTTCTCATATTTACGATGCTGAATATAGCAACCATCCCGCCTAAAAGCTGGATAAAAGCGTATTCGAATCGATTAGGTGCAATGAAAGATATAATGAGAACGGTTACTAAATGAACGAACAAAGCGATGCGTGTATCGTAAAATGCACGAATGATGACTGGAAGAATACAAAATGGGAGAAGATAGATGCTGAAAGATTGACTGTCGATCGCTAGATCAGCCATTAATACTTGCAGAATGATCAGCATCAATATGAAGGTGATCTTTGTATTATCTAAAAATATTTCATTCCTAAAAAAGAATAAAAAGATGATCAATACTGCAAAACAAAGGGTAATAATGATGATCTGTCCAAGTAGAATAAAGTAATAATTTCCATCACCACCGGCTTGTTGTTCAAATTCATCTTTTAATGATTCGAGTATCTGATATTTAACAGGATCAAGGATCTCACCTTTTGAAATGATACGCTGATTCTTTAAAATAATATCCCGCGATGGTGCTATTTCGTTGATCGATTGTTGAAGCACCTTATCGGTGGTTGCTTTATCAAAGAAGATAGAATGGCTGATCGCATTTTCGAGTAAAGGCAAAATAAATGCCCTGTCAATATCCGCCTTTTCTTGCTCGAGTGTGGATTGAATATAGGCATAAGCCGTTTTTACAGTATGAAAATTTTTCAATTCATGCTCTTCTGCAACATTATTGTTTAAAACAAGTATTGTGTAATCTTGAGGTTTATTGCTGATAACATCATTGTATTCAATGATCCCTTTGGAGTAAATTGAATCCAGGATCTTATTCGCAATTTTTAGAGTGTTTTCTTTTGTTTTAGTGCTTTTGGAAGACCAATTCTTTTCAAAGTTTGAACGAAGCAGCTCTTTTCTTTTTGTTAGCTCATCTGTTTTTTCTTTGAAGTAGAGTTTGGCTTGTTTAATGGTCTCTAATTTTTCAAGGGCTAATTCTTGTTTTGTTTTTTTGATCGCAAAGTCGAATGGAGCGATCAGATCCTCATGGTGCCATGGTTTCCCTTTTAAATTCTGAAATTCATATTTAAATTTTCCTTGTTTTGGGAAAATAGCAACAATGATCCCTATTGCGATCATAAACAGTATTCCTTTGTAGATCTCGGGATGGCTATGACGAATGAATGAAACGAACTTTTTCACATGATTTTGATTGGATATAGCGAAAATAAAACTATTTAGCTCCTAAAATCGTTATTCCGCTTTTCAATTGTTCACAGGTTTATTCACAAAATTTGATAAAAAACGCTCTAATTCGTTCCTGAATTTGAGTAATAAAGTTAAATTTGAGGGCAAATAACTAATCCGGATAACAATTAATCAAACAATAAATTATGAAAGAAGTTTACATTATTTCAGCTGTGCGTACGCCAATGGGAAGTTTTGGTGGAGCATTAGCAGGGGTTCCTGCAACAAAATTAGGTGCAACAGCTATTAAAGGTGCATTGGCAAAGGCCGGTGTGGATGGAAAAGAAGTTCAGGAAGTGTATATGGGAAGTGTATTACAAGCTAATTTAGGTCAGGCTCCGGCTCGTCAGGCAGCTATGTTTGCCGGTTTGCCGAATACAGTACAATGTACGACCATTAATAAAGTGTGTGCATCAGGTATGAAAGCGATCATGATCGGAGCACAAAGTATCATGTGCGGTGATGCGGATGTGGTAGTTGCCGGTGGTATGGAGAATATGAGTCAGGTTCCATTTTACTCAGAAAATATGCGTTGGGGGAATAAATACGGCAATGTGACCATGATCGATGGTTTAGCAAAAGATGGCTTGACAGATGTATACCATAACTATGCTATGGGAAATGCGGCTGATATGTGTGCCAAAGAATGTAATATTTCCCGTGAAGATCAAGATGCTTTTGCAATTGAATCGTATAAACGTTCTCAGGCAGCCTGGGCTGCAGGTAAATTTAATGAGGAGATCGTTCCGGTTGAAATTCCACAACGTAAAGGAGATCCTATCTTAATGAAAGAAGATGAGGAGTACAAAAATGTGCGTTTTGACAAGATCCCTGAGTTGAAGGCGGCATTTTCAAAAGATGGTACAGCAACAGCTGCTAATTCATCAACAATGAATGATGGAGCTGCGGCAGTGGTTTTAATGAGCAAAGAAAAAGCTGAGAAATTAGGTTTGAAACCAATAGCAGTATTAAAAGGATATGCCGATGCTGAACATGCACCGGAATGGTTCACAACAGCTCCTTCCTTAGCTGTACCTAAAGCTGTTTCTAAAGCAGGATTGACATTAGGAGATATCAATTATTTTGAGTTGAACGAAGCGTTCTCAACAGTTGGTATCGTTAATATGCAAAAAATGAAATTGGATGCATCAAAAGTGAATGTAAATGGTGGTGCTGTATCATTAGGACATCCTTTGGGTTGTTCCGGAGCGCGAATCATTGTTACATTGATCCATGTGTTGAAACAGAATAAAGCAAAATATGGTGCTGCAGGTATTTGCAATGGTGGTGGTGGTGCATCAGCTGTAGTGATCGAAAATATATAGATAGTAAAATTGGGGTATGAGAAATGAACTCATTTCTCATACCTCATTTATATATTCGGCCTGATATGTACGGAATCTGTAATTTAAGTGTTGTCCCTTGTCGAAAGGAGCCATCTGATAGAAGTGAGATGGTTACTCAATTGTTGTTTGGGGAAACATTTGAAATTATTGAAATACAAGGCAGTTGGGTGCACATAAAGATCACGTTTGACGGTTACGAATGCTGGATCGATAAAAAACAATTTTTACCAATTCAGCAGCATACCTTCGATATAATAAATACAGTGGAACCCTATCACTGTAATGAATTGATCCAGATCATTTCGGATTCAAAAACCAAGCAACATTTCCCAATTACCATTGGCGCTACTCTTCCCAATTTTGATGATGGCGAGTGTGTGGTAGAGAATTCATCCTATGTCTATGATGGTGCTTTTATTAATGGTTATTTACCATTTACCAAGAGCGGTATTCTGGAAACGGCCATGCTTTATTTGAACAGTCCTTATCTATGGGGAGGGAAATCCCCTTTTGGTATTGATTGTAGCGGGTTTACTCAATCCGTTTACAAATTGAATGGAATTAAATTGTTTAGAGATGCTTACCAGCAAGCTGAACAAGGAGAAACCTTAAGTTTTGTAGAAGAGGCCGAACCTGGTGATCTTGCCTTCTTTGATAATGAAGAAGGGCGAATTATTCATGTGGGAATTGTGATGGATAACAATCAGATCATTCACGCATCCGGAAAAGTGAGGATCGATGGTTTTGATCATCACGGGATCTTTAATCATGAGAAACGCGATTATTCTCATCAACTTCGTTTGCTAAAACGAATTGTCTAATACCTCTATTTGAATAGAGGCAGTCTTTGTTGATTGTAGTCAGTATTAAAGCTGTTTATTGCTAATACTCTCCATCTTTTTGCCGCTTCTGCATTTAAAATATCGAGAACAGGATATTCGTCAGACAGAACGACAGCATCTTCCAAGTCGATTTTCGTTCGAGGAATAAAGAACTCATTGGGTTTTACGCTGTTTAATGATGCATAATACAATAGGTTACGCTGATTGGGGTTAGGATCAGTAGGTAATACTTCTACATTAAATCCAGCAGCGAGGAATGTTTTATAGATAGATCGCATCGATTTGCCGATCTTACCATCAATGTATCCTAAACTATTCACAAAAATAGTTCCATCGGGCTGAAGAATTTTTTTAGTTTCTTCCAGTGATTCTTTCGTGAATACATGATTAGGAGGATCTTCGCCTTTGAATGTATCAAAAATGATCAGATCGTATTTTTTATTGCAAGTCTTGATGTAGTGTCTGGCATCATCTACAGTAATCTTAACTTTATCCGTTAAGTAAAAGTATTTTTTTGCTACAAAAGCAATTCGTTCATCAAGCTCGCATACATCAATTTTAAAACCTTTTTCAGAGAGTGTTTTAGCAACACTTCCTCCACCCAAGCCAAGAAGTAAAATCTTAGAATTTTTAGGCATAGAGTCGGCAAATTCACCGATCCTGTAAACGTAGGTGAAATATTTTTCTTCGTCATTATTCTCATCTGCCAAAGAATCATACATGGTTTGTGAGATCCTGTTAACGAACAACCAGCGACTGGTACCTACTATGCTCGTGTCTTTATAGCGAGGGTAATCTAAGACCATTACTTGACCAAGCAAGCCCTCTTCGTTATAAATAACTTTTATATCTGATGAATTGATATTAGAGGAAGAAGTAGAAAGTGCCCAAATACAAAGCAAAAAAAAACCGGCACCTTGCATTAGCTTCTTTTTTTGAATGATCAGCAGTGCCGGAATTGAACCTAATACGATTCCTGTTACAATGGAAGGTACTGTTAATCCGAATGTTGGTATGACCCAAAAACCGAAAGCAAAAGTTGCAATGATTCCTCCTAATGTTGAAATAGCATAAATAGCACCTGCTATTTTTCCTGACTGTTCCAGGTCGGTTGTGATCGCTTTTATGATGAGAGGAGATACCATACCCATCATAAATACAGGCGGAAACAAAATACATGTGGCCGAAACAATAACAGAGGGAATCAAGCTATGAGAGCCAACCAACCATAAAATGATCTTTGAACTAAAAGGCATCAAAACTGTAAATATTGCTGCCGCAAGCAATACATAAAATAAAGTAAATGGATTTTTGCTTTTGTAAGAAAGGATCCCACCCGCAAAATAACCCAATGCCAATCCTCCTAATGTAATTGCTAGTACCGTTGCCCAAACGTAAAGAGAAGACCCGAAATAGGGTGCCAGCATTTTGGCTCCTAATAATTCGGCAGCCATAACAGACCCACCTTCAACAAAAGATAGTGTGAAAAATAATTTTCTGTTTTTGAGAATAGACATAACAAACTTTGAAGTGCTAAATATAGCCAAGATTTTTTGAATAATTGCTATTCAATAAATGGAGTAGAAGAGAAAACAATAGTTAAAATTCCTATCGCATCCAGTTTAGTCTTTTTTGGTTTAATAACTGTTGTGCCTTTAAAAGAATCCTTATAAGGAGTAATTTGATAAGCCGGCTCCCAGGCTTGTATTTTCATTAGCGCAGCCATTGAATTTGTATGGTTCTTTTCTGTTCCGTATCGTTTTAATTCAGGGTCATAAAAAACAATATCCTTTCCAATTCGTTGAAGTTTTGCCAGGTCTTTGAAATATACTTTCCCTTTGGAGCTGATGCAGATCTCGATTTTCACCGTATCTGTTTCTTTATCCATTAGGTCGATCATATATTGTTTGACCACTTTGTTGTAATAACTGTTGTAATCAAAAGGAATAGTGTAGCCTTCAACTAAGGGAAGTGGTTCAATCACAGCAGACGACCTAAGTATTGGTCGCCCAATAAAGCTATTTTTTAATTCAGCATAGCTTTTATAATTTTTTCGCCCTTTTGTTTCATAAACCTGAAATTTAACGGAAGCTTTAATATATGTGGTATCCTTCTTTTTGCCGATCTTGATCGTACCGTGTTTAGGGACGCTATCGTTTTGTGCCTGAAGCAAAAGCGATAGGAGTATAAAGAATAGAAGCAGGATATTCTTCATATAGAACTTTCGTTACGTGTAAAATTTGAGATCTTAAATTCCGAAGAATGTTTTCATTTCCTCTGCATTGCTGAATTTTTCCGAAACCTTATTCAGTCGAATATCTCTAGTACCATTTCCATTCTTGATAGCATTAAAATCTTCCGGCTTTAAGTAGTATAATACACCATGTTCCACTGTCCATAGAATATTTTTAGCAGCAGGATCGAATGAAAAATTGGTAACAGGATTCCTTGAGAAAGAAAACATCGCATTTCTACCTTTCTCAACCAAGAAAACATCATAGACATGTAACTTTTTATTCAGATCATTTTTCAGCTCTGCAGTACAAGCTACACCTGTAGGGTAGGCGTTGGGATTATCGCAGTTATACACACCAAAATTATTGATGGCAAATACCCTTTTTACTTTTTGCTCAGTATCCAATGCTTTAAAGGCTTCGTCTTGTTTCTCTTTCCATTGTCTGGCCATTTCATCTTGTCTTTTTTGATACTCGGCTACTTTTGCTAAATATTCAGCCTCTATCTTTTTCTCTTCGGCTTTTCGATTCTCCAAAACAGCAGTATATTTCTCAAATTTCTCTTGAAAGGATTTTATAGCGGTTTCATAATTTTTCCCCTCGAACACAGGATAAACGACCAAGTCAATTTTTTTACTTCCTTTCAATAAAGTCAATAAATAGTTTTCATTTTTTTTCGTGCCATTTTTTATAGATGCATTGTCATAAATTACATCGTACATCGATTTATCAAAATTCTTGTTTTCATCGCCAACTTCAAATAAAACGCCTTTGTATACAGATAGTTCGGGGAATTCTTTTGTATTGACATCTATATCGAATGTGTATTTTGCTGTATTTACTTTAGCTGGTTTTTTAGGTTCGGCAGGAACTTTAGGCAATGCAGCGATCTTCTCTTCTTTTATTGTTTTTGCTTCCGCTTTTTTTGCTTCTATTGTCTTGTATTCTGGCGTTTCATTTAGCGATAGAATCGTCTTTGCTTCACTTTTTTCAGGTTCAGTCGCTTTTACAATTTTATCCTTCCCCAAACAAGCCCAATTGTTCTGAACCGTATCAAGCAAGTATAAATTGTGTTTAGGATCAGCATCATTAGAGCTCATCTCAATATTTATTGATCTATCTTTTGCAATCGCTACTTCTTTCCCATTCTGATAAGCCCGCATTTCCATCATTCCTGCTGATTCAAAATGATAGCGTGTTCCGGCACTATCATAGGTCATCGGAATACCTGCTACAAATACATCTACCATATCATGAAATTCACGATATCTAATTTCGACTTCTCCTTTTACAATGTTTCCATCGCTGTCAATAAAGGCATTTTTAGGAACAGTAAATATTGAACCCGTTTTAAATTCAAATTTTCCTCCATTTTCAGCCAGTACTTTATATGTTGTATAAGGAATATTCAAGCCATCAATAGGTGGAGCAATGCAGGGTTTGGCCTGTTCCAATGCATAAACTTTTTCAAGCGCCAAACTATCGTTTTGTTGCTCAAGGCTTGCTTGGTCGCTATTGGGGATGTTCTGTGATTTGTTCAATAGAGCAACTGTGGTAACAACTGCAACCGTAGCCACAACAATACCGGATAAGAACCATGGCTTTTTAAAAAAGGGTTTACCGGCTGTTGCATTTCCTTTTAAAACCGAATCAAAATTCTGTCGCTGAGCAATTTCATCAGCACTGATCTTTGGACGGTTTAAATTTATTTTTCGTTTCATGTGAGTATTGGTAGTATCAATAGTATCTTATTTAATTGTCTTTTTTAATTTTTCCAGTATTCGATAGGTTTTAACTTTCGCATTATTTTCTGTCAGATTTAAGATCTCAGCTATTTCTTTGAAAGCTCTTTTTTCAAAAAAACGCATTTCAATTAATTGCAATTCATCTTCCGGTAGATCAGCTATGATATTTACTATTTTGTCGTGATATTCATCGATCTTAGATTCCTGGATCTCTTCAATAATATTATACACAGATATCGAATCAATGTTTACAGTTCGTTGAGCTTTCTGAGTTCTGAAAAGATCAACAACTTCGTTGGAGGCGATCCTGTAAAGCCATGAAGCAAAAGGAACACCTTTAAATTCATATTTGGGTAACTTTTCCAATGCTTTGATAAAAACCTGTTGAGTAGAGTCAAATGCCTGTTCTTTGTCATCCAATCGTTGATAAATGAATCTAAAAATTCGTTCATAATACTTACTGTAGAGCGCTGCAAATTGATGAGGATCCTTTTTTGCAGCTTCTACCAATGCATTCTCATTGTTTAGATCAGTAGTTGTTGCATGATATTTTGATGGTTGTAGCATATACCAATTTTACAGTGTTCCTCCTTTATAACGTAAACTTTTCAAAAAGATACAGAGAATCAGAATATTTTATTGAATTTAGCAGGAAAGTTGCTAATAATCGTTTGTGAATATTTGGATATAATTAACCATGGAATGGCCTTTTTATTACATTTGTATTCTAAACATTAGTGAATATGAGTAAAGCAAACGATCCATCATTAAGATCCTGGGTAGAAGTAGCGGCAGGATCCGATTTTCCAATTCAGAATTTACCTTTTGGAATTTTTAAAACTCAAAGTTCAAGTCCACGAGTAGGCGTTGCTATTGGAGATCAAGTGTTGGATCTGGCAATTTTAAATAAATTGGGCTATTTAGATGATCTAAAAATTGATAATTCTGTATTTACGAATCAATATTTGAATGATTTTATTGCTTTGGGGAAACAGACCACCAATGCCTTGAGAGAAAGGATTTCTCATTTACTGAATGTCAATACATCAGACCTTAGAGACAATAAAGAAGCCAGAGTGAAAGTATTGCAATATATTAGCAATGTTCAAATGCAGATGCCTGTTAAAGTAGGCGATTATACCGATTTTTATTCCAGTATTGATCATGCTACCAATGTAGGCACCATGTTCCGTGATCCTAATAATGCATTGTTGCCAAATTGGAAGCATCTGCCGGTAGGCTACCATGGAAGAGCCTCTTCAATAACGATTTCAGGGACTAATTTTCATCGTCCAAAAGGGCAGACAAAACCCAATGAGAATGAACCTCCCGTTTTTGGTCCTTGCCGCTTGCTCGATTTTGAGTTGGAAACAGCGTTTATTATTGGAAAATCAACTCAATTAGGCGAGAGTATTACTACGGATAATGCCGATGAACATATTTTTGGGATGGTGCTTTTTAATGATTGGAGTGCACGTGATATCCAAACATGGGAATATGTTCCATTAGGACCATTCTTAGCAAAGAACTTCGCATCCACAGTATCCCCTTGGGTGGTGACTTTAGAGGCACTTGAGCCGTTCCGTGTTCCCGGATACAAACAGGATCCAAAAGTATTGTCCTATTTAGAATATTCAGGAGATAAGAATATTGATATTCATTTGGATGTTTTTATTCAGCCTGAAGGTGGAGAAGAAACCTTAGTATCTCATTCTAATTATAAATTTATGTATTGGACCATGGAGCAGCAATTGGCTCATCATACTGTTAATGGTTGCAACATGAATATTGGTGATATGCTTGCTTCTGGAACGATAAGCGGACCAACTCCCGACTCTTTTGGTTCAATGTTAGAAATTACCTGGAGAGGAACAAAACCTGTAAAGATGAAAGATGGAAGTGAGCGTAAATTCATTAATGATAACGACTCGGTGATCATCAGAGGGTATTGTGAAAAGAATGGTGTTCGAATTGGATTCGGAGAAAGCAGATCCAAAGCCCTGCCTGCTTTATAATTCTTTTGTCATTAAGTAGTGTTGTATCTCTCCCCAAAGGAGATGAGTTTTTTCTTTAGTGGAGTATCCGCATTTAAGATAAAATGGAAGCGCATTTTCGCGAGCCTGTAAGATCATTGTTTTTGCTCCGGAATATTTAGCCTTTTTTTCAAGATAGTCTAAGAGCAGTTTCCCAATTCCCATTCCTCTTGCGTCTTCAACTACTCCCATGAATCGTAATTGTCCTTCAGTTGGTGAATTATACTGAAGCCTGCATACTCCCAAAACACTTCCAGTACTATCTGTTGCCATTGCATGAATACTGTTTTCTTCGAATTGATCTTTTTCACTACCTAATGGCTGGTTCCAGGGTTTTCTAAGTGTATTGAATCGTACTAAATAATAAGCCTCAAACTCTTTTGGGGTTTGAGGCTCTATAATTTTTACACTATGGTTCATGTAATATTTATACTAGAACTTAGATCTGGTTTTGCGTTTGTTCGGCATTTTGTAACTAACAGTCACATTCAAAAACATGTAAGAATCTTTGTCTGACGGGTCGCCACGCTGCTGTCCAACAGCTGATTGGTTATAAGGAGTTGCATTACCTCCCAATTCTTCAGGAAAATTCATTAGAGATGGATCGGCTAAATAGGCTGCAGTAGCACCTTTTGCTTGAAAAATAGCACTATTGTCATAATAAACACCACTCACATCATCAATATAGTCTGTAAAAGTTTTTCTGATACCGGCTTCTAAACCAACAGCCCATTCTTTATTGATTGCATATTTACCACCAATTCCATATGGGATGCAAATGCTCACTCTTGAGTATTTTTTTGGACCACCGGCCAATCCTTGCCCCTCAGTTGATAAAGGTTGAAGATTAACCCAATTACCATTGAATTTTGCTTGTGGATTATAATAAAAGGCTCCCACACCAACAAAGATATAACCTTGATAGTCGTAACTCTTCATTCCTTTAGCATTCTTGATCTTGTAGATATGTCCGGATTGCTCTTTGGTAAAATAGAATTCTCCCTGAACCGATAACTCAAATGTATGTGATCTGAAATGCAAATTTCTATTCTTTCTGAATGGCTCCTGAGTAAGTTTATCGTTTCCGCTAAGCAATAGGTAGTGCAGACCTCCTTTTACAGCCCATCTTTTGTGGAATTTATAACGCATTCCCAAAGCAATTGAAGGCCTTGTTGCTGTAAACTCAAGATCTTTTACGAAGTTGGTTCCAATTTGATTGGCTCCCCCCAATTCTCCTAAAAAGTTACTAGCACCAATCCCTAAAATATATTCTTTTTTAGGTTTATTTCTTTTATTGGCGAATTTACTGTTAGTTCTTAAGCCTTTTCTTTTGGTACCTCTGTATTGGGCAGAAGCAACAATTGGTAATATTAAGAGTAGGACAATTAATAAGCGTTTATGCATTTGTTTCTATGCTGTTTTGCTACAAAAATATAAAAAAAAATGCTAAAAAGCCAAATGTGTGATAAGGTTTTGAAAATTAACGTGTTAATAACACTTATTTAAGGTTGAAAGCGACTGTTCTAACCCGTTTTGATAGGATTTTATCATCAATCTTTTCCTCTAAAATGAGTTGTCCATTTGAAGGGATTTCAAATACTTCTCTAACGGATTTAATAATACCAATAGGAATATCTTGTTGAATGGCAAGATTCATAAGTTGTTCTGAAATGAAAGTAGATATTTTCATTTGCAAAAGTTCATAAAGCTCAGATCGATGAATCACTCGTTGGACATTTGTTGCATAATCCGGATGAGTTCCCAAATTGTCTAAGTTCAGGATCCTGCACAAATTGATAAATTGCTTGTCGTTTCCAATAGCCAATACAATTTTTTTATTGTCAGAACATGTGAATAATTCACCATAAGGGGCAATATTAGGATGCAATGATCCTATTGGCTGCGGATCATGACCGGCCATAAGCCAATTACTAGCCTGATTAGCAAGTGCTGTTACTGCGGAATCATACAAAGAAACTGTTATATGTGAGCCTTCATTTGTTTTTAATCTTCTTATGAGTGCAACTAATATGGCTTCTTTCATTTGATGTGCAGCCAAAATATCAATCATTGCAACCGGCATTTTTAGTGGAGATGAATTCCGATCTCCATTCATGTGCATAAAACCCGTTTCAGCTTGAAGTATTAGATCATAGGCTGTTCTTTTGATTGAATCTCCAAAGCCGGTGAGATGAGCATAGATGATATCGGGTTTTATTTGTTTTATCGTGTCATAATCTAATCCCAATTTTTTGTCATCCCCAGGCTTGTAGTTGGAAATCACAATATCGACTTCTTTAATAAGTTCAATGACATTGCTTTTGTCTTCTTCGCTCCGCAGGTCAAACAGTCGAACTTTTTTATTCCAATTGACAGATGCGTAATATGCAGAATAATTGATCGATGGATCTTCTGTTTTTAGTTTCCACGAACGGGTTACATCGCCATTCGTGTTCTTGTTTTCTATCTTTATGACTTCTGCGCCAAGTTCCGCAAAGAACATTCCTACTGCAGGTCCTGCCAAAACATTTGCCAATTCAACCACTTTTAGATCTTTGAAAAATTCTTTCATTTTCAGTTTTTTCTCAAAGTTAATTTTTTGAAGTTAAAATGCGAATAAACAGGAATTAATTTTAAGTTTACAGTATGATCAGTGAACAAAATAAGATGAAGATCAAAACCATGCGAATGATGCTCGTGTTTAGCGTTATTATAATGGTTGTAAAATTTGCAGCGTATATTATTACACATTCCAATGCTATTCTTACTGATGCATTAGAAAGTATCATCAATGTTGTTGCAGGTGGTTTTGCATTGTTCAGCGTCTACTTTTCTTCTTTGCCTAAGGATGAAAATCATCCTTATGGACACGGTAAGATTGAGTTTTTGTCGGTTGGAATAGAAGGTGGATTGATCCTGATTGCCGGTGGTGCGATCATTGTCAAATCCATTCAGGGCTTTTTTCATCCATCAGAGATCCATTCATTGGATATCGGGCTTTATATCTCTGTTTTTGCGGGTATCTGCAATTATTTCATGGGAATCTATCTTGTTAGAAAAGGGAAGGCGCATAACTCCAGCCTTATGATTGCTGACGGTAAACATCTTTTGAGTGATACCGTTTCCAGTATTGGCTTAGTGGTTGGTTTGATCGTGATCTATTTTACAGGAATTTTGTGGCTCGACAATATTGTTGCGATCATTTTCGGAGCATTCATTTTTTATACCGGACTTAAACTTTTGAAAGAATCGGTGAACAACCTTTTGGATGAGGCTGATTATGAAAAACTAGACCAAGTGATAGAGATCCTGAATTCGAATAGACGTGTTAAGTGGATAGATATGCATAACCTGAGAGTTATAAAATATGGTGCCCACCTGCACATCGATGCACATATTACACTTCCATGGTATGATAAATTAGAGGATTCTCATTCAGAAGTAACAGCTGTTGAAATGCTTATTAAGGAGAAATTGGAAGGTGAGGTTGAATTTTTTATTCATGCAGATCCATGTTTGCCAACATCCTGCCCAATATGTACCATTAAAGATTGTGCATATAGAAAATCCGACTCAATAAAAAAATTGGAATGGACACTCGAAAATCTATTGCCCGATAAAAAACATGGTATCAATTAAGCCTGATTGATCTTCTGGATCAAATAATTCTGCCCAACAAACACACCACAAGTTCTGATAGCACCAACAGTTACTCCCAACACACCGTGCATGTTTAAATTCTGACCGGTAAAGAATAAATTAGGGATCTTAGTTGTTGGTGAAATAAACGTTTTTAGCGGATCACGGTAATCTTTTGCAATACCATATAACCCGCCATCTTTTGCTCCAATGTAATCCCTATAGGTGAGTGGAGTAGAGGTAGTGTATGATTTGATCTTACTTCGTAGATCAGGGAATTTTTTTACAACCTCATCGATCACTCTTTCGGCTCTTTCAATTTTGAAATCTTCATATTCCTGGCCTCTGCTTTCATTGTGTTTGGGGATCGTTGCAAATGTATCTTCCCATTTTTTTACTTCATCGTATTTCATGTAACTTAAAATGGTCATGCTGTCGGCATATTCACCAGAACGGGATGATTTCGGAACAAAAACACAATAACCATCCGGCCATTGATCTCCTGCAACATCCACACTTGACCACACATCGTTTCGTCTGAAATGATAATGATTATGGTTGATATATTTGAATGTGTTCGGTTTAAGAACAATGTCGATAATGAATGCGGAAACAGAGTTTTGTAGTCCTTGTAAACGATTACTGTATGCTTTTTTTATTTTAGTGCTTTCCAGCATATGCATAGTCGTTGCAGGATGAATGTTGCTAATAAAGTTTTTCCCTTCAATGATCTCACCAGTCGATAATTCGACATGTGTAATCAAGCCATCTTTTTCAACGATCTTTGTTACTTCACAGTAGTTTCGGATTTCTCCTCCAAGCGCTTTGATGTTTTTTGTTAAATGCTTTTCAATTTGAGCGCCTCCATCGATACATTTATAAGAACTTTCAATATAGGTGTTGACTACTAAAGCGTGAACATACAAAGGTGTTTTGCTTCCATCGCCTGCATACAAAGGGTTGGAGCCTGCTAGTACATTTTGCAAACGGACATCGGATGTAATGGATGCAATAAAATCCTTAGCATTTATATCTAAGTATTTTGTTCCAATAATTGGAGCATCGTCTTCTTTCAACTGATATAATGGGAAATAGTCACATACTTCCTGAATTCTTTGAGCATAAAGTTTTAGATTTTCACGCTCTTTTGGAAAGTCTTTAGCCAACTGCTCCACAAAATTATCGTAGCCTTGAGCATGCTTGTATTCTTTCTCATCACCATCAAAAGAGATACGGTCGAATCCATCCATATCCATCTTTTGAAGATGTAATTTATCCATTATATTAAAATATTTGAAACTCTGGTTAAGGTTTTGTCCTTCATCCAAGCCTCCCAAATAATGAATTCCGGTATCAAAAATAGCTTTATCTCTAACAAATATTTGTAAGCTGCCTCCTAATTGTCTGTTCTTTTCAAGAACTAATACCTTGTATCCTTCTTTACTAAGAATGTATGCAGACTCTAATCCCCCCAGACCGCTTCCTATAATGACGATATCATATTTTGACATAGCAACTATTTTTTTATAACGTATGTAATGTTAGAAGTAAGTTTTGTATTGTCAATCTTTTGGATCTTGTAATTATTCTTTTTTACAACATCTTCAATGAAGCTTGATGATACAAATTCAAGTTTATTTTGTGTTTTATTGAATCCAAAGTTAGTAGAAATAAATTCTGTATAACGCGTTCCCCAATGTCTGTTTGTCAAACTGGCATCCGCATCCCTTAAAAGTATCATTCCTCCATCATTTAAGCTGTTCATGCACTTCACGATCAGCTTCTCTTGTTCCTGCTTTGGAAGATAGTGTAATATATCACTCATGATAAATGCATCACTCTTCGGTAATTCACATTTTGTTGCATCTGCCGCAAAGAAGGATAATTTATCGGTCTTGGAAAAGCAGTGATCTGCCACTGCTATTTTTTCTTCATCGTAATCGGTGCCAATAACTATCCTGTCCTCACTCATAAAGCTGAGCATATATGGTAAAAATCCATATCCACAACCAATATCTGTAATGGTTCCCTTTTTAGGTAAAAGTGATTCAAACAGCCTGTAATTATCTTCCAATCCTACTTTTATGCGCATGTACCATTCTAAAACCGGTCCTTTGTAAATATAATTTTTGGATAGGCGGTTAAAGTAATAATCTACCGTTTCTATTTCCTGACGCATCAAGGCATACTCCTGCTTGAAATATTTGCTGATGTTCTTTGTTTTTTCATTGTAATCTTTTCCAAAGTTTGTGTCTGAAGCAGGAATTCTCGGAAGATATTTTACAGTTACACTACCATTCTTTAAAAGAGCACTGTCATCTTTTCCTTGAATAAAAGCTGTTCCATGGAAAATGATAGGTACAATATCAACATTTAATTTTTCGGCAATGTAAAATGCTCCTTTGTGGAATCGGCCAATTTTCGGTGTTTCAGATCGGGATCCTTCCGGGAAAATGGCAAGAGAATAACCGTCATTGATGAGTTCACGGATCTTATCTAAGTTCTCCTCATATCCGGCCGACTTCGGAATAAAACCTCCTAAACGGACAATTGGTCCCATAAAAGGAGAGTCCCATACCCAATCGTTTACCATTAAAATGAGTTTAGGATTCAACGATTGCATTAACAAAGAATCAATTACAGAGTGATGATTGGCTACAACAACAGCTGGCTTGTCGAATCGTTCGTTTTGTTCGTTGATGAACTTTCTCCTCACATGTGCGTGAATATGGATCATCGACTTAGTATAATAGTGCCGGATCTGATGAAATATTCTTAGACGAATTTTTTTAGGGATAGGTAACAGTTTTACGATCACAAACCCCATTGGTATTAATGTAAAACAGCCGAAGGTAAACCACCCGAAAGCCAATATTGATTGCAGTATGCTCAATAATGTTAGAGGAACTCTTTTTTTATCTGTTCTGTTTGTAATAAAGAAACGGAACAATGCAGGTTGGATGGTATTTGAAATGAGCAATACCGAGAACATTCCTATTATGGTGATCAAGCCAATAGACTTTAATGCCGGATGTGATGCAAAAATGAGAACACCAATTCCTATCATGGTGGTGATCGCTGAAATGAAAATTCCTGTTTTGTAAGATGCCAGATTCTTTTGTCCGGTTTTATATTCGTTCAACATCGCATCCGTAATGAAGATGCTGTAATCATCACCTAATCCAAAAATGAATGTGGAAATGATGATGTTGATGATGTTAAACTTAATGCCGAAAAGTCCCATTAATCCTAAAATACAGAGCCAGCTTAATACCATAGGAATGTAGGTGATCAGTGCCAGTTCAAATCTGCCATAGGAAATGATCAGCATGATCAATACCAGCATAGAGGAGATAGTAAGGATCAGGTTGAAATTATTTTTGATGATCTCAACAAAACGGTTGGTCAGAAATTTTTTATCAAATACTACTAAATGTTCATTCTCTGTAAATGAGTTAAAGACTCTGTCCTCGTTTTCAGCAGTTGTTTTGATAACGGTTACGACAGTGGTTTCATCTATATTCTCAGAAATATAATTGTCTAATAATGTGGAGCGAAGACCACTGAATACATTGGCATCAATTGGTGTAAAGTCTTTTTCTAAAAGAGCGTAGAACTGATCAAATGCATTTTCTTTAAATTTATACTTACTGCTTTTTTCAATCAATGACTGCTTTAATTCAGCCTTTTTCTCTTCTGCCCAAAAGCTATTCCAGCGCTCTATTCTTTTTTGTTGCTCCGCCTTTGATAGTAATAATGTATTGATCGTTGAATATTTTCTAATAATATTTTTTTGTTGAAGTTCTTCCAGTTTAGGAAGATTCTTTTCATTATTAGCCAAGGCTTCGTCCAAGTTTTTTCCACTTGAAACCAGATAAACACTTTTTAATGAAACATTGCTGATCGCATTCAAATTACTTTCTGCCTGGGCTAATTCTTTGCTCATGTAATTAAAATTCATCATATCGCCTTCAAAACCTACTTTTTGAGAGGTGAATAATGATATTCCACACAATAATATGATCGAAATGATCAGGTATTTATTTTTTTCAAATGGATAAGCAGCGATCTTTTCAATGATATTTGTTTTGTGTTCAACCGGGGTACTGGCTGCCTGTTTCCTTTTTCTTAATAAATGTGGGAATAAGATGAGTGTAAAAAGTGCAGCACCCATTAATGCAAAGGCTGCAAACATCCCAAAGTCCTGGAGTGCTTCCGATTTTACAAATACCAAGCTTAATAAAGCTCCTATGGTTGTGGTGCTTCCAAGAGTTAAAGGGAATGAAAGATCTTTAATGGTGCCTTCTGCTGAATTTAAATGTTTGAAATGCGTATAAAAATGGATGGTGTAATCCATGGCTATCCCCAGGATAATAGAGCCCGCTCCTAATGCAATAGCAGATATTTCGCCTTTAAGAAGATAGAGCATAGAGAGAGAGAATAAGCCTCCAAATACTACCGGGATAAAAATGATAAAGAATACTTCTAGGCGTTTAAAGAACAAACTGATGAATAAAAATAATCCGATTACAGTGATAGAAAGTGTGAGGATCACATCTTGTTTGATCTGCTTTGCATTGCCAACAGCAACAGCTAAACCACCAAAATATTCTGCATGTATTTTCGGGTTTAATCGACTGCATTGATGAATAGCAGTGTCTAATTGAGTAAGCAGTTCGGTGTTTTTTGCGGTTTCCGATGAAACAGGCTTTGGAGTGATAAAGAACAAGAGGTGTTTTTTATCTTTTGTAAAGATGTATCCATTATCTAATTCAAAATTATCATCAAATTGAAGACTTTGCATTCTCTTCAAAGCATAAGGTGTTATCCCGATCGGGTCGCGAAGAATATTCTTCTTTAGCACCATACTGGCAGGAGAAAGAAGGGTTTTGTAATTCTTCTCCATGGTGGAGTCGATACGTTCGGGTTTTATCAAATCCGATAAAATAGAGTAGTCTTTTTCCTCTAAAAAAACAGGTAAGTTTTCTATAAATGTATTGTACACGTCATACATCACCTCATCATTCACCTTATAGGTGATATTTTTTACGAGTGAGGTATCGATCAGACTGATTTTAGCAACCAAACTGTCTGCAAATGCAATCAATTGATCCGGTTCAGACGTTTTTGTGGTATCTGATGGGGAAATAGTAACAACTAAGCGGTCGAGGAATTTAGAGTTTTTGAATACCTTATTCAGTCTCTCTACCTTTGCATCGGTCGGCATCATCTTGGTAATATCCTCTTCCAGCGACAATTTGCTGGCAAAGAAAACGGAGAATGCGATAGAGGCAAGGAAAAGGACAAAAAAGAGGATCCTTCTTTTTGCTAAAAATCGGTATATGGATGTAAAAAATAAATGCACTTAATTTATTGATCGATTTTGATAAGAACTTTTTTCCCTACTATTTTTAATGTGATAAATGTGATCAGCCCGAATATGATGGCCATAACAATAGCAAATACAACACTCCCTACGAGATACTCAACCAAATGAAGTTTCATGGCCTCCCAGATCTCCTGAACAGAATTTATTTCAGAATTGAAAATACTTTCATGTATATCTTTTCCTAAAGTGAACTGTCCGGTTTTTAAACTTCCGTAGATAAGAACAGGGATCATTGGAGGAACACTTATTTGAGCAGCTAATCCAACAATAGCTTTGTTTAGTTTTAGAAAATGAGCTAATATCAGAGCACTGACAAATTGATAACCCCAAATCGGAATGATGCCCATAAACACTCCAAAAGCAACACCCATTGATTTTTTTAATACCGATTCATTGGCATCTAAAAAATGTTTTGAAAGAAATTTTTTGATATTGGACCAGGTAAAATTTTGAATGATAAACTTTGGTTTGTACCATAAAAAAGCCAGAAAAAACAAATACGTGTTCAATAAACTGATACGTGTAAAATCCTTTCCTGGTCTGAAATGTGTAACTCGCTCTTTCCCTTCGGCATAGAAAACTCTTATCGGTACAGATGTTACATGAATTCCCTTCCATGCAGCCTTTACCATTACTTCTACTTCAAATTCATATTTGGTTGTGAAATATCTGCTACCCTTCATTTTCTCGATTGGATATAGGCGGTAACCTGATTGTGTATCAGGCAGATCAATATGCGTAAAAAGCTTGAACCAAAAATTAGAGAATTTATTACCAAAGGTGTTTTTCTTTGGCATATTCTCCTGATTTAAGTTGCGTGCTCCAACAAGGAGTGAGTCGGGCTCTAATTCTATTTTATCAATGAAAACGGGAATGTCATCGGCAAAATGTTGGCCATCACTATCAATCGTTATGGCATAACGAAAGCCTTTTTCTTGAGCATATTTTATGCCTGTGCGTAATGCGACCCCCTTTCCTTTGTTAGGAAGATAGGATAAAATGGTAATGCTTTTTGCAAATTGTTTTAAAAGCTCTGCCGTTGAATCCGTAGCCCCATCGTTCACCACAATTACATCAGATGTAAACTCCAATACGCTATTGATCACTGCAACGATCGTTTTTTCGTTATTGTAGGTAGGAATGATCACACAGCATTTTAGTGTGCTCATTTTATTTCTATACAATTCCTTGTCCACGTTGCTCATATTAACTTAACATTCCTAAACAAAAAAGGTTGCCATTGGCAACTTTTAAGGCAGACAAAAATAACATTTTTCGCCTGATTTTTTAGTATAAAATGAGCTTAAAATTGAAGGGAAACCAGCAATTCAGCTGAAGTGCTAGCTCTCTCTAAAACTGGCTTTAATTGAGAAGAAGCTACTGTCACCTGCAGACACATTACTATCAGCTTGAAGATGACCATTTTCTTTTGTTTTGATGGCAAGGGTCATTATTACTTCCGGATTGATCTCCGGGTTCAGAACGGCTGTGAATTTAAGATTGTCACCGGTAACCATTGTCAATTTCTTACCTGTGATATGCTCCACAGTTTCCTTTACCATTTGGGTTAAACACACACCAGGCGCTACAGGATTTCCGGGAAAATGACCTTGATATACTTTGTGCTTTGGATTCAATTCAATTTGAATATTGTATTTTTCGCCTTGTTGAATGTCCTTTATTTTGAAAAAGTCGTTGATAAGCATGTTTTTACTTTCTAATTAGATTATAATTTTTGAACTCCCCAATATGAACTCCTGTTTTTTTATAGATCAGATTTAAGAATCGTCTTCTGAGTGATTCTTTTTTAGCTTTAGTTGGATCGAAACTAAATTTCCATGTCAATCGCTTTAGCCGTTGTTCCATCACTTTGGGATGCGTTTCTTTGAATAAAGCTACTGAGTCAACATTTGAAAAATCAAACTCATCTACTTGTGGTACATTCTCTTTGATCCAATTGTCATCGTGCCATAGTTTTTGAAACTCTAATTGTTTTTGTTGCATAGCAGCGGGGGGTTTAACCCATCCGTAATGATAAATGCACGCATCAACATAAGCTACATTCAGCTTGTCATCATTATCTTTCCTGAAACTCATGGCGTCTTTGTAAGAGTAGATGTTCTTTTTATTTCGAACGATCCTGATCTCCTTTTTTTGCCAATGTCTGGAATCTGCTATATAATCGTATGAACCATAAAAATTCAGGTGGTCGAATACCAAGCCATCTACTTCTTTATCATTCTTGTACTTGATCATAGCATTCTTAATGTTATTCAGGTATTTTTCATGAATGACTTCATCTCCTTGAATATAAAATGCCCAGTCGCTATCTGGTGAAATGGCTCTAAATGCTTTATTGGTTTCATCTGCCAACACTCTTCCGCCTTCGCGTAATGTTTCGTCCCAAACCGTTTCAATGATCTTTATTTTTGGAGAATTGATCGATTTGATATAGTTGAGGGTATCATCATCCGATTTGCCAACTGCTACAACAAATTCATCGCAAACTGGAAGAATAGAGGTAATGGCCTCAATAATTGGGTAATCAAATTTTATGGCGTTCTTAATGAAGGAAAAACCGGATACTTTCATCTATTCTGCTTTTTTCGTTATGCGAAGATAAAAGATTATTTAGTTTGTTTGCCCGTAAAAAGCGATTTTAGGAAAGAAGGGTAGAAGTAACGTCCGCTTACCTTGTTTTTAAAGCTGAGCATATTTGTTTTAGGTGTTACCTCAATGCGTCTTATCTGGAACCAATCTTTTCCAAATTCTTTAGGTCCTGTGTTTGTTGAAACTGCATAGGTAAAACCTGCTTCTTTTGTAATCTGTTTAATGTCTTCATTGATCCCGCCAAAAGGGTATGCAAAACTAATAGCTGGTTTGCCTGTAAGTTTTTCTACATCCTCTTTGGAGCCTTTGATCTCAGAAAGTTGTTCTGTTGCATTGTGACGTAACAGATCAACATGATGTTGTGTATGTCCCCCCATTTCAACACCATAATCACTCATTTCTTTTACTTGTGCAGCCGACATCATATTGATCCTCGGTTCCCCTTCTTTCACGCCCCATGCATTATGATCGATGCGGGTTACAAGGTAAATGATTGCCTTGAATCCATGTTTCTTTAGAATAGGAAATAGTAATTCATAGTTGTCCAGATAACCATCATCAAAGGTGATCATGACCTTTTTGTAAAGATCCATTTTGGGCTCTTTTTGAAGGTCATAAAAAGTAATGGTCTGGTATCCATTATCCTTCAAGTATTGCATTTGTTTTTCAAAATCCTTTTCCCATACATATACTTTATGTTTTCCTATTATCGACTGTTTGTTGACAATACGATGATAAAGTAGAACCGGTAAGCTATATGTTGGAGAGGCAGATTGCATGCTTATTTCTTTAAAAGATTTAATTCGATCTTTAATTTGATATCATGATGTTTGATCATGATATTGCTTGGAAATTGATCTGAATAATTGTTCAGATCAAAGGTGATTTTTTTAGTGTTCTTTTTTGCGTGTTCAATCCGGTAAATTTGTCTTGATAATTTATCTAGAAAGTAATAATTGTCAAGTTTGCTGTCTTTGAATTTGTAAACAAAAGCGCTGTCTTTTGGATTGATGAATACCTCCGCTGTTTTATTCTTTGTTTCGTTCATGAGAAGGATCTCTATATCCTTTTGGATAGTTTTTAAGAGTGCAGGTCTGTTAAATTGGGGAACACAATAATGCAATGTAAATGAAGTGTCTTTAAATTCGAAATCGAATAATTTCATCCCTAATTCAGTTGTGAAAATAACCCGATAGTCATTTGGTTGCATTTGTTTTGTTACCAACAAGCCGCTAAAGTCTTTGCCATAAACGCGAATATTTGTTTTGAATAAGAATGAGTTGAAATTCTCCCCAAAGAGAGAATGCAGAGCAACGGATTCAGGCTTTAAAGTACTTTTAAGTTTCTCATAATGCCCCAATGAGCATCCGTAGAGAAAGAGAACAATAAAACTACTTAACAATAAATTTTTCATCACCTATTGGTTGGTTCGTTTTACGGTTGCTAAAGTCGATCATTGTATAATCGTCACTTGGCTCGATCATTTTAACTTTCACTACAGCATAATCCTTTTTATCGATGTAAAGTTGGATCACTTTTAAAAAGTCTTTTGCTCCTTTTTGAAGCGGAGATAATTCCAGCAAATAGAATTTCTCATTTTCATAATATTTTGCTTTGTAATCTTTGTTATTCAGTAGGTTTCCTTGAACTGTATTTACCATCATTTCATTGATGGATTTGAACATTTTATTTGAGTTAATATCATACTTACTCACTTTCCCATTGTCTTTAATAAACATCTTGTCTTTATTGATAGCGATCAAATATTTCAATGGGTCTGTGTATTCCCAACGCAACATGTTCACTTTTTTGAAAAGGAAATGTCCTTTGGTGATGATCTTTTCGGACATAACACTTAAATATTTTTCTTGTGTAAAATCACTTTCAATGGTATTCACCAATTTGGATTGCGCTTGCATTTGTTGCTTGAAAGCGGCCGTATCTTTTACCGGTTTATATCCGGCAGGGACTTGAGCGGAAATGCTAATAGACAGAAGGAAAAATATAATAACAAATAAAAACTTATTCATACGCTTTGATATTTAATAGCTGCTCAATACTTACAACTTTGAAGCCATTTTCTTTTGCAAAATTAAGGGTTTGTTTTAATACATCCACTGTTTTATCGGATGTATCATGAAACAGTAGGATAGAACCCGGCTGAAGGCTTTTTTTAATACGTTCCATGATCTTTTCTGCACTATCGTTTGTTGTGTCCAACGACCTTACATTCCAGCCAATAACCTCCTGATTTAATGCTTTAACAGCTGATGCTATATTAGGGGTTGTTACTCCATAGGGTGGACGGAATAAGCGTGGTCTTTTTCCAATTGTTCTATGGATGAGATCATTGGTTTGAACTATTTCTTCTATAAAACCATTTTTGCTTTTAAAGTCGATCATAAACCCATGACTGAAGGAATGTCCGCCAATTGTATGTCCTGCTTCATTTATTTTTTGCAAAAGTGTTTCATTTCCATTGATGTTTTTTCCGATCACAAAAAAAGTAGCTTGCGCTTCTTCACTTGCTAATGCATTCAATATTTTAGGAGTAAATAAAGCATTTGGACCATCATCAAAAGTGATAGCTATTTCTTTTTTTTGAGTATCGGCTCCGTTTAGTGTCTTTAAGTAAAAATTAGATTGAATATTTGCTGATCCCCAAATGATTAGCAATTTAAGACATACTACCGGGAGAGAAAGCCACCAGCAACTTATGTCATAAAAATAGATCAGAAAAAAACACCCGATTAGTGTAAGAATGAAAAGTAGTAATGACGAACGAAATGTTAGCATTGTGAAAGCACAAATACACTATGATCAATATTAAGGAATGTATTATAGATCAATATATTTTTAACCGGTTTGTGTTTGTTTTCGCCAATAACTACTGCATCAGGCACAGTCTGTGTTTTTAGTATCATCGCAGCGATCCACATCGCAAAGCTGGATGCTGTTTGATATTCGCCACATAAGTGTTTGAAATAACAAGCAGTAGCATCTTTGAATAGTTCGTCTTTCAGATCATAGTAAACATGATCATAACGGGAATCTCCATTGATTCCATAGATAACCAGATCTATATTTTTTATACTCAGACCTTTTTCTGAAAGTAATTCATGAATATTTTGCTCAACAGCCTTATTATTATCAGGCTTGTATATGGTTTTTAAGCCCCTTAATTTCGCATAGGAATGATCGTTTTGTTCTTTCCCAAGCATGAAGAAGGCGGCTCCTTCGCCAGCTATACTGCCGGATGTTTTTGACTTGATCAAGTCAAAAGTGGAAATATCTTCTTTTTTCCAATAACCAATTCTGTCGCATACACGATAGTATTTTGGGGTCATTTCATCGTGTGCACCGGTAAGAACATTCTTTGCTTCTCCTTCCGCAATGGTCATTAAACTATCTTGCAAAGCACTTTCAAAAGAAAAACCTTTATGAACATAGGTGAAGTTATAGTTCATGCACTTGAGTTGCAGCGCAATTTGTGCACTCACCGTATTGTGTGTCGACTGAATAAATGAAGTTGGAGTTAAAAACTGTTCTTGGTTTTCAATAATAGCCAGTAAAAATTTTTCAGTATCCTCTAAGCATCCTAAAGCACTTCCTGTGATGATGGCATCCGGCATTTCAACTCCGGCATCTTTCATACAAATGTTGGATGCTGCTATTCCCATCTTTATCAAGCGAGCCATTCTACGCGCAAGCGTTGGATTTAAAAATTCTTTATAGGAAGGTTCAATACATTGTAAATAGTTGTTTGTATGCACAACAGGTTCTGATAGGAAATCAGTAGTATTAAATGTGTTTTGAGGAGAAATGACACTAACCCCGTTGATATATGCTTCCATTTATGCCTGATGTCTTGAAAAAATTAATGCTGAAGTATTCCCTCCAAATCCAAATGAATTAGATAACACATGGTTGATCGGTGTGTGAAGTAATTCTGTGGTGGGTTTAAATTCCACTTCAGGCATCTGATTCTTATAATTCAAATTAGGGAATACAGTGTTGTGTTTTATTGCTAAAACAGAAAATACTGCTTCTATTCCGCCACAGGCTCCAAGTGTATGTCCTGTAAATGCTTTTGTAGAACTGATCAATGGAACTTTTTGACCAAACATTCTGGTAATGGCTGTTCCTTCTGACAGATCGTTGATAGCGGTTCCTGTTCCATGTGCATTGATGTAGTCAATGTTTTCCGGTTTTAAACCACTTACTTTAAATGCTTTTTCCATTGCCAAATAAGCTCCTGCTCCGTCCGGTGATGATGCTGTTTGATGGTAAGCATCATTGGAGTTGCCATATCCGCTTAGTTCAGCCAATATTTCTTTCCCTTTAGCAGCTCTTTCCGATTCAAGAACAATGAATCCGGCCCCTTCACCAAGGTTTAAGCCTTTTCGTTCTGCATCAAAGGGTTTACAATTTTCATTGTCAAGGATCATTAATGTCATAAA
Organism: Bacteroidota bacterium; assembly: GCA_017303895.1. Classification (GTDB taxonomy): domain Bacteria; phylum Bacteroidota; class Bacteroidia; order 2-12-FULL-35-15; family 2-12-FULL-35-15; genus 2-12-FULL-35-15. The sequence continues at coordinate 25,614 of JAFLBF010000008.1, read as the reverse complement.
GCCATTAATGGTAAAACGTGATAAGGAGTCGGTACCACCAACAATGACACGATCCAGGATGCCATGTTTGATCAATCTGGCTCCATACATTATAGAGTTGGCAGAAGAGGAGCAGGCAGTACTTATTGTTGAAAGATAATCTTTTACTCCAATGCTATCAGCAATACTTTCGGTACTGTCTCCACATTCATGTGTTTCAATGTAGTGTAACCACTCACCTGACTTTCCTGTATCGAGATAATCCAGCCATAGATCTTCAGTGATTCCCATACCACCTACACTTGTGGCCGAGATAAGCCCTGTACGAAATTCTTTAATGTCTTTTATAGCTGCATTTTTTACTGCTTCCTTGGCTGCTATAATGCCCAAATAGGTTGTCCGGGTATTATCAGGTAAATGTTCAACTCCTGCTAATTTTTTTAATTCAGCATTGGTAGCTTTTACTTCACCTACAGGAAGCTGATGTTGGTATCGGGATACGATATTATCCAATGAAGTAACTCCTGATTTTTGTTTGTTTAAAAAATCAAGTGTTTCTTCAATGTTACTTCCTATGGCGGAAATAACACCTAATCCGGTGATGTAAACCTTATTGCTCATATAAGAAGAGACGACAGGAGAATTATTTTTTGTTGGCTTCAATGAATTCAGCCATGGTGCGAATCGATTGAAAGATCTTCTTTCCATCCTGCGGGTTCGACACTTTGATGCCATAGTTCTTCTCTAAAAGAACGATCAATTCTAATGCATCGATCGAATCTAGTCCTAATCCATCACCAAAAAGCGGAGCATCGTTGTCGATATCCTCTTTTTTTACATCTTCTAAATTCAATTGCTCAATAATTTCTCCTTTTAACTTGTCGATTAATGCATCCATGCGTTTAGTTATTTATAGTTAATTTGTTAATAGTTTCTTGATCGTGTGTTAATTGCATTCCCTTCGGGTTTGTTTCTACAATATACAAATAGGCTTCGTAATTGTTCTCGAAATAATCCACCCATCCGACAATACACGCTTTTGCTTTTTGAGTTTTAATAAGCGATTCGATGTAGGTTGCCATGAAATGCGTGTCAAATTTATCAAAAATAAAGAAAGTATTCTCACCTTTTATCTGATTTCTTATTGCTATTTCCCCAATGAGTATGTTCGGTAAGGTGTACACAAAGTTTGCTGGGCTCGGAAAATAGTTTTCCGGGTCATTAATAGTTTGTTGATGTTCGGTGTCAATTTCTAATGATGACGAGCTATTGGCAATGACGATCGCAATGTCTTTTCCTTCATACTCTTGCGCTATTGGCCTATTTTTCAAGATCAATTCCGATGTAATAAATGCTAATTTACATAGACTATCCATCTTGTAAAATTTAGGATAGTTGATGGCATAGTGTTTATAGAGCGATTTTAAGAAATCAATGGACAATGCATGTGATTGGTCCTCATGTTCCAATTCCCCGTTGATGAACACTTTTCCATTCTTAATGCAGCAAGCTGCAGATATGTATAATTTATCTGTCATATTTTACTAAAAGCAATTGCTGCGTTACAACCACCGAAGCCGGCTGCTGTTTTTAAGCAATTTACTAATGTTGCAGCTTGGGTTTTATCAATAATATGTATTGGTTTAGACGTTCCCGGACTTGAATAATTATAGGTGCCAATAATAGTGTTGTTTCTCATCGATTCAAGTGTAACAACGGATTCTATGATACCAGCTGCTCCTAAAGTATGTCCGAAATAACTTTTTAAACTATTCATTGGAACACGTTCTAGGTGAGCATCTGTAATTGCCAGGGATTCCATTTCATCATTGAATAATGTGGCTGTTCCATGCCCTGATATAAAATCGATCTCTTCCGGTTTTAATGCCGATTCATGCAATGCGTTTTCAATTGAAAGTAATAAACCATCTCCTGTACGGGAAGGACCTGAAATATGATTTGCATCGTTTGAACTAGCGCCCCCCTTCACTTCAATAGCCGATTGACTGGCTAGATCAGGATTTGAGGTTAATATAATGGTTCCTGCTGCTTCCCCTAATGAAATACCTGTTCTATTGGCATCATAAGGTTTAGCGATCTCATTGCTTACCGCTTTGAAAGATTGAAAGCCAGAAACAACAAAGTGACTCAATACATCTGCACCTACAACAACAATGTTTTCATAGAGTTGCTGGACTAGTAATCGTTTGCCTATAATTAAAGCAACCACTCCTGAAATACATGCATTGGAGACCGTAAGAGGTTTATTTGGATTTCCAAAAAACTGAGCGATCGTGTTCGCAGTATCCCATAAAAAAAGTTTATTTCTGCTAAATTGACTTTTATTGGAAGGATCTAGTAATTCTACATTTCCTTTGGTACTAGAAAAGATAATAAGTGTTTTATTACTTTTTATATCAATTTTTGGATTCTGTGAAATTGCATGATGAATAGAGAGAATGGCTATTTTCTCCAATTTTGTGAATGCTTTCGGATCCCCTATCTTGGAAAATGCCTCATCTGTTTTTGCAGGATCAATATAGGCGGCATGAACAGGCTCATGGGAGAAAAAAGATTTCTCGAAAAACTGTATGCCACTCTTCATTTCTTTCAGATTCAAGAAATTTTCTGAACTGTTAAAACCAAGCGGTGAAATAATACTATCTGCAGCAACGAATACCTTCATATGTTAAGCCAGTCCGTGTTTTCGTTTCCATTCTTCAAAAAATGGAGGTATTGTTATTAAAAGTTCATGGTCCATGTTAATGAATACTTGCGTTGATTCACCTGTTGCCACTAATTCATTGTCAGATGTGCGAAATATTTTGTAGTTAAAAATGATCTTTGCAGCAGGAGAATTGATGAAAGTTGTTTCAATTCGGACACTATCTCCGTACTTCACCGTTTTTTTGTAATCAACATTGATGTTGACCAAAGGGGTTGCAAATTTGTATTTGTACACATCAAGGTAGCTTAGCCCATATTGCTGACCAAACGCCTCCCGGCCATCTTCAAAGAATTTAAGATAATGCCCATGCCAAACGATCCCCAATGCATCTACTTCACTGAACCTGACAGGTACTTGGACAGAGTAGAAAAGGCTGTTTTTCGATTTTATGTCTTTCTTTTCGAGCGTATTCATGTGTGGGTTGCTAAAGTATTAAAATTTGAGATACTGTAAGGTTAAAAACAAAACAAATCTTTCATTGTTTAGTAAGATTTTGAGAAAAAAAATACAATTTGAGCCTGTGGTGCTTTAACAACTTTTAACAACCTGTAACTACTGTTAACATTAGATTATTCTATTTTTGTGGCGTAAAAATGCTATAAAATCACCTTTAAAAATTACTCTAAAATGACCGATATTCAGGAATTGAACGCTCGCATACAGCGTGAAAGTGCTTTTGTTGACCTGTTAACAATGGAAATGGACAAAGTCATTGTTGGGCAAAAATACATGGTTGAACGCTTATTGATCGGATTGCTTTCAAATGGACATATTCTTTTGGAAGGGGTTCCGGGTTTGGCAAAAACATTAGCCATTAAATCGTTGGCCAATACTATTCATGCTGATTTTAGTCGTATTCAGTTTACTCCCGATCTTCTTCCAGCCGATTTAATAGGAACAATGATCTACAATCAAAAGAAAGAAGAGTTCAGTATAAAGCAAGGTCCAATTTTCGCTAATTTTATTTTAGCCGATGAGATCAACCGTGCTCCGGCAAAAGTACAGAGTGCCTTGCTGGAAGCCATGCAGGAGAAACAAGTGACCATTGGCGAACAGACATTTAAATTACCCAATCCCTTTTTAGTATTAGCAACTCAAAACCCTGTTGAGCAGGAAGGTACATACCCTTTACCTGAGGCGCAGGTGGATCGTTTTATGTTGAAATTGGTGATCGGATATCCTACCAAAGAAGATGAACGTAAAATCATTCGTCAGAATTTAGCAAGTGAGTATCCTACAGTGAATACTGTTTTAAAGCCTGAAGATATCCTGAACGCCCGTAAAGTGGTTAAGGATGTGTATATGGATGAAAAGATCGAGAAATACATTGTAGATATCGTTTTTGCAACCCGTTATCCTCAAGAATATAAGCTAGATAAATTTAAAGGTTTGATCAGTTTTGGTGGTTCTCCTCGTGCAAGTATTAATTTAGCAATGGCCGCTAAAGCCTATGCGTTCATCAAACGAAGAGGATATGTGATCCCTGAAGATGTTCGTGCAGTTTGTCTGGATGTGCTTCGTCATCGTATTGGCTTGACTTATGAGGCGGAAGCCGAAAATATAACTTCTGAAATGATTGTGAATGAGATCTTAAATGCAGTTGAGGTACCTTAATTGATCGTATGGAAACGGCTGAACTTTTAAAGAAAGTTAGAAAGATCGAAATAAAAACTCGCGGACTCTCCAATCAAATATTTTCGGGAGAGTATCACAGTGCTTTTAAAGGAAGGGGTATGACCTTTAGTGAAGTAAGGGAATACCAGCCAGGTGATGATATTCGTGCGATCGACTGGAATGTTACGGCTCGTTTTAATCATCCTTATGTGAAGGTGTTTGAAGAAGAACGCGAAATGACGGTCATGCTTTTGGTTGATGTGAGTGCTTCCGGAGAATTTGGAACGCAAAAGCAACTCAAGCAGGAGTTGATCACTGAACTTTGTGCCGTATTGTCGTTTTCATCTATTCAGAATAATGATAAGATCGGGGTCATATTTTTTACAGATAAAATTGAAAAATTCATTCCTCCTAAAAAAGGCAAAAGCCATGTTTTAAGGATCATTCGCGACCTTATAGAATTTAAGCCGGAGCATAAAGCTACTGATCTGAAAGTAGCATTAAAATATTTGACAAGTGTGATCAAAAAAAGAAGTATCGCTTTTGTGATCTCCGATTTTATGAGCCCTGATTTTTCTGAATCATTAAAGATCGCAAATAGAAAGCATGATATTGTTGCACTTAGAGTGTATGATAAAAGAGAGCAGGAGTTGCCTAATGTGGGACTTGTAAAACTCATCGATGCAGAGAACGGTCAGATTAAATGGGTAGATACATCCAACAAGGAAGTAAGAAATCAGTTTGCTCTGAATGCCAGAAAAAAAGAAGGACAGCTTCGTGATCTGTTCAATAAGAGTGGGGTAGATGCGGCCAATATCAGTACATCGGAGTCGTACATTGTCCCTCTAACTAATTTATTTAAACGCAGATAAAGAATGTTTGTGAGACGATTCATATTTTATTTATTCTTACTGCTGATCACATCGGCATGCCGAATTTCTGCCCAAGAAATAAAGGTGTCAGCAAGTATTGATAGCAATTCTATTGTTATTGGTCAGCAAACCCGCTTACGATTAAAATTGCAATTCAACGACCCGAAAAAAGTAAAAGTGATCTTCCCGGAAGTACAAGATACAATCCGTAAAGAAGTGGAAGTGATCGCACAATCAAAAGTGGATACACTTACTTCTGATAAGTCACCGTTTAAATTCACTTTGTATCAGGATCTGCTCATCACCTCATTTGATAGTGGTTATTGGGCAATTCCTCCATTTAAATTCAATGTTCATTTGAATGATACCAATTCGTTGTACACAGAGCCACTTTTATTGCAAGTTTCTACAGTTGCCGTTGATACAACACAAGCCATAAAAGAGATCAAAGCCCCTTATCAAGTTGATTATACATGGATCGATTGGTTGAAAGACAATATGTATGTGGTGTATGGCGGATTGATTCTCATCGTTTTGATCGTGATCATTATTTTGCTTATCAGGTATCTCAGAAAAGTACCACCAAAGGTCATTGTTGTTGAAGCGCCTAAAATACCGGCACATATCATTGCTCTTGAAAAAATTGAAAAACTTAAGAGCGAAAAATTATGGCAGGAAGGGAAGCTGAAACTATATCATAGTAAATTAACAGGTATTTTGCGTGAGTATATTGAGAATAGATTTAAGATCCCAGCTATGGAGCAGACTACAGACGAGATCTTGTTTGGCTTCAGAAACGTGGCTATTGATAATGAAAGCATTGGTAAGTTAAAGCAAGTATTATTATTGGCCGATCTCGTGAAGTTTGCAAAGGAACACCCATTGCCAAACGAGAATGAATTGAGTATGAGTAATGCGGTTGATTTTATTAATGGGACTAAAAAAGAAGAAGAAATAAAAAAGTAGAAGATGTTGGATTATTTTTCAGATATCACTTTTGCTAACAAGGAATTGTTGTGGTTATTACTGCTCATTCCTTGCATACTTGTTTGGTATATCTGGAGAAGTAAGACCTATCATGCAGAGATGCAGATTTCCTCTTTTCAAAATTTTGAAGGCTTAAAAACATCTTTAAAACAGTACTTCAGACATATACAGCTCGTTCTTCGTTTGTTGGCTTTGTCTTTATTGATAGTTGTTCTAGCTCGTCCTCAATCACGTTCCAGCTGGAAGGATGTAAAAACGGAAGGGATTGACATTATAATGGCATTGGATATTTCAGGAAGTATGTTAGCCAGAGATTTTAAACCCGATCGTTTGGAAGCAGCTAAAGAAGTTGCTCAGGAGTTTATTGATAGCCGTCCGAATGATCGTATCGGTCTGGTCATATTCAGTGGTGAAAGCTTTACCCAATGTCCACTTACGAGTGATCATGCAGTATTAAAGAATTTATTCTCCGGAATCCATACGGGAATGGTTGCAGATGGAACTGCTATTGGAAATGGTCTGGCAACAGCTGTAACACGTGTAAAGGATAGCAAAGCCAAGAGCAAGGTGGTGATATTACTAACGGATGGTGTTAATAATCAAGGGCAAGTAGCGCCTCTTACTGCGGCTGAAATTGCGGAAGCGTTTGGAGTAAGAGTATATACGATAGGTGTTGGAACAATTGGTAAAGCATTATCTCCTGTAGCCATGTACCCTGACGGATCTTATGAGTATGGCTATGTAGATGTAAATATAGACGATGCTTCATTGACGCAGATAGCAGAAATGACGGGAGGAAAATATTTTAGAGCAACCGATAATGATAAGTTAAAAGATATTTACAAAGAGATCGACAGGATGGAAAAAACCATTTTTGAAGAAAAGAACTTTACGAATAAAGCAGAGCATTTTTTGCCATTTGCAATTACTGCGTCTGTCTTACTATTGATAGAATTTTTATTAAGAACATTTGTTTTTAGAAGTATTCCTTGATCAGAACATGTTTCATTTAGAAAATAAATATATGCTGTATGCTTTTGTCATAATACCATTTCTGGTATTGGGCTATTGGTATATTGTGCGAAAGCGCAAAAAGGCACTTTCAGCCTTTGGTGAGCAGCGTATCATTGATATTTTATTGCCCGATGTTTCAGAAACAAAGCGCGCTTTTAAAGGGATCTTCTACGTTGTAGCATTTATGTTCCTGATATATGGAATGGCAAATCCGCAAGTAGGAACTAAGTTGGAAGAAGTGAAACGGAAAGGGGCTGATCTGATGATCTGTTTGGATGTATCCAATAGTATGAAGGCAGAAGATCTTCAGCCGAATCGTTTGGAAAGGTCGAAACAATCGTTATCGAAATTGATCGATGGTTTGGAAGGCGATCGTATCGGAATCATTGTTTTTGGCGGACAGGCTTATGTTCAGTTGCCAATCACAACCGACTATGCTGCTGCTAAACTGTTTTTAGAGAGTATCAATACAGATATGGTTCCTACTCAAGGAACAGCCATCGGAAAAGCGATCGATCTTGCTTTAGAATCCTTTGGGAAAGATGAAGGGAAAAACAAAGCGATCGTGATCATTACCGATGGCGAGAATCATGAGGATGATGCTATCCGTGCTGCTGAAGCTGCTGCAGAAAAAGGCATCAGTATTCATACCATTGGTATGGGATCAGAAAATGGGGCTCCAATTCCAGTGTATAAAAATGGTATTCAGGATGGTTTCCGAAAGGATAAAGAAGGAAATACTGTAGTCACAAAGTTAAATGAACCAATGCTTCAGCAATTAGCAGCAGCAGGAAGTGGAGTGTATGTTAGAGCAACTAATTCCGATGCAGGTCTAAAAAATGTATTGGATGCAATTGATAAGCTGGAGAAAAAGCAATTTGAAAGTAAAATGTACAGCGATTATGAAGACAGGTTTCAATGGTTCATTGCCATTGCATTTGTGTTGCTTTTGATCGAAACCTTGCTAACTGAAAGAAAAAGCAAATTGTATCAACGTTTGAATTTATTTGGTGATAAAGATGACAAGTAGAGTGAGCAAATATAATTTTGTTTTATTGGGAGCAATTACATTGCTTTCGGCTCTATTGATGCCTTTTTCGTTGTGGGCACAAAAGGAGAAGAAGCATATTTATGACGGCAATACGTTTTATGGAAATAAAAATTATACCGAAGCCGAAAAGCAATATTCAACAGCTTTGACTAAAAATAAGGATTCCTACAAAGCTGCTTTTAACCTTGGAGATGCGTATTATCAACAAGGAAAGTATGAAGAAGCTGCCGGGCAATTTCAAGCATTAACTCATAAAGCTACTTCAAAAGATACATTGGCAAAGGCCTATCACAATTTGGGCAATACATTTTTGAAAGCGAAAAAATATCAGGAAGCTGTAGATGCCTACAAACAAGCGTTAAAGAATGATCCGAAGGATGAGGATACACGATACAACCTGGCCTATGCTCAGCAATATTTAAAGCAACAGCAAAATCAACAAAAGAAGAACGATCAAAATAAGGACAAGGAAAAGGACGAGAAGAATAAAGACGATAAAGAGAACAAGGATAAGAAAGATAAGAAGGAAGACAAGAAAGAGGACGATAAAAAGAAAGATCAGGAGAAAAATGATCAAAAAACTGATCAGCAGAAGAATCAAATATCCAAGGAGGATGCAGAGCGTTTGTTAGAAGCTTTGCAGAATGATGAACGCAAATTGCAAGAGAAGAAAAAAGCTAAAAAAGTAAAAGGTTCAAGAGTAGAAGTCGAAAAAGATTGGTAAAGCAAATGAAAAAGATCAAGATCCTATTTGTTTTATTACTTTCAGCTATTACTTCTGTAATGGCCCAGAAGTTTGTTGCACAAGCCAGCAAAACAACTGTAGCTGTTGGTGAAGCATTTCAAATTTCATATACCTTAAATACAAGCGGTTCCAACTTTAAGGTGCCTGCTTTAAAAGACTTTGATGTGTATTCGGGTCCGAATCAAAGCACAAGCATGTCTTTTGTAAATGGCGCCATGAGTCAGTCGGTAACCCTTTCCTATGTAATTGCAGCCAAAAAGGAAGGGAAAATAACCATCGGACCAGCAACGGTTAATGTTGATGGTAAAACGATCCAATCCAATTCTCTAACATTTGATGTTGTAAAAGGGAGCAATAATTACCCTAACTCCTCTAATCAAGGTAATGCAAATAACACGGCTCCATCTGAAAATGTTTCTGATAATTTGTTCATAAGGGCAACTGTAAATAAAACAAAGGCTGTGGTTGGAGAGCAAATATCTGTTGTTTATAAAGTTTATACCCGTTATCAGTTAAGAGGTTTTCAGGATATTAAATTCCCTGATTTTAATGGGTTCTATTCAATGGATGTTCCAATGAACAATCAGCAGGTACAGGTAACGAATGAAAATTTAGATGGTGTAAATTACCAGGTTGCTGAATTAAAACATTCATTTTTGTTTCCTCAACGAACAGGAAAGATCGAGATTCCGCCAATGGAGGCAGAGTTGGTAGTAAGAAAGAAATCGAATCGCCAGCCGCGTGATATTTTTGAGCAATTTTTTGGTGGAGGTTATGAAGATGCTGTTTATTCTGTTAAAAGTAAAGTTGTACAAATAGATGTTCAGGCCTTACCGGATGCCAACAAGCCAAAAAGTTTTAATGGTGCCGTTGGTGATTTTTCATATAAAGTTCAGTTGAGTAAGGATAAAGTAAAAGCCAATGAGGCAGTTAATTTAAAGATAACGCTAACAGGAAAAGGCAATATTAAGCTTGTTGACGCTCCGGAGCTATCATTTCCAGATGACTTTGAAGTGTACGATCCAAAGGAAAATGAAAACATTGTTGTAAATGGAGGAGGAGTAAGTGGTTCAAAAACGTTTGATTATGTTTTGATTCCCCGTTATGAAGGCGATTATAAGATCGACCAGATCCAATTCACCTATTTTAATGCAGATAAAAAAGAATATGTTAGCATTCCTTCTCCCGAATTGTTGATACATGTTGAAAAGGGAGATGCGTCAGCTGCCAAAGCCAGTGTGTTTAATCCTACAGATAAGAATGACGTTAAGATCCTCGGTGAAGATATTAAGTACATCAAAATAAATAATTCAGAATTTAAACCATTAGAAACGCATTTTTTTGGCTCAGTCATATTTTATTTATGCTTGATCATTCCATTTTCCCTATTTGCTGGAACTTTGTGGTATTATAAAAAACAGTTGGAATTAAATAAGAATATAGTAGCAGTAAAAAGTAAAAAAGCTACGAAGTTGGCTAAAAAGAAATTAGCTATTGCAGAGAAGTATTTGAAGTTAAATAATAAAGAGCTGTTCTATGCCGAAACGTTGCAAGCTATTCAGGGCTATGTTTGCGATAAATTGAATATTGATCATGCTTCCTTGAATAAAGATCGAATACAAGAAGAGCTGGCAAAAAGAAGTGTTTCGATGGCAAGCATTGTGCAATTGTTAGAATTGATCAATAGTTGTGAGTTTGCCAGATATGCTCCGGCAGCTGTTTCAGCCGATCTGCCTCAGGTTTATCAAAGTACAGTTGAACTAATAACAAAGATAGAAGATGAGATCCGTTAAATTATTTTTGATTGTTTTTTCAATTCTTTCTGGAAATGCATTTTCCTTAACGAACGATGAGCTTTTTAAGGCGGGTAACGATGCTTATGCTAAAGGAGATTATGTAAAATCTATCGAAAGTTACGTTGCTATTCTGGAAACGGGTAATGCGTCCTTTGAATTGTATTTTAATTTGGGCAACGCTTACTTTAAAAACAACGATCTCGGGAAAGCTATTTTGAATTATGAGCGGGCTAAAAAAATAAAGCCTGAAGACGAGGATTTGAGATATAATTTAAAATATGCCAATCAGCGAACAGAGGATAAGATTGAAAAGGTCCCTGAAATGTTCTTAAGTCAATGGCAAAAGGGAGTAGTGGATATAATGTCTGAAACGACTTGGAGTATTTTAACGATCACTCTTTTTATTCTGTTTTTATTTCTTTTGTTTATGTTCTTTATTTCTTCTAAAAGAGCATTTAAACAGATCGGATTTTTTGGAGCGGCTTTGGTTTTGATCTTAACGCTATTTTCTTTTTACTTTTCTCGAGTAAGTTACACGCTATCAACTCAACAGTCACAAGCGATCATTTTATCCCCCTCAGTTCCTGTTTTATCTGCTCCCTCAGAGAAGGCCTCCAAATTATTTCAATTGCATGAAGGAACAAAGGTGGATATTCTTCAACAACAGGAAAATGATTGGTTGGAGATAAAAATTGCAAATGGAAATGCCGGTTGGTTAAAGTACTCCACGATTGAAAAAATTTGATCTGTTTCATCTCCCCATATAGCCTGTTTGTCGGGTAGGTTTTAAGTTCGTCTGATTTTTTGACTAAAGTGAACAATTAATGCAACTTTTGGTTGTACTTTTGTGTCTATAATAGTGTGCATATCATTTTTGTACATTTTCTACTCTAAAGCGCTGTAAATGAAAAGAATAGTTATATATATAGTTGGGGGCATAGGTTTGTTGAATACTAGTCTCAAGGCTCAAACGGTTGACGCAACCCCTGAGGTTTCTAATATTTGTTTTGGTGCAACTGCCACACTTAATGCTACCTATTCGGGCCCTGTTGTGACAGCTACAACTAATTATTCTATCAGTACGATTCCTTATGCTCCGGATCCTTTTACAGGTACATCTGTTTCGCTTACGGATGATACTCAAACCGGAATGTTGCCAATAGGCTTCAATTTTTGCTATTTCGGACAAACTTACACTCAATTTATCATCGGCTCTAACAACTGGATTGGTTTTAGTGCCGGGCAAACCTCTACATGGGTAACAACAACAATACCCAATAACACTGGTACAGCACCAATGAATACAATTATGGGAGCTTGGCAGGATATCAATCCGGGAGTTGGCGGAACCGTTACGTATGCCGTATATGGTACTGCTCCCAACAGGCGCCTGGTGGTATCATGGAATAATGTACCAATGTTTTCATGTACCGGTCAGTTATATTCCAGTCAGATAAAAATTTATGAAGGCACCAATATTATAGAAACTCATATTCTAAATAAGTCTTTATGTACTACATGGAACAGTGGGAATGCCGTTCATGGTTTACATGATCCAACAGGTACAATAGCTGTTGTTGTTCCCGGAAGAAATAATACGCAATGGACTGCTTCTAACGAAGGAAGACGTTTCACACCAAGCGGTCCTGCTACTAGTACTGTTAATTGGTACATCTTACCTGGTAATACATTAGTTGGTACCGGGACTTCAATAACAGTTACACCTCCAAGCTGCCAACCTTCTACTTCTTATTACGCTCAGGTTTCCAGTACGGGAACTTGTGTGTCCGGATTTGGAACTGATACAGTTGTGGTCAACCAAAATAACTGTACACCTTGTTCTGCTACAGCTTCCAACAATGGACCTGTTTGTGCCGGAGCAACAATTAATTTAACTGCAGGTACTGTTACAGGTGGAACATATTCATGGACCGGACCGAATGGATTTACATCAACATTACAAAATCCAACTATTCCATCATCTACAGTTGCTGCAGCAGGAACTTACACTGTTACAGTTACACAAGCAGCATCTTGTGCAAGTTGTACCGCTACAACAACTGTTGTTGTAAATCCTATTCCTTCAGCCGTTACCCCAACGAATAACGGACCGGTTTGTTCTGGTACAGCATTGAATTTATCTGCTCCGCTTGTTGCCGGAGCTACTTATAGCTGGACCGGACCAGGTGGATTTACATCTAATCAACAAAATCCAACTATTTCTCCAGTTACTACTGCTGCAACCGGAAATTATGCCGTTACTGTTACAGTCAATGGTTGTACAAGTCCTGCAGCTACATCTACCGCTATTATTAATAATACACCCAATCCTCCAATTCCAATGATCAATGCAAGCGCTACACCTGCTGCAATTTGTGAAGGGGGAACTATAACACTTACAGCAAATAACATTGCAGGAGCAACGTATGCTTGGACTGGACCTAACGGTTATACGGCCGGAGTTAGAAATCCACCGGCTATCACCAATGCTACTGTCGCTAATAGTGGCACTTACTCTTTGACAGTTACCGTTGGTGGATGTACAAGTAATCCGGCAACAGTTTCTATTGTTGTTAATGCTGTGCCTGTTGCACCAACTTGTCCGGGAGTTTCCATTTGCTTTGGAACATCTGTAACATTAACGGCTACAGCACCGGGACCAAATTATGAGTGGTACGATGCCCCAACCGGTGGAACTTTATTGGCTAATACAGCAGCATATTCAACTCCGGTTTTAACTGCAACAACTACTTATTATGTTCAAAGTACAAATGCAGGTTGTATCGGACCAAGAATAGCTGTAACAGTAACTGTTACTCCAAGTATAGCTGTTGATGCAGGACTGAATGATAGCATCTGTTCTGGATCCAGTTATACACTAAATGTAAATAGTCCTTTGGGTGCCGGATACTCATATTCATGGGGAACAGCTGCTAATCCAGGGTTTGCAACTAGTGCAAGTACAGTTGTTAATCCAACAGCAACAACAACCTATTTTGTAAATGTTTCAGATGCTATTGGTTGTGGTGGAGCAGATACTTTAACTATAACTGTCAGCACTCCGATGGCATTAACACTTACTGAAACAGATGTTACTTGTGCCGGTGCTTGCAATGGATCGGTTGCCTCTTCCGTTACAGATGGAATTTCACCTTATACTTATTCATGGACGAATGGTTCGAATACACCAAATATTTCTGCTGTATGCGCGGGAACATATTCATTGACGGTAACAGATGTTGTTGGTTGTTCAATACAGCAAGTTGCTACTGTTACAGAACCAGTATCCATGGTTGTTACAAGTTCATTTAGCAATGTAACTTGTAATGCTGCTTGTGATGGAACAGCAGCTGTTACTGTAACTGGCGGATCACTTCCATATACTTATGCATGGTCGAATGGTCAGACGACTGATAGTATTAGTAATTTGTGTGCAGGAACTTATACTTGCATTATTACTGATACCAACGGATGTAGTGTTACAACTACTGTCGTTATCACGCAGCCACAAGCACTCTTGGTGGATGCAATGCCACCGGTTACCATTTGTGTTGGTCAAAGTGCAACACTTACAGCTTTTGCTGTAGGAGGAACTTCACCATATACATTTAATTGGACACCTACTTTCACAGGACAATCAAACGTTGTTTCACCTGCTACCACTACTTCTTATTCGGTTACAGCTACCGATGCGAATGGATGTGTATCTAATCAGCAAACAGTAACGGTTACGGTGAATCCTCCATTAACTGTCGTAACAAGTGCAAATGGAAGTGTATGTGCCGGAGGCTCTATCGCAGTTTCAGCAACTGCAGGTGGTGGCGATGGAACATACACATACAATTGGATGCCTGGTAATCTAACTACTTCATCGATCACTGTTACTCCTTCTGTAACTACTACTTATACTGTTACCGTGAATGATGGATGTACTGCAACTCCTGCTACAGAAACTGTAACAATAACAGTAAATCAATCACCAGTAGTTGCATTTTCTGCGAATACAACATCCGGATGTTCAACATTGTGTGTGAATTTCACTGATCAAACAACTTCTTCTACGAGTATTATAGCTTGGACATGGAACTTTGGGAATGGCGGAGCTTCGGTGCAATCTCCTTCTAACTGTTTTGAAACTCCTGGTTTTTATGATGTTCAGTTAACTGCAACAGATGCTAACGGCTGTGTAGGCTCAGCAGTTCAGAATGATATGATAGAAGTGATAGCGATTCCACAGGCTAGTTTTGTGTATAGTCCTGATCCAATCTCTATTTCAGCTCCAACCGTTTCATTTACCAGTACCTCAACAAATACTACGTCCTGGAACTGGAATTTTGGTGACGATTTAAACAATCCTAATTCCAATACAACTACTTTCTCTTCTCCGGATCATGCGTATTCAGATGTAGGAGAATATTGTGTTACACTATTGGTTAGCAACCAAGGAACATGTTTCGATACAATTACTGAATGTTTAGAAGTGAAACCTGATTATACACTTTACATTCCGAATGCATTTAGCCCAACAGGTAGTGGTGGAATAAACGATGTTTTTGCTCCAAAAGGGGAAAACATTGCAGAATTTTCAATGAGAATTTTCGATCGTTGGGGTGGACAGATTTTTGAGACCACGGATATCAATCAAGGTTGGGATGGAAAAGCGAAAGGAAAATCGGAGATGTGTCCAAATGATGTATATGTTTATATTATCATCACAAAAGATGTGATCGGTGAAACACGCCAGTATATCGGTCATGTAACGATTATCAAATAATGATTGTTTGTATTTATAAAATGCCTTTTGTTTCCACAAAAGGCATTTTTTTTATTATTGCACCATGCAGCGGATCGCCCTTTTATCAGATACACACAATTTTTTGGAGCCCAAGATGTTCAAATATTTTGAGTCTTGTGATCAGATATGGCATGCCGGTGATATCGGAACAATATCCATAACCGATCAACTCTCTAAAATAAAGCCACTTATAGCTGTTTATGGGAATATAGATGGAACAGATGTAAGAAAGGTACATCCTAAAAATCAGCGATTTATGTGCGAAGGAGTGGATGTGTTCATGACACATATTGGCGGATATCCCGATCGCTATTCGCAGGATGCTTTAATTGAGATAAAAAGATCGGCCCCCAAACTTTTTATTTGCGGTCATTCACACATTTTAAAGGTGATGTACGATAAAAAATATGGTCTTTTGCACATCAACCCCGGAGCAGCAGGAATTCATGGTTTTCATAAAGTTAAAACAATGGTTCGTTTCACGATAGATGCGGATAAGATCAAAGATCTGGAAGTTATTGAGTTGGGACCAAGAGCCTAAGCAATTTTTACTTTCAAAAATCAATGTTTGTTCAATTTGTCTTTCAATAGATAAGCCTTATATTTGTATCAAATAGAAAAAGATATGACAACGATCAAAAATAACTGGACAGTAGAAGAAATTTTAGATGTTTATAATACACCATTATTAGAACTAGTGTACAAAGCACAATCAATTCATCGTGAATTTAATGATGCAAATGAAGTGCAGGTAAGTTCGTTATTATCGATCAAAACAGGAGGATGTGCGGAGGATTGCAGTTATTGCCCTCAAGCAGCTAGATACAATACCGGAATTGAAGTACATAAATTAATGACCGTAAACGAAGTAAGTGAGGCTGCAGATAAAGCCAAAGAGGGTGGAGCATCTCGTTTATGTATGGGTGCAGCATGGCGCGAAGTTCGTGATAATCGTGATTTTGATCGAGTGTTGGAAATGGTGAAGGTCGTGAATGCCAAAGGGATGGAAGTGTGCTGTACATTAGGAATGCTAACTGAAAGTCAGGCTCAAAAGCTTGCAGATGCAGGATTGTATGCTTATAATCATAACTTAGATACATCTGAAGAAAGTTATAAAAAGATCATTACGACCCGTAATTACGATGATCGTTTAGATACCATTAAGAATGTAAGAAAAGCAAAAGTATCTGTATGTTCAGGCGGGATCATTGGAATGGGCGAGAGTGTAGAAGATCGTGTAAAAATGCTTCAAACATTATCATCTATGACACCTCCACCGGAGTCTGTACCTATCAATGCTTTAGTTCCTGTTGCAGGAACTCCATTAGAGGACCAACCGCTTGTTCCAATTTGGGATATGGTACGAATGATCGCGACTACTAGAATTGTAATGCCGAAAACGGTAGTACGTTTGTCTGCCGGTCGTACTCAAATGAGTTTAGAAGGGCAAGCCTTATGTTTTTTAGCAGGTGCTAATTCAATTTTTGCAGGAGACAAATTACTGACAACTCCTAATCCTGATTTTAATGAGGATATGGAAATGTTTAAATTGTTTGGCTTAACTCCAAGAAAAGCCTTCAAGGGAGCTAAACAGCCGGTAGTAAAAGAAACAGTTCAAGCATAATATATTTAAATGTAAACAGAACGAAGCATTACAAATAGTTTTGCTTCGTTTTTTATTTATACATGAAAAAAGAATTTAGTGCATATATCCATTTTTCTCAAATGCTTGAAAAGCGTGTCTCTCAAGATGCGCTTCGTCAATTATCTGTGAAAAAAGGATTGATTGATTTCTGTAGCAATGATTATCTGGGCTTTGCTAGGTCAGAGGAGCTTCGGGCGATGATAAAACATGAATATGACCGAATAGCTGATCATCATAATGGTTCCGGTGGTTCACGTTTATTAGCAGGGAATTCGGAATATGCTGAAGTGCTGGAACAAAAAATTGCCACTTTTCATGGAGCAGAATCGGGATTGATCTTTAATTCGGGGTATGATGCTAATGTGGGTTTGTTTTCAGCTATAGCTCAAAAAGGCGACACCATTATTTATGATGAACTGATCCATGCCTCTATGCATGATGGTATAAAACTTTCCGGGGCTTCCGCATTTATTTTTAAACATAATGATATTGAGCATTTAAAGGAACGTTTGTCAATTGCAGAGGGAAAAGTGTTTGTTGCGGTTGAAAGTATTTATTCTATGGATGGGGATCAAGCTCCATTAGCACAAATTGTAGAATTATGTGAATTACACAATGCTCATTTAATTGTAGATGAAGCACATGCTACCGGAATAACCGCCAATTGTGGGAAGGGTGTTGTTCAGTTGCTTGGGCTGGAGGATAGGGTATTCGCTCGTGTTCACACATTTGGTAAAGCCTTGGGAGTTCACGGTGCAATAGTTTTAGGAGTTTCTCTTCTCCGAAATTTTTTGATCAATTTTTCCCGTTCATTTATCTATACAACAGCCTTGCCTTTACATAGTTTAGTAGCCATCAATTGTTCTTATGAACTATTAAGGAAGTCTTCGCCTATAATTGAAAAATTAAGAGAGTTGATCAAATATTACAATAAGTTGATCGCTGACCATAACGGAATTGATCGTATTGAGAGTGAAAGCGCGATACAATGTGTCATTGTACCGGGCAATTCAAATGTGAAACGTTTAGCGAATACATACTTATCAGAAAATTTTGATCTCCGGCCTATTTTAAGTCCTACCGTACCCAAAGGAAAAGAGCGGTTGCGAATCTGTATTCATGCGTATAATTCAAAAGAGCAGGTAGAAAAACTTATTAAGATATTGGAGACTGCTGTTGAAAAAGAATAAATAATACTTGTAAAATATTGACAGGAATATCAAAATTGTTTTAATTTCGTTCAACTCTTGAAAGATCTATTATGAGAAAAATATTTGTTAGTGGTATAGGGACTGATGTAGGAAAAACTGTTGTTTCATCTGTTTTAGTAGAAGCGTTGAAGGCTGATTATTGGAAACCAGTACAAACGGGTTCGTTCTTTTCTACTGATACAGCAAAGGTTCAAAAATTGATCTCTAATTCTGAAAGCAAGATCCATCCCGAGTCATACCTGTTGAAGCAATACATGAGTCCACATGCTGCTGCTGAACTGGAGAATACGGAGATCAGCCTTTCAAACATTACTGTTCCCGACACATCAAACACGTTGATCATTGAAGGAGCAGGTGGTTTACTTGTTCCTTTGAATCGAAAAGAGTTCATGATCGATATGATCAAAAAGTTTGATGCAGAAGTAGTATTGGTCGTGCAGAATTATTTAGGCAGTATTAATCATACTTTGTTATCGGTAGAAGCTCTTAAAAACAGAGGATTGAAAATTCTAGGAATGGTTTTTAATGGTCCGCCTCACCAATTATCGGAAGATATCATATTAGAGCATACAGGTTTGAAGTTACTAGGAAGGATAAGCAAAGAGACTGAACTGAATAAAGAAGTGATTGCCCGCTATGCTAAAGAATTCGAATACTTAAAATAAGTATCCATAGCGTTGATGTAAGAATTTGTCGTTTGACCTTCCTTTTTTCTGTTGAAAGATAGAAGAGCTGAAAGCAAGCATAAATTCATGGGATCCACTGCTATAGGCTCTGAATTTACTGATCAGAATATCATAAGAATAACTTACCTGAAAATCATTCAATATCGTAGCGCCAATGTGAAGAGCTACAGCATCTCTTAGCCTGAGAGAAACTCCTCCGAACATCATTTCTTTTACATGTAAGCGAAGTGTATAGTCAAGCATTAATGGTGCACCTGCCACAAAGTTTCCGTATAAGGTACTTTCCCAAACAAAATCAGGATTTTGTGAATAGTTATAGCCAAGCGTAAAGTTGGCATGGGTTGCATATTTTATTAACCCTTTTTTGGTGGTATCAGCTTTATAAAACTCTGCCGTTGATTGTAATACATGCATTCCACTCAAACCCACATGAAAACGATCATTGTAGAGATAGATACCCGCACTGGCATCAGTCACCCAGGTGCTATTGGTTACATTTTGATCAATAGAAGGGTCTTGACGGTTGTGTAAAAAGATCCTATCTCCAATGAGTGTGTATTTTGTAAAATTACCCGCTAAACCAGCTGAAAGTTCAACATCCGGAAAGCGAATATGAAACGCGTAAGCTGCTCCTAAATTCATTTGTTTAGCCGGTCCCACATTGTCCTGCATCAAATACATGCCGGCACCCATTTTGCCTTTATAGAATCTGCTATGAATTCCAAGAGAATAGGTACGTGGAGCCCCTTCATATCCCACCCACTGCATTCTGTAGTTCATTCTGGCATCAACCAATCTTTTCGTTCCTGCTACAGCAGGGTTGATCATAAATGCATTACTTTTATTCTGGGTGTAATATGGCATTTGCTGGCCTATTACAGAAAAGGCAAGATGAACAAGTAGGATGGATATTCGTATTCTTTTCATTTTTTATTTACCTGACTATCGTTAATGTTCCATGCTTCTTACCAAATCCATCACCCAAGTTTAATTCATAAAAATAGGTGGCTGCAGGTAGTTCTTGTCCGGAGACGGTTCCTCCAAAATCGTTTAAATACGGACTAACTCTGTATACTAATTTTCCATAACGATTGTATAGTTCTAAAACATTGTTGGGGTATTTCATGATATTTCCCATGTACCAAACATCATTATTACCATCACCATTTGGAGTAATGGTATTGTAAATTACGATCTCATCGCTTTTAATAACTGTTATTCTAACCGTGTCTGAATTATAGCACTTGTAGGTTGGATCTGTTCCTGTTACAGTGTAGGTTGTAGTTACAACAGGTTCTGCATCCGGATGAGCCGTGTTAGGGTAGGTAAGGGAGTTGATAGGAGCCCAATAATAATAGGTGGCACCGCTTCCATTTAAAGTCACATTCTCTCCCTCCATAATGGTGGTATCATTTCCTGCGTTAACAGGAGGAGTAGGGATCACTGAAACTGTTACCTGATCGATCTTGGGTGGACACCCCGTTGCATTGATGGTAACGGTGTATGTTGTGCTTGTTAAGCCAGGAGATGCGATGGGGCGTGGGGCATTTGGATCATTAAGAGTAGCAGCAGGAACCCATGAGTAAGTTATGCCGGGAGAATTTATATTTAAAATGTTTCCAAGAACAGCTGTCGAATTTTCACAAATACTGGTATCTCTTCCTGCATCAGTTTTGTTCTGATAGCTCATATCTACGATCACTTTATCGGTTACTACCGCACCGGTATCATCCGTTACAGTTAGCGTGTACTCTACCCAGCTAGGTGAAGTAGAAGTTGGATTAGGTGATGTAGTGCTGCTTAGATACCAATTAGGTGACCATGAGTATGTATAGGGGGGAAGACCTCCTGTTGCTGCAGGAAATCCACCTAATATAACACTTCCGCCTGGACATAGATTTGCATTCAGACCTGCATTAGCGGTGAATTGAGCCCAGGTTTGAATGGATATCAATGAGAATATCGTAAAAAGTATCTTAAATCTATTATTCACTTGCTTTTAATAAGGATAGCAAATGTAATTATATAATTTAAAAATTGGAAGTAATAATTTTTGCAAGATTAGGTTTTGCAAAACAAAAACGACCTCGTGAAAAGAGGTCGTTTATACGTTGATTGAATAATTATTTTATTGTTTAATAATCTTTTGAGTAGCAGAAAACCCATTTTTCTCAAATAAGACTTTTAGTGAATATAATCCTTTTGATAGATTACTTAAATTTCCATTAAGAGTTGATTTTCCTTCTTCAACAAATCTACTTTCGTTGATCACGAGTTTTCCTGTATAGTCGTACACTTCAATTTTTAGAATACCACTTGTTGTTGTATAGAAGTCAAAATTAACACCATCAGTTGTAGGGTTTGGCCTTATGTTATCCAAGGTTGTTTCCACAAATTCATTCGTTACCGTTTCAATAATTGAAATACCCACAGTTCCATCGAAATCAGTTTGTTTTAGACGGTAATATGTTACTCCTCTAAAAGGACTGTTATCAGTAAATAGATAGTTTAGTTGATCAGTTGAGTTTCCTGCACCATCAATTGTGGTGAGATGAACAAAATTGACACCATCAATAGATTTTTCAAGCGTAAAGAAGTCATTATTGATCTCGGTTGCAGTTGTCCATTGAAGAATATTAACATTTTTATCTGCTTTTCCTTTAAAAGAAATGAGTTCAATAGGGAGTGGGGTACAAGCCAAAGAAGCACCACCAGACAATTGCCAGCTTAATGTTAATGGTGCAGAGGTTGCATTCCAGTTGTCGACCATAATAATGTATTTTTGACCGGCAGTAACATTTATGGTTGAAACCCAGCCGTTTCCACCGGAACCTTCTTCTGTATCTGATGCGCCATTTCCCATTCCGGTCATAGCTCCCGTAGAATTTGCAGCAGCAGCAGCAGAACATCTTAATGGAGCTTGCATTGGAGGACAGGATAATGTTGTGTAAGGCCCCCAAATAGCCCAATCATAATCTGTTGACGAAGAGCCCGAAGGATCCAGGGTCATTCCAATTGTTCCTGAAGAAGAAGGAGAGAAATATCCCCAAACTGATTGATGTTCAGCAGATCCATTTGGAGTTGCAGCATAATTATTTAAACATCCGCGGTTTCCAAGACCACTATTCGCATCATTAAAGTCTCCCGGTCCACTACTTTGATAGTTGAAGTTTTCATTAGAGCATATTGTAAATGCACCTCCACAGTCTTGAGCAGAATAACTTGAAGGCGGTGCAGCTCCAGTTGCCACACATGATACGGTAGCCTGAAAACCACTTCCAGTAGTTGCACCATCAGAGAAAAATCTTAAAGTGAGGCAACCAGTTGTGTTTGCTGTTGTTGCAGTTACAGTGCCTGGTGATGAACTGGAGAAAGAAGAGCCCACGATCATGTTTTCAGATGTTGAGTTTCCATCAAATATAGATAAATAGTCAAAATTGGCCTCCATACCCCATGAAGTAAACGCTAATCTAACATATTGCCCTGCCGAAGAAGGGCAAATTGTGAATGTGCTATTTTGGTTATCGGAATATGTACCTGTTCCGGCATGATCATATATTGTTCCGGAGCATGCGGTAATTGAAGCCGAAGCCGTTCCTGCAGGTTGATTCCATGAGGTAACTGTATAACTAACAGTGTTAGATGTAGCAGTTTGTCCCGAATTACTACAAGTAACAATTAAGCGGTAATAAGTAATATAACTATTGCTAGCAGCTGATGTTACATATGAAGTGCTTGTTGCACCTGCAATATTAGCCCATGTAGTACCATCGCTTGAAGATTGCCACTGATATGAGATTCCGCTTCCTGTTGTACCTCCTGTATAGGATAGTGTATAGTTCACTCCTGATGCTCCTGAGGATGAACTGATAGAGCTCGTTCCTGCCGTGGGAGTCCCAGAACATGGAGTAATAGAGTTACAAGCAATTGTACCAACCCATCCCGCTCCGACTGTGCCACCGTCTGATTTAAACCGGAATGTAAGTGTTCCATCTGCAGCAGTAGAAGTAAATGTTTGTGGAACACTCATAGTATTCGCAGCACACCCAGTCCAAAATCCTCCACTATTGGTAGTGGGATGTAGAGCAGTAGCTCCGGTACTATTTCCATTATATAGATAAAATCGATCATAGTCATTAGAACAACCGGTACTTTCAGTTCCAAAGCTCGTAAAATTAATTGAAATAGCTTGCCCAACCGGAGGCGTTATTGTATAAGTGTAGTCAATGCTATTGATATAATTTCCGGTGCCTCCAATATCGTAAAAAGTGCCTCCACAAGGCGAACCAGTTAAGCTGATATCAGCATCCCATCCTGCTGCAGTGGATGAACCATCCGACTTAAATCTAATCGTAATTGAACCGTCTGCTGCAGTAGATGTAAATGTTTGGGGAGTGGACATTGCATTTGCAGCACACCCAGTCCAAAATCCCCCACTGTTAGTCGTAGGATGAAGTGCCGGAGCAGCAGTGCTGTTTCCGTTGTAAATAAATAAACGATCCCAATCTTGGGCGCAAGTTGCAGATTCAGTAGCAAAAGAATTAAATCGAATGCTAACTTTCATTGTAGAAATTGCAGGATACAAGGTGAGTGTTGTATTTAGACTGCTAGAATAGGGGGATCCGGATCCTCCATTATCATAAAATTTACCCCCAACTACATAATATGTTGTATTTGAGGTTGGCATATTTATGTTTTGAGCAAAGCAATTTGTTGTGATTGCAACAAGCAGAAATAATTTTAAAAAAGCTCTCATTTACAGACTATTGATTATGAATTGGCAATTTGTAAACTAACTCGTCAATAGATAATAAGGTTAGCTTTACACCATACTTTTCGGCATCTCTAACAAATCTTTCGCTTCGTTTTCTTAAATATTCATACTTAGAGATATCAAACTTGTTAATATCTACTTCTTCTTCGCAAGTAGGACAATCTACTTTTTCAATAAAGAATGATTGAGTATAATAATAAATTATACTGTTGAACTTCACAGAATCAGATAACTCTATTTGTTGTAATTCGGAAACTGAATAGTGTTTTAATATTACCGGGTTAGAGTAGGGGTCAGTTTTTTTAGCAGTCGTTTGCCCTGCTAAACTGAATGACAATGAAATAATAAGGATGATTGAGGAGTAATATTTTTTTAACATTAGCTAATGTTTATACTATAAAGTTAGTAAAAATATTGTTTAGACTTACTGTCTCATTTGTTACTGTATATCAGATGGATAGGCTTGATTTGTATATGCGTACATGTTTTTTTGCTAATTACCCAGAGGGTGGATCTAAATGAATTTTTTGTGGCTATGTATTCCTTACACTCAAATTCCTGTTCGCATTTTAGAATAAAAAAGCCCTATATATAGTAAGGGCTTTAAACAATAATTAAATGACTATTGTTTAATGATCATCTTGACTGAACTATATCCGGTTTGATCAAATGTTACTTTTAAGGAATAGATCCCATTTGATAATTCTCCCATTTTGGCAGTCAAATTCGTTTTCCCTTGTTCTACAGATGCATTTTCCTCCAAAATAATTCTTCCGGTGTAGTCAAGCACCTTAATATTTATTGCTCCCGAAGTGGGGGTGAAAAAATCGAAATAAATATCGTTATTTGTTGGATTCGGATGTATGTTAGATACAGCAAATCCTTCATAATTGTTTTCTATGGCTATAATCTCAGAATAGGAATATTTTCCATTATAGTCTGTTTGCTTCAATCGGTAATAGGTGATATGTGAAAATGGATGTTGATCAGTAACAACATAATTTTTTGTTTCACTACTCATTCCTGCTCCTTTTACCGTTGTGAGGAGATCGAAATCAATTCCATTAAAGGATTTTTCCACAGTAAAGTAGTCGTTATTTATTTCTGTTGCTGTTGACCATTCAATGATATTACTTTTTCCATAAGGTCTTCCAGAGAAATAGATCAATTCAATCGGCAAAACGATAGGGGTGCAGCTTAAGCCTGCAGTTCCTCCCCAATTTAGGTTGAATGTCTGTGCAGAAGGTGTAAACCCATCTACTAAAAGAACATAGACTTGTCCTGCAGTAACAGCCAATGGAGTTAAGTATGGTCTGTTTTGGCATGCAGAGGCTGTTGTTCCCGTTCCTGCAGCCGTAAGGCCGGTTGGATTGGTGTTCGTTCCACAGCCTGATATTCTTGGAAATGCCGCATAGTTACATCTTACGGGTGCAGAAGCAGGGGGACATGTGTTAATTGGTCCCCAAATGGCAAAGTCATAATCATCTGTTCCGTTAGAAGGTGTTATTGTCATTTCTAAGTTTCCAGTTGTTCCTATGTTGACCCAGTACCAAGAAGAATTATTCTCTCCCCCTAAACACCCTGCATTACAAGCTGTTAATTCCGCGTTTCCGGCTCCGGAGCTATTTCCTGTAAAGCTGTTGTTATTGCAAACTTGTGTTCCCCCTGCACAATTTGTTATAGAAGTGGCATCCTCATCATATGAGTCCCAAAAACA
>JAFLBF010000007.1 GCA_017303895.1 Bacteroidota bacterium | reverse complement strand
TGGCGCCTTGTGCCGAAAAGTGATTAGGGTTCGGAATGTCCACTCCTTCCAAACGCCACAAAACTCCTAATGGAGAATTACCTCTTACAATGATATCATTTCGTGCATCGTTTCCGCTCGAGACACCTGCGTAGTTGGCGACCATTTTGCTCGGATCACCTCTGCTACCTGCATAACGGCCTGTTTCTTCGGCCTGAAAATTTCTGGAACTTAATGTCACCAGATCGTTGTTCGCCTTTGTTTTATCTGTTTCGGCAACAATCTCGATCACATCAGTAGTATATACTTTTTCACGTAACTCTACAGTTAATACCACTTCCTTTCCGGATGTTACAATAATATTTGACAACACCGCATCCTCATAGCCCATGGAAGATACTTTCAGCGCTCTTCTGCCCACAGCAATTTTTTCCAAGCGAAACTTCCCATCCACATCTGTAACTGAACCTATCAAGGTATCACTATTCAGCAATACCACATTGGCTCCGAAGATCGGAGATTTGGAATCAACATCAATTACCTTTCCTCTGATCGTTTGCGTATAGGTTTGTGCAAAATTCAGCGAAGCGATAAATACAAATAATAAAGTAAGTAATCTATTTTTCACGGCAATGCAAAAGTAAATAGTTTTAACTTTGCTGCATGGAAAAACGATTGAATTTATGGGAGCAATTTGTATTAGGCCTTAAAACCTATATCGAAGCTTTGTCTTTTGTATTCAACAATGGCCTTTGGATCTATTTCATTTATCCTGCCATTATCAGCCTGATCCTGTTCTTCGGAAGCTTTTCATTGGCCGGTTATTTATCAAATGAACTGGAACAATTGATCATGAGCTATATCACACCTCAGGAAACGGAGGGCTGGCTGAGTTTTTTGACCGGTGCTTTGCACATTTTTTTAACGGTTGGGCTTAAGATCGTTTTCTTTTTTATTTATTCTACCTTCAGCAAATACATCACCTTGATCATTATGTCGCCTGTAATGGCCTTATTATCTGAGCGTACAGAGGAGATCGTTACCGGGAAAAAATTTCCTTTTGAAATTGCTCAGTTTTTGAAAGATGTGATCAGAGGCGTGATCATTGCTATTCGCAACATGTTCATTGAATTCGGACTGATCTTTTTATGCTTTTTGATCGTTTGGATACCGGTAGCAGGCTGGATCAGTTCATTATTCTTACTGATCGTATCTTACTATTTCTACGGCTTTTCCATGATGGATTACACCAATGAACGTCACAAATTGAACATTCGCGAAAGTGTGTTGTTTATCAGAAGAAACAAAGGAGTTGCGATCGGAAATGGATTGGTATTCTCATTCATTTTCGCCATTCCATTTGTAGGAAGCATCGTAGCTTCTGTTTTAGCACCTGTTGCTGCAACATTGGCAACACTTGAAGCAAAAAAATAATATGTCGAAGTTCAAAATATCTGTTGTCTCCTATTTAAACTCCAAGCCTTTTATACATGGATTGAAAGAGTCGGGAATAATGGACGATATTGATCTTCAGCTCGACATCCCTTCCGTTTGCGCGCAAAAATTATTGGACAATAAAGTGGATGTTGGATTAATTCCGGTGGCTGTCATTCCTCTGTTAAAAGAGTCGTACATCATCAGTGATTATTGCATCGGTGCAGTCGGAAAAGTTGCCTCCGTTTGTTTATACAGTCAAGTTCCTTTAAACGAGATCAAAACCATCCTGCTCGATTATCAATCGCGCACATCCGTTACTTTAGTTAAAGTTTTAGCAAAAGAACATTGGAACATCGATCCTGAATGGAAAAATGCCGAAGCCGATTTTGAAGAAAAAATTGAAGGCAATACCGCAGCAGTGATTATTGGCGACAGAACATTTGGCATAGAAGAAAAGTATCCTTACCGCTATGATCTGGCGGAAGAATGGCAAAAACTGACCGGCTTACCTTTTGTTTTTGCCTGCTGGGTATCCAATAGAGCACTCCCTTCGGGATTCATCGCACAGTTCAATGAAGCACTAAAAAAAGGCATGGAAGCCATC
The DNA here is from genome assembly GCA_017303895.1 of Bacteroidota bacterium. GTDB lineage: Bacteria > Bacteroidota > Bacteroidia > 2-12-FULL-35-15 > 2-12-FULL-35-15 > 2-12-FULL-35-15. Next base: position 144,528 of record JAFLBF010000007.1, on the reverse strand, counting down.
GATACTGTAAGCAATGAGATCGCTGCCGGTGGAACCTATACTACAGATGTGGCCTATTACCTCAAAAACAATATCAGTTATACCTTCGACCAGCCTAAAAAACAAGGCCTGGAGCTGTTTTTAAAACATCTGAAAAGCCTCTGAAAATAAAGTTTTTATATTTTAACTATAATCAATATATTTGTTTTTAGTTGATTTGAACTTTTTTACTCAAAAATTATGGCCAAGAAAATACTATACCTGTTGGTGATGTGCCTGGTATCTTTTAATACCGTTAATGCACAAAAGAAAAATGTGATCGAGAAGAGCGAAGACGAGATCAAAATGTTTAATGCACAACAAAGCTTTTATGCCGGTGATTTCCAAAAAGCACTGAGCATTTACAAAGATGTATTGGCAGGAAAACCGAATGATGCTAACGTCATAGGCCGTATCGCAGAATGTCATTTCGAGATGAAGCAATACAGCGATGCGCAGGAAAATGCTGAAAAAGCAAAAAGCATTGATGAAAAGGCATACGAAAACACTGCTTTAATATTAGGTAAGATCTATCACATGAATGGAAAGCTTACAGAAGCTGCTGCTGAGTATGCATTCTACAAAGCATTGGTAGGCGACAGCAAAAAAGCGGATGATGCTGAGATCGACAGATACATCAAACAAGTTAACACAGCAAAAGAATTGATTGAAAAGCCTGCAAATGTTACTGTGTTAAACATGGGCGATAATATCAACTCAGAATACGATGATAAAGCACCAATGGTGAGCGCAGATGGAAAAACATTGATCTTCACATCGCGCAGACCGGGCAAAACAAGTGCTTTAGACAAAGAAGGCGACAATGGATACTTTGAAGATATCTACATCTCAAAATGGGATACGACTAAAAAAGCATGGGGAAATGCGGAATTGATCCCGGGATCTATCAACACGGATGGACATGATGCTTGTACCAGCTTATCACCTGATGGAAAACAGATCTATCTATACAAAAATGATATCGAAGCAGAATCAAGAGGTGGCGATATTTATGTTTCCAAGATCAGTTCTTCCGGAAAATGGGGAGCACCCCGTTCAATGGGAAAACCGATCAACACTACGTATTGGGAAGGTGGAGGTTGTATCTCTCCTGATGGAAAATCATTTTATTTTATCAGCGAACGCAAAGGCGGATTCGGACATGGCGACATCTATGTTCTAAAGAAAAAAACAAAATCAGAATGGGAAAAAACACCTGTGAATATTGGTGCTGATATCAATACTGCTGAAGATGAAGGAGGTTTATTCTTAGCTCCTGATGGAAAAACATTGTTCTTTACATCTAAAGGACACAACTCTATGGGTGGATATGATATTTTCAAAACCGTAAATGAAAACGGAAAATGGTCAACACCTGTCAACTTAGGCTATCCGATCAATACAGTAAAAAACGACTATTGCTTCTCATTATCAGTAGATGCACAAACGGGTTATTTTACCAGTGACAGAACCGGTGGTTTTGGTGAACGCGATCTATACAAAGTTGATCTGGCAAACTATCCTGTCCTTGAAAAAGACATGAAACCAAAAGCTACGAATGGTCCGGTAATGGCCATCCTAAAAGGAGATGTATTTGATGCAACTGCTGGAACAGGCATGGAAGCAGAGATCGTTATCTTGGATGAAACAGGAGCAAAAGTAGCAAGTACTAATGCTAGCGAAGGTAGTGGTGAATACTTCATCACAGTTTTAGCAAATAAAACTTACCAGATAAAAATTGAGGTAAAAGGTTACAAACCTATCGATGAAAAAGTAGAGATCAAAGCAGCCAAAGAAGGAGCTACTACAGTTGTAAAACATTATCTATTGTATAAAAAATAATCGATCAACGATCATAAATAAAAAAGCGTGTAGACAAACTACACGCTTTTTTTATGGAGAATTAATTCCTTTTATCTTCCACCTTTTTTTCCTCCACTTGATTTACTGCCTGATGATTGACGGGGAGCAGAACGTGATGGAGAAACCGGTTTGTTAGATGGCTTCACCCCACTTGGCTTTTGCCCTTGCGACTTTGGATTATTATAATGAGGTTTTGATGTTGAAGGATTTTCCTTATTTGAATTACTTGATGGTTTTTCTTTGTAACTGTTATTCCCTTCATTTTTTGACCCGTTGCCTCTAACATTATTATTTGCTTTTGAATTAGAGTTATTCGTTGAATTGCCTTTTTCTCCGGTATTTACTCTTTCTCCTTTAGCAACATTATCTTTTTTATACAAGGCTGATCCATCTTTTCTTGTTTCAGGATGTGCATAGGTAGCTTTAAACTCGCCTGCTTGTCGTCTGCTGTTATAAGTTGCGGAACTTGATCTTCTTTGTCCGTAATAAATTGTTCTCGCACCCGGACTTCTGTAATAAAATGGATGGTGATAATGACCATAATAATGGTGATGCCAGTGGTAGTGATATCCATAATAATGATGCCAATACCATGGTCTCCATGGATTCCAATATGGAGGATAATACCAATAGTGCCATGGTGATACCCATACAACATAACTAGGCGTGTATATGTACGTTACTACCGGCCAGACTGCTGTTTCATAAGCGGTATAGTTATTAATGATAGTGGTATTCCCATTTTCATCCACTTGTTTGGTAGAAGATGTTTTGGTATAACCGGGATTCGGTGTTTCTCCTTTTCCTGCATTATCAGTATAGTTTGGCTCAATGATATAATCTTTTCCATACAGATCCTCATCTCCCACCAACTGGATCTGCACTTCTCCTTTATCATTCTTTTCTACAATGAAAACAGCCACATCCTGATTTTCTTTTTCAGTCACCGGCACCTGCATCACAATATTGTGCACCTTCCCATCCACATTATCTATTACACGGATATAGTCGATCTTGTCATCCCCATTCAGATCCAGGTTATTTACATTAGAGGATTCTGTGTTTAATTTTTTCTCAAAAGCTTCCAGTGTTTCCGACTCTTGGAACAATTTCATCACAGCATACAAATTCAGATTATCGCCCGGCAATCCCAATGAATCGGGTGCTTGTTTCGTTTGAGCAAACGTTTGAACGGATATCATGTTCAATATCCATACAAAGAGCATTACTGATACTTTTTTCATCATATTCAAATTTAGAACTTATTAAACAATAAGCACATGAGGGATGTCATTTTAATCTTAAACAGATTTTGTGCCACAAATCAATATTTTATACCCCCATTGACAATAAAAAAGCCTTGAGGTTTAATTCAAGGCTTATATTTTTTTAAAACAGATCATTTAAGAGACCATCATCCACAATATTCGGCAAGGTTACTTTTAATTGAGGAGTGCGCTGCATCTCCCGTTTAATGGCAAACAAAGCTTCTTCGTTTCGTGCCCAACTTCTCCGGGCAATTCCATTGTTCACATCCCAGAATAGCATCGACTTTAATCGTCTGTCACTATCAGCGGTTCCATCCAGCACCATACCAAAACCTCCATTGATCACTTCTCCCCAACCAACTCCACCACCATTGTGCAAACTGATCCAGGTAGCACCTCGGAATCCATCGCCCACAAAATTCTGAACCGCCATATCTGCTGTAAAGCTGGAACCATCATATATATTCGATGTTTCACGATACGGAGAATCTGTTCCCGATACATCATGATGATCACGGCCTAACACAACAGGTGCTGAGATCTTCCCTGATTTGATCGCATTATTGAATGCTTCTGCCACACGGATACGTGCTTCTGAATCGGCATACAGGATACGCGCTTGCGAACCTACCACCAGATTGTTCTTCATTGCATCTTTGATCCAGATGATGTTATCACTCAATTGCTGCTTGATCTCCTGAGGAGCATTTTTGTACATGTCTTCCAACACTTCTAAAGCCAACTCATCTGTTGTTTGCAGATCTTTCGGATCGCAGGAAGTACATACCCAACGGAATGGTCCGAATCCATAATCAAAACACATTGGGCCTAATATATCCTGTACATAGGATTTATATTTAAAGGTTCCATCAGGATTTACAATATCAGCTCCTGCTCTACTTGCCTCTAACAAGAATGCATTTCCATAATCAAAGAAATACATCCCTTTTGCAGCCAAAGTGTTCACTGCATTGGCATGACGCACCAATGTATTTTGTACTTCTTTTTTAAATTTCTCAGGTTCTTTTGCCATCATCTCATTGGCTTCGTCAAACGAAATTCCAACAGGATAATATCCTCCCGCCCATGGATTATGTAATGATGTTTGATCGGAACCTATGTCCACTTTAATATCTTCTTTCACCAATCGTTCCCACAGATCCACCACATTTCCCTGGTAAGCAATCGATACCCCTTCTTTAGCCGCTTGTGCTTTTTTTACACGCTCCATTAATTGTGTGAGATCATCAAACACTTCATCTACCCATCCTTGTGAATGACGTGTTTTTGTTGCCTTCGGATTGATCTCTGCTACAATGGTCACCAATCCGGAGATCTTGCCTGCCTTTGGCTGCGCACCACTCATGCCACCCAAACCACAAGTAACAAACAACTTACCTTTTCTATCCTCTTCCGATTTAGAAATTTTACGGGCAGCATTCATCACTGTAATGGTTGTTCCATGCACGATGCCTTGTGGACCGATATACATGTATGATCCTGCGGTCATTTGTCCGTATTGTGTCACACCCAGGGCATTGAATTTTTCCCAATCATCGGGTTTGCTATAATTCGGGATCATCATTCCATTGGTGATCACCACACGTGGTGCATCTTTATGAGAAGGGAATAATCCCATCGGATGACCTGAATACATAACCAATGTTTGTTCATCTGTCATCTCCGCGAGATACTTCATGGTTAAGAGATACTGCGCCCAGTTTTGGAACACGGCACCATTGCCACCATATGTGATCAATTCGTGAGGATGTTGTGCCACAGCATAATCCAGATTATTTTGCAACATCAACATGATAGCAGCAGCCTGCTTGGATTGATGCGGATAATCGTTGATATGACGGGCATGAATTTTATAGTCGGGACGAAAACGGTACATATAGATACGTCCGTAATCTTTCAATTCCTGTGCAAACTCTTTTGCTAAAACAGCATGATGCTTTTTATCAAAATAGCGCAATGCATTTCTGATCGCCAGCTTTTTTTCTTCTTTATTCAGGATCTCCTTGCGCTTAGGTGCATGATTGATCTGCTTTTCATACTCCTTTACCGGTGGCAACTCAGATGGAATACCTTGTAATATTTGTTCTTTGAATGTCATATCATTTTAATTAACCGATTAGCCAATTAGCTGATTAGCTAATTAACTAAAAAAATTATTTTTTCTTTTCTATTCTTCCTTTTGTTTTGTTGAATCCATAAGGACAATGGCGACAACCATTCTGGCAACAATACCCACGCTTGAGTAAATACTTTTCAGTAAATACTTTATAACCTTCGGGAGTCAGATAATAATCATCGGGCTCCAGCTGATTTTTTGGCGGAATATTTTCCATAGCGCAAAAATACTAATTTTACAGCATGGATGAGCCGAATTTTATTCCTCCTTTGCAGCAAATAATTGACCCATTTCTGGATGAAAAAGGGATCTGTTTATTTATGTTGCGCACCGATCTGAATCATCCAGAAATTTCGGGGAATAAATTATACAAACTCAAATACAATCTGATCGCAGCCCGGGAGCAAAAAAAAGATACGATCCTTACTTTTGGTGGTGCCTTTTCCAATCACATTGCCGCTACTGCAGCTGCCGGAAAAGAATATGGATTTAAAACAATTGGCATCATTCGCGGAGAAGAAAGTTCAGAGAATAATCCTACACTTTCATTGGCAAAAACCAATGGAATGCATTTGCATTTTGTTTCGCGTGAATTATATAGAGACAAAGCAACACTTCTTGCATACACCGAAGCAACATTTGGCAAAGATGTTTATATAGTGCCGGAAGGAGGATCCAACACAGAAGGGGTAAAAGGATGTATGGAAATTACTTCTTCTATCAGCATTCCATTCGATGTTATTTGTTGTGCCTGTGGAACAGGAGCTACTGTTTCCGGAATTATTCTCTCTTTGAAAGAACAGCAAAAAGCTTTGGGTTTTCAAGTGCTGAAAGCAGAAAATTACATCCGGCAGGAAGTAAAAAATTGGTTAGAACGTTTCGCTCAACAGGATAAAAACAACTGGCAGATCAATGAAGAGTTTCACTTTGGTGGATATGCCAAAACAAGTCCTGAATTAAGTGCATTCATCAAAGCATTTCAAAAAAAACATCAGATCCCGCTTGATCATGTTTATACGGCCAAAATGATGTATGGCATCATGAAACTCATCAAGAGCGATCAATTTCCTAAAAACACCACCATTATTGCCGTTCACACAGGAGGATTGCAGGGAAATAAGGGGTTTGACGATTAACAGATTTTTGTTAGAAACTCCTTATAAATTTAACACGTAAAATGGTCTAATTCCTTATTTTTGTAAAGATGAAGATCCGGTTCACGATCATATTACTTTCACTTTCCTTTTTGATGTTGGCACAACCTGCCGAGCACAAAATGACGGCTGTGCAGTACATCGAAAAATTCAAGGACGATGCCATCAAGGAAATGTTAGCACATGGTGTGCCTGCCAGCATCACCCTTTCGCAAGGAATGCTGGAAAGCGGAAATGGGAATAGCGACCTGGCCGTTTATGCCAACAATCACTTCGGAATAAAATGTCATAAAGGATGGGAAGGTCCTTCCTACATCAAAGATGATGATGCAAAGGATGAATGCTTTAGAAAATACCCTTCCGTTTTGGAATCTTATGCCGACCATTCTCAATTTTTACGCTCCCGCTCCCGTTATGCATTTTTGTTTGAACTAAAACGCACCGATTACAAAGGCTGGGCAAAAGGATTAAAAGAAGCAGGCTATGCTACTGATCCAAGATACACCGAACGTTTATTAGAGATCATTGAAACACATCAACTTTATAAATACGATGAAGTGGAAGGCATGCCTACCATCAATGTTTTAACAGAAACAAAAAAACACCCTGAAACGATCGAAGCGCGAGAGATCCTTCGCTTCCGAATGATCAAATACATTATTGTAAAACCGGGCGATACGTTTTATAAGATCGCAAAAGATACCGACAAAGATCTATGGCAATTGTATAAATACAATGATCTGGAAGACAATGATAAATTAATAGCCGGACAAAAACTATATCTACAGCCAAAACGTAATAAAGCCAAAGAGCCATTCCACACCGTAAAAAAAGGAGAAACCATGAAGTCGATCTCGCAATTACACGGGATCAAATTAAAAAAATTATACAAAAAGAATAACATGACACCGGGACAAGAACCAAAACCCGGAGACAAACTTTACTTAAGAAAGAACAAGCCTACTGAATGAATTTTATAGCGATCGTACTACTCCAAACAAACTAAATTGGCAAAAATAAAATTCATATTATTTCTTTTCCTTTTCCTCTCTATTCATAGCATTGCTCAGCAAAACAGGATCGCGATCATCAACCTGACAACAAGAAATGCGGAGAGTAATAATGGCAATTTATTTTCCATCGAACACTTGATCAAAGTAAGTGGTATTCCCTATTTTATTACCGATAGTGTTACATTCGCTACAAGATCAAAATTCATCATCTGCTCTTCCAACATTGAACCTACAAGCTTTACTCCAAATGAAAAAGATAGTTTAATATCATTTGTCCAAAATGGAGGAACCTTGTTTGTGACTCAATTAAAAGACACTGCCTTATTTCCTTTGTTTGGAATAAGCGACTATCAATATGCAACTAATAAGTATGAGTACCATTGGCAAGTGGACAGTGCTGATCTTGCATTCCGCTGGATCAACGACCCTCTGGAGAAATGGATAAGGTTGGCCGACAGCAGCTTTGTCAATTCTCTTAATACCAGAAGTTACATGACTGCAGGCGCATACTCACTGGCTACCTTTGACGATGCGAGTACCGCATTAACAAAAAACTATTTTGGAGCCGGACAAAGTTATGTGCTTGGTATCAACTGGCGCGACATTGTTCTTAGAAATCAAACCATGAATCACTATGAAGCAGCCCGCTCCTACTCCAATTGCTTTGAACCGGGAACAGATGTTTTTATGCTATTTTTAAAAGGCTTGTACGCCAAGCTTCATCCCTACACCACCTGGAAACATACCAGCGGATTGAACAGTAGATCGAGCCTTATCATCACACACGATGTGGATGCTACTTCTGCTATTAAGGACATCATGAATGATTTTGCAAGCTATGAACGATCCAATAATTTCAAAGCAACTTATTTTATCACGACACATTACATGCACGATTCATTAGCCAAAAACTTCTGGACAGGTTACACACAAGACTTGATCAATGTGAAGAATAAAGGACATGAAATTGCAAGTCACTCTGTTAGTCATGTTCCCGATTTTTATGATCCCAGTATTGCTCCTGAAGGCACTTGTGGCAATACCGAATTGACCTATCAACCTTTTTACAATGGAACATTTTCCAGCAATGTTACTGCCTGTGGCGAAACAGAAGTATCGAAACTTTTACTAGACAGAGATGTGGGGGCAGATGTTCGCTCTTTCCGTGCAGGCTATCTGGCTTACAATAAAAAGATATTGAACACACTTGAAACCAATCAATACGATTTCAATTCCAGCAGCAGTGCTAATGAGGTGTTAACAGCCTTTCCATTTCAGGGACATCTGGATCTGAGTATGAATGGTGCTGTGAGTAGCATCTATGAAATTCCGAATACGATATCGGATGTATTCATGTCCGATCCTATTTCTGAAAGCAATTACAACAATAAAGTAGCGCAATGGCTGGATGCCTTAAAACGCAATGCCGACAATTATGCAGCCTCGGTTTTGCTCATTCATCCTAACCGTTTGTATAAGATACAAGCAGAACAAAATCTAATCCGTTCCTTAGCCAACAATGTGCGCATCATTCCATTTGAGCACTACGGTGATTACTGGAAAGCTCGTGAAAAATGCGAATTTGATCAGGTGATGGAAAATGATTCTACCTTAAAGATCATCATCAAGAACACTTCACTTCCACTCCACCATGATATGAGTTTTGTGGTGGACAATGGAATGGATCTGCATCAAATAAAAGTGGTGAACGAAAATAACGATCCAATTCAAATGATGCAGGAGCAGTGGGAAAACAACTCAAAGATCCTGTTCTCGGAACGTTTTTCTGAAAATTACACCTCGTATTATTACAATCCGGATGGACCTGCCACTGTGTTTAACAATTATCCAAATCCATTCTCCACACAAACTATTTTCAGTTTTGAATTGATGCAGGATGCCAAAGTGGTGATGAAGATCTACGATGTTTCGGGCCGTTTGATCGAAGAACCCATCAATGAAGAATTGGAATTGGGATTATACGAATACACCTACACCAATACACAATTGGCCGATGGCTTGTATTTTTACACCATTACGATCAATGAAGAAAAACCGGTCATAAAAAAATTGATCGTTAGCTCTCAACCTTAATGCTCAAACAACCCAAAACCATCTTTTACATTTTAACATTGGCATTTTTGATCCGTGCAGTGTATGCCATTGCGATCAGCATGCTGAATCCCGATGGATTTTACATGTATGATTCATACGGGTATTGGCAGATCGCTTATAATGTAAAAGAATATGGCATTTTTAGTCAGAGTTACGATTTACCGATCGAGCCCGATTACTATCGCACACCTTTGTATCCGCTTTTTATTCTGCTGGCTGAAAGTGTTCAGATAGAAACGTATCCTACTATCTTTTTACAAATTGTGCTGGGAGTGGCTGCCACTTTTTACACTTACAAATTAAGTAAAGCGATCAGTAACAATCTGTTTATCGCCAATATTGCAGCCTTGTTTATGGCTCTTGATGTGCCAGGCATTGTGATGAATAACATTGTGATGACTGAAACATTATTCACCTTTTTGCTATTAGTTACCTTCTATTATTTTGTTAGATACATTCAAACGAATGAACGGAAATTACTTTTACTATCGGCTGTGTTATGCGGTTTAACGATCCTTTGCCGGCCGATCGGTTTCTTTCTTCCTATTTTCTTCTCTGTATTTTTGCTTTACAAATTTTGGAATGAAAAGAAAGTGGCATTCCTGCAGATCATTCTGTTCTCCTTGATATCAATAGTAGTGATCAGTCCATGGTTACTGCGTAACAAAAATACATTCGGGCATTATTTTATGAGCGTGATCCGTGAGCATGATATGCAGAATTATCAGGCAGCTGCCGTGTATGCGGAAGTGCATCACAAATCATTGGCTGAATCACAAAGTATTTTAAGATGGAAAACATTCAAAAACTTTCCGGGCGATGCACATCATCAGCCTTATGAATACGCCCGCTATATTGAGAATGATGCCATGGAAATTGCGTTTGCACATCCGGACATTCTATTGAAACATCATACAATACAGTTCATGCATTTTTTTCTGAAACCATGCCGTGCCTATATTGATATTCAACTTGGACATTGGGGAAGCGGCTATAACACTATCCCAAAAGATTATCCTATTTTCAAATACTTGTTTGAGCACAATAGTAAACTTACGATCAGTATTGTATTCTTTCAATTAGGAATGTTGTTGATCATGTATCTCGGATGTTTATTCTCTTTCTTTTATTTCAAACAAGAAAAACAATTGTTCTTCTTTTTACTCAGCGCCTTGCTTGTGCTTTGCTTTGCCAACTTAACATTGCCCTATGTAACCGAATCGAGATTTAGAGTGCCGGTGGTTCCTTACTTATCATTGATAGCAGCAGCAGGAATTTATTTTATAAAAGAAAAATTCATGATCCGGAAACTAAAAAAGATCAATGAAAAAATAAATACGCAATAAAAATAGCTGCTATCACTCCCGCCAGATCAGCAATTAAACCTGCAGGTATAGCATAGCGTGTTTTTTTAACACCTACCGATCCAAAGTACAAAGCAACAATATAAAAAGTAGTATCGGCTGCACCCTGGAAGATACAACTCAAACGACCCACAAATGAATCGGCACCATTTGTTTTCATCGCTTCCAGCATCATGGCTTTGGCACCACTTCCGCTCAAAGGTTTCATGAATGCAGTCGGCAATGAACCTACAAAATCGGTATTAAAATTCAAGGTCGTAAAACACCATGCTATTCCATCTACTAAATAACTCATTGCTCCCGATGCTCTGAAAACAGCAATACCTACCAACATCGCCACCAGATAAGGAATTACTTTAACGCCTGTTTCGAATCCTGTTTTAGCTCCTTCAATGAATGCATCATACACATTTACTTTTTTACGCACTGCCCCTAGCATAAAGGAAACAATGATCGTGAGTAAAATAACATTGGCAGAGACGGTGGAGATCTTCGCGATCTGATCGGGACTCAAGGTGCTGAAATACCAGATGATGGAAAAGATAATGGCACTGATGCCCATAAGCCAGCTTAACACAACACTATTCAGTAAATTGATCTTTTGCCAGAAAGCAACAGCCAATAATCCGGTGAGTGTAGAAAAATAAGTGGCTATCAAAATAGGAATAAATACATCCGAAGGATTGGCAGCACCCATGATCGCACGTTGCGCCATGATGGTTACCGGGATGATCGTTAATCCGGAAGTATTCAACACCAAAAACATGATCTGCGCATTGGATGCGGTATCTTTTGTGGGATTCAGCTCCTGCATGCTGTTCATGGCTTTTAATCCAAGCGGTGTAGCTGCATTATCCAACCCTAGCATGTTGGCTGAAAAATTCATCATGATCTGTCCGTTAGCAGGATGATTCTTCGGGATCTCGGGAAAAAGTTTATTAAAAAACGGACCGACAATGCGGGAAAGAAAATTGATGGCACCGGCTTTTTCGCCAATGTTCATGAGGCCCAGCCAGAGTGTCATCACCCCTACCAATGGAAGGGAAATATCCATCACGGCCATTTTGGATGAATCGAAAGTAGCGTCAATAATGGTTTTAAAAACCTCTGTATCACCCAAAAAGATCAACTTGATCAGGGCCACCACAAAAGCAATGACAAAAAATGCGATCCAGATATAATTTAAAACCATGATTTATTCTTTCTGCCAATATACAAAATGAGAACAATCCCAAAACAGAATAATTCCTGAAACTATTAACCAAAATTGGCTAAAATGTTGATAAAAATCACCTTTTGCGTTCTGTTTTATTTCTAATTTTGGGACACTAAAAAACCAAATAATCAATCATTTAAACATTCTAAATAATCAATCATTATGGGATTTATAGCAAGCGTACAAGCTCGTCAAATTTTGGATTCACGTGGTAATCCAACAGTAGAAGTAGATGTGATCACCGATCAGGGAGTACTTGGTCGTGCAGCTGTTCCTTCAGGAGCATCCACAGGGATCCATGAAGCGGTGGAATTACGTGATGGAGACAAAGGTTATTATTTAGGAAAAGGTGTATTAAAAGCGGTAAACAACGTAAATACAGCTATCCGTGAAGCATTGAACGGCATGTATGTATTCGATCAAAATGCGATCGACCAACGTATGATCGAGCTGGACGGCACCGAAAACAAAGGAAACTTAGGCGCAAATGCTATTTTAGGTGTTTCATTGGCCGTAGCAAGAGCTGCTGCTGAGGAAGCCCGTCAGCCACTTTACCGTTATGTAGGCGGTGTGAATGCCAACACATTACCTATCCCGATGATGAACATCATCAACGGTGGTTCACATGCTGATAACAGCATCGACTTTCAGGAATTTATGATCATGCCGGTTGGTGCTACCAATTTCTCGGATGCTATCCGCATGGGAACAGAGGTATTCCACCACTTGAAAAAAGTATTAAAAGACAAAGGTTATTCAACCAATGTGGGTGATGAAGGTGGATTTGCTCCTAACTTAAAATCCAATGAAGAAGCGATCGAATCGGTATTAAAAGCTATTGAAGTAGCAGGTTACAAACCGGGCGAAGACATCTTTATTGCGATGGATGCAGCTTCTTCTGAGTTCTATATCGAGAAAGAAAATGTGTACCATTTCAAAAAATCAAGCGGTGAAAAATTAACACCTGCTCAAATGGTGGATTATTGGGCTAATTGGACCAAAAAATACCCGATCATCTCAATTGAAGATGGATTGGCAGAAGATGACTGGGCTGGCTGGAAAATGTTGAGCGACAAGATCGGAAAGAATGTACAATTGGTGGGTGACGATTTATTCGTGACCAATGTAAAACGTTTGCAACAAGGTATCGATCAGGGAGTTGGAAACTCTATCCTTGTGAAAGTGAACCAGATCGGATCCTTAACAGAGACCATCAATGCGGTACAATTGGCGCAGATCAATTCATACACATCGGTGATGAGTCACCGTTCGGGCGAAACCGAAGATTCAACCATTGCAGATCTTGCGGTAGCATTGAGCTGCGGACAGATCAAAACCGGATCGGCTTCCCGCTCCGACCGTATGGCAAAATACAACCAGTTATTGCGTATTGAAGAGCAATTGGGCGATACTGCGCGTTATTTGGGCACAGAATTCAAATACGTGAAAAACAGATAATTTTCGGGCTTGTTTCCAGACCAAAGGGTTTGGAAACAGGCTTAACAGAAATTTTTCGGGATATTGTTTTTAATTTCATAAAAAGCAATTATCTTTCGGAAATAAGATTTCACACATACTCTAATTCATTATATCATTATGGATTCATTAAAAGAAAAGTTTGCTGCCAAAGCCGGCCCGATGGCCGCAGAAGTTAAACAACTCATCAAAGAAAAAGGTGATGTTAAGTTAGGCGAATACACCGTTGCTCAAGTGTATCAAGGAATGAAAGGAATGGTAGGTTTAGTTACCGAAACATCGAAGCTGGATCCTGAAGAAGGAATCCGTTTCAGAGGTTATTCTATCCCTGAGATCCGTGAAAAACTACCAAAAGCACCGGGTGGCACTGAACCATTACCGGAAGGTATTTTCTATTTAATGTTGTTAGGTGAATTACCTACACAAGAGGATGTATTGAACTTAGGTAATAACTGGGCACGTAGAGCCATCGTTCCAAAACACGTATTCGATGTGTTGGATAAAATGCCTGCTTCTACGCACCCGATGACACAGTTTGTAATGGCGATCATGGCAATGCAAACAGAATCATTATTTGCTGCTGCCTACAAAAAAGGCATCAACAAAAAAGATTATTGGGATTATGTGTACGAAGATTCAATGAATCTGATCGCACGTTTACCACGTGTGGCTGCATACATCTATCGCAGAAAATATAAGAACGGAGATCATATTGAACCGGATCCAAAATTAGACTGGGCAGCGAATTTAGCGCACATGTTGGGTTATGAGGATTTCGACATGAAACGTTTAATGCGTATGTACATGACCATCCACGTGGATCACGAAGGTGGAAACGTATCTGCACACACTACTCACTTGGTAGGTTCAGCCTTGAGCGATCCATATTTAGCATTTGCTGCTGGTATGAATGGTTTAGCAGGTCCGTTACACGGATTAGCAAACCAGGAAGTATTGAGCTGGATCCTTGAATTGCGTGAAGAATTAGGTGGTGGATTACCAACTGAAAAACAAATTGAAGATTATATCAAGAAAACATTGTCAGAAGGAAAAGTTGTACCGGGTTACGGACATGCTGTGTTACGTAAGACCGATCCACGTTTCTCTGCACAACAGGATTTCTATTTAAAATACATCAAGCCACAAGGAGCTGATGATCTGTGTGAGATCGTTCAGATGGTGTACAAAGTAGCACCTCCAATTTTGGAAGCTACCGGTAAGATCAAAAATCCTTGGCCAAATGTGGATTCACATTCAGGTGTATTGTTGACACACTACGGAATGGTAGAGCATGAGTTCTATACCGTATTGTTTGGTGTATCACGTGCATTAGGTGTATTGGCATCCTTGATCTGGGACAGAGCATTGGGTCATCCGATCGAGCGTCCGGGTTCAATCACCACCGAGGGTATCAAAAAGAAAATTGCTGCCGCAGAAGCTGCAAAAGCATAATCAAAACAAAAAGCTCCGAAAAATTTCGGAGCTTTTTTAATTTCATACACTTATATGAACATACAGGATCTATCGGGCAATGTAAATCATTTCAAAGCTTCTTTGGGCGATATTGAAAAGAAACGCGCAGAATGGAAAACAACTACACGTTCCTTCATTCAGGAAACATTGATCAGGATCAAAAGTAATTTCGATCTGGATTGGGCTGTTAGCATACAAGACGAGGCAGCTAATTCCGAAGCGGTAAATCTTTCCTTGAGTCATTCTTCCAGTTCCATCATCGAAAAAATTGAAGGTGGTTATAAAAATTACATGAACACCGGTGGAACACTCAGCTTCTCACAAGCCTATAATGGCGATGTGTTTATCATTATCCTCTTCCCTCTCATCGAAAAAACAATAACACCTATTCAACCGCATAAAATTTTGATGCGCATCGAACCCGGCCTGATCACAGAAGAACTGATCATTAAAAGCACAGCCTCTTTCCTCGATGAAATGACACTTTGGGAAAGCTCTAAATCATTTAACACCATCGGATTTAAGATCAAGAAATAAGGGCGATTGGTGATTGATGAGTGTTGAGTGTGAATGTAAGTATGTAGGTCACTCTGAGCCTGTCGAAGAGTGTGGGAAGCCATCGCACATGTTTCGACAGGCCTGCCTGCCGGCTAGGCAAGCTCAACATGACAGCGCACAGCCAACAATTCTGTAATTCACCAATCTCCAACTCTCTAATTCTCCAACTCAACAATCAACCAATTATCACATCAGCTAATTAGCTAATTAACCTCGCCACTTCATTCCCCATACTGAAACACGACTGTAATAAATAACCTCCTGTGGGAGCATCATAATCAAGCATTTCACCAATGCAATAAACGGAAGGCATTTTTTTTAATTGAAAACTTTCATCTATTTCTGATAAATCAATACCACCCACCGTTGAAATAGCTTCATCCATAGGTGCTGCAGCTTGTATGGTAACAGGAATGGTTTTTATTTTTTCTGCCAGCAAAGGAATGTTGGTGAATTCTTCTTTAGATAATTGTGCTTTTAACAAAGCAATATGTACTTCATTCAAATGTAATTTATCCACCAATAACTTAGTGATGGAGCGGTTGCCACGCTCCGAAAAACGATCAAGGATCTGATCGACAGTCATAGAGGGTTTCAGATCAATCAAAACTTCCCCGCTGCCGTTTGTTAGTAATTGTTCTCGTATCTGCGGACTCAAAGCATAGATGGCACCACCTTCCATTCCGAAATTGGTGAGTACCACTTCGCCCAATTTGCTTTTACCGGCACAAGTGATGGAAATATTTTTTAGCGAAGCACCATGATGTTGCTGAATGAATTCCGGCTTCCAGTTGACCTGATACGCACAATTGGAAGCATGAAAAGGATTCACTTGAATTCCTTTTGATTGAAACATTGGAGCCCATGCCCCATCCGAACCTGTTTTACTCCAGCTGGCACCACCCAATGCAAAAATGGTAACATCAGCACTTACAAAAATAGTTTGTTCATTGTGTTCAACGATCAATTCATTTTTTTCATTCCAGCCTTTCCAGCAATGTTGTGTATGGATGTGCACCTTTTTAGTTTTGAGCACATTCAAAATAGCATTCAATACATCAATGGGTTTGATGCCTTTAACAGGAAATACCCGTTTACTTGTGCCCACATACGTTTCAATGCCAATGCTTTTTAACCAATTACGCAGAGCTTCATTATTGAAATTAGAAAAAGCAGAGTGCAAAAATTGAGAAGGCGTATAACGTTGAATGAATTGAGCGGGATCTTCGGAATGGGTGAGATTAAAACCACCATCACCCGCCACTAAGAATTTACGTGCCACCGCAAAATTACGTTCATAAATATGCACATCATATAAGTGCTCATTGAGTTGAGCAGCTAATATTAATGCAGCAGGACCGGAACCAATGATGGCAAGAGTTTTTTTCATTGATGCAAAAATAAGGAAATAAAAATTGGGCAGGAGCCTTCATTTTTGTACAAACTAATTTTCCTCAGCTGACTTTAGAGTATCTTTTACAGATTTAAAAGCTGAAATTTTATCCGACAAATTAGGATCCAGCCAAATCAATACCGAAACAAGGAACCAAATGCAACCAATTATAGTGGCAAAATGAATATAATTAGAATCGATTATTCCATTTGGCAGATAGTTCATACTAAATGAAATTGAAACTGGTAAAATTGCGACAATAAAACTTTGTAACATTCCTAGTATTGATCTCTTTTTAATCCGAGCAACTGGAACCTCTGAGTCAACCAATCCTTGAAAATCATTCTTTAGAAATTTTTCAAATATCAAATCGAATTTGGCTTTAAGTTCAACAGGAGAATTAATAGATGGGATGATTAATTTTCTTTTATTCTTCCTTATACTGGTTGAAATACCGAGGAGTGTATTGTTTTTCCATTTATTTGTTTTTTCATCACCTGGCACAATATGACTACTCAAATCTTTTTCAACTAAACTAGAAAGTCTTTCAATCTCACTCAATGCAATTTGTCTTGTTTTTTTATTTTTTACAGCATTATTCCAATTAGTTAAGGAGAGTCGATATGCAGACTCTAGAATTAAAGCATCTGTTATCTGAATTTTATTAGAATAACAATATGCATCTATAATTGACTCCAATATATATGAAAAGACAAGTAAAACAATGACTAAATAAAGCAAGACATAACCACTAAAGACGCCAATTAAAAGTATAAATTCGGAATTATAGAACCAATAGCCGGAATAGCAAAACAACCCAAGCAATAAAAATATTATCAAATTATTTAGAGCCTTACCAATTTTTATTTCAAACTTGCTTATAATCTCAAAAAAATTTATTAAAACAAAACCAAGTAGCAAAACTATTAAATATGCTACTGAATAAATTATCAAAAATTTATACCATGGAAAAGTAATATTTTGATAAAAATAACACGTTGTAAAATATGGCAATAATAATGCACCAGCAATGATCAAAAAATAAACAATTTGATCAAATATATTTTTAATAAATTTTTTATTGCTTCTAAATATTACAGCAGTTGAGTACAATTCTATCAACCTGTCTTTATTGGGTTTATCCAAATAGTATGCTTCTTTGTCAATAAATTTTGAAAATTTTTGCTTACTACTATTTAAAACTTTATTGTATTCATCTATAAAAACTTGGATTGATTTTTTAGAGGCTATTAAATATGAAAATAGCTTAAATGCCTTTAACGAATTTTCACTAAATGGTTTCATTATATATCACAATTAAATTTTTACTAAAAATATTCTCTCGAAATCTATACAAACAATGAATTTCTTTTCTATATCCTAAAATCACAATCGAAATACACTTAAAACAACCCTCCTGCTTATTCCTATTCCCTATCTTTTCAAAAAATAAATTCTCGCTTTACCTTAAATGTAAATCTAATGCATTATTTCAACTAAAACATTGCAATTTTTCCACTTCCGATTTTGGCATTATATACTAAGAAAGTAAGAATAGAGCACCTAACAAAAATCTTTTTGATCCATTCAGATTAAACAATGTCAATTATACGACAAACACTCTTAACGGCCTAAAATCCTCTTTAACATTTCTGCTTTTGAAAGTGCAGCTTGAGGAAGGTCATGCATATGAATATTTTCATTCAGTTCAATAATTTCACATTTTATAGCGCCATTTAACTCTTCGGAAAATGTCAATGCACATTTATATTCAGAAACCTTCTGCGGGCTATTTTTACCTCCAAAAAAAAGTTGGACATTAATTTCGCCCGGAATTTGACCAAGAGGAACTTCAATTGAAATAAATTTACTCAATGGTGATCCATAATGCAATACGGACATTACATCTTTATACTTAACGGCTCTTCCATTGTTCCAATAAACAATCTTAGGATTGATATTATTTGAATTACCTGAAATAGAACCAACGTCATTCGCTAAACTCAAATGAACTTGTGTCTCATTTTGAAAAGGGGACTGATTGAAAATAAATGCTTCTACAGTTAAGCTATAAATGGAATTGTGTACACGGCTTACACCATGAAATTTCAAATAGCCCTCAATATTCGGGTATTTAACCTGTCGAAACATTGCCTCCACAAAGTAATGTGGTGCAGGAACATTTTGTCCATCAAGTCGCATATAATAAATATTATCTGTCTGATGAGGAGAATAATTACTTTTCTGAATTTCAAATACACAAATGCAAACTGCCCCCTTTTTTAAAATCTGTACATTAATACCTTCCGGCATTGATATAATCTTACTTGAAATTTTTGAAATAAGTGCATCTTTTTCTAATACTACATTTAATGGCCTCAAATTACCTTTAAAGGATTTTTCTTTTTTCCCTTCCACTTTAAATCCTTCTGGTGCACCCCATATAATTATCCCTCCATTTGAATTAAGAAAAGCACAAGTTGTTTCAAGTATTTTTTTGTAATGCGTTTCATGAAGATCTTTTCCAATAAAAGATTTAAATTCGATTGTATCTGTTTCTTCTTTAGCATCTAAAAAATAATTCTCAATATCATTCCATGTCAAGAATGACAATGATTTTCCGAAATATTTATAAGAATAATCCATTTCTTTATAATTTTTGTACTTTATTGTAATATTTGGTTTTCAATATTCAAAAAACACAAAATATTTTGTTTAAAAGACACTTCAATACTTTAAAATCGGTGTCCCGTAGTAAATTTAAGGCAATATTTTAAAGAAAATAGAAAAATCCTGTGCCTTTTTGCATCCGCTTCCGTTATGGTATAAAAACAGGTTTATGAAACAAGCGCTTTTTCTCATCTTATTTTTTGTTTGCTCATTCAGCAGCAAAGCACAGCATCAAATCATCATTCATTTTAATTCCAATGAAAGTGGTATATCTGCAAAAGATTCCAAGCTGTTGGATTCTTTTGCTGTTTTTATAAAAAGTAATGCGGTGCAACAGATCAGTGTATATGGTTATACAGATAATACCGGCTCTGAAGAAAAGAATAAAACACTTTCCCAAAAACGTGCTGCCAGCGTTACGCAATATCTTATCGCTAAAGGCATTGCTTCAAGTGCAATACAATCTGAAGGATTGGGTGCCTCCTCACCTATGGCTGATAATACTACAGAACAAGGAAAAGCCCTAAACCGCAGAACGGTCATTTCAGTAGAGTTCATCCCACAAAAAGTGGAAAGTGAAGTAAAGGCTGTCACAGAAAACAAACCGGGAACATTTGGTAATGCCGAACTGGAAGTGGGTGCAACATTAATTTTAAAGAACATAAATTTTGTGGGTGGTACTGCTGACCTTTTACCTGAATCAAAACCTGCCTTGGAAAGTTTATTAAAAACAATGAAGGACAATCCTACACTTGAAATTGAAATTGGCGGTCATGTATGTTGTGCCAATGATATGCCTCTATCCATTGAAAGAGCCAGAGCTGTGTTTGATTACCTGGCATATAAAGGCATTGCCGAAAAACGAATGACCTACAAAGGTTACAGTCGAAACAAACCCATTGGTGATGATGCTACCGAAGAAGGTAGGAAGCAGAATAGACGGGTGGATATTACGATCATAAAAAAGTAATGAGGGGATGAGGTAATAAAGTGATGAGGGGATGAGTTGGAGAAATCACAACTCATCAATCCCAAACGTTCTCGATACAGCTCGTACCTCGCCACTCGAACTGACACACGCACGCATTCAATTCATCCAACATCAAACATCCGTCATCCTACATCACTTCTTAACAATCTTATAAGTATGTGATGCTTTTCCGCTAACAGTTAGGAAATAGAACCCGGTTTGTAATTCGTTCAAGGATAATTGTGTTTCCATTTGATCGATCACACCTGCTTGTACTATTCTTCCTAAATTATCAGACAAAGTATAATTGTATCCAACGATCTTGTCGCCACCATTGATCATAACAACATCAGATGTTGGGTTTGGATAGATCACTAAATTGTTCAACAACTCGATATCATTGATGGCGCTGTATGTTACAGGAATAGTGATGCTGGTGCTTGTACAACCAAAAACATCGGTAGCTACTACTGAATAATTTCCACTTTGTGTTACCACATAGCTGGTAGAATCAGCACCCGCAATTGGATTGCCATTCAAATACCATTGTAATTGATAGCCTGTAAGGAAACAATTCAACACATTGCCTGATGCTAAGAAAGTTGGTGTTGTTGGCAATGGAACAATTTCAATATGTTGTACCGGACTTAAAGAGGAACATCCGTTTGCATTGGTCAATTGGAAATAATAATCACCTGTTTGTGTAGCCGTGTAATTCAATCCTGTTTCATTGACCAACAAGGTTGTATCATTGTACCATTGCAATGCATTCACTCCTACTCCATTGGCAGTTAGCAAAATAGAATCGCCCGCACATACCGAATCATTCACGGCATAAGAAACAGTTCCCGCTGCTGGCAGTGCATACACATGTACTGTATCATAATTGGTGAACGACTGGATCACATACGTAGCAACCGTGATGGTTCCAGATGTGCCACCTGCTCCACTAAAAGGAATAGTTCCCGGTCCGGATACCGAAAAAGGAAATGTTCCCAGGTTATCATCTTGTGATACATTGTCCTCATCCATAATGGTAATAGAATATGGGGGATTGTTCAATAAAATATTCAATCCGCTCCATGATCCGCTTTGTACATCGCTCAAAGAAGAGGCTGTGTATAAATTGTTGGACAAGGAATTGAAGATTTGAAAATACGGATCAGGATTATTGAAGGTACAGCTGGCTTCTTCCACATCCCCACACCAGTTGTTATTCAAGCCTGTTACATTCACACCTGTGATCTTGTATCCCAAAATATCTGTTTGCAAGGAAACCACATAATCACCCGGAGTGGTGTATTGTTGTGCAGGAGGATTTTGAACGGTGCTGGTATTTCCATTCCCGAAATTCCAGGCATACGCTGTTGGATTCGGAGCACCGGAGATCAAACCATTGAATGCAACCGTAGCGCTGTCGCATGACTGAGCAGGACTAAATGAAAAGCCGGAGTTGCCACCCGCAGCAGGATCAATATCGATGACAATTTGAATAACTGAATTGATATTCCCTACAACCGTTAAATTAGTAAGTACACCTACATCTACTATGAAATGTCCGCTTTGCATGGGTGTTCCGCAGATCTTCACACATCCATACATACTCACATTCGGATCGTACTGACAACCGGTTGATGAGTTATTACATTGCCAGTTCAAACCAAAAGGTAAACCTGTTACCGAAACGATCTTGAAATAGTTCACAGAAAAACCGGAAGTATCGGTGAACATCACAAAGGTAACATCTTCGCTGTAGGGCTGAGCTTGTATTCCGTTCGGTAATGTATCGGGATAAATACCGGGAGTGGTTAAAGTAGAGTTAATGGCACAACCTGGACATTGTGCATAGTTATTCTTTGAAAATGCAATAGCAAAGAAAAAAAACAGGAGTACAATTTTTTTCATGGGGTATTTAGTTTACACTAAAATACACCAAAATAGATCATACTACAAATTTTGCATAAAATAATCGGTCACTTTTTGATACAAGTGTTCGCGGTCTTTTCCAAGCACATTGTGTTCATGTCCGGGATACACAAAATAATCCACTTGCTTTTTCTTATCAACACACGCTTTTAAATATTGAATGCTATGTTGCCAAACAACGGTTGGATCTTGTGCTCCGTGGATCAACATCAATTTTCCTTTTAAATTATCAATATAGTCGATAGTACGGCTTGTTTTGTAACCTTCCGGATTTTCTTGTGGAGTATCCATATAACGCTCGGTGTACATCACTTCGTAATAGGTCCAATCAATCACCGGGCCACCTGCTACACCTGCTTTAAATATATCCGGATAACGTGTCATGATACTGGTGGTCATGAATCCACCATAGCTCCATCCGAAAATTCCCATGCGGGCAGCGTCCACAAATTTTTGTTTTTTCAAATAGTCAACGCCCACCATTTGATCCTTCATTTCATTTACACCTAAATTCCGGAAGATCGCTTGTTCGAAGGCCAAACCTCTGTTGGCACTTCCTCTACCATCGAGTGTAAATACAACATAGCCACGTTGTGCCATGTATTGAAACCAAAGGTCGCCTCCACCATTCCAGGTGTTGTTTATCATTTGTGCACTTGGTCCGTTATACAGATAAACGATGGTTGGATATTTTTTTGTAGAATCGAAATCAACCGGTTTGTATAAACGGCAATACAGGTCATCACCACTTTCGCTTTTCAAAGTAAAGATCTTCATTTCGCCCAATTTATAATCTTGAATTGGATTAGCGGCCGTGTAGATCAATTTGGATGATTTGCCATTGGTGGAATTCACATATACATTTCTTGGTACAGAAGTATTTTGAAAATTATCTAAAATATAGTTTCCTGAACTACTCAATAAACTAACATGTGTTCCATCGCCTTTTGTGATGCGTGTTGTTTTTCCTGATTTAATATCTACCGAATAAAAATTACGGGTGATCCCACTTTCTGTTGTAGAAGTATAATATGCTTTGCTTCCTTTAGCATCCAATCCGGCCAGATCAGTTATCAGCCAATTGCCTTTTGTTAGTTGTTTTACCAAGGTACCATCTTCATTGTAAAGATACAGATGATTAAATCCATCGCGTTCACTTTGCCAGATGAATTGTTTTCCATTAGGCAAAAACACCATCGGGTGCATTGGGTGCACATATTTCTCATGCTTTTCTTCGAACAATGTTTTTTCAAGTAAGCCGGTAGTAACATTGTATTTATTCAATTTCATATGATCCTGCCCGCGATTCAACACAGCGATGTACACATATTGTTCATCATTGCTCCAGGCGATATTGGTAAGGTATTGCTCTTTAGGCTCGCCTGTTTTTAGAAACACTGTTTTGCCGCTGCTCACATTGTAAATACCCACCGTCACTTCATGACTTTTATCACCTGCCATCGGGTATTTGATGTTCACATTCTTTGCCGGACGGGGTGCCCAGTCGATAACAGGATAATCCGTTACCATGGTTTGATCCATGCGGTAGAAGGCTAATAAATTTCCTTTTGGCGACCAATACGTTCCTTTGTGAATACCAAATTCATCGCGATGAACGGTTTGACCGTTTACAATATTTTGATCCGCATCATTCGTTACGATCAGTTTTTCTTTTCCATCAAACACAAATAGATTATTCTTTACTGTGAAAGCCACATAATTGGTTTTATCGGCAACATCTTTATTGGCGGCTTCTTCACCTAAATCGCGACTAGCTTCTACTTTTGCTTTTTTGGTAGTAATATCAACACTGATCAATTTTTTATCTGCTTCGAATGTAAATTGTTTGTTGTTCAGCCATTGAATAGCAGGGAAAGATTTCACTGTATTTAATGACGCAGATGTAAGCGCAGTATTGAGCTGAGTAAGATTAAGTGCATTTATCTCTTTGGCAGATGCTGCAGCATAAACAACCAACACATCTTCATTTCCCCGTTTTTCGATGAATGAATAATTGTCGGCATTCTTTTGCCACATCAATTGTTTGAGCTTAGCGGGAGCAAGTGTGGAGCGTTGCAGCACCACAGCTTCTTCCATGGTAAATAGCTTGGTTTGAGCGAAAGCAACATTTGCAATTGCAACAAATAATAGTACGATCTTTTTCATTGTAATGTTTATATCATAAAAAAGGCCCGCATAATAAAACGTTCTGTTCTGCCTGCGGACCTTTCTGTTTTTATTTTAAAATTTATTTGATCCCTCCTCCGTTATTCATATTGCTCTTTGTAGGAGCCACGAAACTTAACTCTCCTGCATTGTTCTCCGCCATCAAGATCATTCCCTGACTTTCAATTCCTTTGATCTTACGTGGAGCCAAATTTACCAATATAGATACTTGCTGACCGATGATGTCTTCCGGTTTGTAGTATTCTGCAATACCGCTTACAACCGTGCGTTGATCAATTCCGGTATCAATTTTCAGCTTTAATAATTTCTCCGTTTTAGGAACACGCTCCGCTTCTAGAATAGTTCCTACACGGATATCCATTTTACTAAAATCATCGAAGGATGTTTCTGCTTTAGCAGGTTCTACGGTTTTATTTTGCGCTTCATTCATTTTTTTAGAATCCGCTAATTTTTGAATTTGTGCATCGATCGCAGCATCTTCAATTTTATCGAACAACAAGGCTGCAGCATTGATCTGATGTCCGGTCAATAACAGATCGGTACGTGTAGCATCATTCCATCTGAATGCAGGATTCAGATTTAGCATCTCACTTAATTTTTTGGAAGTGAATGGCAAGAATGGTTCCATCAACACCGCCAGGTTTGCAGAGATCTGTAATGAAAGATTCATGATCGTTTGAACACGTTTCTCATCCGTTTTGATCAATGTCCATGGCTCATTGTCGGCCAGATATTTATTTCCTAAACGTGCTAAATTCATTAATTCCGACAATGCTTCGCGGAAACGGTATTGTTCTATACTCGCTGCAATTTTTGCAGGATATTTAGAGATCTCTTCCAGCAACAACACATCACTCTTGGTGTATTCGGCTGCTTCAGGAACTTTCCCTCCATAATATTTATGTGTAAGTACCAAGGTACGGTTCACAAAATTTCCCAAAATAGCAACTAGTTCATTGTTGTTCTTTGCCTGAAAATCTTTCCAGGTAAAATCATTATCCTTTGATTCAGGAGCGTTAGCACATAAGGTATAGCGCAATACATCCTGCTTATCTTTAAACTCCAACAAATATTCATGTAACCACACTGCCCAGTTGCGTGAAGTAGAGATCTTATCTCCTTCCAGATTCAAGAACTCATTCGCAGGAACATTCTCCGGCAAGATGTAAGAACCTTCGGCCATTAACATAGCAGGGAAAATGATGCAATGAAATACAATATTATCTTTCCCGATAAAATGTACCAGCTTTGTTTCTTTGTCTTTCCAGTATTTCGCCCAATCAGTTGTTAGATCTTTTGTTGCAGAGATATAACCGATAGGTGCATCGAACCATACGTATAATACTTTTCCATCAGCACCTTCTACAGGCACTTTCACTCCCCAATCCAGATCGCGTGTCATAGCACGTGGCTGCAAACCTGCATTCAACCAACTTTTACACTGACCATATACATTTGTTTTCCAATCTTTATGTGATTCAATGAATGCTTCAATTTGTGGCTGCATCTTATCCAATGGCAAGAACCAGTTCTTCGTTTTTTTCAAAACTGGCTTTTCTCCACTTAGCGTTGATCTTGGATTAATAAGATCCGTAGGATTCAATGAAGTACCACATTTTTCGCACTGATCGCCATATGCATTTTCGTTGGCACATTTCGGACAAGTACCAATGATATATCGGTCGGCCAAAAACTGATTGGCTTTTTCATCAAAATATTGTTCTGTCACCTCTTCCTGAAAAACACCTTTATCGAAAAGTGTTTTGAAGAACTCCGATGCTGTAGCATGATGTGTGGAAGAGGATGTACGGGAATAGATATCGAATGATACACCAAACTCTTTGAATGCATCACCCATGATCTTGTTGTATTTATCAACCACCTGCTGTGGTGTTACACCTTCTTTTTTTGCTTTGATGGTAATAGGTACGCCATGCTCATCCGATCCGCAAATGAATTTCACATCTTCTCCTTTGGAGCGCAGGTAACGTACATAAATATCAGCAGGCAAATAACAACCCGCCAAATGTCCGATATGAACGGGACCATTGGCATAAGGTAATGCTGCTGTAACTAATTGTCGTTTATAATTTAAGGACATAATTTTAAAATCAAAATTCAAAAATAGACAATTCAAAAGTGAAAGGGCATAAGAGCGGATAATACAAAAAATATCCTTCTGACTTAAGCTCTTTTTAACCCTTTTGAATTATGGCATACAAAGATAAAAATTAATCCTTGAGTAGCTTCTTTTGCATGATATAAGATATACTGGAAGCTCTATTCTTTGTTGTTTCGGCATTTGGCCCTGCAAATAGCTCATCCACACTTTCCCAAAACAAACTCAACCACACTTTAAAATCTTCTTTTTGCAATGGCAAATGCATGTGACGTTCCATCAAATTTTGGGCATAAGCATGCTCCGGAAAAAGAGTCGCATTCCAAAAACTATCTACTCTCGGCAAATGCTCCTCCAAATTCAAATGAATAAAATGATGTTTTATTGAACTGACCAATAACTTATCATAAAAAGTTTTGATTAGCTTTGTTACATCAGCAGGTGAAAGTATATCGGTTTTGCTCATGATAATTTTTTATACAAATATCCGATTACTTTTACTGTAAATAAAGAAATAGCATGGAATTTATTCAACCGGAATTTCTAAAAAAAGGCGACAAGATCGGGATCGTAGCATGTGCCAGAAAGATCAGCAAGGAGGAACTGCAGCCCGCTATTGACATTCTTCAAAACTGGGGACTGGAAGTGGTCTTAGGAAAAAATGTGTTTAATGCGGAGCATCAATTTTCAGGAACAGATGAAGAGCGTGCGGCCGACCTTCAAAGCATGCTGGATGATACAAGCATCAAAGCCGTGATCAGTGCCCGTGGCGGATATGGAACAGTAAGGATCATTGATAAGCTTAATTTCAGCACTTTCAAAAAACATCCAAAATGGATCATTGGTTATAGTGATATCACCGTATTGCATTCGCATATTCACAATATGGGCATTCAAACATTGCATGCTACTATGCCTATTAATTTTAAAGTGAATGAAGAAGCGACTGAAACATTAAGAAAATCGCTTTTCGGAGAAAAGATCCACTATTCTTTTGAGCCACATGCGCTGAACAAAAACGGGAAAGCAGAAGGAATACTTGTAGGTGGAAATTTATCATTGCTCTATGCACTTTGCGGAAGCAATTCGGATATTGATACCAATGGGAAGATCTTATTCATTGAAGATCTGGATGAATATTTATATCATATCGACAGGATGATGATGAACCTGAAACGCTCCGGCAAACTGAGTGGACTGACAGGATTGATCGTAGGTGGAATGAGTGACATGAAGGACAATACAGTCCCTTTTGGAAAAACAGCAGAAGCCATCATTCTGGATGCAGTAAAAGAATACAACTATCCTGTTTGCTTTCATTTCCCTTGCGGTCATATTGATAGAAACGTGGCAATCATACTGGGAAAAAAAGTTGAACTAACCCTAGAGAACGGTTATTGTGAAATAAAATAAAAAAAGCCTGATCCACGGATCAGGCTTTTTTTATTAGATCTTAATTTCATCCTCGCTTTTATTCAAAAAGCGGTATTCCAAAAAGTGATACGAAGAAACCGGACGGATCTTGATCGACTTTCCAAATTTCTTTGACCATTTACGTCTGATCGAATTAAAGAAGAATCCTTTTGTTAAGTATGCTTCCAAATATGGGTGAACACACAGTGTAACACCTGATTCATTTTGTTCTTTTAAAATATAACGCAAGTTGTTTTCGATCTGATCTACCAACAGGATACTTGCCTGTACTTCTCCACTACCACCACATGCAGGACATTTTTCTACTGTTACTACATTCATTTCCGGACGAACACGCTGACGGGTGATCTGCACTAAACCAAATTTACTTGGAGGAAGAATGTTGTGTTTTGCACGGTCTTTCGACATCTCTTCCTTCATCTTATCGTAAAGCATTTTACGATTCTCTGCATTGTGTAAGTCGATAAAATCAACAACAATAATACCACCCATATCGCGCAAACGCAATTGGCGTGCTACTTCCACAGCTGCTTCCAGATTTACTTCCAGCGCATTTGTTTCCTGATTGTTATCTGATTTCGCACGATTACCGCTGTTCACATCAATTACGTGCAATGCTTCGGTATGTTCTACGATCAAATAACCACCACTTTTCATGGTCACAGTTTTTCCAAACAGCGCTTTGATCTGACGATCCACACCAAAGTTATCGAAGATAGGAACTGTGCCTTTGTATAGCTTTACGATCTTTTCTTTCTCAGGAGCAATGGTATGAAGATAGTTCTTCACCTCTTCAAACATGGCCGCATCATTCACATGAATGCTATTAAAACTTGCATTTAACAGATCGCGCAACATAGCAGAGGTACGATCGATCTCACCCAATACTTTAAAAGGAGGCTGAGCTGTTTTTAATGCTTCGTAACAGGTGTTCCATTTGTTTACCAGATCATTCAGATCGGCATCCAGTTCGGCAACACTTTTACCTTCGGCTACTGTACGGATGATCACACCAAAATTCTTTGGTTTGATACTTTGTATCAATCGTTTCAAACGATTTTTCTCATCCGTAGTTTTTATTTTTTGTGAAACAGAGATCTTATCGGCAAAAGGGATCAATACTAAGTATCGCCCTGCTAATGAAATTTCTGTGGTGATGCGTGGACCTTTTGTGGAGATCGGCTCTTTGGCGATCTGAATAAGTATTTGCTGGTTGGCATTTAAAACATTACCGATCTTTCCGTCTTTTTCGATATCAGCTTCATTCTTAAAATACATTAAGTTAGAAGTAGATTGTTTTCCGGTTTGAACCAGTTTGGTATACTTATTAAAGGTATTGGCTTGCGGACCCAGATCCAGGTAGTGCAGGAAGGCATCTTTTTCATATCCTACATCTACAAAGGCGGCATTCAAACCCGGCATCACTTTTTTAACGCGACCCAGATAGATATCGCCTACCGAAAAGTTATTATTGTTACGTTCACGATGAAGCTCAACTAAGCGCTTATCATTTAATAAGGCAATAACTACTTCCGATGGAGTTGAATCTATAATTAATTCGTTATTCAATCGTTCAGTTTTTTAAATAAATACAAGTATCCCAGTACTCCGTTTTCCGGAATCTGCGGATACGTTTTTAATGATGTAATAGCATTGTCCGGCTTTGCCGGAAAGAATACAAACATACGTGCGTTAAATAGCAGAATAGAGTTTTACACTCCATTCTGCATAAAAGAATCTTGACAGCGCACGCTGAATTATAACCTGCTAAACAGGATTATTTTTTCTTATGTCTGTTTTTTCTCAAACGTTTTTTACGTTTGTGAGTAGCCATTTTATGTCTTTTTCTTTTTTTACCGCTTGGCATAGCTAAATGGTTTTAAATGTTTAATACTTTATTTTATTGTCTCTTTCCCTATTGGGATAATTTATTTATATAATCCTGAACTTCTGTTTTGATGGTAACATCATCCACAGCAGCTTTGTATTTTTCTAAATATTCGATCGCTTTTTTCTTCTCTCCCTGTTGCTCATACGCATCAGCAATGTGCAAATAAGCTTCAATGAAATCAGGCTGGATCTTTAACACCTTTTCAAAACGGGCAATGGCTTTATTCCACTGTCCGGAACGTTCAGAGAAAAAAGCAAAATTCAATTGCAGGTTCACATTATTAGAATCGGTTTTCTCGATCTCTTTTAACATGGTGATCCCTTTCATCGGATCAGCAGAACCTTCGACATAGCATGCAGCTAAGCTGATACGTGCATCAATGTTCTTCGGATTGATCTGCAATGTTTTCTCAAAACACTCAATTGCTTTTTTGTACAATACCGGATGATCCACCGGTTTGCTGAACTGTATTGCTGAATAATAACGTGCTCCTGCATAGGTCCAGTTACTATCAATTGGTGAAGCGATTGCTGCTTTTTCCATGTAGTAGGCGGCCAGGACAGGTTGACGGACATTATCAAAAAAATTGATCAGATCTTCAAAGGCATGCTTTTTATCAGGTGAAGAAACCGTAGCCTCTTCCAGCTTTTTCACCTCTTGCTTTTCAGCCTCCGGCAAAGCAGCTTTCAACCCTTCTACCATATCAGCGATGCTCATCTCCTGATGTTCTCCCGGAGCATGTGTTTCTGCTTCTTCCTTTTTAAGAGGAAGTTTGGTGTTTGCAAATAATAAAAGAACGACTAATATCAATGCGCCTGCAATTACAGCAATTTGTATTTTGTTTACAGACTTCATTTTATATATAATAAGCGACTGAAAAATTCAGCCGGTTAATTCAATTATGCTGCTACTTCTTTCTTAACGTTTTTCTTTACTTTTTCAGAAAACGTTTTAGCCGGTTTAAATGCCGGAATATAATGAGCAGGGATAATGATCGTTGTATTCTTAGAAATATTACGTCCTGTTTTTTCAGCACGTTTTTTCACGATAAAACTTCCGAAACCTCTCAAATAAACATTCTCTCCTGCTACCATTGAGTTTCTAACTGATTTCATGAAAGCTTCTACAGTTGCCTGAACTGCTACTTTCTCTATGCCTGTTTTTTCTGCGATTTCGTTGATAATGTCTGCCTTTGTCATACTTCTATAATCTATTTAAAATCAAATAATTAGTTCAATAAAATTTAATTTAGGGCTGCAAAGATAGTATTTAAATCGTCAAACAAAAATTTTAATTGTAATTTTGACTTTCCAAACCCTTAAAAACTGATTCAAACCCATATATGAAGGCATTTTCAGCCAAAATAATTACCTGGTATCTGCAAAATAAAAGAGATCTACCCTGGCGAAACACGCAGGATCCTTACTATATATGGTTATCGGAGATTATTTTACAGCAAACAAGGGTGGATCAAGGGATGAGTTATTACCTGAAGTTCGCCAGCGAGTTTCCAACCGTTACACATTTGGCCAAAGCCGACAATGAAAAGGTAATGAAACTGTGGCAAGGATTGGGTTACTATTCCAGAGCCCGTAACCTCCATACAACCGCTCAGATCGTTCAATCGGAGCATAAAGGACAATTCCCTGATAGTTATGAAGCCATCCTTCAACTGAAAGGAATAGGTGAATATACAGCAGCTGCCATTGCCTCCTTCGCTTTCAACAAACCCCATGCGGTGGTAGATGGGAATGTGTATCGTGTGCTAGCACGTGTTTTTGGTATTTCTACCCCGATCGATAGCACACAAGGCAAAAAGGAATTCAAAGAGCTGGCCGTAACACTTTTAAATAAAAAGGAACCCGCACTGCACAATCAGGCGATCATGGAATTTGGCGCATTGCAATGCAAGCCGGTGAACCCCGATTGTATCCATTGTCCTCTGCAAAGCATGTGTTACGCGTTTGAGAAAAAGAAAGTAGATGCCTTGCCGGTCAAAAGCAAAAAAACAAAAACAAGGGATCGTTATTTCAATTATATTGTTCTAACAAATAAGAACAACACCATTATCCGGAAACGGACAGAAAAGGACATCTGGATCAACCTGCATGATTTTCCATTGATCGAAAGCGAAAAAGAATGGGATGAACACACCTTCCTGAAGTCAAAAGAGTGGAAAAAGTTAATCGGGAATACTAAATTCAAGATCAGGAACGTTAGCAAAACATACAAACATATCCTCAGTCACCAAAAGATCTATGCCCGTTTTTGGGAAATAGATAGTGCTGAACCATTAAAAAAATGGACCGGAGAGAATGAAATACTGATCCCATGGAATAAAATCAGCAATTTTGCCGTTCCCCGATTGATCGATCAGTATCTGGAAGACAGAAAATAACACAAATAAAACGCTTGTGATTACTGGCATTTATTTGTATTTTAGCAACATTAAATAAAGGAATGAATAAACCGTCAACAACATATATACTCCGTTTTTTACTTTGCCTTGTTTTGTTTTTGAATTTCTCATTTTCAAAAGCACAATTTTACAGTGGCTCACAAACCGATTTCGGAAAGAACAGGGTAAAATACAAAACATTCTTTTGGACCTATTATGGCTACGAACGCTATGATGTGTATTTCTATGAACAAGGAAAAGAAATTGCCAATTACGTTTCCAAAGCGGCCAAAAAGGAAATGCAATATGTAGAAAAGCTATTCGACTATTCCATTGATGGAAAGATCCAATTCATTGTATTCAACAAACAATCCGATTTTAAACAAAGCAATATTGGTTTATTGACCGATGAACAATACAATACCGGTGGTGTTACCCGCATTGCAGGATCGAAAGTGATGCTCTACTTTGAAGGTGATCATGCCAAGCTGGATGCACAGATCAGAAGTGGTGTTGCACAAGTACTTATTGAACAAATGATGTATGGTGGGAATGTTCGCGAAATGGTAAAGAACAACACCTTGCTGAATCTTCCTGAATGGTACACCAAAGGTTTGATCGATTATGTAGCCAACGACTGGAGCTCTGACCTCGACAACAGAGTGAAAGATGGGATCTTAAACAACCGCTACAAAAATTTAAACCGCCTGGAAGGAAATGATGCTGTTATTGCCGGTCATGCTTTCTGGAAACATGTAGCTGATAATTATGGCGAAGCAGTTATCTCCAACATTCTCTATATGTCGAAGGTGAGCAGGAACATCGACAACTCTACCGTTTTTGTGATGGGTATCTCTATAAAGAATTTATGGGCCGAATGTGTTGAATCCTATATTTCAAAATACAACTCAAAAGATACCACACAAAAAACACCTTCTGAAAAACCGATCCTTTCTAAAATAAAATCGACACGTGTTTACAGCCAGGTGAAAGTTAGTCCGGATGGTAATTATGCCATTTACACCACCAATGAGATGGGACAATACAAGATCTGGTTGTATAACTTCCAGACGAACAAAGCGAAACGCATTTTAAAATCAGGCTCCAAGATCGACCGGATCAATGACTATTCTTTCCCATTGCTTGCATGGCATCCGAGTGGAAAATTATTCTCTTATATTATTGAACGTAAGGAATACTTTGTGATGGCAACATACGAGTTGGAAACAAAAGACTTGACCGAGCGCAACATTTTTGGATTTGAAAAGATACTCGACTATTCCTATAATGAGGATGGAAAATTATTTGTGATGTCGGGAGTACAAAAAGGACAAAGCGACATTTTTGTTTTCACCACAGCCTCCAACGGATATGAACAGATCACCAAAGATATTTATGATGATCTGAATCCTCGTTTTGCAAACAATTCTAAAAAGATCGTCTTTACATCCAACAGACCAGGCGATACGCTTTCTTTTGACAGCAAAAAAAAATTTGAAAATCCTCAAAAGAAAAAAGATGTATTTGCTTTTGATAACATCAGCAAATCAAAATTATTGATCCGTGTTACCAACACCCCTTACATTGATGAAACATTCCCTTCCGATTACGACAAGGAACACATTACGTATTTGAGCGACAAGAACGGGATCAGAAACAGATACCTGGCACGTTTCGACAGTGTTATTGCCTATGTGGATACTGCAGCACATTACAAAACTGTTGCAACTTCCTTCCCTATCAGCAATTACTCCAGAAGTATTCTTGAGCAGGATGTGAATGTAAAAGCAAACAAACTAACGGAAGTGATCTTTGAAAACGGCAAATACAAAATGCTGGTTCAACCTTTAGCTGATGCAAAAGCACTAACACCTCTCAACTTAAAGAACACATCGTATCGTGATTACAGAAATCGGTTAGACTACAAAGAACAAGTTGAACAGGAAGCGAAAGACAAAGCATTGTATGCTACACCGAAAGCAGAAAATGTGAAGATCGTAATTAGTGTAGATGATAAAGAGAAGAAAAAAGATCCATCGGAAGTGGATATCAATAACTACACTTTTGAGAACGAACAAAAGAAAGCTGACACAAAAAGCAACACTGCGGAAAAACAGATCACACCTACCGATTCTGCTGCAACAGCAGTAGATGAAGAATTTGTTTTAGCAAGACAAAGAAACTACGAAACCAACTATTCGGTTGATTATGTTGTTACACAGCTTGACAACAATTTCTTGAATGCTACCTACCAAAAATTCACCGGTGGTGGAAGTCCGATCTATTTGAATCCCGGCATCAATGCTTTCTTTAAAATTGGCATTAGTGATCTATTCGAGAACTACCGTATTTCAGGCGGGATGCGCTTTTCAGGCGATATGAATAGCAATGAATATTATTTGAGCTATGAGGACAGAATGAAAAATGTGGACAAACAACTTGTGCTTCATCGTCAATCATTATTAAACATCAGCGATAGCTATTCACTTGTAAAAGTACATACACATGATGCCCGTTATATTTTAAAATTTCCATTCAATGAAGTAGCAAGTGTGAGAGCAAGTGTTGCTTACCGCAATGACAGAACGATTTATACCTCTACCGACTACAACAATTTGAAGAAACCGAACACCTACGAAAATTGGGGAACTGTAAAAGTGGAATATGTATTTGACAATACGATCAAAAAAGGATTGAATCTTTACAATGGATTAAGAGGAAAAGTATTTGGAGAATATTACAGACAGATCGACAAAGAGAAAACAGATTTCTTTGTATTAGGGATGGACTGGAGATATTACAAAAAACTTCATCGCGACCTGATCTGGGCAAACAGGATCTCTGCCGGAACATCTTTTGGAAATCAAAAACTGATCTATTATTTAGGCGGGGTTGACAATTGGTTTATTCCTAAATTCGACAACAGTACCAATATCGCACGTGATCAAAATTATGCCTATCAAACTTTGGTTACCAATATGCGTGGCTTTTATCAAAATGCTCGCAATGGAAATTCGTATGCTGTGATCAATAGTGAGATCCGCTTCCCGATCTTCAAATATTTATACAAGCGTCCGATCCGCTCCGATTTTGTCAACAATTTCCAGATCATTACTTTCGGTGATGTTGGAACAGCATGGACCGGTCCGGATCCATACTCGGACAAAAATGCCTTAAACACAACTTATGTTGACAATCCACCATTGCTGATCATTCTAAAAACACAACACAATCCGATCGTGGGTGGTTATGGACTTGGTATCAGAAGTCGTTTGTTCGGCTATTTTATCCGCCTAGACAGAGCGTGGGGTGTACAAGATGGTATTATCCTGAAACCTATTTGGCATCTTTCACTTAGTCTGGATTTCTAACATTGAAAAAATCTCCTCTTCATATGAATACAATTTTTATTCTGCTCGCTCTCGGAGTGATAGCAGGGTTATTAAGTGGCATGGTGGGTATTGGTGGTGGCATCATCATTGTTCCTGCTTTGGTTTACTTTTTGGGTTATTCCCAACACCAAGCACAAGGAACGGTTCTATTCATGTTCTTAATGCCCATTGGAATTCTTGGTGTGTACAACTATTATCAAGCAGGACATGTGGAATGGAAAACAGCACTGATAATGGCCAGCACATTTGTGATCGGCAGTTATTTTGGTTCTAAGATCTCTATCGCAATTGATCAAACAACATTAAAAAAAGTATTTGGTGTGATCATCCTTTTGCTTTCATTAAAAATGATCTTTGGAAAATAAAATAACTATAAACATGAAAAAAACTTTTTTTTGGCTTCTGCTCCTGTTACCATTCATAACAACTGCACAAAATATAAATTTCACAATTGGTTCAGAAAGAACCATGTCTGCTTCAGAGAATCCTGAAATAATAACATTTAGAATAAAGAATAACAACTATGTCTTATTCAAAAAGTTTAAAATGTCGGAAGGGATGCTTTTGCACTTAGAAGGATTTTCTGATCCGAACGACTCGTATTTATGTTCTCAAGATATTCCAACACCACATGAGCCAAACGAAATAGCAATATTCGAAGGATTCGCTGCGCTAACTGACCGGATGTATCTGTTTCGTTCGGTCTTTAAAAAAGATGAAAAAAAATGTTTTTTGTATGCCCATGATGTAAATGAAAAAGGGATCGTTTCCTCTTCAGGGAAAGAGATTGCATTCATCCCTGCTGAAAAAGCAGTGAATTCAGGCAACTTTATAATTAATGCTGCTGCGGATGGGAAAAGTTTTGTTGTCCTTTCTGAATATCCTTTCATAAAAGAAACCAAAGAAAAATTTGCAGTAAGCATATATGACAATTCTTTAAATTTATCCTGGACAAAAGAATTAGAATTAGTATATGATTCCAAAAGAGGTCCAAGCAACCAGGTATCAGTAAGTAATTCCGGAATAGCATACATTATTAAAAAAGTTGAGGGGCCTAAAAATGCAGACTTTTATACATCTTATCAGATCAGCGACAAAGGAAATAAAGTTAAAGAAAACCTGATCCAGATGACTGATCCTAAAAAAATTGTGAATTTTTCTACTACGATCGAAGAAAATAGTAATGACCTGATCGTTGTAGGATATTATACAGAAGATGGGAAAGTAGTATTTGGTGGCACAGGTTTCAAAGGAGTCTTCTACACAAGAATTTCAGGGAGCACAAGTGATATCAAAGTTAATACAACAACGGCATTCGATAAAACGAGAAACAATTTAAATATTGTTAAAGTTCAATTAATTAAAGGAAGTACATTTCTCGTTGGAGAAGATCGATTAGAAAATAATCTTGCAACCGAACAAAAAGATTCAAAAGGTTTTCCCATTTACAACAGAGAATTTGTTACCCGTGATATTTATGTAACTATTTTAGATGAAAGTGGAAAACTGATCACAGACAACACATTAGAAAAAGACAATAAGTCCATTGAAGACAGTGGAATTGCTAACTCTGTAGCTGTTAGCCAGGTAGGAGATCAATTAATGCTTGTTTACAATGGTTATCAGTACAAATATGATGGGCAAGAGCATAAAGTAGTCGGTCCCGGCTTAGCTAGCATTAAGATCCCTGTGATTCAATTCTTTTCATTTGATGGCAGTAAAGGGAAAACATTTGCAATGATCGACACGAATGTTGGAGGGAAAAAAGGAGTAGTTTATCTATGTCCAAATGCTTTTGTACCCGTGAACGAAAAAGAATTTTTCTTTTTGAGCAAAGGAAGTGTTGGAAAACTACATCCAGTAAGAATGAAATTGCCATAAATACGCATGTTGCAATTGAAAAATAATATAAAAGCACTCGCAAAGGGTCTGAACCAGGAGATGATCTCCATCAGAAGGCATTTGCATGCACATCCGGAATTGTCGTTTGAAGAATACAACACTTCAAATTATATAGCATCCAAGCTAAAAGAATATGGGATCCCTTACACTCAAGGAATTGTAAAAACAGGGATCGTTGCACTTATCGAAGGAAAGAATCCAACAAAAAAAGTAATTGCTTTACGAGCTGATATGGATGCACTGCCGATCAATGAAACAAATACTTGCGACTATATCTCAAAACATCCGGGCATTATGCATGCCTGTGGACACGATGTACATACTGCATCGGTATTGGGAACAGCAAAAATATTGAATGAACTAAAAAATGAATTTGAAGGTACGATCAAATTGATCTTTCAACCGGGAGAAGAAAAACTACCGGGTGGTGCGTCATTAATGATCAAAGAAGGTGTACTCGAAAATCCAAAACCTACAACCATGTTCGGACAACATGTATTCCCAAGCATGGAAGTGGGGAAAGTAGGGTTCAGAAATGGAATGTATATGGCGAGTACAGATGAGTTGTATATGACAGTAAAAGGAAAAGGTGGACATGCTGCCATGCCTGCTGATTATAACAATCCACTTTTGATCGCTTCAAAGATCTTACTCGAGTTAAATAAAGAATTTATGGTACAGGCTCCGGCTTATTCTACACTGGAAGCCGACAACAAACCGAAACCGCCAACAGTGCTAGCTTTTGGAAAGATCATAGGAAATGGTGCTACCAATGTTATCCCCGATGAAGTAAAAATTGAAGGAACATTCCGGACCATGGATGAAGAATGGAGAGCTGCAGCACATTCAAAAATGAAAAGAATAGCAGAAGAAGTAGCGAAAGAAATGAATGGCACTTGTGAATTCAGAGTAGAGAAAGGTTATCCCTTTTTAGTGAACGATGAGCAAACTACGAATACAGCACGTGCTTCTGCTATTGAATATTTAGGAAAAGAGAATGTAGAGGAATTACCATTGCGTATGACTGCAGAAGATTTTGCATTCTTCTCACAGCAAGTTCCATCCTGTTTTTATCGTTTAGGGACCGGTAATAAAGTCAAAGGCATAACAAGTGGTGTACACACTTCCACTTTTGATATTGATGAAGCAGCGTTAGAGATAGGAGCCGGACTCATGGCATGGGTAGCCATTAACGAACTAAAGTAAGATCATACAGTCTCCAATAATTCATGTCTGTATTTATCAAGGATACTTGATTTAGAAAGGTAACCAATGTAAATTCCATCTTCTACAACGGGTAGATTCCATTGTCCTGATTCCTCAAATTTTTTCATAATTGAAAAAATATCTTCATGTATATCAATTGTAACGGAAGCCTTTCGCATTACTTCTTTTGCTGTAACTCTATCGTAAAGCTCCGCGTTGAACATTTCCTGCCTGATATGATCCAAATAAATTACACCCAATAATTTTCCATTCTTTTTTACAACCGGGAAAATATTCCTTTTTGAATGTTTAATAATTTCGACAATATCGCGTAAGGTTGCTTTGAAATGAACAGGCGAAAAGTCCGTCTCGATCATTGATCGTATTTGTAACTTACCTAAAATACTTTTGTCTTTATTCTCCGAAACAATTGCTCCTTTTTCCTTTAACTTTTTCAGATCAAGTGATTCAGGCTGAAAATACTTCACAATTACAAAGCTAATAGAAGAGACAAGCATCAATGGAATGATCAATTCATATCCTCCTGTTATTTCTGCAATCAAAAATATTCCGGTGAGCGGAGCATGAAAAACACCACTTAAAATTCCTGCCATAGCAACAATAGTAAAATTACTGATAGGAATATCATCAAATCCAAGAATGATCAATAAAAAGGAAAATACGAATCCTAGATAAGCACCCACAAAAAGTGAAGGGGCAAAATTTCCTCCATTTCCACCGGCACCAAGCGTAATTGCTGTTGCAATTGGTTTAAGTAATATGGCCAGTGCAATAAAAAATAACAACATCCACTTATCGCTAATGTAGGGCAAAAGAATACTGTCTTTAAACAGTCCATCTGTTTTAAATTCTGAAAGCGCCTTTATACTTTCATAACCTTCACCATATAGGGAAGGCAAAAAAGCAAGCAACATAATCAGACCAATACCTGCAATAAACAGTCGCACCCATTTTGATTGCACTCTTTGAAAAGTCGTTTCTATTTTATCAAACGTTTTTACATGATACAAGGAAACAAAACCGGCCAAAAGACCTAAAATTATATAAAGCGGAACATTATGGTAATCAAAAGGTTGTTTCAGTTTAAAAAACAATAAATTATTCTCATTTAATAAAATTTTAGATATGAGCGCACCGGAAGCCGCTGCAATTAAAAGCGGAATAAATGCACTTAAACTAATATCCACCAAGATTACTTCAAGAGCAAAAAGAACACCTGCAATAGGAGCATTAAATGCACCCGCAACACCACCAGCTGCGCCAGCTGCAATAAGTAATGTACGCTCTTTATAGCTAAGCTTATAGGTCCGGGCAAAATTAGATCCAATAGCTGATCCGGTGCTTACTATTGGCGATTCTAATCCGGCAGATCCACCAAAACCAATCGTTAAACCACTTGTAATAACATGCGAATACATTTGATGAAAAGGAATAAAACTACTTCTTTTGGCTATAGCCAATAATACAGCAGCTGTTCCACGGTGTAGTTGATCTTTAAAAAAATATTTGGTAATTAGTATAACTATACCAATTCCAATTAAAGGGAGAATTAAATACAAATATTTAAAATCCAACTTTAGAAAATATCCCTCAACCAGACTTGTTCTAATGGTATTTACAAACAATTTAAGAATAACAGCTGCTATTCCAACACTAATACCAACAAGTATACTTGAGAAGATTAAAAATTGCTTTTCATTGGTTCTCTCATGTATCCAGTTAATTCCCGACTCAATAAAATTGACTTTCTTAGCAGCCATTCAAATCACAATTTAATTCAGAGCAAATATAAAGCGAATGGCATAAATTG
The DNA here is from genome assembly GCA_017303895.1 of Bacteroidota bacterium. Lineage (GTDB taxonomy): Bacteria > Bacteroidota > Bacteroidia > 2-12-FULL-35-15 > 2-12-FULL-35-15 > 2-12-FULL-35-15. The sequence goes on along the minus strand of JAFLBF010000007.1, from coordinate 103,554 downwards.
TCTATCATTTGTATAAACAAAATCACTCAAACCTGCCAATTTCATCATCCGTAAGATGCTCATTGAATAGCCATTCTAATTCATCTTCGAAGAAAAATTTCTCATCACCCAAAGCGGGTCGCAGATCATCCATCCATATAGCATTGGGATCGTATTCGGCAAAGAATGGTTTTGCTACCCAATCAGGATTTCTTCCCTGAAGCATACGCAGGACAAAAACTTTTTTGTTGTTTATTTCTGAAATTCCTAAAATCTGAACTTTCCCTGGTGTACACGACATACTTGGTCCACGAACAGTTCTACAAACACCACTCACACGCTGGTATGCATTCCTAAAAACATCCCAGGCTTTCTCCAAAGGCAAAGCAAAATACTCTTGTGCTCCTGTATCACGAGGAATAAACATGTAATATGGGATGCAATTTAAATTGACTTGTTTCCTCCACATTTCAGCCCAAACATCGGGAGAATCATTTATATGCTTAAGCAGTGGCGATTGTGTTCTTATTTGAACACCAATACTTCTTAATCTTTTTATAGCTATTTTTACTGCTTCTGTCTCCAACTCAACTGGGTGAGAAAAATGAGCCATTATGGATAGATTGATCCCTTTCTTCACTATTAATTCAAACAGATCAAATAACTCTTCCGTATCATCATCACTAATAAATTTATATGGCCAATAAGCAAGTGCTTTAGTACCAATTCTAATCGTTTGCAAATTAGGAACATCATTCTCTAAAAGAGGCAAAACATAAGAAGCGAATACTTTTGCCTTCATGATCATTGGATCACCGCCTGTAAACAGAATATCAGTTACACCTATATTTTCTTTGACGTAATCCTTTAGTAAGGAAGCTTCTTTTGCTGCAAATTTGAATTCATCCATTCCAACAAATTGAGGCCATCGAAAACAAAATGTACAGTAGGCATGACATGTCTGACCCTGGCTTGGGAAGAAAAGCACCGTTTCTCTATACTTATGCTGCAATCCCATGATCTTCTCTCCGTTAAACTCCGGCACATTATGTTCGATCTGCCCGGCAGGATGAGGATTTAGCTCCATACGAATGACATTCGCAACTCGTTTGATATCGTCTTTATTGGACGTATTATTTAAAACAATTTTCATTGCTTGATAATGCTCATCGCTCAACATTCCTTTTTGTGGAAATGTTAGTTTGAACATCGGATCATTTTCGGGATCTTCCCAATTTATTAGTTCATCAACGACATAGTTATTTGTTTTAAAAGGAAGAACATTTCCAACAACTTCGATCGCTTCAATTTGTTCCTTTGAAAGCCGTTCGACTTGTTTCAAAGTTTTAAAATTACTAAGTGTATAGGATTTTAGTTTCATAGTTTTTTTCTACAAATAAAATCATATGCAAACGGAAAGTCATTGACAATTGTCAATTACAAAAAATTAATAAATAATCGTATCTTGTTTTTTTGTTCGACTGTAAGTGAATCTGAATTATATTGTTCAGAAAGAAATGCGATCAGACATTCGATAATTTCTTTAGAATATTCACTTTCCACACGAAAGGAAATTTTGGAAATGTCATCGGAATCAATTGAAAATAATATTTCTTTTTTAATAATATCGAACATCATCAAAAAAGGCCCGCCAGCACCAAGCACAGCACCGGCAGGCCATATTAAGGAATGAAAAAGTATAGTGCTGCAAACTTACCAATCAAATTCTATTTAATAATTGACAAATGTCAATTATTTATCTTTTTAAAATTAATATAATTGAGCATGGAGTTTAATATTGAAAATTTTCACTTAAAATCAACTTCTTTCTTTGATTTCTTATCAAAGGATGAATTCAATTCTATTCAATCTAAAATTACAAGAAGAGAGTTTTCTAAAGGAGAACTGTTATTTAAAGAAAAGAGTTACTCTAAAGGTGTATATATTATAAGAAAAGGGAAAGTTAAAATTTTCAAAACGAATAGTGATGGTAAACAGAGTATCGTATATATTTATAAAAAAGGAGACTATTTTGGCTACAGGCCAATCCTAGCAGAAGAACCCCACCCTGTTTCAGCAATGGCGATGGACAATGTTGTGGTTACCTTCATTCCAAAAGATATTTTTAATTCTATATTAATTAATTCCAGCAATTTAGCGAAAGAATTATTAGTTGTTCTTTCGAAAGAATTCTCTGTCTGGATAAACAAAATGACCATTTTCTCTCAATATGGAGTAAAGGAACGAGTTGCTTTAAGTTTAATAATATTAGATCGTGTTTACAAAAGGGAAAATGAAAAAAGTAAAAAATCAATAATTGCTATCAACAGGGACGATTTTGCAGGTTTTGTCGGAACGGCAAAAGAAACCTTAGTAAGGATGCTACGCACCTTTAAGGATCAGAAAATTATTTCAACTAAGGGGACTAAAATTATTATTCAAAAACAAAAGTATCTTTTAAATATTTTATCAGACCTATAAAAATCATGTTTATTACAGTTCTAAAATCAAAAATACATAATGCATTTATTACAGAAGCAAACATCGACTATATTGGAAGTATCACTATAGATGAAAACTTAATGAATGCAGTAAATATAATCGAGGGCGAACAAGTACATGTGGTTAACCATAGAAATGGAGAAAGGCTAATTACCTACGTAATAAAAGGCAAAAAAGGAAGCAAAGAAATTTGCATGAATGGACCTGCTGCACTCAAAATAAGTAAGGGAGATAAAGTAATTATAATTTCATATGCTCAAATGGCAATAGATGATGCGAAAAAGTTCAATCCTCAAATTATCTTTCCAAAAGCAGATAATACTTTTTAATCCAATTGAAGCAAAACGATGACAACAACTGCACTAATTTTCTGGCTTTCAACTGTAGCAGTATTCAGTGGCTGCTGTGGCTATTTCTTTTATAGAATTTTACGTTCGGATAAAAAAAAGAGAATTCTGATTGAATTCTCTTTTAAATAAAATCACTTCTAGAAATTACTTTCTACTTTCAATCCATTTTCTTGCATTCACAAAAGCCTCTAACCAAGGCGAGACCTGATCACCTGCTCTGTCAGGGTAATGTGCCCAGTTCCATGGGAATGTAGAACGTTCAATATGTGGCATCATCACTAAATGACGGCCTGTTGTATCGCACATCATGGCTGTATTAAAATCAGAACCATTCGGATTAGCAGGATATTGATCGTAAGCATATTTAGCAACGATATTGTATTTATCTTCTGAGTAAGGTAATTTGAATTTTCCTTCACCATGCGAGATCCATACACCTAAAGTAGCTCCTTCTAAAGAAGATAACATGATCGAATTGTTCTTTTGAACTTTCACTGAAGTAAAACCACTCTCATGTTTGCCGGAAGTATTGTGATGCATTTTACCATGCACTTCATGCTCAGGATTGATCAATTCTAATTCCATCAACAACTGACATCCGTTACATATCCCGACTGATAAAGTATCTTCACGCTTGAAGAAATTACGGATAGCCGCGTTTGCTTTTTCATTGTATAAAAATGCTCCGGCCCAACCTTTCGCTGAACCTAATACATCTGAATTAGAAAAACCACCTACTGCACCAATGAACTGAATATCTTCCAATGTTTCTCTGCCGGAGATCAGATCGGTCATATGTACATCCTTTACATCAAAACCTGCTAAATACATAGCATTCGCCATTTCACGTTCGGAATTCGATCCTTTTTCACGGATGATAGCAGCTTTTGGTTTCTCGCTTCTCGACTCCGCTCGAAGTGACAAGCTCGAAGTGACAGGCATTTTACCATTGAAATGTTTTGGGAAAACAAATTGTAATGGTTGGTTTTTATAATTGCTATAGCGCTCTTTCGCCATTCCATTTTTCGATTGTTTAGAATCTAAAAGGAAAGATGTTTTATACCAGATATCACGCACTTCAGAAACATTAAAGTTAAATGAATCAATATGATTTTTTACAGTGATCGTATTTCCATTTACCACCTTACCAATGTTAAATACTTCGATGTTGTTTTTTGAAAATTCTGCTTCTACTGAAGCATCGGCTTGAAACACAACTGCTATATTTTCATTGAAGAATGTTTTAACCGAATCTTTTTCATTCAAAGATGTAAGATCATAGTTAGCAGCCAAATTCACATCTGCAAAACACATCTCTAAAAGTGTTGTGATCAATCCACCACTTCCCACATCATGTCCTGCTTTGATCTTTCCGGCCTTGATCAAATCTTGCAATAAGTTAAATGCTTTTTTGAAGTAAGCTGCGCTAGTGATGGTCGGCACCTCTGCACCAATTTTATTTTGTACCTGAGCAAAAGAAGAACCACCTAATTTGAATGTATCTTGAGATAAATTTAAGTAGTAAATATTTCCGCCATTACGTTTCAATACCGGCTCCACAATTTTATTGATATCAGAGCAATTGCCAACGCTAGAAATGATAACTGTTCCCGGAGCGATCACTTCATCGTTAGGATATTTTTGTTTCATTGACAAGGAATCTTTCCCTGTTGGAATATTGATCCCTAATTCAATGGCAAAATCAGAACATCCTTTTACTGCATCATACAATCGTGCATCTTCACCTTCATTTTTACAAGGCCACATCCAGTTTGCTGATAAAGAAACAGAAGTTAATCCATCTTTTAAAGGTGCCCAGACTAAATTACTAAGTGCTTCTCCAATAGAATTACGTGAACCTGCAACAGGATCAACCAAAGCAGAAACAGGAGAATGACCGATAGAAGTCGCTATCCCTTCTTTGCCTTTATAATCCAATGCCATTACACCAACATTATTAAGTGGCAACTGTAATGGTCCTGCACACTGTTGTTTTGCAACTCTACCACCCACACAACGGTCAACTTTATTCGTTAACCAATCTTTACAAGCAACAGCTTCTAGTTGCAATACTTTATTCAGGTAAGATGGGATATCATTTACATTGTAAGAAACATCCGCATATTTTCTATCCACCTGTTTGTCATTCATGATCGTTTTTGGTGAGCTACCAAAGAAATCACTCAATGCGTAATCCATTGGTTTGATACCAGTTGTTTTGGATACAAACGTAAAACGGTGATCATTTGTAACATCACCAACAGTGTACATTGGAGAGCGCTCACGCTCAGAGATACGTTTTAAGGTATCAATATCATTTTCACCGATCACCAATCCCATACGCTCTTGCGATTCGTTACCGATAATTTCTTTTGCAGATAAGGTAGGATCACCAACAGGTAATTTATCCATATCGATCAAACCACCTGTTGCTTCCACTAATTCCGATAAACAATTTAAATGTCCGCCTGCACCATGATCGTGAATGGATACGATCGGGTTGTTATCACTTTCTACCAAGCCACGAATAGCATTAGCAGCACGTTTTTGCATTTCAGGATTAGAACGTTGGATCGCATTTAATTCTATCCCTGAACCGAAAGCACCTGTATCAGCTGATGATACGGCTGCACCACCCATACCGATACGATAATTTTCACCACCAAGAATGACGATCTTATCACCCGCTTTTGGTGTTTTTTTGATCGCTTGATCCAATTTACCATAACCAACACCACCTGCCAACATGATCACTTTATCGAAACCAACTTTACGTTTTGCTTCTTCATGCTCGAATGTAAGAACCGAACCGGAGATCAATGGTTGTCCGAATTTATTTCCAAAGTCGGATGCACCATTCGATGCTTTGATCAAAATATCCATTGGCGTTTGATACAACCATTTACGTTCAGCCATCCCTTTTTCCCAGTCTCTGCTGTCATCTAAACGTGAGTAGGCTGTCATGTACACTGCAGTTCCCGCCAATGGCAATGAACCTTGTCCACCCGCCAAACGATCGCGGATCTCTCCACCTGAACCTGTTGCAGCGCCATTGAAAGGTTCTACGGTTGTAGGGAAATTATGTGTTTCCGCTTTCAAAGAGATAACGGATTCAAATTCTTTTTCAGCATAAAAATCAGGTTTATCAGCCGACTTAGGAGCAAACTGAGTTACTTTCGGTCCTTTGATAAAAGCTACATTGTCTTTGTAAGCAGAAACGATCTCATTCGGATGTGTCTCCGATGTTTTACGGATCATCTTAAACAATGAAGTCGGTTTTTCTTCACCATTTACAACAAATGTTCCGTTGAAGATCTTATGACGGCAGTGTTCTGAATTAGCTTGTGAGAAAGCAAAAATTTCAGAATCCGTTAATTTACGTTTTAGTTTAGCTGCCAGATTATTCAGATATTCTACTTCTTCTGCGCTTAAAGCTAAACCTTCCTGTTTATTGTATGCATCAATATCTGCGATCTCCAAAATGGATTCAGGTTTGATATTGATGGTATAAATTTCTTGATTTAATTCCTGGTATTTTTGCGACAACATTGGATCGAAATCGCTGAAATCAGCTGCAACTTTTTCAAACTCTTCGATACGGATCAAGCCTTCTATTCCCATATTTTGAGTGATCTCCACAGCATTGGTACTCCATGGTGTTACCATGGCAGCACGCGGCCCAACAAATGTTTCCTTGATAGTGGTTTGTTCTATTTTATTAGAACCACCAAATAACCAATTTAACTTTTTGATATCAGCTGCATTTATTTCTGCTTTTGCCTGAACGGCATACACTCTATTGGAATTGTTTCCGAAGAAATGGATCATACTATGAATAATTAGTCGGGTTATGATTTAGAAAGCGCAAAGTTAAGCTTATTGGGCTAATTCGCCAATGAGAACTGCGGTAATTAATTAACCGATATTAACACTTAAACTTATTGATTTTCAATTACTTTACGATGAAAAAGCAAGCTATTCACAAAATAAAACAGAAGAATTATTCGCTTCGTGGGTTGTGTTTTTTGTTTTCAAAAAAACCTTTGAAAGCAAGTTTTCTGGAAGGGATTACTCGCTGCGCTCGTCATCCCGAAGCGGGGCCAGCGCAGAAGTGAAGCAACCCTTCGGGCATTTTTATTTTTCAGATCCGCTTTAAGAAAGCCTTGCTTTCTTACGCTTTTCTTCAAAATAAAAAACCCACCGAAAACGGTGGGTTACTTCACTTCTGTGCGGAGAGAGAGGGATTCGAACCCTCGATACCCTTGCGAGTATACAAACTTTCCAGGCTTGCTCATTCGACCACTCTGACATCTCTCCGGTCGTTATATAATCTGATTTTTCTTCAACCAATTATATCCATCTATAGATTTAAAAAAATGCTCTCTTCTAAATGCCTCCGATCTAGAAGAATAATCTTCTTCGTAGTGCAACAATAATGGTCTTCGTCCTTTTGTCGATCTTACGTCTCCCTTATTATGTTTTAACAACCGTTTCTGAATATCCTTACAACTTCCATAATAATAACCGCCATCCTTGACACTCTTCAATATATATGCTTTATACATCTACTTTATTCTAACTAACCCTCGATACCCTTGCGAATATAAAAACTTTCTCCAAAGGAGTCCTTCGGACCAGGCTTGCTCATTCGACCACTCTGACATCTCTCCGGTCGTTATACCTATAGTTCCAATTTAACTTGCTCATTCCCCCGATAGCTATCAGGGCACTCTGACATCTCTCCGGCTAAAATTGGGAGTGCAAATATAATAGATTATTCGATAGATTGAACGTTCCTTTTCTTTTGCTCTAAACGGTACACTAAAAACAAACTCGAAACCACCATAACAACACTTACTATCACATATATAAACTCACCTTGTTCCATCCCTACTTTATCGGCATCCACAGAAATAGTTCCTCTGTTCGCCAGCCATACCAGCAATACAGCCATTCCATTATTTACAAAATGAGCTACAATACTTGGATACAAGGAGCCTGACCAAAGGAATAAATAACCCAAATAGGCTCCCATCAACATTCTTGGAACAAAACCATAGAATTGCATGTGAAAAGCACTGAATAAAGCAGCTCCTATCCAAACTGCTACATGCTTATTTTTAAAACATTCGATCAATACTTTTTGTAACATCCCTCTGAAGAACAACTCTTCACTCACAGCTGCCATAAACGCTACCACAAATAAATTAAGCAATAATGATCCTACAGAAGTCCCACGGGTAAAAGCATCCGTCAACTCCATCGCCTTTGCTTCACTATTTTTCATCCAGATTTCTACTCCTGAAAACATTTCCGGCAAACTCATTTGCTGATTCAATTCCGACAACCAATTGATCATTGGCATAGCCATTACCATCCCTACAGCGGCCAATATAATAGTTGAGAACAAAGGCTTTTTAGTGATCCCTAAATAATGAACACGTGGCTTGGTCCAAAATGCTGCAAAAAGAAGCGCAGGTAGAATGAATACTAAAATAACACTTACCGCTTGCATTATTTTAAGCATTGTGATCACGCTATCGTTATCCATGTTAAATCCCAACTCACCATCACCACCTATTACATTTAAAAAGCCATAGGCCAAAATGTATAAAAAAATAAGCGATAATTTAAGCCAGGAATGGCGCTCCTTTTCTACTAGTTCCATCTATATCTATTTTTTTGGTAACTTTGCAAAGCTAATGAATACTGTTGAATTCGGATAGAAAATGGTTAAAATAGGTAACATAGAATTAGGCGATTTTCCTTTATTGCTCGCCCCCATGGAGGATGTGAGCGATCCGCCTTTCCGTTATGTGTGCAAACAAAACGGTGCCGACCTCATGTACACCGAATTTATTTCATCGGAAGGATTGATACGTGATGCCGCAAAAAGTGTTCAGAAACTGGATATCTTCGAATATGAACGTCCGATCGGGATTCAACTTTTCGGTTCCGATATTGACTCCATGCGGGAAGCGGGAATTATTGCCAATGCTGCGAAACCTGATCTTATCGATATCAATTATGGCTGTCCTGTAAAGCAAGTGGCTTGTAAAGGTGCAGGCGCTGCACTATTACAGGATATTCCAAAGATGGTGCACATGACATCGGAGATCGTGAAGATAGCTGACCGCCCTGTGACAGTAAAAACCCGTTTAGGCTGGGATGATAAAACAAAGAATGTAATGGAAGTTGCGGAGCGTTTGCAAGACATAGGCATTCAAGCCTTGAGTGTGCATGGCCGTACCCGCTCTCAAATGTATAAAGGAGAAGCCGACTGGACCTTGATCGGTGAGATCAAAAACAATCCGCGTATCAAGATCCCTATTTTCGGAAATGGCGATGTAGACAGTCCGGAGAAAGCCAAAGAAATGAAAGAACGTTACGGAGTAGACGGGATCATGATCGGACGCGCAAGCATTGGTTATCCCTGGATATTCAGAGAGATCAAACACTTTTTAAAAACAGGGGAGCATTTTGCAAAACCAACCATCAACGACCGCATTGCAGTTTGTAAGATCCATTTACAAAAATCGATCGAGTGGAAAAATCCTGTTTTGGGAATATTAGAAATGCGCAGGCATTACGCTAATTATTTTAAAGGCTTACCACACTTCAAAGATTATCGCATGCGTTTGGTAACCTCTAACTCTTACGAGGAAATTTTGAGCATTTTAGAAGAAGTTCAAAAGAATTATTCGGAAATAGAAGTGGCTTAAACCCTCACTCCTATCATACAAACATCATCGATCTGTTCCATTTGTCCTTGCCAGTTCTTAAACGTTTGGTCGATCAATTTTTTTTGTTCCAGCATTGGTTTATTAGCAACGGTCAAAAACATTTCCTGCATTTGTTTATACTTGAATTTCTTTCCATCGGGTCCGCCAAACTGATCCGCAAATCCATCCGAAAAAGTATAGATTACATCGCCTTCATTTAACTGTACGGTGTATTGTTTAAATGGTTTTAATTCACCGCCATAAATACCTACAGGTTGCCCGTCTCCTTTATATTCTTTCAATGTTTTGGTTCCATTTTGATCAGAAACAATATAGATCGGCCGGTTAGCTGCCGCATACAACAGTTCACGCTTTTCTTTATCGATCACACACAATACCATGTCCATTCCATCCTGATGCTCACCAGAAACTCCTTTTTGTCGGAGCGCTTTGATCACTTTTTTTCTCAATCGACTTAAGATCAAAGCAGGATCTGTCAACTCATGTTCATTGATCACCTCATTCAACAATGAGATCCCCAACATACTCATAAAACCTCCCGGAACACCGTGTCCGGTACAATCAGCGGTTGCATAAATGATCTTACCATCCACCTCACTGATCCAGTAAAAGTCGCCACTAATAATATCTTTCGGTTTAAATAACACAAACGATTCAGGAAAAAATTCAGCTACCTCATGCTCCTTCGGCAATAAAGCTGATTGAATGTTATAAGCATATTTAATACTATCGGTGATCTCCCTATTCTTATGCTCGATCGTATGTTTTTGTAATTGAATCAGCTCATTATTCTCTCTTAATTCTTTATTGTTTGAATTCAATAATTTATTGGCAAATTCCAATTCATTTTGTGCACGCTTTCTTCTTTTGTTTGCACGGATCGTTAAGATCAAAAACAGAACAACTATTATCAAAAAGGCAATGCTTACATTCCGTATCACTCTCTGTTTTTCATTCTCCTGTTCGGCAATAGAGAGTTGTTTTTCCTGCTCCAATTTTTGGAGTTGTTCTTTTCTTGAGAAATCAAACTCCAACTCTTTACGGGTGATCTCTTTTGTTTTTTCAATATTATAAATACTATCGCGTAGTGTAATGAACTCTTTATAATGATAAAATGCATTTTTTGTGTCATTCTTCTTCGAGTAAAGTTCACTCAATAATTCATGTGCTTCTTTTGCCAATAAAGGAAGTTGCAAACGTTCTGCTCCAGAAAGAGATTGATTCGCTCTGTCAATAGCCTTATCTAACTCATTCAATTCACCATGATACATCGCATAAACAAGTTGAGTGCTCGCTATGCCTTCTTTATCATTGAGGGAACTACGAATTGCTAAACTTGTATCTAAATTATTTTTTGCCTGCACATATTCTTTTTGTTTCAGCAACACACGCGAAAGATGTTCATGAATAAGCGCTGTTCTATTTTTCAGATTGATCTTTTTACTGATCGCCAATGCTTTGAAATGATACTCCTTTGCTTTTTCCAGCTCGTTCTTATTTTGATACAACTGTCCGATGTTCGTATATCTACCTGATACACATTGCAGATCATTCAACTCGGTGCAGATCTCCAAACTTTTGAATTCCGACTGCAAAGCTTTATCGATCTCTCCCATACCATAATAGATCTTATAGAGATTCAAATAAGAGTTGGCCAATCCTCTTTTATCACCAATGCGTTCGCGGATGCTGATACTTTTTTGAATAAATGAAATAGCCAAAGAGTAATTACCCAAAAAAGAATGATCTAGACCGATGAATGAATAACAGGCTGCTTCTCCCAATTCATCCTGCAACTCTTTCCGTATGGTCAAACTGGAATCGAATTGCGATAAACTTTCCTGATACTTTCCACGATCGGCCAAAACAGAGCCCAAGAGATAATAAGATACACTTAATCCGTATTGGTCATCATTCTTCTTCGACTCTTTTTTAGTAAAAGAAAGTAGATCCAAGGCTTCGTCAAATTTATCGATCGAAGCCAATGATTTTGCTTTTAAATTATAGGCTTTGATTACATAGCCATTCTTCAGATCATTATTGAGCAATTGAATAGCGGAATCGCATAATTGGATAGAACGCCCATATTCACTCTGGTTATAAAGGATATTCGCCAGGTAAACATTCGCAGCAGCAGCAGCTATTTTATCCTTCTTCTGAAGTGTAAAGATCTTTTTCTTTGCCGCTTCATACTCCCCTTTAATGGTCAGCTGATCTATTTCATTAAGTGAACTGTTGACAGCAGGATCGGGAATATACTTATCGATCAATAGTTTTTTTTCAACATCAATAGCCAATGCAGGATTTAAGCAAACAATCAACAGTAATGATATGTATAAAACACGAATCATATAGCCATGTACTTTTTAGTAAACAATCGAACAGGATACCATGCCGCAAAAAATCCGATCAATAAAACCACCAGACAGATCAACAAAAGATCCATGATCTCCACTTTAATTGGATAAGCATTTACTACATAGCCTTCACTGAATTGGATCAAAGAGAACTTCATTTGTAACCAACAGACAATCACTCCAAGTAATAATCCGGTTAATAATCCTACAAAGGTGATCAACATGCCTTCTGTCAAAAATATTTTCCGGATCAGTGAACGGTCGGCTCCGAGACTATGAAGTGTTGTAATATCTTTTTTCTTTTCAATGATCAACATGGTCAATGAACCGATCACGTTGAATGTTGCGATCACGAGAATAAATACCAGAATAATAAAGGTCCACAATTTTTCTGAACGCAGCGTTTTGTAAAGCAAAGCATTTTGCTCCTCTTTATTTTTAACATAAAACCCGGCACCTAATTGATCTTGTATTTGTTGTTGAATAGCATGCAGATCGGCTTCTTCAACACCTAACTCAATAGATGTAACTTGATTTGAATAATCCAATAAGCTTCGTGCTTTTTGAATATCGATAAGAACATATTTATAATCAAACTCATCATTTATGGCAAAAAAACCTGATGCATACATTTTTAATTCATTCAATCCATCTTCCGGATTAATAGCGTTGATATCGCCACGTTTCGGAGCATAAATGGAAATTGGAGAAAAGGGATCACCGGCCCGGGCTTCCAACACATAACTTAAACCAACTCCCATTACCAGATTATTTTTTGACAGATTGTAATTGCCTTCCTGCACCAATGAATCAAAACCGTTCATCCCGTTATACGTTGGAGAAACTCCTTTTATTGTTGCAAGTGTTTGCTTATCTCCCAACTTTAATAAAGCATTTCCTTCTACCACTTCATTAAAGTGTAAAACTCCGGGCATATTTTTTATGGATTGGAAAGCAGGTGCAGTAGGAACAAACGTTTTACCATGCACAGCCGTGATCTGAATATCGGCATCAAATGAGTTATAGAGCGACTGAACCAGATCGGACAATCCGTTAAAAGCAGAAAGCACGATCACCAAAGCCATCGTACCAATTGTTATTCCTGCTACCGATATGGCAGAAATAATATTGATAGCGTTGTGTGATTTTTTAGAGATCAGATAACGCTTTGCTATGAAAAACGGTAAGTTCAACGACTAATAATTATGAATTTGTACGAATATACGAATAAATGAAAAATCTATCCACCGGAAGATCGGTGCAGATTCATCATCCCGATTACTTCTTTAGTAATTCATCAATTCGCATCGCATAATCAAGAGAGTCATCATGAAAAAACACAAGATTAGGAATGATACGCACCTGCTTTTTGATACGCTCAGACAATTTCATTCTGATCTCCTTGGTGTTTTCCTGAATTGCCTTAAGCAAGGCTTTATTATCGGGAACATTAAACAAGCTCACATATACTTTTGCTACACCAAGATCAGGACTTACCCTCACTTGAGTAACGGTTATCAAAGCAGGCCCGAATAACATACGCGTTTCACGTTGAAAGATCTCCCCCAACTCTTTTTGTATTAATCGCGATACTTTTAACTGACGTGTAGAGTCCATGTTTAACTTATTTTATGAGTTCAAAAGTAACAATTATAACGCTACAAACAGTATATTTGCCCCATGAAAAACATCTTTGGGATACTCCCTTATGTGAAGGGTTATTGGAAATATGCCATCTGGAATATTATTTTCAATATATTATCTGTTGTTTTTTCCGTTTTCTCTATTGCCATGCTGTTTCCTTTCCTGCAGGTATTGTTTTCCGAGAATAATTCCAAACTGGATGAGATCATTGCTAAAGGCAAACCGGTATTTCAGTTTTCAACCAATGGTATTTTAGACAGCATCAATTACATGCTGGCTCATAGCACCATTGAACATGGGAAAACACATGTACTGTCGCTTATCTGTGTATTTATCATTGTTACGATCCTATTAAAAAACCTATTCCGTTATTTAGCAATGTATAGTCTGGCTCCCATCAGAAATGGCGTTGTGAAGGATCTAAGAAACAAGATCTTTAAAAAAACATTGGAACTTCCACTTTCCTATTATTCAGAAGAGCGCAAAGGCGATATCATTAGCCGGATGACCACTGATGTGCAGGAAATAGAATGGAACATTATGCAATCGCTGGAAATGATCTTCCGTGAACCGCTGAACATCATCATCTTTTTAGTAATGATGGTGGCGATGAGTCCGAAATTGACACTAATTGCATTTATTCTTTTGCCGGTTACTGTTTTATTAATAGGCAAATTGGGGAAAAGCTTAAGACGATCATCGGGAATCCAGAAAGAAAAAATGGGCATTTTACTTTCTATTATGGATGAAACCTTGGGTGGATTGCGCATCATTAAAGGATTTAATGCAGAGAAAAAAACAGCAAAGAAGTTTGAAGATGAAAATGAATCTTTTACCAAACTCGGTGTCAAAGTTGGGCGGAAAGTAGATCTGGCATCGCCTTTAAGCGAAACACTCGGGGTGAGCGTATTGGTTGCATTGCTTTACATTGGTGGTAAAATGGTTATTGATGACCGTTCTATGGACGGAGCTGTTTTTATCACTTATCTTGCCATGTTCTCTCAGTTACTTACTCCATCCAAAGCATTTGCCAGCGCCTATTCCAGTGTTCAAAAAGGATTGGCATCAGCCGAGCGCATCGATAAAATTTTGAATGCTGAAGTAAGTATCAAAGACAAGGAAAATCCAAAACGTATTCACTCATTTGAAAAAAGCATTGAATACAAAAATGTATCTTTTGCTTACCGCAAAGGCGAAGTAGGCTGGGTATTAAATGATATTAATCTAACGATTGAAAAAGGAAAAACGATCGCATTGGTTGGGCAATCCGGCTCCGGAAAAACAACCATGGCCGATATGCTTCCACGCTTTTACGATACCACCCATGGTGAGATCCTGATCGATGGTATATCATTGAAAGATGCCGCTATTTTGGATATTCGTAATTTGATGGGAATCGTTACCCAGGAATCCATCTTATTTAATGATACCGTTTTTAATAACATTGCCTTTGGAATTGACAATGCAACTGAGGCGGATGTTATTGAAGCAGCAAAAATTGCAAATGCCCATGATTTTATCATGCAGATGCCAAATGGTTACCAGACCAATATTGGCGACAGGGGAAGTAAAATGTCGGGCGGACAAAGACAAAGGATCAGTATTGCCAGAGCGGTTCTAAAAAACCCACCTATATTGATCTTGGATGAGGCAACTTCAGCATTAGATACCGAGAGCGAAAGACTGGTTCAGGATGCCTTGAACAAATTAATGAAGAACAGGACCTCCATTGTGATCGCTCACCGTTTGTCTACTATCCAACATGCCGATGAGATCATTGTAATGCAAAAAGGACTTATAATAGAAAGAGGCACGCATAACCAGCTCATCAATAGCAATGGAACTTATAAAAAGCTTCATGAAATGCAATCGTTTGTATGATCCACAAACTGATTTCATATTGTTGACCAACCCTTTTTTTATCAAGTAATTTTCCTATATTTGAACTACTAAAACCCTAAAAATCAACAAAATGAAAAAACAACTACTTTTTATTTCTTCCGGTATATTGTTAGCATTAACATCAAGTGCTCAAATTACGATCACTACTGCTGATATCGCTGGTCCATTTACAAGTATCCGTCAAGCAAATGATACTGTAACCTCTGTTTCTGCAGGAACTGCAGGAACGAGTCAAACATGGGATCTATCTGCACTTGCCACAGATACAGAAGACACAATGACATTCCTTCCTGCTAACTTCGGTCCTAATTATACTGCATTTCCAGGAGCGAATTTGGCTATTAAAATGAAACAACAAGGAGGCGATGCTTATGTATATGCCATTAATTCGGCAAGCAGTTTATCCTTTTTAGGTACACATGCCAATATTGATTTCAATGGAACACCGGTTACTGTTAACCAGTTCAATACTCCATCAGAAATTTTAACTAACTTCCCTGCTACCTATAACTCGACTTTTAACAACAACTATACTCAATTTGCTCAATTCTATTTAGGAGTGGATCCTGGTATTGGCTTTGTGGTTGACTCTATCCGTTTAAAATCTGTTATTTCCAAAACATCAACTGTTGATGGATGGGGAAGCGTTACAACACCATTAGGAACTTTTAATGCATTACGTGTTGTTACAACTAAATATAACTCAGATACATTAGATGCTCAAGTATTTGGTTTCTGGAATAATGTTCAGGCTACACAGGATTCATCTAAAACATACACTTGGTGGGCAAACGGAATTGGTTTTCCTTTAGCAGAGATCACAGTTGACTTTAGTGATGTTCCACAGAGTGCTACATGGTTAAAAGTTTCTCCTGCTGCAGGGATCAACGAATACACAAATGCACTTGATGTAAATGTTTATCCTAATCCAGCTCAAAATGTCGTTTATTTTGCAACAAAAGCAGATAAGGTAAATTCAGTTCAAATATTTGACATCAATGGCAAATTGGTTCGCTCATTTAACGTAACAAATGACATTTCTTCTTTAGATATTTCTGAGCTTTCTAATGGTCTTTACACATACAGCATTATTGCTAAAGATCGTTCAGTAGCAAACAGAGGTAAATTTACTGTAGCAAAATAGTATTTTCAATCAATGAAAACGCCCCTATCTAAAAAGAAGGGGCGTTTTTTTATTTAGTTTTTACTATATTTGATTATCTATTAAATATTAAGATCATGAAAAAAATAATATTATCAATATGTATTTCTGCAAGCGTTCTTATAGCTAAAGCACAAGCACCTGATATGGGATTTGAAACCTGGGCAAATGTTCCCTTAAGTAGCACTATAAAAGACCCTGTGGGCTGGGCTAGTTTCAACGTACTTGCTATTTCCGGAATGCCACAATCGGTTTTTCGTGATACCATCGCTCCATCTCCTTATGCAGGAACTGCTTCTGTAAAGGTTGTAACAGGCAAGTTACCTGCCAGTGTATTGATTGAAAATCCTTTTAACACAACTGAAAATTTAGACACTGTCGGCCTATTGGTAATTGGGAAAACGCAATTTTCTACAACGGCTCCGGTATTATTCGGATATCCTTATACGACCCGTTCAGCAACATTGTCATTCGCCAGTATGTATCAACCGGCAGGAGCCGACTCAGGCTTTGTTGTGGCTTATTTGACCAGATGGAATGTGAATCATCGCGATACAATTGCACGCGGTACCTATGCAGTAGGTGCAAATCAAACATCCTATTCAACGAATAGCATTTCAATGGTGTATAATCCGGCATTTAATGGTGTGAACCCGGATACACAACGTGTTTATATTTCATCCAGCGTTTATCTTCATCCCGGAGCAAAAATGGGTAGTGCCATGTTTGTAGATGCTTTGCAGTGGAGTGGTTTAGTGATTAGCACCAACGATATGGAAGGTATTTCAAATAATGTAACCATTTTCCCTAATCCGGCTAGCACAAACATCAACTTCAAAAGTGAAAGAGATGCAGAAAAAATAGAGATCATAGACATTACCGGCAGAAAAGTAGGAGTATATGAATTAAATGAGAATAAGGTCAATATTCATACACACAATTACTCTTCGGGAATATATATATATAACCTGTATAATAAAGATAAAGTGCTTATTGGCAGAGGTAAATTTGAAATAGCGAAATAAACTTATCATCTCAGATTACAAAGAGCCTATCCTAAACGATAGGCTCTTTTATTTATAAACGATTCGTATCTTTACAAAAACATAAGTAGTGAACTCAAGACTAACAGATGCACTTAATCTATTCTATAAACTCCGGTTTAAGAGGATGTTGAATGCACTGAAAGTTTTGATGAGTTTTTATATTTCTAAATGGAGTAAAAAACCTGTTCAGTGGGGAGTACCTATCAGCATTACGATTGAGCCCACAACTTCCTGCAATTTAAGATGTCCTGAATGTCCAAGCGGGAAAAGAGAATTCACCCGTCCAACCGGAATGCTTCAAACTGACTTCTTTAAAAAGACTATTGATTCACTATCCGACAGAATCTTACACCTCAACTTCTATTTTCAAGGTGAACCCTTTCTGAATCCAAAGTTTTTAGAAATGGTCAATTATGCCTCCAGAAAAAACATTTATACCTCCACCTCTACTAATGCGCATTATTTAAATGATGCCAATGCAAAAAAAACAGTGGAGAGTGGCTTGGACCGCTTGATCATTTCCATTGATGGCACAACTCAAGAAACCTATGAACAATATAGGATCGGTGGGGACATCAACAAAGTTAAAGAAGGAGCAAAAAACATTATTAAGTGGAAAAAAGAATTAAAGTCAAGTACTCCACATGTCATCTTTCAATTTTTGGTTGTTCAACCCAATGAACATCAGATTGAGGATATTAAAAAGATCGCGAAAGAAATTGGAGTGGATGAAGTTAAATTCAAAACAGCACAGATCTATAACTTCGAAAAAGGAAACCGGCTGATCCCCACAATTGATAAATATTCCCGCTATAAGAAAGAAACAGACGGTTCATATAGCATCAAGAATGAAATGCTTAATCATTGCTGGAGACTTTGGCATTCAACAGTAATCACCTGGGATGGTTTAGTAGTTCCATGCTGTTTTGATAAGGATGCACAACATCAATTGGGCGATCTAAAAGCAAGCGATTTTGAAACACTATGGCATTCCGAAGCTTATAATAAATTTAGAGCATCTGTACTTCGCTCCCGCTCCGAAATTGACATTTGCAAAAATTGCACGGAAGGAACCAAAGTTTGGGCTTAAGTAGTTTCATTCACGGCCTGCTCTAAAATAAGAGGAAACAAGCGACAATATAGATTAGCATATTCACGAGTCAACAAACGATTTTCTTCTTTGATGTTTTCCGTGATCTCTTCCTCTTTCAAGATCTTATTAATGAGCGTTATAATCATTCTCCAGATCTTCACATAATCTTCCAATACGGGATTTTGCTCCTGGGAGCGGATGAATTTAATATTCCGGTTGGCTAATTGAAGCGCAAAATCATAATCCTTTTTCATAAAGAAATATACATTTTCCAAAACTCTCAATTGGACATCAAAAGGCAAATAGAATGTCTTTTCATTGATCACTTTCCCAATATTCAAATACTTCAAAGCCAATTTGTAATCGCCTGAACTCAGATACAGCTTCACATAGCTCATTGCTCCTCTGGTCGCATAGATATCGATCTTATTTTGAATACAAGGTTCGAACACTTTTTTTAATAACTCTTCTGCTTTTACAAACTCGTTCTGTATTATCAAAACAAGAATATATTGTTCACAATGATAATAATAACCATACATAGAAGGCTCAACACCTTGTTTAAAAGCTGATGCATATATCTTTTCCGCTTGATCCACTTCATTATTATTCAACAAAGCATCGGCATACTGCAACTGAAGAAACTGTTCGATATTCACTGAAAAGAAATAAGCAATATGATCTTTCAAGTCAATGGCTTTTTTCAAATAAGAAATGATCATATCATTATTCTTTTCATAATAAGAATAATAACTGCATATACTACGGTATAAATAATATTTTGCTAAATGATGGTTACTTTTCTCTAATTCTTTTTCATGCTTAAACAGATCCTTTATTCCAAACCCCAATGCTTTGATGGGATTTTTACGGGCTGCAGTGCGGTTTACCTCAGAGAACATTAAATGATACTTCACATATAATTTATCTGAAAGTGTACAATCCTTTTTAGAACGAAGGTATTTTTCTCCGAACAGAGCCGTCATTTTTTCATCGTAGTATTTATAAGGAAAATCTATGCAGAGATGAAAACATTTTAAGTAAAAAGCGGTATTATTTTTATCCCCATTTTTCTTTTCTTGTGAAAGGATCTCATGTCGTAACAATGTAAACAAATTCTTGCTGCGCAAAAAAAGAAGTAGATCGATAGCTTCCTCAGGTACTAGTAATTGATAACATTTTCGTAATAGAACAGAATTGATCTTATAATAGTGCGATTCCGTAAGCTGAAGAAGTTGCTGAACTTTTAGGGTTTCAGGAAGTTCCGTGTCTTTATTCTTGATTACATAGTCAAACACCTCTTTTTCTTTACCAATGAGGCGTTGAGAGCGAAGCAATGTAAGCTCACTTTCATTCAATGTCTGAATTAAAGCATGTAATTGACTCAAAATAAATGATCTTTGTGGTGATCAAATTTAGTAAGTTTTATTGTTTTTTCGATTTGTAACAACTGAAATATTCAAATTACTTTGTAACATTCATTTGCTCATTGGATCAATGAACATGAATGATTAATGTGGTAGCAGCTTCTGTTCGTTCAGAGGCTGCTTTTTTTGCATAAAAAAGCCCCTGTAAATACAGGGGCTGATAAAAAAATCTATCTCTATTAAACGGTCATGATCTCTTTTTCTTTTACTTCTAAATGTTTATCGCATTTCGCCACATAAGTATCAGTCAACACTTGAACCTTCCCTTCTCCTTCTTTCACTTCATCTTCGGGCATTCCATCTTTTTGCAATTTTTTCAAAGCTTCATTTGCATCTTTACGAAGCGTTCTTAAACTCACTTTCGCATTTTCTGCTTCCGATTTTGCTTTTTTAACAAGGTCTTTTCTTCGCTCCTCTGTTAATGCTGGCACAAGAATACGTATGATCACACCATCGTTTTGAGGATTTAAACCCAGATTAGCTGCTTGGATAGCTTTCTCGATTGGTGTTAACATTGATTTTTCCCATGGCTGTACCACTAATGTTCTGGCATCGGCTGTATTAACATTTGCTACCTGGTTCAAAGGAGCTTTTGATCCGTAATAATCAACCATTACTCCTTCCAACATGGTTGGACTGGCTTTTCCAGCTCTCACTTTTACCAATTCCGCTTCCAAGTGATTCACGGCCTTTTCCATTTGCTCTTTGGCATTATCAAGCACAAACTGTATCTCTTCGTTCATATCGTTATTTATTGAAATTGTTTTACAAATTTATTCTAAAATTACAGATCTACCAAGGTTCCTACCTTTTCACCATCCACTAAACGTTTCAAATTCCCTTGCTTGTTCATATCAAAAACAATGATCGGCAACTTATTCTCTTTACACAAAGTAAATGCGGTCATATCCATTACTTCTAAGCCTTTCGCATATACTTCATCAAAAGAGATCACATCATATTTTGTAGCTGTTTTATCTTTTTCAGGATCGGCTGTATAGATACCATCCACGCGTGTTCCTTTAAGTACCACATTTGCTTCAATCTCTATAGCTCTTAATGTAGCAGCAGTATCGGTTGTAAAATAAGGGTTTCCTGTACCTGCACCGAAAATAACAACACGTCCTTTTTCTAAATGACGAACCGCTTTTCTACGGATAAATGGCTCACAGATCTGTTCCATTTTAATAGCGGATTGCAAACGGGTTTCCATTCCTGTTTTTTCCAATGCCGATTGTAAAGCCATTGAGTTGATCACAGTGGCAAGCATTCCCATATAATCACCATGAACACGGTCCATTCCACCTTCTTCGGCTTGAATACCTCTGAAAATATTTCCACCACCGATCACAATTGCCACCTGAACACCCATATCAGCAATTTCCTTTATTTGTTTCGCATATTGAGCCAAACGCTCATTATCGATACCAAACTGTTTATTACCCATTAGTGACTCACCACTAAGTTTCAAGAGAATGCGTTTATATTTCATATTTATTCTATAATTATTTTAAAATCACTATCAATATTGGTACGGGGGTCAAATTCAAAATCGATGTACTTAGCCTCCTCTGCTTTACCTTCTACTTGTAAAGTCACTCTACCTACTTCATTTTCTTTTGTATCAAAAACCTTTGCGGTTAATTTTCCCGAAAAATCTTTTTTAAATATAACATAAACATTCAACATATTATCCATCCCTTCACCCGCACTATTTATGGTCACTTTACTAAACTCTAATCCTTTATCACTAATATACTTGGGCGATGATACTTTTACTTCAAATGCCTTATCCATTCCACTGCCAACACCTTTTATAAATTCACCGGCAGTTTCTCCGGCAGCATCACCAACAGTATTCACCTTCTCTTTAACCGACTCGTTTAAACAAGCGGACATAAGAACGATTAAAGTTGATAACAAAAGAAGTTTTTTCATGTCAAATTAAAAATTAGTCCAAAAAAAATCCCGATAAATATCGGGATTTTTTTAATTGAATATTGATTAACCTAAAGCAATGCGTTTGAAAGCTGTAACAGTTAATCCTTTCTCAGAACCATCAAGGTATTGAGCGATTGACTTTTTATTGTCTTTGATAAACTCTTGATTCAACAAAGTAGATTCTTTGTAGAATTTATTCAATTTACCCATTGCAATTTTTTCTAACATATCTTCCGGTTTTCCTTCAGCACGAGCTTGTTCTTTACCGATCTCGATCTCACGTTGTAATGTTTCTGAATCAACACCATCTTTATCAACAGCTACAGGTGCCATTGCAGCAACTTGCATTGCCACATCTTTAGCTACTTCAGCATTTACTGCATCTTTGTTGAAACCAACAATGTTCGCTAATTTATTACCAGGGTGGTTATAAGCGATCACGTATGAAGCCTCAACAGTTTCATATTTAGAAAGATCGATCTTTTCACCGATCACACCTGTTTGTTCGATCAATTTATCAGCAATGGTGATATTGTTATCGTATGCTAATGCTTTTAATTCATCCACTGATTTTGGATTTTTTGCGATCGCAACATCAACGATATTATTTACAAATTTTCCGAAGTCTTCGTTTTTAGCAACGAAATCGGTTTCACAATTTACTACCAATACAACACCACGTTTGTTATCTGCAGTTGTTTTAGCAACTACCAAACCTTCTTTTGCATCACGGTCGCTACGGTTAGCCGCAACTTTCTGACCTTTTTTACGCAATTCATCGATTGCTTTTTCAAAATCACCGTTTGCTTCAGTTAATGCTTTTTTGCAGTCCATCATACCTGCACCTGTCATTTGACGTAATTTATTAACGTCTGCTGCTGTTATAGCCATTGTTGTCATTTTTTTGTTTTGTTATTAAAAAATATCCCGACCTGTAAAGTCGGGACATTTATACAATTAATATATATTCTTTAAAGCCCCTTATGTGCTTATAAAAGCGTGTGCTTATTTTTTTCTAGGTTTTTTCACTGCAGTTTTTTTACCTACAGCAACATCTCCTTCATCATCAGATGATTTGAATTTAGCACCAGCAGCTAATTTAGAAGCCTCTTCACGAGAAGATGATTTACCATCTTTTTCTTCAGCAGCAGCTGTTTCTTTATCCACTTTACGTTCAGCTAATCCTTCTTCGATCGCTTTAGCAATAAGACCAGTGATCAAAGAGATAGAAGTTGAAGCATCGTCATTTGCAGGAATTGCGTAATCAACAACATTCGGATCAGAGTTTGTATCAACGATCGCAAATGTTGGGATATTTAAACGCTTTGCTTCTGCAACTGCGATATGTTCTTTAGAAATATCAACGATAAATAATGCTGCCGGTAAACGGGTTAAGTCAGCAATACTTCCTAATTGAGTTTCTAATTTAGCACGCTCACGTGAAATTTGTAATTTCTCTTTTTTAGAGATGTTATCAAAAGTTCCGTCAGTAGCCATTTTATCGATTGTTGCCATTTTCTTAACCGCTTTACGGATAGTAGCAAAATTGGTCAACATACCACCTGGCCAACGCTCAGTAACATAAGGCATGTTGATTGCTTTTACTTTTTCAGCAACGATATCTTTTGCTTGTTTTTTAGTAGCAACGAATAAAACTTTCTTACCTGATTTAGCAATTTGTTTTAAAGCATTTGCAGCCTCATCAATTTTTACAACTGTTTTGTTCAAGTCGATGATGTGGATACCATTTTTCTCAGTAAAAATATATGGAGCCATAGCTGGATTCCATTTTCTTTTTAAGTGACCGAAGTGAGATCCGGCTTCTAATAATTCGTTAAAATTTGTTCTTGACATTTGTCTTTATTTTTTAATACTTTTTTTAGATAGATGATTTTCTTAATAAGGTATTGCAAACCAATTGTAGAAATTGATCTGCAAAACCAAATAATATTAACGTTTGCTGAATTGGAAACGCTTACGAGCTTTCTTCTGACCCGGTTTTTTACGTTCAACCATTTTCGGATTACGTGTCATTAAACCTTCAGCTTTTAAAGCAGGTTTATGATTAGCATCCATTTCTACTAAAGCACGGGCAATTGCTAAACGTACAGCTTCTGCCTGTCCTGTTACCCCGCCCCCTTTTACATTTACATTTACGTCAACTTCACCAACAGTTTTAGTAACTGCAAATGCTTGACCTATTTTGTATTGTAAAGTGGTTGTTGTAAAGTAGCTTTTGTAATCTCTTCCGTTGATTACAATGTTGCCACTTCCTTTTTGCGCATATGCACGCGCTACAGCGGTTTTTCTTCTACCAAGAGTATTTACGACTTCCATCTTTATTATTTAATTGTGTTTAATTTGATTTCTTTTGGTTGTTGTGCTGCATGAGGATGCTCAGAACCTGCGTAGATGTAAACATTACGTCTTAAAGCATCTCCCAATTTGTTTTTTGGTAACATACCGCTAACCGCCATACGAATTACTTCAGTAGGCTTAGAAGTTAATAATACTTTAGGAGTAGCGAAACGCTGACCACCCGGATACCCTGTGTGACGAACGTACTCTTTTTCAGTAAGTTTATTACCTGTTAATTTAACTTTTTCAGCGTTGATAATAATAACATTATCACCTGTATCAACGTGAGGAGTAAAATTTGTTTTGTTCTTACCTCTTAAAATAAAGGCAACTTTAGACGCCAAACGACCCAATGTTTCGTTTTCTGCATCGATCAAAACCCATCCTTTGTTTACAGTTTCTTTGCTTGCTGAAACTGTTTTGTAACTAATTGCTTCCACTGTTTTATATATTAATTTTTACACTAAAAATTCCACTTTTTCTTTAAAATGGGACGCGAAGATAAGCACATTTTTATTTTCTGCAAAATAATTCACAAATAAATTGTTGAAAACTAACACGCAATGACCGTTTTCAGGGAAAATCTTTTTGTAATGCGGGCATTTTGCCCAACTGACGAAGATCAGTTTTTCCTAAAACACAAACAAAACACTGATTATCAATTAATTAAACAAAAAAATCTTATTTGGAACAAATCTAAACTAGTTTCATGACAAATTCATGACAAATGAGGTGTTGCTGCTTTGCAAATTTGTGCTGTAAATAAAAGGAGAAAATAGACTTGGACCGTTTTAAGATCATAGCATTCACGCACAAAACTACTGATATTAATGATATCGGCAAGTTTCATATTAGTGATGCTGATCTGAGATCGAGATTAGAATTCTTGAAAAGCTCCGTAAATGCGGAAGAACTGCTTTATTTATCTACTTGTAACCGTGTTGAGTTCATGCTTTCCGTAAACGAAAACATCGACCAACTCTTCCTTAAAAAATTCTTCAATTCATTCGATACAAACTGGACCGACACCGAGATCAACTTGTCGATCGAGAATGCAAAAGTTTTTGAAGGAGAAAATGCATTGCGCCATTTATTTAGCGTAGCATCTTCCATTGATTCATTGGTAGTTGGAGAACGTGAGATCATCACTCAGGTTCGTAATGCTTATGAAAAATGCAATGAATTGGGATTAACCGGTGACCTTATCCGTTTGGCTATTAAACGCACGATCGAAGTTGGTAAAGAAGTATATACACATACAAACATTGCCCGCAATCCTGTATCCGTAGTTTCTTTAGCTTATAGAAAATTACGCGCACTTAATGTAAAATTGGATGCCCGCTTCCTGATCATAGGATCGGGAGTGACCAATACCAACATGGCGCAATACCTTAAAAAGCACAAATTTGCTAACTTCACCGTATTCAACAGAACGTTAGAAAATGCAGAAAAATTAGCTGCTGATCTAAATGGAAAAGCATTTCCTCTTTCTGAATTATCAAATTACAAAGAAGGATTTGATATCATTGTTACGTGCACCGGTGCTGCAGAAAGCGTGATCACTCCAGCAATCTATAAAAGTCTGGTTGGCGATGATAAGTCAAAGAAAGTGGTAATCGACCTAGCTATTCCAAATGACCTGGATGCTGAGATCTTGAACAACTATGATGTTAATTTGATAGCAGTAAATAATCTTCAAGAAGTTGCAAAAGAAAATTTACAAGCAAGAGAAAAAGAATTAGAAGCTTGTAAAGTGATCATTGAAAATAATATTGAAGAGTTCAAACAAATTCTTAAAGCAAGAAAAGTTGAACTGGCAATGAGCGAAGTTCCTAAAAAAGTAAAAGAGATCCGCGAAGTTGCAATGAATGAAGTGTTCGCAAAAGAACTATCATCAATGGATGCTCAATCCAAAGAAGTATTAGACAAAATACTTCAATACATGGAGAAAAAATACATCAGTGTTCCGATGAAGATGGCAAAAGATATTTTGACCAATCAGAAATAGAGTTATCAATCGATTTTCTAATTTTAGCATCCTATATTAGCAAGATCGAATTCCCAATAAACCATATGGAGAGAAAAATAATCATAGGCAGCAGAGGTAGCGAATTAGCCTTGTGGCAAGCAAATCATGTATTACGTAAAGTTCAAAAACTAGGACTTACAGCAGAAATAAAGATCATCAAAACACAAGGTGACCAAATACAACATCTTAGTTTTGATAAGCTGGAAGGTAAAGGATTTTTCACAAAAGAAATTGAAGATGCACTATTAAATAAAGAGATCGATCTTGCCGTTCACTCACATAAAGATCTACCTACCACTTCTCCAGAAGGATTAAAAATAGCTGCCGTTTCTGAACGGGAAGATCCTGCTGAACTGATCTTAGTTAGAAAAGAAAGCGTTGATAAAACACTTAAATATGCATTCAAAAAAAATGCGATCGTTGGAACTTCTTCTGCCAGAAGAAAATCTCAATTATTAGCGTTTAGAAGTGATATACAGATTGAAGATCTAAGAGGTAATGTCCCTACACGAATTCAAAAGCTTCGTGATAAAAAATACGATGCGATCATGTTAGCAGCTGCAGGCGTGGAAAGACTAAAGATCGACCTCAGTGAATTTAAAGTATTACGTCTGGATCCTAAAGAATTTATTCCTGCTCCTGCTCAAGGCGTATTAGGTTTGCAGATACGTGAAGATGATCATGAATTATTCCAGCACATCAACAAGTTAAATTCTGAAAAAGTAGAAGACATTATCGGAATAGAACGTAAAGTGCTCAACTTATTTGATGGTGGCTGCCAACTTCCTTTAGGTGTATACTGCATTAAAGAGGATAATAAATTCAAAGTGTGGGCTTCTAAATCCGACAATTGGAATGGAATGCCAAAACGTATCTATAAGGAATCATTTACCAACGAAGGCTTTGCGCAAAAGATCGTTGATACTTTAAATGCTATCAAACCTCTTTCTGTTTTAATTACACGCGACTTAAACGAACATTCATTTTTCAAAAAAACACTGGAAGGAAACGGATACAAAGTTCATGGC
The DNA here is from genome assembly GCA_017303895.1 of Bacteroidota bacterium. Lineage (GTDB taxonomy): Bacteria > Bacteroidota > Bacteroidia > 2-12-FULL-35-15 > 2-12-FULL-35-15 > 2-12-FULL-35-15. The sequence goes on along the minus strand of JAFLBF010000007.1, from coordinate 75,993 downwards.
ATTTCATTCATTGAAACAAAACAAGTTAAGATAAGTGATACTCCTGCTTCAGATTGGATATTCTTTGCCAGTAGCAATGCGGTTGATCATTTTTTCAATCAATCGCCAGATATTAAACCCAAAACAAAATTTGGTGTTATTGGCAAATCAACTGAATATGCATTAAAAAAGCACAATAAAAATGCAGCATTTGTAGGGCATATCAACGACACCAAAGTAGTCGGAAAAAAATTCGCAAAAACAGTTGGACAAGAAACGGTATTATTTCCTCAAGCCAAAGGCGGAATAAGAACGATACAACAGCAATTTGAAGATGCTTCGAAATTAACCGACCTTGTAGTTTATGAAACAGCTTCACGAGAAAACATTCAAGTCCCGGAAGCAGATGTACTTGTTTTTACGAGCCCTTCTAATGTTGAATCATTCTTTAAACAGACTAAAATTAAAAATACACAGAGAGTAGTTGCCATAGGTACTTCTACTCAAAGGAAACTAAAAGAATTTGGAATCGAGAATAGCATACTTCCTGCATCATTTGATGAAACAGGATTAGCAGAAGCTGTTTTCGGAATATAACAAAACAATGATACATCGCCCACGTAGATTAAGAAAAACAGCTATTTCAAGAGAAATGGTTGCAGAAACACGTCTTTCAAAAGACATGTTCATTTACCCATACTTTGTTGTAGAAGGAACAAATACCATTCATCCGATCGATGCAATGCCGGGTATTAATCACTACTCTATTGATGAACTATTGAAGGATGTAGAAAAAGGATTAAAAATCGGGATCAATAAAATACTACTCTTTGGAGTTGGTGAACAAAAGTCAACTGATGCAAGCTCTTCTTTCAGCAACAACTCTATCATTGTAAAGGCGGTAAAAGCTTTAAAAGAAAAATTCGGTGACAAATTATATGTGATCACCGATGTGTGTGTATGTGCTTATACAACACATGGTCATTGTGGTATTCTTCACGATGATTATGTACACAATGATTCCTCCGTTGAAGTATTAGCAAAAATGGCTTTGGCACACGCACAAGCCGGTGCCGATATGGTTGCACCAAGTGATATGATGGATGGCCGCATTGCTGCCATGCGAACACTATTAGACAAAAATGGATCTGAGAATACTGCGATCATGTCCTATTCCATCAAATACGCATCAGCCTATTATGGTCCTTTCCGCGAAGCAGCAGATTCTGCCCCGCAAAAAGGTGATCGTAAATCTTATCAAATGGATTTCAGAAATGGAAATGAATCCATGACTGAAGGGATGCTTGATGAAGCTGAAGGTGCTGATATATTAATGGTAAAACCAGCGCTTGCCTATATGGATGTGATCTTTAACCTGCGACAAAACACGCTATTGCCGATTGCTTGTTACAATGTATCTGGAGAATATTCAATGGTAAAAGCGGCCGCTGCGAAAGGCTGGATCGATGAGCAAAAGATCGTAATGGAAAATATGTATGCTTTTGCACGCTCGGGTTCCAATTTGATCATTACTTATCACACCAAGGATATATTAGAAAAAGGCTGGTTGTAATGGAAAACATTCTATCGGACGAATACTTTATGCGTGAAGCATTAAAAGAAGCAAAAAAAGCTTTTGATGCAGATGAAGTTCCTGTTGGGGCTGTTGTTGTTTGCAACAACAAGATCATTGCACGTGCTCATAACTTAACCGAACGTTTGAACGATGTGACGGCACATGCCGAAATGCAAGCCATTACTTCTGCAGCCAATTTTTTAAATGGAAAATATTTAAATGAATGCATTATGTACATCACACTCGAACCTTGTGTGATGTGTGCCGGTGCCCTTTCCTGGTCGCAAATAGGAAAGATCGTTTATGGAGCCAGCGATACCAAGCGTGGATTTAATTTTGTAGGTAATAAGATCCTACATCCAAAAACAGAAATAATACACGGCATAATTGCAGATGAATGTGCCGACTTAATGAAAAGTTTTTTTCAAAAAAAAAGGTGATCAAATTGATCACCTTTTTCATTTATTTTTCTTTCACATCCCTGTAAACCTTTTTGTAAGGCTCTTTTCCATTGTTAGCTGGAGCTGTATTTTGTCCATCCTCCACTTTTTTCTCCCCCCCTATTCTATTCCCATCCACATCCAACTCTATTACTTCGTATCCTAATTTATTGATGCTTTCCCAAACTGCTACCTTATCACCTACAACAAGGATCACCATCTTATTGTATGGTAATTGTTTTTTTGCCAAAGCATTGATCTCCTGCTTGGTGATCGCTTTTAAAATTTCACTTTGCTGATCAGTAAAATTCTTTTCTAAATTATAATCCAAAATACGCTTAATGAAACCGGCTTTTTGCATAGCTGTTTCATATTTCAAAGCCTCACTTTGTCCCATCGATTTTTTTGTGAACTCCAACTCTGCATCTTTAATACCATTGTCGGCATAGTTCTTTATCTCTTTCATAAATTCGATCACAGAACTATCAGTAGCATTGGCACGAACACCTGCACTTGCAGTGAACGGACCAACAAATTGATTCCCGCTGAAGCTACCACGAGCACCATATGTAAAGCCATGCAGCTCACGCAAATTCAAGTTGATTCGGCTATTGAATGATCCGCCTAATGGATAATTCATGATCTGTGATTTATAAAAATCACCGGTAGCATCAAATGCCATTGACAAGTAACCTATCCTGATCTCTGATTGCGGTGCTTTATCTTTATTTACAAAATACAATTTTGTTTTTTCAATAGCAGGCGATTTTGGCTCAATACCTTTTAATACTTTCGGACCAGTCCAGTTCTTTAAGAACGACAACTTCGAAATGGCAGTAGCTTGATCAATATCACCCACCACTACAGCAGAGGCTATAGATGGTGAAAAATAATCAGCATAATATTTTTTCACATCATCCAGCGTAATAGCACTTACCGTTTCTTTTGTTCCCAATAAGCTAATACTCATAATGTGTTTATCGCCATACAACAATTTAGCATATACATTATTAGCAATTGTTGTTGCCTGTGTTGCTTGATTCGCAATTGCTTCTATGCGTTGCTTTTTGATACGCTCAAATTCTTTCTCATCAAACTTTGGCTGAAACAAGATCTCTTGCGCAATAGCTAATGTTGCATCAATATTCTTTGTCAATGATGACACATACACAACAATATCTTGTCCGTTATTCATGACACTCACGCTACTTCCCATTTTTTCAAGCATTTCAGCAATTTCTTCGGCAGTATGTTTTTGAGTGGACTCGTTCATCATACTCGTCAACAACTGCGAAATACCCGCTTTTGCCATTGGCTCATAACGATGTCCGGCCTCAACACTCAATTGGATGGTTACTTTTGGAACCTCATCCGATTTTGCTCCGATCAATTTCACTCCATTATCAAAATTTTGTTTCCAATAATCTGGTGCTTTTACCAAAGCAGCAGCTGGAGCAACCGGTTGCTTATTACGATCAAAAGTATCCTTTGCCTTGTTATATTTTAATGACTTATACCCTTCTGCTTCAACAGCATTTACATTTCTAACTGGATAAGTATAGTTATCTGCTTTGGCTACCAAGTTTGATTTTCCTTTAGGGACAGTACTTAATATAACTGCATATTTTCCTTTTACATACTTGTTGTAAACTCTCATTACATCTTCTTTGGTCACTTTGTTATAAGCGTCCATCTCTTTTACTAAATAATTCGGATTCCCTGTAAAAGTTTGATAAGCCGCCAACATAGCACCTTTTCCCTGTACACTCGACAATGCATTTACCATTTGTGATTCCATGCTTGCCTTAAACTTTGTAAGATCATCATCAGTCACACCACGTTTTTCAAATTGAGCAAAACAATAGCGGATCAATGAATCCATTTGTACTAAAGGTTTATCAGGGAAGGTTTTTACCTGCACTGAAAAATCACCTGCTAATTCAGAAGTAGAATTATACACATCAGCCGATTGTGCTAATTGTGATTTGATGAATGTTTGATAGAAAATAGACGATTTGTTTCCTGCAAGAATATCTGCCAACACATCTAATGCTGCTTCATCGGCATGACGGGCAGGAACACTTGGATATGAAAAGTTGATCTGTGGTGCACGGATATTATCTTCATAAGAGATGTATCTATCTTTATCCAGGATCACATCAGCTACCGTTTGAGGTTTCACTTCAGGACCTACAGGGATCGGGCCGAAATATTTTTCAGCTAACTTCAATACATCCTCGGGCTTCACATCGCCTGAAACAGTTAAAGTAGCGTTATTCGGACCATACCAACGTAAGAAGAATTTTTTCAGGTCATTCACATCCACACGATTCAAATCTTCGATATAACCAATGGTTAACCAGGAATACGGATGAGTAGTTGGATACAATGCTGCGCTGATCTTTTCAAACACCAATCCATACGGTTTGTTATCATAATTTTGACCACGCTCATTTTTTACAGTAGCACGTTGTACTTCAAATTTTTTCTGAGTAACAGAGTCCAACAAAAAGCCCATACGGTCACTTTCCAGCCAAAAAGCCGTTTCCAACTGATTAGAAGGTAATACTTCAAAATAATTGGTTCGATCACGGTTGGTTGTTCCGTTTAACGTTCCTCCGGCTTCGGTAACAATTTTAAAATGCTGTTCATCCCCCACATGCTCTGATCCTTGGAACATCATGTGTTCAAAAAAGTGAGCAAATCCCGAACGACCTTCCTGTTCGCGTGCCGAACCTACATGATAGGTTACATCCACATATACGATCGGATCGGAGTGATCTTCGTGTACTAGAACGGTTAATCCATTCGCTAATTGATATTTTTCGTAGGGGATCATAAGTTCGCTTCCTTTGCGACTTACTTTCTCAATTAATTTAGTTTGTGCAACAGCTGTTGTTGTGATACATGCTGCTATAAAAAGTGAAAATTGAATGATCTTTTTTGTCTTCATTTTTTTGATTGTTGGTATAACAAACTTAATGATTTTTTTCGGGAAAACCGAGGTGTTATAAAACAAAAACGCCACACAATTGTGTGGCGTTCTGCTGAATATTCATTTACTCCGAAAGATCGAAATCTTCCAGGAATTTGGTTGTATAATCCCCTTTGATAAAACGTTCATCTTTCATCAAACGTAAGTGGAAAGGGATCGTTGTTTTTACACCTTCGATCACATACTCGCTTAATGCACGGTGCATTTTTGCGATAGCCTCTTCACGTGTTTGTGCCACTGTGATCAATTTCGCTACCATACTGTCATAATTTGGCGGGATGGTATAACCTGCATAGATATGAGAATCCACACGAATACCATGTCCACCCGGAGTATGTAAATTACCGATCTTACCCGGTGAAGGACGGAAGTTATTAAACGGATCCTCTGCATTGATACGGCATTCGATCGCATGTAACTGAGGGTAATAGTTCTTTCCGGAGATAGGAACACCTGCAGCTACTAATATTTGTTCACGGATCAAGTCATAATCGATCACCTCTTCCGTGATCGGATGCTCCACCTGAATACGTGTATTCATTTCCATGAAATAGAAATTGCGGTGTTTGTCAACCAAAAACTCTACGGTACCTACACCTTCGTAGTTTACAGCCAAGGCAGCTTTGATCGCTGCTTCACCCATACGTTCGCGTAATTCATCGGTCATGAATGGAGATGGTGTTTCTTCCACTAACTTTTGATGGCGTCTTTGAACAGAGCAATCACGTTCCGATAAATGACAAGCTTTTCCGTATTGGTCACCTACTACCTGAATTTCGATATGGCGAGGTTCTTCAATGTATTTTTCCATATACATGGCACCATTTCCAAATGCAGCCTCTGCTTCTTTGCTAGCTGATTCAAAATTAGAAACCATATCTTCTTCCTTCCAGATGATACGCATACCACGTCCGCCACCACCAGCTGTTGCTTTGATGATCACAGGGTAACCAACTTTAGGAGCTAGTTCAACTGCTTGTTGTGCACTTTCCAACAATCCATCAGATCCCGGAACACACGGCACACCTGCAGCGATCATGGTTGCTTTTGCAGAAGCTTTATCACCCATTGCATTGATCATTTCAGGTGATGCACCAATAAACTTGATATTATGTTCCTGACAGATCTTTGAAAATTTTGCATTCTCTGATAAGAAACCATAACCCGGATGGATCGCATCCGCATTGGTGATCTCAGCAGCAGAAATAATATTCGGAATGTTCAAGTATGAATCTTTACTTGGAGGAGGTCCGATACATACGGCTTCATCAGCAAATTTCACATGTAGAGAATCTTTATCAGCTGTTGAATAAACCGCAACTGTTTTAATTCCCATTTCTTTACAGGTACGAATGACACGCAATGCGATCTCGCCCCTGTTTGCAATTAATATCTTTTTAAACATGATTCCAATTTGAAAATTAAACAATTTGAAAATTTGAAAAGGAAATACATATTAATTCGAAAAGGGCTAACCATTTCCAAATTAAGGAACTTCCAAATTTTCAAATTAGCTAGGATCTACTAAGAATAATGGTTGATCGTACTCAACAGGAGTAGCATCATTCACCAATACTTTAACGATCTTACCTTTTACATCTGATTCGATCTCATTGAACAATTTCATTGCTTCAATGATACAAACTGTTTTTCCAGCTCCGATCTCATCACCAACATTTACAAATGGTGGTTTATCAGGAGAAGAAGAACGGTAGAATGTTCCGATCATCGGTGATTTGATGGTCACATATTTTGATTCATCAGCACCTGAATTATTGTTTGCAGCAGGAGCTTTTGTTTCCACAGCAGGAGCAGCTTGTTGTTGAACAACAGGAGCAGCAGCTTGAATAACAGGTTGTGCTACCGGAGCAGCTACTGTCTGTAATACTACCTGCTCTTTGCTTTTACCTGCAGGTGTTTTAATTACAATCTTAACATCTTTTGTTTCCAATTCAACCTCGCTTACGCCAGATTTTGAAACAAATTTGATTAAATCTTGGATTTCATTCAGTTTCATCTGCTATGATTTTTAAATTTATATTCTGTTTAATAATTGTTTCTTACTTACTATCGTATGCCCATTTCAAATAGATACTTCCCCATGTAAAGCCGGCTCCAAAGGTAGAGATGATGATGTTATCTCCTTTTTTCATTTGCTTTTCATAATCCCATAAACACAAAGGAATGGTTCCTGCAGTTGTATTTCCGTATTTCTGAATATTCAACATTACTTTTTCAGATGATAATCCCATACGCTCGGCAGTAGCATCAATGATACGTTTGTTTGCCTGATGAGGAACTAACCATGCAACGTCTTCCGATTTTAGGTTATTACGTTGCATGATATCAGCAGATACTTCAGCCATACCTACAACAGCACGTTTGAATACAGGTTGTCCATCCTGATACACATAATGCTCACGTGCATCCACTGTTTCATGCGTAGGCGGTTTTACTGATCCACCTGCTTTTTGGTGTAAGTATTGACGACCCGATCCATCAGCTTTCAAGATAGAATCCTGAACACCTAAACCATCGGTAGTTGGTTCCAATAACACACAACCTGCACCATCACCAAAGATGATACATGTTGAACGATCGGTATAATCGAGGATTGCAGACATTTTATCTGCACCCATAACAATTACTTTTTTATATTTTCCTGTTTCGATGAATTGAGCACCAGTAACCAAAGAATATACAAATCCTGAACAAGCAGCATTCACATCATATCCCCAGGCATTGGTTGCACCCACTTTATCGCAAACAACATTCGAAGTAGAAGGGAATACATAATCAGGAGTAACAGTACCCACAATGATCATGTCGATTTCTAATGGAGATATGCCACGCTTTTTTAAGAGATCATTAATGGCTTTTACGCACATATCTGATGTTCCTAAACCTTCACCTTTCAAGATCCTTCTTTCTTTGATCCCGGTTCTGGTCTCTATCCATTCGCTGGTAGTAGGAACCAATTTTTCTAATTCTGCATTGGTTAACACGTATTCCGGAACATATCCGGCAACAGCAGTTATAGCAGCAGTTATTTTTGTCATTAGTTAAATGCTAGTTTAATTTTTTCAGGAAGCTTTGCTTCCACAACATCTTTCGACAATAATATCATATTCTTAACAGCTACATCATTGGAAATTCCATGTCCGATCATCACTGTTGAATTGATACCTAATACAGGTGTTCCACCATAATTCTCATAATTAAAACGGTCAAAGAATTCATCTTTGATCCCTCTCTTTTTGATCATGGTATAAAATGCTTCAGCTTCTTTTAGAACTACATTTCCTGTAAATCCATCACACACAATAACATCTACAGCATCGCTGAAAAGGTCACGACCTTCTACATTACCGATAAAGTTGAAATCTTTGCTATCCTTCATTAATCCATGTGTAGCTTGTGCTACCAAGTTACCTTTTTCAGGTTCTTCACCAATGTTCAACAAACCAACTTTCGGATTTTTAATGTTATACACATGCTCTGCATAGAGTGAACCTAGCACAGCAAACTGATACAATACATCAGGTTTACAATCGGCATTCGTTCCAACATCAAGGATAAGCCCAACACCACCGGATGGTTTAGGCATAACAGAAGTAATACAAGGACGGATAACACCTGAAATTGCTTTTACGGTAAACATTGAGCCGACAAGCATTGCGCCTGTGTTTCCATTGCTTGCAAACGCATCGATCTTACCCTCTTTTAAAAGATGAAACCCAAAACTAATGCTAGAATTGGGTTTTTGTGCAAATGCTTTAGTAGGATGTTCACCCATTCCGATCACATCGGGAGCGTGAACAATATCAAAACACGATGCATCCACATTGTGTTTTGCAAGTCCTGCCAAAATTTGTTCATTGTCGCCAATTAAAACTAAACGAACATCTTTTGGTAACTCATTATAAGCCAAAATTGCGCCCGATATGGTTGCATCGGGTGCAAAATCTCCGCCCATAATATCTATACCTATCTTCATAAAATTTTGATTGGTTGCTAATATTAGTTAAAGGCTAAACCTCTGCTTATGCAGACGCTTTCTCCATTACTACTTTTCCTTTGTAGTAAAGTTTTCCTTCGAACCAATGAGCTCTGTGATACAAGTGTGGTTGACCTGTAGTAGGGCAAATAGCTAATGTAGAAGCAGTAGCTTTATCATGACCTCTACGGCTATCTCTTCTTGCTCTCGATAATTTTCGCTTAGGATGTGGCATTGTATTATTTATTTAATTGTTAATATTTACTAGTTTAATTTTATATTCTTCAGGCCTTCCCATCTAGGATCAGCCGGCTCTTCCCCTTCATTTTCCACCAAATAATTATTTAATTTATTCAGCATCTCCTGATCACATGTACTGTTTCCGTTCTCATCGTCCGGATGTACACGCTTCAAAGGCAATGAAAGCATAATATACTCATAAATGAACTGACTTAGATCTAATTCGTGCTCATTGGCAGCAATGCTGATAATATCATCATCTTCATCACCTACATCATGACCACCAACTTTTACGATCAGTCTGTAATCTCCTGCTATTGGAAGATCGAACTCCCCATAACAACGATCACAATTCATTTTCACTGTTCCGCCAATATTGAACTGCAATATCATCATTGTTGATTGCTTGATCAATGTCAGCTTTACTTGAATATTTCCTTGTTTTATTTCAGAATACTCAAGATTTTCAAAGAACTTATCGTTTACATCAAACTCAAATTCATGCTCCCCTAAACCCAAATTCACAAACTGAATAATGTATGCTTTCCCTGCTTGCATGGTTGTACATTTTTTTTTGAGAGCCCGCAAAGGTAAAAAAATATAGCACACTACAAGTATTCTATAGCACTTTTTTACATTCGGGTTAACAAAATCTGATGCGAAAATAGGATTTTATCCCACATTTTGACCAAAAATCCGTCTTTTTTTACGTTTTTTCGATTAAAATGAGCATTTTTTCGATAAAAAAACCAGCATTCCTAGTTCCGGGAAGGCAACTATTTATTTTTGAGAAGCACGGTAGTAATCGATCATTGCCTTCAGGTCGTGCTGCACCTCATTGCGATCACCAATTAATGTTTCAACGATCTTCCGGTCTTTTCTTACCATACGTAATAAGCGTAAACGACCAAAGATCTTTTTCATTAGCGGGTAAAATGAAAGGGCAATGAGTCCCGACAAAGGGATCAACACAGATAATACACCTAAAAGCATCCAACTCTTAAATAGGAAAGCGATCAAAAGTAACTGAGCCGGATAATAAAGCAACCATAGGATCATTCCTAAATTGGCATGAACGGAAGCATAAAATTCAATATGCTTTACTTTATTATCGGCAACATTTTGAGCCAACATGTAAGGTAACTTATTGGTTAGCACTCCAAACATATATATAGGTAAGCCTAACCATAAAAGTATTCCATCCAATAAAAAACGACCGAAATTCATTTTATTGATATTGCCGGGATGCAATAAATGATCGCGAAGCAAATTCGCTTTTACCCTTCTGTTGTAATCAACGGCTTTTACTTTTAGATCGATCAACATGGCGGGAGCATGTTCATCTACATGATTGATCATGGCTGCCATTTCCTTACTTCCAATGTATTGTTGTTCAAGATCGGAAGGGTCAACATTTTTATTCTTCAACCATTCTGTTAAATACATTTCTTCAATGAGTTCTAAAAAGCGATCATGTTCAGGATTTTTAACGATCACCAAATGATCAGACATTTTGCGTTCCAAGTCGCGTGTAAACTCATTGATGGTTTTTACTTTATCCTGCTTAAAGCGTTCATAATAAACATCAGCAGACATCGCCTTTCCAAATTCAATGAACACTTTACTGCCAAATTTATTCGCTGCCGTATAATTGATCCCGGCAGGAACAATCCAGATGTTCTTGCTGTAATCCATTGCTTCGGCCGACTGAAATACAATTCTTGATAATCCTTTTTTTAGAGGGCGCAATCTCCTTTCAAGGATACAGATCGCTTCCGGGTATAATAACAATGCTTTGTTATCTGCTAAAAGTCGTCTGCACTCTTCAAATGTTTTATCGTTTTTTTTTATCTCGCTGTATCCTTCCTGCATGCGATACATGGGACTGATGTTCATGCTTTCGAGAGCCATTTTAGCAAACTTCCCCTTAAAAACATCTCCACGGGCAAAGAAGCGAACTTTTTGTATGGGCAACATGCCAACAATACAAGGATCGATAAAAGCATTTGCATGGTTGGTGGCTATCACAACAGGCACACCACGGGGAATATTTTCAATTCCTTTGTAGTCGATCCGGTAAAAGATCCTTAAAAAAATATTCTGTAATGGTTTTAATATCCAATATAACACTGTTCGCTCTCCTAAAAATTATCGTTCAAATGTCATTCGCTTTCCTTTAACGGATTCATCAAATTTTCCATTTTCAAAAACAAGATGCCCACTCACAAAAGTATGTGTTATACTTGAATGAAAAGTAGTTCCTTCAAACGGACTCCATCCGCACTTGTAAAGTACATTCGATTTTTCAACTGTATAAGAATTGTTGAGATCCACCAATACCAGATCGGCAAAGTAGCCTTTGCGGATATAACCTCTTTTCTCAATTTGAAAACAATCAGCAACAGCATGTGCCATTTTTTCGGCAATGCGCTCCAATGATATTTTTCCTTGTTTGTAAAATTCCAACATGGCATTCAATGAATGTTGAACCAATGGTCCGCCCGAAGGAGCTTTAAAATAGCTTTGATTTTTTTCTTCTATCGTATGAGGTGCATGATCGGTTGCAATGACATCGATCTTATTATCCAACAGCGCCTGAAAGATCGCATCTCTATCACTCGCTTTTTTTACTGCCGGATTCCATTTTATGAATGCACCCTTTGTTTTATAATCCCCATCACTGAACCACAAATGATGAATACAAGCTTCAGCAGTAATTCTTTTTTCTTTCAAAGGTTTTGAGTTATCAAACAAAGCTAATTCTTTAGCGGTAGAAATATGAAGAATATGCAAACGTGTATTGTATTTTTTTGCCAACTCCACAGCTAATGAAGATGATCTATAACAAGCCTCTTCACTTCTGATCTCCGGATGACAAACCATCGGAACATCATCCCCATATTTATCTTTATACACTTGCATGTTATGTTTGATCGTAGCCTCATCTTCACAATGAGTTGCGATCAACATGTTGCACTTCGAGAACAAACCTTCCAATGTTTCACGTTTATCAACCAGCATATTACCTGTAGAAGAACCCATGAACACTTTAACACCACAAACAGTTTTAGGATCGGTCTTCAATACTTCTTCTAAATTGTCGTTAGAAGCTCCCATAAAAAAAGAGTAGTTTGCCAAAGAGACCTCTGATGCACGTTTGTATTTATCTTCTAATAGATCCTGAGTAAATACATTCGGAACAGTGTTCGGCATTTCCATATAAGAAGTGATCCCACCTGCAACAGCTGCTTTCGCTTCTGTATATATTTCTCCTTTATGTGTTAACCCCGGTTCTCTGAAATGCACTTGATCATCGATACAACCAGGGAAAAGATATTTTCCAGCGGCATCTATTGTTTTATCGACAGAAGTTGTGATCTCCTGTTCCGATATTTCTGCGATCATATTCCCATTGATCAATACATTTGCTTTTATGATCTTACCTTCATTTACTACTGAGGCGTTTTTAATTAAAATATTCATCACTGTGTTTGTTTACATTTATAATCAGGCATTTCTTCCAATTTTGAAATGAGCATCAGAAGATAATCGAGCACCTTTTTTTCTCCCTCAAAGTTAAGCATTTTAAGCTCATCTGTTATCTTATGAGTATTAGAATTAATACCGGTAGAAAAAGTGATGCATTTTATATTCTTCTTTAGGAATGGCTCTGTGTCTCTCGTCATATTCATCATTCCTTCTTTTTGAATATTCAGTTCTGTTTTAGAATTAACAATCAAATCATTCATATCCTTGAAATGTTCTAACCCAAGAACAAACAATTGAGATTGTGCATTCATAGCTCCGATCATATCGAGATCGACCATAAACAAAACCGTATTCAGATCGATCGTTGGTTGTTCGCAGAACAACTTAGCAGCAACATGTCCTTGCTCATGCCCTGAAAAAGCAACAAAAAGAATATTAAATTGTTCTTTCTTTTTGTTGGACGTAAAGTAACGGGCCAGCTCCAGCAGTCCGGCTACACCCGATGCATTATCGTTGGCTCCGGGATAGGCTTTCAACTGTCCTTGCTCATTCTTAGACATTCCTAAATGATCAAAATGAGCAGAAATAATGACTGTTTTATCGCAATGGTTATCTAAAAATGCCGCCACATTGATCCCGGATATCAATTTACCACCAATGGTATCTCCTTCAAAAAGTGGTTGCTTGAATTTATAAGAATAATAATAACTGGAAATGTTTCCTTTGGGAATAAGTCCTAAACTTTTGAAATTTTTAGAAATATAGTAAGCAGCAGATAACTCATCCTGCGAACCGGTCAATCGTCCATGAAGTTTCTCCGAACTTAGATAACGCACATGGGTTTTTAATTTAGCGACATTGATGGATTGTTGTGAAAAAGAAAAAGATGGAAGTGATACAAAGAAAAGGAATAAAAAAGGTCGCAAGCTCATTGCGTTTTATTTTATTGTCATGAATCGCATTTTAAGAACACCGAGAATGGCTTCTTTAAAAATCCCTTTATTCATTTTAGAAACACCTTCTGTTCTATCCGTAAATGTGATGGGCACTTCTACCACTTTAAATCCTAAACGATAGGCGATGTATTTCATTTCGATCTGGAAAGCGTAACCAATAAATTTGATGCTATCAAAATGGATCCGCTCCAACACTTTTTTTCTATAACATTTGAATCCTGCTGTTGTATCTTTAAATGGAACCCAAAGGATCATGCGCACATAAATAGAAGCGAAGTAAGACATCAACACCCTTCCTACCGGCCAGTTCACGATCTTACCACCTTTTGTATATCGCGATCCGATTGCAACATCTCCCCCTTTCACACAGGCTTCACGCAAACGGATAAGGTCATCCGGATTATGCGAAAAATCACAATCCATTTCAAAAGTGAATTCATAATTTCTGGCAAGCGACCATTTGAATCCATGAATATAAGCCGTTCCCAATCCCAACTTACCTTTTCTTTCTTCAATGAATAAACGGCCTTCAAACTCTTGCATCAAAGATTTTACAATAGCAGCGGTGCCATCAGGAGAACCATCATCAATGATCAACAAATGGAATGGGTATGGCAAAGAGAATACCTTACGGATCATTCTCTCCACATTTTCTTTTTCATTGTACGTTGGTATGATGACGATGCTATCTGGCACAGGTTTTTATTTGCCCCACGAAGATAGCGTAAATTCAGGAACTATAAAAGTTTTAACAAAATTTCAGAAACAAGATGAATTATAAGGCACCGGCCTTGATTTCCTCTACCACATTCGGATCTAACAAAGTGGAAGTATCTCCTAAATTATTCATTTCTCCTTCCGCAACTTTTCTAAGAATTCTGCGCATGATCTTTCCACTTCTGGTCTTTGGTAAACCACTTACGATTTGAATTTTATCAGGTTTGGCAATCGGTCCGATCACTTTGGTGACCTCTGCCAAAATCTCTTTTCTTAATGCTTCCTGATCTTTGTTCTTATTCGTACAGATCACATAGGCATAAATTCCCTGACCTTTAATATCATGAGGGTATCCGACTACTGCACTCTCTACAATATCGGCATGCATGTTTATTGCACTCTCTACTTCTGCTGTCCCGATGCGATGACCGCTTACATTCATTACATCATCCACACGACCGGTAATACGGTAATATCCATCTTCATCTCTTTTACAGCCATCACCTGTAAAATATAAATTAGGATAGGTTGCAAAATAATTCTGGCGACAACGTTCATGATCTCCATAGGTTGTACGAATGATCGATGGCCAAGGAAATTTAATACATAAATTCCCCTCTACCCCATTACCTATGATCTCATTTCCCTTATCGTCCACTAAAATAGGCTGAACACCCGGCAATGGAAGCGTTGCAAAACCCGGTTTGGTTTTAGTAACACCGGCTATCGGAGAGATCATCATTCCTCCAGTTTCTGTCTGCCACCAGGTATCAACTATCGGACATTTTCCCTTTCCAATATTGATATTATACCAATTCCATGCTTCTTCATTGATCGGCTCACCTACACTACCCAATACACGTAATGAATCCAATTTATAAGGCTTCACAAAATCTAAGCCCGCTACTTCTAAAGCACGGATAGCTGTTGGTGCTGTATAAAAAATGTTCACTTTATATTTATCGATCACCTGCCAAAAACGACCGGCATCTGGATAGGTAGGAACTCCTTCAAACATTACAGAGGTTGCACCTGATAATAGTGGCGCATACACAATGTATGAGTGTCCTGTGATCCAGCCGATATCGGCCGTACACCAAAACACTTCTCCTTCTCTATAGTTAAACACATTTTCAAATGTGTACTGTGTGTACACCATGTATCCACCACATGTATGCACAACACCTTTCGGCTTTCCCGTTGAACCCGAGGTGTACAAAATAAAAAGCATATCCTCTGCATCCATTGGTTCAGCTGGACAATCAGCATTTACTTTCTCCATCTCATTTTTCCACATCACATCCCTTCCTTCAACCATACGGATATTACTTTGTGTATGCTCAAGCACGATCACTTTTTCAACAGATGGACAAACTTCCAATGCTTCATCCACTGTATCTTTCATTGGAATACCCTTTGCCCCACGATAAGCACCATCTGTACAAATAACTATTTTACAATCACTGTCTTGAATTCTTCCACTTAATGCAGAAGCAGAAAATCCACCAAACACTACCGAATGAACAGCACCGATACGCGCACAGGCCAATACAGCAATGGCTAATTCGGGAACCATAGGCATATAGATACAAATGCGATCACCCTTTTGGGCACCGTTATTTTTTAGCACATTTGCAAATTTGCATACTTGCTCGTGCAGTTGTTTGTAGGTATAGGAAACAGCTTTTGCATGAGGATCATTGGGCTCCCAATAATAGGCGATCTGATCTGCTCGCTTTTCCAAATGGCGGTCGAGACAATTTTCAGTAATGTTCAATTTTCCACCAATAAACCATTTATTCTTGGGTTCGGAAAAATTCCAATCAAGCACGCTATCCCACTTTTTTTTCCAGACAAATTGTTCTGCTTTTTCAGCCCAAAAACCTTCCGGATCATTCACGCTTTTTTGGTATTCCTGCTGATATTGTTCGAGTGTATTGATAGTTGCCATAGTGCTTCTGTTTCGTCCAAAATTACTAAAAGAAAAACGCATTAAAAACATTTATTTGTATATCTTTATGAATCAAATTACTTCACATGAAAAACTACTTTTTGCTATTCGTTCTACCTATTGCTCTATTTACTTCTTCTTGTAAAAGAGACAGTGTCGACAATGAAGAAACGACTCCGAGCACTACGGATATCGGCCCGATCAACTCCGGCAGTAATGTTTTGGGTTATGGTATTTTAGACCGTTTACCAAGTATATGGAACGGACCAGTTGTTTCAGCTACAGCCCTGGGAAGTTTCCCGGAGTGGATCGTTGATTTCAGACCTATTTCAGCAGCACAGGTTTCTGCTAAAAATGAATTGGACTCCGCAAACAACATTCTGATGAGCTTTTTTATTGTGAAACATGCGAATGCATACAAAATGGCATTTCGTAATGGAGGTGGATTTGCTGGCAATCAACGAATCTCTTATGCTGTGATCGACAGTGTTTCTGAAACCGCAAACAATTACTTTTATCGCTTTTCTGATTTCAGAGCAGGTAGAAACAGAGTGTATGTAGATGTTTTATTCAAAGACGATAGCTTGATCATGCATACCTACACGAATGTATATAATACCCTACCTAGTGCACAAACACATTTCCTTTGGAAAGCAAAGATGCAGGATAGCACCTCCGCTCAAAATGCGATCAGCCATTTTAGCTTCCCTCAAAAACAATTGGTAAAAGATTTCACGAGCACTTTTGATTCCCGTCCGGAAGCCATTTATTATTCAGTAAGCGATCTTGCGAATGATCCTTACAATGAATCATCGCAACCTTATTTGGGAAAAACAACTGTTAATATTAGTTATGGCGCAGGATACACACCCGACCCGACCAAGAAAACATTTCTCATGATCACTACTCAACCTCTTTTCAGTGGATTTACATTTAATGCATCACAATTAAAATACCGTTCACGTTATGTATTTTTAGGATCTACTGACAATTCATTTACATTCAATTACATGCACCCCGGAACGTATTACCTTTACTCTCTTTATGATGCCAACGGTGATGGAACATTTTCGACTGGCGATTGGATGAGTTCTAACTTGACCAACACATTCACACTTGCTGAACTGGGAGATCAAACTGTGAATACAACTATTAATTTCACAATCCCATAAATATGCAAGAAGCGACAAAAACAAAGATCACTGAGATAAAAGAGTACTATACGGTTAAACGTAAAGAGAAAAACAAACAGGGTGAAATTGAAGAAGTAGAAAAAACATTTTATAAGTATAAGGAAATTCCTGTTGTTACCGGCTGGGCAAGGTTTGGACATTTTATATTAGACCGGATCTTTTACTTTCTATTTGAATGGGTCATCGCATTTACACTTGGTATAATCTTAGGCATAACCGGCAATGCCGACTGGCTCAATGAATCAACAGAAACATTGTTAACTGTCATCTTCTATATCATTGTTTATCCTTCTTATTATATTTTATTTGAAAGCACAGCTCAATCAAGCTTAGGGAAATTGGTCTTAGGAAGAATTGTGGTTAATGAATATGGTGAGAAACCTAGTTTCCATCAAATTGTGACACGCTCTTTTTCAAGGATCGTCCCATTTGAACCCTTCTCTTGTTTAAGTGATAGAGGTTGGCACGACAGCTGGAGTGATACCTATGTTATTAGAAAAAAAGACCTTGAGGAGTTAATGGTTTTAGCACGTTTGCAGGAACATCTTAAAAATGACACTGCAACACAAGCGCCAAACTGATCTATTTTGATAGCTCCGTAGCTCTGTCTCTTGCTTTTACAATGCCTTTTTGGATAGAATAACCTACTCCACTCTGATCAAAGGATGTAAGCGCTGCTTCAGTAGTACCACCTTTGGAGGCTACCGCCTTGATCAATTCATCCAATGATTTATTAGCCGTATTCAAAAGGTGGAAGGAGCCTAACATGGTTTGTTTTACGAGCATCGCGGATGTGGCTTCATCAAAGCCCATTTCTTTACCGGCATCGATCATATTTTTTACGATATAGAAAAAATAAGCAGGACCACTTCCGCTTAAAGCGGTTACTGCATCCAAAAGATCTTCGTTCTCAAAAAATACTGTTCGTCCGGTTGTTCCCAACAAATTCTCAGCTTTGCGGATCTGCTCCATGGTCAGATGTTTATTGGCTGTAAATGCAGTCATCCCCATTCCTAATTCAGCAGGAGAATTTGGCATTGCTCGAACAATATTTTTTTGCTCAAGAACACTTGCAATTCTTTCCAACTTCATTCCCGCCATGATCGAAACAATAATATTATCCGGTTTTAATACCTGTTTTAGCTCAACACTTAAATCGTTAAAATCTTGTGGTTTCACAGCTAAAATAACAATATCGCTTTCGGAGATTCTAACATCATTTACTACACACACTTCGCCAATATTCAATTTCAAAAGTTCTTGTTTACGTGCTTCATTTTTCTCCGCCAACAATAAATTTTCTTTCGTAACGATATTATATTTTAAAAATGCACGAGCATAGATCAAGCCCATATTACCGCATCCTACAATTGTGATTTTCATAATGTAAATTTTAGATCACAAAAGTAGAACAAAAAAGCCATTCATTGGTTTAATGTTAAAAATGACCATTATGCACGTCCTAATAAAAGACACAACCATCAACCGGCCTTTAAACGAAGTGTTTGATTTTTTTAGTAAAGCGGAGAATTTGAATGTGATCACTCCTCCTGATATGCGTTTTAATATTCTGACACCGCTTCCTATTCGTATTCAAAAAGGCACATTGATCGATTATAAAATAAAAGTGAATGGGATACCATTCAAATGGAAAACAGAGATCAGTGAATGGGAACCGCCCTATCGTTTTATTGATAAACAATTAAAAGGGCCTTACAACACTTGGGTACATGAACACATTTTTGAGGAACGAAATGGAGTAACGCACATGAGGGACATTGTGCATTTTCGGTCGCCAGGCTGGATATTTGAACCAATCATAAACAAAATATTCGTTGAAAAAAAAGTGCGGGCAATATTTAATTATAGGGAAGAAAAGTTGAAAGAATTGTTTCAATAAAAAAGGCTCCGCAAGCGGAGCCTTTTTTATTGACATATACAATTTTTTATTCCAATATCACTTTTTTAGTGATGGCAGTTTGACCGGAAGTAATTCTAACAAAATAAACTCCCGCAGGAAGATCATTTCTATTGATATTAAATTTATTGGTTTTCACACCATTAAAACTTCCTACATTTTTCCCCAATACATCAAACATTTCAATAGCAACTGTTGCATTTCCAAATGCCACAAGGTCGATCATGAAACTATTTGTAGCAGGGTTCGGATAAAGATCTACATCCTCTGCATTTACTGCAATTTCGTTGATACCAACTGCAGGAGCTGTAGTATAACTACAGTTCAAAGGAACGCCACAGGTGAAATGCTCTAAAAAGTTTCGGGTGATCGTAAGAGTTGTATCGTAATAAGCCAATGCAGTTGCTGTTGTTCCTACATGCGGCACATGATCTTTTCCTTCATAGATCTCAAAACAATTGATCAAACCTAATTCATCTGCTTTAGCATCAACTGAAAAACTTCCATCTACTGGCATGATCGGGAATAAACCTGCCAATGTAATGATGGCAGAACCATAAGGCACAGTTCCATCATTCGTCCCATGAAAATTCAGCACAGGCTCATCACCGGCTTGCATCCATGCAGTATCACCAATAGCTCCACAAATATTTACAACTGCATTCACATCTGAAGAATAACCCGGATTACCACTCAATCCTTCTACCGCTCCTCCTAAACCCGACTGTCCAACAGTATCGATATACGTTGGAAATTCAGCTATATCGTCCAAATAAGCTACCTGCAAAGCAATAAAGCCACCGGCAGAAACTCCGGCAAAATAAATATTGTTCACATCAATTTTATATGTATTTCCACCTATATCTGCATTTTTTCTAAAATAACGAACGGCAGCTCTTCCATCATGCACAGCTCTCATTACAGCTTCAGTAGCATCGCTGGAATCAGGTCCCGGTACCGGAAAATTATTCATTCCTACACGATACTCTATAGATGCAACTACATAACCAAGTCGGGCCAGATCTTTACATAAATTTACCACATCACTTCCAGTTTTACTTCCTCCGATAAAACTTCCACCATGAGCCATGATCACCAAAGCTCTGCTTGTAGAAGTATCACCTGTTGGCTCATAAACATCTAACAGTAAATTTTGATTTTGTCCATTGAATTTTAAATTACTTCCATACTGAATATTAGAAGTAACAGTTGGAGCAGATGGGAAAACGTAATCGTGATAACGATTTCCGGCACATTGTGCGTTTGAATTAAAATGAGGAGCAACAATTCCTAAAGCAGTTGCAATCGCTAAGTAAATTTTTTTCATGTAATTTTTTTGTTAGGGTTATGCTAAAGGTAGCAAAAGGATCCTAATAAAAAAATACTCGTAAAAATAAAATATCAGAAATGATCAGAAAACGTATGAAATAGCGATGCCGGGAACTACTGCTTTCGATTTGTATGTTCCACCAAACTGAGTTTCTAAATTGGTATCTGTACGTTTCAGTCCTTCTATATACAATAAAGAAGCATCTACAAAGATCTTTTTAGTCACTTTAAATGTGGCACCTGCAGTAATTCCTATTTTATCAGCATCAGGGGTTTCAGGAGTTAAATATCCGGCTTTTACTGGACTCATATCATAATAAGCGCCTAAACGGGCCGACCATTTTTCGTTCAATTCATATTGAGCACCCAAACGGAAGATGTAAGAATTTTGATATTCGCGGGCAGAGTGAATATCCTTCAATTTATCGGTATTCTCTGCAAAATCAATGATCAAAGAATCGTATGATTTCCAACCAATAAAATTCACATCCAAGGCCATCGTAAGCTTTGAATTGAACTTATAACCCAATCCTAAAGTAGCTACCTGAGGTAAACTTAAGCCGGTAGAAAAAGTAGTAGTGGGGAAATAATTAGAAACAGATGAAGGCACCGTAAACTCTGCACTTCCTCCGTCAACACTCACATTTACTTGTGAGCGGTAATCAAAGCCAATTGATAATTTTTCGTTCGCTTTAAAGTAAATACCTGCATTGAAACCATATCCGGAAGCTTTCCCATCCAATGTTCCTTCTCCGTAATTGCCCAATGTATCCTGAATAGGCACACCTTTTCTCAAAGCAAATGTTCCGGTAGCATAAACAAAACCTACCCCTAAGCCTATCTTATCATTTAATTTATAAGACACAGTTGGTTGGATAAAGAACGTTTTCAGATCGATCTCACGGATCAAAAACTGTCCTTTCCAATCATCCGGCCATTGCACCTTACTACCAAATGGATTATATACACCCAAACCGACATTCCATTTTGCTGATTTTTTGAATTTATAAACCGCATATAAGGTTATAGGTGTTCCTGTATTCTTTTCGATGTTTGAAGTATATGTTCCAGGAAAGGGCTCTAAATAAGTTGTACGTGGCATGATAAAACTCGCTCCTAAAGTAAAACCTCTTAAAGAATCCAAAAACGACATTGCACCGGGATTAAAAAGGATGCTTGCATTATCCATGCAAAGTCCTGTCCCTGCATGCCCCATTCCTGTTTGCTTCTGCCCTTGCAAATTGATCTGAAAACCTCCTGCAATGGTAACAGAGGCCATGAATAAAGTAAAAACGAATACTAACAGTAGTTTCTTCATAGCAACAAAATAAACCAAATTATTCACACAAATCAAATTTTTAGCTACCTTTGTTGCCGAAATTATCAAACAATGTCTATAACCGCAATAAATAAAACAAAAATGATGGCAATGTGTTGTAAGTATACTACTTGCGGGATTTGCTTTTAATATATATTAACAGGTAATATTGAAAAGGTTTTTCCCGAAAAGGAAAAACCTTTTTTGTTTAACTATAAATTTGTATCAAAATTCGTCCGGAATGATTTTTTCAGACGAAAACAACATAAGAAGATGAGTGCACAAACAGAGATAAAAACAGATGTAGTGATCCTATTTGCCGGTGACTCCGGAGATGGTATCCAGCTGACAGGAACACAGTTTACCACAACAACAGCATTATACGGAAATGATGTAAGTACTTTCCCTAATTTCCCTGCTGAGATCAGGGCCCCGCAAGGAACCATTGCAGGTGTTTCCGGTTTTCAATTACACTTCGGAAGTGTGGAAGTATATACTGCCGGTGATGCGAGTGATGTGTTGGTGGTAATGAATGCCGCAGCATTAAAAGCAAACCTTAAGCAATTAAAACAAGGTGGTATCATCATTGCGAACAGCGATGGCTTTGATGCTAAAAATTTAAAACTGGCCAAATATCCTGATGGAGTCAATCCATTAACCGATGGCTCCTTAGAGAAATATAAAGTTCATGTGATCGATGTTACCAAGATCACCAGAACCGCTTTAGCGGATTCGGGCTTAGGAACAAAAGAGATGGATCGTTCCAAGAATATGTTCGTGCTTGGATACATCTATTGGATGTACAACCGCTCATTGGACACTACGATCGAATTCATAAAAGATCAATTTAAAAAGCGTCCTGAACTGATCGATGCTAACGTAAAAGTTTTAAAAGCAGGATACAACTTCGGAGATACAGTAGAAGCACCTATGAATCGCTTTGAAGTAAAACCGGCCCCTGTATCAAAAGGGACATACCGTAGTATCATGGGCAACCAGGCTGCAGCATTAGGATTGATCGCTGCAGCACAAAAATCAGGATTAACATTATTTTACGGAACCTATCCGATCACACCGGCATCGGATATTCTGCACGAATTATCAAAACATAAAAATTTTGGTGTCAAAACATTTCAGGCAGAAGATGAAATTGCAGCCATTGCTTCTACCATCGGAGCCTCATTTGGAGGTGCTTTAGGAGTAACCGGCTCATCCGGACCGGGTATTGCATTAAAAGGCGAAGCCATTGGCTTAGCATTAATGTTGGAATTACCACTGGTGATCGTTAACATTCAACGTGGTGGTCCAAGTACCGGTTTGCCAACAAAAACAGAACAAGCAGATCTTTTGCAAGCAATCTATGGACGTAACGGAGAAGCACCTGTTCCTGTTATTGCAGCATGTACACCAAGTGATTGTTTTAACATGGCATTTGAAGCTTGCCGCTTAGCCATCGAATTCATGACCCCGGTTTTCTTTTTAAGTGATGGATATATTGCTAATGGAGCAGAACCTTGGAAGTTTCCTTCAGCTGCCGAGTTACCTGAATTAAAAGTTGCTTTTGCAAAGAATAATTTAAAGGATGGGGAGAAATTCCTTCCTTATAAGCGTAATGAAAAATTAGCACGCGAATGGGCTATCCCGGGAACAAAAGGATTGGAGCACCGTGTAGGCGGTATTGAAAAAGAAAATGAAACAGGGAATATTTCTTATGATCCGGAGAACCATGAACTCATGGTAAAAACACGTCAGGCAAAAGTTGATAACATAGCGAATTACATTCCACTTCAAACCATTGATAATGGTAAAAAAAAAGGAAAACTATTGATACTTGGTTGGGGATCAACTTACGGATCAATTAAAACAGCAGTAAAAGAAGCCATTGCTGAAGGTTATGATGTATCACATGCACATGTACGATACTTAAATCCTTTACCCAAAAACTTAGGTGATGTATTAAAGAATTATGACAAAGTATTGATCCCTGAGATCAATAATGGTCAACTGATCAAGATCATTCGTGATAAATACCTGATCGATGCACAAGGCTTGAATAAGATCAAAGGTATGCCATTCACATCCATCGAGATCAAAGAAAAAATTAAAGAACTATCAAAATAAAAAGCTGAAAAGCTATTCTATATTATGGAAACAGCAGAGATCAAATTAACCGCCAAAGATTTTGTAACCGATCAGGAAGTACGTTGGTGCCCGGGTTGTGGCGATTATTCCATATTAAAACAAGTACAAACAGTGATGCCTGAGCTAGGCATTCCGAAAGAAGAGATCGTTTTCATTTCCGGTATCGGATGTTCTTCCCGCTTTCCATATTACATGGAAACATTCGGCATGCACAGTATTCATGGTCGTGCTACTGCTATTGCCAGCGGATTAAAAGCAACCCGCCCTGAATTAAGTGTGTGGATCGTAACGGGTGATGGTGATGCACTTTCTATTGGTGGAAATCACTTCGTGCATTTATTACGTAGAAATTTTGATGTGAATGTTTTGTTATTCAACAATGAAATTTATGGATTAACAAAAGGTCAATATTCACCAACTTCTCCATTGGGTAAAGTTGCAAAATCAACTCCAATGGGTTCCGTGGATCATCCATTTAACCCTTTAGCATTAAGCTTAGGAGCTGATGGAACATTCATTGCACGCACCATGGACAGAGACCCTATTCATATGCGCGAGGTATTGAAAAGAGCGAATGCACACAAAGGAACATCATTGGTAGAGATCTATCAAAATTGTAATGTATTCAATGACGGAGCATTTGAAGTATTCACAGAAAAAGGAAGCAAAAAGATGAATACGCTTTTTGTTGAACATGGCAAGCCACTGGTTTTTGGAGAACAAGCCGACAAAGGAATTAAGCTGGATGGATTCAAACCGGTGATCGTAAATATTGCTGACACCTCAGCAAATGATCTTTGGATACACGATGAAAAAGATCAGGTAAAAGCAAGTATCCTTGTCCGTTTCTTTGATAATCCTGCTAATGAGAATGCACTTCCACGACCATTTGGTGTGTTCTATCAGGAAGATCGTTTTTGCTATGAAGATGCAATGAATGCTCAAATTGAGGATGCAATTCAGTCAAAAGGGAATGGCGACTTAGACGCATTGATCAGAGGAAAGAATACTTGGACGATCTGATCTAATTAATTCATTACCTTTGGTCATTATAACATACAACATGAAAAAAAATATCTTTCTTTTTTGTCTATTATTGATTGGCATCAATGTTTCCAGGGCACAAGTATTTTCGTGTTCCTCATTGTGTATTCAAAGCATAACAATGGATACAACCAATAATGAAGTAGATGTGACGGTTATTAATGCAGGTACAGAACAGATCAATTATCCAGTGATCGTTGTAGTAGATACTGCCGGTGATACCATTGCAAACATCAATGCTGATTTTTATTTGTTTGCACAATTGGGGAATGATACTGTAACACATGATCTACCGACTGATCTGGACTCACTTCCATCTAATTTCACCGGAACTGTTTATGTTACCGATGCTATTTACGATACAACTTGCAGCTATTCATATCCTATGAATTGCTCCACATTAAGTATTGCAGAAAATAGCAACATCCCAAACATATCCATTTATCCGAATCCGGCAGAAGATCATACGATCATCGACTTTGGAAAAAGTAATGATCAAAAGACGATCATTTTGTTTGATGTAACAGGTAGAGAATTAAGAAGGATGAATGTAACTGATTCTATTGTTCAGATCGATAGAGAGGACTTACAAAGTGGAGTTTATTTCATAAGCGTAATTATTGAGAATAACAGGATCACTAAAAAGATCGTCTTTAAGTAATAAATACCTATAAAAACAAAAGAGGCGCAATTCAATGAATTGCGCCTCTTTTGTTAGATACTTGTATTAAACTATTTACTAAGTAATTCTTTAACGATCGTTGATACAACTTTGCCATCTGCTTTTCCAGCCAATGCTTTTGTGGCTGCTCCCATCACTTTCCCCATATCAGCAGGAGAATTTGCGCCTACAGCTGCAATGATCTTTTCTACTTCTGATTTGATCTCTGCTTCCGACATTTGTTTTGGCAAATACACTTCGATGATCGCTGCTTGTGCCAACTCCACTTCAGCAAGATCTGCACGACCTTGTCCATTGTACACATCAGCTGTTTCTTTACGCTGCTTCACCATTTTTTGCAAAGCCTTTAATTCTGTTTCATCTGTATATCCTTCCGGAGATGTTTTCAATAAAAGTATCGCTGACTTAACTGCACGCAATGCTTCTAATTTAGCAGACTCTTTTGCCAACATAGCAGCTTTTATGTCTGCGTTTATTTTTTCTTCTAATGCCATTATTTGTAGTTTTTATTTGAGAACCAAAGTTAATTATTTCCCTGTACGTTTTTTAAATTCTGTTACACCTTCATTCAACCAATTGATGTATTCAGGAATACCTGATTTATATCCGCGCGGTGCAGTCAATGTTTGTTCATTATGATCCAACAATACATATAGTGGCTGCGTACTTTGTTTGTACAAGGTCTCCTCCATGTATTTAAACTTATCGCCAATAGTTGTTATCTCACGCTCCTGTCCATACCAAAACACTTTCATAAAGTCTTTCTTATCCAATTCACGCTTATCATCCACGTACAAAGAAACCAATACAACATCATCTGTTAGAATTTTTGAAACACCGGCATCCGGCCAAATAAAGTCTTCTGTTTTACGGCAGTTTGCACAAGCATGTCCGGTAAAGTCAACCATCAAAGGTTTCCCAACCTTTTTTGCATACGCCAATGCGTGTTCATAATCATTCTTGAAATAAGGAACACCATGCTTGTTCACTTCCATATACTGTCCAAATTCAGGATCTAAAGAAGTTGCTTTTGCATGTCCACCTTCGGATCCGCCACCGCCAAAACCTTTTGGCGATTCCGAATATTCTGCCGGTGGTAATACACCGCTAAATAATTTTAACGGAGCACCCCATAATCCCGGGATCAAATAAACGGTGATCGAGAATGAGAAGATCACAAAAAACAAACGTGTAACCGATAAATGTTTTACATCGCTATCATGAGACGTTTTGAAGCCACCTAACAAATAGATGGTCATCAATGCAAAGATCACAATCCAGAAAGTAATAAATACCTCACGTGTTAAGATCCCTAATTGATATACTAAGTCAACATTTGAAGCAAATTTAAGGGCTAATGCTAACTCTAAAAATCCAAGTACTACTTTCACTGTGTTCAACCAACCGCCACTTTTTGGCATTGAATTCAACATACTTGGGAAAAAGGCAAACAAGCCAAATGGCAATGCCAATCCGGAAGAAAAACCAAACATGGCCCAAAATGCACCGGAAGTATTCCCCGAAGTAGATGCAGCAACTAAAGCATTACCGATCATTGGTCCGGTACAAGAGAACGAGATCACCACCAAAGCCAAGGCCATGAAAAAGATCCCGATATACCCACCTCTATCACTTTGTTTATCGATCTTGTTCACAAAACTTGATGGTAATACGATCTCAAAAGCACCTAAGAAAGATGCTGCAAAGATCAGTAGCATAATAAAAATAACCATATTGAATCCTGCACTGGTAGAGAAGGTATGCAAAGCTCCACCACCCCAGATGGCAGAAATACCTAAACCTAAAGAAACAAATATGATAATGATCGACAAGGCATACAGAATCGCATTCAATTTACCTTTTGCTTTATTCTGACTGCGTTTCAAAAAGAAACTCACATTCATAGGTATCAAAGGAAATACACAAGGTGTAAATAAAGCTGCAAATCCCCATGCAAATCCGGTCAAAAAGATCACCCACCAAACTTTTCCTTCAATGGATGATTCATCGTCCGTATCAGGTTTGGATGAAGCTGTAACGACCGCTGCTTTTACAGTATCCTTATTCAAAGAAGAAGAGTCAATTACAGCAGTACTTGAGGAGTCAACAGGAGTAAGCGTTTCGGTGGTAACAGAAGCTTGTTCTTTCGTACCACAATCTCCTTTTAATTTAAACTCAAAAGGTGTTGCTGGTGGAAAGATACATTTCTCTTCGGTACAGGCCTGATATTCATATTTCCCTTTTATGACAACCTCTTTATCGGAAGTTAACTCTATCTTTTGTTTGAAAGTAACTCTCTTCTCAAAGTACATCACATCCACCTCAAATACCTTATCAAAAGCTTTAATGGGCTTACTTTCGGTTGGTTTACCTACCAATTTAAATCCCACTCCATTATCAATTATGATATTTGCAGGCATTGGACCGTCATCTGACAATTTTTTTAAAGAATATACATGCCAATGATCTTCGATTGTTCCGGCAAAAACCAACTCGTATTCACAATCGCTTATTTTTTTGGACGACACTTTCCATTTAACAGGGTTGTCTTGTGCTAACAAAACATTCGATAGCATCAGTCCAATTAATAATACGCTCCAAAGCTTCTTCATCATAAACAGATATTTTTGAATTATAATTTGATTGCTGTAAAGTTAAAAAAATAGCCCCGAAAATTCGGGGCTATTTTTACTATATTATTAGTAATCGATGTTAATAGTTGTTAAATGACCTCACGCACACGATTGATCGGGATCACCACTCCCTGCTTTAGGATCACCCGCTTATCGGTTACTCCCCAAACAGTCGTTTCTACCTGTTTGATACCTTCGGAATCCTCAAAAATGATCTTGATCTTATTATGCTCCAGATTCCCTAATTTCATGGCTCTCTCCAGACTGGCTGTACGGATCTTTATGGCATCTGCAGAACTCAATACTTCATTCTCAGGAAATTTCAACTGACTGATCATTTCCTTTTCCACTTTTACAGGTTTAGTAGCATTTGTCATAGCATTTAGTATTTAGGATTAAACAATAGATTTAGAGAAAGTGAGTGATTGTACGCAAAAATGAATGATTGCGTTACAATTTTCAAAAAGATTTTAGAATTATTTTTCTGTGATGATCTCGGAGATGATCTTTTGCAATTCATCCGCCTTCTGACTCCCTATCCGGTAGATCAATCCATCCTTATCGGTCAATTCCACCGCATCATTTCCTTGTGTGAAAAAACGGATCTTGTTCTTAAAATGTAAATTATAAACCGGACGATTCAGTAAATATTTGCTGTATTTGACTTTTCGGGCTTTTACGATGTTTGTTAGGTCGATCTTCACTTTCCGGGAGGTCCACAAACCATCCAGGATCAAACTATTCCCTTGAACTTTAGTGTGCAAATGCAATACAAAGATCAAAATAAGCGACAACACCATTAGAATGATCCCCATTAAAAAAAAGAGTTGTCCCGAATCCTCATCAACTGGCGAAGAAGGAATAGCAATCCCCGATACATCTACCGGTTTAGGATTCTCACTCCAATAGTATAAGGTAAAACAAAACATTGCCAAAACAGTACGCCATAGGATCGACCACTTGTTGTAGCCGATGTATTGTTTTTCTTCAAATAGCAGGTCGTTTTGCATAAATCAGGTTTCCTACAAAGTTAAGCTACTTGCTTAACTCTGCAAAAAATATTTTTCTTGTAAAATCAGTTACCTTATAGCGCTCATCGATCCGATATCCGACCACCCACACAATATCTTTCCCCGACAACAATACGAAGGAGTTTTCTTTTTCAATGACCGACAATTTTTGATCGGTTAAAAAATCGCTTAACTTCTTTTTCCCTTTCATTCCGATTGGCAGAAAAACATCTCCTTTTTGCCAAGTTCTGCAAACGAGCGGGAACTTCAACTTTGCATGATCCAATTGAGCAATATTTTTAGACAATAGCAACTTAAACTTCTTATCCTTGAGGATCGTTCTCATCAGAATTTCATGATCAGCAAAGATCAGTTTCTTTTGTCCTGCTTTTACCTTTAACAAACCTGTCTTTTGCTCCTTCTTTATCTCTTCAAGCAATAAAAAATCACGGTCCTTTATTAAACGATGTGTTTTTGTAACAAATTGTTTCCCTGAAATAGAATCAAGGGCCGATTCGATTTCACGAACCGTTTCCATATTAAAACCAAAAGGCGATAAAAATTCAAACAGATACACATGAACCGGAACAAACTTTTTGATCTTTTTAATGGAGAATTTGATCAGTCCATTTTCCTTTTCCATCACAGATCTTCTCTTCTGCTCAATAGCATCCAAATATATAGCTTCAACAGAACGGAGATGTTCCATCGTTAGATCTATTTGTTGTGCTGCACCCGGACGAAGCTCCTCTAACATAGGGATCAAATGGTGACGGATCCTGTTCCTTAAATATTTATCGCTTTCATTGCTGCTATCTTCTCTGAATTTTAATTTTCGTTTCTTCGAATAAGCCTCCAACTCTTTCCGGCCGGTAAATAATAATGGACGGATAATGTTTCCTTGCTGAGGTAAAATACCGTGCAATCCTCTGATGCCGGTTCCTCTTAACAAGTTAATAAAAAATGTTTCAACCGAATCATCACGATGATGAGCTACTGCAATGGCAGAATAATTATATTGTGCGCGGAGCTCTTCAAACCAGGAATAACGAAGCCCACGGGCAGCTTCTTGAATAGACATTTTTTTCTTTTTTGCATATGCCGCAGTGTCGAATGATACACTATGAAAAGCTACATCGTATTTTTCAGCCAGAGCTTCAACAAAATTTTCATCTTCATCACTCTCTTCTCCTCTCAACTGAAAATTACAATGTGCAATCGCAAATTGTAATCCGGCTTGATGAAACAGATCACACATCACAACCGAATCCAGACCACCACTGATAGCCAGTAGGATGGTTTCGTTTTTCTTAAAAGAAAATTCTTTTTTTATATGGTCGGTAAACTGTTGTAACATTTAATTCATTTTCTGAAGCACATCAAACATGGCTTTTGCTTTTAACATACATTCTTCGTATTCATCCTTTGCATCCGCTTTATCTGTAATAGCGCTTCCTACGGAGAATGAAAGATACTGATCTTTTGAATTATACAAAATACTTCTGATCACTACATTAAAATCAAAATCTCCTTTAGGGTCAATATACCCGATAGTTCCTGAATACAAGCCGCGCTTTGTTTTTTCGTATTTCTCGATCAATTGCATGGCACTATGCTTAGGAGCACCTGTCATAGAACCCATCGGAAAAGTAGCTTTAATAATATCTTCAAAAGTAAGATCAGGTTTTAGATCACAACTAATGGTAGAGATCATTTGATGTACTTGTTTGAATGTATAAACACCATAAAGCTCATCTACTCTAACGGACCCTTTCTGAGCCAATTTCGAAAGATCATTTCTAACAAGATCAACGATCATCACATTCTCTGAACGTTCTTTCGGATCCAGTTTCAATTGTTCTTTCAATTGTTGATCTTCTTCTTCATTTGACGAACGTTTAGCTGTTCCTTTTATCGGCTGACTGATCAAACGTACCCCTTCCTTTTTAAGAAAGCGTTCCGGACTAGACGACATCAGGTGATAATTTTCAAACTTAAAAAAGCTTGCAAATGGGGCAGAAGAAATAGCATTTAATTTTTTAAAAACTTGAAGTGGATCAATCTGCACATTTTCTGCATAAAACTCCTGACAATAATTTACTTCGTAAATATCACCTTTCTTAATATGATCTTTCAACGCATTTGCTGCCGCAAGATACTCCTCCTCTGACATCCTTGGCTTAATAGATATAGCATTTTTTTTAGACGTTTCACAGATTGAACTTGAAACAAATTTTTTAATAAGATCATCCACACTCCCCGACAGCTGATCATCGTAATGGATCTCTATAAAATCATCAACAACTTCGATCACAAACTCCGGCTGAAAAAAACTGATCAATGGGAAATTCAACCCATCAAAATTTTTCGAATAAAGTTGTTCCAATTCATTCTTTAGATCGTATGAAATAAAGCCAAACAGCCATGTGCGTTTATGATCAATAAACTCCTGTAATTGAGAAAGGGCAGGCTTTTGAGGTTCTACCAACAATTTCCTTAAACATCCGACTGCAATCAGTTTTTTATACTTCACCTGTTGTGATGAATTCACATTAGCGTTTGAATCCAAAACACAAACCGTATCATAATGCCTGGAAATATTGTCAATAGAGATGTTTGACAAGGCATTCGAAAAATTCATCCGGTGTTTTTGAAGCATACACAAAGATACTTTTTCATTTCAATTCAGGCAGAAAATTGCTTTTGGCAGAGAGCCGGTCAAATTGTTAGAACCGGGACGCTCTCCCACCTCATTTCATCCGGCAACAAAAAACGCTACATCCCTTTATAAATAAAACATTCAAGCAATTTATATTTTTTAAAAACGACCGGAAAAGCATGTTAAAAAGCAAAAGTTTTCAACAAAAGTGGTAAAAAGTGGTAAAAAGTGGTAAAAAATTCGTTATTTTTACGGCTTAAAGGGAAAACCACTATGAACAGCCTATTTGGAGTATATGAGTGCAATGCTGATGCGAAAGGTCGTGTCATGTTGCCTGTTGCTTTCAAAAAGCAATTAAGCAGCTCACTCGAAGGTGGATTTGTGATGAAGCGCAGCATTTTCAGCAAATCGCTGGAGCTGTATCCTATGGCAACATGGAATGAAATGGTGAAAGAGGTGAACAAGCTCAACAAGTTTGTGAAGAAGAATGTAGAATTCATCCGCATGTTCAACTATGGTGTAGTGCCTGTAGAATTAGATAGTACAGGACGATTATTGATCTCAAAGGATCTGATGTCGTTCGCAGGAATAAGCAAGAATGTAGTGATGGCAGCAGCCGGAGATCGAATTGAGATCTGGGATAAAAAAGCATACGAGAAATTCATCAACGAAGGCACTGCTGATTTTGAAAAACTTGCTGAAGATGTAATGGGTGGTATTAATCCAACACCAAACGAGTAATGGAATACCACAACCCCGTTCTTTTAAAAGAGTGTATTGAAGGCTTAAACATCAATCCGGAAGGCATTTATGTAGATGTCACTTTTGGAGGTGGCGGTCATTCACGCGAGATCTTAAAACATTTAACAACCGGAAAGTTGTATGCTTTTGATCAAGATGAGGATGCGGTTAAGAATAAAATTGATGATCCACGATTTGTGTTGATCAAACAAAACTTCAGATACCTGAAGAATTTCTTAAAGCTCTACAACGCCTTGCCTATCGATGGGTTGTTAGCCGACCTGGGAGTATCCTCTCATCAATTTGATGAAGCAGAAAGAGGATTCTCTATTCGCTTTGATGCCAAGCTGGATATGCGAATGGATCAAAATGGAAAAGTAACAGCAGCTGATGTGCTTAATACATATAGTGAAGAAGAATTGAAACGAATTTTCAAACTGTATGGTGAAGTTGACAATGCAGGTTATCTGGCCTCTATCATTTTTCACTCTAGAAAAGAGAAAAAAATAGAAACGGTGAATGACTTAAAAGTGATGATCACCAAATGTGTGAAGCGCGGGAAAGAGAACCAGTATTATGCTCAAGTATTTCAAGCATTAAGAATAGAAGTAAACAAAGAGTTGGAAGTGCTGGAAGAATTATTAACGCAAAGTCTGGATGTTTTAAAACCGGAGGGGCGATTGGTAGTGATCTCCTATCATTCTTTGGAAGACCGGCTGGTGAAAAATTTTATGCGAAGTGGAAAATTTGAAGGAGAGGTAGAGAAAGATTTTTATGGGAATCAATTAACACCTTTCAAACAGATCACCCGCAAACCGATCGTTCCAAGTGATGAAGAGTTGGAGTTAAATACCCGATCAAGAAGTGCAAAATTAAGAGTAGCTGAAAAAAAGTAGTAGAAGATAGAATTGAATAAACATTAAATGGGAAATAAATTTAAAGAACAAGCAAAACCGGAAGAACCTAAGAAGGCTGAGAAGCCTATGAAGGAAAACAAGGTAGTGCGTTCGGTGGCAAATGTGGTAAGTGGAAGTTTCTTGTCGAAAGAAGCTACACTTAAAAATCTGCCTTTCATTTTTTTTCTGTCGTTTTTGGCCATCTGCTATATCGCCAACGGATATTATGCCGATGATCAGATACGCAAAGTGAACAAGCTATCCAATGAAATCAAAGAATTAAGAACACAATACATAGTAGTAAAAGATTCATTAGTAATTAAAAGCAAACAAACAGAAGTAGCAAAAGCATTAGCCGCTAAAGGCTCAGGGATAAAGGAAAGCGTTGTTCCTCCTAAAAAAATTATAGTTAAAACAGTTAAACCAACCCAACAAATAGATTAAGTACTGAGTGGAAGTTAAAAAAGACATACTGTGGCGCGTATATCTCATATATTTTTTTATATGCCTCTTTGGTGTCGCTATTATTTCCAAAGTATTTATCATCCAATTCTCCGAAGGAGATGAGTGGAGAGCAAAGGCTCAAAGCTTATCTACCAAGCTATTCGACATTGAAGCAGTAAGAGGTAACATTTATGATGCGAACGGAAGTTTGCTGGCCACTTCTTTGCCATACTATGAAATTGCAATGGATGTGAATACGGCTGCCATCACCGATGAAATTTTCTACGACAATGTTGATTCACTTGCCTACAATTTATCGAATCTGTTTGGTGATAAAACAACAAAAGAATACAAAAAGTTACTTGTAAGAGCTCGCAAAACGGGAGATCGTTATGTGGTGCTTCAAAGAGGTGTTTCTTACACTGAGCTGCAAAAAGTAAAAAAGTTTCCTATCATCCGTAAAGGAAGAAACAGAGGTGGATTTACATATTTGCAAACCAACAAACGGGAACGTCCATTCCAATTCCTGGCTGCTAGAACCATCGGAAAATATAATGAAGAAGGAACTGGGAAGTCCTACGGACTAGAAGTGGCTTATAATGAATATCTGGAAGGTATTCGTGGTCAGCGACTCATGCAAAAGATCGCAGGAGGAGTTTGGCGCCCGATCAATGATGAAAATGAAATTGAGCCGCAAGATGGTTCGGATGTTGTTTCAACTATTGATATCAACGTACAGGACGTTGCAGAAAATTCATTGATGAATTGTTTGCGTCAGCATGGTGCAGACCATGGATCACTGATCCTGATGGAGATCAAAACGGGAGAGATCAAAGCCATCGCGAATCTAAAACGCAGCAGCAAAGACACATCTGTTTACCTGGAGAGTTTAAATTATGCTGTTGGTCAGGCTACAGTTCCGGGCTCTACTTTCAAATTAGCGTCATTGGTAGCGGTTATGGAAGATCATAATGTCAGCTTAAATGAAGTGATCGATATTGGTAATGGGGAATGTGAATACTATGGTAAAAAAGTAAGAGACTCACACCCTCCAAAGAAAAACAAAGTAACCGTTCAGGAAATATTTGAAGAATCGTCCAACGTAGGGGTAACAAAGATCATAACGCGTTACTACGCGAAGGACCCACAGAAGTATATCGACAGACTATACAAAATGAATCTTGGAAAACCTCTTGGAATAAGTCTTCCGGGAGAAGCCGAGCCATATATAAAAGATACAAAAGATAAAACATGGTCGAAAATCTCCTTGCCTTGGATCAGCTATGGATATGAAACACGCATTACACCATTGCAAATTTTAGCATTCTACAGTGCTATAGCGAACGATGGAAAAATGATGCGACCGATGTTTGTAAAAGAAGTACGCAAGCGCGGTAAGACGATCAAAACATTTGAGCCGGAAGTGATCAATCCTTCCATTTGTTCTAAAACAACAATTTCTAAAGCAAAAAAAATGATGGAAGGGGTTGTGACCAACGGAACAGCCAAAAGCTTAAAAGCATCCCACTATCAAATTGCCGGAAAAACAGGAACAGCCCAGATGGGAATGGTAAAAGGAAAAATGACTTATCAGGCATCCTTTGTCGGTTACTTCCCTGCCGACAATCCGAAATACTCCTGCATTGTAGTGATCAGTGCACCTAGTGGCGACTCTTACTATGGTGGTGCAGTTGCCGGTCCGGTTTTCAAAGATGTGGCCGACAAAGTTTATTCTACAAGTCTGGAAATACACAAAGAGATCAACTCTTATCAACCGCAGTTCGCAAAAAAATCGCCTGCAACTAAAAATGGACATCAGGATGATATGAAGGTGGTTCTAAAAACATTGAAAGTAAAAAACACAACTGCAAACGAAAAAGCAGAATGGGTCTCTGTTTCAGCTATTGATTCAACAGCGATCTCATTAAATCCGAAAGATCCGGAAGATGTACTAAAAAGAGGACTTGTACCAAATGTAATTGGAATGTCAGCGAAGGACGCTTTGTACTTACTTGAAAACAGTGGGATCAGAGTAAAATTAGTAGGAAGCGGAAGTGTTGCTAAACAATCACTTCAGGCGGGAGAAATGTATAACAAAGGAACATTAATAACACTTGAATTGATCTAGTTAAATGAAATTATTAAAAGACATATTATATAAAGCGGGGATCATTGAGGTGGTAGGGTCAACGAATATTGCTATTACCGCTTTAAGCTTTGATTCAAGAAAGATTGAAAAGGATAGCCTATTTATTGCAATAAAAGGAACATTAAGTGATGGCCACAAATACATTGATGACACGATCTCTAAAGGAGCAATAGCTATCCTTTGCGAAGAGATCCCTGCAAATCAGAATGAGAAAGTGACCTACATAAAAGTAAAAGATACAAGTGCTGCTTTAGGAATAATTGCCGGTAACTTTTATGACAATCCATCGGAAAAGATAAAACTGGTGGGTGTAACGGGGACAAATGGAAAAACAACAACTGTTACATTATTATTTACACTTTTCAAAAAGTTAGGTTACAAAGTAGGTTTGCTTTCAACAGTTAAGAATCAGATCAACAACGATGTGATCCCTGCAACACATACAACACCTGATGCTATTCAGCTAAATGCGATGCTGCGCCAGATGATCGACAAAGGCTGCACACATTGCTTCATGGAAGTAAGTTCGCATGCTGTTGTACAAAACAGAATTGCGGGCATACATTTCACAGGTGCTGTATTTACAAACATCACACACGATCATTTAGACTACCACAAAACATTTGATGAGTACATCAAAGCGAAGAAAAGATTCTTTGATGGTTTAGGGTCGGATGCATTTGCATTAACAAACAGAGATGATGTAAATGGAGAAGTAATGCTTCAAAATACCAAAGCTACCAAACGCAGCTACTCGCTTCGTTCAATGGCCGACTTCAAATGTAAAGTAATAGAAAATCAGTTCAGTGGCTTGCTGTTAAACATCGACAATCAGGAAGTATGGAGTAAGCTGATCGGAAGCTTTAATGCCTACAATCTATTAGCAGTATATGCAACTGCAGTATTACTAAAAGAAGATAAAACAAATGTTCTAACAACATTAAGCACACTTAGCTCAGTAGAAGGACGATTCCAATATATCAGAAACAGTAATGGTATAGTGGGTATCGTTGACTATGCACACACACCTGATGCATTACAAAATGTATTAAAAACGATCAATGATATCCGAACAGGAAACGAACAAGTGATCACGGTTGTTGGATGTGGTGGCGACAGAGATGCTGCTAAACGACCGGTAATGGCAAAGATCGCTTGTGACATGAGCAACAAAGTTATTCTTACTTCCGACAATCCAAGAAGTGAAGAACCGGAAGCGATCATCAAAGAAATGCAAACAGGTGTGGATGCTGTTAACTATAAAAAAACGATCTCCATTACTGATAGAAGCGAAGCCATTAAAACAGCCTGCTCTTATGCCAATGATGGCGATATCATTTTGATCGCAGGAAAAGGACACGAAAAGTACCAGGAGATAAAAGGTGTAAAACATCCATTCGATGACATGGAAGTATTACAAGAAAATTTAAAATTATTTGAAAAATAAAACAATAACGAATGTTCTACTACTTATTTGATTTTTTAGACAGACAATTTGATGTCCCGGGAGCCGGAGTATTTCAATATATCTCCTTCAGAGCTGCAATGGCTTTGATCGTATCCTTATTGATCTCATTGGTATTCGGGAAACGTATCATCAATCTATTACATAAAAAACAAGTTGGAGAAACTGTTCGTGATCTTGGTCTGGAAGGACAATTAGAAAAAAAGGGTACGCCTACCATGGGAGGATTGATCATTCTTTCAGCTATCGTAATTCCAACACTTCTATTTGCCAAACTACACAACGTCTATATCATATTAATGCTTGTATCAACAGTTTGGTTGGGTGCTATCGGCTTCCTGGATGACTACATCAAAGTATTCAAAAAGAACAAAGAAGGATTAGCAGGACGATTCAAAGTATTAGGTCAAATAGGAATTGGATTGATCGTGGGCATCACACTTTATTTCAATGATGATGTGGTGGTGAAAGAAAAAATATTTACCAGCGGTCAAAGTGCATATTCAATTGATGTAATGGATGGTTCTGCCAGTCATACACCACAAATGCCGGTGTATGCAACGCAAGAGACCAAATCAATGAAAACAACCATTCCATTTGTAAAGAATAATGAATTTGACTATTCATCCTTGCTTTCATTTTTAGGTGATGGTTATGAAAAATGGGCTTGGTTGATCTTCATTCCATTTGTGATCCTCATTGTAACAGCTGTATCTAACGGAGCTAATATCACAGATGGTATTGATGGTCTTGCAACAGGGACATCAGCGATCATTGGTGTAACACTTGGAATTTTAGCGTACGTATCAGGTAACACGGTTTTTGCCGACTACCTCAACATTATGTACATCCCAAATTCGGGGGAACTGGTAATATTCATTGCTGCATTTGTTGGAGGTTGTGTTGGTTTCTTATGGTACAACTCTTTCCCTGCGCAAGTATTTATGGGCGACACAGGAAGTTTGGCATTGGGCGGCATCATTGCTGTTTTCGCTATTGCTATCCGTAAAGAATTATTGATCCCTATTCTGTGTGGAGTATTCCTGGTAGAAAATGTATCCGTAATGATGCAAGTAGCCTATTTCAAACGCATGAAGAAAAAACACGGGATTGAATATGCAAGAGCCAATCGTTTATTCAAAATGGCACCATTACACCATCATTATCAAAAATTGGGTTTCCATGAAGCAAAGATCGTTTCACGCTTCTGGATCATCGGGATCATGTTGGCGGTATTGACGATAGTAACATTGAAACTACGATAAGCAATGAAACGATTGGTGATACTTGGCGGTGGAGAAAGTGGTGTTGGCACAGCAGTGCTTGCACAAAAAAAAGGATATGAAGTTTTCCTTTCAGACAAAGGAAAATTAAAAGATAAGTACAAAGACGTTCTTTCAAAATATGGAATACAATGGGAAGAGGAGCAGCATACAGAAGCTCTGATCCTGAATGCAACAGAAGTAGTAAAAAGCCCCGGCATTCCCGACAAGGTTGAGTTGATCAAAAAACTGAAAGAAAAAGGGATTCCGGTGATCTCAGAAATTGAATTTGCAGGCAGATATACCAAAGCAAAAATGATCTGTATTACAGGAAGTAATGGCAAAACTACCACAACCCTGCTTACTTATCATTTGCTTCAAAAAGCCGGTTTAAATGTGGGATTGGGTGGAAATGTTGGAAAAAGCTTTGCCATGCAGGTTGCAGAGAATGAGTTCGACTATTATGTATTAGAGTTGAGCAGCTTTCAATTAGATGGCAT
This sequence comes from Bacteroidota bacterium, assembly GCA_017303895.1. Classification (GTDB taxonomy): domain Bacteria; phylum Bacteroidota; class Bacteroidia; order 2-12-FULL-35-15; family 2-12-FULL-35-15; genus 2-12-FULL-35-15. The sequence continues at coordinate 36,268 of JAFLBF010000007.1, read as the reverse complement.
GTATGAATTCAAAGCTGATATAGCAGTGCTATTGAACATCACACCTGATCATTTGGATAGGTATGAATACAAATTAGAAAACTATGCGGAATCAAAATTCAGGATCATACAGAATCAAACGAAGAATGATGCATTCATCTACTGCATAGACGATGAAGTAACAATGCAAACAATTAAAAACAAAAAAATAAAAGCAAAACAATTTCCTTTTTCTATCAAACAAAAAGTGGAACAAGGAGCATACTTAGAAAACAATCAATTAATAATAAATACAAACAACACAAACCCTTTATTTATGACAATTCAAGAACTAGCCCTACAAGGCAAACACAACATCTACAACTCGATGGCTGCAGGTGTTACAGGCAAATTGGTTGAGATCAGAAAAGAGACCATCCGTGAGAGTCTTTCTGATTTCCACAACATCGACCACCGTTTAGAAGTAGTAGGAAATGTTCATGGTATTGAGTTCATCAACGACTCAAAAGCAACCAATGTAAACTCTACATGGTATGCATTGGAGAGTATGAATAATCCGGTTATCCTGATCCTTGGTGGAGTGGATAAAGGAAATGACTATTCAATGTTGAATGAATTAATAAAAGAAAAAGTAAAAGCGATCATTTGCTTGGGTACCGACAACAAGAAGATCATTAAAGCATTCAACGGAATGGTTGATACAATCCTCGAGGCGCACTCTGCAAAGGAAGCCGTTGCACAAGCTTATAAACTTGGCAAAAAAGGAGATACCGTTCTATTATCACCGGCATGTGCGAGTTTCGACTTATTTGAGAACTACGAAGATCGTGGAACGCAGTTCAAACAAGCTGTTCGTGCACTATAATTATTATTGATTGGAATTTTAATTAAACGATATGCAAGAAAATTCTAAAATAAAGAACTATCATTCAAAACTGGATCGATCTCTACTTTCACGCGACCGTGTTCGTGCATCGGAAGATGATCATCAAATGGAATTTGTTGATGAGATCAATGGCATTTCCTATGTCAATGATTCTAAATCGATCCGTATCACTGCTACCAGAAATTCATTAGAAGCGATCGAGACTTCGGTTGTTCTTATTTTAGGTGGTCAGGATGCTGACAATGATTATTCATTACTTGCACGTCAAATAAAGGAAAAAGTAGTTGCCATTGTTTATTTGGGTAAATATCCAAATGCTGTTTTACAGCATTATTCCCGACACAATATGTTGTTTGCAATGGCATCCTGCATTTCAGAAGCTGTCTTAATAAGTAGTATTTATGCTCAATCGGGAGATGTTGTGTTGTTCTCTCCTGCCTGCGCACAAAACAATGAATTTGACAACTACAAAAAAAGAGGGAACGAGTTTAAAGGAGCAGTAAAATTATTATCATAAACATTGAATTTATTTAAATACATAAAAGGGGATAAGGTGATCTGGACAGTGGTTCTACTATTGTCTCTATTATCTATTTTGGTGGTGTACAGCGCTGTTGTAGCCCTAGCCTATCGCTATAAAGAAGGTGATACAGCATCTTACCTGATCAAACATATCTTCATTATGGGATCGGGGGTATTCTTGATGTATTTGATACACAAAGTGAAATACACCTATTTTTCAAGGATCTCACAAATAGCGATCTTTTTAGCAGCTCCACTCCTACTCTACACTTTGTTTAAAGGTGTTAGTGCGGGTGAAGCCAGCAGATGGTTAGCGATACCCGGCACATCATTAACATTCCAAACATCCGATTTTGCAAAACTGGCATTAATCACCTATGTTGCCCGTATGCTATCGATCAAACAGGATGTGATCAAAGATTTCAAACAAGCATTTGTCCCTATTATCATTCCAATTGGGATCATCTGTGTATTGATCTTTCCGGCCAACTTCTCTACAGCTGCTATGTTATTTCTGAATTGTTTTGTATTGATGTTCATTGGTCGAATGAATGCAAAACATTTATGGATACTTATTGGTTCGGGGATCATTGTATTAGGATTGGTATTATTGATCATCTGGAATTTTCCGAATGCCATTCCTCGTGGTGCTACCTGGAAAGCAAGGATAGAAAATTTCTCAAAAGGGGATAGTGAAAGTAACTTTCAAGCAGAACAGGCAAAGATCGCTATTGCAACAGGTGGTGTGATCGGAAAAGGTCCGGGAAACAGTATTCAACGAAATTTTTTACCTCAGGCTTCATCCGATTTTATCTATGCAATTGTAATTGAAGAGTGGGGGCTCATCTCAGCCGTACTCATCGTATTCTTATATCTTGTTTTACTATTTAGAGGTATCAGAATCGCCAACAAAAGTGAACGGACCTTCGGAAGTTTATTGGCTGTAGGGTTAACATTCAGTCTGGTATTTCAAGCTATGATCAATATGGCTGTTGCAGTCAATTTATTCCCTGTTACAGGTCAGCCTTTACCACTGATCAGTATGGGAGGAACATCCATCTGGTTTACCAGCATTGCATTGGGGATGATATTAAGTGTAAGTAGAGAAACAGAAAACGAAGAGAAAGGAGAAGAAAATGAAACCGCTTAAAATTATCGTTAGTGGTGGTGGTACAGGTGGCCACATATTTCCTGCAATTGCAATAGCGAATGCTATAAAAGCAATTCGTTCCGACACGGAGTTTCTTTTTGTAGGAGCAGAAGGAAAAATGGAAATGGAGAAAGTGCCAGCTGCAGGTTATAAGATCGAAGGACTTTGGATCAGCGGATTTCAAAGAAAGTTAACGCTTTCAAATTTGGCCTTCCCTTTTAAATTGATCAGCAGTATCATGAAAGCCAAAAAACTCATCCGTGAGTTCAAAGCTGATGCAGCTATTGGTACAGGAGGATTTGCGAGCGGACCGATGTTACAGGTAGCTGCCGAAAAAGGGATTGTAACGCTTATTCAAGAGCAGAATTCATATCCCGGAATTACCAATAAGATCCTTTCAAAAAAAGTAGATAAGATCTGTGTGGCTTATAATGGAATGGAAAAATATTTTCCAAAAGAAAAGATCATACTAACAGGAAACCCGGTACGTCAGGATATTCTGAGCTTAGAGGGAAAACGCGACAGAGGTGCAGAATTTTTTGGGATCGATAAAAACAAAAAAACGATCCTGGTTATTGGTGGAAGTCTTGGCGCACGTACCATCAATGAAAGTATTGCAAGCTGCATCGAGTCATTTTCACAAAACGATATTCAATTGATATGGCAAACAGGAAAAGGATATTTTGAAACAGCGAAAAGCGCAACAAAGAATTATGAGAACAAAGGAATAAAGGCATTTGATTTTATTCAAAAAATGGATTACGCCTATGCTGTAGCAGATATGGTGATCTCAAGAGCGGGTGCAAGTTCTATATCAGAACTTTGTCTGGTAAAAAAACCTTGTATCCTGATACCTTCGCCAAATGTAGCAGAAGATCATCAAACGAAAAATGCGATGGCATTGGTTACATACAATGCCGCATTATTGATAAAAGACAACGAAGCAAGAACGAAATTACAGGAGGAAGCTTTAAAACTAATAAAGGACGAAGCACTTTGTACAAAGTTATCCGACAACATAGGGAAACTGGCATTTAAAGATTCGGCACAAGTGATCGCGAATGAAGTGTTAAGCTTGATCCATCAAAAACAAAAATGAATTTAAAAAGCATACATAACGTTTATTTTTTAGGCATCGGAGGAATCGGGATGAGTGCCTTGGCGCGTTATTTTAATGCTATGGGTAAAAAAGTAAGTGGCTACGATAAAACGGCTACAAAGCTTACCAATGAGTTAGTCGAAGAAGGAATCAAGATCCATTTTGAAGATAATATTCAATTTATTTCACCCGAGATCATCAATGATAAAGAGAATACCTTAGTTGTATATACACCTGCTGTTCCGGCAGATCATAGTGAGTTTGTTTATCTGAAAGAAAAAGGATACACCATTAAAAAACGGGCAGAGGTTCTGGGCTTGATTACCTTACACAGCAGAACAATAGCCATTGCCGGCACACATGGAAAAACAACTACCTCTTCCCTGGTAGCACATATTTTAAAAACAGCACAAGTTGACCCTTCTGCTTTTTTAGGAGGAATTGCACAAAATTACAATACCAATTTATTGCTAAGTTCATCTCTGGAATCGAACAAAGAAGCAACTGAAAAGAACTATGTAGTTGTTGAAGCAGACGAATACGACCGTTCATTCCTTACATTACACCCCGAAATAGCCGTTATCACTTCTGTTGATGCCGACCATCTGGATATCTATGGAGATGTGAAATTTGTGGAAGAATCTTTCTCCATGTTCGCCAATCTGGTCAGTTCAAAATTGATCTTAAAGAAAACTATTGTCGAAAAAGTAAAAACAGGTAAAGCAGTGATCAGCTATTCTGTTGATGATGCTTCTGCCAATTATTTTGCATCCAATATCAAGATCGAAGATGGACTTTATCATTATGAGATACATACGCCATCAGGAGTGTTTAAAAACATGAGTTTGGGATTACCCGGCAAACACAATGTAGAAAACTCTATTGCAGCTACTGCCATTGCATGTGAATTAGGAATAGAGGAAAATGTTATACGAACTGCATTAGCCAGTTTTAAAGGCGTAAAACGCAGATTCGATTATCATATTAAAACAAAAGAATTGGTATTCATTGACGATTATGCACATCACCCTGAAGAGTTGAAAGCAACGATCAGTTCTGCCAAAGAAATGTTCCCAGGCAAAAAGATCACCGGTATATTCCAACCTCACTTATTCAGCAGAACAAGAGATTTTGCAAAAGAGTTTGCTGCAAGTTTGGACCTATTGGACGAATGCATCTTGATGGAGATCTATCCGGCACGAGAGCTACCTATTGAAGGAGTTAATTCGCAAATGCTGATCAATTTGATGAACTCAAAACACAAACGAATTTGTCAAAAAAATGAATTAGTTGATGCAGTAGCGAAAGAGAAAATTGAGGTCTTATTAACGATGGGAGCGGGTGATATCGACACATTTGTAGAACCTATCAAAAAAGCAATTTTAAAATAGTTTGAAAAAACTTAAGAAAATATTATTCATCACTATGTGGGTTGTTCTGATTACAGGACTGATCGTTACCATGGGCTTTGTAAATAAAGAGCAAGATGCTTTATTATGCAAGTCCATGAACATTCATGTGAATCAGGATGGAGATCTGTATTTCCTTGACAATATTGATGTAGCAAAATTGATTGAAGATAGAGGCGACAGCATTCAGAATCAACCAAAGCATACAGTTGATGTAAACGATATCGAACACATGCTCAACACCCATGCAGCGATTGCCAATGCAGAAGTATCCTTGAGTATTGATGGAATATTAAAAGTGGATGTCCGCCAACGCAGACCGATCATCCGTATCATTAACAATGATGGAGAAAGCTATTACATAGACGATGAAGGAAAACCAATGCCATTATCCGATAAGTACACAGCAAAAGTGCTTATTGCTAATGGCAATATTTCAGAACCTTACATTACACGTTATAATTACACTGTATTCGACATTTCAAAAGATAGCGCACTTGCAGCCAGCAGCATGCTGGATGAATTGTATGCTATGAGTGAGTACATCAACAAAGATGATTTTTGGAAAGCACAGGTACAACAGATCTTTGTTAACAGTGATAAAGAACTGGAAATAGTTCCATTGGCAGGTGATCAAAAGATCATTTTTGGTGACACCACCAATATGGATGATAAATTTAATAAGCTATACACATTCTATCAGCAGGGTTTAAACACAACAGGCTGGTGGGATAAGTACTCCACCATAAATCTAAAATTCAAAAATCAAATTGTTTGCACAAAAAAATAAATGAACATGGAACCATCAGAAATTGTAGTAGGATTAGACATTGGAACAACTAAAATTGTAGCGATCGTAGGCCGCAGAAATGAATTTGGCAAGATCGAGATCCTTGGAATGGGTAAATCCGAGTCATACGGTGTAGCCCGCGGGGTAGTTCAAAACATCGATCAAACGGTTCAATCCATCCGCACAGCTGTAGCAGATGCAGAAAATAAATCGGGTGTAGATATAAAAGTAGTGAACGTTGGTATTGCTGGTCAGCATATCAAAAGTAACCAGCATCGTGGTATAAAAACCCGTTCGAGCATTGATGAAGAGATCTCACAAAAAGATATTGATTCATTGATCGATGATATGTACCGTTTAGCAATGGCACCGGGCGAGGAGATCATCCATGTTCTTCCTCAGGAATACATCATCGATAATGAAAGTGGGATCAAAAATCCTATCGGGATGTCGGGCATCCGCTTAGAAGCAAACTTCCATATCATTACCGGACAGATCGCTGCGGCAAGAAACATTTATAAATGTGTACAAAAATCGGGATTAGAAGTTTCTGCTTTAACATTAGAACCTTTAGCTTCGGCTGATGCGGTATTGAGCACAGAAGAAAAAGAAGCAGGAGTTGTTTTAGTAGATATTGGTGGTGGTACAACCGATGTGGCTATTTTCCATGAAGGCATCATCCGTCATACTGCTGTTATTCCTTTTGGTGGTAACGTGATCACAGAAGATATCAAAGAAGGTTGTACAATAATCAAAAGCCAGGCTGAGTTATTAAAGATCAAATTTGGATCGGCTTTAGCAAGTGAGAATCAGGAGAACGAGATCGTTTCTATCCCGGGCTTGAGAGGAAGAGCGCATAAAGAGATCTCTGTAAAAAACTTATCCAGCATCATTCAAGCGAGAATGGAAGAGATCATCGAACATGTATATTATGAGATCAAACACTCCGGATATGAGAAAAAATTGATCGCTGGTATCGTAGTAACAGGTGGTGGTGCCCAGCTTAAACACATCACGCAGTTGATTGAATACATTACCGGAATGGATACACGTATCGGCTATCCAAACGAACATTTAGCAAAAGGAACAGAAGATGTAACAAGTCCGTTGTTTGCTACTTCAGTCGGTTTGGTGATGAAAGAATTGCAACGTATCGACAAACAAAATTCGAATACGACAAACACTAAAACTACTATCACCAGCCACTCTAAGGACAAAGAGCGTTCAGGTGGATGGTTCGAAAAGATCAAAAAATTCTTTGACGAAGATTCTGTTCAACAGTAAAAAACAAGCATAGTAATTAACAAGTGCTGGTTAGTAACTAACAATGAGCATGTTAATTCCACATTAAAAAATAGTAGAATTTTATAACGTCAAAAAATGTATTGTAGGCTAAACGCCAACAATAACAAACGTTTAAAACTAGATCAAGATGATGAAATTTGATTTACCTCAAGACAACTCCTCAATTATCAAGGTATTTGGAGTTGGTGGTGGCGGAAGTAACGCTGTAAACCACATGTACAAACAAGGCATTAAAGGCGTTGACTTTATTGTTTGTAATACCGACCAACAAGCATTGGACATCAGTCCGGTTCCATTGAAGATCGTTCTGGGAGCAAGCTTAACAAAAGGTCGTGGTGCCGGCTCTTTACCAGAAGTAGGTAAAAATGCTGCTATTGAAAATATCGAAGAGGTAAAAGCGATATTAGGAAACAATACCGAAATGGTATTCATTACTGCCGGTTTAGGTGGTGGTACAGGAACAGGTGCAGCACCTGTTATTGCACAAGCAGCTAAAGAAATGGGAATCTTAACGGTGGGTATCGTTACCATCCCTTTCGGATTTGAAGGTAAAAAACGTAAAGCACAAGCTGACGAAGGTTTAAATGCTTTAAAAGCAAACGTTGATACATTACTTGTTATCAGCAATGATAAATTACGTGAGATCTACGGAAACTTAAAAGTGACTGAAGCATTCGGTCATGCTGATGATATTTTAACAACTGCTGCAAAAGGTATTGCAGACATCATCACCACTACATTACAGATCAATACCGATATCAATGATGTTAAAACAGTCATGAAAGATAGCGGTGTAGCGATCATGGGATCTGCTCAAGCAAGTGGTGAAGCACGTGCATTAAGAGCTGTTGAACAAGCAATGGCATCACCACTATTAAACGATAGCAATATCCGTGGTGCTCGTTATGTATTGGTAAATGTTACTTGTGGTGAAGATGAGATCACCATGGATGAATTAGGTGAGATCACCGATTATATCCAGGATGCAGCCGGAATGACTGCTGAAGTGATCAAAGGTTATGGTGTAGATCCTTCATTAGGAGATAAAGTAAGTGTTACGATCATTGCTACAGGATTTAATTCCAATGCTGATCTAGGTATCAAAATAGAAAAAGCTCCGGAGAAAAAGGTATTCTCTTTATTGGATGAACAACCAAAAGCAGAAGTGATAGCTCCACCGGTAGTGAACGAAACACCTCAAGTTCAGGAAATGACCTCATTCTTCAAAGAAGAAGTAGTAGCACCTGTAAATGAAGTGATCGCACCGGTAGTGAATGAAACACCAGTCGTAAATGAAGTGGAAGAAACTCCTGCTGCTGAAGAGCCTTTTATGTTCATCAGAAATGAAGTAACAGAAGAAACTCCTGTTGCTGAAGTAGAAGAAGAAAAACAAATTACGTTTGAATTCGAGATCACTAATAACAATAGCAATGCAGTATCTTTCGAAGAACCGTTCATCATTTCTAAATCAGAAGAGACTGTGATGCAAAATGATTTTGTGATCGAAAACAAAGAAGAGAACAAAACCATTGCTGAAGTACAACAAGATGAACAATTGAAAAAAGCACAAGACCGTATCGAGAAATTGAAACAGTTAAGCTTTAAATTAAAATCACCAAATGGTTTATCTGAATTAGAAAATGAACCTGCATACAAACGCAGAAATGTAAGTTTGGACTCAACACCACATTCATCTGAATCACAAGTATCCCGTTATACTTTATCAGAAGGTGATGACAAGAAAATTGAGATCAAACCAAACAACTCGTTCTTACACGACAATGTTGACTAAGAATAAAGGTTAGTAATAAAAAAAGCCTCCCGAATATCGGGAGGCTTTTTTGTTATAAAAAATATTTTATTTCTTACGCATGAACAACTGAATAGGAACACCAGAGAAATCAAAATTCTCGCGTAGTCTGTTCTCTAAGAATCGAATATAGGATTCAGTAACATACTGCGGTAAATTGCAATAGAATGCAAATGTAGGAGCATGTGTCGGCAACTGATTAATGAATTTGATCTTGATCTCTTTCCCTTTTGTTGCTGAAGGCGGATTGCTTTCAATGATCGGCAACATCACATCATTTAACTCACGTGTTTTGATCGACTTGATCCTGTTAGCATACACCTTTTCAGCTGCTTCTATCGCTTTTAATACACGTTGCTTGGTGATCGCAGATGTAAAGATGATCGGCACATCACGGAAAGGCGCAATACGCTCACGGATACGTTCTTCGTATTCTTTTGTTGAATTGGTATTTTTCTCTACCAGATCCCACTTGTTCACCATGATCACAATTCCCTTCCTGTTCTTTTCAGCTAAATGGAAAATGTTCAGGTCTTGTGCTTCCATTCCTAAGGTAGCATCGATCAACAACAAACATACATCACAATCTTCAATGGAACGAATAGAACGCATCACAGAATAAAATTCCAGATCCTCTTCTACTTTTGATTTTTTACGAATACCAGCGGTGTCGATCAACAAGAAATCATGACCAAAAGATGTATAACGTGTATTGATACTATCACGGGTAGTACCTGCAATATTCGTTACGATATTTTGTTCTTTACCTAACAAAGCATTTACGGTAGATGATTTACCAACGTTTGGTCGACCAACGATCGCAAACTTTGGAATATTGATCTCCTCGTGTACAGCATTCTTATCCAGAACAGCCACCACTTCATCCAACAAATCTCCTGTTCCGCTTCCGCTGATAGCAGAAACATTATGCACTTCTCCTAAACCTAATGCGTAAAACTCACCGGATAAAGCTTGGCGTTCACCATTATCTACTTTGTTGGAAACAACAAACACTTTCTTTTTTCCACGTCTAAGCATGTCTGCAACGATCTTATCATCATCCGTGATCCCATCGGTAACATCTACCACAAAAAGGATCACACTCGATTCATCAATTGCCAACTGCACTTGCTTGCGGATCTCTCCTTCAAAAATGTCATCAGAACCATGTACATATCCACCGGTATCGATCACCGAAAATTCCAGACCATTCCATTCCGATTTTCCATAATGTCTGTCGCGGGTAACACCTGCTACCTCATCAACGATTGCTTTTCTACTGTCGGTTAAACGATTGAAAAGTGTTGATTTCCCTACGTTTGGTCGTCCTACTATTGCTACGATATTTGCCACTGCTTATAATTTTTAATTTATGTATCCGAAACGTTTGAGTTGTGTATCATTATCACGCCAATCTTTGTTCACTTTTACAAACAACTCCAAAAACACCTGCTTTTGAAAAAACGCTTCTATATCTTTACGTGCTTCTGTTCCTACTTTTTTTAATGCTTTTCCTTGATGACCAATGATGATACCTTTTTGTGAGTCACGCACCACAATGATCTCCGCTCTTATCTTAATGATCTTTTCTTCTTCTTTGAACGATTCAACTACCACTTCCACAGAGTATGGGATCTCCTTTTTATAGTTCATCAAAATCTTTTCACGGATGATCTCCGACACAAAGAATTTCTCAGGCTTATCCGTTAATTGCTCCTTATCATAAAAACCGGGACTTTCAGGTAACAATGCGATGATCCGATCAAACACATAGTTCACATTGAACTTCTCTAATGCAGAAACCGGGATCACTTCAGCATTCGGCACTTCTGCTTTCCAATACTGTACTTTTGCTTCCAGCTTTTCCTGATCTGCCAGATCGATCTTATTTACCAAAAGTAAAACAGGCACTTTGGTATTCTTGATCTTTTGAAGGATCTTCTCCTCTATTTTAATATCCTCATAAATATCGGTCACAAACAAAATAACATCAGCATCGGTAAGTGCGGTATGCACAAACTCCATCATCGACTCCTGTAACTTATAGTTCGGCTTTAAAACTCCGGGAGTATCCGAATAAACAATTTGAAAATCTTCCCCACTCACAATTCCCATGATACGATGACGGGTAGTTTGAGCCTTAGAGGTAATAATAGACAAGCGCTCCCCTACCAATACGTTCATAAGGGTTGACTTACCTACGTTCGGACTTCCTATAATATTCACAAAACCAGCCTTGTGCGCCATCAATTAAAAATTGTTAATAAGTTATTTGGAGTACAAAGAAACAAAATATATCTTTGCACCGCAATTTAAAAAGCTAATCAGGGCTTTTTGTTCTTTAAAACAGTTGATTTACCAGATATATTTAGGGTTGGATTCGCCAGTGGCGAATCGTTGGGCTCATATCCGCCTGAGGCGGACGTCAGTTCGAGTAATCTGATAACAAAAAGAAAACGTTCTTAAAAATATATTGCGGGGTGGAGCAGTTGGTAGCTCGTTGGGCTCATAACCCAAAGGTCGTCCGTTCGAGTCGGGCCCCCGCTACTACAAAGCGATTCAGAAATGAGTCGCTTTTTTTGTTTCGTATAACTTGCTCGTTGGGATCATATCCGCCTGAGGCGGACGTCCGTTCCGGCACAATACAAGCATTCTAGAAATGTTCGCTTTGTATTTAATATCCAATCTGCCCAACTTAAGTAAGGGTTTATTTGGACGTAAATTTTACTACTCCATAAGATTTATTAATCGAAGTAATATGATTTATTAATATATACATTATGGAATACGTTGTTTACATTTTACATTCTCAAAAGCACAACAAAAACTACACGGGCTTTACTACAAATCTCATTCAAGGATTTGCATCCCACAATTTTTTTTGAAAAGATGGTACTCAGCCAAGTTCAGACCCTGGATTGTTGTTCATGTAGAATTTTTCTCTACAAAAAAAGCTCTAAAAAAGGAAAAATATTACAAATCCGGCAGAGGAAGTATCAAAAAAAATGAACTCATTAAAAAATTCATTGATCAGAAAACATTTAGCTGATAGAAAATTTAAAGAAGTTTTGAAAATCACTTCTTCTTCACCACTCTTTTCTTCAAAGGCTTTTTCTTATCAACACCACCGATCTCTTCACGCAGCTTCTCTATTTCTTTTACCAATAATTGAACCGTATATGTCAATTGATGCAGCTCGTCACGGGTAGCATAACCATAATTCCCTTTATTCTCTTTTGTTTGAGGTGTGCTTGTATAATAACTGAAAAAATCATGCTCCAGCACATCGGAGATCTTTTGAAGCAAAGCTGTGTTGATCCGCTCTTTTTCAAAGATCTTATATGCTCCATCACGGGTAATGTTGATGCTCTTTGCGAAATCAACTACCGAAAAATGAGACTTATCAAGTATCTCCCTGATCTTCTGACCTATATGAATCTTTGACATAAGTGTCACAAAGTTGAAGCATAAGGGCTTGAAAAATTTAAAACAGATGTATACTTTATGTATACATATTGTGTATATTTGATATACGCTTTTGCGGATAGATCAAATATGCCCGTACTAAATTGGATAGGAAAAGAAAAGGTTGTGAATCATCACCTGGATGTTCCTTATCGTGTATTGGAGCATACCTATGGGTTCAAAAATGGCAATGAAAGCAAGCAATTCAGCGGTTCCGGAAATAAGATCATCCATGGCGATAACCTCGAAGCCTTAAAAGCATTACTCCCCGAATACGAAGGAAAGGTCAAATGTATCTATATTGATCCTCCATATAATACGGGAAATGAAAATTGGGTGTACAACGATAATGTAAACGACCCCAAGATCATGAAATGGTTGGGACAAGTGGTTGGAAAGGAAAGTGAAGACCTGACACGGCACGACAAATGGTTGTGCATGATGTATCCACGTTTAAAATTACTTCACAAACTGTTGGCAGATGATGGTGCTATATTTATCTCTATTGACGATAATGAACAAGCGAATCTAAAACTAATGATGGATGAGATCTTTGGTGGAGGGAATTTTGTAGGTCAGTTTTATTGGATGAAAACATCAACACCACCTAGTTTAAGTAAAAAAATGAGAAGAAAGCTAGAGCCGCTCCTTTGTTATGAGAAAAAGATAAACGAGTTCGAGTATAACGGTGGCTTTACAGAAGGTGGAGATATGCCACTATTAAATGCGGGTAATGAGAAGAGAGAACTAAATATACCAAGATCGTGTGTTACATTTACTTTTAATGGAGATTATAAATCTGGCAAATATCACAATGTTGAATTAGTAAATGACATTAAGATAAAAAATGGAATTCCTGAATCTGATTTAAAAATAATTGGAGAATTTAAATGGACACAAGATTTCTTAAACAAAGAAATTCAAGAAGGAACAAAAATAATTGTTAAGTCAGATAAGTTTTCTCTTCGTTATATAAGAACAGGAGAAAGAATAAAAAGACCTTCAAACATTATATCTAAAACTGAGTGTAATGTAGGAACTAACGAAGATGCAAAAAAAATCATTTCAGAAATATTTGGCTCATCACAGTTTGATTACCCAAAAGTTCCATCATTAATTGAATATATTATAAAATTTCAGTGTGATGAAAACTCCATTATCCTCGACTCCTTTGCAGGCAGTGGAACCACAGCTCATGCTGTATTGAATTTAAACAAACAGGATGGCGGCAATCGCAAATTTATCCTTATTGAAATGGAAGAGTACGCCAACAGCATCACTGCTGAAAGGGTAAAACGTGTCATCAAAGGATATAGCGACAAAGAAGGAACAGGCGGTAGTTTTGATTATTATGAATTAGGACAACCTCTATTCAACGATGAAGGAGAATTAAATGAGCTTGTAGGAGTAGACAAACTCCGCGAATACATCTACTACACAGAAACAAAAGAGCATTTAGTAAAGAGCAAGTATATAGACAATGAATATCTTTTAGATAAATACAATGATACGGTCTACTATTTCTTTTACGAACAGGATAGCACAACTACGCTGAACTATGAATTCTTAAGCACTATAAAAACAAAAGCAGAACAATATATTGTGTATGCCGACAATTGTTTATTAAGTAAAGAATTCATGATCAAGCATCATATCATCTTTAAAAAGATCCCTCGAGACATTACAAAGTTTTAAAAACATGGAATTAAAATCCTATCAGCAGGAAGTCATTAACGACCTTGAGCGATATTTACAAACACTACAGGAAACAAAAAACATTCAACACGCCTTTACCGACTTTTGGAGCAAACATCCCAAAACACCTTTGCAGCCATTCCCGGGAAAAGCAATTGAGCCCTATAAAAACAACATTCCAAAAGTGCCGCATGTCTGCATCAAAGTGCCCACTGCCGGGGGAAAAACATTCATTGCTTGCAATGCCATCAAAACAATATTTGATGCATTTGATTATGACCGCAAAAAAGCTGTTGTCTGGATGGTACCATCCATAACAATACTGGAGCAGACCATACGAAATTTAAAGAATAACGCACATCCCTACCGCCAAAAGATCAATGCTCATTTCGGAAATAAAGTAGAAGTATTCGATAAACAAGCTTTATTACAAGGAAGTAGTTTTAACGCTACAACTGTTGAAGAACAGCTCAACATTTTTGTTTTAAGTTTTGATAGTTTAAGAGCAAAAAACAAGGAAGACAGAAAAGTATTTCAGGAGAACGGAAATTTACAATCGTTCGGAACATTGGTAGGAAACGAAGAAGATATATCATTGATGCGGGTGATACAGGCATTGAATCCGGTAGTGATCGTAGATGAAAGCCATAATGCGGAGAGTGATCTGAGTGTGGAAATGCTAAAGAATCTAAATCCATGCTTTATTCTTGATCTCACTGCCACACCTCGCAAAAACAGTAACATCATCAGTTTTGTGAGTGCCATTGAGTTAAAAAAAGAGCATATGGTAAAACTACCTGTGATCTGTTACAATCATCACGACAAAACAGAAGTGATCCTTTCTGCATTGCAATTACAAAAGAAATTAGAACAGCAGGCAGCAGAAGAAGAGAAAAAAGGAGGAAGATACATCCGTCCTATCGTTCTTTTTCAAGCACAACCCAAAAGCTCTTCCGATAATACGACATTCGAAAAGCTAAAAGAAAAATTAATAGAACTGAAGATCCCTGCTGAGCAGATCAAGATCAAAACAGCCAATATCAATGAGATCAAAGATATTGATCTGAATTCAAAAGATTGTCCCGTGCGATTCATCATCACCGTGAATGCCTTAAAAGAAGGATGGGATTGTCCCTTTGCCTATATACTGGCATCTCTGGCCGATAAATCATCGGCAGTGGATGTGGAGCAAATCTTAGGACGGGTATTACGTCAGCCATACGTAAAAGAACATGATTCCAAATTATTGAATTTATGCTATGTATTAACTGCATCGTCAAAATTCATGGACACGCTCGATAATATTGTAAAAGGACTGAACAGAGCAGGCTTTAGCAGAAAAGAGTTTAAAGTAGCGGAAAACGTTATAACTGAAGAGCAAGTAAAAGAAGATGCATTAAACGAATTAGTTGCTCAGCCGAAAATGGAGATCGATGACAAAACAAATGAATTGGTGTGGGACATTGACACTTCCAGAATATCAACATTAAATGAAAGCGCACAAACGATCACTTCTGTTAAAGCAATAGAAGAAGTAGCACTTCAGCAGAACGAAGAGTTTGATCAGCTCATAAAAGAAAATGATAATTTATTTTCAATCCCAACAGAACTCGAACCGATCGTGAACTCTTATAAAATGAAAGAACTATTTGTGGAGCAGGCCTCACAAATAATGATCCCGCAATTTTTTGTACACACCGATGGAGGAGAGATCTTCCCATCCGAATCGCAATTACTTACGAAAGAAGAATTATTACAAGGTTTTCAATTAAGCAAAGCCGACATTGACATATCCTGGTCACAAACATCATCTGATCTTTACAAGATCGATTTAGATGAATCCAGGTCGGACTATACACCTTCTTTTGTAAAGCTGGACGGGAAGGTAAAAGATCTGTTGATGGAATACATTATGGATCCTTCGCGTAAAGACAGCAGGGTGAAGAACATGAGCAAACGGATCGTTGATCTGATCGGAAAAATGGATCCCATTCCGGAGCAAGAGATCAAAAAATATGTTCAACGAATTTTGGAAGAGTTTAATGATGAACGCTTCAATGACCTTATTGAAAACGAATACAGCTATTGCAACAAAATAAAGGAACATATTAAACGCTTAACCGAAAAGTATGCTGAAAATAAATTCCGCACCAGCTTGGATAATGACACCATTACAATGACCTCCGGATATACTTTCCCTAAAAGTATTCAGCCCGGAAAAACGTCTAAAGATTTTATCAAATCATTGTATGAAAAAGAAGCGGAAATGAACGGTTTTGAAGAAAAAGTAATTGACAAAATTTCGGCAATGTCAAATGTTCTTTTCTGGACAAGGAATATGGAGCGAAAACAATTTTACATTAACGGTTTCATTAATCATTATCCGGATTTCATTATTCAAACCAAAAGCGGAAAAACGATCATATTAGAAACAAAAGGTGATGACCGCGATAACTCAGATAGTGAAGCAAAGATCCGTTTAGGGAAAGCATGGGAAAATAAAGCAGGAAAAGGATATAAGTACTTTATGGTATTCGATAAAAAGCAAGTACAGGGCGCTTATACATTAGATGAATTTATACAAATGTTCAAAGAATTGTAAGCTTATTTCCTCCCCATCACCATTTTGTTCACCACATACATAAAGGCTGCTGCAGCGATCATCGAAACAAAAACAACATAGCCCAATGTATCAAAATGATCAAGTACTCCGCTTGGTGTTTGTACTACGATCAAACCGGCTATCCCCGAAGCTACTCCACCCGATAATTGCTGAATGGAAGAATTGATACTCATATACGCTCCTCTATCTTGAGGAGCCGGAACGGCAGTCATTAATGCCGATGCTGAAATGATACGGGAAGTGATACCAATAAACAGGATCACATTCACCACAATTAGCATCCACAAAGGTGTTACTCCCAACTGCGTATAAATGATCACCATTACCATACTGATGATTGTACCAATTAAAAACACTTTATACTTTCCGATCTTATCACTCAATTTACCCATCAATGGACCTGCAACCATAGTAAACACTCCCGTTACTCCATATAATAGTGGAAGTTGATCCATCGGGATCTTCAAATTAAATGTACTGAATGCACTACTGAAAGGCATTAACATAAAACCTCCTGTCGCCAACAACACTGTTCCTAAAAAGCCTTTTAAGTAATCCGTATTTGAAACTGTATGCCATAAATGTAAAAAAGCATTCTTGTCTGATTTTATTTTTAAATGCTCATTGATCGGTTTCATGAAGATGAGTAAAACGACACCAACTAAAATTGAAAAAATAACAATGAGCATAAAAGGTGAATGCCAACCGTAATTATTTGCTAACCACAATCCAATTGGAATACCTAATACCTGACTCACTCCAAAGGCCATTTGTACAAATCCCATAACCCGTCCACGCAACTGCATAGCAAAAATATCGGTAATGATCGCTAAGCTAATGGAACCGATCACACCACCAAATAAACCTGTTACGACCCTTGCTGCCATCAATAATTGATAGGTAGGTGCTAGCGCACAAAAAAGTGTCCCGATGATAAAACCTGTATAAAAAAACAAGAGTAATTTTTTTCGATCAAACTTATCAGCAAAACCAGCAGCCAATAAGCCTGAGGCACCTGCACTAAATGCATAAGCCGACACAACTAATCCAAATTCGGAAGGACCGATCTTTAATTCCGGCATCAAAATGGCTCCCAATGGTGATAACACCATAAAGTCGAGCACAATGGTAAATTGAAGAATGGCGATGATCGCAACAATAAAAGCTTGATATCCTGTAAATTTATTTGTGGTAGTCTCCATAAAAATTAAAACTCAAATTGTGTATTATTATCAGGATTGACCAGCTTATAACTTTTTCTTACCTCATCATAATAGCAATGAATAAAATTGGTTTGCGCCTCCAATTGATCATACAAAAGTGTATTCACAACAAAAACCTTTTTATCCTTAGAAGGAAGTTTTGCTTCAAAAAATATCCAGGCGGCCTCCTCCTCTATTTCGTATCCCACATAATTTAAACTCGTCACTTTTTTTCCAAAAGTAATGATCAAACGTTTCTTGATATAATCCTGAATCAATCCACTGGTTACAGGATCTTTCTTCGACAGATCCACCTGCTTGTGATAGATCGTGTGTAAAGCTGCTTGAAGATCATCCACAAACAATTTACAACTCACATTCATGCTTTTTTGCTTGCTGTCCACCCTTATTTCTGTTACACCCACATAATATGGATGTTTGAGCTCAAATGATGTTAATCCTACCGCTAAAATTAGGATGAGCGGTAAACATAATCTGGCTACAATTTGTTTAATTTGCATAAGCACAAAGGTACAAAATAGAAATGGACTTTAATTTATGGTTTACAACAGGTGTTCAGCATATAGCCGATCTCGAAGGTTATGACCATATGTTGTTCCTTTTATCGCTTTGCGGGATCTACTCGATCAAGGAGTGGAAAAAAGTCCTGATACTGGTAACCGCCTTTACAGTTGGACATAGCATCACTCTTGCCTTGAGTGTAACCGATATTTTTACAGTAAAAAGCGGGATCATTGAATTATTGATTCCTGTAACTATCATGCTAAGCGCTATATCAAATATCTTGTACAGCATTAAAAATAAAGAGTTCAGCCCTCAACTCAATTATTTCATGGCCCTATTCTTTGGTCTGATCCATGGATTAGGATTTTCCTATTTGCTAAAGTCATTATTAGGTAATTCAGAAAGCATTCTACCACCATTATTTGCCTTTAATATAGGTTTAGAAGCCGGTCAGCTAATAATTGTTGTGATCATTCTTTTTATTTCACTATTTTTAACTGAAATTATTAAACTAAAAAACAAAACCAAGAACATCAGCATATCCGCCTTAGCATTTGTTATGGGAACAATGATGCTTATCGAACGGATACAATCATTATAACACATGAAAAAATTTATTCTCTCTCTTTTTGTTTGTTCATTCATTGTTAGCGCTACGGCACAAAACATTCAAAACAATCCAACATCTAATCATGGTAACAAATTCGAACAGTTGGGAACTATTCTTCCTGATGCGAATACCTACCGTACTGCATCCGGTGCACCTGGACATGAATACTGGCAGCAGAAAGCTGATTATAAGATCGATGCTTTTTTAGATGAAAAAGACTTGCGTTTGCATGGAGAAGAAGAGATCACCTATTACAACAATTCTCCGGATGTATTGAATTACTTATGGCTTCAGCTGGACGAAAATCAACACAAAGCTGGAAACAAGATCATTGACATTGACGGAAGCGAAAAAACATTGCCGCTTACTTCTAATCAATTGGACGGATTGGAATTGAACAAAAAATTAGAAGATTATGGTGTGAATATATTGAGCGTTACCGATAAAAATGGGAAAGCACTAAAATACACCATCAATCAAACCATGATGCGCATTGACCTGGAAACACCTTTGGCATCCAAACAAAATATCGTATTCAAAATAAAATGGAATTATAAAATTCCTGAACGCATGAAAATTGGCGGAAGAGGAGGATATGAAAAAGTAGGCGATGATGGGAACTATGTTTTCACAATCACACAATGGTATCCGCGTATGTGTGTGTATAGCGACTATCAGGGATGGAATAACAAACAGTTTACAGGACGTGGAGAATTTGCATTGGTCTTTGGAAACTTTGAAGTGAACATGAAAGTGCCTGCCGATCATATCATTGGGTCAACAGGGACCTGCTTGAATACAAACGAAGTATTAAATCCAAAAGAATTAAGCAGATGGCAGAAAGCACAAACGTCTGCAATGCCAATAGAAGTAGTAACCCTTGAAGAAGCGAAAGCAAAAGAAACAAAACCGGACAATACCAATTTTAAAGTATGGAAATACAAAGCGGAGAATGTACGTGATTTTGCATGGGGAAGCTCAAGAAAATTTGTTTGGGATGCTATGGCGCAAAGTGTAGAAGGAAAGAATGTAATGTGTATGAGTTATTATCCGAAAGAAGCTTACGCATTATATAGTCGCTACTCTACCAAAACGATCGCTCATACGGTAAAAACATATTCCAAATTCACAATTCCCTATCCATATCCTGTTGCTATTAGTGTAGAAGCATCGAACGGAATGGAGTATCCAATGATCTCTTTCAACTTTGGAAGAACAGAAGCCGATGGCACATACACCTCTAAAACAAAGCATGGAATGATCGGTGTGATCATCCATGAAGTAGGACATAACTTTTTCCCGATGATCATCAATAGCGATGAGCGTCAGTGGGCATGGATGGATGAAGGCTTGAACACCTTTGTTCAATTTTTAACAGAACAGGAATTTGATAACAATTACCCTTCCTCACGTGGGCCTGCACATAAAATTGTTGACTATATGCGTATGCCGAAAAATCAGCTGGAGCCGATCATGACCAATACGGAAAACATCGCACAATACGGAAACAATGCGTATGGTAAACCTGCAACAGCTTTAAATATTTTACGTGAAACAGTCATGGGCAGAGAGTTGTTTGACCATGCATTCAAAGAATATTGCAAACGCTGGGCATTCAAACATCCTGCCCCGGCCGACTTTTTCAGAACAATGGAAGATGCATCGGGTGTTGATCTCGACTGGTTCTGGAGAGGATGGTTCTACGATATTGAGCCGGTAGATATTTCCCTAGATTCTGTTGTAGCATTTACGGTTGATTCACCTAGAAAAGTATTGGAAGGCAATGACACTGTGATCACACGAAAAACTAAAAAACAGGACGAATTCCTTCACATCTCCCGCATAAGAAACAAACAAAGCGGAATGGCATTTTTAGTGGATACCGACACCACACTACGTGATTTTTATTATTACTACAAACCGGAGCCGGTAACAAAAGAAACCACTACGATCAAAAATAAATATGAAGGCTTGTCATTACTCGAAAAAGAAGAGTTCAAAAAGTATGAAGATAAGTTTTACTATGAGCTCCATTTCACCAACAAAGGAGGCCTGGTGATGCCGATCATCGTAGAGTGGAATTTTAAAGATGGAACATCTGAAGTAGAATATATTGATGCTTACATCTGGAGAAAAGATGAGAAGAAAGTGATCAAAACATTTGCAAAGGACAAAGAAGTGGTAGCCATCAAAATAGATCCTTACAGAGAAACAGCTGATATCGATGAGCGCAATAACACTTGGCCGAAAGTAAAAACAGAGTCACGTTTTGATCTTTACAAAACAAAAGTTGCTACGAAATACGAGAACAAGGATCTGAATCCGATGCAGCAGAAATTATCTGAAAAGAAATAATTTTGGCATGTTTGTATGTTTCGTCCCTACGGGACTTAAAGGGCTAAGCTAGTTTTTTACCAGTAGTTCATCCCTACGGGATTGTAATTAAATGTTCAAAAAAGAGATCCTTCTGCTTCACTCAGAATGACAAACTTCGTTAAAACATTCTCTATAATACTCCGTGCGCTCCGTTTCTCTGTGGTGAACTAATTTAACAACTCCTATTCAACTTAGTGTCCTCTGTGCCTCAGTGGTGACTATTTTTTTACCGTCTTTTCTTTCTCTCCTTTTGCCCAAGCTAAATTATTCTTGGTTTGTTGGTTATTCGGATCAATGGCCAAGGCTTGCTCAAAAATGGAGATCGCATCAACATACTGATTTTTCATCATGAATGCAGTTCCGATACTGTTCAATGCATTTATATTCTTTGGCTCCAGATCAAATACTTTATTCCACACCTCAATACTTTTACCATAATCCCCAATACGGAAATAATTCAAGCCATGATCTAAATAGAATTTTACATCGCGTTTATCGTTTGCAATAGCTGATTGTTCATCGATCTTTTTGATGGTCTTCTCACGCTCATCATTTCCCCATTTCAAATTATTTTTTGCCAATTGAAAATTCGGATCCAATTCCAATGCTTTTGTACAAGCATCTATTCCATTCTGATATTGTTCCAGCATAATGTAAGCAACACCCAGATTATTATATGCCACCGCACTGGTTGGTTTCAACTCAATTGCTTTTTTCAAATGATCAATGCTTCTTCCCGGCTTTCTATTGTTGATATATGCCATCGACAAATTGATCAAATTTGTATAGGAAGGATCCTTGGCCACTAAATTTTCCAACTCGGCAATATTATTCACTGCCGCAGGAGCTGCTGCTGCTTGTTCATTTTCCACAGGCGCTGCACCTTGTGACTTATACATTAAATACACCACAGGCATAGCAAGGATCAACACTACGAATACAATCGTAATCAAACGTTTTTGCTTTTGCTGAACAACAACTTTTTCTTCCTGATTTTCCATGTTTAATTTTTTTTCAAATGTATAGTAAAATGAATATTTCTTCCAAATCATTTCTTTTTCACCAAAGAAACAATATAACTATTGAGCGGCTTTTCTATTAAGTAATAGGCGGCATAACTAATAACAAGTGCAAGTACAAGAACAAAACCTATAGATATCCATGGATCTGTTATCTGAAAAAAATCAGCATTCAGCTGCTGATAATAGCGGATCACCAATTGATGAAACATATAAAAAGCAAAACTGATCTCCCCCAACACCACCATCCATTTTTGAGATAACAACGCAGAAAGTTTTCCCGCCTGAAACGAAAAGATCAATATCAATGCAGCTACCGGCAACCAGTAATAGGAAGCATATCTTGCGGCTTGCGACACCTCATCATGAAAATATAAAAACAAAGTCATCAACAGAACTGCTACTATCTCTAGCGCTGTGGCAATAGAAGCAATATTTTTCCCTTTTAACCAGCAGTAAATATCAAACAACAAAATGCCCAATGCAAAATCGATCAAACGCGTAAAAGGATTGATGTAAAAAAATGTATGTTGCTCTATAGTTCCTTTTATCTGTGGCAAAAACCAAATCACTAATATACAACCTACAAATAACAACACCCGTGTAAACCATTTGTAATAATGGAAGGCCAATATTAAAAATGGGAACAATGCATAAAAGAACAATTCATTTGAAATACTCCAGGACAAGGCATTTCCTGAGAAAAAATAAGAACGGTCGGAGCCAAAACTTTGCAGCAAAAATACATTCGCAAAAAATGGCTTTGTAAAAATAGGGGTATCCATACCTTCTTCCATCAAAAAAACAGGAATAGAAATGAATAGAGTGATCAAATGAAGCGGGTAAATACGAGCTAAACGTTTTATATAAAAAAGAAGTTTGCCCGTTTGCTCTGCTAATAACGATTCTTTATAAGTATAGGAAAGAATAAAACCACTCAACATAAAAAAGAATCCGACTCCAATATATCCTTCATAAAAAAAGCGATAATAAAACGCCTCATATGTTTTCCCGCCACTTGAGATCAAAAAACTCATGTGCGTTAAAAATACCATAAAGGCAAAGACAAATCGGAGCGAAGTAAGCGGCTTTATCATAAATGCTCATCAAATATAAAGAAAGATAGATAATTAGGGTATTTTTTATATTTTTACAGCATAGGAAACAACTATGTTTAAAAAGCTTTTCGAAGATCTACCGGTCAAAAATACGCTACTTTATCTGCTTGCATTGATCACCATTGCAGGCATTACCTATTCCAATCATTTTCAAAACGAATTTCATTTCGATGATTCGCACACAGCCAAGAACAACATCTTTATTCAGGACATCAAAAACATTCCTTTGTTCTTTAAAGACGGAACAACCTTCAGCTCACTGCCTTCGAATCAATCGTATCGTCCCATTGTAAGCACCTCCCTTGCCATCGATTATTGGATGGGGAATGGATACAACATGTTCTATTTTCATTTGAACACCTTTATCATGTTCTTGCTGCAAGGCATACTGATGTTCTTCTTCTTTTTCAAGATCTTCCAGCTTTCATACAAGAACAGCTGGAACTTTTACATTGCAGCTATTGCAACGGCATGGTATGTATTACATCCCGGCAATGCCGAAACCGTGAACTATATCATCGCCCGTTCCGATATTCAATCCACCTTTTTTGCGGTAGTAGGATTTGTGATGTATCTATTCTCTCCCTTCAGCAAAAGAACATACCTATACTTGATCCCGGTTGGAATTGGAGCATTGGCAAAACCACCATCAGTCATGTTTGCACCCATGCTGTTCTGCTACATCTTACTCTTCGAAGAAAAAATGAGTTTGATGGATGCCTTGAAGATCAGCAATTTTAAACGACTATTCACAGTAATAAAAAAGTCGGTTCCTGCCTTTGTTTTTTGTGCCTTCATGTATCTGTGGGTGGATCATTTCACTCCTAAAACATGGGAATCGGGCGGATTCTCCGTTTACAATTATTTGATCACACAACCTTTTGTCATCTTCCATTATTTCATCACCTTCTTTTTACCATTTGGATTAAGTGCCGATACCGATTGGCAGCCATTACAATCCATGACGGACATCCGGTTTATTTTGGGAATGGCCTTCATCCTGTCGCTCGTGTGGGTAGCCTTCCGCTTTTCAAAAGATGAACGTTTACGTCCGATCAGCTTTGGAATTCTTTGGTTCTTCCTGGCACTCATTCCATCATCGAGTGTGATCGCTTTTGCTGAAGTGATGAACGATCACCGTATCTATTTCCCTTATATCGGCTTGGCCATAAGTGTTTGCTGGACCATTGGTTTATTGCTTTTGAAATACAAAAAAGAATATCAAAACACACTCATAAAATACGAACACGCTGTATTGCTTTTTTGTATGTTGGCTTTAGGTGGTTATGCGTATGGTGTGCATGAACGCAACAAAGTTTGGAAAACCGAAGAAAGCTTGTGGTATGATGTAACAGTAAAAAGTCCGGGCAACGCGCGTGGGTTAATGAACTATGGACTATCACAAATGGCAAAAGGTGATTATCCGGTAGCAGAAAAGTATTTTACGGAAGCACTTACCATGTGGCCACGCTACTCCACACTTCATGTGAACATGGGAATTTTAAAAGCAGCCACTGGTGATCCTGCCACAGCAGAAACTTATTTCAACAATGCTATTCAATATGGTGGTGGACATCCCGCCTCCTGGTTTTTCTACGGACGTTTTTTAATGAATCAGCAACGTTATGCCGATGCGATTGAAAAGCTGAACAAAACCATTGAACTTACTCCTGCACATATTGATGCACGTTCTTTACTGATGCGTGCCTATCAGGAAACAGGTGAATGGGAAAAATTAAATCAACTGGCACAAAACACTCTGGAAGTAAATCCTGGAAATGCTGAAGCAATGAGTTATCTCGAAGCCAGCAAAAACAAAAAGAATGCAACGGCTCAATTGGAAGAAGAAGCAAAAATATCCAACAGTCCGGAAAAATATTTAGACCTCAGCTTAAAATATTATCAACTCGGTAATTATGAAAAATGTATTGAAGCAGCCAATGCTGCCATTCAACTAAAACCGGATTATGCCGAAGCGTATAACAACATTGGAAACTCCTACAATTTACTAAAGAACTATCCGAAAGCTATTGAAGCATTGCAAAAAGCATTATCGATAAAGCCGGATTATGAATTGGCAAAAAACAATTTACAAGTAGCCTTGAATGGTGACAAAGTTATCAATGAACAGGAATCGAAAGTAGCAGCCAAGCCAAGTGCAGAAGGTTATTTAGATCTGAGTCTTTCCTTCTACAACCAAGGCTTATGGGAAAAATGCATTGAAGCCTGCAACAAAGCCATTCAACTAAAACCCGGTTATGCCGATGCATACAGCAATATGGGCGCCTGCTACAATCAGCTAAAACAATGGGACAAAGCCATTGTAGCCTGTCAGCAAGCTTTAAAGAGCAATCCTGAACATAAATTAGCAAAAGGCAATTTAAACTGGGCACTGGAAGAAAAAGCCAAAAGTGGCAAGTAGTATTTTCTCTTATCTTTGCGCTTTCTTTTTACGTGAACACAAAACTCATCAACTGGATCATTCTTATTCTATTAGCTCTTATCTGGGGCAGTTCATTCATTTTGATGAAACGCGGATTGGAAACTTTTTCGAGTGATGAAGTAGCTGCATTACGGATCTTCATTGCTTTCCTTTTTTTATCTCCCTTACTGATCAGACATTTCAAAAAAGACTTGATCAAACATTGGAAAGGATTTTTAGGAATGGGCATGTTGGGTAATTTTATTCCGGCCTTTTTATTTACTAAAGCAGAAACCGGCATCAGCAGTTCTTTAACAGGTATGCTCAATTCATTGACACCACTTTTTACTTTATTGTTAGGCGTGTTGATGTTCCGTTCAAAAACCAAAATGATCAATGCCATTGGAATTTTAATTGGTTTTGTAGGAGCCATTGGATTGTTAACGGCAGGAAAAAGTGAGGACATGAATAACAATCTCCTTTTCGGGATCTATGTGGTGTTGGCCACCATCTGTTATGCATTGAGTGTAAACATCATCAAAAAAGAATTAGGAGAAGTCAACTCCATCACGGCTACGGTTTGGGCCATGTTATTCATTGGTCCGCTGGCAGGTATCTACTTATTTGGCTTTACTGATTTTTTAAGCGACCTGAAAACGAATGCTCTGGCGTATCAAAGTTTGGGCTATGTGAGCATTCTGGCCATATTTGGAACAGCCATTTCAGTCATTATCTTCAATGTATTGATCAAAAACACCAATGCATTGTTTGCCTCCTCGGTTACCTACCTGATACCGGTAGTGGCCATGGGCTGGGGCATTTTAGATGGTGAAAATGTTGTTTTTCTGCACTTTATCTGGATCGTTGTGATCCTACTGGGCGTGTATCTGGTGAATAAAAAACCGAAAAACGGCTAATTTTTGCTCCAAAAATGGTCCGGAATCAACAATTTTATGTTGAAATCTTTGCCGATCCAAAATAAATTGTTAATTTCGTGCCCCCAAGTAAAAAATATTTGGGATTAGTATTAACAAATAAAACCCTAAAAAATGTACGCAATCGTAGAAATAGCCGGGCAACAATTTAAGGTAGAACGTGGAAATAAAGTATATGTTCACCGCCTAGAAGCTAGCGAAGGGGCTAAAGTTGAATTCGACAAAGTATTGTTGATCGACAATGGCGGAAAAGTTCAAATTGGAACTCCTTCAGTTGATGGTGCAAAAGTAGCAGCTACTGTTATTTCGCATCTTCAAGGTGACAAAGTAATCGTTTTCAAGAAAAAACGCAGAAAAGGTTACCAAAAATCAAATGGTCATCGTCAACAATTAACACAGATCCTTATCCAAGGTGTGTTAGGAAAAGGCGAAACGTTGAAAGACGAGATCGCAGTTGCTAAAAAAGCTCCAAAAGCTAAAACTGAAGCAGCTGAAAAAGAAGTAAAAAAAGCAGCTCCTAAAAAAGCAGCAGCAAAAAAAGCTCCAGCGAAAAAAGCAGCAGCTCCTAAAAAAGCAGCAGCGAAAAAAGCAGCTAAATAAGTTTTGGAAGTAGACAGTTGGCAATAGCCAAATACTGCAACCCAAACAAAAAAAATAATTGAGAAAGTCAAAACTTTTGACTTTAAACTTTAAAACTTTAAACTTAAAAAAATGGCACATAAAAAAGGTGCGGGTAGTTCCAAGAACGGCCGTGAGTCACACAGTAAACGTTTAGGCGTTAAAATTTATGGAGGTCAATTAGCAATTGCCGGAAATATCATCGTTCGTCAACGTGGAACAAAACACAATCCGGGCGAAAACGTAGGTATTGGTAAAGACCATACTTTATTTGCATTGGTTGATGGTACAGTGGAATTCAAAAAGAAACGCAACGAGAAATCGTACGTTTCAGTAGTTCCATTCCCTGCTGAAGCATAAGGTTTTCAATAAACATTAAAAAATCTCCTGGCTTCAACCGAAGTTTAGGAGATTTTTTATTGTTTTGAACTCGTAAACACTAACAACAAACAACAGAACTATGTTACAACTGAATTATATCCGCGATAAAAAAGAAGAAGCTATCGAACGATTAGCCATCAAGAATTTTGATGCAAAACCGATCCTCGATAAAGTAATTGAATTGGATAACGATCGCAGACGTACTCAAAACGAACTTGATAGCCTACTTAACGAAGCAAATACAATTGCAAAACAAGTAGGTGAATTATACAAAGCCGGCAAAAAAGCGGAAGGTGATGATCTGAAAAACAAAAGTGCGGCTCTAAAAGAAAGTTCTAAAAAGCTCGAAGAGCAACTAAAGAGCATTGAAGTAGAACAGCACAACTTATTGGTTCAGGTTCCTAACACACCTAGCACCAAAGTGCCAAAAGGAAAAACACCGGAGGATAATGAAAATGTATATCAGGAAGGTGATATCCCTCAATTACCTGCCGGAGCAAAACCACATTGGGAACTCACTACTCAATACGACTTGATCGACTTTGAATTAGGTGTTAAATTAACCGGTGCAGGATTCCCTGTGTACAAAGGGAAAGGCGCTCGTTTACAACGTGCGT
This sequence comes from Bacteroidota bacterium, assembly GCA_017303895.1. Lineage (GTDB taxonomy): Bacteria > Bacteroidota > Bacteroidia > 2-12-FULL-35-15 > 2-12-FULL-35-15 > 2-12-FULL-35-15. The sequence goes on along the minus strand of JAFLBF010000007.1, from coordinate 7,712 downwards.
TGATCAATTTCTTTTTAGACAGAGCAACTGCTGCAGGATACCTGGAAGTACAACCACCAATTTTGGTGAATGAAGCATCGGGCTATGCTACTGGTCAGTTACCTGATAAAGAAGGACAGATGTATCATTCAACGATTGACAATTTGTATTTGATCCCAACGGCTGAAGTTCCTATCACCAATATTTACCGTGATGTGATCTTAAAAGCAGATCAGTTGCCAATTAAAAATTGTGGCTACACACCATGCTTCCGCAGAGAAGCTGGAAGTTACGGAGCACATGTGCGTGGCTTGAACCGTTTACATCAATTCGATAAAGTAGAGATCGTGCAAATTGCACACCCTGACAAATCGTATGAAGTATTAGAAGAAATGCGCAATTATGTAGCGGGCTTGCTTCGCGAACTGGAATTGTCATTCCGTACACTTAAACTGTGCGGTGGGGATATGAGCTTTGCATCAGCATTAACATACGATTTTGAAACTTACTCTGCTGCTCAGGATAAATGGTTGGAGGTTAGTTCTGTTTCTAACTTCGAAACTTTCCAAAGTAACCGTTTGAAATTACGTTTTAAAGATGGTGATGCAAAACCTGTATTGGCGCATACATTGAACGGCAGTGCATTGGCATTGCCTCGTATTGTTGCAACCATGTTGGAAAACAATCAAACACCTGAAGGAATTAAAATACCGAAGGTATTGGTGCCGTATTGCGGGTTTGATATGATCAATTAAGATCGATACATTAAAAACAACTAGCCCAGATATTCAAATCTGGGCTTTTTTATTCCCTGCACTTCTATTTCTTCAAAAAACATTTTCTTAGGACGCACCCACAAATTATCTCCCTCCGGCTGATACAAGGCTTTGTACACCACAAGCTCTTCTAATGTTTCGCTATGTTTTGCAAAACCAATTACTTCATATTCTTTGCCTTTGTAGTGTCTGTATTTTCCGATTAAAAAAGCCATACCAAATATCAATTTTTCACACACTTATAAAACTGGTCCAATCCATTTTGATCTTCAATTTTTATAAAATACATCCCAGATGACCAATTACCTGTATTTACTTCCAGACTCTTTATATCTCTGCATTTTTGAGTGTAAACTAACCTTCCTTGAATATCAAAAATGGTAATTTGCCCCTGAAATATTATATCGTAAAAATCAATAGTAATATGGTCTGTCATGGGATTTGGATAAAAAAACGTTTTATCCCTTTTAACGCCATTCGTATTTGTGACTACATCAGGATATTTGATTGTATTCAAAACTGTATTCGTTCTAATTGGCGGATTGTAATCAAAATAAATGTTTGCTGTATTTTTAATCTGTGTTCCCGGTAACAGTCCAATATTTTGCTGTATCTCATAAATCACATGACCATGACTTAAAGGTTCATTAGAGGTGCTATCTGGAAGATGGATTTCATCAAAAACAAATTCAAGCACATTCCCATCCAAAATAAATGCTTCAACAAGATGACTCGAAGCGATCACCCTTAATGATGAAACATCAAGATCTGAATCTAGTGTATCTAATATAAATATATCTATTGCTTCTGCTGTTCCTGTATTCTGAAATTGGACCGTATAAGTCATTGTCAAGCTATCTGCAATAAATCCCTGAGAAGAAACACCTTGAGGATAAACACTTTTAACATTGGGGTCGTATGAATTAACAACAGGGAATAAATATTTTTTGTTATTATTGGTTGTATCTGAATCACCGATTTGAGGAAGAATAATTGCATTTAGAGCTATACTATCTGATATAGACACGGACAGATCAGTTATAACATTAACAGTTGGAGTAATGTGAAGTGAATCATAAGCTAGTGTAGTGAAATTCCACAAAATCGTGTCCCCTGATATTAAACTAGGCGGTGGCATAGCACTAACGAAAGTGAGTGCCGTATCAAGAACAAGGGCTAAAGATCCTCCAGTAGATACACAACCATCATTCCAACCATCTAGACTAATGGCTGTTGTTTGTGCTGGACGAAAGAAACCTGTAAAAAGCGATACATTTAAATCAAAATAAGAGATTGCACTAGGCCCATTGATCAAAATATTACGAGAATTGATACAACCAGAAGCATCTGTAGTAGTAACTGTGTATAGCCCGGGATTTGATGTATAAATAGTACTGACATTAACTACAGGAGCAGAATTCCACTGATAATTATAAGGGAAATTGCCTCCAGTCAGTGCTGCAATGGCAAAACCAATCGTATCAGTACAATTAAAATCTGAATAATCAACAATATCAAGCACATCAGACGAACATGCTCCTTGAGAATATTTTGCAATAAAACAATCAGACTGTCCCAATGAAGTTAAATTAAAAACGCCTGAATTTGGATCAAAGTCTCCTCCAAAGAAAGCTCCAGTTACAAAGATATTAGTCGAATCATCTACATAACAATATTGATTAGACCCTCCCCCCGGCACTGCTACCCCCCAAATGTAACGGCCTAATGTATCATATTTAGCAATAAGAGTAGATGCGCCATTTTGACTAGCAATATTCTCTATCCCATAATTGGGATCAACATCAAGAGTTGTAAACGAAAACTTTCCTACTAGATATAAATGATTTGCATTATCTAAACATATGCTTGGATCTGAAAGCCCTTTGAAAATTTTTATCCACTTAAAACTTCCTAGTGTATCAAACTGAACAATACCTGACACTGAACCTGAAGGCAGGTTAACAATATTAACAACTGATGAAGGATCAATATCAAGTGAGCCGGAGAAATTTCCTGCATAATACAGATTACCAAAATCATCTAAAACTAAAGACCTTGCCGATTCACTGTTTAATCCACCGAAACTTTTTGCCCAAATAAAATTACCTACACTTGAATATTTTGCAATACAAATATCATAAATTCCATTAGAAGTAATACCATAAAAAGAAGGAGATGGGTCAAAATCAAAAGTGCCTGAAAAAGTTGAAGATATGTAGATATTTTCACTCGAATCAACAATCAATCCTTGAATAATTCCTGTTCCTGTCCCTTCAAGCGCACTTGCCAGAACATAGTTGCCAGAGGAATCATACTTAGCAATAAAACTTGCATTTGCTGAGGGACTCAAGGTCGTAACCCCTAAATTAGGATCAAAATCTACAGTTCCAGAAAAAGTTCCCGCAAGCAAAATATTCCCCAAAGAATCAACAAGCATCTTCGTTGCATCTTCAGTATTAGTACCACCAATTTTTTTAGCCCAAATATAATTTCCGTTAGTATCGTATTTAGCCATAAAAACATCTCCGTTTGTTGGGGTTAAGCTAGATAATCCAATGCCTGGATCAAAATCTAGGACAGAAGAAAATTGTCCAGAAATATAAACATTCCCTAAACCATCTAAACCAATATTTCTACAGATATCCGAATTGACACCCCCTAAGTGAACAGACCAAATATAATTACCATTCCCATCATATTTTGCAATAAATGAATCATTATTCCCTGAATTAACAATATTTACTACAGATACGCCAGGATCTACGTCTATTGAGGGCGAAGTAAAAAAACCTGCAACAAAGGTGTTTCCCAATACATCCTGACTTACTGATGTTATAGTCTCAAAGCTACTGCCTCCTATGGCTTTAGCCCATTCTAAGTCTTGAGCCTTTGTGTTTTGCACAATCAAATGAACAAATAAAAGAAAGAAGTATTTGAGTAATTTATTAAAAGTGAAAACTTGTTTATTCATAATAGGGGTAGATTATATAATTAATACAACAAAAACGGATTATTCAATCGTTCAAAACCAATGGTGGTTACAGATCCGTGTCCGGAATACACTTTGAATTCATCACCCATTGGTAATAATTTCTCTTTTATACTTTGTATCAAGGTATCATGATGTCCACCCGGCAGGTCGGAACGCCCAATACTTCCATAGAACAACACATCTCCTGCGATCATGAACTTTTGATCCTTCTCGTAAAAAGTAATACTGCCGGGAGAATGTCCAGGCGTAAAAACAATCTCTAATTGCGAATTTCCAAATTTCACTACATCGCCTTCATTCAAAAAATTACCCGCTTGAGGAGATGGTTCTGCATTCAAATTATACAGATCAGCTGTTGCTAAATAGGCATCAAATATTCGTTGATCCAATGAATTGAACTCCGGTTTCAGATTGTATTTTTCACACACAAATCCATTCCCGAAAATATGATCCAGATGACAATGAGTATTCAGCAAACGAACAGGTTTTAGCTGTTTATTCTCTATGAATGCTGCTAATTCAGCTCTTTCTCTGTTGTCGTAACAACCGGGATCAATGACCACACATTCTTTGGTTTCATCAAACAAAACATAGGTATTCTCCTGAAAAGGCCCGAATGCAAATGAATGGATCTGTATCATAATTCAAATTTTAAAACACAAAAGTACGACTTTAATAGCTTTCAAAATTCATTTTAAATACTTGCATTACATGCGCTCAGTTTAGTATATTTGTTTGAAATAAACACTTAAGAGCATATATTATGGCAGGCGTAAACAAAGTTATTTTAGTAGGAAATTTAGGAAAAGATCCGGAAGTACGTCATTTAGAAGGCGGAGCTGCTGTTGCTAATTTCCCTTTAGCAACCACCGAAACATTTAAGGATAAGAACGGAAATCGAAACGAACAAACCGAATGGCATAACATTGTTGTATGGAGAGGATTAGCCGAAGTAGCTGAAAAATATCTAAAAAAGGGAATGACCATCTATATTGAAGGGAAATTACGTACACGCTCCTGGGACGATAAAGAAGGTCACAAACGCTATACTACAGAAGTAGTGGGCGAAACTTTCACCATCTTGAGTAAACGTGAAAACAATGCCTCAACTGGAAATGATGAAGGCAATTCATTGCCAAAAACAGGCGATGACCTGCCTTTTTAAATTGAAAAAGTAAATTCGCATGTTTGATCACAATGCTTATCTTTGTGATCAAACATTTTTGTTTCATTAAAACCCCATATTTTGGACGTCCAGAGTCTATATTCTTCTTTCGCTTTTTTAAGCATCGTTATTAAACCTTTTACTGTTAGTATTGCTGTTTCCATTGCCATTATGCTGGTATTACTCGTATTGGTTGCATTGGTATCAGCTGCCGAATCGGCTTTCTTTTCATTAACGCCTACCGACATGGAGGAATTAAAATCATCGGATGAAAAGATCGATATCAAGATCCAGAATATCATTGAAGCACCAAAACGCATTTTAGCAACCGTATTGATCAGCATCAACTTTATCAATATTGCCATTGTTATGCTCTCCACCTACGTCATGGAAGAGCAATTCGATTTTTCTGAAAACCCTACATTAGGCTTTTTGATACAAGTGGTGGCAGTTACCTTTTTGATCTTATTGGTTGGTGAAGTGATCCCTAAGATCTATGCAACTCAAAACCCCTTAACAACTTCCCGTAAACTCTATTATTTTCTATCGTTCTTACAACGGCTGTTCTATCCGGTAAGCTCATTCCTGATCTTTTCCACCAAATTATTGGATAAGGTGATCAAACCACAAGCACATAATATTTCTGTGGATGAATTATCACAAGCCTTGGAGTTAACATCGGATGAGGATATCACCGAAGGTGATCATAAAATATTAAAAGGGATCGTTAAATTCGGAAACACCGATGTAAAACAGATCATGAAGCCACGCATGGATGTTATGGCATTTGAATACAAGACCGGATTCAAAAAATTATTGGAAGATCTCACGAATAGCGGTTTTTCACGCGTGCCTATCTACAAAGAAACACTCGACAATGTAAGTGGGGTGTTATATACAAAGGATCTTTTACCTCATATTGATAAAGGAGATGACTTCAACTGGCAATCGATCATGCGAACGTCTTTCTATGTTCCTGAAAATAAAAAGATCGATGACCTGCTTCGTGAGTTTCAATTCAAAAAAACGCATCTTGCCATTGTGGTGGACGAATACGGTGGCACATCGGGCATTGTAACATTAGAAGACATCATTGAAGAGATCGTGGGAGAGATAAACGATGAGTTTGATGATGATGATCTGGTATATTCCAAACTGGATGAGAACAATTATGTGTTTGAAGGGAAAGCACACTTAAATGATGTGTACAGGATCCTCGAGATCAATGGTGATGATTTTGAAGATGAAAAAGGAGAAGCTGATACACTGGCTGGTTTTATTATTGAAATTGAAGGACGTATCCCTGTTAAGAATGATAAAATAAAATTCAAGAATTTACTATTCACGATCGAGTCGGCCGACAATAGAAAAGTTAAACGTGTTAAGATCACCATCGAAAGAAACCATGAAGAAGAATAATATTTTATTTTTTTTATTCGCTACAGTAATGATCGTTTTAGCTTCTTGTGGAGGCGATGAAGATGACGACACGATTGCTCCAAAGCCAAGAGCCTATTTCCGTTTGAGCTTTCCTGAAAAAGCCTATGTTCAATACGACTCTTCCTGTCCATTTAGTTTTGAAATTCCACAATATGCCAGCATCAGCAAAGATCCCAATGCATTGGCAGAACCCTGCTGGATCAATGTGGATTACAAACCATTTAACGGGACCTTACATCTAAGCTATAAAGAAGTAAAAGGTAATGTGAATGGATATCTGGACGACACCTATGAACTAGCTTCCAAACATCAGGTGAAGGCATCGCGCATCGAAGAAGAATTGATCAAGATCGATTCATTAAAGGTGTACGGATTGCTGTACGATATTGGTGGTAATGCAGCCTCTTCTGTGCAATTCTTTTTAACAGACAGTACAAAACACTTTATCAGAGGAGCACTTTATTTTAATGCGGTACCGAATACCGATTCCATAAAACCGGTAGTTGATTTCATAAAAAAAGATATTTATCACATGATAAATACCTTTAAATGGAAAAACTAATTTCTTTATTGCTTCTTTAAGCTGTGCATGAACCACAATGTGGCAGCAAATAAAAAGAAGGCGCCTGTTTGATGCAAAACACCCAATGTTACCGGAACAGCGTAGATCAAGGTAACAATTCCAAGTAAAAACTGAATGATCACCACATATAACATGGTGTTGGCTGCTCTGCGTTGCAATTTTGTAAGATCTAACTTACGTGCAGAATCCCATAATAAGAAAACAATGAGCGCCACAAAAATGGCTAAATAACGATGCACGAATTGAACACCTGCCCCATTCTCTAAAAAATTCATGAAAAATGAATCGTGTGAAGTGATGGTTTCAGGGAAAAACTCCTCGCCCATCATTGGAAAAGTATTGTAAAACATCCCCGCTTTCAATCCTGCCACAAAAGCACCATAGATGATCTGTAATACGATGAATCCAAAAACGATCTTACTATTACGAATCACTTTTTGATGATAGTCGTTCGTCTGAACATGATTCGGATAGATCAGATCCAGCGCATACCATAAGGTGAAACCAAACACGGTAAATGCACTGATCAAATGTGCCGCTAAACGGTAATGACTAACATGTGGTTCTTTTTGTAAACCACTTTTTACCATAAACCAACCCAGGAATCCCTGAAAAGCACCCAATGTCAATAACACCAGCATTTTTCTTAAGAGCACTTTATCAAATCGTTTTCTGATCAAAAAATAGATAAATGGCAAAATGAATACCATGCCGATGGTACGACCTAAAAAACGATGAATATATTCCCACCAATAAATGGATTTAAATTCTTCTAAA
>JAFLBF010000006.1 GCA_017303895.1 Bacteroidota bacterium | reverse complement strand
AGCAATAACATCGTCTGTGATGCGCTCTCCTACGCGCTCATCAAACACGAAGTTTTTGCCGATAAACTTTGAAGGCAAGCCCTCTGCTTTTATCTGACGAACATAGTCGATGATCCCTCCATGCAACTGATTTACATCTTTAAATCCATGATGTTTTAAATAAGCACTTGCCTTCTCGCAACGAACACCACCAGTGCAATACATCAAGATCTTTTTATCCTTTTTATCCTTTAGTTCCTCGATGACCATTGGTAATTCTTCACGGAAAGTATCTGCATCCGGGCAGATCGCACCAACAAACTTACCTACCTCTGTTTCGTAATGATTACGCATATCCACAATGATCGTCTCCGGATCTTCCATGGCTTGATTGAATTCCTTGGCACTTAAATGATTTCCAACATTTGTAACATCAAACGCATGATCATCCAACCCATCAGCAACAATTTTGTGACGAACCTTGATAGTTAGTTTATAGAAAGACTTTCCATCGTCCTCAACTGCAATTTTAAATGGGATGCCGGCAAACTTAGGATCAGTATGCAAGTTATATTTGAATATCTCCCAATTTTCTTCAGGAACACTCATTTGAGCATTGATCCCCTCACGGGCAACATATATCCGCCCCAGAATATTCAAGGAATTCCATTGTTTAAATAAATTGTCGCGAAGCTCCTTCGGATCGTCAATGATCACATAGCGGTAAAACGAAACAGTGATGCGTTTGATCGACTCTTCCTGAATTCGTTTTTTAAGCTCCTTTTTGTTAACTCTGTTATGCAAGAACATAGTGTCAGGGATTTAAAATTTTGACAAAAGTACATCTTTTTGGCAGGAATTTGAATTAACAGGTCATTGTTACTGAATTATGGTAAATTCCTTTTGTATTTAGAATTAAATAATGATATTTAACCCATTAATAATTACCCAGCAGCAAGTATATGCCCACGAAAGATAAAATCCTTGTGATCGGCTCATCCGGACAGATAGGAACCGAATTGGTTCAAAATTTACGGGAGATCTACGGAATAGACGGAGTTATTGCTTCCGATGTTAAAGTAACAGAACAAGCCAAAGACGGTCCATTTGAAGTGATCGATGTCATGAATGCCAATGCACTACTTGAAATTGTTAAACGTCATCAGGTCACTGAGATCTACTTATTAGCGGCACTGCTTTCAGCAACAGCCGAAAAGATGCCCAAATTTGGCTGGGATCTGAATATGCAAGGGCTATTCAATGTACTCGATCTGGCTAAAGAAAAGATCATTAAAAAAGTTTACTGGCCAAGCTCAATAGCTGTTTTTGGTCCAAACACCCCAAAAGTGGATACGCCACAATATACCGTTATGGAGCCTAGTACGGTATATGGAATCAGCAAACAGGCAGGAGAACGCTGGTGTGAGTATTATTTCAATAAATACAATGTAGATGTCAGAAGTTTAAGATACCCGGGGTTGATCGGCTGGAAATCTGCTCCGGGCGGAGGAACAACGGACTATGCTGTGCATATTTTTCACGAAGCATTAAAGACCGGTAAATATGAATGTTTTTTATCTGAAAATACCACACTACCGATGATGCATATGGAAGATGCTATAAATGCAACTATTGGAATCATGCAGGCGGATGCATCAAAAGTAAAGATCAGGTCGAGTTATAATCTGGCAGGCTTTAGCTTTTCTCCAAAAGAAATAGCCGCTGAGATACAAAAACATATTCCAAGTTTTAGTATTAGTTATAATCCGGATTCCAGACAGCAGATCGCAGATAGCTGGCCACAGAGCATAAATGATGAATTTGCCAGAAAAGATTGGGGCTGGGCTCCGAAATACGATTTAAAGAACCTAACAATCAACATGTTAGAAAATTTAAAGAAAAATTATCAATAATTGAAACCAATTCATTCTTTTCTCGTAAAAAACACATACAAATTTTAGTCGGATGAATATTGCCGTTGGTCTAAAAGTTGTTTGAGAACTGATAAAATGATTATAATTTAGTGAAGACATTGAAATCCACATTTCTACTCAAATGAAAAAATTTATACTAATATTCTTATTCGTAACCTGCGAGATCGCCATTGCGCAATCTTTCTCTATGTCCGGTAAAGACACGATCAATTTTACCGATGCTGCAGGCAAGCGCCAAGGGAAATGGAGAATACTAAACAGTATGCTTCATAAACCTGGTTATAAAGATGACCAGGTAGTGGAAGAAGGAAAATACATTGACAGCAAAAAGACCGGTGCTTGGAAAGAATATTATCCAAATGCAAACGTTAAAAGCGTGATCACTTACGAGAATAACCGTCCGAATGGTTATGCTAAAATGTACCATGACAACGGAAAGATCAAAGAAGAAGGCCTTTGGAAAAACAACCGTTGGGTTGGTGATTACAAATTATATTATGAAAACGGTCAAGTTCAGCAGGAATTTAAATTCAACGCATCCGGAAAACGTGAAGGCGCTCAAAAATACTATTACGAAAATGGCCAGGTTATGATCGAAGGAAATTGGGCGGAAGGAAAAGAAGCCGGAGTGGTAAAAGAGTATTACGAAAATGGTGATATCCGTTCTGAAAAAAGCTTTAATGGCGGTAACATCGATGTTGCAAAGACAAAAACGTACGAGCCTAAAAAACCGATCGCTAAGAAAGAAGAAATGCCTGCTGTTAAAGAAGCACCTCCTGTAGTAGCTGCAAAAACAGAAAAAGACAACTTGGGTAAAGTGTTTAACGGAGAAGGTTATTGGAAACTTTACAACGTAAACAAACAAGTATCAAAAGATGGTACTTTCAGCAAAAACAGATTGATCGATGGCAAAGTTTACCACTACAATAATGATGGTATCTTAACCCGTATAGCAGTTTACAAAGGCGGAAAATACGTTGGTGATGCTGTTATGGAAGAACAATAATTTCTATTCAAAAATCCTAAAAAACTTAATACCTTTGGACTTATGATTTATTCATAAGTCCTTTTTATTTTATGGAACACCAATTACAGATCTACAATACGCTCTCTCGCAAGAAAGAACATTTTAAACCAATTAACCCTGGAATGGTGGGCATGTATGTGTGTGGCCCAACCGTATACAGTGATGTGCATTTAGGTAATTGCCGTACATTCATTTCATTTGACCTTATCTACAGATATTTACTTCACTTAGGGTATAAAGTGCGTTATGTTCGAAATATAACGGATGCAGGGCATCTGGAAGGCGACCGGGACGAAGGAGATGATAAATTTGCTAAGAAAGCTAAATTAGAGCAGCTTGAACCGATGGAGATCGTTCAGCGATATACATTGGGATTCCATGATGTGATGCGTGAATTCAACACCTTACCACCAAGCATTGAACCCACTGCTACCGGACATATTTGTGAACAGATCGAAATGGCCAAAGAGATCATTGCCAAAGGGTATGCATATGAAGTGAATGGGACCGTTTATTTTGATGTAGAAAAATATAACAAAGAGTTTCCGTATGGGCAATTGACCAATCGTAAGCTGGAAGAATTATTGGAAGGGACCCGTGAGTTAGGTGGACAGGACGAGAAAAAAGGACGATTAGACTTTGCACTTTGGATAAAAGCAAAACCGGAACACATCATGCGTTGGCCATCTCCTTGGGGATGGGGTTTTCCCGGATGGCACATCGAATGTTCGGCAATGAGTTCAAAATACTTAGGCGATACATTTGACATTCATGGTGGAGGTATGGATCTGCAAGCCACTCATCATACCAATGAAATTGCTCAATCACAAGCGTGTAATCATAAAGCTCCGGTAAACTATTGGATGCATACCAATATGCTGACAGTAAATGGAACTAGAATGAGCAAGAGTGCCGGCAACGGATTTCTACCGGGAGAACTATTTACAGGAAATCATCCTCTGTTAGAAAAAGGGTATAGCCCAATGGCTGTACGTTTCTTTATGATGCAAACACACTACAGAAGCACGCTTGACTTTTCAAACGAAGCATTACAAGCTTCCGAAAAAGGATATGCACGCTTGATGAATGCGATAAAATTGTTGGACAACTTAAAAACATCTAGCACCTCTACCTCCAACATTCAGGAACTCAAGAAAAAATGTTACGAAGCCATGAATGATGATTTTAATGCTCCAATATTGGTAGCCAATCTTTTTGAAGGAGCAAGGATCATCAACTCTGTAAACGATGGGAAAGAAAATATTTCTGCAGAAGATCTACAAACGTTAAAGGAAACGATGCACAACTTCGTGTTTGATGTATTAGGATTAAAGAATGAAAGCTCTAACACCTCAAAAGATAAGGCATTACAAGGAGTAATGGATATCATATTAGACATTAGAAAAGAGGCGAAAGCGAAAAAAGATTTTGCAACATCCGACAAATTAAGAGATGATCTGGCAAAAAATAACATTACAATTAAAGATACCAAAGATGGAGTTACTTGGTCGATTCAAGAATAAGAGTTTTATTTTTTTAGGATGTAGTATCCTTTTTTTCTCTGCTTGCAGCAATGATCCTGAACAAGCAGTGGAGAATAATACTGCTCCTAAAGTAGAAGTTAAAAAAATTCCAGCACCCGATTTTAATGCGGACTCTGCTTATTCCTATGTGAAGGCACAAGTTGATTTCGGTCCGCGGGTTCCGGGCACACCTGCACATGCAAAATGTGCTGATTACCTTTCCGGTAAATTAAGATCATTTGGTTTTGATGTGATCGTTCAAAATGCAACCATCACCACCTTTGATCAGAAAAAGTTTATTCTAAAAAACATCATTGGTTCCTTCAAACCCGAATTGCAAAGCCGGATCATGTTATGCTCACATTGGGATACACGACCATGGGCCGATGAAGACACAAAAGATACTGATAAGCCATTTGATAGTGCCAACGATGGTCCTAGTGGTGTTGGAGTTGCTCTTGAAGTAGCACGTCAGGTAAGTCTAAAACATCCTAACATTGGTATTGATGTTATCTTTTTTGACCTGGAAGATTGGGGAACAAGTGGGGATAATGACTCCTGGTGTTTGGGTTCTCAATACTGGGCAAAGAACATGCATAAGCCCAATTACTATGCTAATTTCGGAATTCTTATGGACATGGTTGGTGCTCCAAACGCTATTTTCCCGAAAGAAGGAAACTCAGTACAAATGGCAAGTGCTGCTGTCGAAAAAGTGTGGAAAGCAGCCAATGAAGCAGGATACGGAAATTATTTTGTTTCACAGACCCGTCATTTTGTAGGAACAGATGACCATATTCCTGTTAACAAAGCCGGAATACCTTGTATTGATATCATTGAGTACAATCAAACTACCGGTGGGTTCGGAGACTATCACCACACACATAAAGATAATATGGAGGTGATCGACAAGAACACATTAAAAGCGGTAGGACAAACCCTATTAGAGGTGATCTACTCAGAAAAATAATGAAAAAGATCCTCATCATCCGCTTTAGTTCTATTGGCGACATTGTGTTAACAACACCGGTTATTCGCTGTATAAAGCAACAAAAGCCGGAAATTGAGATCCATTATCTTACAAAGAAAAGTTTCAAAAGTATTTTAGAAAATAACCCTTACATCACTAAGGTTCATACGATCGATAAGGATGTGAAGGAGATCGCTGCCGAATTGAGAAATGAGCATTTCGATTTTGTTGTTGATCTGCACAACAATCTACGTTCGCTTCAAACCAAACGTATCATTGGAAAAGCTTCCTCTTCTTTCAAAAAATTAAATTTTAAAAAGTGGATCCTGGTGAACTTTAAGATCAACCGCATGCCGGCTCTCCATGTTGTGGACAGGTATATGCAAACTGTTGAGCACTTAGGGGTTATAAACGACAAGAAAGGATTGGATTATTTTATTCCGGATCAGGATAAAGTGAATATCAGCAACTTCCCTCCTACTCATCAAAGAAAATACATAGGGTTTGTGATCGGAGCCAAACATACTACCAAACAATTGCCGACAGAGAAGATCATCTCTATTTGTAAAAAATTAGAGCAGCCAATTGTTTTATTGGGAGGCAAGGAAGATCGTGAAAGAGCAGAAATGATTGCAAAAGCAGTAGGTGATTCTATCTTCAATGCTTGTGGTATGTATAATTTGAACCAATCAGCATCTATCATTCAACAAGCCGAAAAGATCATTACACATGATACCGGTTTAATGCATATAGCAGCAGCCTTCAAAAAACCAATTATCTCTATCTGGGGCAATACTGTTCCTGCCTTTGGATTCACTCCTTATCTGCCTGGTGAACATTCAAAAATTGTGGAAGTGAGAGACTTATCCTGCCGTCCATGTTCAAAGATTGGCCACATGAAATGCCCTAAAGGACATTTTAAATGTATGATGGAAATTGATGAGAATTCTATAAACTTTTAATGAACGAATTTATATGCCGATTTACTCTATGATCTAAATTTCGCTTGTTTTCATGCCACCTCTTATACTTCACGATATTGCCATTTTCTTTATCAACAATATAAACTGACATTTCTATTTCTTTCGGATGAACAATAAGCCTATAAGCAAAATATGGTATAGGAACAACTAGCCACCCCCATGCATATAACATTAAATAGCTCTCCAACTTATCTGTTATCTCTGTTTCAACAGCATTTACTCTAACAAATAATATATGTTCTTTTGAAGTTTCTCCACCAATAGAATCAACCAATTGAGTCCCTAAAACAACATAATCGCCATCAGTTTCTGCATCTATACGTTCATTTATCAAAAAATTAAAATTCTTATTTCTGTTAAATTTGTCAATACTATCAGACAAAAAATTTTTTGCAGAATACTCACTTATTCCAATCTTTTTCCCCTCTAACTTATATCGAATTCTTGTTTGGAGTAATGTCTTTTTTTGATCCGATTCTTTTAATGACGTTGCAAAATCATAAGGGTCGTATTTTATATATTCATATTCCGGTTCCAAAAGTATTATTTTCTCGATTTTTAAATCTTCAGGCTTATCTTTTTTAGCATCTTTTTTACTAAAACTAAAACTCTTAATGCCAATATTTTCAACTGCTTTTGCACTTAATATCATTGGCTCAATTAATTGGTTAAATCCCTCCCCTAATTTTAATACCTGCGCCTCTTTAAAAACACTCTCCACAACATATTTAGCATCGTTATTATTTAGATCTACAATAGCATCAACAATATGCCTCATGGAATTTAAATAAAAAAGATTATTCTTATCTTCCTTATGATTTTTGTACAGATCAAACAAAGAGATCATACACAATTCATTTGCAGGAATTTTATTGAAAAAATAATTTGTTCTTTGAGTTATTCCGCTAATTTTTGTATAATCTGGAATAGCATTTCTATGATAAGAATTAAGGTCATACGACAATTTATTAGATTTATACATTGCCAATCCAAACAACCCTTTACTAAAATGCTCTTTCAGATATTTGTTATCCGGGTATTTTTTAAGTAACAAGTACGACCAATTGAATGCATTTAAATAATCCCGCTCTACCAAAAACAGATTACAACATTCAAAACGACAGAGGTCTCTAATATATAAAAATGATTCCTCATCAATAAAAAAACTAGTTGTATCGGAAGACTTATTTTTCAAACTAAATCCCTTCTTTAATTCTTCAATTCTAGTATTTATGTTAGGGTGAGTCAAGTATGAATCATCCGCATTTTCATAATTATTTTCCGTATCATATTTTGACAAAAAATATTCTTCCCGAACCCGAAACCCTTTACCAATAAAAAATGAGTCTTTAATATCTAGATCTTCAAAGGGAAGGTTTGCCGTTTTCAGTAACTCGAGTGCATATTCAGCCTGACGGTAATCATACCCCAATCTGCTATAGATAGAATAGCCCAGCGTATCCGCCTCAATCTCATTCTCTTTCGAATATCTAAGTTTCAAAAGCACCTTGTCGTGCAGTTTTTTTCTTAATGATCTTTTTCTGTCGATCTTAGAATATTCAACTAAACTTTTCAAGCTGTGTTTGCTGATATAATGTGAAAATTCATGGCAAATTATGTAGGCAAGTTGGGCTTCATTTTTAACTCGTGCAATTAACCCCATGTTAATAAAAACTGTTCCATTACTAAAACAACAAGCATTTAGTTCTGGTGAACGAACAACATATATTCGAACTTTCCCATTAAGTGAAGGTTCTTTTTTTATAATTAAATCCGTTAAACGATTCAAATAATTACTTATAGTATCGTTAAGAATTATATACCCACTAAAAAAAAGGTCCTTTAGTTCATAGTGGGTAGCCGTAATAATATCTTCATTATACTTTTTGCTTTGTCTATCCGAATTCAAATTCTTAAGATCATTATAAATCAAGTCTGTCGTCTTTTTTACAAACTCATCGGGCAAGCGACCTTTAGAAAGCAATGGTTCATAGTTATATTTTAATGATTGTTGGGCAAACGAAATTCCTGATATCCCAAAGATTATCAAAAATAACAACCTAAAATTTGAACACATATCTATTTAAATGAAAATTTATGAAACTGGAACTTGTTTTTCTTAGCAAAGAAAAATATATAATTTTGCTCATTATCCTTAATCATTATTTTTGAATAATTAACAAACCTATCAACTTCAATTCCTTTTCTATCAACATGATAGACTGTATTGAGTTTCGAATTCAACAATGTTTTTCTTTCAATATTTCCATCAGAATCAATTGTAGCACAAACCAAGGAAGCATTCCCTTCAGAAGTAGCGTTTGATTTTTTTAAACTTAATTCTTCTGTTCTTATCTTAATTGCTGATTTATTTTCACCATAAATAATTGAAATGTTATTCGCAGTATTGACGAAATGAATATAATCCTTACTATCATAGTCATATGGATCAACCTCATATTCTCTAAAAAGCAATCTAGACCATTTTATTTTATTATCTAACCCATTTTTAAATACAATAATAGAGCCTTTCATTTTTAGCCGATCTTCCGAAACTATCGTATAGTAATTCCCTTTAACAGCCGTAATTCCGGATATTCTGTAGTAACCATCAATTTTATTAAATCTATTTTTATATATCCTTTTTATCATTTCATCAGAAAAATGTGCACTATCTGAACTAATCAACTTATAATCTGACAAATTAAAACAGCTTGTACTCAACCCCATAAAACGAGTATAATTTTTATCGTTACCATATCGGTCAGGTGGAACTGTAGAATATAACAAAGAAGAAAAAATCACAGAACTATCTATTACGTAATCCATATCAAAGTAAGCGTGACGAGCAGTATTTAAAACATGATCCATAGCAATTATAGAAGAACCGTCTTTAGTAACTGACCCAATAGCATATTGTAATTTATTCTCTTGATTATAGTAATTCATACAGAAATAAACATTCTGAGAATTATCAATCTTGTAATTCCATGGATGAACTTTGGTTGTTTCATATTGCATTGGAATAGTTTTCTCTAACACTATATTATGCTTCTGTGTATTCAAATACTTCAAATGAATTTTTTTAAAATTCATATCTCTACCATCCCAAAAATACTCTTCCGCTATAATTGCTAAATAATTTTTATCTGGAGAAAGCGAGAAATGGTAATAAATGAGATTATCCCATACTTTTGAATGAGAATCATAATAGTATCTTTTCAATTTTGATTTAAAACTAAATATCTCCTTCAGGTCAGATTCTACCTTCCCATCATCTTTTACAACTTGCATGAACAAGGTTATTTGCTCTGCTGTACCATCATAATCTTGACGAAATACTAAGGAACTTCCATTTACAAAAAATGCATCTTTCAACTTAACGTCTCTTTCCTTATCCAATGAAATATCCTTTGAATACACTCTATTCAAACTATCTTTGGAAAATTTTTCAACTTTTAGATTATCACCTTTCCCCATTAAAAAATAAAAAAAATCATTATCTGAACCCAAATTTTTTAGAGGAATCGGATGCTCTTCATTTTTAAAGAGCTGACTACTTGCAACCAATTTTTGTCCAATTGACAATTTCACAAGCAGAATTAAGCAAAAAGTAAAAAGTATTTTTTTCATAAAGGGGAAAGTAAAGACTATTTTAAGCTTCCATAAACAACGCTTTCAGCTCTGTTGCTTCTGAAGGCTTCATTTTTCCGGCAAGGATCAAACTCAATTGTTTTCTTCTCAATGCCCCTTCATAACGTATCTTTTCCTCTTCTGTTTCAGGAATAAGTGGAGGAACAGGTAGCGGAGAGCCATTCTGGTCAACGGCAACAAATGAATAGATCGCTTCATTGGCTTTGATCTTTTCACCCGATACAGGATCTTCAACCCAAACATCAATGAACACTTCCATTGAAGTACTGAATGCACGTGAAACCTTTGCCTCTAAGGTTACCAGACTGGCATGATTGATCGGCATATTGAATGATACATTATTCACTGAGGCTGTTACAACTACTCTACGACAATGACGGTGTGCAGATATAGAAGCTACAATATCCATCCATTGCAATAATTGCCCTCCAAATAAATTACCTAATGTATTGGTATCATTCGGAAGAACAACTTGTGTTTGAATAGTTAACGATTCTTTGGGAGATTTGCCTTTCATAATTAGAGGTATTAGTAAGATCTGTATCTTAAAATCTTCCGCAAAGATAGACATTATGTTTATTTCCTTTGTACATTCGTTGAACCAAAAAACAAGATCATGAGTTATTTATACATCAAAGCCCTTCACATTATTTTCATCGTAACATGGTTTGCCGGACTGTTTTACATTGTCCGTCTGTTCATTTACCATACCGAAGCAGAGACCAAGGAAGAACCGGAAAGAAGTATTCTACAAAATCAGTATAAGATCATGGAAAAACGTTTATGGTATGGTATTACCTGGCCATCCATGATCCTGACAATGATCTTCGGCCCATGGGCATGGAGTTACAATTTTACTTATTACTTCACTTCCGCATTTTTCATTTTAAAACTATGTTTTGTAGGCGGATTGATCGCTTATCACATGCAATGTCATGTTATATTCAAACAGCTTCAAAACAACATGATTAAATATTCTTCTTTTAAACTAAGGATCTGGAATGAGGTGGCCACTATATTTTTGGTAGCGATCGTTTTCTTGATCGTATTAAAAAGTAACACCGGATTTGTTTGGGGAATGCTTGGCTTGATCGTTTTTTCCGCCACATTACTATTAGCCATTAAGATCTACAAGAAGAGTAGAGAAGACAAAGAGAATAAGCAAGAATAAATATGTTTTGCTGATCCGTTACGTATACAAATTAAAAAGGGCTTGAAATTATTCAAGCCCTTTTTAATTCACCAGTTAAACTGATTATTTCTTTTTCTCTTCTGCTTTTTGCTCTTTTGGTTCGATATACACACGAGTAAAATCACGGTACTCCATTGCATTTGCAGGGAAATTTTTAACGTTCGTTTGAACTAAGCGGTAGTTCTCATCATAGAATATTGGCATGATAGCCGCATCATCAATAGAAACTTGTTCTGCTTGTAAATACAATGCCATACGTTTTGCTTCATCCACTTCTTTTTGAGCAGCTACAAACAATGAATCGAATTTAGGACTCACATAACGAGTGGTATTCAAATAAGACTTATCACTTAATTTTGCAGGGATATGTTTACTGTAGAACAATGTTAAGAAGATCTCCGGATCCGGGTAATCTGCTACCCATCCTGCTCTCCAAAATAATGCTTTTCCTGTTTCAACACTTTCTAACTGTTCTGCAAATGGCATTACATTGATATCAATATCAATATTCAAATTTTCCTTCAACATTTTTTGGATCACTTCGGCAGTTTGAACGTTTCTGTCTCCACCACCCGAATTGATCTGCAATGTTAATTTAGGGAATCCTTTACCATCAGGGAAACCTGCCTGAGCCATATACTTTCTAGCTTTATCAACATCAAATGAATATCCTTTCAAAGATTTTGAATCGTAGTTCTTGAAAGAAGGAGGAACGATACCGTAGTTACCCGGGATACCTTCACCTTGCAATGTATAGTTCACGATCTTCTCACGATCGATCGCATGGTTAAATGCCAAACGAACTTCTTTCTTATTGAATACATCACTTTGATGCTGGAAACCATAATAGAAAACGCTCATCGCTGGAACCACTTGCATATCGAACGGTTGGTTACCTTGCTTTGCATTGTCTAATTCACCTAAAATATCAGGGATCATTTCAATTGGTAAACGGAAGATCATATCCAAATTACCACGTTTAAATTCCATTAACTCCGATTTCTTTTCTTTGATAAAAGAATACTTCACGGCATCTAAGTATGGCAACTGATTACCATGCTCATCTACGTTCCAGTAGTTAGGATTACGTTCCAAAATAACAGCTTCTCCTTCTTTTACACTCTTCATTTGGAAAGGACCTGTACCAACGCATTTAACACGCATATCTACACCGTATTTTTCATATGCTTCTTGAGGATACAACCATCCACCAGGAGTAGATAAGATATTCAAGAAACCGGCATTTGGTGTCGACAAATTGATCTGTAATGTATAATCATCGATCACTTTTACTCCCGAAACGCCACCTGTGATAGGCTTTTTATCAACGGTTGACTGATAGTACTCATTTGCTCCTACTACTCTGTCTTTGAAAGAGTTGTTGAACTGTTGGTTCTCAGGACTAGCTGTACACAATAGATCAAAGCAGTATTTGAAATCTTTTGCAGTTACTTCACGACCTTTTCCGTCAGCAAAGCAAGGATCATCATGAAACTTAACACCTTTTCTTAAATGGAATGTCCATTGAGATGCATCTGCATTTTTTTCCCATTTTTCTGCTAAAGCAGGAACAACAGTAAGATCGGCTTGATTTAACTTCACCAACCCTTCATACACCTGATTGGCAATACGATGAGAAGTTACCTCTGTAATGTTTAGTGGGTACAAATTTCTAAAATCTTCTACCTCGTTCGTTCTAAATACACCACCATAATATACGCCACCATTGGCTTTACGAGCTTCTCCGGAAGTACTATTATCACCTCCACAAGATGCCAACAAACCGGCAGCAAATAACAAATAAATTACTTTTTTCATACTAATAGTTTATGAGTTTAATTTCATGAACCACAAATATATAGAATATCTGTAAAAATCATACAGTTTTCGTACAATTTCTGATTTTTTAACGATGAATGATTAAAAATCAATTTCCAAAAGCACCGGACAATGATCGGAATGCTTTGCCTCCGGTAAAATTGCCGCTCTTTTCATTTTTGACTCCAGGTTTTTACTGACCAGGTTATAATCGATCCGCCAACCCAGGTTTTTAGCTCTGGCATTGGCTCTGAAGCTCCACCAACTGTAATTATGAGGCTCTTTGTTAAAATGTCGGAAGCTATCAACAAATCCCGATTTCATGAAATTATCGATCCACTCCCTCTCTTCGGGCAAAAAACCACTACTATTGGCATTACTTTTCGGATTATGAATATCGATCGGCTGATGGCAAATGTTGTAATCTCCGCAAATGATCAATTTTGGACGTTCTTTCTTCAGCTGATCAATATATTTCTGAAAATCAGCCAACCACTTCATTTTAAATGCCTGGCGATCTTCTCCACTGCTACCGCTGGGATGATAAACACTCATAACCGAAACATCGCCATAGTCAGCCCTCAACACCCTGCCCTCCAGGTCGTATTCCTTTATCCCACAGCCATACTCAATATAATCGGGTTTTTTCTTTGTAAATATAGCTACGCCACTATATCCTTTTTTTTGAGCCGGATACCAATAATGATGGTAGCCCGCATTTTCAAAGATACTCACATCGATCTGCCCGGGTTCTGCTTTTATTTCCTGCAAACAAACAATATCCGGATTTGCAGCCTTCATCCAATCCATAAATCCTTTACTCATGGCCGAACGGATGCCATTTACATTATAAGTTATAATTTTTGTCATTTTTAAACGTATTATGATAGGATAACAAATGTATAAAATGCTTTGTTATTGAACATATTTAGTACTTTTAATTTTGTGACTGCACATAGATCTATATTGTTATTTCTTTTCCTTTCCTTGAGTGGCCTGTGTTTTTCACAGGCAAACGGGAATGTGCATTCCAAAACGATCAAGATCAATTCCGACACCATCCAATTGGATACATTAAGCCTAATTCCAGGTAGTATAACTATTAAAAAAAGCGATGGGACAATGATCGACACCAGCTTGTTTCATATTGACTATGCTAACGGAAAACTCATACTGAATAGAAAAAAAATAGCGAAGGAGAACCTTGTGTTGGATTCGATCAATACAGAATACAAAACATTCCCGCATTTATTTACACAGGAAACAAAACACAAAGACATTAAGAATATACGTCCCGACAACAAAGGATTTATAAACCCTTTCGCATATACGATCGACAATAAAAATGATGATATCTTTAAAATGGATGGTTTAAATAAAACCGGAAGTATTTCAAGGGGAATTACCATCGGTAGCAATCAGGATATGGTTGTTAATTCGAATTTGAACTTACAATTATCCGGAAAACTAAACAACGATATTGAGATCTTATTGGCAGCAACAGATAACAACATCCCTATTCAACCCGATGGGAATACCCAACAACTTCAGGAATTTGATAAAGTATTTATCCAATTATCCAAAAACAAAACAAAATTGATTGCTGGCGACTTCCAAATGACCCGCCCTAAAAGCTATTTTATGAATTTCTATAAAAAAGCACAGGGATTAAATTTCTCAACAACACTCACTACCAATGAAAATAAAAAAGAAAAGCAGGGAACTTATTCAACGAGCTTAAGTGCAGCAGTTTCGAGAGGTAAATTTGCACGAAATCAAATACAGGGAATTGAAAGCAACCAAGGCCCATACCGCTTAAGAGGAGCAGAAAATGAATTGTTTATTATCGTTTTATCCGGAACAGAAAAAGTGTATATCGATGGTCGTCTATTGGATAGAGGACAAGAAAATGATTACATCATAAATTACAACACTGCTGAGATCACATTTACAGCAAAACAACTCATCACCAAAGACAAAAGGATCGTAGTGGAGTTTCAATACTCCGACAAAAACTATGCTCGTTCACTCGTACATTTTGGAAATGACTATGAACAAGGAAAATTAAAATTACATCTACATATTTATTCCGAACAGGATAGTAAAAACCAACCTTTGCAACAGGATCTAACTCCTGAGCAAAAAGCCTTACTTGGAAATATCGGAGACACCTTATCGCTTGCAGTAACACCAAGCTTTGACAGTGTTGCATTTACAAATAGCGAAGTGTTATATTTTAAAACTGACACCACGATCGGCACACGTACATTTCAAAATGTGTTCTTTTACAACACCAATGCCGACAGTGCTCGTTACAGGGTAACGTTTAGTAATGTTGGCAGTAACAGGGGAAATTATATTCAAATAAATTCAAGTGCCAACGGAAAAGTATTTAAGTGGGTAATGCCCGACACCATCACCAATACACCACAAGGAAATTTCGAACCTGTTGTACAGCTGATCACACCTAAGAAAAAACAAATGGTAACTGCCGGGATCGATTATGATTTTTCTAAAAAAAGTAAACTAAATATTGAAGCTGCTCTTACGAATAATGACATCAACACCTTCTCTTCCTACAATAGTAACGATGATATTGGGTATGGTTTGAAAGTAAATTTTGACAATGCATTACTTTTGCAAAAAACAAAATCAGCTGATTCTACATCACATGAACTGAATTTGGTTAGTAATGTAAATTACGAGTTTGTACAAAAATATTTTTCTCCAATAGAACGTTTTAGAAGCATTGAATTTGAAAGGGATTGGAACAGGGTAACACTCGCTGCTGCGAATAAAGACCAGCATATTATCGGAGCAGGAATTGGTTTGGTTCAAAAAGGAATGGGAGCCATTGGTTATAAATTCAATGCCTTTTTAGAAGAAACGAATTACAGCGCCAACAAACACATGGCCAACCTTAACTACTCGAACAAAGGGTTAAATATCCGCTATGATGGAAGCTTATTAAGTTCTGCAAGCAATCAAAACACCACTTTTTACAGACATAAAAGTTTTGTTTCACAAAAAATAAAATGGATCACAATCGGAGCAAAAGATGAATTTGAACAAAACTTATTCTCACTAACAAAAAAAGATTCATTACTCGTTAACAGCTATCAATTCTGGGAATGGCAAGCGTTTGCACAAAACAGCGATACCACCCAAAACAGATATGGCATCAACTACAAACAGCGCACCGATCATGCCGTAAAAAATTCAGCTACCAACTCTACGCTTTCGCGTGCAGCTTTTGCAGAAAGCTATGGCGGCTTTTTTGAATTGATCAAAAACCCAAACAATCAATTAAAGATCAATGCAGCATACAGACGACTGCAGATCATTGATTCTACGATCACTTCTCAAAAGCAGGATAATTCATTGGTTGGAAGAATTGAATACAATGTTCGACTTTTAAAGGGAGTTATTTATTCAAATACATTTTATGAAATTGGATCGGGTTTAGAGATCAAAAAGGAATTTTCCTACCTGGAGGTAGCACCCGGACAAGGTATTTATACCTGGATCGACTATAATGAGAACGGAATAAAAGAATTAAATGAGTTTGAAATATCAGCCTTCCCCGATCAGGCAACATACATAAAAGTGTATACTCCCACGAATGAATATGTAAAGACGTACACGAATCAATTCAGCCAGACGCTTACCATCAAACCGGGAGTGATATGGGCCAATAAAAAAGGATTTAAAAAATTCATTTCAAGATTTTCCAATCAAACTTCCTATCGAATCGACAGAAAATCAAATGAGGATGATATCAGCAAAGCATATAATCCTTTTTTAGCTGAAACAAATGATAGCACATTAATGACGCTCAATTCATTATTCAGAAACACCCTGTTCATCAATCAACTTAGTCCCGTATTTGGTTTGGATATCACTTTTCAGGATGTTAGGAACAAATCTTTACTCGTAAATGGATTTGAGGCACGAAAAAACCAATATTATGAAGGTCGCTTACGATGGAATATTTCTCAAAAATTTAGCCTGAATGCATCCGGTAAGTCGGGTATTAAAGCCAGCAGTTCACAATTTTTCAGTTCCAGAGATTATGAGATCACTTTTTACGAGTTAGAGCCTAAGATCAATTACCAGCCCAACACCTCTTTCAGGGCAAGTGTTTCGTTTAGATATACAGATAAACAGAACAAAGCCGAACTGGGTGCACAAAGAGCCACCCTACAGGATTATGGTGCTGAGATCAAATATAATGTTTTGAACAAAGGCAGTTTGAATGCGAAGGTGGATTATATTCAGATACAGTTTAATGGCCTACAAAACACTTCACTTGCTTTTGAGATGTTGGATGCACTTAAAGTGGGTCAGAATATTACCTGGGGACTCTCCTATCAACGTAATTTATCAAATAATTTACAGCTGAGTTTGACCTATGATGGACGTTCTTCTGAAAAGAGCAAAACCATCCATACAGGAGGCGCGCAGGTTAGAGCATACTTCTAAGCATCGCTATTATTTTTTCGTTACCATTTCATTATCTGTTAATTACTATTAATAACTGCCTGTTGACTTACGGAAAAAAGTGGTACATTTGTATCGTCTTTTAAAAGAAGTGATCATCCTACAAGAGACCTCCCTATCTACAAGGAGGTTAATCCGAAACCACTTCGACAACAAATTGTAACCATTTTAATAATAATAAACATGAAAAAACTATTACTTTCAGTTTTTGCTTTCGCGTCTGCTATTATCGCAAATGCACAGTGTACTGACTTGATCATTTCTGAGTATGTAGAAGGAACAAGTAACAATAAAGCATTAGAGATTTTTAACCCTACTCCAAATGCTATTTCATTAAATAATAATTACCGTTTGGTACGTTACAATAACGGAACAGGTGCCGCTGCCGGTGAAGCTAACGCACAAGCAATGGTTAATTTAGGAAATCCAACCATTCAATCAGGACAAACATACGTTATTGTGATCGATAAACGTGATGCTAACCAGCCTTGTCCAGGCAACGAATGTGCAGTAGATTCTGCCCTTCAAGCAAAAGCAGATGTATTCCTGTGCCCTGACTACAACATCAGTTACGCAATGTATTTCAACGGAAACGATGCTGTTTCTTTGCAAAAAACCAGCAATGGTGGAACCTCTTGGCAATATGTAGATATCTTTGGAATGATCGGTGATCCTGCCATGGTATCTGGAACTGCTTGGAGTGATGCTTTCCCATACGATGGATCAGCAGGTGCATGGTGGACTGTCAATCAAACATTAGTTCGTAAACCAACCGTTATGTCAGGCGTTACATCTAATCCTACACCTTATTTCATCGTTACTACAGAATGGGATTCATTACCAGTAAATACCTATTCCGGATTAGGATCACATACTTGCAACTGCCCGACAGCTTCGGTAAATGATATTGATAATCAAGTATCAGTGAAGGTGTTCCCTAACCCTACTAACTCTGGAACATTCAATGTAACTGCAACAGAAGTGATCGAGACAGTTGAAGTTTACAATGTAATGGGACAAAAAGTGATCTCTGAAAAAGGGAATAACAACGACAAGAAATTAAGATTAGAAACACTAAAATTAACTAGTGGAGTATATTTTGTAAAGGTTTCATTCGAAAACAATAAAAGCACTGTTGTAAAACTCTCCGTACAATAAACTAAACCCCAAAGATCGTCCTGTAATGGGACGATCTTTTTTTGTTTAAATTCCAATGAAACATTTTTTTACGCTACTCCTTATTATTTTTTCTACCGCTGTATTTTCCCAAAATGGCGAGATCAAAGGAGTCATTAAGGACGAAGCTACCGGTGAAACAGTAATTGGTGCTACTGTTATGATCGCTGAAGGAAAGGGCGTGGTAACAGATATAAATGGTAATTATTCCATTAAAGCTGATTCCGGAACATATACCGTCACCGTTTCTTTTGTTGGCTATGAAACCCAGAAAGTAAAAGTAAAAGTAAAAGTAGGCAACAAACCTGTCTCAGTTAATTTTTCATTAAAAACAAAAATGCTGGAAGAGGTGGAAGTAGTAGCCGATGTAGCGAAAACCCGTGAAACGCCTATTGCATTTTCCAATATTACCGTAAAACAGATCCAGGAAGAACTTGGAACACGTGATCTTCCGATGGTATTGAACAGCACCCCAGGTGCTTACGCCACAGAACAAGGTGGCGGTAGCGGTGATGCACGGGTTACTATTCGAGGATTTGACCAACGGAATGTAGCTGTAATGGTAGATGGAGTTCCTGTGAATGACATGGAAAATGGACAAGTGTATTGGAGTAATTGGGATGGATTGAGTGATATAACTCGAACAATGCAAGTACAAAGAGGTTTGGGAGCGTCCAAACTTGCCATCGCTTCCGTTGGGGGAACGATCAATATCTTAACGAAAGGGATCGATCAAAAAGCAGGAGCAAACATTAAGCAAGAGATCAATAATTACGGATTATACAAAACATCATTCGGTTATAATTCAGGACAATTGAAAGGCGGTTGGGGAGTAACACTTGCCGGTTCACGCAAATGGGGAACCAATTGGGCCGATGCAACATTCACGGATGCATGGTCATACTTTGTGAAGATTCAAAAACGTTTCAATAAACACTTATTCAGTATCAGTGCCAATGGTGCACCGCAAAAGCATGGACAGCGATTAGACCGTTTACCGCTGGCTATATACAGCAAAAAAATGTCAGATGCTCTAGGCATCAACTCCGATTCTATATTAAATTCCTGGAATCAGATCGAAAGAGGAACTGCATACAATCCGAATTGGGGAACAACCAGTTATGATGTAAATTACAGAGGCAATCCTATCCCTCCAATTGGCAATGAAGATCAGTTTAATGATCGTGTAAACTATTATCACAAACCACAATTCAATCTTTCACATTTCTGGACACCAAATGATAAATTATCTGTATCAACCATAGCATACCTGTCACTTGGCAAAGGAGGCGGAACCGGTCTGAAGAATGCAGTTGCAAGAGATAAAGTAACCGGGCAATTGAACATTCAATCTGTTTATGATGCTAACCTAAACGCTAATCCTTCTATTCTTTATAGTCCGACTGAGCGTCCGGCTACGAATTATTTACGCGCCAGCAACAACGATCATCTATGGTATGGAATTCTTTCTTCCTGGAATTACAAAGTAAACGACAAGGTCTCAACACTATTTGGGGTGGATGCACGATATTATAAAGGCACACACTATCAATCAATCTATGATCTAATGGGTGCAGATTATGCATTAGACAATAGTTCAGATGAAAATCAGATCAATGGTGCCTATTTGGGCGATCCAAATTTTCAGAATGCAGTGAGAAAAGTTGGCGATAAAATAAGTTATTACAATGATGCCAAAGTAATGTGGGGTGGAGCATTTGGACAGATCGAATATAAAAAGGATAAATGGAGTACATTCTTTACAGCATCTATTTCAGAAACAGGATATAAGAGAATTGATTATTATAAAAAGAAAGACCTTGTTATTGATGGCAATACATTTGAACAAGTAGTGGGTACTGGAGATCAATTTTTCTACAACGGAACAAGCTATTTAATTGCAACAACAAACAATGTTTCATACAGTGGCGACACTACTTTTGTTGGAACCGGAGTTAATCAGCAATACATCTTGAATGCCACTTCCTATACAAATCAATCTTCCGAAGCTAGACATGCAACTACCAAGCAAAAATGGTATTTAGGTTACACGCTAAAAGGCGGTGCTAACTATAACATTAATGATCATCATAATGTGTTCGTGAATATCGGACATTTAAGTATGGCTCCAAGAATGAACGTTGTTTTTGATAACAACAACCGTGAAATTTTGGATAGTAAAAATCAAAAAGTATATGCCATCGAAGCAGGATATGGACTACATGATCAAAAATATGCAGCGAATCTGAATTTATATTATACATCATGGGAAAACAAACCACCGTCAAGTTTACCATCGGTACCCGGACCTGATGGAACGATCTATTATAACATCAATGGATTGGATGCATTGCACAAAGGTATCGAGATCGATTTTATTTACAAGATCTTGAAAAATTTGGAAGTAGAAGGATTGGCATCTATTGGCGACTGGAAAACAACATCGGGCACTACAGCTGATGTAACAGATGAAAACGGAACAAAAATAGCAACGGTAGATTTCAGCGCTAAGAATGTTCATGTAGGTGATGCAGCGCAAATTCAATACGCAGGAAGTGTCCGCTACGAGATCATCAAAGGACTTTATATAAAGCCACGTTACACTTACTTTGCAAAGAACTATGCCAATTTTGATCCAACAACATTAGTAAATAACAATAAGGATCGTGAATCATGGCAAATGCCGAATTATGGATTATTGGATCTATATGCAGGTTATGATTTTAAATATTGGAAAATGAAATTTACAGTTACTGCAGGTGTAAACAATCTGTTAGATACTGTTTATATATCCGATGCTCAGAATGGAACAAAATTTAATGCTACATCAGCATTGGTGTATATGGGCATGGGCAGAAGAATGAATGTGTCATTACGAATAGGATTTTAATAATTAAATAAAACAACAAATGAAAAAGATCTACTCTTTATTGATCGCAGTAACAATTACTGCATCGGCATTTGCACAGGCAGTATTACCAACTTCCTGGAATTTTGCAACCACTACCCTACCAACTGGATGGTCGGAAACAAATGTAAATACAACCAGTCAACCTTACTATACAGGCTCCGGAAATCCTGCTCCTGCTTATAAACTGGATGCAACTGGAGATATTTTGATGGTGAATGTTGCCTCTACTCCCGGAAACTTAACTTATGATCTTACCGGAAACAGCTTTTCAGGTGGTACATTTTTGATCCAGGAATCTGCAAATGGTTCAACATGGAATACATTACGAACAATCACTGCTCCCGGAGCATCTTATGCACCTTACACTGAAACATTGAACAGTGCAAGTCGATATGTACGTTTTTACTATCAAAATAAGGTTTCAGGAAACATTGGATTGGATAATGTTTCTATCACAGCAGGTGTATCTGCTGCGCAAGAAATAAGTATTAAACAAGGAACTACTACAATCGTTAACGGAGGAACATATTCTTTTTCATCACCTGTTAGCACTTTAACACCGGTAACATTCACGGTATATAATTTAGGATTGGCAATATTGAATGTGTCTTCCGCTTCAATCAGCGGACCTGCAGCTGCTGATTATTCAGTCGCTACAGCTACCCCATTTACTGTTAGTGGTCAAAGTAATACTTCATTGGTTGTTAATTTTACACCTTCTTCGTCAGGAACACGTGATGCTATTTTAACCATTGCGAATGATGATGTCAATGCAAATCCATACATCATCAACTTAGATGGAATTGGTGGAACACTAGCAACAGAGCCAACAGCTCAAGCTACAAATCTTACCTTTTCGAACGTAAAATCATATCATATCACCGGTTCATATACTGCGGCATCGGGCAGTCCTGATGGTTATATCATTCTTCGTAAAACAGGTTCTGCAGTAACAGATGTTCCTATTGATGGAACAGTTTACAAAAGAGGGGATTTGATCGGATCATCGCAAGTAGTAGCAGTTGGTAATGTGACCGGATTTTTCCCTAATAATATTGTTGCTAACACAACATATCATTTTGCAGTATTTGCATACAATGGAACAAGTACGTTCAGAAATTATTTAACAACAGCTCCATTAACAGGCAATGTAACGAGCTCCGGTTCTATGCAGCCAAGCAATTACTACAATACAGTCTCAACTTCATCTTCTTCATTTGTAACTGACCTGCACAACAAGATCAATCCACATACCACACAATTCTATAGTAACTATGGTCCGTACATGGTTGCTAAATTTTTAGCACGTGATACAGTGAATGATCAACGAGTGATCACCTGCTCGTATAGCGGATTGAACAAAGTATATTCGGAGCCTTTTGACTGGACAACAAACGATTTTGCACGCGAACATACCTTTTGTCAAAGCTGGATGCCAACAGTGAATGATGCTAATTTCACAAGCCGACCTGAGTATAGCGACTATCACATGATCGTTCAAGCCAACCAAAATAACGTAAATGGGATTAGAAGTAACTATCCATTAGGAGAAGTAGTTGGCACTCCAACCTACACTTATTTAGGATGTAAGCTTGGACCGGATGCAAATGGAAAAACGGTTTTTGAACCTAGAGACTCTGACAAAGGTGATGCTGCACGTTGTATGTTGTACCAAACAATTTGCTATACCGGAGTTACTTATGCAGGTGCACCGAATACAAATGCAACATACGGAGGAAGCTGGTCATTGCCACTAACAATAAACAGTACCATTAATTACGCACAAGATCAAAATGTATTAAAGATTTGGCATTATCAAGACCCTCCTGATAATTGGGAAATTGCACGTAACGATTATGTTGATTCATTACAAGGAAACAGAAATCCATTTATCGATAGTGCAAACTATGTTTGCTATATTGATTTCAGCACGATGACAAAAATTGCTACACCAAACGTTCCTTGTAATACCGTTGGGATTTTTGATAATCAAAAAAGCAATGACAAGTTTTTGATCGCACCAAATCCAACAACAGGAAACTTTAAAATATTGTTTAATTCATCCAACAATCAAAATTTGAATGTAAACGTATATGATATTTTTGGAAGAGTGGTTGCTCGTAAGCAAACAACTGTTTCCAATGGGAACAATACTATTGAGATGAACTTAGAAGGTTTAAGCAAAGGCCTTTACAGCATTGAGATAGTTACAGACAGTGGTAGAAAATCAGAGAAGTTGATAATTGATTAATTTTAGGTTTATTTAGAACAAAAAAGTCCTGCAACATGCGGGACTTTTTTGTTTTTTATAACTATCAAAAAAAAGATTAATTTTATAATACAAAAAACTACTATGAAATACATCTATCTATTTACAATTTCGATATTCTTGAGTTTTACTTTACATGCACAGAATGTAAACATATCAAACGGGAATGTTTTTGACGGAGAACCCTTCATTGCTATTAATCCTACAAACTCTCAAAATATAGTAATTGCCTGGCAGGGTTATGTTTTTGGCAGTGGAACGGGTTTAACCATTAAAGTAAAAAGCTCATTTAATGGTGGACAAACCTGGAGCAGTGCGGTAAATATGCCTCACATACAAAGCAGTTATAAATCGGCTGACCCATCTATGGCATTCGATAGTAATGGAAACTTATTCCTAAGTTATATCGATCACCGCGAAAGCCCTGACTCCGGAGGTGTGTATGTTACAAAATCTATCAATGGAGGATTAAATTGGAGTACTCCTGTTAAAGCGATCGATGCGCACGCTGATGGAACAAAATTGCCTGTTGACAGACCTTTCATTTCTGTATCGAGCGATGGTTCTAAAATTTATATTACAACCAAACCGGCTCCATGGGTCCCCGCTCCGAATCGCCCCTATTTTGTATGTTCAACAAATGGAGGAACTACCTGGCAGCCCTGGAGATACGTTGATAGTACAGGATATTTAGTGGGATCATTGATCGCAGCGCCATTCTCAACCCCTACTGTTGCTTCCAATAATAAATTTCACACCGTGTATCCAAGCTATGTTCCATCTCAAAATATCTTACCTCAATTTATATTGGCGTCCAGCACAAATAATGGAACAAGTATGTCTTATAAAAATGTGTATGCAAGTAATTCATTTGCCAATAATGATAGTGCAAAATTAGCATACCAATTAATAGCGGATCCAACAAACAGCAATCACTTAGTTCTTTTCTTTCCACAAAATATTTTTGGTGATATTGACATTATGATGATCGAAAGTTATAATGATGGAAGCACGTGGACTTCACCTGTAAGGATCAATGATGACCCGACAGCCAATGGAAAAATGCAAGATATGCTGTGGGCAGATTTTGATAATGATGGTGACATCATTGTTTCCTGGAGAGACCGTAGAAATGCAAGTGGAAGTGGATTTATAACGGCATCTGAATTTTATGCTGCCTATCGCGATAAGGATTCCGCAAGCTTTGCTCCTAATTTCATGATCTCCGATTCACTGGTTGCCTATCATAATATATTAGCACAAGACGGTAATGATTTTATGTCGGTAGCAATTGCAAACGATACATTGAGCGCAACATGGGCGAATACACGCGATGGCTCATTGGATGTGTGGTATGTTAGAATGCATGCTCCTACAGCAACAGTAACTCAGATGTCGCTTGTTGAAAGTTCAAAAAATGAAATTCTTCTTTTTCCAAATCCAACAAATGGTGTCTTCAAAGTTGAATCAAAAAGCAACTCCAGAATAGAAGAAATAAAAATTTATGATATACAGGGGAAACTGCTCCGGACAGAACGACCAAATTCAGCAACTACTGAAATAAATATAAGTGCTGAAAAGAAAGGCACCTACATTATTCATGTTACCTCAAATGGAAAAACGTCAAACGGGAGTGTAATAAAGAATTAATTAGATCTTAATTTTCTGACCTAAACGAAGAATACTTGTCGATTTGATACCATTCTTTTTACAAAGAACTTTTGTAGTAGTACCATATTTTCGTGCTATTGCGGAAAGCGTATCACCTTTTCTAACTACATGCACACGAGCACCCTTTTTATTCTTGGATGATGCAATATTTTTCGCAGCAGCCTTCTTTGCAGCTGCAACATAATCAAATGTTTTTTTACTTAAACAATAGGTTTCAGAAAGTAACTGTTGATTGTCAAATGAAATGATCTCGCTTGGATCGATCGGTTGACCGAGATATCTCACTTCAAAATGAAGATGGCTTCCTCTTGAACGTCCTGTATTTCCGCCCAAGCCAATAATATCACCGGCAAAAACATCCTGACCGATCTCAACGCTGATCTTTGAAAGATGTGCATAATAGGTTTCTAAGCCATTGTTATGACGAATCACGATCACATTTCCATAACTCTTACTTTTTTTAGCGATACGAACCTTGCCATCAAAAGCGGCAGAAACACCATCGCCCGTTTCCAAATCAATATCAACACCATAGTGATAGCGTTTTCTTCTTGGACCAAATGCACTGGTTACTTTACCATTGAAAGGATGATAATATCCGCAACTGCCTTCAGCAAATAGCAAGAGTTCTTTTTCATCATCTTTCAAGCTGGCAATATCAAATTTAGGAGTATGAATATGTGCAGTATCCCAGCTGGAATAAAGATCCGAAGATGGCAAATAAACCAATGAATCACTCACAGCATCCATCTCTCCTTCTTCGTCCTCTTCATCTTCCATTACAAAAGGAATCGTGTCGGCAACAATGCTGGTATCTTGAGAATATACAGTAGAAATAAAGTGATAATCCGTATTAGCAGCAAGTGCTATACGCAAAAGTGTAAAAAGAAGAAGTATTGAAAAGGTTCTTTTCATCAATTAATTTACAATTATCACTATTATCAGGATCCATCTTAATTTTTAAGATTTGCAAATATGTGCATTTTTTCAAAAAAAGCAAGTGTTAATATTTGTTAATCAAAACAAGTTATTCACAATGAATTCTTATTTATTTTTTGCTACACCCTTGAACTGCTCATCAGTAAGGGTTTTCAGAAATTCCAGCAAATCCGTTTTATCTTGATCAGTCAAATTTAATGGCGTTAACATGGTTGTATCCATATTGATACTTCCCTTAACAAATTTTTGAGGTTCATTATAATAATCGATCACCTCTGTTAATGTTTTAAACATTCCATTATGCATATAAGGAGCCGTTACAGCAACGTTTCTTAGGCCGGGAACTTTAAATTTTCCAATATCAGCGGTATCTTTTGTTACTCCATATCTACCTACATCATTCAGATCTTTACCATTATATAAACCTATATTCTTGAAATCATCACGAGTAAAATCGGGACCGAAATGACAGTCGAAACATTTTCCTTTAATATTAAATATCTTTTGTCCACGCTTCGCTGATTCACTGATAGCTGTTGTATCATCATGCATGAATTTATCAAAAGGAGTATTGCTAGTTTCTAATGTGCGCTCAAAACTGGCCAATGCATCCAATAAATTATCTCTATTAGGTGCTTCATTATAAAGTTTCTTAAATGCTGCTAAATAATTTTTGTTGGAACTCAGTTTCTTTACCGCTTCTGAAATAGGCAAGTTCATTTCAACAGGATTTTCGATAGGACCGGCTGCTTGCTGCTCCAAAGACTCTGCTCTACCATCATGAAAAAAGATATCGTGTGCACTTAAGTTCATTGCACTCGGTGTATTTCGCGAACCCAATTGCCCTCCCACACCTTTGCTCAAAGCAACTGTATCGGCAAAAGCGTAAGCAGGAATATGGCAAGAAGCGCAGCTGACCTTTCCATCACTAGATAAAATGGGATCTAGAAAGAGTCGTCCACCTAATTCTTCTTTTGTTACAGGAAGTTCAAATGTTGCCTCTTCCTCTTGCGATCCGGAGCAACGCACAAAGATTATAGTGGATACGATCAAAAATATAAGTGCAATACGTTTCATGATATTCTAATTTAGTGGAACAAAATTAATTGGAATAAAAACATTTCAGTTGCTTCTCAATCAATTTATATTCATTACAAATAAGTGAATTCATTATATTTGTATAAATTAAAAATACATTTTATGTCAACAGCAGAAATAGTAACCGAAAAGGGAACAATGAAAGTGGAGTTTTATGATAAGGATGCTCCGGGAACAGTTAAAAATTTTTGTGATCTAGCAAAGAAAGGATTTTATGATGGATTAACATTTCATCGTGTGATCCCGGGATTTGTTGTTCAAGGAGGTTGTCCGAATGGAACAGGTACAGGTGGTCCGGGTTACAAAATTAAATGTGAATTAGATGGTGGCAACCAATTCCATGATAGAGGTGTTCTATCTATGGCTCACGCAGGAAGAGACACAGGTGGCTCACAATTCTTCATTGTTTTAAGTCGCGCACAAACTGCCCACCTTGATAGACGTCATACTTGTTTTGGTAAAGTAGTAGAAGGCCTTGATATCATTGACACGATCCGACAAGGAGACAAGATTGTAAAGATCACCATCAATGAAAATGCATAAGTATTCCGTTGGTAGTGTTCTATTGCCACTCGTGTAATAAATACAACCCAGCGAATGTTACCTGCGTAAATTTGTATCGAAAACATACTTATACACAAAGGTTAGACGTGTAAAGTTCTTTTCTTAAAGGGAATGGTATGTAGCAACCATTCCCTTATTAATTTAAAAACATGAAAAAATACATACTCCTACTTTCATTCACATTTTGCTTGAGTTTTTCAATTTTTGCTCAAAGTGAATATCAGTTTTTTATTGATCTTAATAAATGTGAGAACGACCTCTTAACGGTAGAACTTATTGCCCCAAAAATAGAATCGGATGAGATTCTCTATAGGTTGCCCAAAATGGTTCCCGGCACCTATGAGATCTACAACTTTGGACGATTTGCTTCTGAGTTTGAAGCTACCGATAGCACCGGGAAAAATTTAACAACAGAGAAAGTAGATGCAAACAGTTGGAAAATTAGCGATGCCAAAAAATTGCACAAGATCACCTATAAAGTAGAAGACACATGGGACACCAAACAAAAGGAATCCTTTGTGTTTGAACCTGCTGGAAGTAATTTCGAAAAAGACAAAAATTTTGTACTGAACATTCATTGCATGTTTGGTTTTTTTGAAGGGATGCTGAATACTACCTACAAATTAAATGTTACACGTCCTTCTAACTTTTACGGATCCAGTAGCTTAACAGAAGTCACAACACAAAATAATACAGACACCTATACGATCAAAAACTATTATGATTTTCAGGATGCTCCGATCATGTATAATGCCCCTGACACAACTATACTGAATGTAGGGGGAGCACAGATCTTGATCTCGGTATATTCTCCGAACAAGGTGTCCAGTTCAAAATTCATTGGAGAAAATATTAAAGACATTTTAATTGCACAACAAAAATACTTAGGTGGCAGTTTACCGATAAAAAAGTATGCTTATCTGATCTATTTAACAGCCAATACCGGAGGGTCGGGATCAAATGGAGCATTGGAACACTCTTATTCTTCCATGTATTTTATGCCTGAAATGGATGAAAAGTATTTAGCACAAACCATGCGTGATGTTTCTGCACATGAGTTCTTTCACATTGTAACACCATTAAATATTCATGCCGAACAGATCGGTAATTTTGATTACAGCAATCCCAAAATGTCGAAACACCTATGGCTGTATGAAGGCATTACTGAATACGCAGCCGGCTTAGTACAAGTAAAATATGGCAGCATGACCTTGGAAGAATATTTAAAGGTGATCGATGAAAAAATAAAAACTGCAAAATATTACAACGATTCCTTGCCATTCACTGTAATGAGTGAAGGCTGTTTAGATAAATACAAAGATGAATACACCAATGTTTATCAAAAAGGAGCACTGATCGGTTTATGTTTAGACATCAAATTACGAGCGCTCTCCGGTGGCAAATATGGCGTACAGGAAATGATGACCGATCTGTCAAAAAAATATGGTAAAGAAACATCATTTAAGGATGAGGAACTTTTTGACGAGATCAGCAAATTAAGCTTTCCGGAGATCAGAGAATTTTTCAAACGGTATGTGGAAGGGTCAGAGCCATTGCCATTAAAAGAGTATCTGGAAATGGCTGGTATTGGATTTGGAAAACCAAGTACTGAAAAATCAATTTCTTTTGGGGGAATACAAGTAGGTTTAAACGCGGCCAATAATCATTTGCTTGTAGTAAATACTGCCGGCATGGATGATTTTGGGAAAGCGATCGGATATCAGGAATATGATGAATTATTAAAGTTTAATGGTAAAAAGATCAACATTAACAATGCTCAAGATGTATTGGGTAATTATTTAATGAATGCCAAAGAAGGTGATGTTCTAAAAATAAGCGTTCTGCGCAGGTCGAATCAACATCCTAAAGGGAAAAAAGTAAAATTGAAAACGAAAGTGTTCATGGTAACAGAACCTAACAAGTTTAACCTGGCGCCTGTTAACAATGCGAGTCAACAACAAATGCAGATACGAAGCAGCTGGATAGGAAAATAAATGAACAAAAAAAATCTATATTGGATCTGTCAGATCGGTGGATGGGCATTCTTCGTATTGCTGAATAGCTTGTTTCTGCAACTGAACAATGCATTCAATACTACGATCGCATTGGGACATTTATCCATGTTCTTAATTGGCATAAGCATTTCGCATCTGTATCGCACATTGATCGTTAGAGCCGGATGGTTAAAATTAAAGATTCTACCACTCATTCCCCGTGTTGTTGTTTCAACAGTTGTATTTGCAGCTTGTATTGAATATCTACAGTATCTTGTGGAATCACAACTACAAATTGAAGGCAATAAACATGAGAATATAGTAAGTACGATTGTCAGTATCCTAAACTTTTCATTCGTTTTATTCTTTTGGTCATTGATCTACTTCCTTGTTCATTACATTGAAAATTATAAAAAAGCGGAAATAGAAAATTTAAAATGGTCGGCTTCCATCAATGAGATAGAGTTAAACAAACTAAAATCGCAACTCAATCCACACTTTATGTTCAATGCCATGAACAGCATTCGTGCATTGGTAGATGAAAATCCCGGAAAATCAAAGGAAGCAATCACACAACTTTCAAATATCCTTCGCAATACGCTTCAAATGGGAAAGAACAAAGTCATTCCGTTTGATGAAGAACTGCGTATCATTAATGATTATTTGGCTTTAGAATCTATCCGTTATGAAGAGCGACTAAAGGTAAGCTTGGATATTCATCCCGATAGCAAACAATTTCAGGTCCCACCTTTAATGATACAAACACTGGTTGAAAATGCCATTAAACATGGCATCTCTAAACTCACCAAAGGCGGAATCATTGAAATCCAAACGAAAATAGAAAAAGAGCAATTGATCATCAAAATTAAAAATAGCGGTCAGTTGCAAAGCACAAACGAAAGTGATAGCGGCTTCGGAATTAAGAACACACTTCAACGCTTGCAATTGTTATACGGCAAAGATGCCAATATGAGTATCCGGAATTTAGATAATGAATTTGTTTTAACCGAATTGATCATCCCTAAAAATGTATTGAGCTATGAAAGCAATCATCATTGATGACGAACGTTTAGCACGTCAGGAATTAAAAAATTTATTAAGTGCTTACAGTGAGATCCAAATTGTTGGCGAAGCAAATAATGCTGAAGCTGCAGTTGAGCAGATCAAACAATTAAAACCCGATGTCATCTTTTTGGACATTCAAATGCCGGGCAAGAATGGGTTCGAACTATTGGAAGAGATCAGTGGTGTTCCTGAGGTTGTTTTTGTAACGGCCTACGATGAATATGCCATCCGTGCTTTTGAAGTAAATGCACTGGACTATCTGTTAAAACCGGTACAACCCAACCGCTTGGGCGAAACAATAAAAAAGCTATTGAACAAAGACAGCAGCGAAAAGTCAGAGAACAAAGAACAAACACAAGCGTTGAATGATGATGATCAGGTGTTTGTAAAAGATGGTGACAAATGCTGGTTTGTAAAACTGAGTGATATCCGTTTGTTTGAGTCGGAAGGAAATTATGTGAGGGTACATTTTGATAAAAACCGCCCATTGATCTTGCGTTCTCTGAACAATTTGGATGAACGCTTAAATAATAAGACATTCTTTCGAGCAAGCCGTAAGCACATTGTCAATCTGAAATGGGTAGAGTCGATCGAAAACTGGTTCAATGGAGGGTTAATGGTAAAATTAAAAGGAGGCGAACAGGTAGAGATCTCCCGCAGACAAGCGGCTAAACTAAAAGATATGATGAGTTTGTAAATTACTCCTTGATAATTTTTTTACAAACAACACCTTCATGAGTATATACTTTGACAATGTATATTCCTGATGGGCAATTGCTGATATCAAATACCATTAGCGGAGAAATATCATTCACTACACTAATTCTATCTCCTAAAATATTATATATTTCAAGGCTTTGCAACCGATCATTTATGTTTGATCTCAATTCAAATTTTCCATTGTTAGGGTTGGGAAAAATCAAAATGTTATTTTCATTCATAAAAAGATCATCCCTGCCAACAATACCATTCTCATTAAATTCCACAACACCATTACCTGTAATAAACCACTTATTACCAAAACCATCAACAGAAATCTCTATTGAACCAGTAGAAACGGGATAACCATTTAAAACACCGTAAGTCGTCCATGTTGTCCCATCAAATTTTATTATACCTTTTCCTAAAAAAGAACACCAAATTTTGTTTTGTTGATCAACATCTACTCCGTAAATTGAATCACTTGCAATATCCGAATTTGTTTTAATAAAATTAGTCCAAGAGACTCCATCAAACATGAGTAATCCTCCTCCAGAATTCCCTCTTGCCACCCATAAATTATTTGTTGAGTCAACAACCATTCTGTAGTCGGAAACAATATTACTTGCTACAGAAAAAGGAACGGGATGCACTTCCCAAATATTGTTAGATAATTTTGCTAGACCACCGGCTCCAATTATCAAAACATCATCATTTATATCAGTTATTACTTTATAGATAGGCTGAAAGGGAAGATTGGAATTGACTGTATCAAGTAATGTAAACAACGTATCATTATACTTCGCTAAACCATTCACCCCACAAAACCATTTATTATTTTTACTATCAATTGCAACATCATAAAACCCATGTAGATTTGCAATTCCAGTGGTTACAGGGTCGTATTTATACCAAACACCAGCTTTTAAACTATATATTTTATTGTCAAGTGAGATTAACCATAACAAACTTCTCAAATCAGCATTTGTCTGGCGACAA
Source organism: Bacteroidota bacterium (assembly GCA_017303895.1). Taxonomy (GTDB): domain Bacteria; phylum Bacteroidota; class Bacteroidia; order 2-12-FULL-35-15; family 2-12-FULL-35-15; genus 2-12-FULL-35-15. The sequence goes on along the minus strand of JAFLBF010000006.1, from coordinate 121,043 downwards.
TTAAAAAGAGTACTATTGTAAACATTATTATATGACACCCAATTCGAAACTCCAGAATAAGCTACTGTTTTATCACCAATCCCTTGAATTTTTACAAACCATTTGACATTATTTGTATCTATCGTGAGATGACTATAAGAATCATATGGATTGGGAGAGTTGGCAACTGAATACACTTGCCAGTTTTGTGAAAAACAGGTTTTAAATACAATAAACAAATAAAAAAAAATATTTTTTTTCATCTTTAATATACTTTTAGCACTCTCTTACATACACGACTGTCCTTTGTGGATAGCACAAGAAAATAGACCCCATTTGAAATTTTTGAAAGATCTATATTAACTTTATAATTCCCTTTTTTAGTGGAAGTAAGTTCTAAAGGAAATACAATCCTTCCTAATAAATCAGTAACATAAATATAGCAATTTTCACCAAAAGGGGAATAATATTCAACTGTTAAGCTATTTCCAAAAGGGTTAGGATAAGTATTAGTAATATTTAAAACATTATTATCATTAAAAGATGCTTCTGAGATGTCAACACTGCTATCACAAGGATAATACGGAACTGATACTGCTAGAGAATCGTATACGTAAATACTATACTCAAATCTCATTTCACTACTTGATCTTGGATACCACATATTTACCACCACAGTACTGTCAACAGTACCTTTTACGAAATAATTGTACGCAGTAATAGTAGCCGATGTTTCACTAAAGGAAGCTGAATCTATAAAAACATTTGTTGTTACATCTATAGTGTCTTTTATCCAAAATGGACCCAACATATAATTTTTATTCAGATCCCAACCAATTGAAGAACTATTCCTTGCCCATCTATCAATAATCTGTTTTGAACTCGACAAATGAGATAGATTTGTGGAATGGTCTATAACAGCAGTAGTTTTATATATATCTACATTATATAGTCCATCAGGAATAATTCCTAATGCACTAGAATAAGGACCTGTTGTTCCTTGATAAGGATTCCTAATATACACACTTCCTGTGTCATATAATACTGATGTAACTGAAATAGGAACATTATCAATATGAATAATTTGATATTTAGGCTCTTGAATAGCTTTTAATGCTTTACCTGCATTCAAATGCCCCCATCCAGTCTTTTGATTATAGCCAAATGTTTCTTTATCATCTGCTGTTTTTTGCAAAATATACTCAACATCCTCTGGAGCCAAATTTTTCTTTGAAGGACATGGTGTATTTACATGACTTAACATTAATGCTGCTACACCCGAAACATGGGGAGCTGAGGCAGAAGTCCCATTAAAACTTTTATAACCAATATTTGACGGAGATTCTGTTTGTGATTTTGTAGTAAACACTGTTGCTTTTGTTCCTGGAGCTATTATATCAACACCTTTTCCATACATTGACTCATAACCGTCACTTGGTATTTGGAGTCCATTACCCCAAATCTTGTGCTCCCCATCAAATCCGCTAGCACCGACACTTATAACAAATTCATCTTTCTCACAGGCGGGGAACAAATATCGCTCTGGCGTATAATTAGTTGGATTTGTATGGGGGTAATTCCCTCTGGAAGCCGACAAAACACACTCATTTCTAAAAGCAAATTCAACAGCTTCGTGACACAATTTACATTCATATGGATCTGGAGGCCATGGAATTCCCACACTATCATCTATTAAGTCTTGATAGATATTTGCAACCCAACTAGCATTAATAATATTTAAACTTTGTCCACTACTTTCCGGTACATCATTAATAAAATTACTATTATTATAAAACCACTGGGCTGCACCGACAACAATACCACTTGCTGCCCCATCTAAAAGTAAGCCCTCAACATCATCACCAGTGTCAAAGTCATATATCCGACAGCCTAAAGTGTCTACCCCATTCCCTCCAGCAATACCAGCAATACCAAACATATTATTTCGTTTAGCTGCTATTATGCCTGCTACAGCAGTTCCATGTGCCCCAACTCCCTGACTTGATAATACATCTAAAATTGATGTTTCAATATCTACTCTCTTATATACCTCCAAATCTTGATGTAAAGAGTCAACACCTGTATCATAGATTCCAACGCGAACATTTGGTTTTCCTACTTCTACATCCCATGCTTCCTCAATGTTTATATTACCATTTGCATATTGTGACGTTGGTGCTAGTGAGGCCTGTTGGGTATACATAGAGTCATTGACAACCGACTCAAAACGACCAACATAATTAGGATGAACATAAAAAACATATGGGTATAAAGTATTTATACTATCACAAATCAATAATTCATTAGTACCTTCTGGAAAAAACAATTGTAATGTTGCCCAAAATATAGGCACGCCTATTTTTTCACCACTCCTTGTTACGCTAATTGAATCTTCAGAAGCCATAAAAGGAAATACTTTTTTCACTTTTATTTTTTTCATTTTATTTATCCTTTCGGCAGGTGTTCCCGTAAATAATTTATCAGCCAACAAAGAAATAACTGTATCTTTTATAAATGTAGCAGCATATGAGCAATGTAAATATCTATTATCTATTTTGTCCATATACAAGTAGTCGGGATTAAACCTAACTAAAACAGCTGACTTTATGTGAGAAGGCTGGCCATTATAATATGTTAAACCTAATTCAGATGGTAATGGGTGATTTAAATTTTCTATATATCTAATAGTAGTATATTTATAATTATTAGAATTTATTTTACTCATTCCGGTGACAATTATACCTCCTAATTCATCTATTGCTGTGTTTGTAATTTTATCTTCTAAATTATAACCACCATCAGAAAATATTTCCCATTTTTTATTCCCATTAATATCGTACTTTGCAGTATAATAATCTACATTATTTTGTTTTGTAACATAGCCAGAAATGATAACATTATTCTGTCCGTCAACTACTATAGCATTTATTTCATCATCTAAGTTCATTCCACTATCATATACTTTCTCCCAATTCATATTCCCATAACTATCATACTGTCTTATAAATGCATCTTTTCCTTGCGTATTAGTTGTAAAATACCCCCCTACATATACATTACCTAACAAGTCTACGGCAATTGATTTAGCTTCGTCATCTAAGGTTGAATAATCAGCGGTAATTTCCCACTCAATATTCAAAGCGGTATCTAGCTTAACAACATCGATGTTCTTCCCTTCTCCAACGGCATCATAAATTCCTGCAAAATATAAATTCCCAAATGAATCTCTCGTAAAACCATGAATCATGTTTATTTCAGTTGAATTGCTATTTGTAAAAACTGAATCCAATAAGTCTCCATTATTTTTGTACTTTAAAACTGCCGCGATATATTTAGTAGGGTTAATTTGACAAACACCAACAACACATACTTGATTTTGATTTTCTCCAAAATTAATCTTTACCCCTGCATCATTTAATCCATACATAGAATTATATTGGCTAGCCCACATAAGAGTCCCAGATGGTTTATAAGCAAGAGTAACAAAATCCATATCCGCATTTGCATTTTGTACTGAGCCTGTCACATAAACTACTCCTCCATCATCAATAATTAAATCTGTGCCTGAATCATACAAATTATCACCGCTATCATACCGTTTCATCCACTGCAACACTCCATTTGAATTATATTTTATAGTAAATATGTCTGACAGATTTGTTATTGAATCCGTTATCGCACCTGTGATATAAACATTTGAATTGTTATCCAGTGCTAATGCTGTTGCAAAATCTTGATCATTTGCTGCTCCGTTGATTTGATGAATCCATTGCTGAATACCATTTACATCGTACTTGGCAACCAAAACATCATAATTTCCACTCCCGTTTAAAGTGGCACCAGCAACATAAACATTATTATTAACATCTGTCTTTGTAACACTTTTATGAAAAAAGGCTTGAACGCCTGTTGTTGTCCGCCAATCTTCAAAGACATTAGGATTAGATTGACCAAAAAGAATATTTGATATCAAAACCAAACAAATGAGCACAATATTTTTCATCGCAAAAAATTTAAATTTATCGAACGAAGTAGAAGATTTTTCTTAAGAATTATTTCGATGTTGAAAACAATAAAAAATTGCTTTTTTTAAAAAAATAAAAATTTTATTTTTTTAAATTTATCCTAATATTTTTTTCAAACAAAGGACAAGGTTGGCCAATATGCAACTGACTATAAAAATCTGATTATGAATAGGGTAAACAAAAAAGGCTTTGCTAATGCAAAGCCTTCAAGAATTAATCTAGATACATTTATCCCGGTATACGGGCAATATGTTTTTCCATTTGTTTGAGTTGATCCACAATTTCAGCAGCCTTAGGTTTTAAAGCTTTTGCTCTTCTGAAATATTCCTTCCCCACTCTGTTCTGGTTACGTTGTATCTCTAAAGAAGATAACTGCAAATAAACAGCAGCTAAACTGTCGTTATCAGGAATTCCGGCCTTTACAGCCTCCAATAAAGTAGCACGGGCTTCTTTAGAATTGCCTTTTTTCAATTGAATAAACCCTAATTGCATCAAATTGGTTCCTTTTACATCACCCACAATAGAGGATTTGGTCTTCAAACTCTTACGGATACTCTCTTCGGCAGTTGAAAGGTCGTTAGAAGCCAGAGAAAGGTTACTTTGAAGCATATAATACCCTGCACGGATGGGTTTTAGTAATAAACGGGGAAATTTGATCATTTTTAAATAAACCATGGCCTGATCCACATCTCCCTCAGAAACAGCCTCTTGCACTAATCGCATGGTTCCCATCATAAAATATAGTAAAATGGAGATAAATGCCAAAATATAGCAGATCCAGGCACTGATAGGATCATCGTATATATGCGCCACCACGCCCAAAGCCACTAATACCGCAATAATAGGCAAGCGGTATAGAATGTAAAACTTTAAAACTTTCATCATAATCTTTTTCCTTTTAAAAATCAGGGCAAAAGTAATAGAAATCCACTGAGTCGGCAAGATATTTTTGAGCTTAAGGGCAAAATTGTATGATAATTATCATGTTTTGAATTGACTCAAATCATGCTTTAAAAATAGGGCTTGGAATAATTTTGTTTCATGCAATTAGTAAATAATATCAATATCAGTTTTGCTGAGGACGTATCGGATCTTGATCTGAATAAATTAATGAAATTCATTACCAGCGAATTTCATGATTATTTTTCAGAGAATCTCCCTGTAATTGACACACAGCTACATGCATGTGTGAAAGTAGATCAACCGGAAGTAACTAATATGCCTGAGATCTACAATAGCTTTGCAAAATTCAGAGATATTCTGGAACAGCACAAAGGAGAAGAGCAGCATATTATGTTCCCTTTCATTAAAAATATTCTGAATAAAAAAGGGATCAATGGGGTGAAGTTAGAGATCCTGGATAAAGTGATCAAAAATATTGAAAATGAGCATAAAAGGATTAAATCAAATTTAGATCAGCTGGATGATCTTACCAAGGGATTTGAAATAAAAGCCAATAGCTCAGCTACCTTAAAAGGTGTATATCATCAATTAGGTAAACTCAAACATGTTTACCTCGTGTATTCATTCATTGAGGTAAACTATCTGTATCCTAAATTAAACGAACTTAAAAACATCATCTAATGAAAAACATTCTGGTACCAACTGATTTTTCGGATAGTTCTAAAGCTGCTGCTTCCTATGCCATTGCATTGGCTAAGATAGCCAATGCAAAGATCACCTTTTTCCACGTGTATCATATTCCAATGATCACGAGTGAAGCGGCAATTGTGATGCCGACCTATGAAAATCTAGAAAGCGATAGCTTGGGAGCTTTACAAAAGTTTGAAAATGACTTAAAGCTAGCACACGGGTTCACAGGTCAAACTAGCTGCGTGGTTAAGCCAGGATTTTTGATTGATGAAATGAAAGAATATATTTCGGAAAACAATATTGATCTGGTGATCATGGGTATCAATGGACTTGGTAAAATGGCCGAGATCCTGATAGGTAGCAATGCAACCATTGCAATCCATAACATCAATTGTCCGGTTTTAGTGGTTCCGAATGACAGCATATTCAAACCTATCTCTAACATTGCGTTTGCATGCGATCTAATAAAAGTGAAAGATACTGCTGCAATGGAAAAGATCAAAATGTGGGCGAAAACATTCAATGCCCATTTACACATTCTGAACATTGTAGCACCGGATGAAAAACCGAATTTTGAAAAGGCAATTGCAGGAGTTCAACTTGAATCAATATTCGATAATATCAATCACAGTTTATTTTTCCCGGAGAATGATGATATCACCTATGCAATCAATGATTTTGTTGAAAAACATAATATTGATCTGGTGATCATGATCCCACGCAAACACAATATCATCAGTAGCCTCTTTCATGCCAGCAACACAAAAAAAATGGCATTTCATACACACATCCCTTTATTAACAATACACGATTAATATTACAATGGAACTACTTATTTCAGACAATAAAACAATCAAAAACCTTCAGGACGAATTCAATAAATTATTCCCTTTCCTGAAAATCGAATTTTTTTCCAGATCACATGGAAAAGGCGAGGCTTCGCCAAAAAGTTTAATACGTAACAATTCCAAAACTTTAGGAGAGTGTAGAAAAACTCATAGCAACGGTTCATTAAAGATCAGTGCTAAACAAAAAGTATCAGAATTAGAACAAATGCTGCAAGAGCATTTCGGCTTGTCGGCTCAGGTATTCAGAAAATCGGGGAAGGTTTGGTTAGAAACAACTTCCACGGATGATTGGACACTAGCCAAACAAAATGAACAAGCATTGGAGTTCAGTAAGCCTGTAGAAGACTAATCTGACAGGAATCAGCAGGAAAACTGACCATTATCATATTTTAAAAATACAAACAGAAATACTTTTGAAGTATCAAACTAAAAACTCACAGCTATGCAAAAGAAAGTAATTGGATTCATCGTTGTTCTATTGGTATTTATATTCCCTTTCAGATGGGCGTTTATGGAATACCCTGCAAATGTTAATGTAAACAACACCTTGATTGATGGTGGACGTATTGAGTATATTGTTTACTTCCTAATTTCAATGGCTGGTATCCTTTATGCGGTATTTAGCACCATGACAGAAGGAGAAGCTCACGCAAAAAAACACTAATTACCAACCATAAAAAAAGCGGCTGGCAGGTATCCGTAGAATGTTTCATAGCATTTAGGGTTTAGAGAAATACCGGCTGCCGCTTTTAATTTTTCTTATGCAAACATCATTACATAACACAACTGAAACCAAATGTTATCATTGTGGTAATGATTGTACTTCCCACGATCTTCATATAGAAGAGAAAGTATTCTGTTGTGATGGATGTAAATTGGTGTACGAGATCATTAATGAAAATAATCTCTGCCAGTATTACGACATATCGAAAAATCCGGGCATTACTGCAAAAGGAAAATTTAATTCCGAAAAGTACACGTATTTAGATGATCAAAAGATCAAACAAAAACTGATCACGTTTACCAACGGTGAACAAACACATGTTACATTTTATCTTCCTCAAGTACATTGTGCATCCTGTGTTTGGCTATTAGAAAATCTACATCGCATCAATCCTGCTGTGATCAAATCACAAGTTAATTTTTTAAAGAAGGAAGTTAGCATCTATTACAAAGAAAAAGAGATCACTTTACGAAAAGCAGTAGAATTATTAGCCTTTATAGGATATGAGCCACACATCAGTTTAAATGATGTTGAAAAACCAAAAACAAGCAAATACAACCGGAAACAACTATTTAAAATCGGAGTAGCAGGCTTTTGTTTTGGCAACATCATGATGTTAAGCTTGCCCGACTATTTTGCAGTCAGCAGCATTCAGGAAGAAAGCTTAAAAACCTTATTCAGCTATCTAAATTTGTTTTTAGCACTGCCGGTATTCTTTTACAGTGCATCTGACTTTTTTGTCTCCGCCTGGAAAAGTCTTCAACAGAAATATCTGAATATTGATGCTCCTATTGCATTAGCGATTCTCGTTACATTCAGCAGAAGTGTATATGAGATCATAAGTGGAACCGGTGCCGGATATTTTGATTCTATGAGTGGCATCGTATTCTTCATGCTACTTGGAAGGTTATTTCAAAATAAGACCTATAATACACTTTCCTTTGAAAGAGATTACAAATCCTATTTCCCGATTGCAGTTACTGTTTTAAAAAATGATGCAGAAAGCACCATGCCTGTTACAAACATCAAGGTGGGTGACCGGATCATCATTAAAAATGGAGAATTGATCCCTGCTGATGCAATTCTGTTTAAAGGCAATGCGAGTATTGATTACAGCTTTGTAACCGGAGAATCTGTTCCCGTTCAAAAGACATTAGGTGAGATCATTTATGCAGGAGGAAAACAGGTGGGAAGCGCTATTGAATTAGAGGTGATCAAAGAAACCTCACAAAGTTATTTGACACAACTATGGAACAATGATGCATTTACCAATGAGCAGGAAAACACCGACACATTTGTAAACAGAGCCGGAAAGTATATTACATACGGAATTTTCATATTAGCAACAGGAGGCTTTTTATATTGGTTACCATCGGATTTTTCCAGAGCACTAAATGCATTTACATCTGTTTTGATCGTTGCTTGTCAGTGTGCACTACTATTATCATCCACATTTACGAATGGAAACATTTTAAGAATATTAGGACGAAACAAATTCTATTTAAAGAATGCTGATATCATTGAAAAAATAGCGGAATCCGATACTATTGTTTTCGATAAAACAGGAACCATCACTCAAAACAAAGAAGCTCTTGTTGAATACTCCGGGAAACGTTTAACTGAAGTTGAACAGCAATTGATCCGCTCATTAGTGATCCAATCTACACATCCTCTGAGTAAGCGTATTTTGGAATCCCTTCCACTTTCTAAAATAATTGAACCTAAAGATTATAGAGAGATCACCGGAAAAGGGATCGAAGCTATTGTTGATGGGTATAAGGTTAGATTAGGTTCTGAGAGTTTTATTACACAAAGCAGCACATCATCGACCGTAAACAATGCTGCAAGTTCTGTTTTTCTAGAGATCGAAGGAGAAGTGTATGGCAAATTCACTATCAAAAATCAATATCGTGAGGGATTAGTTCCTCTCATTGGATCATTGGAAAGTGACTACAGCCTGGCATTACTATCAGGTGATAATGATGCCGAGAAAAAGGTTTTAGAAAAATTATTTCCATTGAACAGCGACCTGAATTTTAATCAAAGTCCGGCTGACAAATTAAATTACATCAAACAACTGCAAGAAAATGAACACAAAGTGATCATGATCGGTGATGGATTAAATGATGCAGGAGCTCTAAAACAGAGTGATGTTGGTATTGCAGTATCAGATGATGTAAATAATTTTTCTCCTGCTTGTGATGCAATAATTGACGGTTCAAAATTCAATGATCTGACAACATTTATTCAATTTGCTAAAGCCGGGAAAAAGATCATTATTGCTAGCTTTGGAGTATCACTAATCTATAATTCAATTGGACTAGGATTAGCGGTACAAGGCACCTTATCTCCGGTAATGGCTGCCATCCTAATGCCTTTAAGCTCAATTACGATTGTTTTGTTCACAACCGGAGTAAGCAATTTAATTGCAAAAAGAAAAGGACTTTAATTCTTCATTTTTGCCAATTTCTCAGCGTTTAGTAAAGTGATATTTCCGCCATGGATCTCGATCAGTTTCTCTTCTTTAAAATCACTTAAGGTACGAATTGCTGTTTCCGGAGATGTACCGGCCATATTAGCCAGATCCTCACGGGAAATAGACATGGAGAAATTTTTTGAATCATCTTTTTGATAACGGCTTTTCAAAGTAACCAATGCTTCTGCCACGCGCTTACGAACTGAATTATAAGCTAATTTTAGCAATGCTTCTTCTTTTTCGGCAAGATTATCAGAAAGCATTCTGATGAATTTTTTTGAAACTTCGCTATTCTTATAGATCAATGTGAAAAAATCGTCTTTGGAGATCAAACAGATCTCTGCATCTTCCAAGGCAGCTGCTGATTCATTATACTTACTATCCTCTAGGAGAGCTAGATACCCAATAAAATCGCCTTCTTTATGCAAACCAGTAATAAATTCTTTACCATCTGCATTGGTCTTGAATGTTTTGACTTTCCCTTTGTTGATGAAATAAATTCCATTCGGATAGCTATCTTCTGAAAAGATCGTTTCTTTCTTCTTGTATGTTTTTGTTTTGCGTTCGTTCGATAATTTTGCCAAGTCTTCCAAATTTTTTATTTCACTAAAAAACTCATCAAGTCCTTCTATATTCTTAGCAAATTCCATTTTCAACATTTCTGTTTTTTTCAAACGTCCTTGAACAGCATTCAATAGTTCAATGTCATCAAATGGCTTAGTGATATAATCATCAGCCCCCATTTCCATTCCTTTTCTAAAATCATTTCTCTCGGCCTTTGCCGTTAAAAATATAAAGGGAATACTTGCTGTTTCCGGATTCTTACTAAGTAAATGAAGAACACCATAACCATCCAAAACCGGCATCATTACATCACAAATGATCAGATCCACTTTGTTTTTTTGTGCTAATTCCACCCCTATTTTTCCATTAGGAGCAGCAAGAACCTTATAATTATCCAACTCTAAAATCTCAGTCGTATTCTCACGCATTTCGTCATTATCTTCGATCAGTAAAATTGTTTTCATGTTCTTTATTTTTAAATTAATTTAACTCAAGAGGAAATTTTATAGAAAATGTAGTTCCTTTATTTAGCTCGCTTGTGAAAGTGATCTCGCCACCCATCAACTCCACATATTTTGCAACAATGTTTAATCCTAAACCGGTTCCTTGAATATTAGTAGCATTTTGAGCTCTAAAAAAACGTTCAAATAAATGCACCTGATCTTCTTTTGAAATACCGATTCCACTATCAATTACCTCTATGCGCATAAACCTTTCATCAACCTCCGTATTTATTAGGATCAGTCCATTTTCTGGAGAAAATTTTATAGCATTGGATAACAGGTTTATATAAATATTTCTTAGGAGTTTATTGTCTAAATAAACTTCCTGAATACTTCCTGTATGTTCATATTTGATCTGTTGTCCTTCTTTAGCAACTACTTGCAATTCAACAATAACGTCTTTTGAAAATTCAACAATATTAAAAAGCTGAGGAGCAGCCTTTATTACGCCCTCTTCCAATTTCCCCAGAGATAAAAAGTCGTTCAACAGGTCGGTCAAATGGCTAACAGATGACTTCACACGTGAAATATGTTTTTGCTTTTTATCTTCAGTATCCGGTGAATTATATTTAGAAATTAGTGAGACCGAAGACAAAATAGTGCTCAAAGGAGTTCTAAATTCGTGAGATGCCATCGAAACAAACCGGGACTTTAGATCATTCAGTTCCTTTTCCTTTTCCAATGCCGCATGAATTTCTTCTTTTGTCTTCTCGAGTTCAGCAATAGCTTCACGTAACATCAATGTTCTATCTTCCACTCTCTTTTCTAACTCTGTAGAGTATGATTTGAGTTTTTCTTCCGCCTGTTTGCGCTCTGTAATATCAATGATAAAAGCGATCACATACAACTCGTCATTGGTAGTATAGTTACTTAAAGAGATCTCAACCGGAAATTCTTTTCCATCTTTACGCACCCCAAAGAGTGTCATGCCTTTTCCCATTGAACGGGGATGAGGATTCGTATTATATTTTGCCCTGTGATCAGTATGATTTCCCCTGTATTTTTGCGGGACCAGCAATTCAATTTTTTTACCTACCAACTCTCCTTCATCATAACCAAACAAACGCTCTGCACTCGGATTGATCTTTGTGATCTCTCCCTTGCTATTGGTTATTAAAATGCCTTCTGTAGCGTAGGCAAATAATGCATGAAGCCCCTCTTTACTATCCATCTTTACAGATTTAGTCTTCTTTATAGTATGTTTAGGGACTAATTTACTCATTGTTATTGTCTTTATGAAAAATTCTAGTAAAATTAGAATCACCATTTTTACTAAAAAATGATTTTCGTCATACAAAAAGACATAACAAACTGATTATCAGAACAAGAGAAAAAGACAAAGAAGGCAGAAAAAAAACGCTCAAAATATATGTACCTACAGGCAATTGTTAGGAGAGACCTAACTATTCTTTTAAATATGATTTTGAGAAACTAAAGTTTAACCCGAAATTCAAAATAAAAGGCTGATCGGTATATTTTAAATTACTTTCGATTGGAAGTGACAAGCCGCCTTGGACAAAAAATTTAACAAATTTGTATCCCGCTTTTGCTGTTAGCACCGGTTCAAAATAAAAGGTATTCATTTCCGATCTCCGATAATCAGTTGTTCCGGAGAATTGATACATGTCAACATAAGCAACTCTACAAGAAAAAGCCCCTTCAAACACATCCATCTTAGCGCCAATAGAAGGCTGAATATAAAAACGATTATAGTTTCCTGTCACATAACCCCAAAAATCACGACTATAACTTTTAGCCTCTCCACTTCCAAAGCCCACAAAACATTCATATCTCCCCGCTTCTTCTATTTTTCCATAGTAACCAATCCCGGCCTCCACAAAATTGTGCTTATGAAAACTATTGGTGTCAGCTACATCTTTAAACTGGTAGGATGAATTAACCATTACACCCAAATAATTAGTGGGTGCATAGGCTGCCTGCACATCGTATCCAGCGGTTCCCATACTGAATTGTAAATCAGCATCATGCTTCTCAGAGAACAATGGCGCATGAACAACATTTGGTGTGTAGATGGGTGCACAACTTGATAAGAATAGAAGTGGCAAAAACAGATGTAAGATTCGATCTTTAAGATTTTCCATTATATTAAGATAGAAAAAAAAAGGGAGTAAACCAATCACCCCCTCATTTTATTATTTGATCACCTTTGTAACTTTAAACTCTGTTCTTCTATTTTGCTGATGTTCCTCTTCTGTACATTCAACATCGTTTTTACAACGATTAATTAATTTTGTTTCACCATAACCCTTGTACTTTAAGCGCTTAACATCAATTCCTTTGAAAACCAAATAATCAACGGTAGACTTAGCACGTTTATCGGATAGAACTAAATTATAGTGGTCGCCTGCACGAGCATCTGTATGTGACCCCATTTCAATATTTACTTTGGGATTATCGTTTAATAATTTCACCAATTTATCCAATTCAACAGCGGCATCAGGACGAATTTCTGATTTATCTAGATCGTAATAAATATTTTCGAGCACAATAGGCTTTTCGATAATGATCTCATCCAATTGAAAATTCACTGTATAGTCTTCAGAAAACTTTTTCCCTTTCGTTGACAAATCAACACTCTGTGTAAAATAATTTTCTTTAGAACCATATACAATATAATCAGAATTAGGCTTTAGCTTAATTCTATATTTACCATTTTTATCCGTTTGAACAGAGACTTTAGCATTCTTTGAATCATTGGTTTCATCAATTAATGTAATTGTCACATCTTCGAATGGTAAATTTTTGCCTTTAATAGTTACTGTTCCCGTCAACCAAAAGGTAGGATCATGTTTTTGAATTTCGAATACTTTGTCTTTTTGGCTCCTATTAGAGGATACAAAACCTGTTTTGTTATCAGCATTCAGCACAAATGCAAAATCATCTTTTGTAGAATTCAAGGGGTAATTTAAATTTTCCACCTGCAACCATTTTTTATTTTTCAAATCATATGAACTCGCAAAGACATCCATTCCTCCCATATTGTTATGCGCATCCGATGAAAAATACAGGGTTCCATCATCGCTCATGTGAGGGAACATTTCATTTCCAGGCGTATTGATCACGCTCCCTAAATTCTCTGGCTTTGACCAAACAACTCCATCAAAAGTAGAACGGTAAATATCAGTCCCACCAAGTCCACCGGGCATATCAGAAATAAAATAAAGTGTTTTTTCATCCACCGACAAACTAGGATGACCCACCGAATACTCATCACTATTAAATGGCAACTCTTCTAATTCTTTCCATTTCCCATCAACCAGCTTTGCTTTAAATAATTTTAAATTATTTTCATCTTTCGAACTCTTTCGCAAATTATATTTGAAATAGTTACTACGTGTAAAATAAGCTACATCACCTGTTTTGTTAAAAGTAGCAGGTCCCTCGTGATAACGACCATTTATTTCACCTTTTAATAACTGAGGACTTAACCAATGTCCATCTTTATCTTTCTCTGCAAAATATAGATCATAATAGGATTTACCTGTCCATTCATCCTGTTTAACATCCATCTTCACTTTTTTATCAGCAGTAAACACCATTCCATCTTTGTAGGGCACTTGACCAAATGCCGATTCAAACTCTGAAAAATTAATTTGTTCTAATGTATACAAAGTAGTATCGCGCATAAATTGATTCACTGAATTACATATTGTGAGTCAACCCACTCTTCATATTCTTCAGATGCAAACACAAAATCAAATTTGATGGTGTCACCTTGTGGAACAATATCAAATTCAAATTCACAATACTCCCATGTTGTACGACCAGTATAACTGTTCAAAAGTGGATACGTACTCGGAGTATTCTGTGCTCCAAAATAAGTGGTTTTGTTTCCTACATTATTTGGACCTATAGCATTATTAATAGTTCCGGTGGTAAGCAACAGTCCTTCCGTAATATTCAGATTACTGTTTGTAGCATTATACTTACCGTACCCCGTAGCGGCACAATGAACTTGAGGATTTAAGATTTGAACTCCCTGTCCTGAAATCAATTGCGCCAATTGTTGAGCCGTTAAACTATTATCTACCAATAACTGAGCAGACAATTTATTGCTTATCAATACCGATGAAATAAAAAGCAAAACGAGAACATAAATACGTTTCATAAAATATTTTTTTGAGGAGTGATTAATCTATTTTTCTATAAGTGGCGCATTCTTGCTCCGCTGAGGCTATCGAGTAATTCTCGATAAATTTAGGCTCGACAAGTATTTCTGCTTTTTTGAGAGCTGAGTTAACCTGCTTTTTCAATTCAGGCAGATTGCTACTTTCTTGAAACACAATTATTCCGGCTGGAATACAAGAATACAAAATCTTGGAATCTCTCAATTCACTTTGCAGAACCTTATGTTGAGCAACCGTTAAATCATCTACTTTAACAGCTATGCCATTCTGAGCAAGCCCAGCAACTGCTTCTATTATAAACCCAATACTTATTATCAGTTTTTTCATATAACTATGTTTTATCTTGGGCAAAAGTAGACTCGTTCACTTTCATTTAAAATGAGCATTATCAAGCCACTTCCATGATAAAAATCATTTTTAGCAATCTTTACGAAAAACAATTGCAAATCATTGATTTTGTGCTATTTATAGCAATGTGATTTTAATCATGTTTTTTTCTGACCGCTATCATAATTCCTCTATTCGCGAAAAAATAATTTTGACGCATAAATAAAAGCATTTTCACATGAGCGTTTTGATCATTTTAATAGCAGTAAGCATTGTGGTGGCGGCTGGCTTTTTATTAGCGTTCATCTGGAGTGTTAAGAATGGACAATATGACGATGACTACACCCCTTCTCTACGTATGCTTTTTGACGATACAATTACTCCTTCTTCAAAAGAATCAAACAAAACAATATCAACAAAAGAAAAATTAACCAATAACAATTAAAATTATGGAAGTAGAAAAATTTTCCTATGACAACAAAATTGTAAAGCAATTTGCCTATGCCACCATATTATGGGGGTTTGTGGGTATGCTGGTAGGCTTATGGGTAGCCTTGCAATTTATTTTCCCGGAACTGAATGTGATGTCGTACACCACATTTGGTAGATTAAGACCACTGCACACAAATGCAGTTATTTTCGCTTTTGTGGGGAATGGTATCTTTATGGGAGTGTATTACTCTTTACAACGTTTATGTAAAGCGCGTATGTTCAGTGATGCCTTAAGCAAGGTCCATTTCTGGGGATGGCAGATGATCATTGTTGCTGCTGCACTAACCATTCCTTTCGGTATTACAACTGGTAAAGAATATGCAGAATTAGAGTGGCCAATTGACATCGCGATTGCATTAATTTGGGTGGTGTTCGGTTGGAATATGTTCGGAACGATCATCAAAAGAAGAGAGCGCCACTTATATGTAGGTATATGGTTCTATATCGCCACATTTGTAACTGTTGCCGTATTACACATTGTGAACTCTTTTGAGATGCCTGTATCTTTCTTAAAAAGTTATTCTTGGTATGCAGGTGTACAAGATGCCTTAGTACAATGGTGGTATGGACACAATGCAGTAGCATTCTTCTTAACTACACCGTATTTAGGTTTAATGTATTACTTTATTCCTAAAGCTGCTGAACGTCCGGTGTACTCTTATCGCTTATCGATCATCCACTTTTGGGCTTTGATCTTCTTATATATTTGGGCTGGTCCTCACCACTTATTATACACTGCACTTCCTGATTGGGCTCAATCACTTGGTGTTGTATTCTCTGTTATGTTGATCGCCCCATCATGGGGAGGAATGATCAATGGATTATTAACATTACGTGGTGCTTGGGATAAAGTGCGTGAAAGCGTTGTGCTAAAATTCATGGTGGTGGCAGTTACTGCCTATGGTATGGCAACATTTGAAGGGCCAATGTTATCATTGAAAAAAGTAAATTCAATTGCACACTTTACAGACTGGATCATTGCTCACGTTCACGTTGGAGCCTTGGGTTGGAATGGGTTCTTAACTTTTGGTATCTTATATTGGTTAGTACCTAAAATGTTCCGCACCAATTTATGGTCAACTAAATTAGCTAACTGGCATTTCTGGTTAGGGTCATTGGGTATCTTATTCTATGCTATTCCAATGTATTGGGCTGGATTTACGCAATATCTAATGTGGCAAGAATTCAAACCAAACGGATTCTTACAATACACTAACTTCCTTGAAACAGTAACTCAATTACGCCCAATGTACATCATGCGTTCACTCGGTGGAACGATGTACCTAGTTGGTTTCGTAATGATGGCTTACAACATTATCAAAACTGTTAAAGCGGGATCGTTCTTAGCCAATGAAGAAGCAGAAGCACCTGCATTGGATAAAGCACACGATGGTTCACATGCAGGCGAACACTGGCACAGATGGATCGAACGCAAGCCTATCCAAATGCTTATCGTAAGTTTAGTGGTTATCTTGATCGGTGGTATTGCAGAAATGATCCCTACATTCTTAGTAAAATCAAACATTCCAACGATCTCAAGTGTAAAACCGTACACTCCACTTGAACTTCAAGGTCGTGATATATATATCAGAGAGGGATGTTACACCTGTCATTCACAAATGATCCGTCCATTACGTTTCGAAACTGAACGTTACGGGGAATATTCAAAGGCTGGCGAATTTGTTTACGACCATCCATTCCAATGGGGATCAAAACGTACCGGTCCGGATTTAGCTCGTGAAGGAGGATTAAGATCTAACACATGGCATTACAACCATATGTATTCACCTACATCAGTGTCAGAGCACTCTATCATGCCTCAATACCCTTGGTTGTTAGAAGATGCTTTAGATACAGCATCCACTCCTGCAAAGATAAGAGCAATGCAAAAATTAGGCGTTCCTTATCCTGATGGGTATGATAAAATTGCGAATATCGACTTGATCAAACAAGCAGATGAAATTACGGAGAGCTTGAAAAAAGACAAAATTGAAACACCAAATGATAGAGAGATCATTGCATTGATCGCATACCTACAAAGATTAGGAAAAGACATCAAAGCAAGCGAAGTAGTAACAACTAAATAAGAAAGCACATGAAATTTATAAACTATTTAGAATCAATTGCGGGAGTAAGCATCTTCCCAATGATATCACTAACTATATTTTTCGCATTCTTTATTGGACTGTTGATCTATGTAGCAAAAGTAAATAAGCAACATATCATTGAATTAGAGAATTTGCCATTCGATGATAAAAATGATAAAAACAATTTTTAATCTCTATCATTATGAAATATTCAACCATCAATAATCTATTCAAAAAACTTGCTCCAGGCAGCAAGTATTTGCTAACGATGTTATCCATGTTCTTTGGACTAAGTGTGTATGCACAAAATGCAGCGACTAAAGCTGAAGAGGATACGTTTGCTGCATTCTCTAATCCTTTATTCATTGGTCTATTCAGCATTATTGTTTTGCTAATGATCGTTATTTCTGTATTAGCAGGAGTTTTGAAAAACGTTGCATATGCAACAAAAGAGAAAAACAATAATGGAAAAAAGATCCTTAGTATTGTTGCACTGATCGCACTTATGTCCTCTGCTAAGTCTGTAATGGCTCAAGAAGCTACTTCAGCTGTGGCAGTTAGTGGATACATGGGACTGAGCAGCGGATTATTCTATAGTCTTTTAGCGGTGATCGCATTTGAGATTCTGATCATTTTTGTTTTGGTTAATAGCATCCAGCTAATGGTAAAACCTGAAATTGAAGAAATGATCGCTGCAAAAGTGATAGCAGCAGAACCAAGTTTATTGGAAAAATTAAACGCTTCCGTTTCACTTGAAAAAGAAGCGGACATTCTAATGGATCACAATTATGATGGCATTAAAGAATTGGATAACGATCTACCACCATGGTGGAAATATGGATTCTATGTTACCATCATCTTTGCTTTTATTTATTTAGTTCATTATCACGTAACAGCAACCGGAGATCTTCAAGCAACAGAATATAACAAGTCAATTGAAGCGGCAAAAATTGCAAAAGAAGAATATGCAAAACTTAGTGCTAACAATGTGGATGAAACATCTGTTACAATGTTGGAAGACAAAGCTAAAATTGCTGAAGGAGAGAACATTTTCAAATCAACATGTGCTCCTTGTCATGGCAGTTTAGGTGAAGGAAATCAGATTGGACCAAACTTAACGGATGATTATTGGTTACATGGAGGAAGCATAAAAGACATCTTTAAAACAATTAAATACGGATACCCGGATAAGGGGATGCAGTCTTGGCAAGCACAATACTCGCCAGCAGAAATACAAATGCTAGCATCCTATGTTAAAAGTATAAGAGGCACAAACCCTCCAAACGGAAAAGAAAAACAAGGTGACCTCTATGTAGAAGAAGGTGTTGCCCCAGTTGCTGATTCTACAGCAACTGATAGTACAGCAGTTGCAGCAGTAGTAGATAGCGCGAAAGTAGAAGTAAAAAAATAAATTATGGAATCTGATAGTAAGTTGCAGGAAGAAGAATCATTTAGAGACTCCATTGCAACAATAAAAGACGGGAAGAGAAATTGGATCTTTGCACAAAAGCCCAAAGGTGCATTATATAACAAACGAACAATTCTAAGCATTCTATATCTGGTAGTGTTTTTTACACTACCATTTATAGAGTACGATGGGGAGCCTCTTTTTCTGATCAATATTCCCGAAAGAAAATTCATTCTTTTTGGTGCTATCTTTTGGCCACAGGATCTGTTCCTATTTGTATTAGGAATGTTAACGTTCATTGTATTTGTTGTTTTATTTACGGTGGTATTCGGAAGGGTATTTTGTGGTTGGGCATGCCCTCAAACCATTTTCATGGAAATGGTTTTCAGGAAGATCGAATATTGGTTTGAAGGTGATGCCAGTCACCAAAAAGCATTAAACAAGAAGAAGTGGGATGCTGATAAGATAATGAGAAGAGGAGGAAAAACCTTTACCTTTTTCATAGTTTCATTCATAATAGCAAATACATTTTTAGCTTATATCATCAGTGTGGATGAGTTGTTCAAAATGTATCATGAAGGACTGGCAAAAAATATTGGAACATTCATTTCACTTTTGATCTTTACTACTGTTTTCTTTTTTGTTTACTTATGGTTTCGTGAACAGGCATGTATTGTTGTTTGTCCATACGGGCGATTACAAGGGGTACTCTTAGATAAAAACTCTATTGTTGTAGCATATGATTATGTACGAGGAGAACCAAGAGCTAAATACAAAAAAAATGAAACCAGAGAGAAAGGCGACTGTATTGATTGTGCACAATGTGTTAAGGTTTGTCCAACCGGAATTGATATCAGAAATGGCACCCAATTAGAATGTGTTAATTGCACTGCTTGTATTGATGCTTGCGACCACATGATGGATAGTGTTGGTTTACCTAAAGGTTTGATCAGATACGATTCTGAAAAAGGCATTGCTGAAAAACAAAAACTTTCGATCACAGGAAGAATGGTGGCCTATTCAGTTGTATTATTAGTTTTACTGGGCATATTGGTGACATTACTTGTAAGCAGAACGGATGTGGAGACCACCATTTTAAGAACACCCGGCATGTTGTTTCAGGATCAACCTAACAATAAGATCACTAACTTATACAATGTTAAATTGGTAAATAAAACACATGAAAAACTAAACATCGATCTTGTTCTTGAATCACACCAAGGCAGTATTCGATTAGTAGGCGATGACAGTATTAAGATTGAAGATCAAAGCTTGGGAGGTGCCATCTTTTTTGTAGAGTTAGATAAAAAAGATGTAAAAGAAAGAAAAACGGAAATTACAATTGGTGTATACGCAAATGGCAAAAAACTGGAAAGTATTGATGCTAGCTTTTTAGGGCCATTTAAAATTAATCCAAAATAAAAAAAACAAAATATCATGACACAAATTAGCTGGGGAACAAAGATCGCTGCACTTTATATCAGTTTTGTAGGACTGGTAATTGTAATGGTAACATTTAGCATGAATCAAAAAATTGAATTGGTAAGCAGTGATTATTATGCTAAAGAGCTAAAATATCAGGACAAGATCAATGAGATGAATAATGCTAATGCATTATCCGATCAGATCAAACATACCATTGGTGCAAATCAATTAGAAATCCAATTCCCTATTGACTTTAAAAACAAAAAAATTGCCGGTGAGATCCTATTCTTCAAACCTTCTGACGCATCGAAAGATTATAAAACACCGGTTCAACTAAATGCTGATCTGAAACAGACCATTTCAAAATCTGTATTAAGCAGTGGAATGTACAAGATGCAAATTTCTTGGACAGTTGAGGGGAAAAATTATTTTAACGAATCGATCATCGTATTGCCGTAATCATGACATTTATTTGGGCTGCCATAACATTAGGATTTTTAGGAAGTTTTCACTGTGTAGGAATGTGCGGACCTATTGCACTAGCCCTGCCATTAAATCATAATTCAATCACTTCAAAAATAGCAGGTGCTCTATTGTATAACTTCGGAAGAATGTTCACCTATGCCTTATTTGGAAGCTTATTTGGATTATTAGGACAAAGTGTTGTAATAGCTGGCTATCAGCAAGCATTATCCATTACTTTGGGAGTAATTATTTTGATCATGGTTTTATTACCAAGTAGCGCGTATGGGCGATTTAAAATAACTGCATTTATCTATTCGTATATAGGTAAGCTAAAACAAAAATTAGGGGTGTTGTTTCAAAAAAGAAGCTATTCTTCTCTTTTCTTTATCGGCACATTGAATGGACTCTTACCATGCGGATTGGTTTATTTAGGAATTACAGGAGCAATTGCTACAGGCAGTAGTTTAGAGGGAGCATTGTTTATGGCAATGTTCGGCCTTGGCACCTTACCTGCAATGTTCGTATTGGGAATGCTTGGAAATTCGATCAGCATTAACTTCAGAAACAAGATCAATAAAGCCATTCCTGTATTTGTGGTTGCTATGGCTTTACTCCTTATCTTAAGAGGAATGAACCTTGGCATCCCTTATATCAGTCCGGAAATGTCGGCTAGCAAACCGGAATGCAGCAAATGCTGCCACAAATGAATACCTCAAAAGTATTCCTCACAATGAAATGATTTAGTTATTTTTGCTGTCTAAAGCAGATCCAATGAATAATATTCGAATTACAAAGAAATTTAATTTTGAAATGGCACATGCACTTTACGGGTACGATGGGGCATGTAAAAATGTTCATGGCCATTCCTATCATTTGGAAGTGACAGTTAAAGGTCAACCAATAAAAGATTCAAGCAATCCAAAACATGGGATGATCATGGATTTTACCGATCTTAAAGCCATCGTGAAACCAATTGTTGAAGAGTTGGATCATTCCACCATACTTAACGGAACATCACCACATAAGGCATTAGCACAAGAAAATTTGTTATTCCAAAAATTGGTTCTTGTTGATTATCAACCCACATGTGAAAACATGCTAATCGACATTGCAGGACGAATTAAAGCACAACTCCCTTCTCATATTCAACTTCATCATCTATTATTGCAGGAGACTCCTACGTCATATGCTGAATGGTATGCAGAAGACAATACGCTCTAAAATGAATTTGATCAAAAAATACAATGTAGCCGGTCCACGTTATACAAGCTATCCAACTGTTCCATATTGGGATACAACACCTCCATCAATAGAACAATGGACAAGCAGCGTAAAACGATCGTTCGAGGAAACCAATCAGAAAGATGGAATTGCCCTCTATATACATTTACCTTTTTGTGAAAGTCTTTGTACCTATTGCGGTTGCAACACTAGAATTACTATTAATCATAACGTTGAAAATCCATATATAGATGCTGTTCTAAAAGAATGGAAAATGTATCAAACTATTTTTGGTACAAAACCCAGAATAAAAGAGATCCACCTGGGAGGAGGCACTCCAACCTTTTTCTCTCCGGATAATTTAAAGAAACTCATAAACGGTATCCTTGAGAATTCAGAGGTTTGCGAAGAATCCGAATTTAGCTTTGAAGCACATCCGAACAACACAACGAAGGAACATCTAAAAGCATTGTATAGTGTAGGATTTAGAAGATTGAGTTTAGGCATACAGGATTTTGATCCCAAAGTGCAAGAGATCGTTAATCGCATTCAACCATTCGAAAGTGTCGAAAAAGT
Organism: Bacteroidota bacterium; assembly: GCA_017303895.1. GTDB lineage: Bacteria > Bacteroidota > Bacteroidia > 2-12-FULL-35-15 > 2-12-FULL-35-15 > 2-12-FULL-35-15. Next base: position 98,182 of record JAFLBF010000006.1, on the reverse strand, counting down.
AGTGAATGCCGCTAGAGAGATCGGATATGAATCTATTAATTTTGATCTCATTTACGGACTACCTCTTCAAACAAGAAAAAGTGTAATTGATACCATCAACAAAGTAAATATTCTTAAGCCCGATCGCATCGCATTTTACAGTTATGCTCATATTCCATGGGTAAAACCCGGCCAAAGAAAGTTTACTGAAGCAGATCTGCCTATTGACGAGGAAAAAAGAGCACTTTATGAGATCGGGAAAGAAAATTTTTCTGAAAATGATTATGTAGAAATAGGAATGGATCACTTCTCTTTAAAATCTGACACATTATACAAAGCAGCTGAAAAAGGGAAATTGCATAGAAATTTTATGGGCTACACTCATTCTTACACGCAACTTATGATCGGATTAGGTGTGAGTTCGATTGGCGATACATGGTATGCTTACGCACAAAATGTAAAGAAAGTAGAAGAGTATTATGAATTGATCAACAAAGGACAGTTACCCATTTTTAAAGGGCATCTTCTAAATGAAGAGGATCTGATTGTTCGAAAACACATTCTCAATATCATGTGCAAATTCGAAACAAGTTGGGAACAAAAAGAAGTGCAGTGCGAAGCCGTTTATAATGCTGTTGAGAAATTGGAAGAAATAGAAAAAGATAATTTAATCGAATTAAATCCATTTCATTTAAAAGTAAAAAAGTCTGCACGACCATTCGTAAGAAATATCTGCATGGCTTTCGATGCCCGACTATGGAGAAATCTTCCACAATCACAAATATTCAGCTCTATTGTATAGATCAGTATTGATCAAGATCACTAGTAAATCTGTTAAAAATCCGGTTAACGATATCCAAAACATAAACTCATGGAGTTGTGGTACCTCTTTGATCTTATAAACAATTCGTTTTTTAAATAAGCGTGTCATTGCAAAATCTATTTCAATGCAAAGTTGAATAGATTAAAACATTAAAAATAGAGGGATTCCCCTATAAATTAAAGTTCCAATTCCTTTGTAGGATCCCAGAAGTATTTATTGAAATCTTTGATTTTATCGTTCTTAACTACAACACCTTCTTTTTCTAAAAGCTCCTGCATCAGGAAAGGGGTAGCAAAATGATGTTTCCCGGTAAGTTCGCCATTTCTATTTACAACACGATGTGCAGGCACTTTCTTTTTTTGAGCATGTGATGCATTCATTGCCCATCCAACCATCCTTGAGGAACGTGCAGCACCCAGATATTTTGCAATAGCACCATAATTCGTAACTCGGCCTTTAGGAATGAGGCGAACAACGTCAAACACCATCTGAAAAAAATCTTCGTGCTGTTTCATGATCAAATTTTGAATTTGAGATAACAGATCTTAAATCCTTTTTCAGAAAATAATTTCTCGTAATACGTTTTAATATTTGTCAATGCTTCATCACGCAAACCAACGTTTGCATAGAGATCGTTAGTAGCGTCCAATTCAACCAAATTATTCTCCTTGATCACTTCACGGGTATAATCATAAAAAGGTTCATTATCCGTCTTCAGATTAACAGTACCCGATGATTTTAATATATTACGGTATCTGTTGATAAACATCATATTTGTTAGACGCTTACGCTCTCTTGTCTTTTGAGGCTGAGGATCAGGAAAAGTGATCCATATCTCACTAATTTCATTCTTATCGAAACATGCTTCAATAAAATCTATTCGTGTTCTCACAAAAGCAACATTATTCATGGTATTAACAACAGCTTCTTTGGCTCCTGTCCAAATACGATTTCCTTTAATATCTACACCTATAAAATTTTTATCAGGATAGCGTTTAGCCAAACCTACTGTGTATTCCCCTTTACCACACCCCAACTCTAAAACAATTGGATGATCATTCTTAAAAAATTCCTTATTCCATTTTCCTTTTAAAGGCAACCCTTCCCCTTTTGATTGTTCAAACGATAAGAAAAAACAATTATGAAAAGATGATACCTCTGCAAACTTTTTTAATTTACGCTTAGCCATATCCTGCTACTCCTTAATACTTTTATTGATTAACTTTGCAAAGTTAAGAATAATGGCTAAAGGTAAACGTATATTAATTTGTCCGCTCGATTGGGGATTAGGCCATGCCACCAGGTGCATCCCCATTATCCGGCTGTTACAGCAAAAGGGAGCTGAAGTGATCATTGCTGCCGATAAACGTCCTGCCGAACTGCTCAAAAAGGAGTTTCCACATTTGAAACACATTCTTCTTAAAGGATACGAGATCCAATATCCTAAAAAGGGATCAATGATCTTTGCGATGCTTCGCTCTATTCCAAAAATTATTAAAGGAATAAAGGCTGAAAACGAAGACTTAAGTGAGATCATTAAAAAGCACCAGATCAATGTCGTTATTTCCGATAACCGTTACGGCTGCTGGAATGCAAACACAAAGAACATTTTCATTACCCATCAACTGATGATCAAGTCTCCATTTGGAGAAAATACACTTCACCGAATCGTTTCAAAATACATTGATCAATTTGATGAGTGCTGGGTGCCCGATCATGAAAAAGAACCCAATCTATCTGGCGATCTTTCACACAAATACCCCTTAACTGAAAAAACTTTTTTTATTGGACCATTAACACGCTTTAAACCTGACCGGGATCAACATCAAATAGAATATGATGTAATGGCAATCATATCCGGACCGGAACCTCAACGAACGCTATTTGAAAGAATTGTATCCGAACAATTATTTAAAAGTGGATTAAGGTCACTGGTCGTGTTCGGGTTACCGGAAAGGACAAAAAAAATAGAGCAAAAAGGAAATGTTACGATGATCTCTCATTTGAGTTCGGATGACATGGAACAGATGATCGACCGATCAAATTTGATCATCTCAAGAAGTGGATATTCAACCATTATGGACCTTTCAGCCCTTCAAAAGAAAGCAATATTTATTCCTACACCGGGACAAACAGAACAAGAGTATTTAGCCAAAGAACTTTTCAAGAAGAATATTGCCTATTATCAAAAGCAATCTGAATTTGATCTACAAAAATCAATAGCTGAATCTGCAAAATTCAAAGGATTTCCTAGACAAGACATGAAGAATTTATTAGAAGAAAGAGTTGATCTTATCCTTTCTTCAGAGTAAATGAAAAAACTGTTCCGGCACCGACAGTACTCATTACATTAATGGTTTGATTATGCGCTTCTATAATATGTTTTACAATGGCTAATCCCAAACCGGTTCCTCCCTGCTCCCTTGAACGGCTTTTATCCACACGGTAAAAACGTTCAAACAAACGAGGTAGATGCTCTGCAGCAATTCCCAATCCATTATCAGCTACTTCAATGGAAACATTTTCACCCATATCGTAGATTCGGATCTTTGTTTCGCCATTTTGTTTGCCATATTTGATTGAATTGACGATCAAATTAACGATCACTTGACGAATTCTAAATCTATCCGCATATACGAAGATGGATTTATCGTCATTTTGTACATTCAACAAAATTCCTTTGCTTTTAGCTTTTAACTCTTGCGCTTCTGCTACATCTTTTGCCAAAGCAACAATATCGAATCGTTCCGGCTCAATTTGCAGTTCCCCTGTTTCCAATTGAGAGATCGCTTCCAGGTCATCAATAATGGTGATCATTCTATCTATACTCCGTTCAGCCCGCTGCAAATAATCGCGATTGATCGTTTCATCTTCCAGACCTCCATCTAATAGTGTAAGCACATAACCCTGAATATTAAAAATGGGAGTTTTTAGTTCATGAGACACATTCCCAAGAAACTCCTTGCGATAAACTTCTAATTTTTTTAATCGTTCGATCTCATTCTTCCTGTCTTCTGCCCAGGCCATGATCTCATTGTTTAGTGCCGTTACCTCATTAAGGCTATTATCAACTTTTGCAATTTGCTTATCATCACTCTGCGCACGAAAAGTTTTAACTGTATTTGAAAGAGACCTGATCTTTGACACCAAAATTGCATTCACAAAATACAACAGAACAAAGGAGGAAAGAATAGAAATAACAAATGCTTCTATTGCGTAATAATAGGAATGTTCTTCATTAAAAATAAAAATGCCCGCTGCAATTAAAACAGCAAGCATAATCGAAATAATGATCAAGGTGATCTTTGGAGAAGTATCTTTCATCTAATAACGAAAATACTAAAATTCAAACTTGTAACCAATACCTTTTACCGTTTTGATATAATCTTCACCCAATTTCTCTCTTAATTTACGAACATGTACATCTATTGTTCTGTCACCAACTACTACTTCCCCACCCCAAACTTTATCCAATATTGTTTCTCTGGTAAATACTTTCCCGGGCTTAGAAGCCAACAAAGCAAGTAATTCAAATTCTTTTTTAGGCAAATTGATCTCTTTTTCATTCTGCACAACAAGGTAACGTTCTCTGTCAATCTTAATTCCACCCATATCCACCTTTTCGTTAGCAGTTGTCTCAACACTTCCTCCCCTTCTCAATAAGGCTTTGATCCTACTGATCAATACTCTTGGTTTGATGGGCTTGTTAATATAATCATCTGCACCCACTTCAAATCCGGCTATCTGAGAATAATCTTCATTTCTAGCTGTTAAGAATGCGATCATCACATCTTTCAAGCCGGGGATCTCTCTTATCTCTCTGCAGGTTTCTATACCATCCATATCAGGCATCATCACATCCAGAATAATAACATGCGGATTCTCTCTCTTCGCCACTGCAATAGCTTCTTTCCCATTGTTAGCTGTATACACATTAAATCCTTCTTTTTTTAAGTTATAACTTAAAAATTCAATAATATCCGGTTCGTCATCAACCAATAATATTCTGTAATCACTATTGTTACTCATTTTTTTCTTTTTTTATTTACGGTAAAGTTCGTTATTAGACTTAACCGCAATGTTAATTTGCAATTAACATAACATTAACAAACCTTCTCAACAATCCATTTTAATTAACACTAGTTTAATTTTTGATTAACACCGCATTTCAATAGCTGAACTTACTTTGCAGTATTAAATTAAACAGAATTAGAATGAATTTCAGATTATTTTTTACGCTAGCAATAATTATAGTTACAAAGGTAGCAATTTCTCAAAACTCCAGTATAAAGGGGAAAGTGATAGATGAAAAAACAGGAGAAACACTTCCCGGAGCAGTTGTTATGATCAATGGAACAACCACAGGAGGCAACACGGACTTCGATGGAAATTTCTCTATTAACAATGTTGCACCAGGAACATATAATCTAGTTTGCAAATTAATTTCCTACAACACAAAAAATCTTACTGATGTTATTGTAAAGGCAGGAGAACCCACAATTGTTACTATTAGTTTAGGCAGCGCTTCTACTGATCTTGGGGTAGTGGAAGTAACAGCTACCATGAGCAAGGAAACAAACAATGCTCTATTTGTAATGCAGAAGAACAATGCTTCTGTCTCTGACGGAATCTCTTCCGAATCAATAAGAAGAACACCCGACCGAAGCACAAGCGATGTATTAAAACGTGTTAGTGGAGCAAGTATTCAGGATAATAAGTTTGCAATTATCCGTGGATTAAACGACAGATATAATTCAGCTTATATTAATGGGGCACCACTTCCAAGTTCTGAATCGGATAGAAAAGCATTTGCATTTGACATTTTTCCATCAAACATGTTGGACAATTTGATCATTATTAAAACCGCAACGCCTGATCTTCCAGGAGAATTTGCCGGTGGTATCATTCAAATAAACACGAAGAGTATTCCCGAAAAAAATGAACAAACGATCTCTATTGGAACAGGATTTAACACTGTTACCACCTTTAAAAATTTCAAAACTTACGAAGGTGGCAAAACAGATTTTTTAGGAGTAGATGATGGATCACGCTCTATTCCAGGCGGAATACCGTCAACTGCTGATTACGAACATGCGACCATAGATGAAAAAGCAGAATATGGGAAAAAAATGACAGGCTCTTGGAAGATCAATAATACTACTGCACTTCCAAACCTTTCATTACAATATAGCATGGCCAATGTAGGAAAGGTATTTAAGAGAGAAGCGGGGAGTTTATTTGCAATCACTTATAACAATAATTTTTCAAGAAATGAGATCACCAGAAGAGAATATGAAGAACAAACAACTGGTGTTGTAAAAAGAATGGAACTTCAAGATACACTTTTCACTCAGAGCATATTAGCTAGCGCCATGTGGAATTTATCTCTTAAGTTAAACGACAACAATCAATTAAGTTTAAAAAACATTTATAGTATCAATACCGATGATAAAGTAGCGATCAGAGGTGGCGCTAGAGAATATGATCAACCCGAAAAATATTGGGAAAAAGCATCCTTAAGATGGTATACCCAAAACAACTTATTAAGCTCACAATTGATTGGAACACACTTGCTTCCTAAAAGCAAGATCAAGATCAATTGGATAGGAGGATTAAGTAATATCAGTAGAGATGTTCCTAATATGCGAAGAATGGTATATCAAAAAGTATCAGCAACCGAAGCCGATCCAAGTGCACAATATGCTGCTGTTGTACAAAATGAAGGAACTATCCCTAACGCTGCTGGAAATATGTTTTTCTCCAATACCAAAGAAAACATCCTTAGTTTAAAATACGATGCCACATTGCCGGTAGAGATCAAGAAGACAAAAACAGATATTAAGATCGGTGGATTTCACCAATTTAGAGATCGTGAATTCAGCTCTAGAAGCTTAGGCTTTTCTAAATACAGAAGAGGTAGTGCCGTTAAATTTGACAGTGAACTACTTTATTTGCCGGAAGATCAAATATTCTCTGCTGAGAATATGGGCTTAACGGATCAAGCCGGACCATATAATGGTGGATTCAAACTGGATGAAGCAACAAAAACAAGCGATAGCTACCAGGCTTCCTCCATGCTTAATGCTGGTTTTTTGATGTTCGACACGAAAGCACTTGAAAAATTACGTTTTATCTATGGAGCAAGACTTGAATCATATAATCAACGCATTGAAACGATCAAAGATGGAACAAGTGAACCTATTGTGGTGGATACTACTGTAAATGACATTTTACCATCATTAAACATTGTTTATTCCTTAAACGACAAAATGAATTTAAGAGCGAGTTACTACAGAACGGTAGCTCGTCCGGAGTTCAGGGAATTAGCACCTTTCATCTTTTTCGATTTCTTAACAGACTTTGCTGTTTCAGGAAATTTAAACCTGCAGAGAACGATCGTTGATAACTATGATCTAAGATATGAGTGGTATCCTGGAGTAGGACAATTATTCTCCGTTTCGGCATTTTACAAAAATTTCAGCAATCCAATTGAAATGGCTAACCGACCGGATGTATTACGCGAACAATATTACATCAACGCACCGAATGCTACCAATGTTGGATTCGAACTTGAATACAGAGTAAAATTATCATCCTTATTCAAAGCTGATTCAAATGAAGTGTTAAATTCAATTACTTTCTTCAGTAATTTTGCGTATATCATTTCGAAGGTAGATGTAAGCAAGATCAATGGATCAACTGCAGAGGAGCGTCCATTGCAAGGGCAGTCGCCACTTCTTGTAAATGCAGGACTTTTCTACTCACATCCAAGCAATGGATTTAGTGCAGCAGTGTCTTACAACTATGTTGGCAGAAGACTATATCTGATAGGAAGTACTAGTGAACCTGATTATTGGGAAAATCCAAGACACTTATTAGACTTACAATTCTCTAAACGTTTCAAAGAAAAATTTGAGGTAAAATTGAACATTAAAGATGTATTGGCACAAAACGCCATTCTTTATCAGGATATTGATAAAAACAAAAAGTATGATAAAGAAAAAGACAACACGATGGTGGATACGAAAAATGGACAAACCATATCGATCTCACTATCCTACAAATTTTGATAAATAAAAAGAGCCGCAAATGCGGCTCTTTTTATTTTAAGTTAACAACATAATGTTCTATTAATATACATATAAAAAACGCATAACCCGACCATAATCTTAGCACAATAACACACATCTAATTTTGTATCAAATAAATTTAAATACTAAAAAAATGAAAAAAATTTACTCATTAGCTATCGCAAGTATTGTTGCTGGTAGTTTAAATGCGCAAACAGCGTTCTGGACTCCGACAACTTATAAAGGAGCTTTCCCTGTTACTGATAATACAGCTGCAACCGATTGGACAAGCGGTTGGGCAAACTGGGATCCTGAAAATACAAATTATGGCAATCCTACAACTACAGTTAGTTCCGACATTACGACTAACACAACATGGACAACTGGAACCATCGTAAACTTACAAAACAAAGTTTATGTTAAGAATAATGCCGTATTAACAATTCAGCCGGGAGTAATAGTTCGAGGTGATAAAGCAACACAAGGAACCTTGATCATCACAAAAGGAGCAAAAATTGTTGCACAAGGAACATCAAGCAATCCGATCGTATTTACTTCAGGAGAAGCAGCAGGTGTAAGAGCAGAAGGTGACTGGGGTGGATTAGTAATATTAGGTAAAGGTCAAAACAATCAACCTGGTGGTGTTGCTAATATTGAAGGATTAGCGGTTTCTTCAGATACAGAATATGGTGGAACAGACGATGCAGACAGTTCAGGTGTATTATCCTATTGCAGAGTTGAATTTTCAGGGATCGCCTTACAACCAAATAAAGAAACAAATGGTATCACATTCGGATCGGTTGGCTCTAAAACAGTTTTAAATCACTTACAAGTTTCCTTCGGTGGAGATGATGGATTTGAGTGGTTTGGTGGGAAAGTAGATGCAAAATATTTGATCTCCTTCAGAAATCTTGATGATGATTTCGACTGCGATTTTGGATGGAGAGGTCGTGTACAATTTGGTTTGATCATTAGAGATTCTGATCTTTCTGATGCTGCCGGAGATTCAAATGGTTTTGAGTGTGATAACGATGCGACAGGTTCTGCTGCATTTCCAAGAACACAACCAATATTCTCAAACGTTACGAACATTGGACCAAAAAGAAACGGAACAGTAACATTACCTGCCGGAGAAAAATTTGAACGTGCTATTTATTTAAGAAGAAATTCTGCGGTATCTATCTTCAATTCTATCCATACATCATGGGAAAAAGGTATCTATATTAAAGATGCCGGAACTGTAGATAATTTTACTACTAATGATTCTGCCGTATTTGCAAACAACTTACTTTTAGCAGATATGTCACCTAGAGTAATAACATTGGATGCAAATAACTCATTGTCATTCTATTCAACAATCTTTACAGGAGATAATAATGATTCAACAAATACAGTAGCACAAGTTGCATGGGTAAATGCATTCCCGTCAAATTTGAACAGCACACCTGACTACCGTTTACAAGCAGGATCAACTGCTGCAACAGGAGCATCATTTACTGATCCAAAATTCAATGGACAATTAATTGGAGTGGAAGAAAATGAAGCTGCATTAAGCAATGTATCATTATTCCCAAATCCGGCTAAAGAGTCTATTTCAATAGCGATCAATCTGAATCATTCTTCTGATGTTATCGTAAACATTTACGATATTACAGGAAAATTGATCGCACAACCTTTAAATGAAAACATGAACTCAGGTAGATCAATCGTTAAGTTCGATGCATCAACTATATCAGCAGGATTATATTTCGCAACTATCCAAGTAGATGGTACCAGCAAAACAGTAAAATTTGTTGTAGCAAAATAAAAATATCATCAATAAGAGTTTACAAGGCGGAGCAATTGCTCCGCCTTTTTTATTACCTAAAATTTACCATTACTTAACATTGCCATAACACTGTAAATTAATTGTTAAAATACTTTTGCCGCTGTATAATATTTATTTAACCTACAGTTAACTATAATGAAAACAAGCGGACACCTTTTTTTAACAATCTCAATCGTCCTTTCGGGACTACTGACTACACAGGCTCAAACCGATTCTACCAAAAATGAAATCACTACAAAACCAGTAGAACAGAGCAAACCGGCAGAGGCAAAAAAGCACTGGTATGAAAACATCTCTATAAGAGGGTATGCACAAGTCCGTTACAACCGCTTTTTAGAAACCAATCCAGACCTTAATTGTGAACAATGTGATAAGTCATGGGGAAAAGGGGGAGGCTTGTTCCTAAGACGTATGCGTGTAATTCTATACGGAAATGTTCATGAACGTGTTTATATTTACATTCAACCCGACTTTGCTTCCTCTGCTTCTACAACCGGCTTGCACTTTGGACAGCTAAGAGATGCGTATATGGATCTTTCCTTAGATAAAAATAAAGAATTCAGACTTCGATTCGGGCAAAGTAAAATTCCTTTTGGATTTGAGAATATGCAATCCAGCCAGAACCGTTTAACATTAGACCGTAACGATGCGCTCAATAGTGCAGTAGCTAATGAACGTGACTTAGGTGTATTCTTTTATTGGGCTCCAAAAAAGATTCGCAAACGCTTCTCAGATCTTGTAAATGATGGATTAAAAGGGTCGGGCGACTATGGTGTCTTCGCATTCGGAATTTACAATGGTCAAACCGCCAACAAGCCGGAAGCAAATGATAATCAGCACATGGTTGCCAGACTAACGTATCCGTTTATGTTCAAAAATGGTCAAATTTTAGAGGCCGGTATCCAAGGTTATACAGGGAATTATGTAGTTACTACCCTGTCTAAAAATGTTCCTATGGAAAAAGCTGAATTCTTAGATCAACGTGCTGCCGCAAGCATCATTCTATACCCACAACCATTTGGTTTTCAGGCAGAATACAACATTGGAACAGGTCCCGAATACAATGTGGACAGCAATATGGTTATGCAACAAGACCTAATGGGTGGCTATGCCATGATCAACTATATGCTAAAAATCAAGAAGCAAGTTATTTTCCCTTTTGTAAAATATCAAATGTATGATGGTGGCAAAAAGCATGAGTTGGACGCCAGAAGCTATACCGTAAATGAATTAGAGATGGGAATTGAATGGCAACCGATCAAAAACTTTGAGTTTGTAGCTATGTATACCATGTCAGAAAGAAGATTTGAGGATGCTGTGCTAAAAGATAACAAACAGAAAGGCAACCTCTTACGTCTTCAAGCACAGTTCAACTTCTAGCTCTTAACATTCCCTTAACATTAAATTAATACAAGAGTAACCCTGCAAAAACGTTTAATAAAGGCTTCAGGGTTACTTTTGTTACCATAATTATCATAAAACAATCAAAATGAGCTTAAACATTTTTCAATACTTTCAGCCAAAAGACAAAAAGTTCTTCCCACTGTTTGAAAGAGCATCTTCTAACTTAGTTCAAACATCCAAAGTGTTGGTTGAATTAGTAAATACCAGTAGCCCGGAAAAAAAACGTGAACTATACAAAGAGATAGAACGCCTTGAGCATGTTGGAGATAGCATTACGCACGAGACATTTCATGAATTAAGTGCCAACTTTATCACTCCATTCGACCGTGAAGACATTCACGCTTTGGTATCATCAGTAGATGATGTTGTAGATTACATCCATGGTTCTGTAAAAAGAATGGAACTATACAAAGTAGATCAAATGACACCACCAATTATCAAATTGGCTGAATTGATCCAAAAATCTTCAGAAGAATTACATACTGCAGTTGTTGAATTAAAGAATTTGAAAAATATCTCTAAGATCAAAGAAGCAACGGTGAGAATCAACAGCATCGAAAATCATGCAGATGATGTATTTGATACGGCTATTGCCAATTTATTTGAAACAGAAAAAAATGCAGTAGAGGTAATCAAAATGAAAGATGTGTTATCAGCGCTTGAAACGGCTACTGATAAATGTGAAGATGCAGCAAACGTTATTGGTTCTATACTAGTAAAACATTCCTAGTAGATCAACTCATAACAAGTACAACCATTTAATTACTATTCAATGACATTATTAATTATAGTAATAGCGTTAGCGCTGATCTTCGATTTTATTAACGGATTTCATGATGCAGCCAACTCTATTGCAACTATCGTATCAACAAAAGTTTTAACACCATTCCAAGCTGTTCTTTGGGCTGCGTTCTTCAACTTCGTTGCATTCTTAATTTTCAAGGATCATGCTGTTGCCAATACAATTGGGAAAACGGTGTATTCCGACTTTATTACTTTACCTGTGATCTTCAGCGGATTGATCGCTGCTATCATTTGGAATTTATTAACATGGTGGTACGGAATCCCATCCTCCTCTTCACACACGCTTATCGGTGGTTTCGCAGGATCGGCTCTTGCTTATGCCTTTATCAGCAAAGGAATGATGCCTATCAATGAGATCATTGATGGCGGAAAGATCGGGAAAACGGTTGCATTTATTTTCCTTGCTCCCGTAGTCGGTATGATCATCTCCATGTTCTTTACATTGATCTTCATTCAAAATAAAACATGGTTAAAAGTAGGGATCCTATTAGCGACTTCTGTAGCGCTTTGGTTCTTATTCATCGATTTTCAGGAAGATAAATTAAACGAGAGTGCGAAAAAATTCTTCCGTGTTGACAAATACACGTATGAGGTAGAAGTAAAACACGATGAATCGAAGATCAAAAAATTAGAGAAAGCTAAAGAAAATGCAAAATTATGTGCACCTTACCTTTCCAGCTATGAATCAAATGGAGCAAAAGCTGTTGCAGAAGAAATTGCTAAAAATGTAAGCTTGAAAGAAGTTACCATTAGCAAAATCGAAGATGGTCTAAAAAAGTATTACAAATTAGACCAGTTAAAAAACAAATCTAAAGTTGACCCTACATTCAAACATGATTATGAAGTCGCCCAGGAGCATGTAGACAGTTTAAAACCAATTGCGAAAAAATTCTTTGACATTGGATTAGACTCAATGGTAGCAGAAATGAATGCGAAGTATCCTGTAGGAGCTGACAATTTGAAAGAGTTCAAAAAAGCAGTAACTGTTGATGCAAAGGCTGATCTTGCCAAAGAATTGGATAAAGCAGACAACAAGGTCGTGCGTTGGGGTTTGATCGGAGCACTTTTATTATTCTGCTTAATTTTCATTTACAATGAAAAGATCAAAGAACCGACTGCGACTAGAACAGGTAACATGTTCAAGAAATTACAATTGCTTTCATCTGCTGCCTTCAGTATTGGTCATGGAGGTAACGATGCTCAAAAAGTAATGGGTATCATTGCAGCAGCATTGATCGCTCATGGAGATATTGTTGATATAAAAGCGATGCCTGATTGGGTTCCATTATCCTGCTATTTAGCAATAGGTATTGGTACCTTAAGTGGTGGATGGAAGATCGTAAAAACAATGGGAACAAAGATCACCAAAGTAACTCCATTGGAAGGAGTTTCAGCAGAAACTGCAGGTGCCACTACATTATTCTTAACAGAACAGATGGGTATCCCTGTGAGTACAACACATACCATCACCGGTGCGATCATTGGTGTTGGTGTTACAAAACGTCTATCAGCTGTTCGTTGGGGAGTTACCGTAAGTTTATTATGGGCTTGGGTATTAACGATTCCGATCAGTGCCTTGTTAGGCGGATTAGTATTCTGGATCTATAACTTAATTGCGCTTTAATAATTAACAAACAACAAAGAGCCCGGCTAAAATTTTAGCCGGGCTCTTTTTATTTATGTTTACTATGCTCCTATTTCATCGCAACAGCCAATGCTTCAGCAAATGCTTTTGCTGTTCTTTCAAGATCATCCATGGTGTGTGCTTCACAAACAAATCCAACTTCATATCCTGATGGTCCTAAATAAACGCCTCGTTCCAGTAATTCTTTGTGTAAAATTCTAAAATATTTCATTGAATCGCCATCGATCTCTTCGGCAGAACGAACAAATTCTTTGTCGGTAAAAGCAATCCAGAAGATCGAACCAATTTGAAAAATTTTAAAATTTGCAATTGGAGTGGAAAGGTTCTTGAAAATGGAATCGATCAAGAAACTTGTTTTCTTCTCCAAATCCTGATAAAAATTTGGCTTCAAGCATTCTGTTAATTGAGCAATTCCAGCTGCCATCGCTACTGGATTACCACTTAGTGTTCCTGCTTGATAAACGCCTCCTTCCGGTGAAATATGCCCCATGATCTCAGCGCTTGCACCATACATTCCTACTGGCAATCCGCCTCCTATGATCTTACCATAGGTAATGATATCCGGCTGGATCTTGTAATAGCCTGCAGCACCATCAAAACCAATCCTGAATCCGTTGATCACTTCATCAAAGATCAATAGTGTTTTATTCTCTGTACAAATATCGCGTAGAAATTGTAAGTATTCCTTACGTTGTAATAACAAACCGTTGTTTGCCGGAACAGGTTCAATGATCACACAGGCTATCTGATCTTTAAATTCAGCAAATGCTTGTTTTACGGCCTCTTCATTATTTAATGAAACCACAATCGTGTCATTCACAACCCCTTCAGGCACACCTGCTGAAGATGTATTTCCAAATGTTACCAATCCTGATCCTGCCTTTACCAATAGAGAATCACTATGCCCATGATAACAACCTTCAAATTTCAGGATCTTATTTCGCTTTGTGTATCCTCTTGCCAAACGGATCGCACTCATTACCGCCTCCGTTCCGGAGCTCACAAAACGTAATTTTTCAATGTACTTATTATTGGCAAGGATCAATTCTGCTAATTCATTCTCTAATGCTGTTGGGGCACCAAATGAACTTCCATTTTCAACTGTTTTTTTTATCGCATCCACTACTTTTGGATTAGCATGCCCAAGGATCAATGGTCCCCAGGAACCACAATAATCAATAAACTCATTTCCATCTGCATCCCAAATATGTGCTCCTTTTCCCTTCTGAATAAAAAGTGGTGTTCCTCCAACCGATCGAAACGCCCTCACCGGACTGTTTACACCACCAGGGAAATAGGTTTTTGCCTTCTCAAATAATGCTTCTGATTTTTCTCTTTTCATAACTCGAAATTATTTCATGCAAATATATATCTTTGAGTGTTAATAAACGCTTCCAATACTGAAGAAAATAAAGAGCTATGAATTACGAAAACACATTAGATTTTGCGAAACAACAAGATGCGATCGACCCATTAAGAAGTTACCGTGAAAAATTTTATTTTCCGATGATGCACGGTCGCGAAACAATATATTTTACCGGAAATTCTCTTGGCTTACAACCAAAAGCAACACAAGACTACATTTTAAATGAATTGGAAGATTGGGCTACATTTGGTGTGGAAGGCCACTTTCATGCTCGTAAGCCCTGGATGCCATACCATGAGCAATTCGCGGAACCGGTAGCAAAAATTGTAGGTGCCAAACCGGAAGAAGTAGTGGTGATGAACCAGCTAACCGTGAACCTACACTTGCTTCTAGTAAGCTTCTATCGTCCAACTGAGAAACGTTATAAAATTCTATGTGAAGCAAAAGCCTTTCCATCCGATCAATATGCACTTGAATCACAGGTTCGATATCATGGATATGACCCTAATGATGCGATCATTGAAGTATCACCCCGTGAAGGAGAGGTTTGTATTCGTCACGAAGACATCATCGCTGCCATTGAAAAGAACAAAGACTCGATCGCAACGATCATGATCGGTGGAGTAAACTATTATAACGGTCAGGTGTTTGACATGAAAGCCATTACAGAGGCGGGGCATAAAATTGGAGCACTCGTTGGGTTTGATCTGGCACATGCTGCAGGAAATTTGAAATTAGAACTGCATAACTGGAATGTTGATTTTGCATGCTGGTGCAGTTATAAATACTTAAACTCGGGTCCTGGAGGTGTTTCCGGAGTATTTATCAATGAGCGTCATTTAAACAAACCTGAAATTCCTCGCTTTGCAGGATGGTGGGGACATGATAAGAACACCCGTTTTAAAATGGATAAAGGCTTTGTTCCTATGCCAACAGCAGAAGCCTGGCAGATGAGCAATGCCCCTGTTTTGTCGATGGCAGCGCACAAAGCATCCGTGGATATTTTTGACGAAGTGGGAATGGATGCATTGGTTGCTAAAGCTGAAAAACTAACCGGTTATTTAGAATTCATCATTGATGATATCAATAAAACCCTAGATAAAAAATTAGAGATCATTACTCCACGTGATAAAAAACAAAGAGGCTGTCAGCTTTCAATTGTAGCTCATGGCAGAGGAAAAGAATTATTCAACAAACTTACAGATGCAGGAGTGATCAGCGATTGGCGCGAACCCAATGTGATCCGTTGTGCTCCTGTTCCATTGTATAATTCATTTGAAGATGCATACCGATTTGGAGAAATTCTAAAAAACGCATTATAAACAACCAATGGCTTCAAAAAAGGTTAAACATAATCCTGATGCATCGCGACTGATAGATGAAGGTATTGCGAACGCAGAGCCTTTTGCTCAAGCCATTTGTAAAAAATTACGTTCCATCATATTTAAAGCCGAACCCGGAATTATTGAAGACTGGAAATGGGGGCCGAATTATTATAAAGACGGAATGGTATGTGGTTTTTGGTACTTTAAAAAGCATTGCACTTTTATTTTTTATCAGGGAGCATTGCTAAAAGACAAAAAGAAAATTCTATTAAAAAATGAAGGGAATCTGCATAATAGACATTTAAAGTTCACTGACGTAAACCAAATTAATGAAAAGTTGTTAATCGAATATATCACGGAAGCGGTCATCAATAATGAAAAAGGTTTAAAGATCACAGAGGCAAAAGACAAAACGGTAACCATACCTTCTGATTTTAAAAAATTATTGGTCAAACATAAAGCCCTCAAAAATTTTGAAGCGATGAGTTATTCACGTAGAAAAGATTATGTGCAGTGGATAGTTGGCGCAAAACAGGAAAGCACAAAAATTAAACGAATGAATCAGGCAATAGAAAAGATCATTCAAAAGCAAGGACTAAACGATAAATATATAAAGAAATGATGCTTATCATTTCGTATTTTTGAATATTCAACTTTATTTGAAATAAAAAACATTATGAGTAATAAAACCGCAACAATTGTAGGAGCAGGATTAGTAGGATCGCTTTGGGCTGTATATCTTTCTAAAGCAGGGTACAAAGTAACGATCGTAGAACGCAGACCGGATATCCGCAAAGCAGATATATCAGCAGGCAAATCGATCAATCTTGCATTGTCAACCCGAGGATGGAAAGCACTGGACACAGTGGGAGTTGGTGATGAGATCCGTAAAATGGCGATCCCTATGTACGGACGAATGATGCATGACCTTCAGGGAAATCTATCCTACCAACCCTATGGAAAAGAAGGACAAGCCATCTTCTCCGTATCACGTGGCGGCTTGAATGCGAAAATGATGGACATTGCCGAACAAGTTGGCAATGCACAAATATTCTATAATGAACGTTGCACAGGTGTTGACCTTGAAAAAGGCATCGTATATACTGAACACTCCGAAACAAAAGAGAAAAAAGTATATCATTCTGATGTTGTTTTTGCTGCTGATGGAGCATTTTCTGCAGTGCGTTACAATTCAATGCAAACACTTGACAGATTTGATTACAGCCAGAAATACATTGAGGACGGATACCGTGAGATCTTATTACCTGCTAATAGTGATGGCTCTTATCCATTGGAAAAAAATGCATTACACATTTGGCCACGTGGCAGATTCATGTTAATAGCTCTTGCGAATGAGAATGGCTCATTTACCTGCACACTCTTTATGCCAATGAAAGGAGAGAAATCGTTTGAAAGATTAAAAACAAAAGCTGATGTAAACGAATTCTTCCAAACTACCTTCCCTGACTTTTATAAGATGATGCCTAATATTGCTGATGCCTGGGAAAACCATCCTTTATCCGCATTAGCGATCATCCGCTGTTATCCATGGACACATGGAAAAACTGCATTGATGGGTGATGCTGCTCATGCAACTGTTCCATTTTATGGGCAAGGAATGAATTGTGGATTTGAAGACTGTACTGTCATGTGGGAGTTGATGCAAAAACATAAGGAAGACTGGCCGAAAGTATTTGAAGAATATCAGATCCTTCGCAAACCTGATGGTGATGGAGTTCAAGACCTTTCACTACAAAACTATCATGTGATGCGTGACTATGTTGCTGACCCAATGTTCCAACTACAAAAGAAAATAGAAGCCCGCTTTTCAGAAAAACACCCTGACAAATGGATGCCGGTTTACAGTCAGGTTACCTTCAGCCACATCCGCTATTCCGATGCTTTTAAAGCAGGAAACAGACAAGATGAGATCATGAAAGCGGTAATGGCTAAATTTCCGGATATTGAAAAAGTATGGGATAGCGAAGAAGTTGAAAAGGAAATTTTGAAAAGTATTTAGTACAATGTATTAAGTACAAGGATTTAAATTCATAGTACTTGATACCTAATACTTGATACACCATAAATGTTCTATCACAAAAAATACCTCAAAGTAAAGTTGCTGATCGAAAATTTGGCGAAATACGAGTTGATGGGTATTTATCGACCTCAAGCCTATCTTCAGGGAGCGGAAAAATACTGTACCGAATGCCAGATAGAACTCTTCAAAAAGCCTATTGAACCTGGCAAATCAGAGGTAATGACTGCCGTTTTATATGCACCACATGGATATGGGGAGCATTTAGTTACAGGAAGTTTATTAACTTTACGTAACGGATTGGACATTGAAGCAAAAGCAGTTGTCCTTGAAATAATAGGCTATTGAAATACATCAAACACATACTTTTCATTTGTTCATTTGTTCTTAGCAGCGCAATTAGTTTTGCACAACCAAGCACAGATGAACAACTAGCTTTACAGTTCTATCAAAACAAAGAATTTGATAAAGCATTGGATTATTATGAAAAGCTTTATAATAGAAAATCTCCTCAGCTTTTTTATACACCCTATTTGAATTGTCTACTGGAAACTAAAGACTTCAAAAAGGCAGAAAAGATCGTTAAGAAACACATCAAACAAAATCCGGAACAACTCAATTTTCAGGTGGATCTTGGTACTGTTTATGCTAAAAATGAGGATCCTGACAAAGCGAAGAGTACATGGGATCAAGCAGTAAAAATGATCAAAACAGATGATCAGGTGTTTACATTGGCCAACTCTTTTAACTCCATACGCCAATATGATCATACGGTTGCCACCTACATGCGTGGCAGAAAGATCTCTCAAACAAACTATCCTTACAGTTTCGAACTGGCTGAAGTATATAAAATAAAAGGTGACAGGATGGCTATGATCAATGAATTGCTGGATGCACTTGAAATAAACGAATCATATATTCAAAGTGTACAAAATGCCTTACAAACTAGTTTTGGAAATGATGCTGATGCCAAGCAAAATGAACTTCTAAAAACAGAATTGCTTAAACGTATTTCCAAAAGTCCGGACAAAACCATTCTTTCAGAGTTATTGATCTGGATGCAGATACAATTAAAAGATTGGGAGGGAGCATTTGTACAAGGAAAAGCACTCGACAAAAGAAAGAAAGAAGAAGGAAACCGGGTAATGGCTTTAGCTCAACTGTTTGCTCAAAACGAAGCGTATGACATCGCTATCAAGGCCTATCAATACGTCATCGCAAAAGGTCCTGATGTTTACTATTACACCAATGCACGCATGGAATTACTCAACGTGAGTTATACCAAGGTAGTGAGCAAAGGAAATTACACCAACGCTGATCTATTAGAACTTGAAAAAAATTATGTAATAACCATCAATGAATTGGGAAAGTCAGCAAACACTGCTCCTCTTTTAAAAAACTATGCACACCTGCAAGCTTTTTATCTGAATAAATCAGATGAAGCAATGAAACTACTTGAAGAGACGATCGCATTGCCTGCTTTATCTGCACCTGTTCAAGCAGAATGCAAACTGGAATTAGCCGATATAATGCTGATGACAGGTAACATCTGGGATGCCTCACTTATGTATTCACAAGTTGAAAAAGCCAATAAATATGATGTGATCGGTCAGGAAGCCAAATTCAGAAATGCACGCATTTATTATTACACAGGTGACTTTGCCTGGTCACAAGCGCAATTGGATGTTTTAAAAGGATCTACCTCCAAACTTATTGCGAACGATGCCATGGACTTATCACTGTTGATAAGCGATGCACTGGCGATTGACACTAATGAAGTTCCGCTGGAAATGTATGCAATGGCCGACCTGTTTGCCTTCAGAAATAAAGATGAAGTGGCGATTAAATTATTAGACTCGATCAATAAAACATTTCCTAACCATGCTTTAGCGGATGAGATCCTTTTCAAAAAAGCTCAGATCGAATTAAGGCATGCGAAATATGCTGAAGCAATTGTTTTTTACGAAGAGATCTTAAAAAATCATAGTGAAGATATATTAGCGGATGATGCCTTATTTAACATAGCCGACATCAACGAAAATCAATTCAAAAACTATGATAAAGCAAAAGAGCTCTATCAGCAACTCTTAGAAAAATATCCAGGTAGTTTATATGTGGTAGAGGCAAGAAAACGCTTCCGTAAACTAAGAGGAGATGCAATTAATTAATCTTGTTTGCAAAACGTAGAATTTACTGCATGAAAGTATTTTAATTTGTTATACAACGATTCGTATATTCGTAAAAATTCGTAATTAGTAGAGATAATGATCATTTATAACGTTACAGTAAATATTGAAAATGATGTTCGTGAAGAATGGCTTCAATGGATGAAAGCCAAACACATTCCGGATGTAATGGCAACTGGATATTTTTTAGAAAATAAAATTTGTAAAGTGTTGGTGGATGAAGAACAAGGCACTACCTATTCCATTCAATACACATGCGCCAGCATGGATGATCTGAAAGAATATCAGGCCAAACATGCTCCCCGCTTACAAAAAGAAGTAGCCGATAAATATGCCAACAAATTTGTTGCATTCCGCACCCTATTAGAGATCGTGTAATGAGAGAGCAAGTAAGAGCAAAAAAACATTTAGGACAACATTTCCTGACCGATGAAAATATTGCATTGGACATTGTAAAAGCACTAAAGCATACCGATAGATACAAGCAAGTGCTGGAAGTGGGACCGGGCATGGGTGTACTTACAAAATATCTGATCCAGGAAACTGCTTATCAAACACACATCATTGATATTGACAAAGAATCAATTGCCTATCTTCAAAAAAACTATCCTGCTTTAGAAAACAGGATCATAGACGGTGATTTTCTTCAACTCGATTTTTCTAAACTCTTTAATGAAGAAACCTTTGCTGTAATTGGAAACTTCCCTTATAATATCTCTACAGAGATCCTATTCAAGATCCTCGATCATAAAAACCAGGTTCCGGAAGTAGTTGGAATGTTCCAAAAAGAAGTAGCCGAGCGAATTGCTGCCAAACCGAAGAACAAGACGTATGGGATCACCAGTGTTTTGTTACAAGCTTATTATGATATTGAATATCTTTTTACTGTACATGAAAATGTATTCAATCCCCCGCCTAAAGTAAAGTCTGCTGTTATTCGTTTAGTTAGAAATAAGGTACAAAAGTTAGATTGTAACGAGAAGATATTCAAACAACTTGTGAAAGCAGGTTTCAATCAACGCAGAAAAACACTCAGGAATTCAGTTAAAGCTTTTAAACTAAAACCGGAGTTTGCCGACAATATCTATTTAAGCAAAAGGGCTGAAGAGTTATCCGTGACCGACTTTGTAGCACTTACCAATATGTTGCAAGACTCCTGATCCTGCTAAATGTCATTTTTTTGATTGAAGTGTGCATATAACTTTGTCAAAAAAAGCAAATGGAGTACATCGTTGGAATATCCTTTTTGGTCATAACACTTCTGATTGCCCTTTTTATACAAGCCTATTCCTCTAAAAAGATCAAAAGCAATAAATTAGGGATCTTCCTCATTTTAGGTTCTTTTACAGCCGGATTATTTATACTGTTTTACTCTTTGAGCCTGATCTAAGACCTTTTTATAAAAAAAGGTCTTTCGTTCATCCAATAGTTATAAATATTACCTTTGCAGCCAGAAACAGTTTGGCAATATGCAATTCGAATTAACAGATGAATTTTTTGAGCGTTTACAACTTGCTATCGACAGCAAGGATGAAGCGTTTATTGAATCGCAACTAAAAGAGTTGTACCCACCTGATATTGCCGAAATTTTCAACAAACTGGAGCTTGAACAGGTAAAGTTTTTATACAACTATCTGGATGAACAAATCGCTGCCGATGTATTGGTAGAGTTGGAAGAAGATGTCAGAGAGGAAATATTAGCTTCTTTGACCTCTAAAGAGATTGCGGAACAATTGATCGACAACATGGATTCGGATGATGCGGCAGACGTTATTGCCGAATTACCCGATAAAGTGCAGGATGAAGTATTGGCTCAATTGGAAGATAGCGAACAAGCAAGCGATATCGTTGACCTCTTGAACTATGATGAGAACACCGCGGGTGGTTTGATGGGAAAAGAGTTTGTTCGTGTTCATGTAAACAGTACTGCATTACAATGTGTTCGTGAGATACGCGAACAGTCAGAAGATCTAGAAGAGGTTTATGCTATCTACGTTGTAGATGATGATGAGAAATTAGTAGGACTATTACCATTAAAAAAATTAGTCGTATCCCCTACCCGTTCGAAAGTAGCCGACATTTACGATGCAAAAGTTATATCCGTAAAAACCAATACCGATGCTGAGGAAGTAGCGAACGTGATGGACAAGTACAATCTTGTTGCCATTCCGGTTGTAGATGCATTAGGCCGATTGGTTGGAAAGATCACCATCGATGACGTGGTGGACGTAAGAAGAGAAGAAGAAACAGAAGACGTTCAAAAAATGGGAGCGATGGAGGCTTTGGAAGAGCCGTACATGAATACATCCTTCCTGCAAATGTTCAAGAAAAGAGCCGGCTGGCTGGTGTTGCTCTTCTTGGGAGAAACACTCACTGCCACTGCCATGAGCTTTTTTGAGGATCAAATCACGAAAGCTGTTATTTTAGCACTTTTCATCCCGCTTATTATTGCGAGTGGTGGTAACAGTGGCTCACAAGCTTCAACATTGGTTATTCGTGCTTTGGCTTTAGGAGAGATCACCGTTCGTGATTGGGCAAAAATTGTAAAAAAGGAATTTTATACCGGATTAGCTATTGGGATATTGCTGGGCATCATTGGCTTTTCAAGAGTCGCTTTATGGTCGTATTTCGTTACCGATTACGGTCCATACTGGTACCTGATCGCATGCACTGTGGGATTCTCCTTAGTTGGCGTAGTGATGTGGGGCACATTAATGGGATCACTACTTCCATTGTTATTAAAAAGAATGGGATTAGATCCTGCAGTTTCTTCAGCACCATTTGTAGCTACATTAGTAGATGTAACCGGCTTGATCATCTATTTCAGCTTCTCACTTATTTTCCTTAAAGGAATTTTAGTGTAATACTAAATGATCATTCCTGCACCTACTGTTACATTCGTAGCTTCATCAACCAGAATTAAACTACCAGTGGTTCTGTTTTGCTTATACTTATCAATTACAATAGGAGCCGTAGTTCGCAATGTTAATCGAGCAATATCATTTAAACCCACGGTTTTATCATCTTCAAGTTGTTCAAGAGTATTGATATTCACTTTATACTGAACATCCTTTACTACACAACGAACATCTTTTGTAGAATGCTTCAACGCATATTTCCCGTTCACTTGTAATTTCTTTTCATTTAACCAGCAGACCATCACCTCCACATCTTGAGTTGATGCAGGTTGATCATCTGTTTTAACGATCATATCGCCACGGGAAATATCTATTTCATCTTCCAATGTTATAGTAACACTCATTGGTGCAAAAGCCTCCTCTAATTCTTTGCCCGCTAATTCGATTGTTTTTATTTTAGAAGTAAAGCCACTTGGTAAAACAGTTACTGCATCCCCCTTTTTCAATATTCCACCGGCTACTCTACCTGCGTATCCTCTATAATCATGATATTCATTATTCATCGGACGAATAACATACTGCACAGGGAAACGGGCATCGGAATGATTTTGATCGTTTGCTATGTGTAAATTCTCCAACAAGTACATAAGTGTAGAACCTTTGTACCAAGGCATATTTTTAGATTGATCCACTACATTATCTCCTTTCAAAGCACTGATAGGAAGAAAATGCACATCAGTAATATCTAATTTAGATGCAAAAGCTTCATAATCTTTTTTAATTGCTTCAAACACCTCTTCTTTAAAATCGACCAAGTCCATTTTGTTCACACAAACTATAACGTGTGGAATGCGCAATAAAGAAGCGATATACGTATGACGCATTGTTTGCTCAATTACACCCTTACGCGCATCAATTAAAATGATGGCAGCATTGGCTGTACTTGCACCCGTTACCATGTTACGTGTGTACTGTATGTGACCGGGTGTATCAGCAATAATGAACTTACGCTTGGGAGTTGCAAAGTAACGGTATGCTACGTCAATTGTGATCCCTTGTTCACGTTCAGCACGAAGCCCATCAGTAAGTAATGCTAAATTCACATACTCCTCACCACGTTTTTCACTCGTTGCTTTGATTGCTTCATATTGATCCTCAAAAATAGATTTTGAATCGTATAATAAGCGGCCGATCAAAGTACTTTTGCCATCATCTACACTCCCTGCTGTAGTAAAGCGCAAAAGATCCATATCTAAATAACCGGCTGTAGAAAATTCACTCATAATTTTTCTTTTTTAAACTTTCAATTTTAGAATTAAAAATATCCCTGTTTTTTTCTGTCTTCCATGGCTGCTTCCGACCGCTTATCATCAATCCTGCTTCCTCGTTCTGTAACGCGGGTAGAAGCTACCTCTTCAACAATTTCTTCCAACGTATTCGCTTTTGAAAGAACAGCACCGGTACAACTGATATCACCTATCGTTCTGAAACGCACTTGCATTTTTTCCACCTTTTCTGTTGGCTTTAATGGAATTACATTTGAATGTGCATAGATCACTCCATCACGGACAAAACACTCCCGTTCGTGTGTGAAATAAATGGAAGGGATTTCGATCTGTTCTTGCAAGATATATTGCCAAACATCCATCTCCGTCCAGTTACTGATCGGAAAAACTCTGAAGTGTTCACCAATATGTTTTTTACCATTGAATAGATTCCATAATTCCGGTCGTTGATTCTTCGGATCCCATTGACCAAATTCATCTCGATGCGAAAAAAATCGCTCTTTTGCTCTTGCCTTTTCTTCATCTCTTCGCGCACCACCGATCAATGCATCAAACTTATATTTTTCAATGGTATCCAATAAGGTAACAGTTTGTAAAGCGTTACGACTAGCATTGTACCCTTTTTCTTCAACAACTTTTCCTTCATCGATACTCTGCTGAACGGAACCAACGATCAATTGTACACCATATTTTTTTGCTAATTCATCACGAAAAACGATCGTCTCTTCAAAATTATGTCCCGTATCCACATGTACCAAAGGGAAAGGGATCTTAGCCGGTGCAAATGCCTTTCTTGCCAAATGAAAACATACAATAGAATCCTTCCCTCCTGAAAATAACAAAGCAGGCTTTTCAAATTGTGCGGCAAGCTCACGTATCACATAAATACTCTCACTTTCCAGCTCTTTTAAATGTGTTAAATTGTAGTTTTTCATACTTATAATTTCAATTTCTCTATTATTAAACGGGCACTTTCAACTGCCGATAGATTAGCTGTATTTAGTTCCATTTCGGGAGATAATGGCGCCTCAAAAGGTGCACTAATTCCGGTAAAGTCTTTCACCTCTCCCTTTCTTGCTTTTGCATACAAGCCCTTCACATCCCGTTTTTCACATATTTCCAAAGGAGTATTTACAAACACCTCCACAAAATCTTTTTCTCCAATTATCTGTTTGGCAATTGCTCTAATTTCATTCGTTGGACTAACAAAACAACAAATAGTTATTATCCCGCAGTTCACAAATAATTTTGTTACTTCTGCTATTCTACGGATGTTTTCAATTCTATCTTCATCACTGAATCCTAAATTGCTATTAATTCCTGTCCGGATATTATCTCCATCCAAAACTTGTGTCAATAAGCCTTTTAAATTCAATTGTTTTTCTAATTCAATGGCAATGGTAGTTTTTCCACTACCACTCAATCCTGTAAACCAAATACAAATGCCTTTTTGTCCTAAAAGCAACTCTTTAGAAGCTCTTTCAAGAATGCCATTTGTAGGAAAAATATTATTATTCATTTTCTTTATAAAAATAACAAAAAAGGTCTTACCATTTTGGAAAGACCTTTTGTTGAATTACATCAATATGTATAGTAAGCCCTTCCGTAAATTAATCACAGCACATCATGCAACACATCATGTTGTAGCTTGAAATTAGTTTATAGAAGTTTATCGCTTTCATTTTCTGGTGCAAATGTAAATCTTATTTTTTAATCACAAAAATATTTTACATTACCTTTGTCACCATGAGCACTTACAACCATACAAATACGCCTAAAGTAGACATTTCTAATGTAGAAAAGATCATACGTCAAATTGATGCATCTCCTGCGTCAAAAGGAGAACTCCAACTTGCCTTATCTCTGGTTGACCTAACAACCTTAGAAGGGAAAGATGGAGAAAAGCGAATCGCGGAGTTATGCCAAAAAGCGATTCAAAGTGGAACTGCGGCTGTTTGCGTTTATCCAACTTTAGTAGCCACAGCTAAAAAGCACTTGAAAGACTCTAATAAGAAAGTAGCATCTGTAGCAGGCGCCTTCCCCTCCGGACAGTTACCATTAAACTTGCGATTAGAAGAGGCTAAATTTGCTATTGAGCAAGGGGCCGATGAGATCGATATGGTTATTTCGAGGGGGCGTTTCTTAGAAGGAGATTATAATTATGTATACCGGGAAATAGCAGCATTTAAAGAAGTTTGTGGAAAAGTAACTTTAAAGGTTATTCTTGAAACAGGAGAATTAGAGAACTTGGATAATATTCGAATAGCGAGTGATATTGCCTTGCATGCAGGAGCTGATTTCATAAAAACATCTACAGGAAAGATCAATATCAATGCAACCCTTCCCGCCATTTGTGTTATGTTACAGGCCATTAAAGATTTCTATATTACAAGTGGAAAAAAATGCGGAATCAAACCTTCTGGTGGTATTTCTGATGGAAACACCGCTGCACAATATTTAAGATTAACAGAAACGATCGTAGGAAAAGAATGGCTAAGTCCTTCTCTTTTCAGATTTGGAGCAAGCAGACTGGTGGATAATTTAATAGCAGAAATAAGTGGGAAAAGCAACATTAATTCAGAACAAAATGGATATTAAAAATTTATTACAACAAGCTGTAATTGCTTCGATAAAAGGTGGTGAGGAGATCTTAAAAGTATATGAAACACCATTTGATGTAGAGCACAAATCCGATAACTCTCCGCTAACTATTGCAGATAAAAATGCACATTCCGCAATCTGTAAATACTTATCAGAAAACCAACTCCCAGTATTGAGTGAGGAAGGGAAAAATATCGAATATGCAGAGCGTAAAAATTGGGAGTATTTTTGGATGGTTGATCCTTTGGATGGAACCAAAGAATTTATCAAAAGAAACGGAGAGTTTACTGTTAACATTGCACTGATCCACAACCAGCGATCCATTTTGGGTGTTATTTATATTCCGGTAACGAACGTATTGTACTTTGCAGCAGAAGGGATTGGTAGTTTTAAGATTGAGATGACAGAAGGAACACCTTATAATGAAATTGATCAATTGATAAAAGGAGCACAAACACTCCCAATCAGTCATAATAACCGAAAATTCACTGTTGTAGCTAGTCGATCACATTTAAGTGAAGAAACACAAATGTTTATTGAAGGACTAAAAACGCAACACCCTGATCTAGAATTTATCTCCTCGGGAAGCTCAATCAAACTCTGCCTCGTTGCAGAAGGGTCAGCTGATGTATATCCTCGCTTTGCACCAACTATGGAATGGGATACGGCTGCTGGACAAGCTATATGTGAAATAGCCGGAAAGTTGGTAATCGATTATCAAACCAACACTTCTTTACAGTACAATAAAGCAAACCTTTTAAACAACTGGTTTACAGTTAGATAGATTAAAATAATTTATCAAGGATCGATCTATTCTTGTAAAAAATGTTTTATATTTGTCTCCTAAAAAATTAATTAATAAATAACCTAAAATAAACAAAATGAAAAAACAACTACTAACAATTACAATGGCTGTAATGGCATTGGGAACTTTTGCTCAAAGTTTACCAACTATGAGTAAAGTATTCCCTGTTTCAGCAAAAAAAGCCTTGCCAAGCATCAAAAACACCGAAAGAGGTGGTGGCCCAACTTGTGATAATGACACATTACACTACCCATATTTGAAAGAGGCAATTCAAACTGCTCCTGATTTCGGAGGTTTTGGTCTACTAACTGGCGCAGCAACAACAGGAAATGCATTTTCTCAGAAATTCACTAATGCAGCAACAGTATCAATTAGCGGAGTTAATTTTTGGGGATTTGTACTGGACCGTACTAACCCTACACAATCTTTAACTATTGATGTAGCAATCTACAATGTTAATGGAACCAACAGACCAACAACATCATTAGGTACTACTACTATTACATTAAATGGATTAACAGACGAGTTTTATACAGCAACATTTTCTTCTCCTATTGTTACATCCTCTGATTATGCAGTTGTACTTTCCAATAGCTCTACTACTGATACATTAGGCCTTGTTTTAAATAATGCAACAACTGCTACTTATGGCGAAGGATTAGCTTCTTTACAATACAACGGAACATGGTATGCAATCCCAACTTTATTTGGTGCTCCAAATGATTTTGAAGCAGCTATGGCACCTATTGTTTCTTATTCATTCAATACCGACTTCACAGTATCAGCTAATCCTACATGTATTGGAACTACTTTAAATTTCACCAATACAACCAATCCAACAGCTCATTTAACAAACAAAATGTACAATTGGAATGTATTTGCTACAACATATTCTTTAGCAGCTTCCGATTCTACTTATGCTTGGGATATGGATGATGCTAGTCCATTAATGTGGAGCAACAATGCATCACACGCTTATGCTGCTGCAGGTTCTTACGATGCAAGCCTTTATACTATAACTGGTCTATGGAAGACCTGTGTTGGATCTAAAACCACTACAGTTGTTGTTGATCCAAATACTGTTGCAGGATTTACTTCTGACGCTACAAACACTCCAACAATTGCTTTCTCTAATACATCAACAGGAGCAACATCTTACTCTTGGGATTTTGGCGATGGATCACCTGCTGACAATACCGCAAACCCTAGCCATACATATGGAGCTAGCGGAAACTATACCGTTACTTTAACTGCTACAGGACCATGCGGAACAAACACATCTACAACTACTGTAAATATTGCTGCAACAGGAATTAACACATATGAAATGGATGCTCTTTCTGTTTATCCAAACCCATCAAATGGTTTATTTACTGTGAAAATGAATGCAACAGCTAAAACTGTTGTTGAAATTTATAATGTGATTGGAGAAGTTGTTTACTCAACTCAATTAACAAACAACACTGCTGTTGTTGATCTTTCTAACAATGCTGCAGGTGTTTATACCATGAAAGTAATTTCAGGTAACTCTACTTCCGTAAAACAAATCGTTTTAACAAAATAATTTGAGATCGATCCTCAATCAAAAAGCCTCGCAAATTGCGAGGCTTTTTGATTATTATAGCATTAATTTTCGTATAATTGCAGAATAAATATAGTCTGACATATGAGTAAAGTTGCATTAATTACGGGGGTTACTGGACAAGATGGTGCCTATTTAACCGAATTCCTATTGAACAAGGGATATATCGTACATGGATTAAAAAGAAGAAGCTCACTTTTTAATACCGACCGTATAGATCATTTATATAAGGATCAACATGAGAAACAAGTGAAGTTTTTCTTACACTATGGCGATCTTACCGATTCAACCAATTTGATCCGTATCATTCAGGAAACACAACCGGATGAGATCTATAATTTAGCAGCTCAGTCGCATGTAAAGGTTTCTTTTGAAACACCTGAATATACAGCAAATGCTGATGCAATAGGAACACTTCGTATCTTAGAAGCTATCCGTATCTTAAAACTAGAAAACAAAACCCGTTTTTATCAGGCTTCTACTTCTGAAATGTATGGCTATGTTCAAGAGATCCCTCAAAAAGAAACAACTCCATTCTACCCTCGTTCACCTTATGGTGTAGCTAAAGTTTACGGATTCTGGATCACAAAGAATTACCGTGAAGCATACAACATGTACGCTTGTAATGGAATTTTATTCAACCATGAAAGTCCTTTACGTGGAGAAACATTTGTTACCAGAAAAATAACAAGAGCTGCTGCTAAGATCCATTTGGGATTGCAGGATAAATTATTCCTAGGAAATCTGGATGCAGAACGTGATTGGGGGCATGCAAAAGACTATGTAGAAGGGATGTGGATGATGTTACAGCAAAAGGAAGCAGATGATTATGTTTTAGCGACAGGTAAAAAGATCACTGTGCGTAAATTCGTTGAATTGGCATTCGCAGAAGTTGGAATTACATTAAAATGGGAAGGAAAAGGAGTAGATGAAAAAGGGATTAATACTGCAAATGGCAAAACATTAGTAGAAGTTGATCCGGCTTATTTCCGTCCTACAGAAGTTGATTTGCTAATAGGTGATGCTTCAAAAGCAAAAAAGAATATGGGCTGGGAACCAAAACACACGCTTGAGCAATTGGTAAAAGAGATGATGGCAAGCGACCTGAAACTATTTGAAAAAGATAAATACCTGAAAGATGGTGGTCACGATGTTTTGAATTACCACGAATAAGATGAATAAAGACGCTAAAATTTATGTTGCAGGTCACAGAGGAATGGTAGGTTCGGCCATTATCAGAAGACTGCAAAAAGATGGTTTTACAAATATTGTAACACGCACATCTAAAGAATTAGACTTAAGAAATCAGCAAGCAGTTGCTGATTTTTTTGCTACTGAAAAACCACAATTTGTATTTCTTGCAGCGGCAAAAGTAGGTGGTATTGTTGCGAACAATACCTATCGTGCCGATTTTATATATGAGAACATGATGATCCAAAGTAATGTGATCCACCATGCCTATTTGAATAAAGTTGAAAAGCTCATGTTTTTAGGATCATCCTGCATCTACCCAAAGCTAGCTCCACAACCTTTAAAAGAAGAGTATTTACTTACCGGCTTATTGGAACCTACTAACGAACCTTATGCCATCGCAAAAATTGCAGGAATTAAAATGTGTGATGCTTATCGCTCACAATATGGTTGCAATTTTATATCTGTTATGCCTACTAACTTATATGGGCCTAACGACAATTACGACCTCAATAATTCACACGTATTACCGGCACTTATTCGCAAATTTCATACTGCCAAAAAGGAAAATAAAACAGAAGTAGAAATTTGGGGAACAGGCTCTCCTCTTCGTGAATTTTTGCATGCCGATGATCTGGCAGATGCCTGCTTTTATTTGATGCAGAATTATAATGAACCAGGCTTAGTAAACATAGGAGTTGGTGAAGATATTTCCATCAAAGATCTAGCGCTACTTGTAAAAAAGACCGTTGGTTTTAACGGAGAACTTAAATTCGACACGAGTAAACCTGATGGAACTCCCCGTAAATTAATGGATGTAAGCAAGCTTCATTCGTTCGGATGGAAACATAAAATTAATCTATCCGAGGGTATTACAGCCGTTTATGCTGAAGTAAAAGATAAATTGTAATGAAAATCAGTTATCAAGTATCAAGTATCAAGAATCTGTCTTGGCATAGCCTCTTGTGTCTTGCTACTTGCATCTTTTATCTGAATACCATATCTGCTCAACAAAATTTACCTCTGAACAGAGAATGGGGATTAAAATATGAAATAACTAAAACAAGTAAACTTCGTAACACTTGCTTAGCCTCCTATAATACAAATGATCTTTCTTGTTTTAAGCCGCTTATTGTGTATGTCAAACCGATTGATAAAAATGACTCCCTACGCAAAGCAACATCTGTTTGGAAACGAAAAATAAAACAAGAAAGCTTATTCATTATCCAAGACACAGCTGATGAGTTTTATATGACCATCGACCCCTTTTTCAACTTTGAATTAGGAAGAGATATGGCCGACTCAAATGGAGAAAATCTTTACAAAAACACGCGTGGATTTATTATTAGAGGGAACATTGGAGATAAATTTGCATTTGAATCGTCATTCTATGAGAATCAGGCAACCTATGCTAAATACATCGATGACTATATTTTTTCTACCAATAAACTTTTCCCACAAACAGCCAATTATCAATACGATGTTATTCCCGGACAAGGCAGAGCAAAAAAATTTAAACTAAATGGATATGACTATGCCATGGCATCGGGATATGTTTCTTATTCACCAATAAAATTAATAAACATTCAAATCGGACATGGTAAGCATTTCGTGGGTGATGGGTACCGTTCGTTACTATTGTCAGACAATTCATTTAATTATCCTTACGCTCGTATTACTACAACTTACAAAAACTTACAATACACCAATTTATATACGTCCTTCATGAACTTAACAAATGGAGGAGTAAAAACACCACCTAACGTGGAACGACTTTTCCAAAAGAAAACCGCCAGCTTTCAACTGTTAAGCATGAATTTCTTCAACCGCTTACAGATCGGTTTATTCCAAGGAATGATCTGGGAAGCAGCCGACACTACCAACCGACAGCATCTTTCTTTTAATACATTCAATCCAATTATAGGAGTGAATACTGCTATTTATGGATTACACAATACGAACAACATTGTTGCAGGCGCTACACTAAAGATCAAGATCACCAATACCATTTCATTATACGGACAGTATATGCTGGATGATACTTATCAAAAAAATAGCAAGGGCGACATCAGAAAAAAATATGGCTATCAGATCGGATTCAAATATTTTGACCTTTTTACGATCAAGAATCTACATCTACAACTCGAATATAACAATGTACGACCATATGCTTATGCCTCTGAAAATACGTATCAAAGTTATACACATTATAATCAAGCCTTAGCGCATCCTTTAGGAGCTAATTTCTATGAGGCTATTGGATTTATAAATTATCGCATCAAGGATTTTTTCATTCAATTAAAAGGGAATTATGCGGTAAAAGGGGCCGATTCATTAAACATGAATTTTGGAAGCAATATTTTCAGATCCGACAACAACTTCCCTATTAACCAATCATTTGAAAATATTCATACCACACAAGGATTAAAAACAACAGTCATGTATCAGGATATTCATGTCGGATATTTGGTAAATCCTTCAACAAATTTTAATATTGTACTAGGAATAACAAACCGTTCTGAAAAAACAGAAAGAACTAACACACAAACTCAATTTATATATTTTGGCATTCGAACATCGTTGAATAATTTTTACTATGATTTTTAATTAATATGGCATTTCTCATACTCGTTTTTATTACTTCCTTTTTTGTGGTTCTTTTATCAACCCCTTCTTTGATAAAAGTTGCCATACTGAAGCGGCTATTTGATGCGCCAGGAGATACTAGAAAAATACATTCTAGAATGATCCCCACAATAGGCGGCATTATCATTTTTGCCGGCACCATCTTCTCCTTCTCTTTATGGTTCCCGAATGAATATATAAATGATGGGACATTATTAATGAGAGCCATAGACGATTACAAATTCATCGTTTCTACTGTCCTTGTTATGTTCTTTGTTGGAGTAAAAGATGATATTATTGGAACGGCACCAGTTAAAAAATTAGTCGCACACGTTTTAGTTGGAATGGTACTCATACTTATGGCAGATATCCGTATCATAAGCATGCATGGCATATTTGGCATTGAAGTCCTGCCTCATTGGGCAAGTGTTTTTCTTTCATTATTCACATACATTGTAGTTGTGAATGCCATGAATTTAATTGATGGTGTAGATGGCTTAGCAGGTGGCGTAGGATTTATTGTAGCAACAGCTTTTGGGGGATGGTTTTCATTAGCTGGAGATCCTGTGATGGCTTGCCTTGGATTTGCATTGTCGGGATCATTGTTAGGATTTTTATTCTTCAACTTTTCACCTGCAAAGATCTTCATGGGTGATTCCGGATCGCTCACAATAGGGTTGATCATTTCCATTTTAGCGATCAAGCTCATCAACTACGATGTCACAACGATTCAAAATGATTTTATTATTCATGTATCCAAACCAATATTTGCAATGGCTGTTTTGGTATATCCACTCGTTGATACATTAAGAATTTTCATTTATAGAGCCGTTAGAGGTGTCTCACCTTTTTCTGCTGATAGAAATCACCTCCACCATCGATTGATTGACATTGGTTGTAGTCATAAAAAGACTGTGCTTCTTATTTATACGGTAAATTTATTGATCATTGGACTAACCTTGTCATTTTCATTTCTTGATGCAAATTACACGTTCTTTATTGTAGGGGGGACTGCATTGTTGATCGCACAAATTCCTTTTTTTATCAAAAAAGTAAAAAACAGATCAGCGAATGATAAATAAGAAACTATCTGTTTTCATTGGATTAACATTACTTCTTCTGCTTTGGCAGCAAGATGTTTTATCCCAGCAACTTAACTACACACTCAGTCGTGATTTTTTATGGGGCATAGATGCTACTTTAAATTCTAAAGAACAAAACACTCAGACTTTTATAAAACCATATACCTATGAAACTGTAAAGAACTTGAATGATTCTGCAGCAGTTTTTCCACGATTACTGGCCGGAACAAAAGCAGAAGAGCGCGACAAAAAAGCGAAATCACAAATTGAAATTTACCCTTTACTGAATGCAAGTGCTGGATATGAATCCGGCACAACAAACAGGTTTAGTAACGACCTGGCCATTGGCGCTCATTTGCTTGGATATATTGGGAATAAATTCGCATTTAACTTCAAGGCACTTGGTGGGAAAGCAGTATTTAATTCGTTTACTGATTCGATCGTTTCAGAAACAAGTGTTAATCCCGGGATCGGTTATGTCTATAGATCCAATAATGATTCATTAAATCAACAATATGCCTACCAATATTTTTCAGGATATATCACGTATGCTCCGAATAAAATATTTAACATACAGCTAGGGCAGGACAAACACTTTTGGGGAGATGGTTATCGCTCATTATTCTTATCGGATAATGCAAGTCCATACCCTTATATGAAGATAAGTACCAACGTTTGGAGGTTTACATACACCAACTTGTTTACTATTATGCGTGATGCCACCAATCCATCCGGCATGAAAAAAGATTGGCTATTCAAATATGCTACTTTGCATCATTTAGGTTGGAATGCAACCAAGCGAATTAACATTGGCGTATTTGAATCAGTTGTTTGGCAAGGCAGCGATAGTACAAGATACCGGGGATATGATGTTAATTATTTAAACCCGATCATGTTCTTCCGGCCAACAGAATATTCTTTAGGATCAAGTGACAATGCGTTTGTTGGCTTCAATTTCAAGATCAAACTATTCAAAAAACAACAAGTATACGGCCAGTTACTTCTGGATGAATTTCTTTTAAAAGAAGTAACCGCCAATAAAGGCTGGTGGGCAAATAAACAAGCATTTCAGATCGGTTTCAAGAGCTTTGATCTGTTTAAAATAAAACATTTTAATTTTCAAACCGAATTTAATTATGTCCGCCCTTACACCTACGCTCACGGCAGTGTACAACAAAGCTATGGGCACATGAATCAAGCACTTGCGCATCCATTGGGAGCAAACTTCTGGGAGTCTATCAGCTTTATGAATTACAGATACAAACGATTATTTATTGAAGGCAAGTTACAATATGCAGTATATGGAGGAGATAGCGCAGGAACTGATTACGGAAAAAATATATTTATTTCCTACAAAAATCGCCCGTCCGATTATGGCAATTTTACTACACAAGGATTTCAAACAAATCTGATCACTGCATCTTTAAGAGCAGCTTATATTTTAGATACCAGGATGAACCTGAAAATTGAACTGGGTGGAGCATACAGAGTGGAAGAAAGAACGCATTCAACCAAACAAACACTTTATTTCTTTATTGGTTTGCGTACCGATCTTAGTAATATCTATACGGATATTTAATTTTTAGATAAAAGCATTTCCGTATGTGGAATATCATCTTCGAGATATTCTTTTCCTGTCGTCTTGAATCCAAATGATTCATAAAATTTGATCAGATAAGATTGTGCAGAAATTCGTACAGAAGTAGTTATACCAAATTGTTTTTCGATCATCTTTAATGCTTCAGTCATCAACAATTTCCCTACCCCACTTCCACGCACCAGTGAAGAACTAACGACTCTACCAATTGAAACTTCAGCATAAGATACTCCTTGTGGTAAAATTCTGCAATAACAAACAAGAACACCACTTTGGGTATAGCCCATTAAATGATGGGCCTTCATATCTTTATCGTCAGCATCTTGATAAGGACAATTTTGCTCCACCACAAAGATCTCTAATCGTAGTTTGATAATACTATATAGTTCTTCTAAGGTTAGTTCCTGAAACGCTTTATATTTCCAATGAATTGTCATTTTATAAATTTGATCAATATTTTTTGTTCAATCTTTTTATAGCAGACCATGCCCACCAATACACCAAACGAGTTTGCAATAAAATCATACAGATCTGCACTTCGTTCTTCAAATACAGCTTCCTGCATTAACTCCAATACTCCACCATATAAAACACACAATGATCCGGAAAGTAAAAAAGAATATTGAGAAAGAAAGGTGAATTGCGTTTGTAAAACTGCTCCACGGATCAGCAGCAAAATCAACACAAAAAAGACACCTGCATGAACAAATTTATCAAAACTGAGCAGCTCTAAAAATGAAATGTGCGGAATATCCCTTCCGGGAATTCCGCACAGAACCAATATAAACAATGCCCAAAGCATTGCCCATTTTATGTGTTTGAAAAACATGTCCTAAGTGAGATACTTAGTGACCGATCAATGCTTTGTAATCAGCAGCACTTAATAAATTGCTAAGCTCAGCAGCATCTTTAATAGATACTTTGATCATCCAACCGTTTCCATAAGGATCTTTATTAACAGCATCTGGAGCAGCATCTAATCCTGGATTTACTTCTAATACTTTTCCTGAAACAGGCATAAATAAGTCTGATACTGTCTTTACAGCTTCTACTGTTCCAAATATTTCTTCGTGAGCTAATTCTTCACCCACTGTATTAATATCTACATAAACAATATCTCCTAATTCGCCTTGAGCGAAGTCGGTAATACCGATATAAGCTTCATTACCTTCTACACGAACCCATTCGTGATCTTTTGTGTACTTTAAATTGTCAGGGAAATTCATTTTTATTGATTTTTAATTTTGCAACACAAATTTATAGTTTATTAGCTTATAAAAAAGCCTTGGTCCTTTTTTTTTAATTAGATAACATCAAACGCAAGCTCAAACCTGCATTTGTATTGGTTGTAGGGAATGAAGTAGAGATAACCGGTCTGTTCATGATTCTGTCGTAGAAAAAGCGGATATTGATACGCTCATTGATCACGTAATCGGCTGAAACCTTTAATGATATAATGTTTGTACCACCCGTTGACTGGCTGGTTTCCTCCACAATACGTCTGATCACCGTTTCGTTCTTACGGAAAGAAATATCGGCTTTCAAATTCACATCACTCTTCACAGGCTTTCCTTTGATCTTTAATTTACCCATTGGCACCTCTCTGATGCGGTAGCCTACTCCACCGATTAACTCATTCCCTATGATTTCAGTCAAGGTTTTGCTCGTTAATCCTAAGGAAATATTACGATCCTTTTTATATTCAAAATTCAACAACAAGCTATTATTCAATACAAAATCTAATTTGATGAACGGACTCCATTGCTCTGAAATAGTAACCGTATTGATCTGATACTTAGATATAAAGTTGGGATTATTAGCAATACTCGATACCGCTTCCGTAACAGCAGTATATCCATCTGCATCAGGATCAACAAATAACATATTGGAAGTGTAGCCACCAACATTGTAAGAAGAACGGTAAGCATGACTCAATGTAACCGATTTGAACAGCTTCTTCAGCTTCTCGATCTTAGACAAACCATCATAGGTTAAACGCCAGTTTGGTTTAGGCATCTTAGGGAATGGATCTAAACTGACATTACTTGGATTCTTACCTGAATAAGCAGCAATAAAGGCCGGAATCAACACTTCTTGTGATGTTTCATTATAACCTTGAGCATAACCATTGATCACAGATTGATTCCAATTTGGATTTTCGACTGCGGTTCTCGTAGAAATGGTTGAACGTGCATTTAAGAAGGCAATGAATGCTTTATCATCTTTATAAAAAGATGTCTTATAACTCAAGAATGACATACTAAAATTCCCTGTCTCCATAGGAGATTGTGTCTCAAATTTATTGGTAACATTATTCCATCTAAAGAACTCTGTATTGTTCCTTGATTTTGTTCTTAGAGCCGACAACTCAATTTTTACATCAGGGAACGGCTCCAGATTTGCTTTAATATTCAAATTCGTACTGTAATTTTTCGTGTACTGATTATTCAAAGAAGCGGTTCTAACGAGCCAATCATTATTCGGATCATTATCCAATGTAGAAGCAATGGCTTGTTGGCGAATATCGGCCTGACTACCAAATACGAATCCTGGTGTTGGACCGGAAAAATGTTCATCCATCCCCAACATTTGCGTATTGCGGGCATATCCGGGAAGAAGAGTCCCTTCTGTTTGCGAATAAGTAACATTCACCGTTTTCAATGACATGATCAAGCGGGCAACATATTCCAAAATATCATATTGTCCATTTTTTTTCTTTGTACTATCTGCAGGAGTAGTTTTCCCATTATTCGCATTCTTAATGGCTGAAGCAGCTTTCCCTTTATTAGAACTGTTTTTATTGTTCTTATTATTGATCTTCTTGAAATAGGGTATCTTATTATACAAAGTAACCATATTCGCTTGTCCGGTAAACTGTAAATTTCTAGAGTTCTGAATGGTATTTCCAAGTGTATCCGGAGCAGAAATTAAATTCCCTTCCGCATCGCGTGTAAGCGTGTTCAAAATTGGAGAACGCATCCATGAATACGTTCCTGCATATCGAACAGAAGCCGTTGTAAAATCCAACAATGGAATTTTATTGATAGGAACATTGTAATTGATGTTTACTTGCTGATTGTACTGAGTCGTCTTCACACGATCGAAGAATTCTCTTTTTAATGTATCACGTGTTTCATCTGTAACAGCGCCATCAGGCTCAAGGATCCGTTCTAAATTACTTGCCGTAAAATCTAATTTCAAATTCTTAGAAAGGTCGAACTTTAGATCGTAATTACGGGTCATATTGAAGCGCTTGTTGAAGGTTGGCAATATGATGATATCTCCACCTGTCGTGTTTCTCGATTTGGCAGCACTGTATTCGCGTTGAACGTCCGTATTAAAGCCTAATTTATTAGGATATGGATAAAAGTTAAAGTCCTTAATCAAACCTAAATACTTTGACTGGAATATTTTCATCTTAGCAAAAGGTTTAATATTCTTAGGCTGCGGAGCATAATTATACATCAAACCTCCACGATGATTGATCTGAGAATTGTATTCAATATTCACATTCCTTCTGTAGATCTCATTAAATGAGTATGAAGCTGACCAGTTCTCAATATCATAGATATGATTCTTCTTAGAGTTTTTCCCTTTATCCTTTTTCACATTCGTAAAATTGATACTCTGACGCTTCGTATAATCTTGCGTAACATATTTCAATGAATCGCGAACAGATTTAGAAACCGACTGATCCTTTAATGCTGGAGCCAACAAAATGTCCGGATCAAGCGGATTGTATTGTGGTGTAATGAATGTTTCTGAATAACCAATATAAGTAGGAATATGAATATTCGCTTCTTCAGGAATGAACTTTCCTAATTCTAAACTGGACGCAATATCATATTGTTTTAGTGTTTCACGTTTACGTTCACTTACTTTATTCTCAATTGTACCAAATCCGGGAGTGTACATATTCCCTGATAATGATAAAGTTCCTAGGTCGGCCAATTTAGCTGTAACACGAGCTG
The DNA here is from genome assembly GCA_017303895.1 of Bacteroidota bacterium. GTDB lineage: Bacteria > Bacteroidota > Bacteroidia > 2-12-FULL-35-15 > 2-12-FULL-35-15 > 2-12-FULL-35-15. The sequence continues at coordinate 58,116 of JAFLBF010000006.1, read as the reverse complement.
TTGCGGCCCAACCTCCTTTTTCATCAAAATCAGTCAAACGCAATTCATTCACCCACACAATACCACATTTAGGCAATCCATCATCCTCAGCTGTCGGACCTGTTTTCTTCGGATTCCGAATACCGATCATCAAGGTCTTCACTGCACTTAAATTTGGATTTCCTTTAATAGTGATAATCCTTGTTCCATCCGGAACATTATACTCTGTTGTGAGTGTTGTTTGTCCGGCAAAAATGGCGTTATTTCTCTTTTGTTTAGCAGCCTGAAGTTTTTCAAACTCTAATACCATTTCATTCGCTTCCGGCCAAACAATGTATTGATCATCCGTACTTGTTCCATTATAAAAACCCGGTGGTGTAATATTCAATGGGATCTCATACTCATAATAATTATCAGTATAATCAGTTCCTAAACGAATGAATGCATGCAGATCGCCATTACTTAGTGGATCATTTCCGGTAGGAGATGATTCAGCATGAATATACATTTTCAATTTCTTGTAGGAACGAACATCTAAGTTGGTATTTTTAAATGCCGCGCGTGATTTCCCATCTTCCAAATTACAAACAGTAAGTGATAATGCTTGCTCATTCAATTGAACCAAATTCGCTGTTCCTGCATTGATCTCACGATCGATCCCCGGAGGTAATACATAATTGATCGGCTGTCGACTTCCATTCTCTTCAATATTTACAGCAGCAATATCAAATTGAGTATTGGCATCATCATTTGGCACATATAATCCTGGCTGCAATAGATCAAAACCATATTTTCTCCACTCACCACGTATTAACTCTAATCTGGCAAAGCGTAAAACAATTGGTTTGTCAACATTCTTGAAGAACATACGGATAAATCGGATCGACTGGAAGTTTTCAATCCCTCCAATGCGTTCAACTTGATTGGAACGAATTGGAATTTTAAACTGATACCATTTAATGGGTTTTGTTGTTCCATCTTTTACATTCTGAGCATTGGTTGCATAAATATCCGTGATATAATTATTCCCAACACCGGCAGCAAAATCACTTGGCTTTAAACTGATGTGATATTGATAATAACTTTCAACAGTACTCAAGTTATTATCGCGATTGATATCCTCAACATTCGGCAGTGTAGTGGCTGAAGTAGGATAACTTTCGGGCGACTGCTCCGTTGTTCTGGAGTTATTCTCCATGCCATTGTATTTTTTGTAGCGCTCTAATGTTTTTAAACCTAGATTATCATAATCAGAACCTCTGAAATAATGAAAATCATCTGCTGATGGATCCGATCCGATAGCAGAAATAGCTGCAGCTGTGATCCCCGGTATGGCTTGAACATTAGTTAAGTACTGACTGAAAAAGGTGGCTTCACTTGAACTATTTTTTCCATCTAAACCAATATCTTGTAAAGGGCGTTCTGAATTCTCATTATTGAAAGCATTGACTAATGGTTGGTAAACCGGCACAGTTCCCCACTCTGTATCTACTGTCGTGGATGGATGTTGAGGAGTGGACAAACCATTTTCTGCACTCTTATATCCATCCGTTAAAATATCTTCGGAAATATTTCCAATATTAAAATAAAGATCACCACTTGAATTCCAACTAGAACTAGGATTATCAGAGTTGAACGGATCCATCATCCAAAATTGGATATACTCAATGTTTGCTGCTTCAAAGTCGTTTGTAGAAATAGAACGCATGATACCACCCCAGCGACTTGCAGGGTTGTTCAAACTTCCATCTGACGCTAAACCGGCAGATACTCCCGGAACACCTTGCGCATCATAGTTATATTGACCACGTTCTGAAGGATAATAAGCCAGATCGAATGTAGCAATATTGGTAGCTTGTCCGGTTGGTGGTTGCTTATTTGGAAATACCTCTGTCTCCAATACCTCACGGGTAAAGTGATTGGACATATCAGCATTCGTAATACCACCGGGAGTTAATCCGTTTGTTTGACGTAAGAACAACGGATCGATATTGTACCACGCTAATTTCGCGCGATTAAATCCGGGTTGCAAACTATCTAAACTCGCTTCAGGGAAAATAGCTTGTCCTTGAGGTGTACTTGCGATTGTCCATGCAAATGGCGAACGGATATCGATGGCCGATTGACTTCCCTCAAAATCATCCACATACGAATTTCCGTTTTTACCTACGGCCTTACTGTGACCGGGAACTAAATAGGCAAACTCACCGGCAGCAGTAATAGAACTCATTTCCTTTGTTTCGAGCAATGGCAATTTATCGATCAAACGTGTTAAGAATGGAGCCTCTGTTTTATAATTTCCATCCAATCCCCAAATCGTATTCGATACAGGTTCATCTCCCTGATTTACTTTTTTAGTGACCGGACGTTCCGTTAAATTGATCACTGTTCCACCGATATTGAAATCTTTATTGATGCGATAATCCAAATGTGCTCCCATCAATGTTTTTGCCTGAATAGCAAACAATGCATTACTCTCTAATGAGATCTTGATCGGAGTTCCTGAATTCAAGATCCCTTCGTTAATGATACGCACACGACCTAAGGTATAATCAACCGTATAATCCTGATTCTCTATCAAAGGTTGTCCTCCTGCTGTAACCGTTACCGATCCCTGAGGAACATTCGGTGCTCCTAAAGATATCTCAGAACTGGAAGAAGATTGATACTGTCCTTTGATCTTAAAACGATTTAGATTCGGAAACTGCTGTGCATTCGTTTTAGTAGAGTCGTACAATTGAGAGAACACATATGTGTTGTACTCTGTTGGATTACATGAAGAAAATTTCGATTCCAAATAACTACCAAAAGGTTCTACAACGGGAAAGATCACACGTCCGTTATTCGCATTGATCGTAACACCATCAATAAAATCGAATACTCCATCGGGAGATTGGTCATTTTGCTGATTCAACCGATCCAATGATAACACTTGAATCAAGGTTTTTCCTTTGATTCCCGTTTGACAATCAGTAACCGGTAAATAATTAATATCCGTTCCTGTTTGAGCATTGGTATAAAACACATCAAACTTAAAGTCTTTAGGATTGATCTGATACGATCCGATAGAGTAAACGTTTTTCATCATCAAATCCCACAATGGAGATTGCAAACGTTGTCCAGCTACCGCATCATAATAAGCAGGTACAGGAACCGAGGTTTTCAATAACTTCAAATACAATGCTTGCGGAGCATTGATACCATCGGTTGACAACTCACCAACTTTATATAGCTGTCCGTTTAATGTATATTCATAAGCAACAGAAAGTATCTGATCCGGATTCAATTGTTGGTTCAAAGAGATAAAGCCTAAGCGACTATTAAATGTATATTCTGAAGGTTGTAATTTACGTGCATTATACTTTTCAAAGTTTACCGTTTGCTGCAACGTGTTTCCAGGATTACCTAAAATAGTTGGAACAGAAGTGGTAATATCACGTACACCTGAAAGCGCCACCATGTTCCCATAAAGATTATTCTGAGCATTGTAAGGGTAAACATCCGGCTGTTGATCCAATACAAAGGATTGCTGATTTGGAGGAATATGATAATTCGGAGCAGCGCCTACATCTTCCGCTAATTCAGAAAAAGCTACTACATCCCTCACATCAGTTGTGGAATTGTTCGTATTAGAAACCCATACCTCCAAACGAGTAATGCTGATCCCGGAATTAATAAAAGGCAAACCAGCCAACGCAGTGTTGTATTGATCGCGAAAATATTGAGCAAGAAAATAGTGTTTATTGGCTTCATAGGCATCGCCATTTACTTCATAGCGACTCACCTGTGCACCACCCGTTACTTCCACCTCCGATTTTTTACCCTTTTGTTGAGAAACAATTCCGGTTACTGTTAAACGGCCGAATTGCAATTGAGTCTTCACCCCGAATAATGTTTGACTACCCGTGATCAAAGATCCTGTTAAAGGCATACTCACGTTACCCGCTTCGATCTTTTTAATGATCTCATCTTCATAACCCGTGTATTCCAACTTCATTTGATTTTCAAAATCGAATGTCGCTTCGGTATTGTAACTGGTAGTTAATTTTAATTTATCTCCGATCTTCCCGATCACATTCAACTGGATCTTCATATCGAAATCGAATGTATTGATCTTGCGTTGACGTTCAGGCAAAGCAGGATTATCTGTTTTCGTTCCCTTGTAAGCAAAGATCAATTCCGCAGAACCGTTTGGCCGGATATCAACGGTATTGCCACCGAAGATCCTGTCGAAGATCTCACCACCAACAACTAATTTGGGGATGGTCGTACTGCTCTGATTGTTTTGTGTTTCGGCATGAGAACGTGAGTTCCAGTATTTCTTTACCTGTTTTTTAAACTGATAATCCTGATATTCCTCACTCTCCATATAGGTAGGCGGACGATAATTCATCCCTCCCATCGTTTGATTGATATTGTAATTTCCGGTTGTAGGATCATACTCTACGTTGGTAGAGATATTCGATGGATTATTTAACATCAAACCACCACCATTCGGATAGTTCAATGGGTCACCGGTTGATTGATCCTGAAAACCATAAGGAAGATTAATAGGAGGAGTTTCCGGAGTGTCAACTGCCATGGAAGTGTTAAAATCAATAACACGTTGAGCATGATTGTAGGTGCTCAATTTTGCATCAGTTGAAACAATAACTGATAGCAAAGAAATGGAAACACCCGCAATTGCTGTATATTTTATTATTGACTTACTCACTCTCTTGATTAGATCCTATAAATTTTTTAAAGCCGACTTGATCAATTGTTCTACACTTAACCCTGCTCCTTCTGTTCTTACAATCTTATCCAGCACCTTATCAGCTGCCGACTTATTGAAGCCTAAAGCCACAAGAGCTGATAACGCTTCTTCTTTCAAAGTATTGTTTGTGGACACAAAAAAATCGGAAGAAAGTTCTTCTTTGCCCATTTTCCCTTTCAGGTCAACAATGATCCGTTGAGCAGTTTTTTCGCCAATCCCCTTAACACTCTTGATCAGGGCCACATTCCCTGTAGCAATAGCCGTTTGTATTTCAGCTGCTGATAGAGATGATAACATCAACAAAGCGCTTGTGCCCCCAACACCTGAAACAGATACCAAAAGACGAAACAAGTTTCGCTCAGCTACATCAGCAAAGCCAAAAAAACGGGGCATATCATCACGAACATACAACTGCTCGGTGTATAATTTACATTTTTCTGACTCCCCAATTTTCGAAAAAGTATTCAACGATATTTGCATGATATAGCCTACACCTCCTGCATCAATAACAGCATAGGTGGGTGTTTTCTCTACTAATCTCCCTTCAATGTGGTGAATCATGTTTTGTGATTTAAAGACGTGTTTTTCAAATTTGGTTGCTTACTTTTTGGATTGAGCATCAACAACGGCAATAGTAACCATGTTCACGATCTCACGAACAGAGCTTCCCAGCTGAAGAATATGGACCGGCTTTTTCATTCCGATCAATACCGGTCCGATCGCCTCTGCACCACCCATCTCCTGAATAAGCTTATAGGCAATGTTCCCTGCTGCCAAATTTGGAAAAATAAGGGTATTTACTTTTTTATCTACTAGATCAGAGAAAGGAAACTGCTCCTTCAACAGTTCATTATTCAAAGCAAAATTGGCTTGCATTTCACCATCTACAATCATTCCTGGATAATTCTTGTGCAAGATCTCTACTGCCTCACGAACTTTATTCGGGATCTCTCCTTCAGAAGAGCCAAAGTTGGAATAAGAAAGCAATGCGATCCGTGGAGTAATATTTAGTTTCTTAACACTGTTAGCCGTTAAAACAGTAATATCAACCAACTCTTGAACTGTTGGGTTAACGTTCATAGTTGTATCTGCAAAAAAGTAAGGTCCTTGTTTCGTGTTCATGATGTACATACCGGCCACTCTACTTACACCTTCTTGAACACCAATGATCTGCAATGCAGGTTTAATCGGATCAGAATATTTTCTGGTTAAACCAGAGATCAATGCGTCTGCAGCCCCTGTTTCAACCATCATGGCACCAAAATGATTTCTTTCCTTCATGATCTTTCTGGCTTCATAAAGGGTAAATCCTCTTCGTTGACGCTTTTTAAAGAACAGATCACCAAAAGCATAACGTCTGTCCTCTTCCGATTTACTTCTTGGATCAATGATAGGAATATCCCCTAGATCAAGATTGTTATCGGCAATTAATTTTTTGATCTTCTCCACATCACCCAACAAAATAGGTTTCGCGATTCCTTCATCAGCAACTTGTTGAGCTGCTTTCAAAATTTTATAATGATCCGCCTCAGCAAACACAACACGTTTCGGATTCTGTTTTGCTTTGTTGGTAATATTTCTAATCAGCTTGTTGTCTAACCCTAAACGATTGATCAACTCTTGCGTGTAGGCTTCCCAGTTGGTGATCTTGTATTGAGCAACACCCGATTCAATTGCCGCTTTTGCAACGGCAGGCGCCACTGTATAGATCAAACGCGGGTCGATCGGTTTTGGAATAATGTACTCCGGACCAAAAACAATATTCTTTGAATCATAGGCCAAATTAACCGTTTCAGGAACTGGTTCTTTCGCCAAGTTAGCGATCGCATATACAGCTGCCAACTTCATTGCTTCATTGATCTGTGTTGCTCTAACATCCAGCGCACCACGGAAAATGAACGGAAATCCTAATACGTTATTCACTTGATTAGGATGGTCACTTCTACCTGTTGCCATGATGATATCCGGGCGGGCATCTATCGCATCTTTGTATGGGATCTCAGGATCCGGATTAGCAAGAGCGAAAACGATCGGGCGTTTAGCCATCGACTGGATCATTTTCTGATTTACCACATTTCCTTTCGATAAACCAACAAACACATCTGCATCTTTTATGGCATCTTCCAGCGTTTTTGCCTTTTTATTTGTAGTAGCAAAAAATTTCTTTTGTTCATCCAGATCATCTCTATCTACGCTCAAAACACCTTTACTATCCAACATCGTAATATTTTCCTTCTTTGCTCCAACAGCAATGTATAGCTTTGCACATGAAATAGCAGAAGCTCCTGCTCCATTCACAACGATCTTTACCTTTTCAATTTTTTTCTTTGCGATCTCACAAGCATTTAATAAAGCTGCTGCAGATATGATCGCAGTACCATGCTGATCATCATGCATCAATGGAATTTTCAATTCTTCCTTTAGCCTTCTTTCGATCTCAAAACACTCCGGTGCTTTTATATCCTCTAAATTGATCCCTCCAAAGGTGGGAGATATAGCTTTTACTGTATTTACAAAGGCATCCACATCGGTTGCATCCACCTCAATATCGAACACATCGATATCGGCAAAGATCTTAAACAACAATCCCTTCCCTTCCATTACCGGCTTTGATGCCAAAGCACCAATATTCCCCAAACCTAATACAGCGGTTCCGTTTGATATTACCGCTACTAAATTCCCTTTTGCTGTATATCTGTAAGCATCTTCCGGATGCTTTTCAATTTCCAAACAAGGCTCTGCAACCCCAGGTGAGTATGCCAATGACAAATCGCGCTGTGAGCTATGTGGTTTTGTTGGTATTACTTCAATTTTACCCGGTCTTCCTTGAGAATGGTAATCTAACGCATCTTGCTTTCTAAACTTAGCCATTTATTTCTATTTTTTTTGAATTGCGAATATAACAAATTCTCAATAACTGCAAGCTATTGGATATATTTTAATGCTTATAAATTGTGATGTAATTTTTAATTTTTATATTAGCCTCTAATGAAACAAAAGTTAGTTGTTTTTACAGGTGCAGGAATAAGTGCTGAAAGTGGCATCAGAACCTTCCGTGACAGTAACGGATTGTGGGAAGAATACAATATTAGCGAGGTTGCAACACCACAGGCATGGGAGAAGAACAAAGCTCTTGTATTGGAATTTTATAACAAAAGACGCAAGCAGATCATTGACGCTCAGCCCAATGATGCTCATAAAGCATTAGTTGAACTGGAAAAACATTTTGATGTTCAGATCATCACTCAAAACATTGATGACCTGCATGAACGCGCAGGATCGAAAAAAGTACTTCATTTACATGGAGAAATTACCAAAAGTCGCAGTAGCATTGACCCTTCGCTGATTTATCTTATCAAAGGAGCCGACATAAAACTCGGTGAAAAATGCGAAAAGGGCTCTCAACTCCGGCCGCACATTGTATGGTTTGGTGAAATGGTTCCCATGATGGATCAGGCTTGTTTCCTGGCTGAAAAAGCTGATATTTTTGCTGTCATCGGAACATCAATGGTCGTTTATCCTGCTGCGGGACTAATTGAATACACACAGCCTTCTATTCCAAAATATTTGATCGACCCAAGCGATGTAAAAGTGAATGGGATCCAAAACTTAAGAGTGATCAAAGAAAAAGCCAGCATCGGTGTCCCAATGCTGGCTAAAGAATTATTATCTACTTAATATTATTTAGTACTGATCACCAATTTCTTGGTCACAACAGCTTTTTCGTCAACTAAGAAAGAGTAGAAATACACCCCTGAAGAAAGGTCGCTTACATTGATCTTTGCTACCCCTTGCTTGTCGTCAATTACCAATTGTTTCACTTCTTTTCCTAACATGTCAAACAAAACGATCTTTGCAGACTTCGCATATTCATTCACATCATATTTCATAGAAACAAATGAACTTGCCGGGTTAGGATACATATTTGAAACAACTGCTGATGCTTGATTTTCATCAATTCCAACAGCAATGTTGAAGTTCAATGTAAATGAAACTGAATCGTTAGGATTGCTAGCATCAAAGAATGTAAACTTATAGGTAGAAGTTCCAACCTCTCCATTAGGTGTGTAGTGAGCAATAAATGAAGTATCATTAGTTGTTCCTGCAGCCAACGATATACCTAAAGGGGAAAGATCTACGCTTGGATCATAACAAGATGTCCAGCAAAAATCGCCATAGGCTAAGGGTTGAACAGATAAGCGATATCTTTTTACTTTTACGTTCTTAGCTGTACTTGCCATGTTGTGCACTTCGGCATGATAAGCTACTTGGTTATTCACATCGGCAGTATTCACATTTACTGTTGTTCCACCAATATTGGTGCCACCACTATCGTGAAGCATTAAAGACTGTGCTTTTGCGGTTACTAAACCTAAAGCTACTATTGAAAAGGAAAGTAAAATTTTTCTCATATTTTCTTATTTAAGGTAATTAACTATACAATTTTAACTCTATTTCTTGTTTTTAGCAAGTATCCTTACGACTATTCTTATCAATCGATCACTATCTTTTTACGCCCAACTCCCGACTCAGAAACCAACTCAACGACATAAAACCCTTTATTTAAAAGCCCTTTGAGATTAAACTCAAGTAAACCTTCCGCACATTGTTTACTTAACAATAATTTGCCTTCAATAGAGTAAATATTGATCTGCAGATCCGGTCTTTGTACGTCAATTTGTACCGAAAAGTTACCATCCGAAGGATTAGGCCATAATGTCCAATGATCATCATCCTTTAATTCATTCAGGTTCGAGGTCCCACCATAAACCCCCTCTACATGGATCAAGTAATATTGGTCGTCCGAAAACTCCATATCAAAATACTTCCCTGCTATATAATAACCATTGTCCAAAGAAGGAATGATCGCATATCCAATATCTACTCCTTGCGCACCAAATCCTCTTCCCCAGATCAGATTCCCATTGACATCCGTTTTTATTAAAGCCAGATCCATTGCCTGTCCTCCATTAAATGTATTGGAATAACCCGTCAAAAAATAATCACCTGAGTTGTTTTGAATTATAGAAAAACAAGCATCGGCACGATTACTATCTCCATAATATTTTTTCCAAACACTTACTCCATTGGTGTCAATTTTTTCAAGAAACATATCAAAGTATGATCCGGGTGCTATTTCTGTTTCTCCGTAAGAAATGAAATATCCATCATTAGAAAGGTAAATTCCCTGACAACCATTATTGAGTGAATCGCCATAAGCATTCTGCCAAATTATGTTTCCGGAGGAATCTAACTTGGTTAACTCCACATCATAACCACCGGCACCGTGACTGCGTGTGTCTGAAGTAAGGATATAATTGCCTCCGGGCATTTGCTTGATCATCGATGCATAATCATTATCACTTCCTCCGATAGATCTTGACCACTGATAATTTCCGGAACCATCTATTTTAAGCACAAAAGCATTGTTCAAACCGGAGGAGTCTGTTTGGAAACCGGCTGTAATAAAGCCGCCATCTGATGTTTGTTCAATGCATTTTACTGACTCATTCAAACTGGTAGCATATTCATATTGCCATATAATTCCACCAAGCGTATCTACCTTATAGATCAGAATATCACTATCTCCGGGAGAAACCAATGCATCGCCAAGAAGGATCAAATTTCCATCCGAACATTTTGCCAAACTATAACCATTGTTAGCGTTTGCATCGCCAAAATAAGAGGTCCATTCTTCGTTGCCATAACGATCTAACTTTATAAGAGAGATGTCTGTATTCCCTAAATTTCCTGAGGCTGAACTTCCCGTCAAAAAAAGGCTACCTGAATTGAGTTGGACGATAGAACGTGCTATGTCCTGCATGGATGTCCCAAATGCTGTTTCGAAATACAAATTTTGAGCTTTGAGCGAGAACCCGATCAAAGTATATACAATAATAAAGCCAAAGGAGTAGAATACTTTCACAGAGCGAATTTGAGTTAAATTAAAAAATATTCCATAATTAGTATTTAGCAATCGTTTTAATTATATGTGCTTATTTCAGCGGTTGCACTTTCACTTTAGGTAAATTCTTTATAACAACACTTTGAAACGATTGTTTGGTGATCTTGCTCTCTAACCAACTCATAATATCAAAATACATTAAAAACTTTTGCTCCAATGGATCCATTACAACAGGGTCCAAGGATTTTTTTAATTGTTTAAAAAATTGAACTGACTCTTCTTTTGAGTTTACGTTAATCAATTTTCTGATGGAAGTAAGAATGATCTTTTCTAATTGATAAAGCTTTTGCTTTGTCGCTAAAAATCTATAAGTAGATTTAATGCGATATTCCATGATATCAAATTTTCCTAACTCATAATGCAACACAATTTCCATGATTCGTCCTATACACTCAAGATCCTGACGAATATTAGAATCTTGAGCAATATTTGCTTTCACTAACCATTTTAATGCTTGCTTATATTCTTCTGAGATCATCAGCAATGATGTTATTTGCCAATAAATGATCTCTGTAAGTAGTTTATCGGAATCTCTATGCTTATCAAGCAATTTCTCTATTTCTGGAATCAACTGGAGACACTTCTTTAGATTGCCCATCCTAAAATACACATTCAATTTTGTATTATAAGCTTTAAGTAAAATATTCAATTTTTGGGCTTCACTCTTCGGTTTCAACAACTCCATTCTGGAGATATATTCGAGTGATTCATGGTACCTTCCGGTATTATAACACTGAATACTGTGTCGGTATAAAAATTGAGTTGGGAAATTGACATTCGTTTCAATCACCTTTGGATACGCTTCAATTAACTTGATCAATTTTAATGAATACTCATAACATTTTTCCGAATCATCTATATAGTTATAATAACTTGCATACAATTCATAAAACAATATTCTTGCATTAATGGACAAGGCTTGTTTTTCATTCTTAACCAATGGTGACTTTAAAAACCAGTCATATGACTTAAACTCTTTTTCATTTCTCAACACCCCCATTTCTATTCGCTGCACATACAATCTGTTTTTCAAACTCTCATATTCTGCCAAATTTTTGATCTTCATGGCACACTGCTCTATCTCCTCGATCAGCGTACCAGAGTTGTCTTTCAAGATACCTACACTATATTGCATCCTGTATATACTCTGCTCCATCAGATTGATCTCAGGAATATAGGTTAATTTCTCGTATTCAATAGCCATATCTTTTGCCTTTCGCAACAATTTCTTTGCTTGTGAATGCAATCCTTTGTCCACCAAAATTTCGATGCGATTTAACATGCTTCGGATTTCAGTAGTAGAATTTTTATGATATGCTTCCAAACTCTCCAAGACCATTTCGTACAAATAATTCTTTGCTACTGCGAATTGCCTAACAAACTTTTCATTCCTGAATTTATGTAACAACTTTTTCTCGTTGTACTCCTCCTGAAGATCGATCGCATCGAAAATTTTAGTATAATTGTTCTGCTCGTTTCTCACATGAAAATTGGCAAATTTCTTAAAATACCCCTTCTCGGATTTACTAAGAGATTTAACCAATTTAAACAGATGGTCAGTTGTTTTCATTGAAATAAAAGTTTATCGAGTTCTAAAAGAAAAACGCCTCAAATATACTTATTTTATTAGTAATGGCAAAAAAACACTCATTCCGAATACTAATTATTGATTTAATTAAATTTGAATTAAATTTACAGGTAAGATACATTTGAATAACGCTAATGGGAAAATTAAATATTCCATTGTGTTTTAAAAATCAGAAAATAATCTCTAAATTAAATTAATTAAAACCCAACCCAATGAAAAAAATTACTTTTTTAGCTGCAATGCTTAGCATCACCGGTGCAAGTTTTGCTCAATCACAACGCATGCCGTTGCTAGAAGAGTTTACTCAGGCTTCTTGCGGACCATGTGCTGCTGCAAATCCTGCGTTAAACACTTTATTATCGGCAATGCGGCTCCTAATACCGTAAAAGCAGTATCTATCAAGTATCAAACAAGCTGGCCGGGTGTTGACCCTATGAATGCACAAAACCCTACAGATGTAGCTACTCGTGTATCTTATTATGGAGTAAACGGAGTTCCTGATATCGAATTTGACGGAACTGTTATCTCCGGTGGTTCACCTGGACAATTAACACAAACTGTGATCAATAATGAGTATGCGGTAGCATCTCCATTTACAATTAACTTATCTCATACTTTATCTGCAGACTACGATTCAGTATTTGTAACAATGGTGATCACTTGCTCGCAAGCAGTATCCGGTCCATTAAAAGCACACGTTGCATTAGTTGAAAGAGAGATCAACTTCGCTACTGCTCCTGGATCAAATGGAGAGAAAGATTTTTACAGCGTTATGAGAAAAATGTTACCTGATGCAAATGGAACAACACTTGCAACATCATGGACCGTTGGACAAACGCAAACATTAAACTTTGCGGTTCCTATTCCATCTGAGTACGGACTTCCTGTTCCGGGTTATATCTATAATCTAAATGAATTAGGAGTTGTTGCATTTATTCAAGACAATACCACTAAGAATGTGAAGCAAGCTGCTATCAGCGACCCTATCACACTTCCTACATCAACTGAAGATGCAGGTGTTACAGTAATTACAGCACCAGCTGCCGTACAATGTAATTTAAGCATTACACCAGTTGTAACGATTAAAAACTTCTCTGCTAATACCTTAACTTCTTGCAATGTTAATTATCAAATTGACGGAGGAGCTGTGGTAACAATGCCATGGAGTGGAAGCTTAGCAACAAATGCTACTGCAACCTTCACCTTCCCTGCAACAACTACAACTGTTGGAACTCATACGATCGTATCATGGACAAGCGAGCCAAATGGCGATGATGATTGGTTCTTAAACAACAGCAGAAAATCTAAAAAATTCTCTATTTTCGGAACTCCAGGTACCGCTCCTTTAGCTGAAGGATTCTCAGCAACTGGATGGCCTTACAATGGTTGGGCATTAGACAATCCGGACAATGCGTATGCATGGGAGAGAGTTACAAATGCAGGAGGATTCTCTTCATCTGGACAAGCATTAAGAATTAATTTCTTTAATAGCCCTTCAGGACAAATTGATGACTTCTATTTACCTGCTATGGATCTAACAACAGCAAACAATGCAGGTTATTTGTATTTTGATGTTGCTTATGCTCAATACCAAACAGAAAATGACAGATTACAGGTGCATGTATCTACAAACTGTGGAAGCACTTGGACACAGTTGTATAACAAACAAGGTTCTACTTTAAAAACAGCACCTGCTACAACTTCAAATTTTACCCCATCAGCATCTCAATGGAGAAAAGATACTGTAAGTATTACTTCTTACTTAAACAACTCTAACGTATTATTCCGTTTTAGAGGTACAAGTAACTACGGTAACAACTTATTTGTTGATAACATCAACATCAATACAACAATGGTTGGTGTAGAAGAGATCAACAACGTTGCATCAATGGACGTGTATCCAAATCCATTTACATCTAACACTACTATTGAGGTTAATTTAACTGAAAATCAAAACGTAAAGGTGGATGTTTACAATGTTGTAGGTCAAAATGTATTCTCTGTTAACAAAGGAACATTATCAACAGGAGAGCATAAAATTGCATTAAATGCAGAAGAACTACCTGCCGGTATGTATTTCATTACACTTACTACTGAAAAAGGACGAATCACTAAACGTGTTTCTGTAAACAAATAGTAGTTTCAATATTACAGATCAGCAGTTTGGCTTGTTATTTGACATACCCTACTGCTGATTTGTTTTTATTAAATATTTTATTCTATGAAAAAAAAGATCCTAATCTCATTCGCATCAATAGCGTTATTGTTGCTTTCTGTTAGCTTCATTCAAAATTCCGGAAGACCTATCCCCTCCGTTGATGTAAAAACAGTAGATGGAAAAGTTTTTAATACTTCTAAAATTAGTAATGATGGCAAACCTATCATTATTAGCTTTTGGGCAACTTGGTGCAAACCATGCAAAAAAGAATTAGATGCGATAGCTGAAGAGTACGGTGAATGGCAAAAAGAAACCGGTGTTAAATTGATAGCCATTTCAATTGACGATGCAAGAAGCTCATCAAAGGTAGCTACTGATGTAAAAAGTAAAGGATGGGAATATGATGTTTATATTGACGAGAATCAAGACTTTAAACGTGCTATGAACGTTAATAATGTCCCGCACACATTTGTTGTAAATGGCAAAGGAGAAATAGTTTGGCAACACAATGCTTATGCAGAAGGCGATGAAGAACACCTGTTTGAAGTTGTTAAAAAAGTGGCAAAAGGAGAAAAAGTTGATTAATCATTATTGAGAAAAAATTTGTGAACACAATTAAATATTTATCAAGAGCATTTTGTATTGCAGCATTTCTGCTACTTAACAAAACAAATGCTCAACAGCTGGATCTATCTAAATTTGGCGAAGTACATGGAAATGTACAAATGGATGCACAATATTACCAAGAAGATTCACTGATTGGAGCGCTTGCAGTACCCGAAAAAATGGGATTCAATGGATTTGCAAATGTGATCTATACAAAAGGCAATTTCACTGCAGGAATTCGATATGAAAGCTATTTAGCAAAACTACAGGGATTCGATAGCCGCTATAATGGCAATGGATTAACCTACCGTTTTGCACAATATAAAAACGATGCTTTGGATGTTACGATCGGAAATTTCTATGAACAATTCGGTTGTGGCATTACACTCAGAACATACGAAGAAAGAAATCTGGGATATGATAATATGCTGGATGGATTCAGAGTAAAATACGAACCGATTAAAGGTCTGTATTTAAAAGCCTTGATCGGAAAACAAAGACTATACTTTACTCCCGGAGGTGTGGGGTTGGTAAGAGGATTCGATGGTGAATTAGACATCAATCAAGCTATTAAGAAATTAAACGAAGCAAAAGTACACGTGATCGTTGGAGGTAGCTTTGTCAGCAAATTTCAAAAAGATGAAGACCCTAATCTTGTTCTACCTGAAAACGTGGGGAACTCTGCCGGTAGAATACGTGTCAATTTTGGCAACTTCAATTTTGGTGGTGAATACGCTTATAAGATCAACGATCCGCTTGACTCTTATCAAATTAATGACAAACCTGTTTACAAACCTGGAGAAGCTATCATTTTAAATGCAAGTTATGCTCAAAAAGGATTTGCAGTAAACTTGGGCTTGAACAGAATTGAGAATATGAATTTCCGCTCAGACAGAGGTGCAAAATTAAACGACCTTTTCATTAATTTTATTCCACCATTATGTAAACAACAAACGTATGCGCTACTAACGATCAGGCCATATGCCTCACAACCAAATGGAGAGATCGAATTTACATCACAAGTGGATTACAAGTTCAAAAAAGAAAGTTTATTAGGCGGCAAATATGGTGTTGATATTTCTATTAATTTTTCTGGAGCAAATGCATTGGATACAACACACTTTAACACCACAGATTCTTTAGCTGATAATTTTAATGTGGATAGTACTTTACAAGGCTATCGTGTTAATTCATATGGAATGGGGCATGAGAAATTTTTCAGAGATCTTTATGTGGAGATCAGCAAAAAATTCTCAAAGAAATTCAAAGCTACTTTAATCTACGACTACCAGGAATACAACTACAATGTTATTAATAACGGTATTTCGGGTGATGATTTTGTTTATGCACACACAGTAATATTAGATGCAACCATGCGTTTAAAGTCAGAAAGCAGCTTACGTGTTGAGTTACAACATTTATATACCGATCAGGTGATCGGAAAACAAAGAGGAAATTGGGCATCCGGGATCATTGAATACACCATCAGCTCACAATGGTTTGTTGCTATTCAGGATCAATGGAACTACGGAAACGATGACACCAAAAAACAATTACACTATTACGGTGTTAATATGGGATACATCAAAAATGCAACTCGTATCACATTGGGATATGGTCGCCAACGCGATGGTGTATTTTGTGTAGGTGGTATTTGCCGTCAGGTTCCTGCATCAAATGGTTTATCTTTATCTATTACTACCAGCTTCTAAAAATATAGAACATGAAACATCTAATTAGTTCATTTCTTCTGCTATTAACGATCACGATCATATCGTGTGACAGAGTAGAAAATCCATATCCTCCAGTTAATCCCAATGCCGGTGATACAAGCGCATGCGATACTGCTGTTTTTCCAAATGTAACAACACATATTCGAAAGGTATTAGTTGAAGACTTTACCGGACATACTTGTGGTAATTGCCCTAAAGCTGCTGCTGAATTAAAATATTGTGATTCAGTTTATTCAGGACAGATCATTCCACTTGCGATACATGTTGGTTATTTTGCTGAACCTTGTCCACCGCATGCACTGCCTGCCGGAGCTCCTGCTGGATCTTTCCCGGCTGATTTCAGAACAACTGTTGGTGATGATTATAATGCCACATTTCAAGCAGGCTTGCTGGGACTTCCACAAGGAATGATCAACCGCAAAAACTTTGATGCGACTAATTACACGCACTTTGTAAATTATCCTTCACATGGATGGACAAACTTTGTGAGCACATTCATCAACGATCCACCGGTTGCAGATATTCACATTGTGAATGATTTCAATGCATCTACCAATACCGTTTGTACTTCTATAAAAACAGAATTCCTTACGAACATGAATGGCAACTATAAATTGGTTGTATTATTAACCCAGGATAGCATAACAGCTTGGCAGGTGGATTACAGATTATCCCCTCCTGCTGATATTGTGCAAAATTATGTACACCGACACGTTCTAAGAGACGCTGTTAACTCTGCCTGGGGTGATGACGTTGCGAATGGTGCAGTTACAAACGGACAAAGCGTGATCAAAAAATATGCATATAATATTCCTGCCGATTTTAAAGGCATTCCTACACATACTGAACACATGCACATTGTAGCATATATCTATGATGCGGCAACCTACGAAGTATTACAGGCAGAAGAAGCGAAAGTAATGCCTTAAAACCTTTTCTTTAAAATTGAAAGCACATCTGATAATTCGGATGTGCTTTTTTGCTTTTATACCTATCTTTGTAAAAATGAAATCAAACTATCATATTTACGTTTTAATTTTCCTTCTCTTTTTTGTCTCACAACTGAAGGCTCAAAAACGTTTTATTCCAGGTGTAAAATTAGGCATGACCGCTACCCAAGTGGATGGTGATACCTATCAGGGATATCACAAAGCTGGCCCTATAGCTGGAGCATCATTAACGGCCAAACTTAGTGAAAAATGGAGTGGACAATTTGAAGTATTCTATGTTCAAAAAGGATCAAGACATAATGGAAATCCGGATGAAGGAGATTTTAGTTATTATTTAATGCAGTTAAACTATATTGAAGTTCCTTTGTTATTTCAATATCACCAAAAGAAATTTACATTTGACCTGGGACCGGGATTTGCGTATTTATTTAAATCAAAAGAGTATAATTTTTATGGCGAAATATTCGGCAACAATCCCTTTAACCCATTAGAAGTGAATGGAAATATTGGACTCAACTATAATATATTCAATAATTTGGGAATCAGTTGGCGGTTTTCATACTCGCTCAACACCATTAGAGCATACAACACAGGAGCGAGTTTCTGGTTCAATCCCGGACAAAAGAATAACCAGCTATCATTCACATTAACCTATCAATTCAATCGTGCAAAAACAGAATAAACATAAGATCATACTCGCGATCACCGGTGCCAGCGGATCTATTTACGCTAAATTACTGTTAGATAAATTTCAAGCACTCAGTGATCAAATTGAGACGGTTGGTGTTGTTATGAGCGACAATGCAAAAGATGTATGGAAATGCGAGCTAAACAATTCTGATTTTGAAAAATTCCCATATACTATCTATCAAAAAAGTGATTTCTTTGCTCCTTTTGCCTCCGGATCAGCCAAATACGACACCATGATCATTTGTCCTTGCTCAATGGGAACATTGGCACGTATCGCAACAGGTATTAGCAATGATCTTACAACACGCGCTGCTGATGTGATCTTAAAAGAAAGAAGAAAATTGATCCTGGTAACACGCGATACACCCCTAAGTTTGATCCACATCAACAATATGAAAACAGTAACGGAAGCAGGAGGTATTATTTGTCCTGCCAGCCCATCTTTTTACAGCAATCCAAAAACAATTGAACAATTAGCGACAACAGTTGTTGATAGAGTAGTCGATCTCATCGGATTGGAACAAAACACCTATCGTTGGGGCGAAAAAAAGTAGTTACAAACATTTTAAAGTTTTTTAACAGTAAAATGTGACTAAAAAGCTTTTTCTGAAAGTAACTTTGTGCCATAAATTACGTTCAAGATAGAGCGTTCTTAAACAAACTGATCATTAACCCTTAATACAACATCCCTAATATGTTTGAATTAAGTAAGAATATTTTAGAAAAAGTAAGTTTTGACAAAGCTCTTTTTCGCAAGGAACTAACGAAAGCCATGAAGTGGCTTAAGCCGGACGAAAAAACATTATTAAAAGTGTGGGCACTTACCACATTCGGACACATGTACAAAGACGTGATCGTTGAAGTATATCGTAATGTCACTAAGTCGTAATGAACTCAATATTACGCTTTAGTCCAGCGTATTTAGTCCTTTTTACAGCCGAATTTTTAAACACTCTTCTGAAGGTTTCTTCAGTCAGATCTATCCAATCATTTTTTGACATGGAAAGTAATTCTTTATTGGCTTCAAACTGATCCTCACGGTGTGGACTTGAAAAACGATTCCAGGGACAAACATCCTGGCAAACATCACAACCAAACATCCAGTTATCAAATTTTCCTTTCATCTCAGTAGGAAGCGCATCTTTTAATTCAATTGTAAAATAACTAATGCACTTACTTCCATCTACCACATAAGGTGAAACAATCGCTTCTGTAGGACATGCATCCATACATTTGGTACAAGTACCGCAATAATCCTTTATAGGCCCATCGTATTGTAATTCAAGATCGATGATCAATTCGGCAATAAAGAAAAAGGAGCCATTCTTTTTAGTGATCAAATTTGAATTCTTTCCGATCCAACCCAAACCGCTTTTTTTAGCCCATACTTTATCCAATACAGGTGCTGAATCAACAAATACGCGTCCATCCACCTCTCCAATTTCTTGATTTATAAATTCCAGCAATTGATTCAATTTCTCTTTGATCACAAAATGATAATCGGTACCATAAGCATATTTACTGATCTTTGGAGATGAGGCATCAGTTTGTTTTTCTGATGGGAAATAATTGAGTAACAATGACACCACCGATTTAGCACCGGGTACCAACAATCGTGGATCAAGACGTTTATCAAAATGATTTTGCATGTAACTCATTTGTCCATGCATATTATTATTTAACCAGTTCTCTAAACGGGGTGCTTCTTCCTCTAAAAAATCGGCTTTAGAAATACCGCAATAATCAAATCCTAAACGAGCAGCTTCCGATTTGATCAGTTGAGTATAATTAGAATTTGTCATTATCAAACAAACTGCCTTTGAAAGTGCGGGGAATTTTTCCTAAATGTTTGTAGGCAAGATCGGTCGCCTCGCGTCCACGCGGTGTACGCACCAAATAACCTTCCTGTATCAAAAATGGTTCATATACCTCTTCAATAGTACCGGCCTCTTCACCAACAGCAGTGGAAATGGTAGTGATACCAACAGGACCACCCTTAAATTTATCGATGAGTGTAGAAAGGATACGGATATCCATTTCATCCAAGCCATTTTTATCGACATTCAAAGCTAAAAGACCGAAGTGAGCGATCTCCATATCAATGGTTCCATCACCTTTGATCTGCGCAAAATCGCGGATTCGTCTCAACAAAGCGTTCGCTATACGCGGGGTACCACGACTTCTTCGTGCTATTTCATGCGCTGCATCATCGGATATGGGAACATTTAAAATGCTTGCCGCGCGGGTAATGATCTGCTGCAATAATTTTGCATCATAATAATTCAAACGTGAGTTTATGCCAAAACGGGCACGCAATGGTGCTGTGAGCAAACCGCTTCGTGTGGTAGCGCCTACTAATGTAAACGGATTTAATTTGATCTGAACGCTGCGGGCATTTGGTCCACTATCGATCATGATGTCGATCTTGTAATCTTCCATGGCAGAATACAAATATTCTTCTACAATAGGACTTAAACGATGGATCTCATCAATGAACAAAACATCATATTCTTCGAGATTTGTCAATAAACCCGCCAGATCACCCGGCTTGTCTAACACAGGTCCGGATGTAATTTTAATATTTACTCCTAACTCAGAAGCAACAATATTCGCCAATGTAGTTTTTCCCAAACCCGGAGGGCCATGTAATAATATATGATCCAATGCTTCACCACGCTGTTTTGCAGCCTTCACAAATATTTTTAAGTTCTCTACCACTTCATTCTGACCGGTGAAGTCGGAGAAGTCGGCAGGACGTAAGACTTTTTCAAACTCTTTCTCTGCTGAACTTAAATTTTCGCTATCGGGATTAATATTAGGATTCATGTAATGCTATTGGTGTAACAAAAATAAGAAAAGCATCCCGATTTCGGAATGCTTTTCTCAAATTCTTATACAGCTTATTTTAAGGTGATGGACGACTCCCCGATCACCACATCATCAGCAATGATCTCGATAAGATATTTCCCAGGGACAAACGGGTTAGGATTTCCGCAGAATACATCCACCGCTACCTCTTCATTTTTATAGTTGATGTCTTGCTTGCCGGCATAGTAACCTCTAGATCCATTGAATTTCACCATATTCATATCATCCGGAGATTTGCAGATCTCTTTCCCATCAGGTGATACAATACGAACATAAACCGGTTTTACTCCCTGCTTAGCGATCTTATTCTCACCTACAACAAAAGAAACTTTGATCTTTTCTACACGTGATGCTTTTGTTGTTTCCACTTCCTTTGTTCCGCCCGATTTAAATTTAACACCCTTAACTGTTGGATTCTCCGCTTTTAAGATAGAACCTAAGTTAACTGTGCTTTGCAATTTTTCTTTATCCTTTGACAATTGAGCTGTTTTATCCTTCTCAGCAGTAAGATCTTCCGATACTTTTGCTTTCTCTGCCAAAATTGTTTTGTTCAAAGTATTCAAAGAATCGATCTCCACAATATAATGTTTCATAATGCTACGAAGCGTTTCAGTCTCCTTGCGTAGTTTAGAAATGATATAAGAATCATTCTTATGCTTTTCAGCTTGTTCGATCAACTCTGCAATTTGAGCACGTTTTTCTTCCAGCTCTTTTTGTAGATTAACATCGTTCGTTTGAAGAGTTGCATATTCCTGCTGAAGCTCCAACAGATCAGACTTAACATTATCACGCTCCACGATCACTTGCTCTTTCTCCACAACAACTGTATTCGCTCTGTTTTTTTCCTGCCACCAAAGCCAAGCAAATGTTAAATTTCCACCTATTAAAAGAAATAATAAAATCAACAATAACTTATTATTGGATTTTTTTTCTTCTTGATTGTTTTCCATAGTATAAATGAATGTTTATTTTCGTAACGCAAAGTTATACATTTTATGATTTAACGTAACAAAAAGAATGTTAAACGACTTCATTTCGCTTATTTACCCTAAAAACTGTGCTTCTTGCGGCAATGGTCTATTTAAGCATGAAGAGTGTTTGTGTACATTTTGCAGATATCATCTTCCCAAAACAAATTTTCATCTTCAAAATGGAAATCCGGTAGAAAAACTCTTTTGGGGAAGAGCGGATATTGTTTCTGCTGCTGCCTATTATGCTTTTGGTAAAGGCGGGAAAGTGCAACATCTGATCCACCAACTCAAATACAATGGCAAAAAAGAAATTGGATTGACAGTTGGGAAACTATATGGACTCGAACTGAAACAATCCGGAAAATATGAATCAATAGACATGATCATTCCTGTTCCATTACACGAACGGAAAAAGAAAAAAAGAGGCTACAATCAGAGTGAATATTTTGCTGAAGGATTATCAAAAAGTTTACACGTGAGTACGGATACTTCAACGCTAATTAGAGCCAATGAATCGGAAACACAAACCAAAAAATCAAGGTTTAGTCGTTGGCAAAATGTAGAATCGATCTTTCATATAGCCGAACCGGAGAAACTAACCAAAAAACATATTCTTTTAGTGGATGATGTTGTTACGACAGGCTCCACACTAGAGGCATGTGCACTGACCTTATTAAAAATTCCGGATGTAAAAGTGAGCATTGCAACCATTGCTTTTGCGAATAATTGAGCCCTATTCCACTCTCTATTTTTTGTTACCTTTGCACCATGGCAGAATCACTCATAATTACCGGAACCAGCAAACAGGAAAAGTATGAATCCTTACTTCCTCAAATAAAAGCATTGGTGAAGGGGGAATCCGATTACATTGCGAACATTTCCAATATTATGTCGGCTTTAAAATTCGGCATGAACTGGTTTTGGGTGGGCGTATATTTTGTAAAAGACGATCAACTTGTTTTGGGCCCATTTCAAGGACCGATCGCCTGCACCCGCATTGCTTTTGGCAAAGGGGTTTGTGGCAGCAGCTGGAAAGAAAAGAAAACGATCATTGTGGAAGATGTAGAACTATTTCCAGGACATATTGCCTGCAGCAGTTTATCAAAATCAGAGATCGTAGTTCCAGCATTTGATAAAAACGGGAATGTTACATTGGTGTTGGATGTTGACAGCGAACATTTGGCAACATACGATGAAACTGATAAGCATTATTTAGAAAAAATCGTACGCATCATTGAACAACTTTAAGGTTAATACAAATCCATTTTTCTTTGCTTTAGCATTACTGCTATTAGCATCTTGCGCGCAGATCGTTGCTCCGGGTGGTGGAGCAAAAGACACAACAGCACCCACCGTCTTAAAATACAATCCGGATAGCGCACAACTCGGATTTAATTCCAAACTCATCGAGATCAATTTTGATGAATACATTCAATTGAAGGATCTGAATAATCAATTGATCATTTCTCCTCCATTGAACAAAACGCCCGACATTGATGTAAAAAACAAAACATTGAACATTGAGTTCGATAAAAATGAAGTTCTTAAATCCAACACCACCTATTGCATCAGCTTCGGGAATGCTGTAACAGATGTTAATGAAGGGAATCCAGTTGAAAATTTCAAATATATCTTCTCTACTGGAACATTTATTGATTCATTGAAAGTAAAGGGGAAAGTACAAACAGCTTTTGATCACAGAACCGAAAAAGGGATCCTTGTCATGTTGTATTCCGATTCAAGCGACAGCGTTGTTTATAAATCACAACCCGATTATTTTGGAAAAACAAAGGCAGACGGCACATTCGAGATCAATAATGTTAAAAGTGGCAAGTATAAAATGGTTGCTATTAAAGATGCAAATGCCAATTATAAATATGATGGAGAAAGTGAAAGCATTGCATTCTATGATTCATTGGTTGATGCTTCCGTTAAAAAAGACATTGAATTGGAACTTTTTCAAGAGCCATCAAAAAAAGTTTTCTTAAAAAAAGCGACACATCCTTCGTATGGAAGATTTGACTTTGTTTTTAGTCAAGGCTCCGACAGTATTCGCATCAACAATTTAAGCAACGACCTCAAAGGAGTTCAAGAATATTTTGAATTTTCAAAAAACAAAGATTCATTACGTTATTGGATCACCAACTATCAAAAAGACTCTATTGTTCTGCAAATAAGCAATGGCAATAAGATCATCGACACGCTTGAATTCAAGTTCATTAATAAAGAAGAAGCCTTAAAAGCAAAACGTAATCCTTTAAAATTATCTGTTGTAAATAGCCCTGATGGCAATCAAAGTTTTGATCTAAATAAAAACCTGGTTCTAATTCTGTCGAATCCTGTCAAAAACATAGCAGCTTCGGATAAGATCATTTTAAAGGAGGATACAACACTTATTCCAAACAAGCAGTTTGATCTAATTAGTGCTCAATCTGAACGAGCGATCATACAACTGCTTTTAAAAAGTGAATCCACTAAAAATTACATCATAAAAGAAAGCACCAACTACAGTTTATTTATTCCTCCCGGAACGTTTACCGACATTTTCAATTTAACAAACGATACGATCAAGATCGATCTTAAAACTCGTGAAGCAAAATATTATGGCAGCTTGAAATTAAAGCTGAACATCCCTGAAAAAAATAGCAATTACATCATTCAGCTGATTGACGAACAAGGACTCATTCAACGCGAACAAAACATTAAAAAATCAGAAGAGTTACTATATGAATTCTTGCATCCTAAAAAATACAAACTCAAGATCATTGTAGATGAAAACAATAATGGGAAATGGGATAGCGGAAACTATTTACAGCATACCCAAGCAGAAAAAGTGATCTATAACACTGAGTTGATCAACGTACGATCGAACTGGGACTTGGAATTAGATTGGAAGACCTCTCCCTAACCCTCTCCAAAGGAGAGGGAACAAATTTCAATCGCATTTTATTAAGGTAACTCCTCCTCTCCTCCGGAGAGGAGATCAAGAGGAGAGGTAAAACTCATCCGCATCATTCAACACCGGAAACTGTTTTCTGAACTCTTCCAGATCGGCATATGATAATGATATTGTTTCGATGCATTCATCGTGTGCAGGTGTTTTTGAGAGGACCTCTCCTTTAAAGTTGATCACAGCAGAATCGCCCGAATGATAAATTTCATTTCCATCGTCCCCCACTCTATTCACTCCGGCAACATAGCACTGATTTTCTATGGAACGTGCCAATAACAATGTTTTCCATGGATGATTTCTGCGTTCCGGCCAATTCGCAACATAGATCAACAGGTCATATCTATTCTCTTTTATATTTCTTGCCCATACCGGAAAGCGTAGATCATAACAGATCAAGGGACAAATTTTCCAACCCTTGATCTCTTCCATGATCTTTTTAGATCCAGCTGTATAATGTTTATCTTCATTCGCCATGGTAAATAAATGGCGTTTATCATAAGTGGAATAAGAGCCATCCGCTTTCACCCATACCAAACGATTATAATAATTCCCATTTTCTTCACACACAAAACTTCCTGTAATAACGCATTGCTTTTTCTGAGCTTGCGCTTTCATCCATTCAACCGCTTTTCCGTTCATCCCTTCCGCCAACAATTCAGGCTGCATGGTAAAGCCGGTAGTAAACATTTCAGGAAGGATGATCAGATCCGTTTGCTCCTTTATAGAATCTATTTTCTTTGCAAACAGTTCCAGGTTCCAATCAATATTTTCCCAATACAAAGCCGACTGGATGATGGTTATTTTTAGGTCGTTCATCATTATATTTTATTGATAATAGCAGCAGCCGCTTCTAAAGTTTCTTCTTTTTTGGCAAAACAAAAACGCAATACATGTTCATCTACTCCTTCGTGATAGAACACGGAGATAGGAATAGAAGCGATCTTAAATTCTTTTGTTAAGCGGATAGCGAAATCAGTATCTTTTTCATTACTCATGTTCTTAAAATTGAGCAATTGGAAATACGTTCCGGCAGCAGGTGTCAATTCAAATCGTGAATTTTTTATCAGGGAAATAAAAAGGTCACGTTTATTCTGATAGAATTTCCCTAGATCAAGATATTGTTCCTTTTGTTTTAAAAATTCAGCTAAAGCCCACTGAACAGGAGTGTTTGTGGAGAACACTAAAAATTGATGCACTTTTCTAAATTCATTCATTAAATTTTGGGGTGCCACACAATAACCGATTTTCCAGCCTGTAGTATGATACGTTTTTCCGAAAGAAGAGATGATAAAACTTCTTTCCGCTAAATGAGGATAGCGTGCAGCACTTTGATGTTGATGTCCATCAAAAATAATATGTTCATACACCTCATCACTAATGATCACGATATCTGTATCCTTTGTCAACTTTTGCAACATGGTCATATCTGCTGCAGTCATTATACTTCCGGTTGGATTATGCGGTGTATTTACAATGATCATTTTAGTGCGGTGATTCATCACTTTTTTCACCTCTTCCCAATCAATCGAATAATTGGGAGCTTTCAATTGTAAATAAACGGTCTTACCACCATTTAACTCTATAGCAGGCTGGTAACAATCATAAGCAGGTTCAAAAACAATCACTTCATCGCCTTCTCTTATCACAGCTGTAATAGCAGTATAGATGGCTTGTGTAGCACCGGCTGTGATCGTTATCTCTGTTTCGGGATCATACTTTGCACCATACAATGCTTCTGTTTTTTGAGACAACATTTCGCGCAAAGGCAATAAGCCGGCCATAGGAGCATATTGATTGTTCCCTGCTTTCATGTATTTAGCAACCAGATCTACCAGATCAGGATTACAGGAAAAATCGGGAAAGCCTTGTGAAAGATTGATCGCCTGATGATCGGCAGCCAATTTACTCATAACTGTAAAAATAGTGGTGCCAACATTCGGCAATTTACTATTGATCAAATTCGGATAATTCATGTGGGCAGTTTGTTCGCGTGTTAATAATGCATAGGTTTTACCAAAAGTATCATTTTTCTTTGATTTTCATAAAATAAGACAATTATTATTCGGTTTAATTAATTGATTAACTTACTTTTGCGCGAAATTATTTTACAATATAAAATTTATACAAATGACAATTGATCTAAACAAAGTGGTTTCTGTTAACTATCACTTAACAATCAAAGGAACCGAAGAGCATGTTGAACAAACAAGCAAAGAAAATCCGTTCTTATTTCTTTTTGGTGCAGGTGGATTATTACCTGATTTCGAAAGCAATTTAAGTGGTAAAAAAGTTGGCGACACATTTGATTTTTTCATAACAGCTGCCAATGGATACGGAATGCGTGATGAACAACATGTAGTAATGATCCCTATCGATGCATTTTTAGGTGAAGATGGAAAATTAGATGAAGAGAATGTAAAAGTGGGTGTTACTTTACCAATGGTTGACAATGAAGGAAACCGTTTATACGGAAATGTAATGGAGATCACTGCAGAATATGTGAAGATGGACTTCAATCATCCTTTAGCAGGAAAAGATCTACACTTCAAAGGTGAAGTATTGGAGATCCGCGAAGCTACTGAAGAAGAATTAGCACACGGACATGCACATGGTCCACATGGTCACCACCACTAATCAAATTTGATCTAAAAAAAAGCAGTTGGAGCATTTCAACTGCTTTTTTTATTTTTATCCCTGAATGGATCTTTTACTAAAAACACCTGATGAAAAGAAGTTCAAACAAATTTGCGAATACATCCGTGAATTTGAATTGGATGATCGTGAATTAAGGCAGGAACAATTTGTAGCAGCTTACCGGAATAATGAGTTGGTTGGATTTGGCCGGCTCAGGGAACGTGGCGATTGCACTGAACTGTGTTCGCTGGGTGTTGTTACACCACATCGGAGAAAAGGAATAGGAAAAGCACTGGTAAAAGAATTGATCAAAAGGGCAAAAGGAGAGCTTTTTCTTGTCTGCATTATTCCCGATTTTTTTGCACCATTTGGTTTTAAAGAAACATCCAACTACCCTTTATCAATACAAGAAAAAATAGATTATTGTACAGCCGAACTCGTTGTGCCTGAAAAATATGTAGCGATGAAATACGCTTCTTAACTATTTACCAAAATTCAAAGGAACACTTTTGGTCATATCAACAGGATAATTTTTCTTCACAAATAGTTTTCCTACTCTTAAATTCCCTTTTAATCCTACTTTAATACTTCTACTACTTGCTATAGATAACAAATTCGGAAGCTCTCCTAAACTAAGTTTAGAAAAATCCGACTTGATATTAAATGTATAGGATTGAGTGGAATTTGCTTTTATTTTCACATTGTTTGTAAGGGTTGCTTTACCCACATTCATATTACTAAAGGTGGCATCCAGATCGGACTTGTAAATAGTGAAAGCAACTTTGTTCGGATTTTTGATCTTAGCTGTTATATCCACGTCCAAGCCTTGTTGAGAGAGTTTATTGACCTTCACATTTTCAATCCCTTCGAATGTCACATCTTGAAAGTCGCCACAAGAAGAGAAAATAAAAAGAACAATAAGAACAGGAATAAAAAAAAGCTTTTTCATAGATTTTATTTTTTATAAAAAATGGAAGAACGCAAAGAATAGTATTCCTGTGTTCTTCCGTAATCAGATGATCTTATTTTTTCAGATCCGCAAAATATTTATAGAAGTAAGGGATCGTTTCAATTCCTTTGAAGTAGTTGAATACACCATAATGCTCGTTTGGTGAGTGGATCGCATCGGAATCCAAACCAAAACCCATTAATACAGAATCCAAACCTAATTCGGATTTAAACATCGCCACAATAGGAATACTTCCACCACTACGAACAGGAACAGGTTTTTTACCGTAAGTCGTTTCCATTGCCATACTAGCTGCTTTATAAGCGGGCGATGTACTTGGAGTAACCACAGGCTCACCACCATGATGTGGTGTCACTTTTACTTTTACTGATTTAGGTGCAATGCTTTCAAAATAATTTTTGAATAATTCAGTGATCTTATCACTGTTTTGATGAGGCACTAAACGCATGGAGATCTTCGCATACGCTTTTGATGCGATCACAGTTTTTGCTCCTTCACCGGTGTATCCACCCCAAATACCGTTTACATCTAATGTTGGACGGATGGAGTTACGTTCATTGGTAGTAAAACCTTCCTCACCATGAATATCAGAAAGATCCAATGCTTTTTTATAAGCATCCAAACTGAAAGGAGCTTTTGCCATTTCAGCACGCTCTTCAGCACTCAATACTTCAACATCATCGTAAAAACCCGGAATAGTAATGTGATTCTTATCGTCTTTCATTTTAGCGATCATCTCGCAAAGGATATTGATCGGGTTTGCAACAGCACCACCGTACAATCCGGAGTGAAGGTCGCGGTTTGGTCCGGTCACCTCTACTTCTACATAACTCAAACCTCTTAAACCAACACAAATAGAAGGTGTATCATTGGCAATAATTCCTGTATCTGATATAAGGATCACATCTGCTCTCAAACGCTCTTTGTTTTGCTTCACAAAAATGGCCAGATTAGTAGAACCCACTTCTTCTTCCCCTTCGATCATAAATTTCACATTACAAGCAAGCGTTCCGGTTTGCATCATTAACTCAAATGCCTTCACGTGCATGTACATCTGTCCTTTATCATCGCAAGCACCACGGGCAAAAATAGCACCTTGAGGATGTAGATCCGTTTTTTTGATAACGGGCTCAAACGGTCCTGAGGTCCATAATTCCAATGGGTCAGCAGGCTGAACATCATAATGTCCATACACCAATACCGTAGGTAATTTTGGGTCAATGATCTTTTCACCATAAACGATCGGATAACCGGCCGTAGGACAAACCTCTACCTTGTCGGCACCCGCAGCGATCAATTTTTCTTTGATAGCATCAGCTGTTTTGATCACATCATTTTTATATTTCGGATCGGCACTTACTGATGGGATGCGTAAAATGTCGAATAGTTCGTTCAAAAAACGGTCTTTATGCGTTTCGATGTAAGCATTAATGTTTGAATTTGAATTCATGATAAGATATTTATGAGTGAGTATTTTTTCTGAGCCACAAATTTGCAATTAATATTCTAAATCTTTAGCGATTATTTAAGCAAAGTGAAGGAACAGATCCATTGAACAATTTTTAGTAATATTTAGCTTTCAAGCAACCTTTTTGGAATTAAAAACATCTTGAATAGGACGACAGCAAAGGAATTCGGACAAAATGACGATTAATTTCGATGAAAGCCCGAATTTTACGGATGAACGGCTTCCGAAAGAGCATTTTTCTTATATTTGCCTGTTAATCAGCTAATAAATTACATGTATCTCAATCGTCTCATACATAAACCGGTTTACAGTATATTAGGCATTGCTTTAGGACTATTGCCTTTTTTCTCTAAAGCACAGCTAACCACTAGTACGGCCATGACACCAGCTCAATTAGTACAAAATGTACTTCTTGGAAGTGGGATCGTGGCGACAAATATTACCTATACAGGCGATATTCAAGCCAGAGGGACTTTTAACGGTGCGGCCTCGAATGTTGGCTTAGCTTCGGGAGTAATTCTATCATCGGGAGATATTTCAAATGCCGTTGGTCCAAACAACCAAACCGGTGTAACCACTTCCAATGGTTTAGTGGGTGATCCTGATCTGGATCAGATCATGAGTCCAACCTTGAGTTACGAAGCAGCTATTTTAGAATTTGATTTTATTCCGACTTCCGATACCGTTAAATTCAGATATGTTTTCGGATCAGATGAATACATGGAGTTTGTAAGCACCTTCCCAGGTGGTATTAATGATGGATTTGGCTTTTTTATCAGTGGTCCGGGCATTACGGGACCATTCAGCAACAATGCTAAAAACATTGCATTGGTTCCCGGAACATCTCTTCCCGTGACCATGTTCAACTTAAACTTAAACAACAACGGTCAATACTACTTTGACAATGAAAATCCTGCTGGTGCAACTATTCAATACGATGGATTTACAGTTCCACTAACTGCGATAACAAATGTTCAATGCGGATCCACATACCATATTAAAATTGCAATAGCAGACGGTGGTGATGGAATTATTGATTCAGGTGTATTCTTAGAAGAGGGTAGTTTTTCAAGTACAGGAAACGTATTTATCACAACCAACACTGACTTTGGAGGCAATCCCGGAACAAACGACACCATGTTCTATGAAGGCTGTGGTGCTGCAACGATCACCTTCGACAGAGGAACAACCCATTTAGCATTTGCGGATACCATGAATTATATTATTGATGGAACAGCAGGAAATGGTATTGATTACTCCATGATCACCACAGAAGTTATTTTTGCGGTTGGACAACAAACTGCAACTGTTGTGATCAATTCACTATCCGATCTATTAACGGAAGGAACTGAAACCGTAATTTTAAAAGTCTTCAATACATCCCCATGCGGAACAGTAAATGATACCTCCACCGTTACCGTTTATATCGTTGACTCTCCTCCGATCTCCGTCACGCTCAATAACGATACAACATTATTCTGTCCATCACTAAACGTTCCATTAACTGCCAATGCTACTGGCGGAGTAGCTGTAGGAAATTACACCTACACCTGGACCAATGCGACCAGCACGAGCAGTACAGCCAATGTGAATCCTACGGTTACAACTACTTATTATGTTACTGTTAGCGATAGCTGTGGTAATACTGCCAGCGATAGTATGATCGTAAATGTTATTCCATATCTTCCTTTACAATTATCATTTAACAACGATACAACGATTTGTGGTGGCAATGAGGTTTTGTTAGATGCCAATGTTACTCAAGGTCGCCCCGACTATGTGTATAATTGGTCGCCCAACATCACTAACGTAGACAGTATTACGGTTACTCCGGGATCTGATATCACTTACACATTAACGGTGACAGATGCTTGCGGCTTATCCGTAACGGATCAGGTAACCGTTACAGTTTATCCGATCAATGCTGATTTTGTGTACAACTTCACAACGAACCAGACTGTTGATTTTACAAACCTATCAACTGGAGGAGTTACTTATTTCTGGAACTTTGGAGATGGGTCATTTGACTCTGTTTCTACAAGTATTAGTCCACAACATTACTATCCAACAGACGGAACATATACTGTAACGCTGATCTCTACCAATCAGGAAGGCTGTTCAGATACCACACAACAAACCTTAGTAGTATTACCTGATTTCTATTTCTATTTCCCGAATGCTTTTACACCGAACAATAATGGTAAAAATGATGTTTATATGGGGTATGGTGTAGGAATTAAATCATACCGCATGCGCATTTTTGATCGCTGGGGAGAATTGATATTTGAAACAACAGACCTGTACACAGGCTGGGATGGAACATACAAAGGCAATAAATTACCGGGAGGAGTTTATCCCGTTGTATTTGACCTGGAGGGATATTTGGCCAATCCTATGCAAAAGTATGGACATGTAACATTAATACGCTAAATTATTTACTATGATAAAAAATATTTTCAAAGCCGGACTTATTCTTTGCACTGCATTTACTGCAAAAGCACAGCTAACGGTTAATTCAGCAATGACACCAACACAATTGGTTCAAAACGTATTATTGGGAAGTGGTGTAACAGCCTCCAATATCACCTTTTCAGGGCCCAATGCTGCACGCGGTGAATTTAATGGTACAGCTTCCAATATTGGATTTCCGGGAGGAGTAATTTTAGCAACAGGTGATATCAGTGTAGCAGTTGGTCCGAATAACAGTGGTAGTTTAAGTAATGGAGGAACAGGAACTATTTCAACTGATCCTCAATTAACCGGTATTGCAACCAACACCTTATATGATGCCGCTATTTTAGAATTTGACTTTGTGCCTTTGGCTGATACATTAAAGTTCCGTTATGTATTCGGATCAGAAGAGTATATGGAGTTTGCGAACTCCAGCTTTAATGATGTGTTTGGATTTTTTATCAGCGGTCCGAATCCATCCGGTGGAAGTTACACCAACCAAAACATTGCTTTGATCCCTGGAACATCTACTCCAGTTACTATTAACAATGTGAATGGCGGAACAAATGCGACATATTATTTCGACAATGAGAATCCGGCAGGGGCTAGTGTTCAATATGATGGATTTACAGTTCCCTTAACAGCTATTGCACCTGTAGCATGTGGCGCAACCTATCATATTAAAATTGCTATAGCCGATGCAGGTGATGGAAGCTGGGATTCAGGAGTGTTTTTGGAAGCAGGAAGTTTTACTTCTGTTGGTGTTCAGATCATTCCGGAGATCAGTTATGGTGGTGCCAATGACTCCACTTTATACGAAGGCTGTGGAAATGCCTGTATCTATTTTGTAAGAACATCGAATATTTCTGTTCAGGATACGATCAATTTAACAATAGGTGGAACGGCCATAAATGGAACCGACTATTATGATAATAATGTTGGACCGGGTGCTCTTCTTCCATCCCAATTGATCTTTGCTCCCGGACAAGATTCTATTTCGTTTTGTATCAATGCCGTTTCGGATGCAGTTGCAGAATCCTTAGAATCGATCACATTATTGATACAACCAACAGGTAGTGCATTTTGTGTTCCTCCACCAACATCAGCAACCATCTATTTATCTGAATATACACCAATTGTGGTAACTACAAGCGACACTACACTTTGTAACAGTGGTGGAACGGTTACCTTGAACACTACAGTAACCGGAGGCGTGGAGCCTTATACTTATGCCTGGTCGGGTGGAGCTGCTTCAGTTGCCGATCCAAGTGTAACTGTGAGTTCAACAACAACATTTACTGTTACTGTTGGAGATGCATGTACAGGAACACCGGATCCAACACCGGCTGTTGTTGACAGTTCAACTGTAACAGTAGCTACATTTATTCCATTAACTGCCTTTATTGGTGATGATGCACAAGTTTGCCCTGGCGACCTGGTTAACTTTTTAGCATTGGTAAACGGTGGTGGTCCACCATACACATACGCATGGACAACCATCAGCGGAACAGACACATTAACTCCTAGCAATGGAAATCCTGTGAATATGATCGCGAATGTTTCGGGAACCTATCAATTATTGATCACCGATGTTTGTGGTAATACCACAACAGATCAAGTGAATGTAAGTGTAGAAGGAAGTTGTGCATTGAATATTCCAAATGTGATCACTCCTGATGGAAATGGTCCTGCTGAAAATGAAAATTTCTACATCGCCAACCTGGATAAATACACCAATGTATCTTTGGCTATATACAACCGTTGGGGAAACAAGATCTATGAAAGCACAGATTACAAAAACAATTGGAATGGAGGCGGACATGCAGATGGTACGTATTATTATGTGTTAACTGTTCCACCTGCTGGACTAGTAGATGCAAAAGTAAATCCATTACCTGCAACAGGAAGTTTTAAAGAAAGTAAATCCGACACCAATAAAGTATTTGCCGGATTCTTCCAGATCGTGCGTTTGAAATAATAAACGTATTTTTAAGGGTTAAAAAATGAGGACCAAAAAATATCTCATACTACTATTTTTAACTCTGGTCAGTTTTAAAAATTTCGCTACTCATATTGTGGGTGGCGAAATTTATTATGACTGTTTAGGTAACAACGACTACCGCATCACTCTTAAGTTGTATAGAGATTGTATCAATGGACTTGCTCCGTATGATGATCCGGCTACCATTTTCATTTTTGATGCTGCCGGTAATTTGCTCAACAATGTGCAAATTCCTTTTCCGGGCTCTACCGTATTACCTGTTACCATCAACAATCCTTGTTTTACTCCTCCTACCAATATTTGTGTAGAAGAAGCGGTTTATCAAACAGTGGTCAATCTTCCACCCTTGGCAGGCGGATACAATCTGGTTTATCAAAGATGTTGCAGAAATCAAACGATCCTTAATTTGATCAACCCGGGTGATGTTGGCTCCACCTACATGACACACATTCCTGATCCTGCATTGGCAATTTGTAATAACAGTTCACGCTACAATAACTTCCCTCCTATTTTTTTATGTGCAGAAGTTCCATTGATCTTCGATCACTCGGCTACCGATCCTGATGGAGATTCTATCTATTATGAATTCTGTGATCCATTTACAGGCTTGGACCCTTGCTGCCCGATCCTGGGACCACAAGCTGCGCCAGGTACTGGTGTTAGCTGTCCTGCTACTTGTCCATTCGATGCCAACTCTCCTCCATACGCATTTGTTCCGTGGTTAGCACCTTATAACGCAAGTTATCCAATGAGTTCATTCCCTGCCATGGCCGTGAATCCTTTGAGTGGTTTAATGACCGGAACACCCAACATGATCGGGCAATGGGTAGTGGGTGTATGTGCGAGAGAATATAGAAATGGTGTTTTGATCAATACCAATAAAAGAGATTTTCAATTCAACGTTGTCAACTGTCCGGGATTACCGGTTGCTTCTATTCCACAGCAACAAACCTTTTGCTTTGGCTATACCGTTAACTTTTCACAAACCAGTTTGAATGCGTTCAGTTATCAATGGGATTTTGGTGATCCGACTACCACATCCGATGTTTCTTCCATCCTGGCACCGACATACACGTATCCTGCACCGGGCAATTATAATGTTACGTTGATCATCAATCCGGGAACACTTTGTGCGGATACAGCAGTGAATACATTTGATATTCAACCATTATTAGATCCGAACTTTGCATCACCACCCGGAGAATGTATCTATGAGAATAGTTTTAATCTAACAGCAGCAGGAGCATTTCAAGGCAATGGAACATTTAGCTGGGATTTCGGATCACATGCAAATCCAAGCACCAGCAATCAGCAAAATCCTAACAATATTGTTTTTGATACTGTTGGTGTTTTCCCTATTACACTTACCGTTTCTGAAAACGGTTGTACAGAAACCTATACCGGAACAGTAGAGGTTTTTCCTAAGCCTATTGCCAATTATGGATTAGCATCTTCACTTGCTTGCGACCTGCAACCTGTTCATTTTGTTGACAGCTCCATCGCAACAACGGCCTTAACCTACCAATGGTCGTTTGGTGATGGTGGAACAGCTTCCGAACAAAATCCTTCTTATCAATATACAGCGATCGGAAGTTACTCAACTAATTTAATCATTACTGATGCAAACGGTTGTAAAGATACATTTGCCTTACCTTCTTTATTAGACGTATATCCATCTCCTGTAGCAGGTTTCACGGTATCGCCCAAAGACACCTCTATCTTTTTCCCGAATGTAAGTACGGTCGATCAAAGCATTGGAGCCATTGATTGTGATATGTATTGGGGCGATGGTTATTACAGCTCCAATTGTGATACCACACATACCTTCACCGCACCGGGAACATACACAGTGATGCAAGTAGTAGTCAACACTAATGGTTGCAAAGACACTGCATATTCCGAAGTCATCATCCGTCCTGAATTTTTATTCTGGATCCCGAATGCATTTACACCCAACAACAATGGTTTAAATGATGTATTCAAACCGGTGATATTAGGAGTGCACAATTATGAATTTTTGATCTTCGACCGTTGGGGAGAACAAATATTTAAGACCAACGATATGTATGAAGGCTGGAATGGTTATTACAAAGGAAAATTATGTACTGACGATGTTTATGTATATAAGATCGTATTCAGAGACGATGTACAACAAATGGATCATCAATACATTGGCAGAGTAACACTTGTTCGATAGTGTTCTACTTCCCTACCAGCAATTTAAAGCCCTTACCATGTACATTGATCAATTCCACATTCGGATCTTCTTTTAGGTATTTACGAAGCTTGGCGATGTACACATCCATACTTCTTCCGTTGAAATAATTATCATCATTCCAAATGGATTTTAATGCGAAGTTTCTATCCAACACATCATTTGCGTGAAGACACAACAGTTTCAACAACTCTGCTTCTTTGGTAGTAAGCTTGTGTTGTGATCCTTTCAGATCAAGTGTTTGATGCTGGTAATCGAATTTATATTTCCCGATCTTGAATTCGGTTTGATCATTATTTTTCACTGCCTTATTATCGGTACGTCTCAAAATAGCTTGCAAGCGTAACAACAGTTCTTCCATGCTGAATGGCTTCGTGATATAATCATCCGCACCAACTTTAAACCCTTCAATCGCATCTTCCTTCATGGATTTAGCTGTAAGAAATACAATTGGAATTGTTGTATCAATAGCACGGATCTCCTTTGCTAATGTAATCCCGTCCTTTACAGGCATCATTACATCAAGGATGCAGATATTGAACTTGTCCTTCGAAAAAACATCGTATCCCAATTTACCATTCGTTGCAAGTGTGGTTGTATAACCTTTTGCTTCCAGATATTCTTTTAGAAGGTTTCCTAAATTAGGATCATCCTCTACCAATAATACTTTTGTTTTTTCCATAGCTATTCTGTTTAATGATTGTTATCTATATTGAAAGGTAAATAAACTGTGAATGTAGAACCTTTCCCCAATTCACTTTCTACACTGATCGAACCACCATGCTTCTCCACCACCACTTTCACATAACTCAATCCTAAGCCAAATCCTTTTACATTGTGAATATTTCCGGTAGGAACACGGTACATCGTATCAAAGATACGCTTTTGATTTTCCTTGCTGATCCCGATACCATTATCTTGTACAGAGATGAACACTCCTTCCATATCGTTCTTTGTGGAGATCTTGATCTTTGGTTTATCGGAAGAATACTTAAGTGCATTATCGATCAAGTTAAATACAATATTTGTAACATGAACTCGATCGGCCTCAATAACAAACTTACTTGCATTCAAATATTTTTCAATTTCTCCTTCTTTGTTTTCTACCTGTAACTTAATATTAGTAATGGTTTGCTCTATTAAGTTGTGTACATCGATCTGCTGCAATTTCAACTTAAACTGCCCTTTATCTAAAATAGCCGTTTGCAAAATATTCTCCACCAGCAAACTCAACCGTTTGTTCTCATCACCGATCATGCGTACATAATTGCTTACACGTTCCGGTGATTTTTCCACCGACTGATCACCTAGCACTTCACAAGCAAGAGAGATGGTAGAAATGGGTGTTTTGAACTCATGTGTCATGTTGCTAATAAAGTCATTCTTGATCTCTGAAAGTTTTTTCTGTTTTAAGATCGTAGAGATCGTGTAGTAGAAGGAGAAGATCAAAGCAAGCATGAAGGCAATAGAAATGAGTAACAAAAACCACATGGAGCTTAGAATATATCTTTTCTGATTCGGGAAAGAAACAGAAAGGAATTGCGGCTTGATAAATATATTATCAGGTGATAAGTTTACTTTAAAAGGTGATTGATAGATCTTTTTTTGTTTGTCGGTCAAACCTGTTGAATCCATGGGAGGATTCTTGCTCGGTGTAATGCCGAAGATATAATCTGCATCCACTCCCTTCTCCATCAATTCCACTCTCAAAATTGAATCGATCAACAAGGTATCGATGCGCTTGTCATAATCATTATAAACGTTGATACTTACCAATTCATCAAAGATATCGTTCACCATGTTTGTTTTGTTGGCAAACCACTGATCGCTGTAATCAGCTGAATCCATCGGATGCATGAGCGGCCCTTCGGCTTTCAATTTAGCATCCAGCTCTTTCGAAGAAGTATCGGCCGAAAAATTCTTCTCTCTTGATTTTTTAACGATCACACCATTCGAATCAGAAACAAACTCCTCAACGATCTTCACATTTAGTTTATTCTTTGGAAGTTGATACGAAACTTTATCGCCCAAGGAATCGGAGACCAAACTTGTTTTGTCACCTGATATATCTACTGTTGAATAATAACGGATACCTTGTTTACGGAAATTGAATTTTTGGGTGATCTTGGCAGCTGCTTTGAACTTTTCCAAACGATACACCACATTGTTCAAGGCTTCATTCACACTTTGTTCAAACCTATCCTGCCCCAATGAAATAGCATTATTTACCCAATACACCTGAATAGCAATAAGGCCGATCAGCGCCAAACTCGCCATAATGGTAATTATCTTAATATTGCTTTTGTTCATTTGTACCGCAAAAATAAGGCATTCAAACAGATGCTTAAAACCATTAACATTATTTAACAGGCATTAACAGGGCTTTAACAGCACCCGGTAAATAGATGCTCTATGTTTGCCTCAGAAATTTGTTGCAACCAAATTTACAATTATTAAAAACAATTTAATCTCTTAAACCATGAAAAACCTATACAACAAAACCATTGCCGCATCCTTAGTGGTTGCAATAGCAATAACAGGAGTGGCCTGTGGACAAAATGCAAAAGTAAAAACGATCACCATCGTGAATGGCGACACAACCATATCCGAGAAAACGATCGGAAAGGATGAGATCGCTGAAATTGAAAAACAAATTACAATGGTCATCTCTGAAGATGGAAAAGCGGGAGACAAAAAAATAGTAAAGAAGATCATCATTAACGGTGACGAAAAAAATGCAGAAGATGCAATGGCATTCGCTTACAGCATTCATGATTCCAATAATGAAAACATTGAAGTAACTACCGATGAAAACGGAAATACGACCACCAAAGTGATCGTCAAAGAAGGAGGAAAAGAAGGAGAAGCAACATCGGAGAAAAAAGTGGTAAAAAAGACCGTGGTGATCAATGATGGGAAAGCAGAAAAGGAAGATCTCAATGTAACTATCAATGTGAAGAAAAATGCTGTAAAGATCGACATGGCTTCTTCTTCAAAAGAACCTATCAATGTGAGCATTTTGGATGAGAACGGAAAACAGATCCATTATGATAGTCAGAAAGAAGGTGGCAATTATTCCAAAGAAATTAAGTTGGAGAAAAAAGGGACTTATTTCTTGAACATCATTCACAACAAACAAAGCACAAGTGAAAAGATCGTTATCCCATAACACATCCCCTGCACGTTCGTGATAAAAAGAGGCGCCATTTTGAGCCTCTTTTTTGTTATCTTTGTTAGCCTAAATTGATCCTCAAATGACACACATTAAAAACTATATCAACGGTGAATTGATCGAACCTGTTGGTAAACAATATATCGACAATTACAATCCATCCACAGGCAAAGTATATTCTTATATCCCTGATTCCGATGAACGTGATGTTGAACTGGCAACAGAAGCTGCATTAAAAGCATTCCCCGGCTGGAGCGTTACTCCAAAGGATGAACGTTCACGCATCATGCTAAAGATATCGGAACTAATCGAAAAGAACATGGAGCGTTTTGCCATTGCAGAATCAACCGATAATGGCAAACCTGTTGCATTAGCAAGAATGGTGGACATTCCACGTGCAGCAGCTAATTTCCATTTTTATGCGACTGCTATTTTGCATTATGCTTCCGAAAGTCATTCGATGGAAGATACTGCGATCAACTATACTTTGCGCACACCTGTTGGTGTGGCAGGCTGTATCTCTCCCTGGAATTTACCATTATACTTGTTCACCTGGAAAATTGCACCTGCTATTGCTTCCGGAAATTGTGTGGTGGCAAAGCCATCGGAAGTAACACCAATGACTGCTTATTTATTTTCTGAACTTTGTATAGAAGCCGGATTACCAAAAGGAGTATTGAACATTGTACACGGTTACGGACATAAAGTAGGATCAGCCATCACATCACATCCAAAAATTCCATTGATCTCCTTTACCGGAGGAACCAAAACCGGTGCAGAAATCGCAAAAGTAGCTGCTCCGATGTTTAAAAAACTATCGCTGGAATTGGGTGGAAAGAATCCGAATATCATTTTTGCAGATTGCGATTTTGAGAAGATGATCAAAACAACATTGAATTCTTCTTTTGCAAATCAGGGACAGATCTGCCTTTGTGGATCACGCATTTTTGTAGAACGTCCTATCTATGAAAAATTCAAGACAGAATTTGTGAAGCGTGTAAAAGAAATGAAGGTGGGCAACCCTGCTGATAAAGACAGCAAGTTGGGCGCAGTTGTTTCGAAGCCGCACATGGAAAAAGTATTATCCTATGTAGAACTTGCCAAGCAAGAAGGAGGAACAGTATTGTGTGGAGGCCATCAGGTAAAACTGGAAGGCGAATTTGCAGAAGGTTATTACATTGCACCAACTGTTATTGAAGGATTATCATTCAATTGCAGAACCAATCAGGAAGAGATCTTCGGGCCTGTTGTAACCATAATGCCATTTGATACAGAAGAAGAAGTATTGGGTTATGCCAATAGCACACAATATGGATTAGCATCCATTGTATGGACCGAAAATTTAACCCGCGCACACCGTGTAGCAGGTAATTTACATGCAGGAATTGTTTGGATCAATTGCTGGTTGTTGCGCGACCTACGCACACCATTTGGTGGAGTAAAAGGCTCGGGTGTAGGACGTGAAGGCGGATTTGAAGCCTTGCATTTCTTTACCGAACCGAAGAATGTATGTATTAAGTTGAAATAGAAATGATCAATATATATTATAAAAGAGGCATGAGTTGATCATGCCTCTTTTTTCATTTAGACAAGTATATTTAATTTCGACCAAACAAACATTAAAGCTCTTATTTTCAGCATTTTATATACAAAATAAAACACCATTTTATACAATTAGACACATATAAAATTCGAATAAAAAATAGTCGATTTTTTTCAGATTGAAATAAATTATCAATTCCTTTGATAAAAAATCACATCATGAAAAAATTCATTTTTATACTTACATATACATTACTTGTTCTTTCAACAGAAGCACAAGTTGTTTTTATTCCAGATCAAAATTTCAAAACATGTCTTCTATCTGATTCAACAATAAACACAAACTTCGATAACGAGATACAGGTAACAGAAGCAACAAATCATTCTGGAGAAATAGCATGTTTTAGCATGAATATAAGCGATTTAACAGGGATTGAATCTTTTCCTAATATCACTATGTTAAAAATCTCTTTCAATCAATTAACGAGTTTAGATATTTCTTCAAATGTACATTTAACACATCTTTTTTGCTCAAACAATCAGCTTACAAGCTTAGATGTTTCTTCGAATACAGAATTAGCACATTTATACTGCGGCAACAATCTATTAACAAGTATTAATGTAATTGGTGATACTTCCCTAGAACAATTTTCTTGTCATCAAAACTATTTAACAACGCTAGATGTTTCCACTAATAATAAAATGTGGGTACTGAAATGCGATAACAATCTATTAACAAATTTAGATGTGTCGAATAATCACGATTTATCAGCACTATGGTGCAATAACAATTCTTTGTCAAGTTTAAATTTGAAGAACGGAAACAACGCTCATATTCAACCTGCAAATATTGACACAAGGAATAACCCCAACCTACACTGCATAGAAGTAAGCGACACCGCTTATTGTACATCTTACTGGACAAACATCGATTCCATTAGCTATTTCAGTGAAAATTGTTCAGTAAATATTGATCAGCTCAAAAATTCAAATGGATTTGAGCTATATCCGAATCCATTTCATGACTCATTTACAATTGATCTTAAAACCAATAGTGAACATATTGTTGTTCAACTCTTCGATCTGTTAGGGAATAAAATATTAGAGAATAAAATTAGTGGGAAAACAAAATTGGATCTTAGTTCTACTCATGCAGGAATGTATCTGGTGAAATTAATAGATGAGAGAAATAATACGATTGGATCCAGGAAAATTATTAAACAATAGAAATCTATAACTTCCCACCCAGTACACAGGTCTTTTTATATTTCTTAACGGCACCATCGGTATGGAACACTTCAAAGAATACAATATAGATACCAATGCGTGCTTTTTCTTTTTCTTCTGTAATACCATCCCAACTGAACGTTCCTTTTGTGCCTAACAATTCATTACGGATCAAATAACGGATCATTCGTCCTTTACTATCATAGATACTTACATTGGCAACAAAACCAGGTTGATCAAAATGATAATTGATATTCACCACATCATTGTATCCATCTTCATCGGGTGAAAAGATCTCCGGTGTGATCTCGATCGCACTTTCTGCTTCTCCGGCATCAGTGTATTGTGAATTTTTATAAGCCGGTGTTGCATAACCTACATCCTTTGAAGCAGAATGCCAGTTCGTGCGGTCGTTTGTTTCTCTATTAAAATCAATACGTTCCAATGAAACACCTTTGGTACTGTTTAGCAATGCAAAATGCATGTCTGAATAATACACAAAATGATCGATCACATCACTTGTAGTAGATAAGCACACCGTTCCCGCATCAATATTCATTGAAGGCAGGTCCACAATTTCGAGAAAGCCTTTCGGATTACTGGTGCTATATTGTGACAGAACAGCAGCCGTATTTTCACTCAATACTAAATACTCA
Organism: Bacteroidota bacterium; assembly: GCA_017303895.1. Lineage (GTDB taxonomy): Bacteria > Bacteroidota > Bacteroidia > 2-12-FULL-35-15 > 2-12-FULL-35-15 > 2-12-FULL-35-15. The sequence goes on along the minus strand of JAFLBF010000006.1, from coordinate 14,562 downwards.
TTCGGGAAAAATAAAAACCCATCCGCGCTGATCGTTTCTAAATTAATAGGCACATTCAAAATAGTATCGTATTGTGAGATGCTGAGTGTTTTTAAGTCGATCACTTTGTTGGAGCGATTATAGATCTCCACAAAATCAACTCCACCCGAGTTAGGATCCACCAGTATCTCATTGATCACGATGTCTTTTGGCGAAGCCGGCTCCGGAATAGCAAAGCGGGCTGAATTGTTTGTTCCAACAGCATTGCCTGCACAATCTGTAACAGTGTCACCCACGCTGAGTGTATAGATCGTTCCTATTTGAAAGGGACTTGTAAATGCCAGGATCACACTTTTAAAATCGGGAGCAACGGAACGCGCATACACAGGATTACCGAAGCCATTATCAACGGTAAACAATGTTGTGCTCATTAATGTCAAGCTATCCATCGGTTCGGTAAAAAACACCTGAATGGTATCCGCACTGATCACAGAGATGCGTTCTATCTCCGGCAATACAAGATCTGGATTGGCAGCAAACACAGAATTTTGTCTTCCGGGAGTTCCGGCATCAGCGCTCACAGAAGCGGTCCAATTACTTGCGCCCGCACAAGGATTATTCGGATCAATTTGTTCTAAGCTCCAACCGCCATCTTTTTTTGTATCGTCACCATACCAGGCATCGGAATACGTAACTGTTGAAATGATCAGATCATTGGCTGTTTTTAATGTAAGTGCTTGTCCGGAATTGGTCAATGTCGGGAAACTGGTAACACCCACCACATTGTAACTTGCCGGATAATTTGGTGCAGCAGTGGTAGAAGCAAATACAATAAAGCTATCGGGTAAAATAGTTACATCGGGCAAGAGCTTCACATTGGTTCCTGCTATAAATTTCCAGTTATTCAAATTGATAGGAAAAGCTGTGCGATTGTACAATTCTACATATTCATAATTAGGCAATGAACTGAATATTGGATCGGGATCGGCCATGATCTCATTGAATACCACATCCAAATGTTTTACTTCATAATAACTGAAATTCGCAGTTAATGGATTCATGTTGTTACCTGCACAATCCGTAATAGCACCAAATGTTAGTGTGTAATTTGTTGAAGATGTTAAAGGATTCGACAAGGTCAATTCAACACAGGTAAGTGTGCCATTGGGCACAGCAGACTGCGGTGTTCCGATGGAATTATTGATGGTGAAATTAGAAACAGTTGCTAATTGTGCTGCACTCACTGCTTCTGAAAAACAAACAGAAACATGCAAAGGGTCAGTAGCTGTAACACTCACAACACTTGGTGCTGTAACATCTGCTGCTGTTGTAAACACACTGTTCTGCACTCCGGGAGTTCCGCCATTGACATTGTTAGAAGCGATCCAATTGGCAGATGCTGCACATGCAAGCGGTATATTCGGGTTGATCAATTCCAGTGTCCAGCCTCCATCCAATTTTATTGCATCCTGATACCAGGCATCGGAATAATTCACAGAGTCGATATCCACTAATGTATTGTCTTTTAGTTTTAAATTATCGCCTGTATTGTTCAAAGAAGGGAAACTACTCACACCCATCACAGCTCCAAACACACTGTAGGATGCAGTATCGGCAACAGGACAAATGATCAGGTACTGATTCGGAGCCAGATTGTAATTACCAAAAGTAGCTGTGGAGGAACCATCAGTAAATTTCCAACCATTTAAATTTAAGGTATTGGAGCTTCTATTGAATAGTTCAACAAACTCTGTAGCAGGCAATGCTACTTGCGGAGAAGGATCGGCATAGATCTCTGTGATGATCACATCTTTATAAGCCGCTGTAACAGGAGCGAAATAAGTAAAGTTTGAAGTGGCGGTTGTGATGGCATTTGCACTTTGATCCTGCACATTGGAAACGGTTAAGGTATTCAACAAAGCATTACTGAATGCAGTGGCAAAGGTGAGATGTACCAAAGCAAAATTACTTGCATCACGAACAGCAGATGCAGGATTTCCAATCCCATTGTTCACAGAATAGTTTCCGGCAGTTTGTGCTGTTGTAAGATCCACTGCTTCATCAAACAATACATCCAATTGAGTAGAAGAAATAACAGTAGTAGAAACAATAGAAGGAGCCGTATTATCAACGATCACCGGCCCGATATAAAAATCATCGAAGAAAAATTTAGTTGCATTACTTACTGTATAAACAGTAGCCACACCAAAAAAGGATGAAGATGTGTAGGTGTTATCCGTTCCATTGGCTTGCAATACATAGGCTGTACCACCGGCAGGATCAACAAATAAACTCCAGTTCCCGGATGCATCGCGTGTTACTTTTATTCCAATCGCGAATGAAGCCGCAATTTGAGCATTGGTTCCTCTGCAAACAGAGGTACTTGTTAAACCGGTTTGACGGAATAATTCCACCGCATCAGTGGTGCCTGCTTCGCCAAATTGAAGATAATACCCATTCAATGAACCTTCCAGATTAGCTTGATCGGAAACAAGATACACACGGCCGTAATTAGAAGAGGAAGGCGCAAAGGTTTGTGAGATATAAAAATGCCATTCCGTATTATCGAGTGAAGCTAAGGCATTGGGGAATGACAAATAGCTGGCACCGGCAAGGGTATTGTTCAATTGAAGCTGTTGGGATGCATTCACGATAAATTCTGCCCCATCACCTGTCCAGGCTTGATTGGCTGTAAAATCTCCGTCCGAAAAATTATCAGTTACTTGTGCATAAGCAGAAGTAACCATTAATAACATTGCTATAAAAAACGCTCTCATCCTTCGCTAAATGTAGAGTAAATATAAGAAAAACAGTGCTTGCTCAAGTTATCGGAAGATGAATAAATTGATAAAAAACTTTTTGTCAGATAAAAAAAATCAATTAGGTTTGTACCCGAATATGAAAATGATCTGTAAAAATAAAAAGCACAACATGAAACGTTTCCAGCAAGGGAAGGGTCAATAGTGTTTTTTTATACAATATAAATTTCACAAGCCTTTCCGAAATGGAAAGGCTTTTTTTTTAATAACTAAAAATTAAAACAAAATGAAAGTAGCAGTAGTAGGTGCCACCGGATTGGTTGGTACAAAAATGATCCAGGTATTGGAGGAACGTAATTTTCCTGTAACAGAATTAATTCCGGTAGCATCCGAAAGATCGGTTGGTAAGGAAGTTACTTTTAAGGGAAAGAAGTTCAAAGTAGTTGGGATGCAAACTGCTATTGATATGAAACCCAATGTGGCTATTTTCTCGGCAGGTGGAAGCACCTCTACCGAATGGGCGCCCAAATTTGCTGCTGCAGGGATCACTGTAATTGATAATTCTTCGGCATGGAGAATGGATCCAACAAAAAAACTGGTAGTGCCGGAGATCAATGCTGATGTATTAACGGCAAACGACAAGATCATTGCAAATCCTAACTGTTCTACTATTCAAATGGTGGTGGCATTAAATCCATTGCATAAAAAATACAAGATCAAACGTGTAATCGTTTCTACTTATCAATCAGTAACGGGAACAGGTGTAAAAGCTGTTGACCAGTTAATGAATGAGCGGAAAGGTGTAAAAGGAGAAATGGCCTATGCTTATCCGATCGACTTGAATGTGATCCCGCATATTGATGTGTTCACCGACAATGGTTACACCAAAGAAGAAATGAAAATGGTGAATGAGACCAAGAAAATCATGGGTGATGATACTATCCGTGTAACCGCCACAACGGTTCGTATTCCGGTAATGGGTGGACACAGCGAAAGTGTGAATGTGGAGTTTGATCAGGAATTTGACTTGAATGATGTGCGCTCATTATTACAAACGGCACCGGGAGTATTGTTAGTGGATGATGTGAAGAATTTAAAATACCCGATGCCAATGGATGCGCATGATAAGGACGAAGTATTGGTAGGGCGTTTGCGCAGAGATGAAACACAGGAAAAAACATTGAACATGTGGATCGTGGCGGATAACTTACGCAAAGGTGCGGCAACGAATGCGGTTCAAATAGCGGAGTATTTAGCAGGAAAAAAATTAATTTAATTTATCATTGTATGCCATTGTGCTGTCGCAGGCAGCACAATGGTATATGATCGCTAATCGTTCGATTGGCCAAGGCTCCACAACACAACCCATATTCTGGCGCTGTTTAACATTCGGACAACGCTGATCCGGTCCGTAAGCCGATAAACCAAAACTGGTTCCTACCACAGTTCTCTTCATTTTTATATGATGTACTTCGCAGGTATTATCATAGTCCCGCCCTGTGTAATTCACCACAATGCAGGAAGAGAAAAGCATAAAAATGCAGGCGATCAAAAAAATAAAATGAGGATATTCTTTTTGCATTAAGGATTTGGAGTATCGGTAACAACCGTCTCCTTATTCGCATCAGCAGCTAAAGAAGTTTCAGTCAGCTCTTCTTTTTTTGCAAAAAATCGTTTTTGGTTTAGGATGATCAAGATAACACCCAGACTGATGGCAGCATCAGCAAAGTTGAATACCGGACGGAAGAAAATAAATTCCTCTCCACCCCAAAGCGGAAACCAGCTAGGAAAATGTCCTTCAATTACAGGGAAGTAGAACATATCAACCACTTTTCCATGCAAGAAAGAAGAATAGCCGCCTTCTTCGGGCATAAAACGGGCTACTTCATACCCACTATCGCTAAAGATCATTCCATAGAATGCGCTGTCGATCAAGTTACCTACCGCACCTGCAAAAATGAGTGCAATACAAATGATAAAAAATTTGTCTTCATTCTTTTTGGTAAGTGTCCACATGTACCAGCCAATACCGGCAATAGCGATCATTCTGAAAACACTCAAAAACAACTTCCCGAAATCACCTCCGAATTCCATTCCATAAGCCATTCCATTATTTTCGGTAAAATGTAAAATGAACCAGTTCCCGGCCACATGAATTTCTTCTCCTAAAAAGAAATGTGTTTTGACATAGATCTTTATTAATTGATCAATGAGCAAAATAGAGAAGATAAGTATCAATGGCTTTTTCACGAGCTGTATATTTTTAATCAGGTGCACAAAAATAAAGAAAGGTTACACAATGGTAACCTTTCTTAAGAAATATTTACAAAAATTTGTATTAATTGCTTTGCTCTAATTTCGCTTCAATAGCTAAAGTAGCATGAGGAACAGAACGCAAACGCTCTTTAGAGATCAATTTTCCAGTTGCACGGCAAATACCGTATGTTTTGTTCTCGATACGGATCAAAGCATTTTGCAAGTTTTGGATGAATTTCTCCTGACGGGCTGCTAAATGTGCAGTTTCCTCTTTTGATAATACATCAGATCCATCTTCCAACAATTTGAAGGTTGGAGAAGTATCATCTGTACCATGGTCATCTTTATGAGAAAGCGTGCTCTTTAATAATTCGTAATCTTTTTGAGCATCTTCCAATTTTTTTAGGATCAATTGCTTGAACTCTTTTAATTCAGCATCTGAATAACGTGTACGAGTATCTGTATTCACATGTGGCTTAGGAGTTGGACCTAATGGTTTACGGATAGAAGGAGTTTTGTATTCCACTACCATTGGAGCATCATCGTAAGAAGCTCTTCTTTTTCCATCATCGTCCAAATCAACTGAACGTTCAGCTTTTTTCTTTACAACCGGTGCAGGAGCTGGTTTTGCTACTACAGGTTTTGCAGCTACCACTGGTTTTGCAGGAACTGGTTTTGCAACCGGTTTCACTACTTTTGCAGGTTTAACTGCTTTTGCAGGCTTAGCTACTTTTTTAGCAACAACCTTTTTTGCAACTGCTTTTTTAGGAGCTACCTTTTTTACCGGTTTTGCTGCTTTCTTTGCTACTTTCTTAGCAACAACTTTTTTAACTACTTTTTTTACAGGCTTTTTAGCTACTGCTTTTTTTACAACTTTCTTAGCAACAACTTTCTTTACAACCTTTTTTACAGGTTTTTTAGCTACTGCTTTTTTAACCGGTTTAGCAGCTTTTTTAGGAGCTACTTTCCCGCCTGCCGGACGGGCAGGTTTTGCTGCTTTTTTAGGAGCTGCTTTTTTTACAGGTTTTGCTGCCTTTTTAGGAGCTGCTTTCTTTGCAGGCTTTTTAGCTACCGCTTTTTTTACTGGTTTAGCAGCCTTTTTAGCTGGTTTTCCTTTTTGCGTTTTTTTAGCCATCGTAAATTAATTTAGTAGTTTAGTTATTGTAATTATTGTTTTAACATCTTCTTCCAACTCCACTTCCGAACCCTTTGTAGTGTCCACGTTATCAACAAGTTCTAACGAAGATGCTAAAATTTCCGCGCAAATATAGTCCAAATTATTGTTTATGGCAGAATTTATAGCAGAATTTCTCTGAATTTTCACATCAATACGGTCGGTTAAGTCCAAATTATTATCCTTACGCAGGTTCTGGATCCTGTTTACCAACTCTCTGGCCAAGCCTTCTTCTTTTAGGGCCTCCGTGATCGTAACATCCAGAGCAACAGTAAGTTGTCCTGAATTTGCCACCTTCCAACCCGGGATATCTACCGGAATGATCTCCACATCTTCGTTCTCCAGAATGATCGAATCCGACTCGATCTTAATCTCAAATTTTCCTTCTTTCTCAATTCCGGAAATAATAGCATTTGCATTTTCATTGGCAAAAGCCTGAACCGCTTTCATGTGCTTACCACATTTTTTACCCAATGTTTTGAAATTCAACTTCAGATTTTTCACGATCTGCGTATCCGCCTCACTGACAAATTCAATATTCTTCACATTCACTTCCGATAAGATCAGATCTTTCACGGCTTCAATTTTTGCCTTGATGCTATCCTCTAAAACAGGAATTTGAATAGTCGTTAATGGCTGACGAACACGGATATTCTCTTTTTTACGGATAGATAGGATCATGGAAGAGATCTTTTGCGCCAATTCCATACGTTCTTCCAGATCTTTGTCGATCTGTTTTTCATCCACTACAGGGAAATTGCTCAAGTGGATCGATTCCGAAGCATCACGCTTAGTAACCGCATTCAAATCGGTGTACAAACGATCCATAAAGAATGGAGCAATTGGTGCCGATAATTGTGCGATCACTTCAAGGCAACGATATAATGTTTGATACGCAGCGATCTTATCTGTAGAATATTCTCCTTTCCAGAAACGTCTGCGGCAAAGGCGAACGTACCAGTTACTCAAGTGCTCATCCACAAAATCCTCGATCAAACGGCCTGCACGGTGTGGCTCATAATCGTTATAGGCTTCGTCCACCTTTTTTATCAATGTATTTAATTCTGATAAGATCCAACGATCGATCTCCGGACGCTCATTCAATGGAACTTCAGCTTCTTTGTAATTGAATCCATCCACATTGGCATACAATGCAAAGAATGAATAGGTATTATGAAGTGTTCCGAAAAATTTACGTTGCACTTCTGCAATTCCTTCAATATCAAATTTCAGATTGTCCCAAGGAGCAGCATTGGTGATCATGTACCAACGGGTAGCATCCGGACCGTATTTTTCGATGGTCTCAAATGGATCGATGGCATTGCCCAAACGCTTACTCATTTTGCTTCCATTCTTATCTAACACCAATCCGTTCGATACAACATTTTTAAATGCAACCGAATCAAAACACATGGTTGCAATAGCATGTAATGTAAAGAACCATCCACGTGTTTGATCCACACCTTCTGCAATAAAATCAGCCGGATAATATTTTTTATTATCGATCAGTTCTTTGTTCTCAAATGGATAATGCAATTGTGCATATGGCATAGCACCTGAATCGAACCATACATCTATCAGGTCAGGCTCACGGAATAATTTTTTTCCGTTCTTTTCTAACACGATCGAATCTGCATAAGGTTTATGCAAATCGAATGTATTGTAATTTTCAGCAGTCATGTTGCCCGGCTTGAATGATGCAAGCGGATTGCTTGTCATAGCACCTTTAGCAACAGCATTATCGATCTCTTTCTTTAAGTGCTCTGCTGATTCAATACAAATTTGTTCTGTTTTATCTTCACTTGTCCAGATTGGAATTGGAATACCCCAGAAACGTGAACGGGAAAGATTCCAGTCGTTCAAATTTTCCAACCAGTTACCAAAACGTCCGGTACCCGTTGATTCCGGCTTCCAGTTGATCGTTTTGTTTAATTCGATCATACGATCTTTGTAATCGGTGGTTTTGATGAACCATGAATCCAACGGATAATACAATACAGGTTTATCAGTTCTCCAGCAATGCGGATAGCTGTGTTCGTATGTTTCCTTTTTGAAAAGTTTTCCTTCTTCCTGTAATTTAAGTACGATACGTTCGTCCACACTTAAATACACTTTTAATTCTTTGATCTTACCTGCTGCTTCCAGCACTTGTTTTTGATGTGCGAATTCAGCTTGCTTTTCAGCATCTGTTAAATAAGCTTCTTTCACATACTCTTCACCATACAAGAAAACACCATCTTTTATTTCAGGTAAGAATTTACCACGCTTATCCACCAAAGTTAATGAGCCAATTCCGTTTTGTTTGGCAACACGAAAATCGTCTGCACCAAAACTTGGCGCAATGTGAACGATACCTGTACCATCTTCAGTAGTCACAAAATCACCAATGATCACACGGAAGGCATCACCATCAGTAGGTTTGATTCCGAAATCTAAAAGCTGATCATATTTTATTCCTGCTAAATCGCTGCCTTTGTAGAATCCTGAAACTATCCAAGTTCTTATTTTTTTCTCAGGCTTTTCATTTAATATTATTTCTAAAGAATTATTTTGAGAAGACAATGTCCAAGAACCTATTTCTATACTAACCTCTTCAGGAACATGGAAGAAATTTTTAAATAAATCTTTTGCTAATATAACTTTGACTAGTTTGCCGTAAAGCGGAGTTATAACCTCTATATACTCAATGTTTTTGCCAACTGCTAAAGCTGTATTTGAAGGCAATGTCCAAGGAGTTGTTGTCCATGCTAAAAGCTTTACAGGTATATTTTCAAAATCTTGGAGTTTGAATCCATCCCAAAGCATGAGAGTATCGCCATCTTGGTAAAGTTCTATTAAGTTTTCTTTTTTCTTTTTTTCAAAAGATTCTTCAATCCAATTAACATTAAACATAGCTACCGCTGTTCTATCCTTCACATCTCTATAACAACCCGGCTGGTTCAATTCGTGTGATGATAAACCTGTTCCTGCAGCAGGTGAATACGGCTGGATCGTATAACCTTTGTACAACATTCCTTTGCTGTATAGGTTATTCAACAACCACCAAACCGATTCAATGTATTTGTTATCGTAAGTGATGTATGGATCTTTCATATCTACCCAGTAACCCATTTTGCGGGTTACATCTTCCCATACATCGGTATATTTCATTACATCTTTACGGCATTCTACATTGTATTGTTCTACCGTAATTTTTTTGCCAATATCTTCTTTGGTGATGCCCAATGCTTTCTCAACCCCCAATTCCACAGGTAATCCATGTGTATCCCATCCGGCTTTACGTTTTACCTGAAATCCTTTTTGTGTTTTGTAGCGACAAAAAATATCTTTGATAGAACGTGCCATTACGTGGTGAATCCCAGGCAAACCATTTGCACTTGGCGGTCCTTCATAAAACACAAAAGGTGTTTTCCCTTCACGAGAAGTGATCGACTTTTCAAATGTTTTATTTTCATCCCAGGTCTTTTGCACATCCTTAGCTGTTTGCGAAAGATTGAGATTGTTGTATGTTTTGTAAGCTGTCATAATTTGAAAATTTGTTGATTTGAAAATTTGAAAATGGCATTATCAAATTAGATCATTATCACATTAAATTGTTGCAATCACTTTTAATTCGATCGCAATAGGTGTTGGCAAACAATTGATCTCAATGGTTGTACGACAAGGCTGATTATCTTTGAACCATTCTGCATACACACGGTTATAGGTCGCAAAATCATCTTTCATATTGGTAAGAAATACCTGCACATCCACAATATTATCCCAGCTGCTTCCGGCATCTTCCAAAATATATTTAATATTTTGAAAAACACTCTTACACTGTGTTTCAATATCGTAAGAGATAATGTTTCCTTTCTCATCCAACTCTACTCCCGGAATTTTTTTGGTACCGCGTTCACGTGGACCCACTCCTGAAAGGAATAATAAATTACCCACTCTTCTGGCATGCGGATACGATCCTACAGGCTCAGGTGCTTTGCCCGAATGGATTCCTTCGGAACTTGAATTTATTCTGTCTTCTGCCATTTTAATTTTTTGCTAAAAAAGAGTGCAAATATACCATTCCGAAGGCAGATAAACAATAGAAAAATGCAGGTATAGAAGAAGAGCTCCCTTCTAAAATTCGTTGATGGAACTCAGGAGGTCTTTGTTCTCGGAAGTCCACAATAACAAGCTATTGTTACGTGGTGGCAGGTTCAATTTCTGACAGATCTTGGAGCGGTAATTCTCAATGGTCTTTTCTGATAAAAAAAGCAACTCCGCAATTTCGCGAGTCGACTTGTTTTGACTGACCAATTCAACGTTTTGATCTCGGCCTGGCTTAAACTTTTCAGCAGTTGTGAAAGCTCATCTTTTTTATTGTCTTGATGTTCAATTTCCTTATAGATGCGCTGCAACTCAGGTCCGATGTATTTTTTATTTTGCTTTACTTCTTCAATACAATCAATGATCTCATTGGCAGCAAAATCTTTTAAAATATAACCGTATGCTCCCGAGTTCATAGCTTTTTTGATCATTTCCGTATCGCGATACATGGTAAGAATAATGACCCTTGTTGCCAATTTTTCTTTCATCACCAATTTAGCCACTTCCAAACCATTCAGTTCAGGCATATTGATATCAAGAATAGCAATAGAAGGCTTGCCGGAGCGGATGGCATCGATCGCTTCTGCACCGTTTTTACATTCGGTGAGCTGCAATTTATCAAAAGAACTTAAAAGAATTTCTTTTAAACCTGCTCTGAATATAGGATGATCATCTGCTATTAAAAGTCGCATACTCAATTCGTATTAATTCTGAATTTCAATGTAAACTTAAAACCTTTTTCCTGTTTATCATCAAAGTCGATACTCGCCCCAATGATATTGGCTCTTTCCTGGATCGATAGTAAGCCGATACCCTGATAGCCTTTTTTCACTTTGAATCCCTTGCCATTGTCTTGATATACCAGGGTATATTGACTACGATCTTCGTGAATAGAGATCTTTAATCCACCGGCATTAGAGTGTTTAATAGTGTTATTGACACTTTCCTGAAGGATCCTGAAAATTTGCGTTTTTACAGCTATGGACAACACCTCTACCGCTTCCGATATATCCGAGCTGCATTCCAGACGTGTATTGGCTTGTACAGCTTCCATCAGCGCTGCAATGGATCGTGCCAAACCTATCTTTTCGATATTGGAAGGATATAAATTACGGGAGATCTCCCGGGTTTGCTCGATCACATTTCCCAACTCTTTCTCCAATGTTTCTGATAAAACAGGCGCTTTTGTCCGTTCATTCACAATTTTGGATTTGATCATAGAAAGTGATTGTCCGATATCATCGTGCAGATCGCGGGCAATCCGTTTGCGCTCCTCTTCAATGTTTTTGATCAATTGCTGACTGAACAATTGCTGTTCTTTTTTTAATCTTCTTGAATAACGCACATAGGAGAATACCATGATCAAAATGATAACAGCAGAAGCAAATGAAATAATGAACCATTTAATGTATTGTTGTTCCTGATTTTTTTTCTCAAGCTCCAATGTTTTGGTTCGTTCTTTCTCTAACTCGATCTCTTTTTGCTGTACTTTATAATTCTGCTGCAACTCCTCGATCACTTTTGTATTCAGCTTATTGTCAAGTGTAGTCCGCAGATCATTATATTTTATATAATTCTCCAGTGCATTTTTATGGTCATGTCTGGCATCAAAAATTTGATACAACTGATAGTAGTAATAAGGTGAATTTGCTCCCTCCTGATTTTCTTCAAAATAGCCTTTGAGTGAACTTAACAATGTATATGCTTTATCGATCTCATTCAATTGAAATAGAACATTTGCCTTGCCTAAATAGGCCTGATTCAATTCTTGGATCAATTGGTGTTTCTCCAAAATAACAATGGCTGAATCGTAATATGACAGCGCTGTTTTTCCATCGTTTTTATTTAAAAAGGCAGTTGCCATGTTGATGTAATTACTCGACAATTCGATCGGCAAATTGTTATCTTTTGAATATTGGAGAACTTGTGCAAAAAGATCGGATGCCTCTTGCATTTTATTTCTACGCACATCGAGGATACACATATTCATTTGAATATGACTTGCCAAACGTTTGTCCTTATCGCGCTGAGCGATCTCTAAACCACGAACAAAATCTTCGAAAGCTGCAGAATCATTTCCTCTGTTCATTTTTATGATCCCCAAATTATTGCGGAACACAGCAGGATAATATTTTAAATTATGCTTTTCGGAAAAGGCTAATCCTTCATAGTAAAGTGTAATGGCCTCCTTGGCATTTCCCTCATACTCTTTGATAATCCCGATCAGATTGAGTGCCTCTGCAGCATTTTTATGATCTTCTTTTTTTCTGGCAATAGAAAGGTAATTACTCAACTGATCGATGGATCGTTCCCGCTGTCCTTTTTCAAAGTTGAGATACGCCAATCGAATGCTTGCCAGAAGAGCTGTTGACTCATCACCCGCTTCGTTGGCCTTTAAAATGGACTGATTAAAATAATGATCCGCTTTTTCGAGATTTCGAACATAGAAAAAATAGCTTCCATAGTACACATACACTTTAGCAACAGCCGAAAGGTCGTTCTTTTGCTCAGCCAGGGAGATCACTTTTTCTCCAATCGAAAAAACCCGTGTAGAATCATAATAAGAAGCCTCTTTTACCTTTACCAGCATTGCTTCAATATCGGCAGATTGAGCCCATACAAAGCTGTTCGACAGCAAACAGATGCTACAAAAAAATAAAAGGCAATATCTTGTTAACACTATATGTGGGTGTTTTTACTGCACTAATTTACATAAAGCTTTCAGAATCAACCAGTCATTTAATGGGTATTTATCAATTAGAGGGCTAGCCCCCTATTTAATGAAACAGGCTTAGTCTAATTTTGAATTAACCTATAAGTCCTCAACATGTTTAAAAGATATTTATTACTCAGTATTAGTTTTCTAGCTTTTTCAGTTACTGCTCTTGCTCAAACTACTTTCCCATGGAGTGGAACATATGGCGGAGCCGGAACAAACAGAACCTATACTACTACTGTATCGGGTGTAACCATGTCTGCTACCATGGTAAATTCGGAAAACGTTTGGCAAGATGGATCACCTGTTTGGTTTCCAACAGGATCAACGGTTGCCGGGGGAGGCTGTAGTGGTATTACTGCTACAAATCAGGGAATGCTTTTAAGTACCGATTGGACAAGCAATGCAACAAAAACAATTACCACTACCATTACATTCAGCACTCCTGTTCAAGGACCCGTTAATTTCTTTCTTTATGATATCAATGATGATGGCTTTGGGTCCTGGGTGGATCGTATCATTATTACCGGAACAAATTCAGTTGCTGCTCCAGTTAATGTGTTCAAAGTAGGAACAGCCTGTGTTCAAACAGGAGGTAGCGTTACCGGTTCGGGAACAAATACACTTACATTCAATTCAGGAACTTCAACCGCATGTACTTGCTGGGGAAATAACGAAATAAATGTTGGAACTACATCAGATTGTATATCTACTGTAACCATTCAATACAAATCTGCAAACACAACATATAACAATCCAAAACAATACATTGTAATATCGAATATTAAAGCCACTATTCCTGCTGCTGCTGCTGCACCAACATCTATTACAGGAACAACAACTATTTGTGCAGGACAAAGCACTACATTAACTGCAGTAGGTGGAAACGCATCATCCCAATGGTACACCGGTTCATGTGGAGGCACATTAGTGGGAACAGGAGCAACAATTACTGTTTCACCGGGAAGTACAACTACTTATTATGTGAGAAATTCTGGATCAGCATGCAGTCCGGCATCCTCGTGTGTTTCAACTACAGTTACAGTCAATCCTTTACCAGCGGCACCTGCTATTACAACCAGCGGACCAACAACATTTTGCGTGGGAGGAAGTGTAACATTAACCTCTTCCAGTGCAACGGGCAACACTTGGAGCACAGGAGCCACCACACAATCTATTACAGTGAGTGCTGCCGGAACATATACAGTAAATTATGCAAGCGGAGGTTGTAACTCACCAAATGCCTCTGCTACAGTCACGGTGAATCCTTTACCAAGTACTCCAACTGTTTCAGCAAGCGGACCAACCACATTTTGTGCAGGAGGAAGTGTCACACTCACATCATCATCAGCAACGGGGAATACCTGGAGCACAGGAGCTACCACACAATCCATCACCGTTAATTCACCGGGAACATATACAGTGAATGTTACCAACGGAAATGGATGTGTTTCTGCCAATGGATCAAGTACCGTTACAGTAAACCCTTTGCCTTCGGCACCACTTATTGCAACCAGTGGACCAACAACTTTCTGTACAGGAGGTAGCGTTACGCTAACCTCTTCATCGGCAACTGGAAATACCTGGAGTAC
>JAFLBF010000005.1 GCA_017303895.1 Bacteroidota bacterium | reverse complement strand
TCGACTAGACCCATTAACCATTAATCTGCGTTATTAGCAAGAGAAGGGATGTTAAGGCTACACCCCTTCTCTTTTGTAATTACTTCCCTTTTTTAGGCTCGTTGCCTCTTCCTTTTCCAGACTTTTGCCCTTGTTTTGTACTTGGGTAGTTAGGATTAACTGGAGTCTTGGGAGTACTGTTTCCTTTTTTTGCCATTTGAATATGTTTTTTATTGATTTTAATACTTGAATCCAATAGTTTGCCAAAGTATAAAACAGACAGGATGTCAGTTTTATACAATCATAGCTTTTACTGAAATAGCTCTCTGTTAATTCCCTCTATGATTTCTTGAAGTTCATTAACGTGCTTGCATTCCTGACATTCATTAACTTGTTCTAAAGCTATTTTCAATTGATCTATTGGAGGCTGGTCGATTTTACCATTTTTGATGTTAATGTATGAATCGCCATTCTTGACCATTTTAAAGGAAGTTCTGCCGTTTGTTGTATGATATATAATTTCGTAAATCAATTCACCCTCTTCAGAAAAAAACGAATGAGTAGCAGATGATCCATCTTGGTTTGTTAGGATTTTCCCAAATGAAAGATTGTGCATTAGATGTAAATAAGTTGATTTAAATAAAATTGGCAAGACAATTTTGCAAAATCAAGTTTTTGTAAGTTTTTTATTGTTTTTTTGACTACAACTCTTGTTATAGATAGTTTTTCTCAACAATCATTTTCTACTTTCATAGAATTTTAAGTTTTTCTTAGGAAAATTCAATTTTATTTGTACTTTAACTATACGCAAAATGAGTTTTTTTAGGATAGAGTTCTTCCAATTATGTATTTTAAAGAAGAATACAATTAAATTCTATCTAAATTAGTGGATAGTTCAGTTTTTTCTATTCTACTATTAAATTGCTTTACAAAAACTTTATTATTCATGAAATTTTCGTGTTACTTGGCCGGATTTTTTTGAAGAAATAGTTCTTAGGATAAAATAATGAGTACAACTGTGATTATAATAACTATTCTATGAAAGCAAATTTATGAACTATAAGAAAAGTAAGATAAGATATATAAAGAGAGACCAGAAAAATTGAAAACACAATAAATAATAGTGCGTTATTGGATTCTTGTTTATGGTTTTGCGAAGAGAATTTTCAAATTTATAATTTAGTGCTGGTCTAAATAAGAGAAATATATTGGAATAAAAAATAAAACTTTATGAAACTAAATCTTCCGCAGAATCAGGTTGATATTGGAAAAAAAGAAAAAGAATCTATTAAATCTGAAACTATTCAGCTTGATAATGTATTATTAACAAATAATTGGACGGTACCTGTTAACCTCCCACCCCGACATTTATTAGGATCAGTTGGAACACTTTTCTTATTAATAACCGAAGCATTTAAACTTGGGACATATTATGAAAGTACAATCTCAAACAATGAGTTGTATAAGGTAAAAAAGTCAAGTAATGAATTCTTGATTAAGAATCAGGAAAAGTACAAAAAAATTGACAACTTCGAATTAGCCTCAAGCTGCACCATAGGTAGTCTCAACAGAACATTTACACATTATCGTTTGAAACATAATCATTAAAATATTCTGAGCAATGTTTTTTGAAGAAAAATTTATTTATAGAACTCCGATGCTACCTGCATCAGAATTTATTAAAATTGATCAAATCGATATAGATAAAAAATTAACAGACCCGTTAATTTTGGAAGCAATCTATTTGGCATCTCCTGAGCTATACTCACAAATTCAAAAATTATTAAAGGGTAAAATAAGCGATCCTAAAAAAGTTAATCAAATTTATAATTCATTATATAAATACATAGCTAGAATGCATCATAGATCTACCCCATTTGGTCTTTTTGCAAAAGTAGGGGTAGGCATGTGGAGTGAAAAATGCGAAATAAATATTTATAAAAATTTCACAGCAAGACTGCAATTAGATATGAATTTTCTTTTAGGAATTTATGAAAAAATTCTTGAGAATGTTTATGTAAGAAAGCAGTTGTATTACAGGAAAAACACGACGATACTAAAGTTGTTTAAGAAGTATAGGTATGTTGAATATCACTATGAAAAAAATCGAAGAATACATGATGTTGTTGATATTAAAAGGTTTAAAATACTTGATAAATTGCTATCTAAAGCGGATAGCCCTATATCCTACAAAAAATTGATTGAATTTATTACAGAAGAAGGCCCAACTAAAGAACAATCAGAACAGTTTCTAGATTCTTTAATTAAAAGCCAGTTAATTATTAGCAATATTGAACCGTCAACTATTGGTGAATCTGGACTAAAAAAACTAATTTGCGATTTAAGAAGTATAAATTCAGAAAACAATAGAGATTTGGTTGAAATGATTTTTCTTTTAGAAAATCTATTGAAATCAATGACAGAATATAAAAACAATACAAATTCTTCTTTTAAAATTTACAATAAATTCGCAAATAAATTATCTGAAACTTTTATTAAACCTCAAGAAAGTTCATTTTTACAAATAGATAGCTATGATTCCAAATCAAAATTTTATTTAAATAAAAATGATCAAATGAAATTTTTAAATTTAATTAAGTTTCTAAATAAAGTCACTCCTAATTCCGAACATTATAATTTAAATCGATTTAAAGAGAATTTTACAAAGGAGTATGATGGACAATACATCCCACTTTTACAAGCTCTAGATACTGAATCAGGAATTGGATACAAAGGCAAAGATATTAATGGATTAAGCGAATTCGTAGATGATCTAAAATTACCACATAAGCAAAAATATGTTTCGGGATTTTCAGAATTACAGTCAGTACTTTTAAAAATTCTCATCAAAGGAATTAAGGAAGGAAAACATGCAATTCAGATAATCGAAAAGGATTTTTCTAATTTGAACTACCAAACAGAATCTTTACCGGATACAATACCAATAATATTTAAAAGACTTTCAAATAATAAATATTATATTCAGAATATTGGGGGAGGAAGTGCCGCAAATTTAATAGGAAGATTTGCACAAGAAAACTCTGAAATTAATGAGGTATTACAAAAAATTATTGCTTTTGAACAAGATGCTAACAATGAGTTCGTTTTTGCTGAAATTAACCACCTGCCAGAGAAACGAACAGGTAACATTTTGAGACGCCCAAAGACATTTCATTATGAAATTCCTTATTTGGCTTCATCTAGTGCCGAAGTGACAAAAAAAATATACCCAGAAGATCTTTATGTAAGTATTAAAAACAATCGAATAATGTTATGGTCAAAGAGTTTGAAAAAGTATATCATACCTAGACTAACAACAGCACACAACTTTACTTCTAGGTCATTACCTGTATACAATTTTTTATGCGACTTGCAATATCAACAATTTCAAAAATCTTATTTGGGGTTGAATTGGTCAATGTTAAGTATAGATACGGATTTTTTTCCAAGAATAGAGTTTGGTGATTTTGTGTTATCAAGAGCAAGATGGGTTATTAGAAAAGAGGATTGGGATATTGAAAAAATCAGCAATGACGAAGGCTTAATGCGTTGGTGTCAAGAAAAAAAACTTCCAAAATGTTTTCTGATTATTGAAAATGATAACGAGCTCTATATTGATTTGTCAATTGAAATTGCAAAGAGAGTCTTTTTGAAGCATTTAATATCCAATTCCATCACGAATATTGAAGAGTATATTTCTTTTGAAAAAGATGACAATGAAATGAATTCACAAGTATGGGGAAATGAAATATTCTCGATTATTTATAATTCAAAAACAAAGAAAAAAGAGTTGTACAATTTTGATAAAATTGAACTCGCATCAAAACGAGATTTTATAATAGGAGATGAATGGTTTTATATAAAGATTTATGCTGGATTTAAGTCAGTAGATAATATACTTATTTTTCACCTGCCTAAATTATTGAATAAGTTCAAAAAGAATGAAATTAGTGATGATTTCTTTTTTGTTAGATTTACTGATCCTGATTTGCATTTAAGAATTAGATTTAGAGTAAAAAGTAAAATTGACAATAACAAGTTGATTTATCACATAAATGACTTTATTAAAAGCATAACTAAATATGAAAAAATTTCAAATTTTCAAATTGAAACATACAAACGTGAAATAGAAAGATACGGAAGTAAAAGTATCGATATATGTGAAAATATTTTCTGCATTGACTCAAAATACACACTTTCTTTCTTAGTTGAAAATAAGGTGCATTTTAACTCGGAGTTAAATATTATACTTTACATATTATTATGTATGGATTTTATTATTTCGTTTGCGTTTAAAAAGGACGAGTTTTTAAGAGACGAATTCATTATAGAAAGACTGGGAAGTTTTGAAAAAGAAACCATTAACTCAAAAGATATTACTATTAAAATGGATCAGAAGTACAGAAAAATTAAGAAGGATGTAAATTCAATATTTAGCGAGTACCCTCCGAATGAATTTAATTTCATAATAACACATTTTCAAAGAAAAAAGAAAAATCTTACAAAAGAATTAAACAAGTTGAAAGAAATTTATCCTTCCCAACCTAATGATGCTAGATATAATGTTATTATAGGCAGCATAATTCATATGATGGTTAATAGGGCGTTTAAAAGCAAACAAAGATTGTATGAACATCTCTTATATAGTTTTTTAACAAAGCAGAGAAGAGCTAGACAGTATTTATTTAAAAAAAATTTGGATATTAAATAATTATTGCTATATATTTGCTACAAACATATCATTGTTTTGAAAATCATGATTAATGAAAGAGCAAAATACACTGCAAATTTAGGCGCAGTAACTATCTCTACCGCAAATTCAAACCTTGATGGGACAGGTACGATTAGCACTTTGATAACAGGGGCTAGTAATGGAACTTTTGTTCAAAGAATTTTTATCAAAGCGGGAGTATCCACAACTCAAGGTATGATTAGAATTTTTTTGTTTGATGGAACTAAAACAAGACTAATAAAAGAAATTCCCGTTTTCCCAACAACTAAATCCTCTATTAATTCAAGTTTTCGAGCATTTGTTCCCATTGCTTTAAATATTGCTTCCGGTTATTCGTTGAAATTATCAACACAGAATGCTGAAACATTTTATTGTACTGCGGAAGGATTTAATTGGACTTACTAATTTAATTTTCAAAAAATAATGGCAGCAGAGACACAATTTACAGCGAACACCGGATGGGCTCAAATATCAACGGCTAATCCAAATCTTGATGGAACAGGAACTATGGGTACAGTTTTAACTGGTGCCTCTAATGGCACACTTGTTAAGTCCGTTATAATCAAAGCTACAACAAGTACCTCCCAAGGAATGATAAGACTTTTCATCTACAATGGATCAACAACAAGGCTAGTCGCAGAAATAGAAGTTCCTGCAATAACTAGATCGAGTACTGATGAATCGTTTGAAAAGTATATCCCAATTGATCTTGCTCTTGAGTCTGGAGATCAACTAAGAGCATCAACAGAAGTAGCTAACACGTTTAATATTATTGCAGAGGGTTTAAATTGGGCTTACTATGGTGCTTCTGTTAGACCAGAAAGCACTAATTATACAGCAAGAACAGGGACTGTATTGATAGACACTGCAAACTCAAATGTTGATGGTACTACAGGTACTTATGGCGATGTCATTACTGCTGGAGTTTCTGGATCGGGTTGGTTAGGCCTAAGAATTAATTCAATTACAATTAAAGCAATTACTAGTACTGTTGCAGATGGGATGGTTAGGCTATTTATTAAAGATACAGGAACAGATGCTAAGCTCTTAACAGAAATTCCAGTTCCAATTGTAACAAAATCTGCTACTGCAAGAAGCTTTGTGCATCAAATTAATTTCCCTTTTGGCTTTCATATTAAAGCAGGATATAAGATAATTGCATCAACAGAATTAGGAGGAGGGACATATAATAAATTTCATATTATGGCCGATGCGGTTGACTGGAAATACCCTGCATAACTTTTTGTTTTAAACATGGCTGAAGAGACACAATATATAGCAAATACTGGTATGGTAACGATATCTACTGGTAATGATAATTTAGATGGTACAGGAACAATTAGTACTGTTCTTTCTGGTTCATTAAATGGCACACTTGTCAAATCAGTTATTATCAAAGCCCAAGGAAATACAACAGAGGGAATGGTTCGACTTTTTGTGAAGGGAGGAGCTACGACTAGAATAATTGGAGAAATTGATGTTCCTGCAATTACTAAAAGCTCTAGGAACTGTGCATTTGGAATTGAAGTGCCACTTGACTTAAAGCTAGAATCTGGATACGAATTGATGGCCTCAACTCAGAGAGCTGAAGTGTTTAATGTAATTGGATTTGGACTAAATTGGGAATATTATTCTAGTTCAGTTAGAACAGATACAACTCAGTATACTGCTGTATCTGCAATGTCTGCTGTCGCAACAGCAAACCCAAATTTGGATGGAACCGGAACTATTGCAACCGTTTTAACGGCTGGAGTTGCTGCTTCAGGCTGGAAAGGTTGTAAAATTAATTCTGTTACGATTAAAGCAACAGTTAGTACTACGCCCGGAATGATTAGATTTTTCATTAAAGATACCTCCACAAATATTAAATTGTTTTTGGAAGTGCCTGTTCAATATGTGAATAAATCATCTTCCGCTTTGAGTTTTGAAGAAACTATATTTTTTCCAGATTTATACTTATCCCCGGGGTATTCCTTATTAGTTTCAACTGAAATTGCTGAATCTTTTATTGTTTCAGCTGACGCTCTAAACTGGAATTACCTGCCATAAAAATTAAACGAATGAAAAAAATTGAATTCTCACAAAAACTGGTTTTAAATTCAGAAAAGGTTAGTACACTAATTAGTTACGATGATCCACTAATACCACAAGGAATGGCTATAAATGAGCAAGGTGTTCAAGTAAGGCCCAAAGCTAAAACGAATGCCTCTCCATGTATTTCCTATTATTGTACAGGTAATGGTGGTGGTCAGAATACTGGAGGAGGTACACCTTACGCAAATCAATCAGTTTATTGTTAAATTTAACTTTACTGTCATGAAAAAAATAGAATTTGGAAATATTTTGCAACTACAGAAAGATACTGTTGCAAGACTAACGAACTCTGAATGGGATAATAAGATGCCCAAACCAACTCTCCAGCCACTTCCACCAGATCCAAGATCAGAGCCAACTAGAACCGATTGTATGTGTCCAATTGAAACACCTCCAGATCCACCATTAAAGCCTATGAGTGTTTGTGAAACAGGGCCTTTAGCGGCACGTTAAGATTTAAATAGAATTCATATTTTGAAAAGATCATGTAAAAAATTTTCTTTAATAGCCTTAATTACTTCTGTTTATTTTTTCAGTTGCCAGAACGTAAAAGCTCAATTTGAAACAAAAAAATATGTTGCTTTTGCTAATATATACAATAGTATAAGATATTTTCAACCGACTGAAAGCTCGAAAATTATTGATTGGGATAATTTTGCCGTATATGGGCTAAACTCAATTAGGAATTGTAAAAACTCTATTGAATTTATAGATAGCATTCGCAATATATTTTCATCAATAAATTCAATTTTTATATGTTCCTCAAAAAACGAGTCTCCAAAGAATTTTCATTTTCAAAATTCCCAATCATTATATTATTATGAACATAATGGATTGGGTACAGGTTGTAATTTAGGTTATAGTAGTAAAATAAAAGAATTCCTACCTCAAGATTCTATTGTTAGAGATACAATGATTTCGCTATTCTTAAGTGAATGTAATGTCTATTTTAAGTTTCCTATACTTGTTGTAAATCAGCAAATTTCATTGCAAGATTCTTTAAATCTATTAAATGTAAAAAATAAGATTAATAAAATTGCAAGTTCAGAATTAAAGGAATTTAGTGAATCTTTTCGGATATCAAATGCTGTTATAATTTGGGGTATTTTTAAAAATTTTTACCCGTATAGAAATGAATTAAATTACGATTGGGATAAGGAACTTAGTAGCTTCATTGATAAAGTAATTAAAACTAAAGGAAAAGATGAGTATTTGATTGAATTGAAAAAATTTATTGCAAAATATAACGATGGGCATATTGTTCTTAATTCCTATTCAGACACTTTAAGAGGATATTATCCTCCAGTTGAATTAAAACTTATTAATAATAATATTTACATATCAAAAACACTAAATAATAACATAAAAAACATTCAGGGGGCTAAAGTCCTAAAAATTAATGGCATGGAGGCTGACAAATATTTATCATTATTCAAAGAACAAGTGTCTGCCTCCACAATAGAAAATCGAAATTACAGAACATTAAAAAGAATATTAGATGGAGGCAGAAAAACTGAATTTTTTTTAAACATAGAGAATCAAGAAAGAAAGAAAATAGAAATAAAACTAACTAGAGACATACCAGCAAAAGAATACGAGAAAAAGATTATTCAATATTACCCAAAATACAGAGCAATAAACGATAGTGTTTACTATCTAAACTTATCACAAGTAACCATGGCCGAGATTGATAGTTTATATGTTACATTATCAAATAAAAAAGTAATTATTTGTGATTTAAGATACTACCCAACAAATAACAAGAATTTCTTGAAGTATCTTTTAAAGTGTAGAGATACTATAAGTTGGATAGGAATTGAAAGGATTATATATCCAAATCAAAAAAGTGGTGATTATACTTATAATGGATGGTACTTAGAGCCTAGTGATAAACATATTTCTTCTAGATGTATTTTCCTTACAACATCTAATTCAATAAGCTTTTCAGAATCCTATTTAAGCCTTATAAAATATTATAATTTAGGAATGATTGCTGGAGAAAAGAGTGGAGGAACAAATGGCGACTATAATTGCTACAATCTATTTAATCAGTACTATTTTTATTTTACTGGAGCACGAGTCTTACAATTAGATGGAAGCCCCTTATATGGCTCAGGAATTATTCCAGATATAAATATTTTTGATGATATTGACGAATTGAAACAAGATAAAGATTATTACATTGATCAGTTAATAAAATTTATGGGGAATGGCAAATGATTATATAAAAAAAATCAATGACTATCTTGACAAACAATCATTTAATGGATTTTCTATTTTTACGGGCTCGTCTGGTCAATTAATAAATCTTGCAGAACAGGGCCTTGATTCAATATCTAATCAAGGTAAAATAGAAGAATTATTTTACAGCACTATAAAGCAATTTAACGAACAGAATTCGCAATCTACTTATACGTTTTGTGATGGATACTCTGGCCTTGGTTGGATATTAGAGTACTTATCCCAAAAAGAGCTTTTAGATTGCAATTTAAATCATACGCTTTCGGATTTTGACACTGTATTGTATAATATATCCCTAGAAGAGCTCAATAAAGGGAACTATGATTTTTTACATGGTGCCATTGGAATTGGGTGGTATTTTCTTGAACGAAACTCTAGCACTACTACGAATTCTAAACTTTCAAATATTGTATCTTATTTGCATAAGAACAGCATATACGCTAAAGGTCAAAGGTATTGGGAAAACAAAAGAAGAAATGATTCAAGTGTTAATTTTGGATTGGCACATGGAATGCCGAGCATAATAATTTTTTTATCGAATTGCTACAAACAGGGTATTGAAAAAGAGAAATCGTATAGTATGATAATTGAGGCTTTTCAATTTATGAAAAATTTCAAACTGAAAAATCAATTATCATTATATCCAATAAACAGCTTGTCCCAACAGCCAAGTCGTTTAGCATGGTGCTATGGAGATCTGGGAATAGCTATGTCATTTTGGATAGCAGGAAAAAATCTTGGTGTCGATTCATTAAAAGAGGAAGCATATCAGATATTTAAATTTTCCTCTGAAAGAAAAAGCATGGAAAAAAATAACATAATTGATGCAGGAGTTTGTCACGGAACATCAGGTGTAGCACTTTTATTTTATCGTTTTTATATAGAGACGGGAGACTCGCTTTTTTATGAAACTTCACTATTTTGGATTGAAAAGACTAAAGATTTTGAAAAAAGAGGAAAAGGAGTTGATGGTTTTAAAAGCTATGCCGGTCATAATGATTGGAGCTTAGAAATAGGCTTATTAGAAGGACTTATAGGGATAGCTCTTGTTGGTGACACAATTCTAAATAAAAAAGATTCAAAATGGGATCGTTGCTTGTTATTATCTTAATTTTTCCAATAAGTGTTGACATATTCACTATCAATGTTTTCGACAGATAATATTGCCGTTTCGATATACTTATCAATGTAAAAGTAGTCTAAAGTATTATACTCATCATTCACTTTATGATAATATTTTTTAATAGAATCATTAAATGAAGAAAAACCCATGCAAAATGTAATAGAAGGTACACCTTTTTGATAGAAATTGAAATTGTCTGATTTTTCAAATAATCTCATTTCTGGACAAGGATTGTTTATTAATGCAAGCTTAAGAGAGTCGCATGAGGACTTAAAATGCTTATCTGCTATGGTTTTCCCGCTGCCAATTATTGAAATACTGTTTCTATCGTCATAACCGATATTGTCAATATTAAAATTAAAAACAAATTTATTCAAAAAAAAAGGTGGATGGTGGACAAAATAGTCACTTCCAATATAACCAAATTCTTCACCTGTGAATAATGCAAAGACGATTGAATGGTTTGGTGGATTATTGGAGAAATACTTTGCAATTTCTAATAAGGCACAGACACCAACGGCATTATCTCTTGCGCCATTGTATATAGAATCACCTTTTAAGTTTTCATCTACTCCTAAATGGTCGTAATGAGCACTTATAACTATATATTCGTCTTTTAATATCGAATTAGTCCCTTCAAAATATCCAATAACATTTCTTACTCTAATAGAATCGTCTGTCAAAAAATTTTGGAAATAATTTTTGTAAGATGGGCATTTTTTTAACCCAATTTTTTCAAATTGGGAGGACAGGTAAAATGAAGAAATTTCTGCTTCAAACGAATCATATTTCCGACCCTTCATTTGATCTGACGAAAGTGTGAAAATTGGTTGAAATGAGTGGCGATAAGAATATTTGTCATTATTCTCATGATTGCATCCTACAATTAAACAATATAAGGAGAAAAAGATAATTTTTAATTTATGGCTCATTGCATAGTGTTTTAAAGTAATTACTAATTCTAAATTAACTTATGCTCTTTATATTTCTATGCAAAGAAAATTGTAAAATTAATAATGGGTTATTTATGTTTAATTCTTGAATTATCATTTAAATTAAAATTTGCTATTAAGTTATCTATTTCCTCTTTAAGTATTAAAAAAACATCCTTATTAAAATAGTTTTTCATTTAATTATTTATACAAGAATATTTTAAAATTGTGGAGTAGCTGAATCGGGTAGTATATTTGGCTTATTGATTTTAAGTATCACTGGCATTGGGAAATCAACACCCATTAGAATTGCTTCACCAGAACCAAGAATAGGTAAGAAATCCAAGGAATTTTTATTAGCAGATGAGCTCGCATTGGCAATTGCCTCCTTATCAAAATGATTTATGAGACGATGAACAATGAATGTGCCTATCTGACTCAAGGTACCTGTAGGTATATCTCGTGGCATCTGAGTTGCTATACATAAAAATAATCCATATTTCCTACATTCTTTTGCAATTGAATCAAACGAATTTAATTCAGTCATCTCAAAATACTCATCTTTAACATTTTTATTTAAGAACTGATGAGCTTCATCAACAAACAAAACTACCGGTTTGGCTTTAAAATTACCATTTCTCGATTGGTTTAATAGGTATTTACCAATGGAATTTGCCAATATTTCTCTTGCCTGGAAATTAAAAGGAACCTTTTCAAAGCCTATTCTTAGTAAGAACTTTTTATCATTAGCTAAAAAAGTATTCAATTCACTAACAATATCAACTTCGCTTCCAACAATTTTAAATCCAAACATCTTTTTAAATGAGTCATCGTTTAGAATATTATTGATCCTCATTAGCAAGCTTGTGCTATTACTGAAATTTCGTTCATCTTGTTTAGTTGCCCACACATCGCCATTATCGTAATAACATTCATTAATAATTTGCCTTGATAAATTATTAATATCAAATTCACTTTTAGTAATATCTTCAACTTCATCAACATACTTAAAATAGGCCATCTTAAATGGCGCAATTGCATTCCCCTGCTTTTTTATACATCCGTTTTCAATTATCAAATCTTTTTCTCCGAGTTTTGTGTTTATTTTATAAGTAACTGTATTTCCAGCCTCGGTAGTAATGTAATCTTTTTTATCCCTTAATAAACAATGAGCAATTTTTAACGACTTTATAGCTTCAATTAGAATTGGTTGCTGTACCTGACCAGACGGTCTGAATAAAACAAACAAATCTCCTAAAGTAAGTTTTGAATATGGAAAATAAGAATTAACGGAAAGTATTAAGGTATTAGCATAATCTTTAGGATCATGACTTGAATATTCACCAGTTGCATCAATCAAGATTGCTTTTCCTTTATTTGAAACAATACCTTCTATTAATCGACTTGTTGTATAGCTTTTCCCACCACCAGTGGTGCCTACAACAGCACAATGTCGTCCAAACATTGCCTGTTGGGATATTTCAACTAATGCAGATTTATCATATGTAAGGCATCCTAGATCAATTAATGGGGCTAAACCAATTTGTTCCTTTTTTACTCCAAAACTTTTGAAATAGTCTTTAATAAAATCTGAAGTACAAACGAAAACCTTGGCTCCAATAGTTGGTAATGAATTTAATCCTTTATCTATTTTCGATGGTTCAAACAAATCAAATGACAATAAGATCTCAATTTTTCCAGTTGGGTGGAATTCTTTATTTTGAAAAGATTTCTCGCTAAGTTCCAATCTTTCTTTTTCAGGAAGGGACAATTCTAATATTTTTCCAATAAAACCAAATTTTTCTCCTTCAATAACTACAAATGTTCCAACTAGCCCCCCATTTAATCTTTCTCCTTTAAAAGTGAATGTTTTTAGAAGTATTGAAGAAGGAAAATGAATCTTAACATACTGTGGCAGTACCTGATTTATATATCCAATGAAATAGTCAAGGTTGAAAGGGTTTTTATCCATTTAGTACTTCGGTTGGGCTTATTATTATTTTATTGTGCTCATTTTGATTATATGACTTTAAATCAGGATAGTATACTGCAAAATCAGCAAACAATTCGTCCAATAAAACTATATTATTGTGAATTTTTGCTAAGTCAACAAGCCATTTAAAATTAGCGGAAGTATCTATTCCTTTATTAACAACCATCAATTGAAAGCTTGGGTTTTGCTCTAAAGCCTCTTTAATAGTAGTAACTATGTGTTTGTCATTAAAGCTAAACCCAATACAAATTAGTAAAATATTTTCCCTTCGTAACACCTGTTGAAATCTTGACATCATTTCAAAAAATGGTTGCTCATAAGAATTCTCATATTTGCTATCCTTAGGATAAATCATTAAAGCCTTTGTAACTTTT
Source organism: Bacteroidota bacterium (assembly GCA_017303895.1). Classification (GTDB taxonomy): domain Bacteria; phylum Bacteroidota; class Bacteroidia; order 2-12-FULL-35-15; family 2-12-FULL-35-15; genus 2-12-FULL-35-15. The sequence goes on along the minus strand of JAFLBF010000005.1, from coordinate 165,679 downwards.
TCAGATTGTTTAATCACTCCGTCCATTTTCTCCCAATCAACTGACCCATGCAGTTTGTATAAATGAAAAACTCGACTTATAAAATTATCTTCTTCTTTTACTCGGCTTTTGTCTCTTAGTACAATATCATAGTCGAAATTCCTTCCGCTGAAAACTCTCGGAAAAGAAAATGAGAACCCATCTATTATCGTAAAATTCTTTTTTTTGCCTGCTTGCTCAAATAAAGTATCATAGTTTAAAGTAAATATCTTGGCCCTTGGAAGAGTTACCTTTCTTTTAGTTATCCTTTCCAAGAAAATTTCATGAGGTGAGCTGTCCGGAAGAGTTAATTCACATTTTTCTTTAATTAGGTTTTCAATTGAAATAAGAATCTCATCAATCTTGATTTTACCATCATTAGACCCATTTGAATCGGTTACATATTCTTTAGCTGCATTGGCACAGGACAAAAGTTTCTCTAGGTTTTTAATATAACTTCTGCCATCCTTATCTTTATATTTAACTAGTTCACAGAATCTGTTCAATTTATCTTCAGTTAGTAGGGTAACTGTATCATCCCACAACTGAGTTAATAGCTTACCTTTTTTTTCCACTGTCGCATCTTTATATTGAATGTCTTTACCAATGCCACACGATGAACCTGCGCCAGTGAGAACAACAAGGTTTTCAAATTGGTTATTTAAAAACTGAGAATATTTATTTCTCTTAGTTTTTAATGCGTAAGCTCCTTTATCCTGATCATCTTCAGCATCAAAATTGTGCTCTTTCCCGTCAATAAATACTTTTGTAACCGCGTCACCTTGCTTTTCAATTGCGACACTACTATTGCCATTAATTAATATATATTCCATTTTATATTTTAGTCGTTAATTACAAAATGATCAATTTTACCAATCATCTAAGATATAAAAATATGCGAGACTAAAAAGATTATTGGCTCCTAATTTCTTTTCTTATATCTTATAGAGTATGATATCTTCCAGAAGAAAATTTTAATCGGTTGCCCCTAATTTATATTAAATTTCAGTTCACTCAAATGAAATCAGAGAATACTTTTTCGCCTCCCTTAAATCTAGAAAATTAGCTTAATACCTACAAATGAAAATCCATAGGGGCATAATAGATTTCAATAGAAACTTGGCTTTTGCAATAATAAGCAATCTTTTTTAACGAAAAAATTTTAAGGCTTTGCCGTGAAAATTTTAAAAATATTTATTCCTTAAGACTTTAGTAATATCTATTCAGAAAAAAATTATATGATTTGGAAGTCTTTTTTGAAAAAAACAAATAATTCGACTGGTTTTAATAGATGTATTGGGATAATCAGAAATTTTTCGTATATCTTTGTATGAAATCTGCTCCATATGGAATTAAGAGACTACTTAAATTACTACAACATCGAATTAACTGATGATTCAGGTGTTGAAATTGGCAGGTACAAAGCTCCTGTATACACTCACACTGGAATAATCCTTGGAGTGGATAAATATTCGAAACGAGAAAGAATCTTTCATAATCATCCTGATAACGGAGGCCCTACTATTTCAGATAGATGGGAGTATAACAATGGTTATATGTCTTATTCAACAGGAAAAGTGTCCCAAGGTGCATATGCTGTCTTAATGAGAAGTTTTGAACAATTGGAAAATAGAAAACAATATGGTTTGCTCTCTTATAATTGCCAAGACGCCACTAGATATTCAAGAGAAGGTAAAATCGGATCTCATGGTATTGCCAATACTCTTGGGACAATTTTTGCTTTGGCATTTATTGCAACTATATTAAGAGTCAAGAACAAGTAATGGCTAAAAAGACAAGTATTAGGAAGGTTCCACCTAAGATAGCGGGAAAATTAATGTTTAAATCCGACTCTCAATGCTGTGTTTGCCAAAAGAAGGGTGACCATATTCACCACTTGGCAGGAAGGGTTAGCAACGACTTAGACAATCTTGCTCTATTATGTTATGAGCATCACAACCAAGCATCACTTACAGGAACCTTAAGTAAGAAACTGTCCAAAGAAGCAATAATAAATTACCGCGACCATCATTATAAAGTCATTGCAAATAAGAGACAAAAAGCATTAAATGCTTTTCGTACTCCTATCTTTAAACTTGATGAAGAGATTCTTCTTACGGCTAATAAAAATGCAATTATTATCCTGGAAATTGCTAAAATAAAGGAAGATTTCTGGGAAGCTGACTGGGATAATAGAGCCGAGATACTTAGTAATATCAGTAAGTTCTCCGACCATTCTAATAATAGGATAGCTTTTGAAGTTTTTGAATTCCTTGAAGACATAACTTGTCAAACCAGAGCAAACATGCCTTATAGGATGGCTATTGCGATTTATTTTTATATTTTGAATTTCTTTCCTGTTTTTTATTACAAGAAGGAAAAAGCCAAGACGATGGAAATAGCACATCTGGCAGTTCACATAGGGCACAATATGGCATATGATGCAACCATTCATCTTAGAAATCTTGCTGTTGCTCAGGTTGGACTTACAGTTTTAAAATTTATGTATCGTACAGCCAAACAGTCAGAAGTACCAGAGTTAATAAAAATGGTTAATCACGCTTATGATGAACTAGAACGAACCTTGAAACGGCCAGAAAGAAACGACCTTGAAAACGCTCTGGAATTAGTAAAAGTGTTCAGAAATGATTTAAATGAATGGGATCTAGCATTCCCTCCGCTTCCAAAACATTTAGAAGATATTGTCAATATTGATTGTCTTAAATAACTAGTAATGTCGCTATCCGATTTCAAACCAATACTAAATACCGATTTAATTGCATTGGTGGGCATTATATTGACATTTATAGTTAGCGCTTTGTCATTATATATTGGGATAATAAACTCCCAAAAATCAATCTTTATAAATTCAGTTACAGCATCTCGCACTAAATGGATAGATACTGTAAGGAACAGTATTTCGGAATACTGTGGCCTTGCAAGACAGTATATTTTAAGCAGAGACTTGACGGATGAAAAGGAGCAGGAACTAAGTGAAAAAATAGATAAGCTTAAATACCTAATAAAATTGCAACTAAATCCAATTGATCCTTTTGATAAAAAAATAATAGGTAAAATAGATTACATCTCTTCTTTCACTTTTAAAGATGAACAAGAACTTGAAAAGGAAATAAATGAATTGATTGCCATGACTCAGGACTATCTGAAGTTAGAATGGGAAGGAGTAAAAGAAGAATCCAAAAGAGGCAATCTTTCGAAGCGCAGAAAAATGATACTTTACGAGAAGTATCTTAAAACAAAAAAAGAATCATAGTCATGTGGCTAGAGTATTTAGCTTTTTGCACAGTCTTAAAGGCTCAGGAACATAGACAATTAGAAATTCAAAATCCTTTTAATCTTGAACCAAGACGAAACAAATGGAACGGTCTAATAGACATACTGCCGCAGTTAAAATAATTACCTACTAATTCCTCGTTTGCTTTTTGCATTTCGACACTTTAACTGTATGGTAATTAATATAATTATAAAGATATTTATTCATAAGACGAATATCTAGAATAAATATGCATTTAGTCTAAATCTTTTCATTTGTCTACTCTAAAATCATGCTTTTTTGTTACGGAATACTTCTATAATTCCAGCAATGGGGACTTTAGGGATAACATCTTTGAAAAAGTCCTGAGCTGTTTTTACCTTGTTTTGGGGCATCATCCAAAAAATTAGTGTCATAATTGTTATCCATACAAGGACGATAATGATAATGATAATGATTGTCATTTGCATTGTTTGTGATTTTTATTAAATAATGTGGGGCTTAAGCATAATCTTTTTAATATATAGAACTGAGTTTCCCTGTTTTCTAATTATTTTTTGACATTGTAACCTTTCGTTACAATTAAATCTTCTTGTTTAGACTGAATAAATCATTTCTATTTATTGAATAGCAAAATTATGGCAAACTGAATTATTGCCAAAGGACAGGTTGTCAAATAGGTTACTATATATAACCTTTCCCTTATTAATAACCATTTTAAGCACAATCTCTATCCTGAAATATGTTAACAAATTAACCTATTGTCAAGTCGAAATGTAAAATAAAGTATTTCGATTTTAACTGGAGATCCTTTTCCGTCAAGTGCGGAAGATTAATGCGTAGAAGTATTCCTTTATTTTGAAAAGGACTTTTCTGGGACAGATTATCCATATTTTCTAAAAATCTTTACTTTATTGAATTTATGACACCTCTGGATGGGACAACTTTCTCTTTTATTGTAAATTTGTAATTTGATAGCTCACGCTTACAATATTTAGGTCTGTCAAAAATCAGTATATCGTATAACTTGATTCTTATGCATAAAACTATTGGACAAGGAGTGAAAGCCTTTTAATCTTTAATGCTGGCAACATTAAGATAGAATTATTAAATTTTTTTAGTGAGTAATATTAAAAATTGAAGAATGGCTGTAAAGGTATTTGAACTGGTAAAATCCTTATTTTGGGAGGATAAAATAAATGTACAAATAAATTTGATGTTTTTGGCAATAAATTTATTGATGACAAGTATTATTTACACTTCACTTAAAGGTTGTTGGGGGATGGATAAAAATGCATTATATGTTATTAATGGTTTTGATTTAATAGCAATTACTTTAAGTGTATTTTTTGTTTTTGTAATTCAATCCATAATATTGAATTCTGTTTTATTTATATGTCAAATTAGTAAGAACATAATTATAGAAGACTTTAAGAAATATGCAATTGAAAACAATTTGCAAGAAATGAGCCCATTTAGAGAAGAAACAAAGACACAAATAAGTGATCGATTCTATAAAACAATGCATAAATTTTCAAAAATTGTATTAGACAAAGAGCATTTAAATCATACAATAAAAACAATTTTTTTTGATAATGGAATTAAAACAATTAATAAAGTTTTTGTAGTAATTAGTATCATTATTTTCATAAATCCTAATGATGTATTTTCAGAAACAGCTAAAATTATAACAATCGGAGGGATTTATGTAATTATGATTATTTTAACAATATATGTTTTTGTAATTACTGAATATGTGGAGGTTATACTTCCAAATTTAAAAACAGAGTTAGAGAATAATGGGGGCAAAACAGCTTCATAAAAAGTATATTATTATAGATTTCGGTTATGCGTACTTGAAATTAATAACCATGAAAATTTCAGGGACGAATCGGGAACAAATTTTTTTCGAATAATCTATTTGATAGTGGTTATTTTTGTTCTGATATAAATGCTTTTATAGACTATTTTTAATCAAAAACTGTATGTTAAACTGTATGTAATGAAAAACGCATGTATTAATTAATTGAATTTCAACTAGTTAGTACATGCGTAAACCTCGCAATTTGCGGGGCTTTAAAGTGCTTTAAGTGGTCTTGTAGGGATTCGAACCCCAAACCTTCTGATCCGTAGTCAGATGCTCTATCCAGTTGAGCTACAAAACCATTTATTATTTATTACTTCAGTTGAGCCCTGCCTACCAGTAGGCAGGTACAAAACCCTGTTGCTTTTAAAAGCGGTGCAAATATAGAAAAAATAGTTAAATACAAATATTGAATTCGATATTTTTCTTTCAAAATATAGGATATTCCTTCCCCTGCTCTTCCTTTAAAATGTAATACATTTGCTTAAACATTTAAAACAAAACACAATGAATCCCATTACAACTACAGTTCTAATTATTTTTTTAGTACTATTCATCCTGCTTTCCTTTGTTACGGTTCAGCAAGGAACAATTGCAGTGATCACTATTTTCGGCAAATACAGAAGGATCATGGAACCCGGATTGAATTTTAAAATTCCTTTCATTGAGAGAGTTTACAGAAGAATTTCGATTCAAAACAGATCTGTTGAGCTTGAATTCCAAGCTATTACCGTAGATCAAGCCAATGTGTATTTTAAAGCGATGCTTTTGTATGGCGTTATTGACCAGAAAGAAGAAACTATAAAAAATGTAGCTTTTAAATTCATTGATGATAAAAACTTGATGCAAGCCCTGGTAAGAACCATTGAAGGTTCTATCAGAGGATATGTTGCCAATAAAAAGCAGGCAGAAGTACTTTCATCCAGAAGAGAGATCGTTGAATATGTAAAAGAACAGATCGACCAGGTATTGGAAAGCTGGGGCTACCACTTACTTGACCTTCAATTAAACGATATCACTTTCGATGAGGCGATCATACGCTCCATGGCACAAGTAGTGGCTTCGAGCAACTTAAAAGCAGCAGCTGAGAATGAAGGTCAGGCTTTATTGATCACTAAAACAAAAGCAGCTGAAGCAGAAGGTAATGCCATTAAGATTGCAGCAGAAGCTGAACGTCTAGCCGCTCAATTACGTGGACAAGGTGTCGCTTTGTTTCGTGAAGAGGTAGCTAAAGGTATGAGTCAGGCTGCTAAAGAAATGCAACAAGCAAATTTAGATACATCTGTGATCCTGTTCAGTATGTGGACAGAAGCCATCAAAAACTTTGCTGAATATGGCAAAGGTAATGTGATCTTCTTAGACGGATCGAGCGATGGCATGCAACGTACCATGAAAGAAATGATGGCCATGAATAACTTAATGGATCCATCCAAAATGCCTAATGCAAAAAAGTAGGATAATATTTTTCAAATAAAAAGGTGAAGCATTTGCTTCACCTTTTTATTTGAATTAAAACTGTTTACGAGGACGTTTTTCTCTGCTGAAATTCGACTTTCTATCTCCTCCGCCAGAAGCACTTCCTTTTGAGAAAGACTTTTCACCGGAATACGATTTCTTTTTATCGCCATATTCTCTATCTCTACGCTCCCCTCTATCTGCTCTATCGCTGTTACCATAGCTTTTCTTTTCGCCATAACTGCCTCTACGATCTCCACCACCATATCCGCCACGGTTACCGCCAAATGAGCGTCTTTCTCCTCCACCGTAGCTTCCGCGACCTCTGTCACGTGTTCTTCCTTCACCTGTTTCTTTGTTTCCACGTGATTCAATACGTACACTTCTGTTGTTATAACGTTGATTCTTGAATGTACCGGTAATGATCTCTGCTACTTCCGATTTTACTTCCACAAAAGAGAAACTACCTTTCACTTCCACATTCGTGATCGAGTTAAGATCCACTCCTGATACTTCTGAAATGTATTCTCTCAATGAATTTCTATCCAACGAATCCATTTCACCTAAATTGATAAACAATTTAGTGATGCCCGGTTGTGAAGAACGTTCACGACCAACACTTGCGTTTAGATCAGGTGCATTCTTATAATAATCCAAGAAACGATTAAACTCTGTTGATACGAAACGTTTGATAATATCTTCTTTACTCAAGTCTTTCAACTCATCGTAAATTTTAGGCATATACGCTTCAATTGCAGCTTCGTTCACTTCAACATTGTGTATTTTAGAAACAAGACTGAACAATTGTTTTTCGCAGGCTTCAAAACCTGTAGGAATAGTCCCTTGAATAAATTTCTTTTTGATGATTCGTTCAATGATCCTGATCTTACCAACTTCTTTCATGTTTATAATACAGATAGAAACACCTTTTTTACCTGCACGAGCCGTACGACCGGAACGATGCGTATAATTTTCTATTTCATCCGGCAAGTTGTAATTGATAACATGTGTTACATCGTTCACATCAATACCACGCGCTGCAACATCGGTTGCAACAAGCATTTGTAGTGAGCGGGAACGGTAACGTTTCATAACCTGATCACGTTGTGCTTGTGATAGATCACCATGCAATGAATCAGCTCCATAACCATCTTTAATTAACGATTCAGCGATCTCTTGTGTCTCAATACGAGTACGACAAAATACGATCGCGAAAATATCCGGATTAGAATCAGCGATACGCTTTAATGCAGCATATTTATCACGTGCTTGAACAACATAATAAATGTGTTCAATATTATCATTTCCTTGATTTTTAACACCAGCAGTAATTTCAACCGGATTTTCCATGTAGTTCTTAGAAATACGCAATACCTCATCCGGCATCGTTGCAGAAAACAACCACGTATTTTTTTCTTCAGGAGTTTGAGATAAGATAGTATCCAAGTCTTCTTTAAAACCCATGTTCAGCATTTCATCCGCCTCATCCAATACCGCAACTTTCACTGAACTTAAATTCACTCGTCTGCGATCGATCATATCCACCATACGTCCAGGGGTTGCAACAACGATCTGTGCACCTCTTTTAATATCGCGCGTCTGATTATCAATACTTGCACCACCATAGATCGCAACAATGTGAGCGCCATTGATGTACTTCGTATAATTTTGAAGATCGCGTGTGATCTGCATACATAACTCACGCGTAGGGCACATGATAAGTGCTTGTGTATCGCGTGATGTAAAATCGATCTTAGAGATCAATGGCAAGCCAAAGCCTGCTGTTTTTCCTGTACCGGTTTGTGCTAAAGCAACTAGATCGGTATCAGCATTTAATAATGCAGGAATTGTTTTTTCCTGGATAGGTGTTGGGCTTTCAAAACCCAATTCTGTTACAGCTCTGACAATAGCATTGTCAAGCCCTAACGCTTCAAATTTGTTCATTTAATTTTTTTTAAGTTTATAATACAGTTGTCAACTTATCAGGAAGTATATGTGAGTAGAATCCTGCAACTGTATATAAGGAGCTCGCCATCGTTGTCATTGAGCTATTTTCGGCAATGTAGAATCAGTTGTAAATTCGTCTCAGCAAAAATCCTATTTTGACTAAAACCGCTGCAAAGATAGTAATTTATTCGGAAGTAGCACTTTTTATTTTCTTTCCACCCTTATTTCGTAAATAGAACTCTTCCAGTTTTTGATTTAACTCTTTGGCTACATCCTCCTTTTTACGCTCAATTACGAGTGTTTTATTCAGGCGGATCATAAACGGAAATGGTGATTTTAATTGCTTGAATTTTTTATCTTTTATGACAAAAGCATCAATCCCTGTTGTTTCACTTTCATCGAACTCAGCGGTCAAATAATCATTCCCTGTAAACGAAGTGTCTATTTCAAGAGCTGCATTCATCAAACAGCCCTTATAATCACCCGAAGAGATCTTTGCGGAGTTATTCGAATAAAAGAAATATACTTTACAAAATGTCAAATGCTCTGAAAATGCTTTTGCTATTTCTTTATTCTTAATGTATTGCTCCTGCTTTACTTTTTCAGCTTCTTCTGTTTTTCCTTTTGCTATAAGAGCATTGATCAAATTTTCGGATGTTTTGAGGCGGATCAATAATGCTCCATTTTTCAACACATTGATCTGCTCTTTGGCTCCCGGCTCTTTTTGTTTTTGAGCAAAAGACGAAAGCGATAGCAATAAGCATATTACCATTAAAATATAACGAGATCTCATCATACGAAAAAAACAGGTCTGTAAGCCGGGTTCTGTCAAGCATTGACACAAGTTCAATACCAGTTCTATCATTTATCTAGCCCTTCCGTCACCGGAAGGATCAAGCAACCTACCCTCCGGAATTGGGCGAGCAGCCCTCAATCTCCGGTTTATTTGGTTTTTCAACTCCCAAGGTTTACCCGCTATCACTGTTGCCAATCATAGCTGTGAGCTCTTACCTCACATTTTCACCCTTACCTTTCCGCAAGCGGATAGGCGGTATAGTTTTCTGTGGCACTTTCTGTCCCTACCCGAAAGTAGAGCCTTCCTGTTAGGAAGTGGGATGCTCTGTGTTGCCCGGACTTTCCTCTCCCCTTTCATTGCTGAAAGAGCAGCGATAGAACGACCTGTGGCACAAAGGTAATCAAATAAGTGACAAACTAGAGTAGAACTTCGGTGGCACCAAAGCCATATTTACTGTAGGAAGCATCGTGAAAACGCATGCCCGAAGAAGATAAAATACTACGCACCTCCTGTTTTAATCGTCCATTACCTACGCCATGGATCACGATCAATTTACGATAGTGCTCATTAATAGAGGTATCTAATGCTTGCTGAAAATGCCGCAGTTGTATTTGAATGATCTGCGCATTGCTCATACCCGAATAATCATCCATTAATTCTTCGATGTGCAGATCGATCTCCATCTCCTGATTAGAACTGTTCTTCGTATGTGGCTTAGATACTTTTTTATGCTTGATCTGCTGCTGCTTCTCTATAAATAATTTTGAAAGATCGATCTTATTGGCTTCAGGAGAGTCGAAAAAGAGTTCCTCACCAAACCTGGATACGTTTAAAATCAAAGCCTTTTCGGGGATGAATGTATTTTCAACAAATGCATTCTCTTTATACAAACGGGCCTGCTTGATCTTGATGATCTCCGAAACAGGTGACATGTGTTCATATTCTTTTTGATCAAAGAATACCATATCCACTTTGATCGTTGAATGATCATCCAACTTTTTTTTAGCGATCGTCTCGATCAACTTCGACTCGAATGGCTTACTCTCCCCTTTCTCAAGAAGTTTATAACCTTTCGATGTAAGAACCGAAACAGCATATAATGTTTCATAAGGTGTCTGATTGATCAGCCATAGATTAAAATCTGAGTAAGCTATATTCTTCGGTTCTTCGGGAGAAATGGCCATGTAAATCCCTTCACTTGATCTTTTACGTTCGGAAGAACGGGAGATAACCGGGATCTGTTCAACAACAGGCTCTTCTTTTTTCAAGATCTCCCGGGGCGCACTTTCGTCAAATATGGCAACAAGCTCTGTGATGGGAAAAGGTATTTCAAAACCATCTTCAATGGTAACTCCCAACGTATTCTTATTGATGATACGACTGATCGTACCTTCTCCTTTTTCATTCAAGAATCGAACTTTATCACCAATATTGAATTTCATGCTACAAAGCTAATGATTTATAGCACAATTTCTAAAGCTCCATTCGTTGACACATCGTAATATTTCTGTCCTGACTGCCTACATTCATCTATCCATTGCTTCAACTGCCTGCGACTATTCGAAGAATCGAATATGATCGAATCTACATCAAATAGTTGTTGTAAGTCATTGATATGAATCAAAGGATCATGTGAAAGCAGCAAATAATTCAGTTTTATTTTTTCTTTTTGCTCATCAGCAATTTCAACAGCTGACCAATTATCATCTAGCACTAAAAGCTGTTTTTGATCAAATTGAAAGAAGCCGTTCTTTATCCTCAACCGTTCATTTGTATGATCAGCATTTACCATTGTATTATTATCCAAACCTAGATCCCACCAATTGTGTTTCACATGAAATAACATACGGCTATCATTTTTGATAAGTGATGTGTCCGCAAAAAACACGTTTGATTTTCCATCAATAAAGTCGATTGCAGTAGAATTTGGAATATTATACACCACTATCCTTTTTTGCTCATGCTCCAGTTTTTGTTCAAAGAGTTGAATACTCAGAACAATTACAACAGCGGAAAGCGCCCAAATAAGATAGTTATATTTCCTTTGTATAAAATAAAAGACAATAAGAACGATAGCTCCATAGATCAGCCATGTTTCCATGACACTGATCGAAATTCCCTGTAAAAGAGAAAATGGCAACAACTCCACCCACTCTACCGAACCATTCAGAAAAGTGATAGCCCAACTGAAAGCAATTGCTAAATAAGAGCTAATCATTGAGAATTTAGCAAAAAGGAACACTGCTATTCCGAGATAAATAATGATTGTAGAAATAGGAATTACGATCAAGTTGGATAAGAGAAAATAATTAGGAAACTGATGGAAATAATGCAAGCCCAAAGGAAACGTTGCTATTTGTGCTGCAATCGAAACAGCTGAAATCTTCCATATCTGATCCCCTAACCAGCTATCAAATTCAAACCATTGATAGATCTTAGGCTGAAGAAATACAATTCCAATTACAGCGAGATAAGATAATTGAAACCCGACTTCCATGATCAAATAGGGTTCAATGATCAACAATAGAAAAGCAGATGCAGCAAGTGTATTATAAATATTTGTATAACGATTGAATGAGCGGGCAATAATGATGAAGCTAAACATGGTGGCTGCTCTTAACACCGATGGCGATAAACCTGTTATGGCAGAATATAACCAAAGCAAAACAAGCAAAATGACCGCCTTGATCACAGCACCATATTTTATCTTATCTAAAAAAAATAAAAGCCAATTAAAAACCATATACACAATTGCCACATGCAAGCCCGATACCGAAAGAACATGCAAGGCACCTGTACTCGAATACGCTGATATAATATCCTGATCCAGTTTATCTTCATAACCTAAAAGAAGCGCTGCGCCTACTGCATATTCAGCTCCTTCTACATGATTATCTTTTAACACCTGTAATAAACGATCACGAAAACCGATCGCCATTGAAAGCAAGGCATTTCCATTTCCATCTGATTGAATGAGCCATTGACCTGACCTCAAATAGGCTTGATGATGGATATTATGAAAGGACAGGAATCTTTTATAATTGAACTCTCCTGGATTTTGTGGAGCAGGAATTTCTTTAAATTCGGGACTAAACAATAGTTGATCACCATACTTTAAAGCCAATGAGGCGCTATCTTTCTGGATATAAACAAGCGCATGTCCGACAACCTTTTTCCATGAATTTTCTGTTTTAACAGCCTCAATTTCCACTTCCACTTTCAAACTTTTTTCCTTTTCAACAGAAGGCTTGCATATAATTGCTGAAACGATCGAATTGGATGTTAGATGCGATGAGAAATGCAAAGGACTATTGATCTCTGTTTTAAATAATGTCAGTTGATAGCCCAATAAGAACAATAATGGATACAACATTATTCCGAACCACCAGGCTTTTTTATAAGACAAACTAAACTTTTGGATCCATACGATAGCTGCGATCAGCACAACAAAGAAGCAGATCAAAATAATAGAATAAGCACTAAAAAAAGGGAAATAGACAGCAGCGATAATACCTGCTATAAAGGGGAGTAGTAAACGAACAAGTGGAGCTTCTTTCCAACTATTCATATACTATTGAGTATAAAAAAGGGAGAATATAATTTTTGTTATACGCTCCCTACAAAAAGTTCATTATTTCTTTGTTTTCTCTGTACCTGTAAACTCGTATCGTTTTTTCTCAATACCTTTCTTTGTAAGAGTTACAATACCTTCAATATCGTAGTTGATCACGGTAGCTTCCCATTTAAAGTCATTTCCTTCTTCGGAATAAAGTGCTTCAAATGTAACCATGTGCATTTCTGTTTCATCTTCGGTATAGGTTGAATCCAATGTAACGGTGTACACCATTGGTGGAGCTGCTATTTTTTCATACATCAGATCGGCTTCCACTTTTCCTGACTTGATGAACATTTGGGTTGGCTGAGCCTTACCTCGTCCGGCAGCTTTTATTTCATAAAAATTGGCACTATACTTTTTGCCTTCTAAAAATTTATTTTTCTCCGGTTTAGCTTTCTTTTGTTGAGCAAAAGAAGAAGAAGTAGCAACTAATGCTATACCAATTAAGGCAATTTTAAGATTTGGAATTAAGTTCATTCGTTCAAATTTAGATTTTGACATGATTTAATCAACAATTATGCCTTTATAATAAACACAATTGATGTTCGATTTTGTAAAACTATGATTTATCTTTGTTACTTAAAATTTTTAAGGCATTTTTTTAATGAATATTCTGAACGCACTACTTTATTATCTGGTCATCATTCCAATCTCTTTATTACCCTTCCCTCTATTATATGGATTATCCAATTTTATTTTCTTTGTTTTCTACTACCTTATTGGCTACCGTAAAAAAGTAGTTTTAGGAAATATTCAACGCTCTTTTCCCGGCAAAACAGCTAAAGAACAAGAGGAGATCTGCAAAAAATTCTATAAACATTTTTGCGATCTGATCCTTGAAAGCTTGAAAGCATTCACGATCTCTGAAAAAGAAGTATTAAAACGAGTTACTTGTAAAAACCCTGAAGGCATCAATAAATACTTTGATCAAGGGAAGAGTGTGATCATTGCCGGTGGACATTACAATAATTGGGAAATATTCGCTGTGGCCGTTGATAAGCTCATCAAGCATCAGGTGGTAGGAATTTATAAGCCACTTACGAATAAATATTTCGATGAGAAAATGCGTAACACAAGAAGTAAATACGGTCTGGAAATGATCTCCACCAAAAGTGTAAAACAATACCTCGATCAGCATTTGAATGGCCTTACGGCTACCATCTTTGCTATTGACCAGTCGCCTTCCAATCCAAACAGTGCGTATTGGACCACTTTCTTAAATCAAGATACCGGTGTATTATTTGGCACGGAGAAGTATGCAAAAGATTATAATTACCCGGTCGTATTCGGACGAATCAACAAAGAAAAAAGAGGACATTACAGCTTCGAATTCTTTGATGTAACTGACAAACCACAGGAAACAGCATATGGCGAGATCACAGAAAAGATAACACGCATGCTGGAAACCGACATTAACAAGCAGCCGGAATATTGGTTATGGAGCCACCGTAGATGGAAACACAAACGCCCGGAAGGGAAATAACACTCAACTCAAATTGCTATATCTCTAACATAAAAAACAAAAAAGAAAATGAAAAAATTATTTGTCTCTACAGTAGTAATTGCCACAGCACTAATGGCTTGTAAAGGATCAAAAGAAACAGCATCTACCACACCTGCAGCACCATTGGATTGCACGTCAAAAGTGATTACCTATACCGCTGACATCAAACCGATCATGGAAAATAATTGCACCAAATGTCACAATACAAACAATAAAGCAGGTTATAACTTCTTAACATTAGAATCAGTTAAAAAAGCTGCTGAATCAGGACATTTATTAGGTACGATCAAGCATGAAAAAGGATTTAAAGGCATGCCTTATTTTGCAGGAAAATTAGATCAATCTTCGATCGATAAAGTAGAATGCTGGATCAAAAACGGAATGAAAGAATAATGCAATCAACAGCACCTTTAGCCGAACGAATGCGTCCAACCAGTTTGGACAACTACATTGGTCAACGACACATTGTAGGCGAAGGTGCTATTTTACGAAATGCTATCGAGTCGAATCTTTTGCCATCTATCATTCTATGGGGGCCACCCGGAGTTGGTAAAACCACCTTGGCAAATATTATCGCTCATCAATTAAAACGTCCGTTCTATGCCTTGAGCGCCATCAATTCAGGAGTAAAAGACATCCGCGAAGTCATAGAAAAAGCAAAAGACAATGGTTTGTTCGGACAAAATAATCCGATCTTGTTTATTGATGAGATCCATCGTTTTAGTAAATCACAACAAGATTCATTACTGGGTGCAGTTGAAAAAGGCACCGTAACGCTTATAGGTGCTACAACTGAGAATCCTTCATTTGAAGTGATCTCCGCTTTATTATCCCGCTGTCAGGTTTATATCTTAAAACATTTGGATAAAGAAGATCTTTTATCCATGCTTGATCTGGCGATCAAAACAGATACGATTTTAAAGAATAAAAAGATCACGATACAAGAAAGCGAAGCATTATTGCGCCTATCGGGTGGTGATGGCAGAAAATTATTAAATGTATTTGAATTGGTGGTGAATGCTATAGGAGGAGATGATGTACTGATCACCAATGAGAAAGTAACCAACATTGTACAACAGAATATTGCTATTTATGATAAAGCAGGAGAGAATCATTATGATATCATTTCGGCCTTCATCAAATCAATCAGAGGAAGTGACCCTAATGGGGCTGTTTATTGGCTTGCCAGAATGATCGAAGGAGGCGAAGATCCATTGTTTATAGCCAGACGATTATTGATCCTTGCATCCGAAGATATCGGCAATGCTAACCCTACAGCGCTGGTGATCGCGAATAATTGTTTTCAGGCAGTAAATGTGATCGGTTTCCCTGAGTCGAGAATCATACTGGCACAAACTGTTACTTATTTAGCATCATCGGCAAAAAGCAATGCTGCTTATATGGCGATCAATCAAGCCCAGGAAGCTGTTGCAAAAACAGGCGACTTACCAGTTCCTTTGCATTTGAGAAATGCACCGACCAAGCTCATGAAAGATATTGGCTACGGAGCAGATTATAAGTATTCGCACAGCTATGAAAACAACTTCAGTAGCCAGGAATATTTGCCGGACTCATTAAGTGGAATGAAGTTCTATGAACCGGGAAACAATGCAAGAGAAAGAGAATTAAGAGAATTCTTAAAACAAAAATGGAAAGAGAAATATAACTATTAATCTTCCTGCAGATCAATACTTGGTTCAAAGATCAACATACGAATGATCCCGACAACCAATCCACCCATACTTTGTTCGATCAACTGCCAGATAACATCCAGTAGCATATTCTCCAATTTTGAACCGGTACTGAAAGAAACACCAACAACAGTAGCGATCATAAAAAAAGCAATCCCGCAACAAGCACCGGCTAGAAGTCCACGAACAATTGGTTTTCTTTTTAAATATTTATCAAAGATCTTAAAATCCATTGCTTTTGTGACAATGAACCCTATGATCAGATAAACAACAGCTGCAAACAGAAGGAATAATCCTTTGGGATAAGATAAACGGGACAGATCGGTCAGAAATATTCCGTGCCATACATACGATAGAAGGAACATCAAAAGTGCTGATGCAATCCAGGAAATAAAAAATCGTTTGGTAAGCATAAAATCGTGATCTATTCTGGCACAAAAGTACTACAAGAATGGTCAATTTCACAAATTATTAGGATTTTATTTACCGAATTATTTTCTTATCTTTAACACTTCTAAAAATCAGTAAAAACAGGCCATCAGATGAAAAAAGTAATTTTATTACTAAGTATTCTTACCATCACATTTTTTTCGTGCCGGAAAGAATTGGAGAAACCATCCTGGGATACACAGATATTGGCTCCATTGGTGAATGCATCGATGAACATCAACAACCTGCTTCCCGATTCAATCCTTCAGGCTAATGCCGACAGTTCCATGAAGATCGTTTTCAGAAACGATATCTTTAATTTATCGATGGATACATTATTCCAGATCCCCGACACGATCATCAAAAACGGATATAATATTCCCCTTTCCACAACACTGAATCCCGGTCAAACAGTTTTGAACAATGTTACAACAGAGACGACCTACCAAATTCAAGATGCCCAGCTAAGAACGGCTACTATTAAATCAGGATTTGTAAATTACAAGATCAAATCAAAGATCCATGAGATCACTGACTTTGTTTATTCCATTCCATGTGCTAAAAAAAATGGTATCCCATTTAGCATCAATGTGTCTGTTCCCGCAGCAGTAGGAAGCACTCCTGGTGTGTACAACCAAACATTCGACCTTTCCGGTTATGTGATCGATCTTACCGGAATAGCGAACAACAAGGTGAATACCATTTATACATCATTAACCGCATCCATTAGTCCATTAGGACAACCGGTAGCATTAGTTCCATCCGACAGTTTGATCATTGAAAACAAATTTTATGATGTCATTCCATATTATGCCAAAGGATACTTTGGAAACAATACGATCAATATCGGTCCGGAAACAACTAATTTTACGCTATTTGAACGCATCACAGATGGCACTATTCAATTAGAAGATGTTAATTTGAATTTATACATCGAAAATCCGATCGGTTTGGATGCGCGCGTATTCATCAATAACCTGAAGTCGATCAACTCTCGAACAGGCAATACGATCAACCTCTCCAATTCTATCATTGGCAGTCCGATCAATATTAACCGTGCAGCCGAAAGTGGAAGTAACATTTACCCTACCTATGCTAATTTCCCATTAACAACATCCAATTCTAATATCAAACCAATGATCGAAAATCTTCCGGATAAGTTTGGTTATTCCATGCAGATCATCACCAATCCTCTGGGGAACATTTCGGGATCAAATGATTTCATTTACATCGACCGCTTGCTAAAAGCTCGACTGGATATGGAAATCCCCCTTTCACTTGTTGCAAGCAATTTAACACTTACCGACACGATCGATTTTAATATTGCCTCTTCCGATGGTGAACAAAATATTCATAGCGGAACGATCACATTGTTTGCAAACAATGGATTCCCTTTTGATGCAGGTTTACAGATCTATACACTCAATGAAAATAATGTAGTAACGGACTCGCTTTTCGCTTATGCCAATACTATTGATGAAGCACCGATCAATTCAAGTTTGAGGGCAACAGGAAAAAAACTCACCAAAATTGTAATTCCGATAAGTGAAAGCAGAATGAATTTATTGTTTAACACACCGAAAGTAGTTCTTAAAGCGAAATTCAATACTTCAGCTCAACCACAATACATAAAAATATACAGCGACTATAGCTTAGATGTAAAGCTGGTAGGTGATTTTAATTATACAGTACAATTACAGTAAAGACAGCATTTGTGAAAAAGATCCTTTTCATATCATTCATTTTATTGGGCACAATTGCATTTGCTCAGATTCCGAACATATATGGGGATACGTTTCCTGACTCCTCGAAAACACGCATAGGGATAGTTGGAGAATATGGCTTAAATGCGAGTGCTTTCACCTCCACATTCATCTCGAAATTTTACAGAGGAGGATATATTGATAAAGGCTTAAAAGATCAGGTATTAGAACGCACAAGAAATAAAAACCGGATAGGGGCTGATATAAACTATGGTGTTTATGCAGCCTTCAAACTGGATTCATTTTTACACAAAGAAAATTTCAGTGTCTTTGTTAGTCTCCGCGACCGTCAGCATTTTGATGCCAGCTACTCGAAAGATTTTTACAGAGTAGGATTCTACGGAAACCATGACTATGCAGGAAAAACCGCTGATCTTTCCGGATTTAGTTTAAATCTATTACGCTATCAACAATTTCAAATCGGACTGTTTTCTAACAAACTTGACAGTGCAGCACGCTGGGGAGTTGCGTTATCTATATTAAAAGGAGAACAATATGCCTCCATCTATGCCAAAAAAGCCGAATTATTTACAAGCGAAGACGGACAATACATTGATTTTAACACATCTCTGCAAGTAGCTCAAAGTGATACCGCTAAAAAAGGAGTTGGTGCATTCAATGGAATTGGCGCATCAGTCGATATATTTTTTGAGGCACCATTCAAAACAAAGATCGGAGATTCAAAGTTAACCGTTTCGGTAGCCGATATTGGATTAATTCAATTCAATCAACAAACACTTTATTTAAATCAGGATTCATTATTTCACTATACAGGATTTGAAGTCAACAGCATTTACGATCTGCAAGACTCAACCTTTTCAGGAACATCACAAGACAGTATCATTAATAAAATAGCTCCTTTCAAAAAGCAGAAAGTAAATGCCACACTTCCTTCAACGTTAAATATTACCTACTCCACAGATCTCAGTCCAAAATTTACTTTATCGGAAGGAGTACGCTACGTATTCAATGGCAATTACAATGTATTGTTTTATGTAAGAGGCAATTATTTGATCAATAAAAACATTTCAGTAAACGCTACCATTGGCTATGGTGGCTACGGCAATATGAATTATGGTTTAGGTGTATATGCTAACATTGTAAAAGGATTTATGCTCTATGCAGGAAGCAACAATATAGAAGGATTTATTGCGCCTAACAAAGCGGCCGGACAAGGAGCTTATATTTCATTAATTAAAAATTTCAACTAAAAGATAAAATACAATTATGTCATTAGATAAGATCAAAAACATTCAACATTTAGATAAAAACAATTTCTTTTTATTAGCAGGACCTTGCGTGGTGGAAGGAGAAGAAGTTTGCTTTGAGATCGCAGAAAACATTAAAAAAGTGACTGATAAACTTGGAATTCCTTATATATTCAAAGCATCATACCGTAAGGCGAACCGTTCGCGCTTAGACTCCTTCACTGGAATTGGTGATGAAAAAGGTTTAGAGATCATTGCTAAAGTCGGGAAACACTTTAACATCCCAACAGTAACTGACATACATTCAAACGAAGAAGCAGCTATGGCTGCAGCTTATGTAGATGTATTGCAGATACCTGCTTTTTTATGCCGTCAGACCGATCTATTGGTGGCAGCTGCCAAAACAGGCAAACATGTAAACATCAAAAAAGGACAATTTCTTTCTGCAGAATCCATGAAGTTTGCAGTAGATAAAGTTCGCGAATCGGGCAACAATAACATCATGCTTACTGAGCGGGGAACCTTTTTGGGCTACCAGGATCTGGTTGTTGATTACAGAGGTATTCCTGAAATGCAAAAGAACAATGTTCCTGTGGTAATGGATATCACGCATTCATTACAGCAGCCGAATCAAACCAGTGGTGTTACGGGAGGTAAGCCGGAATTGATCGGCACCATTGCAAAAGCAGCTATAGCAATTGGAGCAGATGGAATATTTTTGGAAACACATCCTAATCCGGCAAAAGCGAAATCAGATGGTGCGAACATGCTTCATCTCGATCATTTTGAAAAATTAATGACCGATCTTGTTAAGATCAGACAAACGATCATTTCATTATAAACAAAAAATGAGCACAGCATTCTATCATCGATTATTCATCCTGCTTCTGGTCACCATCAGCAGCGGAGCCTTTGCACAGATCAAGTTCAGAAAAAAGATCGGTGGCAATGGATATGATTATGGTATGACTGCCATTCAGATCGAAAAAAAAGGTTATGTACTGTGTGGCTCTACCAGTAGCTATGGCTATGGCAACTCCGATGTGTTTGTTATAAAGACTGATTCTCTCGGAGTACCGGGTCCACATACTACATTTGGTGGGATCAATATTGATAGAGGAAATTGTATTAGAAAAACAAATGATACTGGCTATATCATCACCGGCTACAGCAATAGCTTTAGTGGTGGCGGATATGATGTGTACACCGTAAAAACAGATTCAAACTTTGTTCAACAATGGGCAAAAGCTTATGGTGGAAACGATTGGGACTTTGGAAACTGCGTTGAACAAACATCAGATGGTGGTTACATCATTTGTGGAAGTACTTATAGTTTTGGTAATGGAAACGAAGATTATTACATTGTGAAAACGGACAGTAATGGCGATACACTATGGACAAGAACTTATGGAGGCATCAAGCAAGATATAGCCAAGTCGATCATAGAAACCAGTGATGGAGGATATTTGGTAACAGGTGTAACACAAAGTTTTGGCGATACTTTAGGCGATTTCTATACAGTAAAAATGGATTTGAATGGCGACTCCTTATGGACCAATAAATTTGGTGGTGTTCAAGCAGATATGGCCTATGATGTATTGGAAAGCATAAACGGTTACTATATTATCTGCGGAGAAACCAAAAGTTTGGGGGCCGGTGATGCTGATGGCGTGATCTATCAACTTTCATACACAGGCGTCACAGGAATCAATTACACGTTTGGCGGTACAAGTTTCGATAGTTTCCAATCCATTACCGAGCGTCCTGATGGCAAAATCGCGATGACAGGAAAAACCACCAGCTTCGGATTTGCCAATGGAAATGGCGAAGTATTAATGGTTGCGCTTAAAAGTGATTGGACATTTTACAATGCCACGACATATGGAGGCTATGAAAAAGAAAATGCATTTTCTATTGAAACAACCGAAGACAACTGCTTTATCATTTGCGGTCAGACCAATGACACCAACAATGGTCTAGAAGATATTTACTTAATTAAAACAGATACTTTAGGAGCTTCTACTACCACTGACGTATTTGCCCCTACATCCATTTTTGAGAATACACTAATATCATCAAACATAAAACTATATCCTAATCCAGCGAATCAACATACCATCCTCGAACTGACAGATGATGCGAATTCTGAATTACTTATGATCAGCAACTCTTTAGGACAAACAGTAAAACAATTATCACTGAGTGGAATCAACAAGGGCAATGTGATCATTGCCACCGATGAATTTGAAAATGGGATCTATTTTATTGGCATCTTCAATAAAGATCATGCATTGATCAGCACCCAAAAATTGATCATTCAACACTGATCCATTTTTGAAATTTGTTACATTTGCACACACATTCAATTAAAAAAATCATATGGGACGTATATTTGAAAAAAGAAAGCATAAAATGTTTGCCCGCTTCGACAAGATGGCAAAAGGATTTACCCGTGCAGGAAAAGAGATCGCTATTGCAGTAAAATTAGGTGGATCCGATCCGAATGGCAATTCCCGTTTACGTGTAGCCATCCAAAATGCCAAAGGGATCAATATGCCGAAAGACCGTATTGAAGCAGCCATCAAAAGAGCATCATCAAAAGATGAAAAAGGTTTAGAAGAAGTGATCTATGAAGGAAAAGGTCCTTACGGGATCGGGATCTTAATAGAATGTGCAACCGACAACCCAACCAGAACAGTAGCAAATGTTCGAATGCATTTCAACAGAAATGGGGGAGAATTAGGAAAAACAGGGTCCTTGGACTATCTGTTTGACAGAAAAGGTGTTTTCACCATTAAGAATGAGAACATCAATATGGAAGAATTTGAATTCGAATTGATCGATTATGGTGCTGAAGAAATTGAAAGTGATGAAAATGAGATCATCGTTTATACTGCATTTACTGATTTTGGTGCTATGCAAAAAGCATTGGAAGCAAAAACAAACATTACGGTGATCAGCTCTGAATTAGAGCGTATCCCTACCTCTACTGTTGAGCTAACAGATGAGCAAATGACAGAAGTAATGGCTTTGGTAGATAAATTAGAAGAAGACGATGATGTGCAAAAAGTATATCACAACATTAAATAAGCCTTACCACACTTTATAAAAGATCCTCACTATCCGGTGGGGATCTTTATTTTTTAAGCGATCGCTTTTGTAAAAGAATATCAAACAATTGAGCTGTTGCTAAGGCATCACCTTCGGCACGATGCCTTGCATGATTGGGAATCCCCAGATCATTGCACAAATTTCCCAAGCTGTACGACTTATGCCCGGGTAGCAGTTTCCGGCTCATTTGCACCGTACATAATTTTTCTCTTTCATAATTAAAGCCAAGTGATGAGAACTCCGCTTTCACAAAATTATAATCGAAACTGACATTATGTGCTACAAATATCTTTTCATGCGTTAAACGATGAATATGTTTTGCTATTTGATGAAACTTGGGAGCATCTTTTACCATCTCATTCGTTATGCCGGTAATATTGGTATAGATGGGAGTGATATAACATTCCGGATTCACCAGGGAAGTAAATTTTTCTACTACACTTAAGCCATCATGCACCAACACACATATCTCGGTGATACGTCCGGTTGGATAAGTGAATTTCCCTCCACAAGTTTCAATATCGATAATGGCAAACATACAAATTGCTTTGAGGTAAAGATAATAGAGATATTTCATATGTTTAAACAAAAAGCGCAAGTGATTGACTTGCGCTTTTTTGTTTAACTTCTTTTAGCCATTTCAACTCTGTAGGACTGCAGGAATTTGATCATACTATCTACATTCAGATCCTGAGGCTTGAATTCTCCAATATTCAAACTACACACAAATCCCCAAACTTCAATGATCTCCTCATTGGGTATAACGTAAGGTTCATAAGCCGGATTATCCGAATGAAATTCGAATGTTTCATTTGAATTCTTTTTCTGACGGAATAGTCGTTTATACACCAATCCATCGTTCCTTGTCAATACAATATATGTTTGTCCGTCCTTGATCTCACTTAAGGACTCTAAGTACTTTCCCACTACAGTAGAACCATCCTTTAACGGAGGCATGGAATCTCCTTTTATTCCAAAAGCACGGTGTTTACCCACGATCTTGAAAGGAAGATTCATGATCGGTAGCTCTTTAATAAATTCAGGATCGGCATAACCATTCAAATAACCAGCCGATGCTTTTAAAGGCACCACTTCGATCAGATCATTCCCGAAACTGTCAACAGTAATAGGGAATAAGATCCTGTTCTTTCCGATTTTGATCAAAGACTGTAGATCGGTTTTTGCCAGATCCGCTCTTACCAAAGCATCGATCGCCACATGAAAATAATCAGCGATCTTGATCAACAGATCATAAGGAGGTTCTGCCCTCCCCTCTTCATAAGAACCTAATCTGGAACGTGGAATATCCAACTCGGTGGATAATTGTTCTTGAGAAAGCTTTTTTAGCACCCTCAGAACCCTAATGTTTTTGGCTATTTTTGACATTGCTAAATTATTTAGCACAAATATACTAATTATATTAGTAATTTCAAACCCGAAAATAAAATTTGTTTGTGGTAAGTATCCGGGGACATTTTAGAACGATATAAAACACGCCATGGTTTTACATTATATATAAAATGTTCCCCGGTGCTTAAACAAAATGAACATGAATAACAACACACTCCATACCCGACTTGATGCTCGCGTTCTGTTTGTGGACATGAACAGCTTCTTTGCCAGTTGCGAACAGCAGGTAAACTATTGGCTGCGCAACCGCCCGGTTGGCGTTTGTGTATACACAGGGAAATTTGGCTGTGTGATCGCTCCTTCCATTGAAGCCAAAAAAAAGGGCGTAAAAACAGGAATGCGATTGAATGAAGCCATTGCCATTTGTCCGGACCTCGTTCCTTTAGAAACCAATCCGGCACGTTATCGCGATTTTCATGTAAAGATCATGAAAGTACTCCGGAAATATTCAGAGGATGTGATCCCGAAAAGCATTGATGAAGCCATTGTTAATCTTCACAATTATGAGCTCATTCATAAAGATCCGGTAAGTGTTGCCCGTCAGATAAAAAAAGATATTCAAAATGAAGTGGGCGACTGGCTCAAATGTTCCATTGGAATAGCCCCCAATGTATTTTTGGCCAAACTAGCCAGTGACACACAAAAGCCCGATGGACTCACCATTATTACTCCGGATAATATTGATACTGTTTTAAGCAGATTACGACTAAAAGATCTTCCGGGCATTGCCAGTGGTATGACCGAACGACTCCAAAAAGGAGGCATCCATACACCTGTTGAATTACGACACACTTCACCACAAAAACTGAAGATCATCTGCAAAGGTGTGGTTGGTGAATACTGGCACAAACGCCTGAATTTTGGGGAGGTGGATATGAAAGATGAGCAGGAATACAAAAGCATGCAGGCGATGCGACATCTATCCACTGTTCAACGAAAAACAAGTCTGGGCGTAGAAGAAATACTCCTACAACTGTGCTTAACACTTGAGAAAAGAATGGTCGCTGCCCAAACATTCTGCCAGACCATCGGTTTATATGTTCGTTACGAAAGTGGCTACAGTTATAGCGATAGCATTGTGACCAACATTCCGATGCAAGGAGGAACCGATATTTTATCGGCCTTAAAAGCGCGGATGAAAAATTTCGAAAAACAAAATCACTCGGAACCCGTCCTTAATACCAATGCTATTTCATTGAGTGTATATGTCGGCAATTTTATAGATGAAAGTATGATACAATACGGATTATTCGAAGATCACAGTAAAAAAGACAAACTGCGAAAAACAGTTTATAATCTGAAAGACAAATTTGGAGGGAACAAACTGCTCCGTGCAGCAGAACTGAATGAAGACAGCGAAATAAAAGATGTGATCGGATTCGGCTCTATCAAAGATCTACACAACACATAAAAATATACTACGATGGATTTTGGAAAATTAAACAACATTGAACATGTGAATTTTACACTGCCTGCAGATCACGCAAGTAATGTAACAGTGTTAAGCAATCAAAAAAGTAATAAAGCCGAAGTGTATGTCGGTTGTCCGATCTGGTCAGATAAAGGTTGGATAGGAAAGATCTATCCGGACGATGCTCAGGAAAAATATTTCTTACGATACTATGCTCAACAATTCAACTGCATTGAGCTAAATGCCACACACTATAAAATACCGAGTCAAAACACCATTCAACGTTGGAAGAACATGACGGTGAAAAATTTCAAGTTCTGTCCGAAAGTCCCTCAAGTGATCAGCCATGCCAAAGACATTACAGAGATGACTGCACTCATGACCGAGTTTATTGATGCAGTGATCTATTTTGACAGTTCATTAGGTACCACCTTCATGCAATTGCCACAACATTTCGGGGCGAACAGACTAGATGAATTGATCACCTTTTTATGTTTAATTGAAAAACCGATAAAGCTGGCTGTTGAACTGCGTCATGAAAGCTGGTTCACGAACAAAGAAGCTTTTGATGAGCTTTGCCATTTTTTAATGGAAGCCGACCATGCACTGGTGATCACGGATGTAGCAGGAAGAAGAGATGTATTACATCAACGTCTTACCAATAAAACTGCATTTATCCGTTTTGGTGCAAATGACCTTCACCCAAGTGATTATACACGCCTGGAAGAATGGGCTGACCGCTGTACAGCTTGGATTGAAAGCGGATTGGAAGAATTGTATTTTTTTATCCATACAGCCGATCAAGCTGTAGCGCCCGAGCTTGCCAATCATTTTATTCATGAGTTCAACAAAAGAAATGGTATCAAATTAAAACCACTGAATATTAAGCAGGAGAGCAAACAAACCGACCTTTTTGCATGAGTAAAAACATCGCTTTTATTCCGCAAAAATCTGCTATATTTACATGAGAATTTTGCACGAATTTTAAGAACGAGAAAAATGAGATCAACACTTTTTACCATTGTATTTACTGCAATTGTATTTAACACATTTGCCCAATTTCCGGAAAGCACATTTCAATCGGCCTCCAACCAATACTACTGGAAGAACAGAAAACCATACGAAGGTTACTGGCAACAGGATGTTCATTATAAGATCAATGCACGAATTGATGATAAGACCGATATCATTGATGGAGACATGGAATTGACCTATTGGAACAATTCACCGGATGAATTGCCATTTGTCTATTTTCACTTGTTCAGCAATGCGCAAACACAAGACTCTTACTTGGCTGATCTTTACCGAAACAACAAACTCTATCCAAAATTTGGAAAATACCAACAACAGGGTTTAGGCACCAATGTTTCAAAAGTCACAGTTAATGGTACTGAACTTAAAATGGAACAGGATAATACTATTTTAAAGGTGTACCTCCCTACTCCACTTAAATCAGGTGAAAAGATCAGCTTTCAGATCAATTTCAAAACCTACTTTGATAATGGATCGATCCGTAACCGTATGAAAATGTTCAATGCATTTGGTTACAAACACTATGATGTGGTGCACTGGTACCCACGTTTATCGGTATATGACAAAAAACAAGGATGGGATACGGATCAACATATGGATCATGAATTTTATGGCGATTATGGAACATTTGATGTATCCTTTACCTTCCCGAACTACTACATTCTTGATGCAACAGGGACATTACTTAACAAAGAAGAAGTATTACCGGTTGACCTTAGAGAAAAACTCGATATTAAAAATTTTAAATCCAAACCATGGAATGAAAAACCTTCAGTGATCATTGAACCAAATGGCACAACCAAAACATGGTTATTTCATGCCGAGAATGTACATGACTTTGCATTAACGGCCGATCCAACCTACCGTATAGGTGAAGCGGAGTGGAATGGAATAAAGTGTATTGCTCTGGTGCAAGAGCCACATGCGGCTCATTGGCAAAATGCAGCAGACTACACAGCAAAGATCATTAAAACCAACTCAGAAAGTTTCGGTATGTATGGGTACAATAAAATGGTAGTTGCCGATGCGCAGGATGGAATGGAATATCCAATGGTAACCCTATGCGGTGGATATGATCCGGATTACCGCGATCTATTTGTTCATGAAATCTCTCATAACTGGTTCTTCGGAATGGTGGGATCCAATGAAACATACCGTGCAGCATTGGATGAAGGATTCACACAATTTGTTACAGCATGGACCTATCAAAAAATAGATGGCAAACAACGCATCCGTTACAAAAACAAATCAAAATATGTGGAGCGTTTTACAGAGCCTGACTACATCATCAATAGTGAAGTGTATAATGGATACATGCGTGAAGCTGCAAGAGGCGTTGAAACAAACATCAATGTGCATTCAGACATGTACAATGGCGCAATCCGTCATGGTGGAGGATACTCTCAAGTATATATGAAAACTGCAACCATGCTGTATAATTTACAATATGTATTGGGGGACTCATTGTTTTTAGCTGCCATGCAGAATTATTTCAACCAATACAAATTTGCACATCCGTATATAGAAGATTTCCGTACATCGTTCATCCAATTTACACACGTTGATCTGAACTGGTTCTTTGATGAATGGATCGAATCAACAAAAACGATTGATTATGCTGTTAAATCAGTAAAAAAGGGGAAACAAAAAGGAGAATACAAGATCACCTTTAAACGTAAAGGTATGCAAATGCCAATCGACTTTACTGTGATCGGGAAGAACGATAGCTTGTACCATTATCACATTCCAAACACATGGTTTGTAAAACAAACAAAAGCTACTGTTTTACCACGCTGGATCGGATGGGATAAAGTGAAACCCGAATACACTGCAACTGTAAATATTCCAAGTGGTGTTGCGGATGTGATCATTGATTCCAGCACACGATTAGCAGATGTGAATATGCTCGACAACAACAAAAAATTTCCTGTTAAATACCGCTTTGATTCGAAGATCTACAATCCGAGTGACTGGACAAGATATGAACTGTTTGCCCGTCCTGACATCTGGTACAACGGATACGATGGAATCAAAGCCGGTCTAAATTTGAATGGCAATTACATGAATTACAAGCATATTTTTGATGCAACCGTTTGGTTCAACACGGGCATTGGTCAGAATTACCTGGACTCTACAGCGGCTAAAGATCTATACGACAATATCAGTTTCAGAGTACTTTACAGAACATCTACCGATAAATTCATGAAGGGTTCGTCCTTTAATTTTTCTGCAAAAGCATTGGATGGACTAAATGCCTATACTATTGGGGTTGACCGCAAGGACATTAAAGGAAAGAACAGAGTATATATGTTCTTTAAGTCGATGTACAGAAAAGGATTGAACGACATTACCTATTTATTAATGCCAAATGAATGGGCTCCGAACAAGCTAAACAACACATTGAACGTAGGAATAGAACATTCTTATTCCTACAGAAGAGGAACAGGTAATATTAATCTTGGACTTCGTTCATCAGCCATCATGAGTGATTACGATTACCAAACGATCAATTTAAATGTGATCAACAGAACGAAGCTGGGTCGATTTGTGTTTAGCACACGCGTGGTTGCACAATACGGAACTGGAACGAACTGGGCAAATGAATCCTCTTTATTCTTGGCAGGTGCAAATCCGGAAGAAATGATGGATAATAAATTCACCCGTTCACAAGGATTCTTTGATCCGGTTTGGACAACAATGGGCAATACCACCAACTATTTTCATCATGGTGGAGGATTAAATTTAAGAGGGTATGCAGGCTATTTGGCGCCACAAAAACAAAATGATGGCACATTGGCCTTCACATACAAAGGTCAAAGTGGTGCAGCTGTGAATGCAGAATTGGAATTTGATGGCTTGATCCGTATCAAAAGACAAAACTGGTTAACAAAAACATTTAGACTAAATACTTATTTATTTGCAGATGCAGGATACATCAATTACAATGCGGCTAGCGATAAAACATTAAAAATTGCGGATCTGAGAGCTGATGCCGGTGTAGGTGCAGTATTAACAATCAAAAAATTTGGTGTACTACAAACCGTTGATCCTTTAACGATCCGTTTTGATGTGCCCTTCTTCTTGAACAGGATTCCATCAATTGACAAAGATTATATTCAGTATCGTTTTGTAATAGGAATAAGTAGAGCATTTTAAACAACAACAACATGCAATCGAAAGCAACTAGCGTAGAGCAATATATTAATGAAGTTTCTGTAGAAAAATCAGAAGCGTTCAAAAAATTATGGGAAGTTATTAGTAAAAATATTCCTAAAGGCTTTGCCCAAGGCATTAATTATGGGATGATCGGCTATTCTGTCCCACATAGCATCTATCCGGATGGATATCATTGCGATCCGAAATTGCCTCTTCCATTTGTGGGTTTAGCTGCACAAAAAAATTTCATTGCACTTTATCACATGGGAATATATGCAAGTCCTGAATTGCTGGCATGGTTTACGACCGAATATCCGAAGCATTGTAAGTCAAAATTGGATATGGGTAAAAGCTGTATCCGCTTTAAAAAGACGGACGAGATCCCTTTTAAGCTCATAGGAGAATTAATGAAAAAAATGAGCCCAAAGGATTGGATCGGCTTGTATGAAAAGAATTATAAAAAGCCTGCGAAAAAGAAGTAGAACTATACTCGAATGCCGATGATCAAGATATCATCCACTTGTTCTAAACTTCCTCTCCAATTTGTAATGGTTGATTCCAATAGTCTCTTTTGCTCCTGCAATGGTAACTTATGCGAATTGATCAATAGTTCCTGAAGTGGTTTGTACTTGAATTTTTTACCATTCGGTCCACCAAACTGATCGGCAAAACCATCGGTTAACATATACACCACATCACCTTTTTGAAGTTGAATCTCCTGGTGGGTGAACGACTTCATTTCGCCATGATATTTTCCAACGGGAAATTTGTCTGCCTTAAACTCCTGCATTTCATTATTACGGATCAACCACAATGGATTATTGGCACAAGCAAATTGAAGTTTCATTTCATTGAACTTATAATTGCATAAGGATATATCCATCCCATCATTAACCGTATTGTCATTATTCGCTTCTGTATTAAGCGACTGAATAATTTCGGCACGTAATTTATTCAACACTTCAGCGGGTGAGTTAATTGTCTTATCGCGTACGATCTCATTCAGGTAAGAAACGCCCAGCAAACTCATAAATGCTCCAGGAACACCGTGTCCGGTACAGTCAGCAGCACAGATCAAGAAATTATCATTCACCATTTGCGCCCAATAAAAATCGCCACTCACAATATCTTTTGGTTTATAAAAAACAAAGTACTCCGGCAAATGCTTATTTAATAATTTATCAGAAGCCAGCAAGGCGGTTTGAATCCTTTTTGCATAATAGATACTATCCAGGATTTCTTTATTCTTTTCTTCTACCAAATGGTTTTTTATTTCAATCTCCACATAAGCTTGCTGCAATTCATTGTTCGAACGTTCCTTTTGCTTATAGCCTCTATAGATAAAAAATGCTAGAGCAATTACCAAAATAAGAATAAGGACAGATACCGTAATGACAATTCTTTGACGGTTAATATCCTGCTCTCTCTTCTCCAGCTCCAAACGATTGATCAGCTTATGATTTTCTAATTCTTTGATCTGAGCCTCTTTTCGTTGAGTATCATACTTTTTTTCTACCTCCGTAATTTGAGCAGTTATCTCTTCATTGAAAAGTGAATCTTTCAATGCTTCGTATTGAGTGCGGAAATCAAGTGCTTTTGCATACTCCTTTTTTTCCTTATAATAATCGGAAAAACCTAAGTAGATCTGCATCAGATCATCTTTATAATTCGATTTTAAAGCCAAGTCGTATGCTTCATTAAAATGTTTTCCTCCTTTTTCAAGCTGGCCTAAAAGAACATACGTATCCCCTAAATTAATATTCGCACTAATAAATGCTTTTGTATTATTCGTTTCTTTCGCTACTTTATATACTTTTTCAAAACAAGCGATCGCATCTTTGTAATTGCCTTCATTCTTAAGTATTAACCCTAAATTATCGTTAGTAGAAACAACACCTTTTGAATGATTCAACCGTTCGAATATTTCCATCCCTTTTAAATAATTCTGACGCGCTTGTTTATAATCTTTTAGTCGGCCATACACCAAGCCCAGATTATTATAGATATAAGCACAATTAAGTTCATCACCCATGGCACTTCTGATCTCCAATGCTCTATTGGCATAAACAATTGCCTGCTTGTAGTTTTTTTGTTCTTTAAAAATGATCACTAAATTATTACAAGCATTGGCGATACCATTTTGGTCACCTAACTCTTCTTTCAATTTCAGTGCACTCAGCAGCGCCTCCGTTGCCAGTTGATAATCACCTGAATTGGCATATACACTTCCAATATTCACATAAGCCGCACTCAATCCTTTTTTATCATAGATACGTTTAGAAATTTCAATTGCTTTTTTGTGAACTTCGATTGCCTTTGCAATTTCACCCATATCTCCATAGGCGTTCCCCATGTTTGAGTACATTTTAGATACGCGTGCTTGTTTGTTCTCTTTCAAGAAAACCTCCAATGCTTTTTGATAAAACACAATTGCCTGCGAACCCATCCCCCATTCATATTTCATATTCCCCATGGAATTGTAATATTCTGCAATACCATCCGAATAATTTATCTTTTTAGCAAGCAAATAAGCATCCGAACCATATCTTTTTGCTTTAAGTGTATCCGAAGCAGCATACTCCCACACTATATCGATCAACGTTTTGACTTTAGTTGTATCTTCTTTCATTCCACCTACCACATTTACCAATGAGTCCACATAAGAAGTTTGTGAGTAGCCAATTTGTGTAATAAACAAAACTGTAAGTACTTTCAGTACATTTTTCATTTTATTGAACATAGCTAACGAGGGTATAATTTTATTCACTAATTTAGATGTAAATTTTCACTATAAAACATCAAAAACAATAAAAACCTTACTAAAATGAAAAAATACATTTTACCACTTTTATTGATGACCGGGTTCATTTCTACTTCTTTTTCACAAGGCAACGATGCTCTTTATGAGAAAGCGATGAAATTTAAATCCGAATATAAATACAAAGAAGCCTACCCACTATTCCAGGTATTACTTCAATCGGATTCCAACAATGTGAACTATCTACAATATGCTAGCTATTGTTATTCCAAATTCGGGTTTTATCATATAGCTGCTGAGGCACAAAAGATCAAGCATTACCAAATAGCAGAATATTTAGCGAAGAAAGCGATAAAAATCAATGAAAAAAGTGCCGATGCTCATTATGTATATGCTATGGCACTTGGACGTATCAATGAAAATGCAAGTTCAAAACAGAAAATTGCAAATGCAAAATTGATCAAATCACAAGTCGATAGAGCAATTGAATTAAATCCGAAGCATGCGGGAGCATACCACATTTTGGGCAGATGGCATAGAACAGTAGCTAACTTCAGCTCTATTGAAAAAGCAATGATCAATTCATTCTTTGGCGGTGTTCCTCCTGGAGGCTCATTTGAAGATGCCGTTAAATCATTTATGACCGCCATTACGCTAGAACCTAAATTCATTCTTCATCAATTAGAATTAGCTCAAACTTATTATGATATGGGCAAAAAAGCAGAAGCAAAAGTTTGGGCGAAGAAAGTTTCAGAAGCAACTCCAACTAACGAGGATGATATTAAAGCAAAAAAAGATGCAGAGGCGCTTTTGAAAAAGCTTTAATAAAATGTATGTATGAGTAAAAAGATCACGATCGTAAACAGGCATTACCCTCCTAATATTAATATTACAGGTGAAAACGCCTGGGATCTCGCTAATTATTTAATAAATAAACATGGAATTGATGTGTCAGTAGTACACATTGACAGACATTATGAGGGCGGAGGAAACAGAAGAGTACCTGTTGGAAATGTTTACCCGATCAAAACGATCTATCAAGGAAAAAAAAAGATCCTTAGTTATTTAAGCGGATTTTTGGATGGATATTGGCTCATAAAAA
Source organism: Bacteroidota bacterium (assembly GCA_017303895.1). Classification (GTDB taxonomy): domain Bacteria; phylum Bacteroidota; class Bacteroidia; order 2-12-FULL-35-15; family 2-12-FULL-35-15; genus 2-12-FULL-35-15. The sequence goes on along the minus strand of JAFLBF010000005.1, from coordinate 132,134 downwards.
AAGCCAGAAAACTGGACCATGGGCCTATCATTGTTATGACAAGTCCACCCCTGCTTCCTATGTGGGCTTCAATGCTATTAGGAAAGAGAAACAGAAACTGGATATTATGGAGTATGGATCTTTTCCCGGAAGGATATGCGGCAACCAATGTGATCGGATATAACAATCCTCTCTACAAATTCATCATCAAACAAACATACAAAAATGCACCTAAAAAACTGATCGCATTGGGCCCAAAACAGCGCGATGTTTTACATAAAAAGTATGCAAAAGAGATTGATAGTGTTGTTTTGCCCTGTGGCGTTTTTGTTGATCAGCATAAAACAAACGAAACACCAGGTTGGAAAGCATACCCTGAAAAGATCTATTTAGGCTATGCAGGTAATTGCGGCACCCCACATTCACCGGCATTCATAAAAGCAGTTATTGATGCTATTGATCCTGAGACGCAACACATGGTGATTGCTATATACGGAACAAAAGCTGAAGAAATAAAAGCTTATGCAAACAACAAAAAAGGGATCACCTTACTGAACTCCATCCCTCGCAATGAATTGCACCATGTTGACATCCATTTAGTGACACTATTAGAGACCTGGACACACATTGCCGTTCCATCAAAGGCAGTAAGTAGTGTTTGTTCAGGTGCAACCATCCTTTTCTGTGGCAGTAAAGAAAGCGACAACTGGCATTTATTGAGCAGAGCCGGCTGGCTGATCGAAGAAAATGATCAGATGAAGAATAATGTGGTCAACACTCTGAAAAGCATTACCCAACAAGATATTGAAACAAAGAAACAAAATTCTCATACCATTTCGGTGGAATTATCGGAGCTCATCACAAAAAGCTATGACACTATTGCTTCCTGGGCAGAATAGAGATTTTACAAATTAAAACTTTAGTCCTATCTTTGCACTCTAAATTTCTTAGCCTCTCAAAATGAATATTGCTCTTGTTACAGGTTCAGGTGGATTGATCGGAAGCGAATCAGTTACTTTTTTCTCTAAAAAATTTGATAAGATCATTGGAATTGACAATGATATGCGTGCTTACTTTTTTGGGAAAGAAGCATCCACCAACTGGAATGTTAACCGTATTCAAGAGAGTGTTAGCAATTACGAGCACCATTCTATTGATATCCGTAATTATGCAGAATTAGAAAAGATCTTTAACCAGTATGGAAACGACATTAAACTGGTAGTCCATACAGCGGCACAACCTAGTCACGACTGGGCAGCCAAAGAACCTTTAACTGATTTCGGGGTAAATGCAACAGGGACGCTGCACATGTTAGAATTAACCCGTAAGTATTGTGAAAAAACAGTTTTTATATTTACATCAACCAATAAAGTGTACGGTGACAATCCTAATTTTCTTCCATTGGTAGAAACAGAAACGCGTTGGGAGATAGCCGAAAATCATCCATATTTTAAGAATGGTATCGATGAGCAAATGAGCTTGGACAATACCAAGCATTCTGTTTTTGGCGCATCTAAAGTTGCTGCTGATGTAATGGCGCAAGAATATGGAAGATATTTTGATATGAATGTGGGTATATTCAGAGGTGGTTGCTTAACAGGACCTAATCACAGCGGAGCACAACTTCATGGATTTTTATCCTACTTAATGAAATGTACTTTATCCGGAAATCCTTATACAATATTCGGTTACAAAGGAAAACAGGTGAGAGATAATATTCATAGCTCCGATTTGGTGAACATGTTCTGGCATTTTTATCAAAATCCGAAACAAGGCGTTGCTTATAATGCCGGTGGTGGACGATTTGCGAATTGCTCGATGCTGGAAGCCATAACACTTTGTGAGAAGATAACCGGAAACAAATTAAATTATTCATACAGCGATCAAGCCCGCAGTGGCGATCATATCTGGTACATCAGCGATGTGTCGAAATTCCAAAAGGATTACCCGGAATGGAAATATGAGTGGAACCTGGAGAACACGTTGATCGACATGTACAACAACATGAGCAAAATGATCAATGTGAAAAATTGCGACTAAACTTTTTCTAAGATCAAACAAAAAGCCCCTTAACGAATGTTAAGGGGCTTTTTTAATAGGTTTCTTTTTATCTAAAGAAGATGCCATTGCATTGCAACATCACACCTGTTTTATTATCAGTGAAAGCAGGAGCTATACTTTTTAATTGAAAACCATTCTGCTTCATAAAATCTAAAACATCAGGCAATAACCAATTTTGTCCTTCATATAATGGAATGATCGAAATCTCCATTTCAATTCCTTTTGCTTTGGAAATGATCGACTGTGCACCTTTCAACACCTCCTGCTCAAAACCTTGCACATCAATCTTTATAAAAATATTTTTGGCTTTATCGGCATGTTCTTTGGCAATTTGATCCAAAGGATACACTTTCACTTTTTCCTTTCCAATGATCTTTGAATCAGGAGCACCTTCATAATGTGAATCCAACATATTTAGCAAAGTACTACTTACAGAATTTGCTGAAATATTGATCTCAATCTCCTGCTCTGAACTTCCGATCGCGCAACGCTCTGCAACCACCCAATTGGTATAACTTTTACTAGCGGCAACTATCTGTTGATGAACCGAAGATAATGGTTCAAAAGAAACGACCTTACCAGCATAGCCGGCATCCATTATTCCTCTGGCATATTGTCCGGCATTAGCACCGATATCAAAAACCAGATCAATACCATGATGCTGAAGTAATTTGATCCTTCTTAATTCCTCACTGGTAGCCGCATTGTACTTACGGACTAGAATGCCAAATTTTTGGAAGAAATTCTTCGTGATGCGTTCTAAATTCGTCATTCTTTATGCTTTTTCATTTACAACACGAATAATATCATCCGCCACGGTTACTGAATAATCGGGATTGATCTTTTTCACATAGTTCGTCAATTCCGGAATAGTAGGATAGTCATGCTTACCCACAAACAAACGCGCATCATCAATCAGCATTGCATGATTTTTATTATTCTTAAATACAGCATCAATTTCAGCATAGATCGGGCACTCTATCTCACTTAAAGCGGTTGATCCGCCACAATAATGACCATCCAACCAGAACAACGTTGTTTTATCCAGTGTAGGAGCTAATTCAGGAAGTACTTTACCACTATCTCCCTGTAACAAATTAATATTTGTATCATTCTTAAATCGCTTTTTGGCAGCTTCCCAGAACTCCACACTCAATTCAATAGAATATAGCTTTTCAAAATTCTTTTTCTGTGCTTCCATCATATCGCCTCTGAATGTACCTGTTTCAACCAAATAGCTACAATTATACTTCTTGCCAAATTCAGCAATGATCTGCTGTTTTATCTTATGAGGACGAGGAACAGGCTGTTTGTGAATATGCCAGTTCAATACAATAAAATCGATCTCTTTATCATCTATAAGTCCTTTCTTCACCCATTCGGCTACCATTGGATCTTTTTTCCACTTATTTCTCAAATAAGGGATAACAAACTTTTTAGCCAGATTAACGATCGGACGCGGTAAATTACTTTTCATTCTATTAAATATTAGAAGGATCAAAAATAGCAAAAAAAAGCATATTTAATCCTTTATTCGGCACAAAAGACTCGCTATGAATACAGAAATAAACTTAGTTTAATTACATTTGTAGCCGGACACATACATGGCCTCAGAAACAACATACAAGAATTTTTCGAAAACGATCCTTCAAGGAATAAACACTTGTTTGTCGATCATGAAGATCGTTATCAAATCGAAGTTCAAGAATAAACTGCCTCATGCCGCTTCAAACAGTTGTTATGTACTGGCTAATGGCCCTTCTTTGAAGCAATCGCTGGAGAAACATTACGAAAAAATAAGTCAGTCTGAACTTATTTGTGTAAATACTTTTTCGATCACCAATGAGTACACACAACTCAAACCGAAATATTATGTAATGATCGATCCATTCTTCTGGAATGGAAAAACAGAAGTTGTTATAAACACCCTGAAGGCGATCACAGAAAAAACAGATTGGCCGATGTACTTGCTTGTTCCCCAAGCTGCAACAAAGTCCGCTGCATTCCAAAGCATAGTTACCAAAAACAAGAATGTGACCCTGACACCATTCAATTATACCGTTTTTAAAGGATATGAAAAAGTTGCATTCTGGTTTTACAGAAAGAATCTGGCCATGCCTCAAAGTCTGAATGTGGCGATAACAGCAATTTTTCTCTCTATTAATTTAGGATTCAAGGAAGTTTATTTGTTAGGAGCCGATCATACTTGGCATGAAAATTTGCACATGAGTGACGACAATGTGCTACACACCAAGGTAACACACTTCTATGAAAATGACCAAGAAATAAAATACATTCCATTCCTAAAAGCCGGAAACCCGAATGTAACTCAAAAAGCGCATGAATTCTTTGATATCTGGAGTAGAACATTCAGCGCCTATATGATATTAGAACGCTATTCTAAGTTCCATCATTGCAAGATCTACAATGCAAGTGAAGTATCTTTCATAGATGCTTTTACAAGAAAAAAGCTTTAATTCTTTTGATCCAATAACAATTCAGCAAGTTTAAAATCGATCAAATGGTCGATATCAACAGATCTGTCGGTAGGCATGATATAGGCATAAGTGCCGGAGTGAACAAATCCTTTATTTTTTAAGAACTCCTCTACAGCAGAAACATAAACAGCACCATTTAAGCGGTAATAAACAGGCAATTGCTGTCTATTCTTCCCTTTTACTTCTTCACGGGTAAATTCGCTCATAGAGCCATTTTCCGGCAAAGCATTCGACCATAATGGATGATGTTCGTTCTCACAAACAGAGACGATCGCTGCTGCTTTCTTTTGAATCATTAGATCAATAGCAGCATCAATATCTTTTGACGTTCTTAAGGGTGATGTAGGCTGCAATACAACGATCAGGTCAAAAACAATTTGTTGTTGTTTGTAATGATCTAATGCATGAATGATCACATCCGTAGTAGAAGCTGTGTCCGTAGCTAATTCAGCAGGACGAAGCACGGGCACCTGAGCTCCATTTTGCTTGGCTATATCCGCTATAGCAGTATCATCAGTACTTACAAAAACAGTTCCCTGGTATTTTGCTTTTAATGCAGCTTCAATGGAATAGGCGATCATTGGCTTTCCGGCTAATAATTTTATATTTTTTCCGGGCAAGCCTTTGCTTCCACCTCGAGCTGGTATGATGTATAAAATATTCATTAGAAATTAATGTGTTTTACATCCTCCTGGGCCTTATAAAAATCCTCAATCCTTCCAATATCCAACCAATAACTCAAAATAGGATAAGAGATCAATTTCTTATTGTTTTTGATCACTTCTTCCATGAAATGAGTTGCATCAAATGCTATTCCATCCGGAATTAGATCGATCAATTCTTTTTTAAATAAATAGATGCCTGCATTTGAATAATAGGTATAACGGGGTTTTTCAGAAAATGATAACACTCTATCATCCTGATCGATCTCCATAACTGCATAAGGAACATCTACATGGTAAGGAATCGTAGCTACCTGCATATCCGCTTTTGAATCGATGAATTTTTTATAAAAATCATGAAAATCAATATTCGTTAAAAGATCGGAATTCATCAACAGAACAACATCATTCTTAATGTCTTTTATCAGCCTTACAGAACCAATTGTTCCTAATGGCATTTCTTCCTTTACAAAGTCGATATTTAGTTCTTCCGATTTGTGTGCATTTACGCCTTCCACGATCTGATCCGCCATGTGACGAACAGAGATTGAAAAATCATTTACTCCAAAACCGGCCAATCGTTCGATATTACGAACAATGATCGGTTTCCCTCCTATTTCAAGCATTGGCTTAGGAGTTTTATCAGTAAGTGGTTTCAAACGCTCTCCCTTTCCTCCCGCCATCAAAACTGCATTCACAGGAATGATCGATCTCAATTTATCCAGATCTACGACCTTTATGATCTCTTTATTTTTATTTAAAACAGGTATAAATCGTATTCCGGCATCTTTGTAGCGACTGATTTTCTCAAAATTATTTTCTCCATCAACAAAACACTTACTGTTTGCATTCATGAAAGAAGTAATGGAATCATCTATTGTTTTCCCATTCAACAAACCTCTACGAATATCACCATCAGTAAGAGATCCCACTAATTGCTGCTGATCATTTACCACAAAAACAGCAATATTAGGAATAGCCAGATCATTGATCAACTTAAGAGATGTACGAGCTGTTTCCTTATCCGAAAGAATAAATTTATTTAGATCGATCATATAAAACGTTGTGGATTACCTACTACTTTTTTATTGTCTTCAATATCTTTAATAATCACTGCACCGGCACCAATGATTACATTCTTACCAATAGTCACTCCTTGTTTTACTACAGCATTTGCCCCAACAAAACTCCCTTCACCTACTGTCACATTGCCACAAAGAACAGCACCTGGAGCAATATGCGCATAATCATGGATCACACATTCATGTTCAATGATAGAACCGGTATTACAGATGACTCCATTCCCAATTTTAACCAGAGGATTGATCACCACACGTGGTGCAAACATATTACCAACTCCGGCATTCATGCTTCTGGATATAATAGCTGTTTTATGCAATGCATTTTCAGCCTGACCAAATATTGGGATCAATTGTTCCGAAACTTTTTTACGGATCGTATTATCTCCAATACTCACAAAATAAGTATAGGCTTTTAACTTTTCAACTACTTCCGCATCATTCTCATCACCTAACCATTTTAAACTATAGGGATTCAAGGATTTCTCTTCTTTATCGGTATAAGCACTAACAATTAAACCTTGAGAAAAGAAGATCTCAAAAGCAACAAAAGCATGTCCGGAATAACCAATTAAAGCGATGTTTTTCATTATTTATCAATAAATTTAATGAGTTGAAATGCTTCAGCATAAATTACACCAACGGACGCTCCTCTGAATGTAGCGAGTGCTTCAATATTTTTTAAACTTCTTGGAAATGGATGCTCTCCTAATTCAGAAGCATACACTTGGGTGATCTCTATTTTTTTATTAAAATGGTTAGTAATATCTACATAATAATTTGGCAAAAACACTTTCTCCGGTATAGCAGGTGCAAATTCAGTTTCTGACAAGCACTCATACATCAACACTTTTTTAATGAAGGGATACCTGAAAGATTTTGTACAAGCGGCAACTGCATCAAAAGTAATTCGATGATCGGAATGTGCATCAGAGCGATTCATCACATAGATCATCTCCGGTTTTACTTCCATAAACACCTCTGATATTTTAGGGATCAGGGTATTTAAAGAAGTTGAATCTAAACTCATGGTAGGATAGTTAAGCTGATGAACAGAACTAAAGCCAAACATATCAGCTACCTTCTTGATCTCTTCTTGTCGACTAGCAACACGTTCTTTTGAAAAACCATGACTTTCAAACACATTGGTCACAATAAGCCAAACGATATCATCACCATTTGCTTTATGCTTTAGCAATGTTCCTCCACAACCTAACACTTCATCATCGGGATGTGCTGATATTACAATTACTTTCATGTTTTATTATTTAAATTGATCACCTATTAATACGTAATATTTTTATAAATAAGATTATTGTCTAACGGAATTGTTCGAAGTACTTCTACAATTTTAGAGGCACTATTGCCATCTCCATAAGGATTCTTGATCGTTTTTACTGATTGAATATAATCTTGGTCAGTAAGCGAACGGATAATTGCATTTAGTATCTCCTCTTTTTTGTTATCAACGAATATCACATTATTTGCATGTGCTCTTCCTCTTTGGCGTTGTCCAATATTCACAACCGGCAACCCTAAGGAGGGTGCTTCAATGATACCAGAGCTGGAATTACCCAACAAACAAGATGCATTACGCAACACATTAATATAATTCAACCGATCTAAATTCTTAAACACAAAAAGCTCCTTGTGCTTTTTAATGTATTCTTCATACGCTTGAATGATCGCAAAATTACCTGCATCGGAATTCGGATAGTTGATCAAGCATTTATAACCTGAATCAACAATTGCGTCTAATGTCTCTCTGATATTTTTCCCTTCATTTTCAACATCTGTAATAATAGGATGCTGAATCAATACAAGGTATTTATCTTCAACAATATCAAAGTTTAAGTTAGAGGAAAGTTCTTTTCTACTAAGTACCGGTGTCGCTAAAAAACGATCCAAAGCAGGATTACCAACGGTAAAGATCCTCCAATCGTCCTCACCTAATTTTAAAAGAGTTTCACGATGCTGTTCTAATATTGTAAAATGAATGTGCGAAAATTTACTGGTAGCATAACGTACGGAATTATCGATGTTCCCATCCTTTGCTATATCACCACCTGCAATATGCGCTACAGGAATATCTAAATAAGCTGCAGTGAGTGATACAGAAATAGCTTCTTCGCGGTCGCCAACAACCATGATCACATCAGGCTGGATGCGATCAAATGCATTTGCAAAAGGAACGATCTGATTGCCTAAAGAAATAATACGACCAATACGCCTATCATCATCAATCAGATTATCTACTCTTTCCGCTATTACAAAACCATCCTTTTCAATATTCTTTACAGTCATTCCATATCTTTCAGAAAGATGAGCTCCCGTAACGAGGATCTCCAATTGAAAATCAGGATCGGAATTTAATTTCTCCAAAACAGGATAAAGAATATCGTACTCTGAGCGGGCACCAGTAACTGCTAATATTTTTCTTTTTCTCTTTTCCATTTTTAATACACATCCGAATCACCCATTGAATAACTCCAATTGGCAGCTGTTGCTAAAGATTCCAATTTATCATCTAAAATTCGTATTCCAGAATATGTAATTGGTAGCATATTCGCAAAACCAATTTTCTCTAACAATATATGTTTATCATCATGAAGAGATAACCATAAATTTATTCTACAAATATTATTTGAAGCATAATACACTTTGATCGCATTTAACAACTGAAGCAACAAATCATGATCTGCTGGAAATGAAAGCTCCAAGAGATCCACTTCGTATTTATTCTTGTCTATAAACGAAGAGAAGACTTTCGCTACAGCAAAATACGTTTCGCTTCCCAATGTAACTTCAAAAATATCGTACTTATTTACAGGATTTTGCAAATAGCGCCAATTGAGATATTCGAGTGATTTATTAACTTTTATAGAATCACTTGAATAACTTTTGATTTGGGATACAACATGTTCATTGCCAAACTCACCAACCACTTTTATCGATGAAAAATCAATCGATTTAAGTTTAGCACAATCCAATGTAAAAGTCGGTATCTGTTCTAAATTTTTCCACTTTAGATTTTTAATGAAACCATAATGAGAATTTGCATTCGGGAATCCCCATACTGCCTTCAGGTTACTTGTATTAGCTTCTTGATTATACAATGCCTCGGCCAGATCTTTAAAAATTCCTCTGCCAGCATATTCGGGATGTGTCATGGTAGTCATTGATAATGCAGAAAGAATATTTTCCTGCCCAATAGAAAGTGTAACAGGGGAAACGGCATAATGACCAACCAATTTATCTTTATCCCACATCAATTTGATCATCAACTTTTTCACAGGATTACTCAAAAAACGCCACTTCCAAAAATCTAAAGACAATTGTCTACCAAACGACAATTGAAACAATTCAAGTATCGCAACCTCATCTCCTGATTTATAGTCTTTGATTTCCATTAACAAATATCTTCAATCATCAATTTATGTTCTGCAGGCAAATCTCTTTTTAATTGTTTACCAACAATCGTTTTCAATTTCATAGGCGAAATACCATCTCCCGGACGCTTCATGATCAGATCACTTTCTGATAATACATGCCCTTTAGACAAAGATCTTGAGAGATGAATACTTTTTCTTCCAACCAACATGTTCTTTTTCTCTGTTGCTGTTGGCTGCTTATCGGAAGATCCAAAAGCCATTTCCAAATTCCGGATGGCCGATACCATCGCCTTCAATTCGGATGGCTCTAATGAAGCCTTATGATCCGGACCCGGTAATGATTTATCAAGTGTAAAATGTTTTTCTATTATCACAGCGCCCATTGCAACGGCAGCTATTGGAATTTCGATTCCCAGCGTATGATCGGAATAACCTACCGGAACATTCAAATGCTGTTGAATACTCAACATTGCATTTAAATTTACATCGTTCATTGCGGTTGGATAATCAGTAGTGCAATGCAATACCGATATCTTATCCCGTTGAGTTCCTGCTGCAACTAATGTGTTTACAGCCTCTTCGACCTCCTCCATCACACACATCCCTGTAGAAACGATCACTTGCTTATTCAATCGTCCGATCTTTTCTAAATAGGGTAAATTGGTGATTTCTCCGGAAGGAATCTTGAACAGATCGATATTTAATTCATTTAAAAGATCAATACTATCCAGATCAAAAGCAGTGGAAAGGAATTTTATATTTTTCGAATTGCAATACGCAATCAGTTCATGATGATCATTTACAGATAACTCCAACTTTTTAAGCATTTCAAATTGAGAGGCTTCAGCTGAACTTCCCATGTTTTTCTGCTGATACTCTGCTTGTTTTGCATCAATACTTACAAGTTTTTCTGTTTTAAATGTTTGAAATTTGACATAGTCAGCTCCGGCATCAGCAGCTGCATCTATCAGCCTCTTTGCCATTTCGATGTTACCATTGTGGTTTACACCGGCTTCTGCTATGATCAAGATATGCTTTCTCATTTTAGTCTAACACTGCTTGGGATATTTACCAATCTACTTTCAATCATTTCTGCATTATCTAAATTTCCACGTAAACAATCTTTAAACATGATCAACTTATGCATCAAGGTCCATGATGGACGTGTCATCACACCATTATCGTTGGTATATGCTAAAAATTCATCCCGTTTATCTTTATTCTCCAACAACACCGCACATAACCAATAGTTCGATCTGGATGCAGACGGTTCAGCTATGAATTGAATTGCATTATCTTTAAAAAAATCTTTATATAAACCTGCTAACTCCCTTTTGTTATCCAAAAAAGAATCCAGCTGCTCTAATTGAGCACACATTAATGCTGCATTTAAATTCGGCATACGGTAGTTATATCCTATCTCATCATGAACAAAATCCCATCGGTGTGGCACCTTGGCTTGTGTGGTCAGATATTTTGCCTTCTTAGCCAACTTCTCATCGTTGGTAACAATTGCACCACCACCACCACAGGTAATGGTTTTATTGCCATTAAAACTAAAAGTTCCTAACAGACCAAATGTTCCGGTATGTTTTTCTTTAAAATAACTACCAATAGATTCAGCAGCATCTTCGATCAGTGCAATTCCATATTCAGAACAAATGGCTGCTATCTCATCGATCCGGCAGGGATGACCAAAAGTATGCATCGGCACACAAGCCGAAATGCGCTGACCAGTGATCTTATGAAATGACTCATTCCCCTTTTTTACTGCAAATTCATTTAAATATTGTTTCAACTTTTCCGAACTCAATCCTAATGTATCTGCATCAACATCTACAAACAGTGGTTTAGCCCCGATATAAGAGATCGCATTACAAGTGGCAATAAAACTTAAAGGTTGTGTTATTACAAGGTCATCACGTTTTACACCGGCAACAATCATGGCCATATGCAAAGCTGCTGTTCCATTTACTGCTGCTACAGCATATTTAGCACCGGTGTAATGGGCAATTTGTTTTTCAAAATCATCCACATATTTCCCAACAGAAGAAACAAAAGTGGAATCAATACAATCGAGCAAGTATTTTTTTTCATTCCCTAGAAACCGGGGTTCATGCAAAGGAATGAAATCCTGACCAGGAAATTGTTTCTTAATAAAATCAACAGTATCCTTAAACATTGTAAATATCTGCTTTATAATTTTTAATATTCTCTGATTGAGAGAACCATTCTATCGTGTGTTTTAATCCTTGCTCAAGAGTGTACTCGGGCTTCCAGTTGGTCAACGATTTGATCTTTTCAGCTGAACCTAATAAACGTTCTACCTCACTTTTCTCAGGACGCAAACGGATATCATCCGAAATGATCTTTGCATTTGGGTTGATTGAATTAATTAAATGTTGAGCAAGATCCTGAATAGAGATCTCCTGCTGAGTAGCAATATTGATCTCATGCCCGATCGTTTCTTTTGAGTTAGCAATAGCAACAAAAGCTGCAACTGTATCTTTAACAAACAACAGATCACGAGTTGGATGCAAAGCACCTAATTTGATCTCTGTTTTTCCCGCTAACAGTTGTGTAATGATTGTTGGAATTACTGCACGTGCACTTTGGCGAGGGCCAAAAGTATTGAACGGTCGAACTATGGTAACGGGAAGATTAAAGCTTCTGTAGAAAGAATCGGCCATCGCATCAGCACCAATTTTGCTTGCCGAGTAGGGCGATTGTCCTTGCTTAGGATGTTTCTCATCTATAGGAACATACAAAGCGGTACCATAAACTTCAGAAGTAGATGTTACCAAAACTCTTTCTATATTCAGATCACGAGCAGCTTGTAGGATATTCAAAGTTCCTTTTACATTCGTATCCACATAACTGTCAGGTGAATGGTAACTGTATGGAATTGCGATCAGAGCGGCCAAGTGATAAACGATATCAACTCCTTTCATAGCGGTACGAACTCCATTCGGATCGCGCACATCACCAGCAAAGATCTCAATCTTGTTTATTTTTTCTTTTGGAAATGTATCTAACCATCCCCAGGAATTGAAGGAGTTGTAATATACAAATGCTTTTACCTTAAATCCTTCATCTACTAATTTTTCAACTAAATGACTTCCGATAAAACCATCCGCACCTGTAACTAAAACTGTTTTCATTACTTTACTAAATTAGATAGCAAATTTAACTAAATGTAGGCAAAAACAACAATTTATGCAGTTATTTCAAACTAATATTGCAATAAGTAAAAAATTATCTATCTTGTTGGAAATTATACGAACATGCAAAAGTTACTTACATCATTCATTGTATTATTGTCAATTCAATGTTATTCACAATCCTGGCAATCACTTACAAACCTTTCGACAGGAGTAAATACAGGGGTTTATTTCACAGATGCTAATACAGGTTTCGTTGCAGGCGATAACGGGCAAATTGAAAAAACAACAGATGGAGGTGTAAATTGGACGATGCTAACAACAGGAGTCTCTAGCCATGTATCTCACCTCCATTTCATAAGCAATGATACAGGATATGCAGTTGGAGCAAATGGAATTGCATTGAGAACAGTAAATGGTGGAACATCCTGGAACTCTATGAATACTGGAACAGGAAATACGCTTCCATTTATTGGTTCAACCAACGGAAGCGCATTATACATTGCCGGATACAATGGAATGATATTAAAGTCTACTGACAAAGGAACAACTTGGACATCTCAATCTTCTGGAACAAGCCAACCACTTTATGGGATCTATTTCACAAGCCCCAATACTGGTTATGCAGTTGGGAACGCGGGTGTGATCCTAAAAACAACTGATGCTGGTCAAACATGGTCTCCTCTTATAACCGGAACGAGCATGCAATTGTTATCGGTCTTTTTTATTAACTCAAATACCGGTTTTGCGGTAGGTGGTAGTCAAGGGAGCAACACTGGAGTTATTTTAAAAACTACAGATGCGGGGGCTACCTGGAACTCCCAAACTTTTTCAAATAATTTTTTCGGATCTGTAAAATTTATTAGTAACACATTAGGATTTGTTACTGGAGGAAGTATTACCGGTAATACTAGTACTATACTAAAAACAATAGATGGAGGCACTAATTGGACTACAGAAACCACTAGTTCAAATAGACAATATGGCTCTCATTTCCCAACCCCCAATGTTGGTTATACTTGTGGATTAAATGGAACAGTGTTAAAACTTACTGATTTTAATTCAATTGATAATTTAACTTCAACTAACATAAATATTGTTGTATCGCCATCTCCCTCTGCTGGATTTATTACATTCTCCGGATTTGATACTCAAGCCGAATACTACATAGAAATTTTTGACCTTTCAGGGAAATTAATTCAGCAGAAAACGGTATTAAACTCTAACGAGTCTATTGACTTGACGAATGAGACTAGTGGTATTTACTTTTACAAAATAAAATCTTCTGAAAAAAGTAACATACAACAAGGTAAATTAATAATTCAGAAATAAAGAGCAATATTATCCTTGCGCTATTTGCTCATATATTTTGGCATCTTCCAGCTGCTGAGTAATCGACTTAAGTTTGGAATATTCTTTAACAAGAAAAGCTTCAGTTTGTCTGTGTAATCCGGGCTTAAATTGAGTATCTAGAGTATTATCGATTTCCACTTTATTGATAGCAACAGATCCTTTTACTTGAATTTGAAGTTCTTCCATTGGTTTAAAGATCAGGCGGGAGTTCTTTGTAAGCACCTCCAACACCCATCTTCCGGGAGCTTCCCAATTGGCTTGATAAGAGAATAATGCACCTGTAACAGATCTCCCCGCCCCGGAATAAACAGAATGCTTATGCCATGATAATTGTCCTGAAGTATAGGAATTCATAACAGCGGGTTTGCCACCAATATAAAATGCAAGGTCGATCACATGGGTTGAATTTGCCAACAACCAGGTTTCTTTCACTCCCGGAGCCTTTTGCAAGGGCTCGATCACATGAGCCCATTCAGTGAATTCAAAATTAAATGAACTGACACCTCCATCTGTTTTTATTATTTCTTCTGCTTTTAATACGGAGGAATAAAACCTGCGGTTATACGCCACAAATACATCTGCCTTTTTTGAAGTCGCTAAAATGGCCAAATCTTCTATCTCTTTACGATTCATTCCGGCAGGTTTTTCGACTAAAATCGACCTAACATCATGATTGATCAGTTCTGCAGTTGCAGAAGCCAACTGCTCTACTCCAACTGCAACTATAGCTGCTTCAAATTCAGAAGCAGAGCTTTTCAAAAAAGAGGTCAAACCGCCAGCAAAGGCTTTCTGACCGGTTTTTGATTCAAAATCCAAAGCAGATTTTTCACTTCTTCCAACAACAGTCACTTCATAATTTAAAGCTTTCAAAACTTTAAAATAATCAACCGCCATAGGGCCTGCTCCAACAAGTAGTATTTTTTTTGCCATTAGGTTATTAGACATTCATTAATTGATTGATCTTTCTTTTGTTTTCGAACAAATTCTAAAAGATTTTTTAAAAACAATTTATGTAATTGTGCCGACTCACTAAAAGTAGTGAGCTCGCAGTTTCCATTGGAAAGGAGAGCATCGACTACTTTGTTGGTCAATTGGCTTTGAAAAAGCATTTTGTGAGTTTGCTCTTCCCATGCCCACTTATGCTCCAACTTACTGATCCATATTTTTGTTTCAGCTCCTTCTTGAATACTATAGCGTGCTGTGGGCGTTTGAATAAGAACAGACACAGGCGAAATTTCCTTTGAATACGAAGTGATCGATGCAAAATTATTTCCGGCAACAGCTCTAATTGTTCCTGTAAATTCAACATAACCCACCCTTTTACTTTCCATGATCTCCGGATCGATTAATAGATGATCCAGCTCAAAATCTGTTCTATCTGTTAGATAACTAAACAAATCCAGCATATGAATTCCATTGCAACCCAATCCCCATGAATTCCCAGTAACATTGAATTGAACGGGACCTGTTAATTCACTTTTAATTGCTTTATAAAATGGCATCATTCTGCGTGGACAATTCACCCAAGTTTTTATTTGATGTTGCTCCAGTAATTTTGCAACGACATCATAATCTTCCAGATTAGGAAATAAAAATTTCTCTAACACAAAATTTTCAACTTTTGCATGCTTTACTAATTGTTCAACTACTAATCTTCGAACTTTTGAGTTCGTAGCAACAATCGCAACATCTATTTTTTTGTGCAATTGATCTACTGAACCCAAAAACGCTATACGACCTTTAAATGCAGATGCTACTTCGTTAAATCGGGACTCTGCAATATTCAATGAATCTTGAGACGGATCCATCACTTGAATATCTAATTGATGTTCACACGAAGCTAAAGCCTGCAAATGCCTGCTACCCAGCTGACCAGCACCTATCAATACAATATTTTTCATTTTAAGATCAGTTTTAATTTTTCGGCTATCCGTTCCGCATACAATTTATTCCCCAATACATTCAAATGTGAATCGATTGGATGCAAATATTTTTCATAATCGATCTGCATTAGTAAGAAAGAATGAACATCTACAAGCAGATCATCTATTATAGCTTTATTCAAAACACTATTAAATTTGGCAATTGACGCATTGGCTCCGGGAGTATCTTTATTTTGAAAAGTATTTACAGGAGCTATATTCACCCATATTAATTGTCCTTTAAATTGCTCTTTAACAATTCGAATTGACTTTTCAAATTCCTGAATACTTGTCCATGGCTTAGAGCTGATGTATTTAATAAAAAATGCTCTGTTTAGACGGATGGTCTTTCGGATCAATTTATTTAAAAACGAAGCTGAAATAGTTCGCTCATGACTGATCACCCGTGGATAGGCATCTACAATCCCGGCTTGAATAACAATAACATCAGCATCACTGTATTTATTTACCAAATTTGGCATATCGGTGATCTTACGAAATGACAAAAAATCAACAATAAAATGATGTTCAGGAAACATGTTTCGAAGGATCACGGGGAAAGTTTCGCTTTCATTCACCTCCACAACATTTTTATGAATGCGAGGTCCACCATAACTATCTGCAAGGATCACTATCTTCATGTTTAAAGAATAAAAGCACTCAAATTTACTTGATTTTTCGAGATAAATACGAAGAAATTAAACAGCATAAATTTTGTTAATTTGAATACAAAAAGTTGCTGAACAGAGTTTTAATTTATCTTTGCCGGAGACAACGATCGTGCAAACATGGGAATCATTGAAAAACAAGCTACTAAAAATGTAATTTACTCCTATTTAGGAGCATTTTTAGGCTTTATTACGATCATTTTCTCCTCCCATGCATTAAGTCCCGATGAAAATGGTCTTACACGAATCCTCCTTTCATTATCGATCTTAATGGCGCAATTTGCCGGGCTGGGGTTCAACACGGTTACCATCC
The DNA here is from genome assembly GCA_017303895.1 of Bacteroidota bacterium. Taxonomy (GTDB): domain Bacteria; phylum Bacteroidota; class Bacteroidia; order 2-12-FULL-35-15; family 2-12-FULL-35-15; genus 2-12-FULL-35-15. The sequence continues at coordinate 115,046 of JAFLBF010000005.1, read as the reverse complement.
GTTTGTTTCCTTATTTCAGAGATCACGACAAAGGACATCATGGTTATTTATTTTATGGAATTTTGGTCACATTGGCCGGTTTTTCATTGTGCGTTATTTTTTATTTTCTATCAAAAGATTACCTGATCGAAAGTAATCAGGAAAAATCAAAATTATTTGTCGACTACACCCATTATCTTTTACCACTAACGCTCTTCACTTTATTCTTCAATCTCTTCGATTATTATTTAAGAGCTTGTTATAACTCTGTGATAGGCTCCTCTTCAAAAGAATTTTTCCAACGGATAATAATACTCATTGTGCTTGCCGCATTCTTTTTCAAATGGATCAATTTTTCTGCTTTTGTATTATTATATGTTGCAGCTGTATGTTTTCCTACATTCATTTTACTTTATTATATCATCAAATTAAAAGAATGGCATATTAAGCCGGTTAGAGGATTTGTTAGTAAAGAGCTTAGAAAAGAGATCATTAAACTGAGTTTATATTCCATATTGGCGGGAGGAGCAGGTGTTTTGATCTCTAACATTGATATCATCATGGTGAACCAAAAATTAGGATTAGCTCAAGCTGGTATCTATGGAATAGCATTTTATTTTGGAACGATCATCATTATTCCTTCACGCTCATTGTTAAGAATTGCCATGAGTGTGGTGTCAGAAGCATTCAAAAAAGATGACATTAAAGAGATCCACAGCATCTACAATAAATCATGCAACACACAATTAACGATTGGATTATTATTATTCATAGGGATCTGGGGAAACATTGACAACATTATGCTATTACTCCCTCCAGAGTACAGAGGCGGTGAAAATGTGATCCTTTTTATTAGTCTAGGCTATTTAGTAGATATGGCCACAGGCATCAATTATGTGATCGTATTAACGTCAAAATATTATCGTTACGACACTTATTTTATGCTGATCGTTTTAACATTGACGATTGTAACCAATTATATTTTAATTCCTTTGTATGGAATAACGGGGTCGGCAATAGCTACAGCAATCACCATCTCATTCTATAATATCTTAAGATGGCTTTTCTTATATTACAAATTCAAGATGCAACCCTATGATCTGAACACGATCAAATTACTTTTAATAGGTGTGATATCTTTCCTTCCGGGGTATTTTATTCCAGCAACCGGAATACTGTTTCTTGATCTGGCAATAAAAAGCAGTATTATCGGTGGTCTTTTTATACTGCTGATTCTTAAATTGGAAGCCGCTCCTGATATCAATGCGAAGATCAGAAAGAACCTATTACTCTTTCATATAAAACTATAAAGCCTTCATTTTTTGATGAAGGCTTTATAAGAATTAAGCTAATAACATTATTCTTTCTTCTGACGTAATCCTAAAACAACAGCTCCGCCTAACATTCCAAAAAGCACCAAACAACTTACCAAAGAGATCTTTTCTCCGGTATAGTATTTCGTTGGTTCGAACTTAAACTCGATCTTATGTTCACCGGCAGGTACACGCATGGCGCGTAAGATCCAGTCGCCTGAAAAATATGTTTTTTTCTCCCCATCAACATACACATTCCAACCATCTTTATAGAAAACTTCCGAGAACACAGCTAACTGCTCAGAAGAAGTTTTTGATTCATAAGTCAGATGATTCGGCTTATATTCAGTCAAACGGATCTTTGCATTTGCATCTGGACTTGCCTTAAAGCCATCCAATTCAGATTGATAACGCTTATCTACAACAATCGTTCTTGCAGGATCGATCTCACCTAATGTTGCTAATTCCTGATCAGCATTATCCACCATTTTTATCTCATCAACAAACCATGCATTTCCTAGTGCATATCTATTTTGCAATGGCTGTGCTTCGGGATTGTAAATAATATATTTCGTATTCAACATATTTAAAACACCTTGCTTTGAGAAGGTATATCTCAAAGCTGAATCGGTTGGATTAGACCTTAAGGTGTTTCCAATATTTTGAATATTAGAAGTAATATACGTTTCAATCAACTCTTGATATCTTCTCAATTTGGCCGGATGGTAACCACCAACGGATTTATGAAAATAAGAAGTAGCAGCATCGTTGAACGGACCTTCTTTCGGACCGGCAAGATTCAACACCCTGTAGTTAGGGTCCTTGTCTTCCAGAATAGCAAGATCGGCAGTACTTGGAGTAAATGGAGTTTCCGCCTTTTTCTTATCTGTAAAGCTCTTATCATTCAAATGACGCTTATCCACTCCCCACAGGTCGATCAGGATCACAAGACCTAAAAGCGGAATCATAATATTGGCATTGATCTTATTCTTAAGGTATAGCCATAGAACTAATGCGCCCAGCACTACAAAAAAGAAACTTCTCAAGGCATCGGCTTTAAATAAAGCGATACGGGCGGTTTCCACATTATCCATCACTTGTTGTGCAACCTGAGCACCATTGCTTTTTTGAATACTATCAAACATTTGCGCATCTGCCACAGAAGTAAAATCTGTAAGTGATGGCATCAGATAAAACAACAATGATAAGCCACCTGTTAGACCAAAGGAAACAAAAAAGGCATTTTGTACACTCAACTCCGTTTTGGTAAATGGCAAACGAACTTTATCCTTGATCAAACCGGGATTTTTGATCAATTTATCGACCACTAAAATGGCTAAAAGTGGAATACAAAACTCGGCAATCACCAGGATCTGGGAAACAGCTCTAAACTTATTGTACATCGGGAAATAATCTAAAAACAACTCTGTGAGCCACATCATATTCTTTCCCCAGGACAAAGTAATGGATAAAATTGTTCCCGCCAATAACACCCATTTCATTCTGCCTTCCACCACAAACAATCCAAATACAAAAAGGAAGATAACAATCGCTCCGGCATAAGGAGACATGGTAAATAATTGATCTCCCCAATATTGAGGCATACTTCCAATGTATTCTTTCATTTGAGGATCAACATCCTTTAGCGCACTTTTATTTTCAGAAACAGGGATATTAGAAGAAGTACCTTTAAATCCGGGGATCATTAAGGTCATCACCTCTGCCTTACCCATGCTCCATTGCGTAGCATAATCTTTATCTACCCCACTCGTTTGGTTGGCACCATCTTTCGTTAATTCAGAAGGGCCACGAATGGTGTATTTAGAGTATTCATAGGTGCTCCATAGGTTTGAAAAATTACAGCCAACAGCAATCACTCCCGCGACTAAAAAAACAGCCAAGCCTTTTCCTATATCGGAATACTGCTTCTCTTTTATCTTTATCGCCCACTCGATCAACATATAGATCAAAAGGAAAATAAAGAAGTAATAGGTCATCTGAATGTGATTACATAATAATTCCAAAGCAAAGAACAAGGCTGTCAAGGCACCACCCAATAAATATTTGCCTCTGTTGACAAGAATAACACCACCAAAAAGTGGGGGCAAATAACCCAACGCTGCCGCTTTAGTGATATGCCCAGCATCTAATATAATAAATGTATAGGCCGTAAAAGCATATGCAATGGCTCCTACTATTGAAAGCCAAGGATTTACTCTCAAAATGAGAAGTAAAATAAAAAAGCCTAACATCAAGTTAAATAACATCATGGCAGGAGAGGACATTCCAAGGGTAAGGATCGTTCTTACTTCATATAAAAAGTTATTCGGATATCGAATGGATATTTGATAAGCTGGCATTCCACCAAACATGGAATTGGTCCACAAGGCTTCTTCTTTTTGCTGCTCTCTGAAATCGGAGATCTCTTTCGACATGGCTTTATTCAGAACCATATCACTTTGTACGATCACTTTATCTTTTAACATCGGACTAAAGTATCCGTATGTTAAACCGACAAATAAAAGGATAGCTACTATTACAGGGATTAATGCTTTTAAATTTAAGTTTTTCATATAAAAGGATGTTTACAGAGAACAAATATAATTATTTAATTGAGGCGAAAACAGGCAAGTTTTACCTCATTTTAGGTATTTCAAAGTCATATTAAATGCTTATTTTTGCCTATCAATTCTAAAAAAATGAAAAATTTATTGAACCCTTCATTATTAGATGAAGCAAAAATAAAAGAGATACGTTCTGCATTCGAAAATGCGCAACCTTGCAAACATGTTGCTGTTCCTAATTTTTTGAATGAAGAATTAGCCAATACGTTGTATGAGAATTTCCCCAAGCTGGAAGCGCTGAATGTAAAAAGAAAAAGTATCAATGAAAATAAATCGGAAGAATACCATTTAGAACGCTATCACCCTGCTTTCAATCAGTTACGTGATTTTATGAATTCTCCTGAAATGTATGAATGGGTTAGCAAAGTAACAGGAATTGAAGGATTGCGTTCCACTTATGATTCATTAGGATCAGGAGTTCATCAGGGCGGACCGGGGAGTTTTGTGGACGTGCATGTAGATATCAATATGAATCCAGTTGCCAACCTTCACAGAAGAATAAATGTATTGATCTATTTAAATAAACATTGGAAAGATGAATATGGTGGAGCTTTGGAGTTTTGGGACAAGGACGTAAAAAATTGTATTTCTAAAGTAATGCCGTATTTTAACCAGGCAGCGATCATGGTTACGGATGAAACATCCTATCATGGATATGCAAAGATCAACATCCCTGATCATGAGAGCCGGAAATCATTTTATTGTTACTACTATACTCCAGCCGGAAAAGATTTTGTATTTCGCGATTCGAGATTCAAAACCCGTCCGGACGAAAGTGTAACGAAAACCGCTATTACCGAAGTTAAAGAAACATTAAAGATCAATATTAAACGCTTCCTAAAAGCATTAGGGATCAAGTCACTTGACTTCCAAGACAAAAACAAATAATGTCACTTCAGAATAAAGTAGTTTGGATAACAGGAGCTTCATCAGGAATTGGTGAGGCTCTTGCTTATGTTTGCGCTAAACAAGGAGCAAAATTAGTGCTCTCTGCACGTAGAGAAAAAGAATTGGAACGTGTAGCTGAAAATTGCAAACTCGACAAAAAACATATACTTATTCTTCCGCTCGATCTGGAGCATACTAAACATGTTTCCGAAAAGGTTGATACAGTGGTTAAAGAATTCGGAAGAATTGATGTACTGATCAATAATAGCGGAATGGGGCACCGGACCAAGGCCATTAACACCAGTACTGAAATTGACCGCAAAGTAATGGAAGTCAACTTCTTTGGAACTATTAACCTTACTAAAGAAGTAGCCAAACAAATGCAAAAACAACAGTCGGGCAAACTCGTAGTGATCAGTAGCATCATGGGTAAATACGGAATGCCACTTTACTCAACCTACGCAGCTTCCAAACATGCACTTTATGGCTATTTTGAATCGCTGCGACAAGAACTTTTTAAAGACAACATAAAAGTACTGATCGTTAGTCCGGGCTTTATTAATACCGATGTAAGCACAAAACTATTGCGGGAAGACGGATCTGAATATGGAATAAAAAGCGATGCTCAGGAGAAAGGTATGAGTGCCATGGATTGTGCAAAAGGCATTGTAAATGCAATCAACTCTAATCGTGATCATAAATTTGTTGGCAAGTATGAGATCTTTTCCGTTTATGTAAAACAATATTTTCCAAAGATATTTTATAAGTTGATGCGCAAAATGACCAAGGAGTAAATCAGTTACCCGACTGATATTAATCATCTTTTTATTTGTAATTCCTCCCTAACCTTGTAACCAAGTTTAGGATATGTTAGGGATACAGATCAACTCATTTGAAGTAAAGAATTTTTTTGTACAAAGGATAGGTAAAAGCTCCTTTGTGTGGCGTGGAATTGAATTTTTACAGGGGCTTTCTTACACTTTCAATTATTGGCTTTACTATGGCAATAACCTTATCAAAAGGAAAACCTCAATAACGGAGATCAACATCGAATTTGTAAGTTATTGCAACTTACGATGTAAATTATGCTCCTTGGATCATGAGAAGACAAAAGTGCGAATGTCACCGGACACATTAAGTCATTTTTTTAATGAATTCCTCAATGACAATCGTTTCAAAAGTGTCAAAACAATACACCTATATAATGCCGGGGAAGTACTTCTACATCCTAAATTAGAAGAAATGCTTTCTATCATTAGAAAATATAAAGAGAAAGCGGCAAAAGAGAAAAAGCATTTTCCCAAAATAGCATTACTAACTAATGCTGCCATTTTAGATGAAGAGAATTCAATTATCCTTATCCGCTCAGGAGTATTGGATCATATTCGTTTTAGCATGGATGGAGGAAACAAAGAAAAATTTGAAGAAATGCGCTTAAGAGCAAAGTGGGATGTATTCGTAAAAAATATCAGCACATTTTGTGAACTCAACAATAAAAGCGAAACACCCATTCCCACAGGGATCATCACATTAGTGGAATATGAGAATAAACTTCATACCAAGTGGATGAGTGATGAGTTTAAAAAACTATTGAACATGGTAGATGGTTATGAGCTACGTTATGCACACAATTGGGGAGGTGACGTTGAAATTGAGGAATTAAAAAACAGAAACAAGAAAGCGTATAAAGTAGGATGTAGCTTGTTAATGCATCAACTGGTTTTACTACCCAATGGTGATATAACCGTCTGCTGTGCCGACTTGAATTCAAAAGGAGTGATTGGCAACATCTTGAAAGAAGATCTGTTTACTATCTACAAAAAGCCTCAGCGGCTCGAGATGTTGCACAAATTCATGAAAGGGAAAAAGAAAGAGATCGATCTTTGCAAGGACTGTGAGACGTTCTAATTTTTTTCATGAACTGGAAAGAAAAAAGCGAGTGGTTTTCTCACAAACATTCTTAATAAATACACCATTACTTTCCCTGTCTTTTTTAACTTTATTTGTCTTGACTTTATCGCAACAAATAATGCCAATGAAAAACTCACTAATATATTGACCACTCCGATCATAACAATACCTGTTAATGCAATAACAACCTCATTCCAGGAAACAGAATTTATCGTTGAACTCAAGGCAAAGCCTAAATTTCCTGAAGCAAAAGTAACATGCTGAATATCTAAATTTAAACCCAAAATTGATCCAAAAAAGGAAACAAAAGCTAGAAAAAAACCTAAAGTAAAATTCCCTGTAAGACCTCCAATATTATTATTTACATAATCTCCTAACTTTTCCGGAACCGATCTGCCTAAGATCCTTTTCAAGTGAGGATGACTTTTTATTCTATTCCCGTACCCATTAAATACATTAGAATTTTCTGCTATTCCGGCAATTGTCCCTGATGCAAACAGCATTATACCTGCTATTGCACCATGCAAAACACATAATGTGGAAAATGGATCCAGTTCGTTTATCTTTGAAATAGCCTTTGAATTTGAGATAAGTGACTCGCCTGTAACAACCATCCATATATAATTTATTGCAAATGAAACGGGTAGCGCCAGAGCGATATTTCCAACAACTGCAATGAATTGACTTCTGAATACCTTTATAATAAAGTTGCCTATCTCTTTCACTTCATTCTCTTCGGTCTGACTCTCAATTGCTTTAGCAATAGTTGATGCTGTCATAGAAGGCTGCTTGGTCGCAAGAGTACCGTGAGTCAATTGAATACCAATAAAACCAAATGAATAATTTAGGGCTTTTAAGATCGTATCTTGTAACAGTGGCAGGTGCAAACCATTGATCAGAAATTTAAATACCACCAAAAAACCAACAACCATACCCCCCTTAAGAGCATTTATAAACATCTCAAAATACTCTTTTACATTATTCGTTACATAATGCTCACCAATTCTACCCGTATGTTCAGTGATCTGAAACGCTAAGAGTGATATCGTATCATTAAAATAAACACGTATACTATTTTTCTCATTTTCAATTTTCACCAATTTCTTAAACAATCGAAATAGTGATGCATATTGCTCTACCTCTGAATTACGGACTATTAATCTCAATAATTCATCTAATCGTTTTAAGGATAGATTCAATTTTTGTAAAACTATTGTCAGCGCTAAACTCGTCCCATATTTAGACTTGCTCTCTTTAATTTCATTTACAAAACAGACACATTCCTCAATAGAATCAATCACCTTTTTATAAAATAGCTCTTCTCTGCTTTTACTTATTTTATTATTCTCTAACGCTTCTATATAGGTATCAACTGACTCATGCAATTTCATAAATGGAGAGTCTTTATCAAGAACTTGATCGAAATTTTTAATAATATTTTGATCGATACTCAAAGAACAGATGACCTGAGATAATACATATATATCATTCCGTAATTCATCAACTACTTTATCCTCTGTCCCTAATTGAGATGGATGTTTGATCCCTAAAACTTCAATAAATTCAGCATATAATTCATCCGGAATGCCATTTAACCACACATGATCATTCCGCTTATAAAAAACTTTATTAATGATGCCTCTTAAAGTGCTTAAGTCCGGCTCAGCGGGAAGTATTTTTCTGAATACTCTTTTTTTTATCTCCGAAAAAAAAGTCCCTCTTGATATTAAATTTACTTGGGTATAAAGTTCCGATTGCTTTGATGAAACAACGACATCTACAATATTAGATCTGAATTTATCACACAAAGAGCGATCTTCCTTAAGTATAAAGATGATGTCTCTTATACGCTGAGAAGCGTAAAAGCTATTATCCGGATCATTGGGACGAATTCTTTCAACTAATGCAGAAAGGGTTTCCATCCGATCCGTATGCTTAGATTCAGAAAATTGGACAACAAACTCTCTCATGGGCTATTTTACCTCTTCATAATCAACATATTCTCCCTCAGAATCAGCCATTTTACGTTTGGCTTCTTTTGACGAATACGAATGTTTTACTTCGGCCTGATCATTAGAAACTGAAGAGGATGTTTTATTTGATCGATATGTATTTATACTATGGATGACTCTCCATAATATCCAGATCACAAGTATCGTATAAAAAACATCTCTCATTCCAAACGCAAAGGTACGAGTTTTAATATATTTGTACCATCAACTATTTCTTTTTATGTATAAACGCTTATTCATAGCTTTTTGTTGCCTTTCGATCTATTCCTGTGCCCCAAGTCATTTTGTTAAACCACTTGAAAAGAAACAACATGCGGCTAATGTGTCATTGGGTGGACCACTCATTAAATTTGGGGCAGCCACCATCCCGATTCCATTCATCACTGCCACTTATGGTTATGGAATAGATAGCACGCTCACAGGCTTTGCATCTGTAAACGTCACTTCTGCATTATATGGAAATCTTCAACTTGAATTAGGCGCCACCAAGCAATTGATCAAACAAAAAAACTACTGGCCGGCCATTTCATTTAATCCCGTTGTGAACTTTATTTATCATGACCGGAATGCATACAGACTTTACCCGCAATTAGATCTTAATGCCTTTTGGGAATATGGAAAAAGGAAGAATTTTTTCTACATAGGAGTTGACAATTGGTTTGAACTATCTTCAAAAAAAGCATTTGAGTTAAAGCAACAAAATAAATGGCTGGTCAGTCCAATGATCGGACATACATTCAATGGAAAAAAATGGAATTTCAATATCGAAGCTAAAGTGATTGCCCCTCACCTCTCCAACAAAGATATTGTTGTAGACTATCAAACACCTTTAAAAGACAAGGGTGCATTCGGCATTTATTTCGGTTACACCAGAAAATTTTAGATCATGAAAAAGATAATACTCTTTGCACTTATTATTACACTTTCAAGTTGTCTCCGCTTAGATGACAATCTATTCAATGAAAGCAAACTCAGTGAATATAAACTCGATAATTATACAGGAGAAGTTGATTTTCGTTTGGATCACAGCTATGCTATTCCCGACAGCATGGTCCACGTGTTCACACTTCCTTCTCAAGCAAGCGATGAATCCAGCGCTACTACTATTTATGCTGTTTACATCGGTAACATTTCTGAAATCGCTGCAGATACAATAATTATGTATTGTCATGGAAACAAAGACCATATGGATTTCTACTGGCAACGGGCAAAATTATTGGCCAATACGAAGAATAAAAATCGTTTTGGAGTTATGATGATCGATTACAGAGGTTACGGCATGAGTGAAGGCAAGCCAAGTGAAAATGCGTTATATGCAGATGTTGATGCAGCATTAAAATGGCTCAAAAACAAAGGACTGACGAATGATCGTTTGGTGATGTATGGATTTAGCATGGGCACAGCTCCCGCAACAAAGATCACTGCCAACAACAACTATTCACTTTTTCCTTCAAAATTATTATTGGAAGCTCCATTTGCTTCTGCAGAAGTAATGGTTCAGGATGGTTCAGGGCTTGCACTACCCGGAAGTACCGTTACCGATCTACAGATCAATAATGGAGAGGAGATCAAAAAAGTACAACAGCCTTTCTTTTGGATACACGGTGAAAATGACGACTTCCTGAGCATAAACACACATGGAAGTGTAGTATACAACAACTATCAAGGAACATATAAAGAACAACACCGCATCCCCGGAGCAGGACATAGTACCATTCAAACAGTGATGGGATTTAGCAATTACTTAAATGCGGTGGGTGATTTTATTACTTTACAATAAGGATCACTGTTTTAGAATGGTAAACTCAACCCTTCTATTCGTTGCTTTTCCGTCTTCTGTGTCATTGTTAGCAATAGGTTTAGTTTCACCATATCCTTTTGCCTGTAATCGATCCTTTTGAACACCTTTTGACGTTAAATAGAGCATAACACTCTCAACACGCTGCTGTGATAATCGCTGGTTATATTCATCATTCCCGATATTATCGGTATGACCACCAATTTCAATCTCTATCCCGGAATTGCTTTTTAAAAAATCAACTAATCGATCCAACTCCTGATAAGAATCTGGCTTTAATTCTGATTTATTGAAATCAAAAAAAACATTGTTCAGTCTAACGATCTGACCTATTTCAACCGGTACAAGATAAAGATCTTTCTCAATTTCCTTATAACTGTCTAATGAACTTACATCTAAAAAATCGTTCACAGCATAAAATCCATCTTTATCAGCTCTGAAGCTGTATTTCTTACCATATTGAAGAATAATGTTATACTCTCCACTTGCAGGATTAGAAATCGCCTCTCCCACTTTTTCCTGAGACACAACATCATAATAGCTGATCAGAGCCTTCAAAGGTAAATTCGTTTTTTTATTAAGCACTTTCCCTTTTATCAATACAACGGGTAAAGGCTTTGCTGCTTCAGGCAATTTCACCTTTACAATATCTCCTTCACCCAGTGAATTTTCAGATGAAACCATATAGGCAACATCTCCCGATGCAGGTATCGTAAAATAAGCATCCCAATTAACTGAATTTATCTCAGGGCCTAAATTTAATGGAGTGGACCATTTCTTCCAGGTATCGTCCAAACGTGTAGTCACAAAAATATCATTGTTACCATATCCCGGATGCATATCCGATGAAAAATAAAGCGTTTTATTATCTGCTGCCAAAAAAGGTGTCGTTTCATAACCGGGAGTATTTATATCTGCCCCTAAATTTAAAGGCTCTGAATAGCTTCCATCTTTATTCAAAAAGCTAACATAAATATCTGCTCCTCCTTTAGAATCTTTTCGCTCAATAGCATGAAGCAAATACGCATTGTCTTGCGATAAGCAATTATTTACATATGTATGTGTATTGTAATAATTATTTATCTTAATTTCTTTAGGCATAGCCCAACTATCCGCGGAACGAACAGCTACAGATAACCCTGCCCCCTTTTGAGTACCATCCGGATTGTATGTATTGGAAAGGTACAATGTATTATTATCGGCTGACACTGATACTAACATATTGTGTCCACTGTTATTAAAAGGAGAGCCCATATTTTGGGCCTCCGACCAAGTGGTCTCATTTAACTTCTTTGCATACCAGATATCATCATTTACTGTTTTACTGTGATTTTGAGGATGATTTTTTCTTGTAAAGAATAGTGTTTTTCCATCAGGGGAAACAATAGGACAAATTTCAGAATAAGCAGAATTAACATTTTTTCCTAAATTCTCTTTTATCAATCCTTTTACAGGATCCTTAATATGATTGATCCTAGGCATCGATGCTGTCAATTGTATTCTTGGAACACTCACTTTTTTTTGATTATATACGATCATTCCAAAGTAACTTCCCCACAGCTGCATCTTTTTACTTTCTACGACCAATAAAACTTCGCCATTCAGCAAAAATTGAATTTCAGCTCCTCTTTTACTTACCCTTAAAACATTTATCCCTTGCTTAACCAAAGAAGTTGTTTTCCACTCTTGAATCTCGGAATACTTACCTGATTCCGTTTTGTTGATCTGAAAATAGCCCGAAGGAGATATGATAAAGCTATTATAATTTTCCCAGTCTTTTAAACCCCAAATGATACCATGTCCATAATTCTGATCACCGGCAATCTGCTCCATTTCAACTTCAAAAGAATAATCTTTGTTTTTATCCAAGTCTATTGATTTCCAAAAGGCCCAGCTACCTGAAGTACGTTTATGCTCAATCATGTATGACCCGTTTTCAATACTCGCTTTTGAATCTTTATCATCCCACTCCGCCCATAATTTTAATTTATCAAAGCTGTCTTCATAGGTTGTATCTACGGACTTTTTTTGCTGAGAGAACACATTAGTTGTATACAGACAAACACTTAGGATTAAAAAAAATGATCTCATTTTTTATGTTTTTATTTATGATTAAAAGTATGAAAACAAAAAATCCTTTGAAATAAAATTTCAAAGGATTTTTTAAATTTCTTACTAATTTCAGATTAAGCTTCTGCCAATACAATGATCTTGTTGTTCAATACTTCTACCACACCGCCATTGATCTCAAAAGTCTCAACTTTATTTGAAGTTTCGGTAACCTTAACCGTTCCTTTTTTAAGCGTTGCTATAATAGGAGCATGGTTATTCATAATTCCGAATGATCCATCTGCACCGGGAAGTTTCACTGCTGAAACATCACCACTATACACTTTTTTATCAGGAGTAATAATTTCTAATTTCATTTTTATTAGTCTAATGTTTTCGGCAAAAAGCCAATAGAGATCCCTAAAGGCTTTTTACTTCCAACGAATTACTATTTAGATTCAGCTAAGATCTTTTTACCTTTTTCAATGGCATCCTCAATTGTTCCAACAAGGTTGAAAGCTGCTTCAGGATATTCATCTACTTCACCATTCAAGATCATGTTAAATCCTTTGATCGTATCTTCAATAGAAACGAACACACCTTTTAAACCTGTAAACTGCTCAGCAACATGGAAAGGTTGTGATAAGAAACGTTGAACACGTCTAGCACGGTGTACAACTAATTTATCTTCTTCACTTAACTCATCCATACCAAGGATCGCAATGATATCTTGCAATTCTTTGTAACGTTGTAAGATCTGTTTTACTTTTTGAGCTGTTCCGTAATGTGCATCACCCAAAACTGCAGGTGAAAGGATACGTGATGTAGAATCCAATGGATCCACAGCAGGGTAAATACCTAACTCAGCAATTTTACGGCTCAATACTGTTGTTGCATCCAAGTGGGCAAATGTTGTAGCAGGAGCCGGATCCGTTAAGTCATCCGCAGGAACGTAAACCGCCTGAACGGAAGTAATAGATCCACGCTTAGTTGAAGTAATACGCTCTTGCATTAAACCCATTTCAGTTGCAAGTGTTGGTTGGTAACCTACCGCAGAAGGCATACGACCTAAAAGAGCCGATACCTCAGAACCTGCTTGCGTAAAACGGAAAATGTTATCAATAAAGAAAAGGATATCACGTCCACCAGATTTCTCATCTCCATCACGGAAATATTCCGCCATTGTCAAACCTGACAAAGCAACACGAGCACGTGCTCCTGGAGGCTCATTCATCTGACCAAACACCAATGTAGCTTGTGATTTAGCCAATTCTGTCATATCCACTTTGGTTAGATCCCAACCACCACTCTCCATTGAGTGTTTAAAACCTTCACCATATTTAATAACTCCAGACTCGATCATCTCGCGCAATAAGTCATTTCCTTCACGTGTACGCTCACCTACTCCGGCAAATACTGATAGACCTTCGTAACCTTTAGCGATATTGTTGATCAACTCCATGATCAATACGGTTTTACCTACACCGGCACCACCAAACAAACCGATCTTACCACCTTTTGCATAAGGCTCTAATAAGTCGATCACTTTAATTCCTGTAAAAAGTACTTCTGTTGAAGTAGAAAGTTCCTCATATTTAGGAGGCATACGGTGGATCGTATAACCACCTTCTTTGCTTACTTGTTGAATACCATCAATTGCTTCACCAACAACGTTGAATAAACGACCTTTTACCTGGTCACCTGTTGGCATTGTAATACCTGCACCTGTAGCAATAACCGGCATCCCACGGAATAGCCCGTCAGATGAGTCCATCGCGATCGTACGAACTGTATCTTCACCAATGTGTTGTTGAGTTTCTAGGATTACTTTCTGACCATTAGGCTTTACTACTTCTAATGCATCCAAGATGTTTGGTAATTTGGCTCCGCCCTCAAAGCTTACGTCAATTACGGGACCAATTACTTGTGCAATTTTACCGGTTGTTTGTGACATTTTTATATAGTATAAATTAGTGTATATTTAAAAATCGAGTGCAAAAGTAACAATTTATACTATAAAGAGAAAAAAATTGATTAACAATTTACAGTTAATTTGAACAAGCTTGTTTTACTCGATAAACACTCAAAAACAGGCGTTAAAACTGATAAAAATCATACATTTGAGGTCATATTGAAAATACAAGTATTAAAAAGCCGGAAAAGACTGTTTAAAATGCGTTAATTATGCTCATTCGTCCATACAAAACTACTGATACTGATGCCCTTACCAAGGTGTTTCTTTTGAATACCCCTAAGTATTTTGCACAACATGAACTGGACGAATTCTTAAATTACCTCAAAACCAGTCATGCTACCACCTATTTTGTTGTCGAAAATAATAATCGCATCATTGGTGGAACCGGTTACGAGATCAGAAAGGATGATAATTCGGGCAGGATCAATTGGATCTTTTTACACCCCGAATTCCAAAATACAGGTATAGGTAAAAAAGTGACAGAACAGATCATTCAGCTTCTTAAAACCAACAAGACGATCAATAAGCTAATTGTGAGAACCTCTCAATTCGCATATGTTTTTTTTGAAAAACTAGGCTACACAACAATATTAATAGAGAAAGATCATTGGGCTCCGGGGCTCGACCTTTATTTAATGGAACAGCTAATTTCGGATGAAAGCATACCATTATGATTATTATCAGTATTTTGCATGACCAATGCCATGATTTCTTCTTGAAAAGCATACGATCTTGGCATTCGAAAAACACATGAAAAAGCTATTCATAGAAATTGGATTGATCGCCCGCTTTACGGGCAGGTTCTTTACTGAGCTATTCAAGCCCCGCTTTGAGTTCAACGAATTTCTTCGTCAGTGCTTTTACATCGGTAACAAATCTCTACCCCTAGTTGCAATAACAGCTTTCATTATGGGACTAGTGATCACGATCCAGTCGCGCCCCACTTTAGTTGAATTTGGAGCAGAAGCATGGTTACCTAAAATGGTATCGGTTTCACTTGTCCGCGAAATTGCTCCTGTTATCACGGCTCTTATCTGCGCAGGCAAAATAGGCTCCGGTATAGGTGCCGAATTAGGCTCAATGAAAGTAACCGAACAGATCGATGCCATGGATGTTTCCGGTACCAATCCGTATAAATTCCTTGTAGTAACCCGTGTAATGGGAACAACGTTGATGATACCGCTTTTAGCAGTATTAGCGGATACCGTTTCTCTTTATGGTGGCTATTTGGGTGCCAACATCAGAGGTGTTGTAAGCTGGGACTTATACTGGAATCAAGTATTTGACACACTTGTTTATGGTGATGTGATGCCATCCATCATCAAAACATTCTTCTTTGGTTTTGCGATAGGGATCATTGGATGCTATAAAGGATTTAATTCCAATAAAGGCACTGAAGGCGTTGGTCAATCGGCCAATTCGGCTGTTGTTATTTCATCATTGCTCGTATTTATTATCGACCTTATTGCAGTTCAAATAACCGATATTTTTAATCTGAATTAATGAAAGATCAGAAAGGACATATCGCTACTCAAGATCCGGAAACGGTTATCTCCATTCGTAATCTTTACAAAGCATTTGGAGATAATAAAGTACTGAATGGCTTTAATTTCGATCTAAAAAAAGGAGAAAATGTAGTTGTATTGGGAAAATCCGGATCAGGGAAATCGGTACTTATTAAATGTATCATCGGTCTGATCCAACCGGATAAAGGAACCATCAACGTGCTTGGTGATAATGTACCCGACCTGAACACCACTCAATTAGATGAAATGCGTGTAAAAGTTGGTTTCTTATTCCAAAGCAATGCATTATATGATTCAATGACGGTTAGAGAAAATCTGGAATTTCCTCTCAGACGTCATTGGATACATACCAGCAAGGAAGAAGTGAATGAATTGGTAATGGAAGTATTACGAAATGTAGGACTTCCTCATACGGTTGACATGATGCCATCTGAATTATCAGGAGGTATGCGAAAACGTATTGCACTCGCAAGAACACTCATTCTTAAACCCGAGATCATCCTATACGATGAGCCGACTACCGGACTAGATCCGATCACTGGAAAGGAGATCAGTAATTTAATGGTGGACATGCAAAAAAAATACAACATCTCCTCTATCATTATCTCTCATGATCTGAATTGCGTAAAAATAACTGCCAACAGAGTTGTTATGCTTATTGATGGCACATGCTACGCAACAGGAACATACGAAGAGCTGGAACGAGCAACAGATAGTAAAGTGAAACAATTTTTTGAATAATAAAAATGGCAAAAGAAACTTCTAAAAATATTCGTGTAGGATTATTTGTACTCATTGGGACAGCGCTATTAATAGTGGCACTCTACCTTATTGGCTCCAAACAAAATTTATTTGGCTCCACATTTACTCTAAAAGCACAATTTTATAATGTTAATGGCTTAATGGCCGGAAACAATGTACGCTTCACAGGTATTGATGTAGGGACCGTTGAAAGTGTAGAGATCATAAATGACACAACAGTGAGTGTTACCATGATCATTGAAGATAAAGTACAGGAATTCATCAAAAAAAATGCAGTAGCAATTGTTGGAACAGATGGATTAATGGGAAATAAACTTGTGAATATTATTCCGACTGATGGTCCGGCTGAGGGCGTAGAAGATGGAGACATGCTGCTTTCACGTAACCCGGTCGGGACAGATGACATGATGCGGACACTCAATATCACCAATGAAAATGTTAGAGAAATTACAGAAGAAATAAAACTGATTGTACAAAAACTAAATAGTCCGAATAGTCTTTGGAGCATCTTAATGGATACAATAGTTGCCGAAAATGTAAAGCAAGCCATTGTAAATATCAAAGTAACGGGAGAACGAACTGCATTGATCACAGGCGACCTCAACCGTATTGTAAAGCATGTTCGAGAAGGAAAAGGAACAATTGGTGCATTGGTAACAGACACCGCTTTTTCATCTAAATTACATCAGAGCATAGTTAACATTGAACTGATATCAGATTCATTAGCATTAGTTACTGGCGATCTGCATTATGTAACTTCCAAGATCAAAAAGGGCGAAGGTGCTATTGGAACGGTATTGATGGATACTACATTCGTCAACAATTTAAACAAGAGCATGCAGAACATCGAAAGTGGAACAAAAGGATTTGATGATAATATGGAAGCTTTAAAGCATAATATTCTGCTTCGCAATTATTTTAAGAAAAAAGAAAAAGAAGCGAAAAAGAATGCCGGCAAAAAATGATATTACAACGATCTTATTTCAACCTATAATCTTCGTAAACTGATTGCTGATACGCTTTACCTAATTGCTTCAAACTGTCTGCTAATTTGTTATTTGAAGTTCTATTCACCACAAGTTCATCCAAACCATGTTGGTAGCCAACGGATCCGCTATCGACTACCATACCCCCTCCGGCAAAACTACAGAAGTAAGCAAAATGCTTTGAATTAGGATTGAACATATCCTTACTCCACTTGTATTGTGCCGCTTCCTGCTTTAATCCCATTTGATTCAAAAGTGTAGCCGGGATATCCATTTGGGAGTACACAGCCTCAACCGTTTTTCCTCTCCATTCTTTTTTTATCACATCACCAAAAAACAAAAGGGGTATGCGATGATACTCTGCATCATAAACACTAAAATCTTTATGAGTGGCATGACTGTGATCAGCTACAATTACAAACAATGTATTTTTATACCAGGCTTGTTTACTTGCTTCTTTAAAAAAGTTCCGAAAGGAGTTGTCTGCATAAACGATACTATTGATATAATCATTCTCTTTATGAGGCACTAGTGCCTTTTTCTCCCCTTTAAAATCATAAGGCATGTGAGAGCTAAGGGTAAACCAGGAATACAAAAATGGCTGCTTGGCCTGATTCAAATAATTCAAATACACCTTTTGCATATCCTCATCCTGAATACCCAACTTACCTCTAGTTAAAGATCCATCAATATCTTTCTCTTCCTTTACAACATCAAACTCTTTATTAAAAATATAACTCTTAATGTTACCATAGTTTAGATCACCTCCAAAGATAAATCCACTTTGATAACCATATTTTTTCAGATCCTGATTGATACAATTCAATTTCATGGATTTAGAACTCTGATTGATAATACTAATTCTGGACACAGCAGGATAACCGCTTAAAACAGCCGGAATTCCCTGATCGGAAACATAAGCAGGTGGATAGATCTTCGTAAATGCGATACCTTCATTAGCAATGCTATCAATAAATGGTGCAAAATCATCGCCACCAAATTTTTTGGAAACATAAGCGCTCCAACTTTCCATAATAATGAACACAATATTCGGACGTGTGTTATCTAAAAACTGGATCGTAGAATCTTTTTCTAATTTGTAAAGATCACTCACAATCTTATCAGCATCCGCTTGAGAAAAATCTTTGAACGGATTTTCTTTAAAATGATTTTCATAATCAACAATACTAAATGCGATGTTCCATAGTGGATTTACTGCTGCATCATTCGCAATTGGCGAAGTACAAAAAAAGGCATCGCTACTTTGAATCGGGATCTGCTGTACACCACCACGAATGCTAAGTCCGGCAAAAACGATGATCAGCACAAAATACAACAGCCCTTTTCCTAGTTTCGCAATGAAAGTATCCGTTTCACTCAAAACACCCTTAACAATAGCAACTTTACGGTTGTACAATTTTATAAAAACATATGTTAATAAGATCGACAATCCGAAAAACAATACCGTTAGTCCCCATGATGTAGTTTTAAATACTTCGGATGGATGCATAAAATGTTGCAATGCCTGCATGCTCAATTTTGATTTCCATTCTCGATACAAACAGGCTTCGCCCACAGCTGCTAATACATAAATAAGAATGAATAGATAATTGATCAAATTAGCCAACCTGATAAACAGCTGCTTTTTAGTAAAATAAAAAACTGTAAACAATAAAAGTGGAAATGAGATGAGATAACCAATCATTGAAAGATCCAATCGCAATCCTTTATATAAAGATTGAAAGATCAGTCCGGATGAAACATCATCCAAAAGAGGGATGACGCATAAATAAAAACTAAGCCGGCATGCCAAAAAGACAATAAACCAGAAAAGCACAAGGAATAAAGACTGACGAATAAGGATTTTCAACTGTATTTGCTCAAATAATTAAATGCGAAGTTATAAAACATTGATAAAATGATAGTAAATTAGCACAATTATTTGCTAAGCGTGAAAGTATACACGAACATTGAAGATTTTAAAAGTATTCCAAATCCTGTAGTTACTACCGGAACATTTGATGGCGTTCATCTGGGACATCAAAAGATCATATCCAGACTGAAAGAAATAGCGAAAGTAGAAAACGGGGAAACGGTTCTCCTTACCTTCTATCCGCATCCGCGAATGGTACTTTTTCCGGATGACAACGAGCTTAAAATGCTTAATACACAAAAGGAAAAGATCGCTCTTCTGGAACAATACGGGATCGACCATCTGATCATTTATCCTTTTACGAAAGAATTTTCCCGCTTAACATCTGTTGAGTTTGTCAGAAATATTTTGGTCAATACCATACAAACCAAACGTCTCGTTATCGGCTATAATCATCACTTCGGACGTAACCGTGAAGGATCATTTGAGCATTTGAAGGAGTACGGACCGCTCTATGGATTCGATGTAGAAGAGATCCCGGCAAAAGACATTGACTCCATTGAGATCAGCTCAACGAAGATCCGAAATGCACTCTTATCCGGTGATGTTAAAATAGCAAATAGTTATTTGGGGCATAATTTTAGTATTTCCGGTAAAGTAATTGGTGGAAAAAAATTAGGTCGTACCATCGGTTATCCTACTGCCAATATTGATATCAATGATAAATACAAGATCATCCCTGCAGATGGCGTGTACGCTGTAAATGTTATTCACGATGGCAAAATATTGGAAGGAATGCTAAACATTGGGAATAATCCAACTGTTGAAGGAAAAGGAAGAAGTATTGAAGTAAACATTTTCAACTTCGATAAAGAAATTTATGGCGATGACGCAACTATTATTTTTATTGAGCGTCTGAGAGATGAAGTGAAGTTCAATGGACTGGAACAACTGAAGGAACAGTTAGCAAAAGACAAGGTAAACGCGATTCAAGCATTGTCTAAATGAAAATAGCATTTAAAATAACATTCTTATTATTGATCATTTTCGTCAATAATTCGTTGATGGCTCAAACGCCACTCTACGATTCACTGACCCTTGATACCATGCGTGCCTTTACCAGTCTGGAAGAAGCCTTGAAGGATCCTGAAAAGGTCATCAAATTGGAACTACGAAAAAAGAAATTAAAAGTTTTCCCGGCTGAGATCCTAAAATTTAAAAATCTCCAATATCTGGATCTAAGCAAAAATGATATCAAAGAAATACCGGCTGAAATTGCTGAACTTAAAAACCTGCAATACTTCTCTATCTCCAAAAACAGTCTGGAAGCATTGCCTATTCAAATTGGAGAATTAGAAAATCTCTATTATTTAAACGCCAACCAAAACGAATTAGCTGTTATTCCTTACCAGATCGGCAAGTTGTCAAAACTAAAATATCTCGACCTATGGAGCAATAACATTGAAAACTTCCCGAATGAGCTAAAAGACCTAAAGAGCTTAAAAGTGCTCGACCTGAGAGTGATCCTTATCCCTGACGCAGAACAAAACAGGATCCAAGCACTATTACCAAAAACAAAAGTGCACTTTTCACCCTACTGCAAATGTCAGCAATAAATGAGAAAAAAGATCCTGCTTTTACTTAGCATTATTATTCTCACTTCAATAATCATTTACCTTTTCTTCCTCAGAGAACGTTATCCCCTGCATGCTATTACACATTCATTCACTGTAGGTGATTCCATCGACTCGTACAATGGGATAGTCGTATATAACAATGGAACGCTTTATGGAAAAAGTCATGGCAAACACTATAACAAAGATTCCAGTTTTTATTATGGAAAAAAATGGCAATGTGTTGAATACATCAAACGATATTATCACGATCATCTGCAACATACCATGCCAAATGGATTTGGACACGCAAAAGATTTTTTCAAAAAAGAGCTGAAACAAGGGCAATTAAATAAAGAGCGTGATCTGCTGCAATTCTCAAATGGAGGAGATGTCCCCCCAAAAGCAAATGACATTCTTGTATTTGATGGCGAGTATGGCCATGTAGCAATAGTTACGAAAGTGAATAGTGAAGAAATAGAGATCATTCAGCAAAACATATACATGACTCCGCGTGAACATTATAAGATCATAAAGAAAGGTAATAACTATTTTGTGGGAGAAAGAAGAAAACCGTTGGGCTGGTTACGATTGCCCCATTAATATTTCCCATACCATGATCGAACGGTCATCACCCGTTGATATCAAAAATTCAGGAAGTTTTGTCCATAAAAGTTTATTCACAGAGTTCACATGTCCATCCTGCTTTTCCTTATTCACACGTAGCAACAGTTCGAAGGTTTGTGAATTCCATATTTTCATGGCTTTATCTCTACTGGCAGTCGCAAATAATTTTCCATCTGGAGAATACACAATATCATAAATTGCAAAATTATGAGCGGGAATGGATTGCAACAAACGGTAATTCGCTTTCACATCCCATACATTCAAATGCGCATCCCTGCCACCCGACAATAAAAAACGACCATCAGGAGAATACCGCACACAATTAGCAGCCATTTTATGTGCTTCAAATTCGAGCTTTTGTTCCATTGATACCAGATCAAATATCCGTATAAAACCATCGCTGCTGGCGATAGCGATACTATTATCACGCTCATGAATAGCTACCCCTCTTACCTTTGCTGATGCGATCTTTTTGATCTTTAACAAAGAAAAAGTTTCTAAAGAACAAACCGCAAAATTACCATCACCGGCAACCGAATAAAACAAACCACTTTCAAAATGGTAATGAATATTATAGACCGCTTCTGTATGATGTTGCAATATTTTTATTTCTTCTTTTTTAGAAAGATCGATCACATGAATACTTCCGGCAGCAGTACCTATGAGTAAACTATTTTTTTCTTTTACGAAACAAATGGTGTAAATAATGGAAGGTAATTGAGCGGCAAATTTTTCTGCCTGCATTGTTTCTAAATTCCATTGTGCAATGAATTTATCACCACTCCCGGAATAAAAAAGATGCGACTCCGCACTTTGCTCAAGAGCGTATACAGCTGCACTATGCCCGGTAAACGTATGTCGCTTTTTAACCTTGATCATTAACTGTAACGGATTGCTTTTACCGGAGTGATTTTAGAAACAATAAAACTAGGAACGATCAACATGAATATACAACATAGTAATGTTCCTATGTTTAAAAGAAGAATATACAATATATCCAGGTTAATTGGGATCTGAGAAATATAATAGGTTTTGGCGTCCAATGTAAAAACACCTGTATAATACTGAAAAAGAGCAATGCCTATTCCCAGCAGATTCCCCCACAATAAGCCTTTACCGATCAAATAGGCCGCATTGTACAAAAATATTTTTTGAATAGCTCCATTTCCGGCTCCCATTGCTTTTAATATTCCGATCATATTCGTTCTCTCTAAAATAAGGATCAACAAGGCAGAAACCATATTGATGCCTGCAACTATTACCATTAGCACCAATATGATCCAGGCATTGATATCCATCAGATCCAGCCATGAAAAGATAGTTGGATTGGTCTCTTTCACGGTTTGTGCAACCAAACCTTGACCGATCATAACATTTACTTCTTCTCCCAAAGTTTCCAACTGTGTGTAATCATGAATGGTGATCTCAAATCCTGCGATCTGATCTTTTTCCCAATAATTTAGTTTCTGTACCTGACCAATATCTACCAATACCAACTTCTGGTCGATCTCCTCAAATCCTGTCTCGTATATTCCTGACACATAAAAAACTTTCGCCCGTTGTTCATAATGTGTGTAAGTACTATCCGTCTTTTTTGTTAAAAAGTACATCACCATTTTTTCGTTCAACTTCAAACCCAAGCGATCTGCCAATGAGCGCGAAACAACCACACTTCTCGAAAGGCCGGTATCACTAACACTAAAAATAGTTCCTTCTTTAATATTCGATTGAATGAAGGACCAATCATAATCCTTCCCGATCCCTTTTATCAAAACCCCTTCATTATCATCTTTAGTTTTCACGACTCCACTCTTTAAAGCATATTCCTGAACATGTTTAATTCCGGGATTCGCTTTTAAAACATCTAAAAAACTCTGCTGATTACTAATAGGCAATGGTTCATCACTTACATTATTATCATAATTCGTTATGCGAATATGTGCATCAAAGCCTATTAACTTATTCCTCACCTCTTTTTGAAAACCGGTAACAACAGCCACAGATAGTATCATAACAGCCATCCCCAATGCAATTCCTAACACCGAAATTTTAACAATTGGGCGCGATAATTGATTGGCTCCTTCCGTACCTCGAATGATTCGTTTAGCAATAAAGCGTTCTATATTCAAAATTTAGTAGCTTTGGTGTTGAATTGAATTATTCACAAAAATACTATTTTAGAACGTAAGATGGCTATTAATAAACTATCATATCTCCTGATCATACTTTTTATCAATATACAGCTATTTGGTCAAGGTATTATCCAAATTGATAATACCGTTAAAACAAGTAATGATATAAAAGTAGGTGCTGATAGGACCAGCGAGTATTTACCTCTTTTAAAAGGGAAATCGGTTGCAATTGTAGCCAATCAATCTTCCACTATAAAAAAAACACATCTGGTCGATAGCTTGCTTGCTTTAGGTGTAAACATCAAAAAAGTATTCTGTCCGGAACATGGCTTTAGAGGATTGGTGGATGCGGGGGAAAAAGTGAATTCAGAAAAAGACAAAAAAACAGGACTGAATATTATTTCCTTGTACGGCAAGAATAAAAAACCTTCCGCTGATCAATTAAAAGATGTGGATGTGGTCATTTTCGATATTCAGGATGTAGGCGTTCGATTCTACACTTACATTTCTACGTTACATTATGTAATGGAAGCCTGCGCTGAAAATAAAAAAACAGTGATCGTGCTGGACCGACCAAATCCTAATGGATATTATATTGATGGGCCTGTTCTGGAGGATCAATATCGTTCCTTCTTGGGCATGCATAATGTTCCATTGGTCTACGGAATGACCATTGGCGAATACGCTCAAATGATCAACGGAGAAAACTGGCTGAAGAATGCCGTTAAATGCGATCTTAAAGTGATCGGTTTGGAAAATTATGAACATTCCGATCTGTATGAACTTCCAATTAAGCCATCACCCAATCTTCCAAACATGGCCTCTGTTTACCTTTATCCAAGTTTGGGCTTATTTGAAGGCACTGTTGTTTCTGTTGGGAGAGGAACCGACTTCCCTTTTCAAGTGATCGGTCATCCTACATTGGAGAAAAGTAATTACACATTCACTCCACAACCAAAACCCGGAGCGATGGAACCAAAATACAAAGGACAAATTTGTAAAGGATTCAACTTATCCGATTTTGGTGCTGAATACATTAAGAATTCTAAAAAGATCTACTTGTATTGGCTGATAGGCACTTATCAAAACACACCCGATAAAGCCACTTTTTTTGATCAAAACTTTAACTACCATGCTGGAAATGCAAGTCTTCAACAGCAGATCAAAGAAGGTAAAACGGAAGAACAAATAAGAGCTACATGGATAGAAGGCATCAAAAAGTTTAAACTGGTGCGTAAAAAATATCTTCTATACAAAGATTTTGAATAAAGCACTGATGCGTACACACACACTACTCCTTTTCTCGCTTTTAATTTCTATATCATCCTTTTCACAATCACTGAAAAGAGTGAAACGTTTTGGAAAAAATAAAGGCCATCTCAAAATGTTTTATTACGAACCGGCCAATATTGACAAGACCAAAGCACAACCGATGGTAGTAGTTTTACATGGCTGTCTGCAATGTGCCTCTTCTGTTGCAGCACAAACAGGCTGGAACAAACTTGCTGATGAACAAGGCTTTTATGTTTTATATCCCCAACAACGCTTCTTTAACAATCCTGAAAAATGTTTTAAGTGGTATAAACGAAAACATACCAATAAGAACAGAGGAGAAAATTATTCCATCAAAAAAATGGTGGACTATATGCAAAGTCATAACAAGATCGACTCTTCAAAAATTTTTATTACAGGACTTTCTGCCGGTGCAGCCATGAGTGTGATCATGATGGCCGACTATCCGGAAACTTTTAATGCAGGTGCTATTTTTGCCGGTGGAGCCTACAAATCGGGGAATGGCTATGTAAGTGCAATGATGGCATTGTTGGGATGGAGAGTAAAATCTGCAGAAAAATGGGGCAACATTGTACGTAAACAAAATCCGGGGTTTAATGGAAATTATCCCCGTATGATCATCTATCAGGGTAACAGCGACTGGGTAGTGAATAAAAGAAATGGCACCGAATTATTAAAGCAATGGAGCAACCTGCACCATATCGGCACTCAACCAACAGAAACGATCAACCAGTATGTGAATGTAAAAGATATACAACGCAATTCTTATGCAACGAACAATCATAAAGAAGCGATCGTTTTTTATAAGGTCAATAAACTTTCTCATGCCTTGTTGGTCGATCCGGGAAAATGTAAATATCAGGGAGGTAAAAGAGGCTTCTTCTCAAAAGATAAGAACTACAACTCCACTCTATTTACCGCTTATGATTTTGGATTGATCAAACGTCCTTCCATTAATGGTCCTCAAACATTAAAAAAAGAAGAAAAAAATGTCCAATTTACTGTTACACCTGAAAATAGTACATCCACTCTTCTCTGGTCATTTCCCAGCGATTGTAAAGTGATCAAAAATGACAACAGCAATACCTTGATCCTGGATTGGGGAAATAATCCAGGCAACATCAATGTTTCTGAGCTTGACTCGCAAAATTGTATCAAGCAATACCACACACTTTCTGTAAGGCTAGAATAAATAACGCTATTAACAATCCTTCGTTCGTAAAATCTGAATCCGCTCCTCTTTTTTTAGCTTTTTTAGGACTTACTTCGTAATTACTAAACTTAAACTAAAAGCAATGAGTGTATTCGAGATCATTGGTGGTAAAAAGCTAAAAGGCGAAATTATACCACAAGGTGCAAAAAATGAGGCCCTACAAATTTTATGTGCCGTATTATTAACTCCCGAAAAAGTTGTCATTCAAAATATACCCGACATTGTTGATGTGAATAAACTGATCGATCTTTTAAGAGATCTGGGTGTAAAGATCGAAAAGACAGGCCATGAAGAATATACTTTTCAAGCAGATAATGTAAATGTGGATTACCTGAACTCTGCTGAATTCAAGAAAAAAGGCGGTAGTTTACGCGGATCCATTATGATCGTAGGTCCACTTCTTTCGCGTTTTGGCAAAGGATATATTCCTCGTCCGGGAGGCGACAAGATCGGTCGTAGACGTTTGGATACTCACTTCATCGGATTTCAAAACTTAGGTGCTAAATTCATTTATGATGATGAAAATGATTTTTATAAAGTAGAAGCCAGCAATCTAAAAGGATGTTATATGCTTTTAGATGAAGCATCGGTTACAGGAACTGCGAATATTATCATGGCAGCTGTATTGGCCGAAGGCAAAACTACCATTTTCAATGCCGCTTGTGAGCCCTACATTCAACAGCTTTGCAAAATGCTGAATAGTATGGGTGCAAAGATCACCGGAATTGGATCCAACCTATTAACCATCGAAGGAGTTGAGAAAATGCATGGATGTACGCATCGCATGCTTCCCGATATGATCGAAATTGGAAGTTTTATTGGCTTGGCAGCAATGACACAATCGGAGATCACGATCAAGAATGTGGCCTATGATGAATTAGGTATCATTCCAAGTACTTTCCAACGATTAGGGATCAAAATGGAGCGCAGAGGCGATGACCTTTTTATTCCTGAGCAGGAGAAATACGAGATCGATACGTTTATTGACGGATCCATTCTAACCATTGCGGATGCTATTTGGCCGGGCTTCACACCCGATCTATTGAGTATTGTCTTGGTAGTTGCAACACAAGCAAAAGGAACAGTTTTGATCCACCAGAAAATGTTTGAAAGCCGCTTATTCTTCGTTGATAAATTGATCGATATGGGTGCTCAGATCATTTTGTGCGATCCACACAGAGCAACGGTTATCGGATTGAACCGTGAACATCAGTTAAAGGGAATATCCATGACCTCACCTGATATCCGTGCTGGGGTTTCTCTGTTGATAGCCGCTTTATCGGCTAACGGAAAAAGTACCATCCACAATATTGAGCAAATAGACAGAGGTTATCAGCATATTGACGTCCGCTTACAAAAACTTGGCGCACAAATTGTAAGAAAGTAGAAAAAATTGTAACTTCGGACTATGAAAAAAATTAACATCCTACTTACTGTAGCTGCCGTTTCTGTTTTAGCATTCGGCTTTATTAAATCTGACAACAAAACGCAATCAGGTGCTGTGGAAGGCACCCAAATAGGTAACAAAGCACCTGACCTAAAATACAACACTCCTAAGGGAACGCCATTGGCATTATCCTCATTAAAAGGGAAAGTGGTATTGATCGACTTTTGGGCTTCCTGGTGTGGTCCATGCCGTAGAGAAAACCCAAATGTTGTGGCGACCTATAACAAATACAAGGAATCAAAATTTAAAGGCGCAAAAGGCTTCACTGTTTTCAGTGTTTCATTAGATCAAAACAAAGATGCTTGGGTGAATGCTATCGCAAAAGACGGATTGGTTTGGGAAAATCATGTAAGTGACCTAGGTGGATGGGGATCAAAAGGAGCAGCTCAATACGGAGTAAATTCTATTCCGGCCGGCTTCCTAATCAATGGTGACGGGATCATTGTTGCAAAAGGAGAGCAACTGAGAGGACCGGGTCTAGAAAACGAACTAAAAAAGCTATTGAAATAATTAGTTTTAATATTATTAAAAAAACAGGATCATTACGATCCTGTTTTTTTTTAACAGCATCTTAATTTTTACTAGCTTTGATCAAACAATTCCACATCATGAAAAATTATTCCTTATTTATTATCGCATTTTTATTGACCATAGTTGTTAATGCTCAAAACAATGAGCTAAAAACACAATTTGGCTGCTATGGCAACAATGACTCCCTTACGATCAAGGCAATCGAAAAAACAAAAGCTATACAGATTCTTGGCAATGGGAATGCGAACATCAATGTAAAAAGCTGGGAACTTGCCATTCAAGTAAAGAAAGGCAAGATATATACATTTAAAGCAAATTCATCGCTTATCACCGACAGAATACGTGAAGAATTACTTAGAAACTTTAAACGCGCAGAAAAAGTAATGATCCAAAATGTGAACGTTTCTGTTTTTAACAAGAAAACACAGCAATATGAGGATCAAGTGGCTCCAACCACAACTTTATACATGAATGACAAAGCAAAAAAGAAATGTGATGAAAAGACTTCTCAGGCGAAAGATGATCTGGTACTAAAATTTTCCTGCTTTAAAAGTGGAGAATCTGCTTCTGTGAAAGAGATCCTACGTTATCCGACCTTCACGATCATCAACTCTAATCCACAAGTTGATATAAAGATCTTATCATACAATTTCGTTTTACCGAAAATGGATGGGAGAAGAAACCCTACCAATATTGAAAAAATAGTTAATACAACTTTAGGATTGAACGATTCCAGCTTTAATTATGCAACGAAACTACAGCCTGGAGAAAATTTTATGCTGGATGATATTAAAGTGGAATTTTATAACAGAAAGACCAAAGCGAGAGAAGTGCTAACAGCTAACCCTATTACAATTTCTGTACAGCGCAATAGTTCCGGAAACTGTGGTGTAGCAGCAGGAATTGACTCTGTACTGGTAATGGAGTATAGCGGTAAATTATTAACAGGAAAAGAGAAAAATATTCCATTAAAGAATAAAAAGGTTGTTCTTA
The DNA here is from genome assembly GCA_017303895.1 of Bacteroidota bacterium. Classification (GTDB taxonomy): domain Bacteria; phylum Bacteroidota; class Bacteroidia; order 2-12-FULL-35-15; family 2-12-FULL-35-15; genus 2-12-FULL-35-15. Next base: position 85,501 of record JAFLBF010000005.1, on the reverse strand, counting down.
AGAACGGAAATGATAGTATCATCCAAATTACTGTTACCAATAGTTATGGTGACTTTACATTTAAAAACTTAAGTGCAGAAGAGAACTATTTGATCAGCATTCCTGCCGAAGACGATGCGCAGCTGAAAGATCAATTGATCCATTTGGCAAAAGTAGATGGAACCATTGTAAAAACATTGGAACGTTCCGGAAATGCATTTGTCTATAAGATCCTTCCTGCAGAATTACATGTATTAGCAAAAGAAGAAGTAGAAGACACGGAGCTTAAGATCCGTAATTTCGGCAAATCATCCGACAAACAACTTACTGTGATCGGGGACATCTATTACGCTCCGAATTCAGCTGAGATAGACGATAAATCAATGATCATCCTCGACCAGATCGTCAATGCCATGAATCAAAATATGTCATTAAAATTGGCAATTGAAAGTCATACTGATGCAACCGGAGATGATAATTACAATCTTACCTTGTCAGGCAAACGTTCTCAAACAGTTCTAAACTATCTTACATCTAAAGGAATAGCGGCTTCCCGTTTAGGAGCGAAAGGATTTGGAGAAACACAAATAAAAAATCGCTGTAAGAATGGAGTTGATTGCTCGGAATTGGAGCATGAATTGAACAGAAGAACAGAATTTAAATTCACAAAATAATTCTAGAAATAGACAATAAAAAAAGCGGGGCGATTTGATCGCCCCGCTTTTTTTATTCTGTATAAATTCTATTTGATCTTAATGATCTTAACTTGTTTCGTCTGCTCAGCACCATTCTGTATTCTTACAAAATAAGCACCTTCACTCAACTCATTCATCAGTTTAACCGAACCAGCTGCTTGCAATAATCGCTGCTGTTGTACTACTCTTCCAGATAGATCTACTACAAATAACACCGCATTGCTCAATTCCGAATGCAGGTCATAAACAATAGTTATATCATCGGTAAATGGATTCGGAAATGCTTTAACAGTTCCAAAATTTGAAGTTAAATCATTGATACCTGTTGGTCCTTCTGAAATAACAAACTTATCAAACCCTGCTTCAACTAAATGTCCGGGAGCATTATCAGCACTACGGACGATCAATTGCATAGAATCTGTTGGCTGGATATATGAATTAATATTAAACGTGCGATGTATCCAATTCGAATTATTGGCTGTTCCCACATTTGCAAACTCTATTCTTACCGTAGTATCAGCATTACTCAAATAAATATTCAAGGAATCATTTGGAGTTCCTGAACCTCCACCGGTGTAGAACCAACGAGAATAATCTAAATAAGGAGATGTATAAGATGTTAAGTCAAAATAAGGAGAAACCAGACGTGTATAACCTCCATCTAAATCGTTATCGCCTGCTGCCCCACCACCATTTCCGGTAACGAAAGCAAGATCAAAACAATCAGTTGAATCATCCACTTCAGGATTAGATTGAACTGTATTATTCATTGTACCAAGAGGCTCTCCTCTTTCCCATGCCCCGACAGTTGCAGTTCCATTAACCGTCCAACCAAAATCGAACGTAAAATCATCATAATATCCTTTCTCTAATTCAATAGTAATAACACCGGAAGAAGAACTGATTGATTGCGTTTGGGAGCAATTCGTTACATATCCCCATTTACCGGCAGTTAACTGATAGTTATCGGCATAAACAGCAGGAAAAGTAAAGTTCCCTGAAGCATCGGCAACTGTTTGAAAATCATAAACAGAACTCATTATTCGCACATTAGCGTTTGCAATTCCATTAGATGTTCCTTGTTCAACCACTTGTCCGGACAGAGCAAATGACGCAATAGGAGATAACTGAACATTTTGAATATTCACAACTCCACCACTTAAAACAACTCCTGTAACAACTTTAGTTACATAACCCGCTTTTGAATAACGAACAGAATAGGTGCCACCGGGAGAAGGTATTCCTGTAGCGTATTCTCCCGACAACTTTGAGTGTTCGGTGGCAGTAGTGGTCAAGATCTCTACCAATGCATCAAAAATAGGTAAGCCTGTAATAGAATCCGTAACAACACCTTCCAGATAGCATGCACGGACATAATTCGGACTAAAAACAAATAATCCTTCATCAATATTTGAAACGACAATTGTTCCGGAAGGTAAATATGGATACACTCCCCAATCACCTTCAAATCCTGGCCCACTTCCGGCAGGATATGAATCATAATCCCCTACTTGTATCAAATTGTGTGGACGATCAGCATCCACGATCGTGAAACCATCTTTATACCAGGAAGTAACAGCATAATCATTCCCCCCAACTTGTATAATGTGGGTATTATGAACAATTGAATTTGAACCGGGATTTGATTGAATACGATCTAATTCATTAATATTTCCCAGATCACTCACATCGTAAGCTGTTAAAAATGATCCATCGTTCTCATCCGTTGTGAATAAGGTTTTGCTATCGGTCGATAACCAGGTATTATGTGTAAACTGAGTAGGAGTAAATTGCTGACTAACCAATTCAATTGGATTAGATTTATTTGTAAAATCTACCACCGAGTAAAATCCATCGTAGATATGTCCTGCATACAAGGTATCATTTCTAACATATCCATCATGAACGTATGAGGAAGTAGAATTTTCGTACTTACCTACATAAGTTGGATTCCAGGGATCAGTAATATCAGCTACAACCGCGCCTCCATTAAACAAATTACTGCCATATAGATACACAAAGTTATTATCAATATGCAAAGCATGGATCGTATTCAACTGACCTGCAATCGCACCGTCTCCGGTCCAATAGTGTGAAACAACTCCCGCTGTATTTGGCAAACTGCTCAAATTCACAATTTGCAAACCATTACCGCCTTCGCTGGTAACATAAGCATATTTTCCACGGACTTTGATCTCTTTCCAAAGGTTATCCGGTCCGGGAATTTGTAATACTTCAACAGGAGTATTTGGATTGGTAACATCCACGATTGACATTCCTAATGAAGCACCTACCAAGGCATATTCATTTCCTAATGAATCGACATAGCCGCAAATATTAGCACAGGTCTGACCAGGATATTGTAATTGAGCACGAAATGTCACATTCAGATTTTGGGCTGAGGCAAGCGATGCAAGCATAACAGTACTTACAACTGCAAAAAATAAATTCTTAAAATTCATGTTGGGTATTTATTATTTGGGGGATGATTTAATATACCTTAAAGTAAATCATTTTATTTCTAATTAGCAAGAACAAAATCACGGAGTCTATCCACTCAGAAGGAGGCAGAGGGAAAACTAAAAAAAATAAAGAACATTAATTATACAAACTCAATTTCGGAGATTGTCCCCCTCTGGAGGGGGTAGGGGGAGGAAAAGATCATAAAAAAAGCGAGAGTTACCTCCCGCTTTAAATGTTTTCACAACGGAATAATCCTTATTGTGATTTGCTTCAAAATGTACACAAATATAATCATTTGTTTTTATCCTCAAAATTTTTAAATTGCAAATAAATTATATACAGATATGAAAAAGATTTTAGGATTGGATATTGGAGTTTCTTCTGTGGGGCTTTCTGTAGTTTACGAGGAAAACAAACAAAAAGAGATAAAAGAATTAGCAGTACGAATAGTCCCTGAAGATCCTAATTTTCATGGAAAATTTTATTCAGGAAATACCGCAAGTAAAAACTTAGATCGAACTACAAATAGAAGCATAAGAAGAGGATATCAGCGCTTTAAGCAAAGACGTGACTTTTTATATACAATTCTTAAGGAGCACAATTTGTTCCCAAGCGATCTATTATTTAAGCTTCCCACCAATGAATTGTACCAATTGAGGGCAAATGCTGTTACAAAACAAATATCATTGAAAGAATTAGGTCGTGTTTTAATTTTATTAAACCAACGTAGAGGCTTTTTAAGTAATAGAAAATCAAATTCCGAAGAAGAAAATTCCACGGATTACAAAAAAAGAATTGCCGAACTAGAACACGAATTAAATGGCAAAACAATAGGACAACAGTTATACTCTGAAATAATAAACACAAAAAATAGTTTCGAAATAATTTTAAGAGAAAGGACATATTTACGAGCATCGTACATTGAGGAATTTGATAGAATTTGGGAGTGTCAAAAAAAATATCACAGTAAAATATTAACTGGTGGCGTAAATGAAGATGATAATAGAGGGACTTTATACAATATAATACGCAATAAAATTATCTTTTATCAAAGACCTTTAAAAAGTCAAAAAGGATTAGTGTCAAACTGTCAATTTGAAAAACATCATAAGGCTGTCACGAAATCATCCCCGTATTTTGAGGTTTTTAAAATATGGCAGCGTTTAAATGACTTGGAGATTACATATGAAAATGGAACAAAAACAAAACCAACATTAGGACAAAAACAAGAATTATTTAATATATTATTCTTTGGAGAAAAACTAAATAATAAATACAAACTAACTGTTACTGAAATAAAAAAAACACTAGGATTAAAAAGGAATGAAGGTTATTTAAATTTTACTGAACTTGATGGAAGTAGAACCTATTCTATTATTAAAAATGCATTAACAAAAGCGGATATAACAACTCCGGAAGATTATCTATTTTTCAATTTAGATAAAAATGATGAAAAAGGTGGCCTAATGGAGTTATGGCATATAACCTACTCAATACCTAATGAAAATGATGTTATTAAAACCCTCGAACAAAGGTTTAAATTCACAAAAAAACAATCCGAAATTATTTCAAAAGAAGTTGGCTACACCTCCGATTATGGCAATTTATCAACACGAGCAATAAGAAAACTATTACCCCATTTACAAAAAGGATTAAATTATAGCGAAGCATGCGATGCTATAAAATATGACCATAGTGGTTATAAAACTAAAATAAAACTAGAAAAAAAATTAAGCCCAATTAAACAAAACAGTTTAAGGAACCCTGTTGTTGAGCAAATATTAAATCAAGTTGTAAATATTGTGAATCTTGCTATTTATAAACATGGAAAGTTTGATGAAATAAGAGTTGAATTAGCCAGAGAACTTAGAAATAGTGCTAAAACAAGAAAAAATCTCACTAACCTAAATTCAAAAAACAAAAAAGAGAATGATAAAGTAAGAGAAATGTTACAAAAAGAATACAGTTATAAAATTGTAAATGGAAGAGACGTTCAACGTTATAAATTGTGGAATGAAACTGATAAACAATGCTTGTACTGTAGTAATCCGATAACAAAAACAGATTTTTTAACTGGAAATGGAGAAATTGAGCACATTTTACCAAAATCGAGATCATTTAGTAACAATTCAAACAATTACATACTAGCTCATAGAAAATGTAACAGCGGTAAAGAAGGTAAAAATCAAATGACCGCATACGACTTTATGGAATCAAAAGGGGCAGATGTTCTTGAGCAATATATAAAAAAAGTAAACGATTTTTATAAAGATGGAAAAGGTTCTATTTCAAAATCAAAATTTGAAAACCTTATGTGTAAGGGAGAAGACATTCCTTCTGATTTTGTGGAAAGAATGAAGAAAGACTCACAGTACATTTCAAAAGAGGCAGTAAAAATGCTTAAAAATGTTTGTGAAAATACATATACAACTACTGGACAAATTACTGACTTTTTACGTGAAAAGTGGGAATTAAAAGATGTATTGCAAGAAATTAGCTTTGATAAATATAAAGCTATTGGACAAATAGAAACTAAAGAATACAAAGACAAACTAGGTAACATAAAAACCTTCGAAACGATTAAAGACTGGAGCAAGAGAGATGACCACAGACATCATGCTGTTGATGCCTTAATCTGTGCATTAACAGATCAGAAAATCATATTTAAACTCAATAATCTAAATAAAATATATCAATACCAAAGGGATGCTCTTAGCAATGAAGAATTAGAAAAAATTAAAGCTACCTATGATTTTGAAAAGCTAGACATTAAATCGTTTGCTGATTTAATTGATGATTATTACTATTCTCCAATTAAAAATATAAGAGAAGAGGCAAAAAAGCATCTAGAAAGCATCTTTATTTCTATTAAAAAATCCTCCAAGGTTTTAAGTAAAAATATTAACGAACCTAAAAACGCTAAGCCCCAAACAACATGGACCCCAAGAGGTAGAATACACGAAGATACTGTGATGGGTAAAGTAAAAAGAGTTGCAGAAAAAAAAGCTAAACTAAATGAAAAATTCACCAATCCCGATAACATTGTAAACCCCGAAATTAAAAACTTAATTAAAAATCATCTATCCCAACACCAAGATAACCCTGAAATTGCGTTTAATTCAAAAATATTAAAAAAGAATCCAATAGTATATAAAAATCAAGAACTTAAAGAAGTTCAGGTATATGAAGAAACCTGTACAAAACGTGTCCCTATTTCTGAGAATTTTACATCTGCACAAGTAGAAAAGATTACAGATAAAAAAATTAAAAGCATTATTCAAGATAGAATAGCAAAAAGCGGGAAAATAAAAGAGGCTTTTTCTAATTTAAGAGATAACCCCATTTGGTTAAATAAAGAAAAAGGAATTCAAATTAAATCTGTTACCGTATATGATGAAAGTAAAGTAGAACAATTAAGAAATGGCTTCGTTAAAACCGGTGGCAATCATCATGCCCTAATATATCGAGATGGAAACGGGAAATTTAACGAAAAAGTTATTTCATTTTGGGAGGCAATTTCTATTGGCACAATAAATATTCAGCAAACAGGTAAACCTTATCCGATAATTAATAAAAAAGATGATAGTATACTTGGAGCATTTCAGTTTTCAATGATGATTAACGATTTATTTGTTTTCGATTTAAAACATTCCGAAAAACCAGCTGAAAATGAGCTTAATTTCCTTGACCATAAAAACAGGCCAATTATCAGTAAAAAATTATTTAGATTACAAAAAATGAGTAAAAAATCTAATGGACAGTTTGACATTCATTTTAGACACCATTTAGAAACAACTGTCGAGAGAAATATACCTGAATTAACTTGGATAAACATAACTTCAAATTCTCAATTAATTCGAATAACAAAAATTAGAATTAATCATTTAGGCGAAATTATAAAAATTGGAGAATGATCAAACGCACTCTCTACTTCGGCAATCCTGCCTACTTAAATTTGAGTAATGCTCAATTAATGGTTCGTTTGCCTGAAGTAGAAAAAAATGAATCCTTACCCGAAAGTTTCAAAAAGGAGGCTATTGCCACAATTCCTATTGAAGATATCGGCATTGTAGTACTCGACCATAAGCAAATCACCATTACACAAGCTCTAATGGAAGCTTTGTTGGATAACAATGTGGTACTAATTACTTGTAATAGTACACATCATCCAAGTGGTTTAATGATGCCTTTAAGTGGAAACACGATACAAAGTGAGCGATTCAGAGAGCAAATAAGCGCCAGCGAACCACTAAAAAAACAATTATGGGCTCAAACCATAGAGCAAAAAATTAAAAATCAAAAGGCACATCTGCAATCCCGGGGTATTAAACATGATTTTTTAATACCATTACATAAAAATGTAAAAAGCGGTGACTCTGAAAATGCAGAAGGAATTGCTGCAGCGTATTATTGGAAAGCACTATCTCCAGCCCTACTTCACAATCAAAATGAATTCAGACGAGAAAGGGAAGGATTACCCCCGAACAATTATCTGAATTATGGATACTCTCTACTAAGGGCAACAATGGCAAGAAGTATTGTTTCAGCAGGACTATTACCTACTTTGGGAATTTTTCATAAAAATAGATACAATGCCTATTGCCTGGCTGATGACCTGATGGAACCCTATCGACCATTAGTAGATAAGGTGGTGTGCAATATTTTACATGAACATGAACCTCAAGAAGATATTTCAAAAGAAATAAAAACCGTTTTACTAAAAATTCCTGCAATGGATGTGATCATTGATGATGAAAAAAGTCCATTAATGAACGCCACACAACGGACAGCAGTAAGTTTAGTCAGATGTTTTACAGGTGAGCAACGTAAATTACTATATCCCGAATTTTAATTACGAAGCTTGTCCCACGCTGGAAGATCTAGTGATGAGAAAAAACAAAAACAAAAACAAGAAACAAATTAACCAAAATAAACTCAATTACAGAGTTTGGCCCCCTCTGGAAGATGTAGGGATGAGAAAACACAAAACAAACTAACCAAATTATAAACTCAATTACTGAGCTTGTCCCCCTCTGGAGGGGGCAGGGGGAGGAAAAATGACCACAGCAAACAAACAAAACCATTTAGCATATAACATCAAACTCCAACCAAATGCCCACAAATTACGCTTTAACATGACCAAAGCAGAAGCTTGCCTGTGGAAATATGCACTAAAGTCAAAAGCAATGAGAGGTTACACATTTAACAGACAGCGTCCCGTACTAAATTATATAGCCGATTTTATGTGCAAAGAGTTGATGCTCATAATTGAAGTAGATGGAATGACTCACACATTTGAAAATGTGATCAAAAACGATGCTATCAGGCAGAAAAACTTGGAAGATGCAGGTTTTACAGTTATCCGTTTTAAGGATGAAGAAGTTCTTAAAAGCATCGAAATTGTAAAAAAGAAAATTGAGGAGAAAATTGAAGGGCTTGAAAAAATGAGTCCTCCCCCTACCCCCTCCAGAGGGGGACATAGTACAAATGAACGTAGTAATTAGCAAATTAAAAACCTCTCAACACAATATCCGAGGGGGCATAGTACAAATGAGCATAGTAATTAGCCATGAGCATTGAACTTACACGCCTAAACGCCTATAGAGTCATGTGGACACTCGTTATGTACGATCTGCCGACCGAAACTAAAAAAGATCGTAAAGCAGCAGCTCGTTTTAGAAAAGAACTGATGAATGACGGATTCAGTATGTTTCAATTTAGCATGTATGTTAGGCATAGCTCCAGTTCCGAGAATGCCGATGTTCATAAAAACAGGGTAAAACGATTATTACCGGAACATGGCAAAGTGGGTATTTTACAAATAACCGACAAGCAATTTGGAGAAATGGAGATATTTTATGGAGCAAAGCCGGTAGAATTGCCAAATATCCCCCAACAATTAGAGTTGTTTTAATAAAAAAATCCGGCAAAAAGCCGGATTTATAATTGATAAAGCACACATTTTTTTAATCTCAAAACACTATTTAAACACTTCAAAATCAATGATTTTAGAACAGTATAGTGTTTATCAATAGATCAAAGATACATTTTGAAAGCAAATCACAACTGTGTGATACAAATTCTTGTTAATTGATATAGTGTTTATCAATAGATCAAAGATACATTTTGAAAGCAAATCACAACCAATTTAGTCATCATCAAGATCTCGAAACGAGTGTTTATCAATAGATCAAAGATACATTTTGAAAGCAAATCACAACGCAACCAAACTGATTACTGCGACACTCAGGAGTGTTTATCAATAGATCAAAGATACATTTTGAAAGCAAATCACAACCCCATGTTATCCAGCTCCAATGTTGTTTCCAGTGTTTATCAATAGATCAAAGATACATTTTGAAAGCAAATCACAACTAAAGCGAACCATGGAAGAAGCGAACGGTTAGTGTTTATCAATAGATCAAAGATACATTTTGAAAGCAAATCACAACTAATCTTTTTAGCGTTTTCCCATGCAGTTAAGTGTTTATCAATAGATCAAAGATACATTTTGAAAGCAAATCACAACGCCATTAGCTTACTATAAATGAATTTCCTAAGTGTTTATCAATAGATCAAAGATACATTTTGAAAGCAAATCACAACAATAACTATTTTCTTTTCTGGTAAAGCCTTAGTGTTTATCAATAGATCAAAGATACATTTTGAAAGCAAATCACAACAAAGTATCAACTATGTTTTGATTTGGGCTAGTGTTTATCAATAGATCAAAGATACATTTTGAAAGCAAATCACAACAACGTGCCAATTGTTTATTGTTACCGGCCAGTGTTTATCAATAGATCAAAGATACATTTTGAAAGCAAATCACAACAAGGTTAGTGATGCACCATCCAACTGATCAAGTGTTTATCAATAGATCAAAGATACATTTTGAAAGCAAATCACAACTGTGGATTACTTACATCGATTTCACTATGAGTGTTTATCAATAGATCAAAGATACATTTTGAAAGCAAATCACAACTGTCCTGGATCGATCAATACAAACATTTTAAGTGTTTATCAATAGATCAAAGATACATTTTGAAAGCAAATCACAACGTTCTAGATACAATTACTTTAGAATAAGCAAGTGTTTATCAATAGATCAAAGATACATTTTGAAAGCAAATCACAACGTAGATATGAACTACGGGAATAGCGGTGAAAGTGTTTATCAATAGATCAAAGATACATTTTGAAAGCAAATCACAACTAAAGCAAGAGGATTAAAGAAGACTGCTCAAGTGTTTATCAATAGATCAAAGATACATTTTGAAAGCAAATCACAACCAAGGATTCTTTCAATTTTCATGTTTCTTTAGTGTTTATCAATAGATCAAAGATACATTTTGAAAGCAAATCACAACTGAAGGTAAGCCGCTAACGCAGGACACACTAGTGTTTATCAATAGATCAAAGATACATTTTGAAAGCAAATCACAACAGAACGGTAGAAGTAATGAGAGAGGTTACAGTGTTTATCAATAGATCAAAGATACATTTTGAAAGCAAAAAAGAAACAACGTTAACGAATACTAATATACAAGCAAAATAAATCACCTCCCCCTGCCCCCTCCAAAGGGGGACATTTTTAGAACAATCATTCAGTTTTGATAAAAATTACCTTTCCAGCAACTTTCAAAGTGGAACATTTTCAAAGACATATATTTGACTCCAAGAACAAAAAAGTCCTGAACAATGTTCAGGACTTTTTAATTTTTATCTAAAAATCGAAATTGATCGTGAGATCGCCTCCATCATCTTTCCCTTTTTTCTTTTTCTTCTTCTCTTCCGAAGGAAGTTTCAGTTCAGCGTTCAACTGCTGGTCGATAGAAATGATCGGCTTTTCTTTCTTAGGTTCCTGCGCTCTTTTAATTGCTTCTAAAGGCGACATACCACTCTCTTCAAACTCATCCAGCACATCTTCCTCAATTGGCACTTCTACAGGAGGCAATAGATTAATTTCTTTTACTTTTGCGTAAGATAATTTGTTCCCTTTTGCCTTTAATCCCTTGATCTCGATAAATTGAGTCAGATCAATACGTTCATCAGGCACTTCTTTATCTTTTACTTTGCTAAATTTCACGTCAACCACAGGTGTTGCTTCCGTTGTAACGATCTCGATTCGGGAACCGGGCGCTTCAGTAATAAATAACACTTTTTTGTCCGTTGGCTCGATCATAAAACGTTTCACAAAGTAAGTTTTACTCTCTCCATCCAGGTAAATAGCAGATACTGCTTTATTCTGATTGAATTTCTCGATCAAGATCATATCCTCATCAAAATGCGTTGAGAGATCGAATCCTGTCAGCTTATAATGACCGCTTTGTGTAATAGTAAGGATCCTGTCGGTAGGGCCAAAGCTGCCAAGGAATGTTCCTCGTTTATCCGAATTTAAACGCTGTACAGTATCATCAAAATAAATATCGATTGCGCCAAGAGTGGAAACTCCTTTTTCTTTCAATACGATCTTACGAACCGCATATTTTGTTACAACGTTACCCATGGAATTTCTTCCTTTTACTGCCAATTCAGCAAAATTCAGATCCCATTGCACTTTACGCAAGCCAGGCATCGGTTTTAACTGCACTTCAACAATCTCTGCTTCACCATTTGGATTAGCTGTGAAGTAAAGCACTTCTGAACCTTTGGTGCCTTTTGTAAGATCATACACTTTATCGCGGGTAACACCGGTTACCGGGAATCGCTTCATGAATACTGCTCCTGATTTACCATCACGATAGACCATGTTGTATACAGTACGCTCATCATTTTTCTTGAATACAGCAATATGGATCATGTCTTTCCCAACAAATGCTTTGTCGGCAACCTTGGATACTTTCATTGTTCCATCTTTCAGGAACACGATGATATCATCAATGTCCGAACATTCTGCCACAAACTCATCTTTCTTCAAGCCATATCCTGCAAAACCTTCTTCACGGTTTACATATAATTTTTCGTTGGCAACCACCACACTGGTAGCAACAATATTTTCAAATGATTTGATCTCCGTTTTACGCTCACGACCTGCACCGTATTTCTTCTTTAAATTTTTGAAATACTCTACTGCATAGTCGATCAAGTTAGCCAAATGATGGTCGATCTCATTAATTCGTGCTTCCAATGCTTTCATCTTCTCATCCGCTTTCTTTGAGTCGAAGCGGGTAATACGGATCATCGGGATTTGAGTTAGTTTTTCATAATCATCATTCGTGATCGCACGGATAAATTGTTTTTTGTACTTCGCAAATCGTCCATCTAAATACCCGAATAAGGTTTCTTTATCGGAATAATTCTTAAAGTCGATATACATCTCATCTTTGATAAAGATCTTTTCAAGGGAAGCAAACAAATACGACTCCTGTAATTCTCCTTTTTCGATCTCCAACTCTCTTCGAAGCAATTCCAAAGTTTGATGTGTTGAGATCTTCAGGATCTCATTTACACCGATAAATTTTGGCTTATCATCTTCAATGATACAAGCATTTGGAGATATTGAAACTTCACAGTCAGTGAAGGCATATAAAGCATCAATTGTTTTATCAGGAGAGATACCCGGAACTAGATGGATCACGATCTCTACATTCTCAGCGGTGTTATCTTCTACTTTCTTGATCTTGATCTTTCCTTTGTCATTCGCAGCAATAATGGTATCGATCAAAGAACCTGTTGTAGTACCAAAAGGGATCTCTGTAATAACTAATGTTTTCTTATCTAGTTGAGCTATCTTCGCGCGAACACGAACCTTTCCTCCTCTTAATCCATTATTGTAATTACTAAAGTCGGCCATACCAGCTGTAGGAAAATCAGGAAGAATATCCGTACGTTTTCCTCTTAAAACAGCTATCGATGCATCGATCAACTCATTAAAATTATGAGGCAACATCTTACAAGCCAAACCAACAGCAATACCTTCTACGCCTTGTGCTAATAACAAAGGAAACTTAACAGGAAGTGTTTCCGGCTCTTTATTCCTTCCATCATAACTTGCCAACCAAGTTGTTGTTTTCGGATTAAAAACAACATCCAAGGCAAATTTTGATAATCGTGCTTCGATATAACGTGGTGCAGCTGCTCTATCTCCAGTTAGAATATTTCCCCAGTTACCTTGTGTATCGATCAAGAGATCTTTTTGTCCCAATTGTACCAAGGCATCACCAATACTAGCATCACCGTGAGGATGATATTTCATGGTATGACCGATGATGTTCGCTACTTTATTATAACGACCGTCATCTAACTCTTCCATGGCATGCAGAATTCTACGCTGAACAGGCTTCAAGCCATCTTCTACATAAGGAACAGCGCGCTCTAAAATAACATAGGATGCATAATCCAAAAACCAGTTTTGGTACATACCCGAAACATGGGTTATGTTATGCAATTCCTCGCCACCATTTAATTCATCATTGATATTTTCTTCGTTGCTCATATCTTTTTACCGCTAAGACGCAAAGGCGCCAAATTTTGTATCGTAGTATTTTTTTATTATTTCAACAATTTCATTCCCTTCTACTTCAGTAAGTCCACTTCCTATTCTGAATGTTTGAACTCCATAATCAAATGCGATTCTTCCCTTCTGGTAGTTTCTAATAATTATTTCAGACCTCTCATCTTCATCGATATACAAGCCTTCACTTACTCTAATATTTTTTACATCTTTCAAAAAATATGTTTTTGATTTTTCAGTAAAATCAAAAACTTTTCTAATGTGTCTTATTTCTGTCTTTTTAAGTTCAATAATTTCTTTACCAAATACATTCTGGACTAACAAATACAAAAAAGGCAGTCCCATCAAAAACCATATCAGATCGAAATCTGTAACAACAAAAACCCCAATCCAAATTATAGGAAAACCAATTATAGCATATACTCTTTTTTTATATCTAATAGAAATCATACAACTTTCTGAATGTTGATTGACCTCATATCTCCTTATATTATTTGGTGTTATTTGCATACAGACATTAACATATCGCTTATTCCTCTACCAGATCTTTCTCTACCACCAGGTTCTCGATAATAAAATCCTGACGCTCTTGTGTATTCTTACCCATGTAATAACTCAACAACTCCACGATATTCTTATCCTTACCAATGATCACCGGATCTTTACGCATATCTTTCCCGATGAATAATTTAAATTCATCAGGAGAGATCTCACCCAACCCCTTGAATCGAGTGATCTCCGGCTTAGCTCCTAATTTAGCAATAGCAGCTCTTCTTTCTTCTTCGCTATAACAATAGATCGTTTCTTTTTTATTACGAACACGGAACAATGGTGTTTGAAGAATGTACACATGACCATTCTTCACCAGATCTGGAAAGAATTGCAAGAAAAACGTCATTAATAACAAACGGATATGCATACCATCCACATCGGCATCGGTAGCGATCACAATATTGTTATAACGTAAATTTTCAATTCCATCTTCAATATTCAATGCTGATTGTAAAAGGTTAAACTCTTCATTTTCATACACGATCTTTTTTGTTAATCCAAATGCATTCAGCGGTTTTCCTTTTAAGCTAAATACAGCTTGTGTATTCACATCACGGGTTTTGGTAATGGAACCGCTCGCTGAATCACCCTCACAGATAAACAAAGTTGTTTCTAATTTTCGTTCATCATTGGATGTTAAATGCGTTCTGCAATCACGTAATTTTTTATTATGCAAACTTGCTTTTTTAGCACGGTCGCGTGCCAACTTCTGAATCCCTTGCAGATCTTTACGTTCACGCTCACTCTGCTGAATCTTCTGAAGGATCGCTTGTGCTGTTTCCGGATTTTTATGCAGGAAATTATCTAACTCTGTCTTTAAGAAATCACCAATAAAAGCTTTCACTGATGGTCCTTTTGGTCCAACTTCCTGTGAACCTAATTTGGTTTTGGTTTGCGATTCAAAAACCGGCTCCTGCACTTTTATACTTACGGCAGCAATAATAGATGTACGCACATCCACTGCTTCAAAATCCTTCTTAAAGAAATCACGGATCGTTTTTACAACAGCTTCACGAAATGCACCTTGATGCGTTCCACCTTGTGTAGTATGCTGACCGTTCACAAAAGAATAATACTCTTCGCCATATTGCTGATTACTGTGTGTCATCGCCACTTCAATATCATAGCCTTTCAAATGAATAGTCGGATATAAAATAGGTCCGCTGATGTTTTGTGTCAACAAATCGAGCAATCCATTCTCTGACTGAAATTTTTGTCCGTTATAAACAATGCTTAATCCTGTATTCAGATAAGCGTAGTTCCACAACATCTTTTCTACATACTCATTAATGAAATGGTAGTTTCCAAAAACTTTTTCATCCGGAATGAATGATACTAGTGTTCCTTGACGGGCATCCGAATCAACTATCTTCGATTCTTTCGTTAAATTACCGATATTAAATTCAGCCGATTTCGTTTTACCCTCACGGAATGCTTGTACACTAAAATAGCTGGACAAAGCATTCACCGCCTTAGTACCCACACCATTTAAACCAACTGATTTCTTAAATGCTTCGGAGTCGTACTTAGCACCGGTATTGATCTTAGAAACAACATCCACTACTTTTCCTAATGGAATACCACGACCATAATCGCGCACGCGCACTGTTTTATCTTTGATCGTCACTTCAATGGTCTTCCCATTTCCCATCACAAACTCATCGATACAGTTATCCAACACTTCTTTTAATAGAATGTAGATACCATCATCGGGTGATGAACCATCGCCTAATTTACCGATGTACATTCCCGGACGTAAACGGATATGCTCATTCCATTCCAGCGTCCGGATACTGTCTTCTGTATATTTTACTTCTTTTGCCATATTTTTTAGTATTAAGTATCAGGAATCAAGTATCAGGAAAATCGTACTACTTGATACTTGCTACATGGTACTTCTTAAACATTAAATCTGAAATGCATCAGATCACCATCGTTCACTACATATTCTTTTCCTTCAACACCCATTTTACCTGCTTCTTTACAAGCGGCTTCAGAACCTAATGAAATAAAATCGTTGTACTTGATCACTTCCGCACGGATAAAACCTTTTTCAAAATCGGTATGAATTACTCCTGCTGCTTGAGGAGCTGTCATTCCTTTGGTAATGGTCCATGCACGTACTTCTTTCACCCCTGCGGTAAAATAAGTTTGAAGATTCAGTAATTTATAAGCAGCTTTGATCAATTTATTTACGCCCGGCTCTTGCAAACCGATCTCACTTAAAAACATTTGACGTTCTTCAAACGTATCCAAACTAGCGATCTCTGCTTCCATCGCAGCTGTAATGATCAACACTTCTGCATTCTCATTTTTAACTGCTTCTCTTACAGCATCCACATACTTGTTACCTGTATTTACAGAAGCTTCATCCACATTGCACACATACAACACAGGTTTGATCGTCAGCAAATGAATGTCAGCCACGTAAGGCATTTCTTCCGGAGCCAGATTAGCAGCACGTGCTGACTGTCCTTGCTCCAACAATTCTTTTATTCTCAATAGGATATCGTATGCTTTCTTAGCATCCTTATCATTTCCTGTTTTAGCTTGTTTTTCAACACGCTTTAACTTGGCATCAACCGACTCTAGATCTTTCAATTGCAATTCGGTATCGATGATCTCTTTGTCGCGCACCGGATTCACAGACCCGTCCACATGCACCACATTCGGATCATCAAAGCAACGTAATACGTGAATGATCGCATTCGTTTCTCTGATATTTGCCAAAAATTTATTTCCTAAACCCTCTCCTTTACTTGCACCTTTCACCAAACCTGCAATATCAACGATCTCAACCGTTGTTGGAACTACACGTTCCGGATTCACTAATTTTTCCAAAGTTGCCAAGCGCTCATCCGGCACCGTGATCACACCTACATTGGGCTCGATCGTACAAAAAGGGAAATTCGCTGCTTGCGCTTTTGCATTCGATAAACAATTAAATAAAGTTGATTTTCCAACATTGGGTAATCCCACAATTCCGCACTGTAATGCCATTTTCTAATTTTATTAGTTATTTTTTGATTTGTTAAATGAAACATGAACAATAGAATTCTAAAAGCCTACGACCTTAAAATTCCAAAATTCATTTAAGCCTGCAAATATAACCAACCAGCAGCTTATATAAAACCGATAAGCCCCTTAAATCTATTGAGTTTTCAACAATAAAAACATATTTTCAACAATACATCAAAGGCTTATAAAAAGTGGTACTTTTGATCGCTAATAAACAAAAAATCAAAAAATAATCAACATAATTATGGCTTCAACGGCAGAATTGGAAAAAATCGTTACACAAGTTCGCAGAGATATCATTAGAATGGTTCATGCAGTTAATTCGGGACATCCGGGTGGATCTTTGGGCTGTACCGAATACCTGGTAGCACTATACTTCGACATCATGAAACACAATCCTTCCAAATTTACGATGGACGGTGTTGGCGAAGACTTGTTTTTCCTTTCGAATGGACATATTTCTCCTGTATTTTACAGCGTATTGGCACGTTCAGGCTATTTTCCGGTAAAGGAATTGGCTACTTTCAGAAAGCTCAACTCCCGCTTACAAGGCCATCCAACAACACATGAGCATTTGGAAGGCGTTCGTATGGCATCCGGATCATTAGGACAAGGATTATCCAATGCCATTGGTGCTGCTTTGGCAAAAAAGTTAAACAAGGACAATAGCATCGTTTATTCTTTACATGGTGATGGTGAATTACAGGAAGGACAAATTTGGGAAGCTGCCATGTATGCTTCAGCAAAGAATGTAGATAATCTGATCGCTACAGTAGATATGAATGGTCAGCAAATTGACGGCTCCACCGATAAAGTATTGAACATGGGAAGCTTACGTGCTAAATTTGAAGCATTCGGCTGGCATGTGCTTGATCTGGAGAAAGGAAATGACATGGCATCGGTTGTAAATGCGTTAAATACAGCAAAAACACATACAGGTAAAGGCAAACCGGTGATCATCCTGATGAAAACTGAAATGGGCAATGGCGTGGATTTTATGATGGGAAGTCATAAATGGCATGGCGTTGCACCTAATGATGAACAATTGGCACAGGCTTTGAATCAAAATGCTGAAACACTTGGAGATTACTAAACTTAAGACATTAGATCCAAGACTCAAGACCTGTACATATGAAAAACAATAATTTTTTCCTGATACTAAAACATCAATTTTCAAGACTACTTCTGTCTTGTTTCTTGATTCTTGCATCTAGCCTATCTACAAATGCTCAATCAGCAAAACCATTAACACGTATCGAATTTGTTTTTGATGCTTCATTTAGCATGTTTGGACAATGGCAAAGCGGTATGAAAATGGACATTGCCAAAAAGATGCTTTCTGAATTTTTAGATAGCATTCAAAAAGTTGACAATTCAAATTTAGAGATTGCTTTCCGTTGTTACGGACATCAAGTACCATTACGTCCGGAACGCAGTTGTACTGACACCAAACTGGAAGTCCCATTTGGAAAAAACAATGCTACTGCCATCAAAAATAAACTGAAGCAGATCGTCCCAAAAGGAACAACACCCATTGCATATACATTGGAACAATGTGGGAATGACTTCCCAACCGCTTCATCGCCCAATGTTCGAAATATCATTATTTTGATCACGGATGGAATTGAGGAGTGTGATGGCGACCCTTGTGCTGTATCCCTAGCACTTCAGAAAAAAGGGATCATATTGAAACCATTCGTAATTGGAGTGGGCTTGGATCAAAGCTACATGAACACATTTGGTTGTGTTGGTAAATTTTATGATGCATCCAGCGAAGCCAGTTTCAAAAACATTTTGAACATTGTTGTTTCTCAAGCATTAAACAACACAACTGTTCAAGTAAACCTGAACGACCAGATCGGGAAACCTTCTGAAACAGATGTGAACATGACCTTTTATGATGAACAAACAGGCATGATCCGCTACAATTACATTCACACGATCAATAATAAAGGTGTTCCCGACACAGTGGTGATCGACCCGATCGGCACTTACAAAATGGTTGTGCATACCATACCGCCTGTAGAAAAAACAAAGATCGAACTGATTCCCGGAAAGCATAACATCATTGCAGTGGATGCACCACAAGGAAACTTAAGCATTAAAACAAGCGGAAGCTCAAGTGTTGATTGCATCATCAGAAAACACAATGATATGCAAACGCTTCATGTGCAACAGATCAATACAAGCGAAAAATACATAGTTGGGAAATATGATATTGAAATTCTAACCTTACCTCGCATCAAAATGAATAAGGTAGATGTATCGCAAAGTAAAACAACATCCGTTGAAATTCCACAAGCAGGCAGTGTTTCCATACAAAAACCAAGTGAAGGTTATGGAAGTTTGTATGTGGAAGAAAACAATAAAATGGTTTGGGTATGCAACCTGAATACCAATCTTACACAAGAAACGATCGTATTACAACCGGGAAGATACCGAGTGGAATTCCGCCCAAAAAATGCAAGAGAATCAATATACACCATAGAAAAAGGATTTAAAATTGAATCGGGTATTTCTACCCCATTGAAATTATACTAAAAGAAATATGAAAAAATACACTTACACTGAAAAAAAAGACACCCGTTCAGGCTTTGGAGCAGGATTATCTGAATTAGGGAAAACAAATCCGAATGTGGTAGCATTGTGTGCCGATCTTACCGGCTCATTAAAAATGGATGCATTTGCAAAAGATCATCCGGAGCGCTTTTTTCAAGTTGGTATTGCCGAAGCAAACATGATCGGAATTGCAGCCGGATTAACCATTGGCGGCAAAATTCCTTTTACAGGAACATTTGCCAACTTCTCAACAGGCAGGGTGTACGATCAAATTCGTCAATCAGTAGCATACTCCGATAAAAACGTAAAAATTTGTGCATCGCATGCCGGCTTAACACTTGGTGAAGATGGAGCCACACACCAGATTTTAGAAGATCTTGGATTAATGAAAATGCTACCGGGAATGGTGGTGATCAATCCTTGCGATTATAATCAAACAAAAGCAGCAACAATTGCTATTGCTGATCATCATGGTCCGGTTTACCTACGTTTTGGACGTCCGACTGTTCCCAACTTCACGCCTGCTGATCAAAAATTCGAGATCGGAAAAGCAGTTATGCTAAATGAAGGAACCGATGTTTCGATCTTTGCAACAGGGCATTTAGTTTGGAAAGCTATTGAAGCAGGTGAGCAATTAGCAGCTCAAGGTATCAGTGCTGAAATAATAAATATTCATACCATTAAACCTTTAGATAATTCGGCAGTCATAAACTCAGCTAAAAAAACAAAATGTGTTGTTACTGCTGAAGAGCATCAAATGAATGGAGGTTTAGGTGATAGCATCGCGCAATTATTAGCCCGTGAGCTACCAACACCTTTAGAAATGGTTGCAGTGAACGATAGCTTTGGCGAAAGTGGAACACCGGCTCAGCTGATGACAAAATATGGCTTGGATGCCATCAATATTGTTGAAGCAGCAAAAAAAGTGATCGCGCGTAAAGCATAAGGTATACTACCGGATGCTATTGACGATCGAAGATTTCAAACAATAGCAAAAGGATAGATGAGCGAATACGACAAAGAACTCCTCCAAAAATTCAGAGATCCTGAAACGCGAAATTATGCGTTCAATCTATTGATACGCGAGTATCAAAAGAGATTGTATTGGCATATCCGTAAGATCCTGATCGATCACGATGATACCGATGATGTTCTGCAAAATGTCTTCATAAAAGTATGGAAAGGCCTAGATGGCTTTAAAGAAGAGTCGCAACTCTACACCTGGCTATACCGCATTGCCACCAATGAATCCATTACTTTTTTAAATCAAAAGAAAAAACGTGCCGGCATACCACTGGATGATGTTTCACACTTTCTGGCAAACAATTTAGAAAGCGATAGTTATTTCAAAGGGGATGAGATACAAGCCAAATTACAAAAAGCAATTCTAACATTACCGGATAAGCAGCGGATCGTATTCAACATGAAATATTTTGACGAATTAAAATATGAAGAAATGAGTCAGATCCTTGAAACCTCCGTTGGAGCATTAAAAGCCTCTTACCACCATGCCGTTAAAAAGATCGAAGATTATTTAAAGACCAATTAAACCTTTTCATAAAATCTCATTCAAAAGAAAAATGGATAAGCATAACAACATAGATGATACTAATTTAAAAGGAATGCCGAAACAACATCCCTTTGGGACTGAGAGCGATTATTTTTCAAAACTTAATGAACGCATAATAGATCGTGTAAATGAGTTTGAAGAGCTAAAAGATTTGGCGCCAACATTAAATCAAATTCCTAAATACAATCCATTTTCAGTTCCTGCTGATTATTTTGAATCATTGCCAACTGAAGTACAAAATAAAATTGCCGCTCACAAAACAACTACCAAATGGACTGATTGGCTGGTGTTGCTTTTAAAACCCTCTTTTTCTGTCCCGGTACTTTCTGTGCTGTTGATCACTTTTGTTGGCATAAAAAACATAGATAAAATTGGGGAGCAAACGGCAATTGTGCAAGACTCCTACTCTATATACGATGAATTGGAACATATTGACGAATCGATACTTATTGAGGAAGTTGTAAATAATACAAATGATCAGATAACAGCAGACACAGAAATAGAAGAATATTTGATTGAAAACGAAATAGAAGAAATAAACTAACATTTAATAATTCAGAAAACATGAAAACAACATTGAAACAGGTCTTTTTGATCGTATTACTTACAATATCGACTTTAAGTATCGCTCAGCCACATGGAGGAATGGGAACACCACCTCCTAATAAAAAGGGCAATCATGCTGAGAAAAAACAGAACATTGAAGCAATGAAAATTGCATTCATTACACAGAAGTTAGACCTTACCCCGGAGGAGGCACAACAATTCTGGCCTGTATATAATCAGTATAATGATAAACTTCAGGAACTTCGCAAAAAAAGAAAAGCGGAATTCAAAGAAAACAAAGATAATTTTGAAACATTATCCGACAAGGAAGTTGAACAAATAGTTGATTCAGAAATTACATTCAAGCAAAAGGAGATCGACCTTCAAAAAGAATATCATGCAAAATACAAAGCTGTTCTTCCCATCAAAAAAGTGGCTAAACTCTATCATGCAGAAGAGCAGTTCAAAAGAGTTTTACTTGAAAAATTAAAAGACAAATAACATCCCCGGCCCTTTCATTTGAAAGGGCTTTTTTATGACCTTGGATGAAACTGAATGATCGCCTGTCGCAAATAATCGCGATCCAGATGTGTGTATATTTCAGTTGTAGTTATTGATTCATGTCCCAACATCTCTTGAACAGCTCTCAGATCGGCACCTCCTTCAATTAAATGACTTGCAAAGGAATGTCTGAATGTATGTGGACTAATACTCTTTTTTATTCCTGCTAAAACGGCTAAACGTTTAATGATGGTAAAGATCATCACTCTGGTAAGTTTAGCTCCTCTGTTGTTCAAGAACAAAACATCTTCATGCTCTTTTTTTACAGCAATATGGCAACGAACCTCATTTTTATAAATATTGATCTGCTTCATAGCAACGCTACCGATTGGCACTAAACGTTCTTTATTCCCTTTTCCAACAACTTTTATAAATTCATCATTAAAATACAGATCGGATATTTTCAAATTGACCAGCTCACTCACACGCAAACCACAGCTATATAATGTTTCCAATATAGCTTTGTTTCGCTGCCCTTCAGGTGTACTCAGATCGATCGTATCAATGATCTTATTGATCTCCTCCAGATTAAGGGTGTCGGGTAACTTCCTACCCAACTTAGGAGCTTCCAACAGTTCGGTTGGATTCGTATTCAAAACATTCTCTAACAAAAGATATTTATAAAAACCTTTAATACCGCTAATGATCCTGGCTTGTGAATGAGGTCCCATGCCAATCCCGTTCAACCATTTCAAAAACGATTGAAGATCTTCCAATGCAACATCTTTTGGAGCTATCGTCCGGCCTTCTAGTTCAAAAAAGCGAACGATCAATTCCACATCATGGATATATGCTTCAATCGTGTTCTCAGACAATGAACGTTCCAATTTTAGGAATGATCTAAATCCATGTATGTATGATTTCCAGTTCAATTATCAGAATTGTTTTCATAAAGTTAGTAATATTCGTAAATTCGTGATAGAATCGATCATCACAATATGAAAATCATTATTATAAACGGTCCGAACTTAAATTTATTAGGCACGCGCGAAACAGATGTTTACGGAGCTAAAAGTTTTGAAGATTATTTCAATGAACTGAAGGCCAAATATCCATCTATTGAACTATCCTATTATCAAAGCAATGTAGAAGGAGAGTTGATCAATAAATTACACGAAGTAGGCTTTAGTTATAATGGGATCATCTTAAATGCAGGTGGCTACACACATACCTCCGTTGCATTAAGAGATGCGATCGCAGGAATAAAAACACCAACGATTGAAGTGCATATATCCAATGTGTTTGCCAGAGAAGAATTCAGACATATTTCACTCATTGCTCCTAAATGCAAGGGTTCCATATCCGGATTTGGAATGGATTCCTACCGTTTAGCAATTGAAAGTTTTATAAACTGATACTGATCATTGTTAACTATTGTTTTAAATAAAAACTTTGTACCATGGAATTAATCACAAATGAATCGATCATGTCTTTCACTCTTAGAGTGATCTTGGGCGTATTATTTTTTATGCAGGGTTTCGACAAGGTTGTTAAAGTAAAAATGCCGGGAGTGATACAATCGTTCAGATATGAATTTGGCAAAGTAAAAATGCCCGACTTTATATTGGTAACAAGTGCCTACGTTTCATCTTTTATTGAACTGATAGCAGGCTTTACACTGATCATTGGCCTATTCACAAAGTATTCTCTTTATTTATTAGGGATAGACCTTATTTTGGTAACTGCAGCATTTAGTTTGATCAATCCGGTATGGGATATGAAGATCGTTTTCCCAAGGATCATTTTATGGTGTGCCTTGATGGTGACACCGGCTTCTTACAACAAACTGGCAATTGACCACTTTTTGAAATAGATCTATAAGAAACGATCTTTTCGATCGATAGCACTAAAAGTTTTATGGCCACGCAAATAGAAATCGGCAACGATAGAATGTAAATAAACAGCAGAGCTTGTATAGGCTTTGATATTCGCTTTTAAGAACTTCCTTTTTTGAATAAGTGAATTCAATGATCCATAAAAACTGAAATGAGCTTTCACAATTGCCCAACAATGTGCAAATTGTCCACTAGCCATAAATTTAGCACCGGCTATACCATCCAATATCATCCTGAATAATAATTTCAAAAAGAAAAATTGAGGTGGATGATTTTTGAATATTAAGTATAAATTATTCCTAAAGTTGAGATATGTCTTACGAGGACTTGTTTTATTGAGTGTGCCACCTCCCACGTGATAAACGATAGAATTAGGACTATACATGATCTTATATCCCAAGTTTTTTAATCGCCAGCAAAGGTCGATCTCTTCCATGTGTGCAAAGAAATCTTCATCAAATCCACCCACTTCCTTAAACTGCACAGCTCTTACAAACATACATGCACCTGTAGCCCAAAATACTTCACGCACATCATCGTATTGACCTTTATCTTCTTCTAAATTTTCCAAGATCCTTCCTCTACAAAATGGATACGCATATTTATCAATGAACCCGCCTGCTGCACCCGCATATTCAAACATCTTTTTATTGTCAAACATTCTAATTTTAGGCTGACATGCAGCTATTGTCTTATCCGAATCCATCAGGTCGATCACACCTTCGATCCACCCGGGTGTCACTTCTACATCAGAGTTTAACAACACATAATATTCAGCATCTACATGCTTAAGCGCATCATTATAACCTTTTGCAAAACCGCCATTCACATCATTAATGATCAATCTTACCTGAGGATATTTTTTTTTTAAAAACGCAATGGAATCATCAGAGGAATTATTGTCGGCAACGATGATATCAGAATAGGAATTATTACAAGAAATAACAGAGGGTAGAAATTTTTCCAGAAAACCTCTTCCGTTCCAATTCAAAATAACAACAGCTACCTTCATTCGATCTTATCTCGGATTACGGAAATTATCTTCCACATTACCACCAAAATGTTCTGAGGATTTCTCTACATCCATATTTCCGGATTGAGAATCGCGTTTGTGAAGATCGATCTGCCAGCGGGAGTTGGCAACTTCTCCTCTTGCATTGGAATGCAAAAGCTTATATTTATTACTAACTAAATCCGGATTATAGAATACAAAACTCTTATTGGATTGCTTATTATAAGGATTTGTGAGCACTTGTGTTTTATCAACCAATTGATTGTATTGCCAAATTTCATAGGGATAAGAACTTGGCTCTGTATCTACCTTTTGTCTGCTATCCGGGACACCATACTGCAGGTAAACACGACCTCTATCTGTATCGTAACCTTTTAGTCCATACGTTCCAAATTCTTTATTCACCTTCTGCACTTCTTTATAATATTCCAACCAGGCTAATTCAGGATTAGATGAACTTCTGGATTGCCAAAAATTATAAAAATATTGTTGCATGGTAACAATATCTTTTGTTTTTAACTGATTGTCGGTATATTGAATTTCAGCAAAACTTGAAATTGGTCGTAAACACTTCATGTATTGAATAAGTGTATCCACATTATTATACTTACTTACAAAAGTACCTTCCACTTTGATCGCTTTTAAATCTTCAAAACTTAAGGCTGCTTGCTTATTCTGACGATCAAAAATAATTTTTTGGTCGGCTTGGATCTTATTCTGTGCATCACGCACTTCAATTTTAAATGAATAATTACCATTGGGCAAGGATTCAATATTAAATTCGGCCAAGAGAATATTTACATCATTTGCAGCTTGCTTTGAAAAAGCAGAGAACTCTGACAATTTCATTTTGGAATCATTGTTCTCTAAAAAATAATTGATCAAGATCTTTTGATTCTCCCCTACTATCTGTTTAGCATTATAGATCTCAGCATAAAAGCGGAAACGAGTTATATTTTCAGGATAAAAAGTAGAAACATAAGGCACTAGATCATATCCACTTTTTGTGATAACGCTAGGTGTATTTGCTTTTGAGTAGGACTCTAAAAGCTGAACATCAGAAACCAGGATCCGGTCATTTAAAAACTCAACTTTAATCGGCATCTTAGCTGTAAAAGGTTTTACATTTGCGCTATTCTTATCAACAATACTGATCTCCATCTCATACAATCCATTCGGTAAATTATATCGTTGCTGATCAATAAAGTTGGGAAATCCTTTCGTTGTGTCGGCCGTTTCCGGGCTATTCAGGGTATATTTTTGAGCATTTTTGATCTCTCCGTTTAATTTGAAGGCAACAGCAATATCAATAGCCCCTTGAAACTTACCATTCGCATTTTTTACAAATTTTACGGTATTTCCGATAACCGATAAATAGGTTTCTACGTATGGTCCTTTATCAGGAATATTAAATGTAGAATAGGTCAGATATGCCGTAATATTTACGGAATACAGCTTGCCTACCATAGCTAAACATAAGATAATCAAATACTTTTTCATAATAATAGCGTTTACATGAATGATTTAAGGCAAACGGGGAGTTCTACAAATTTACGGAAATTAAAATATTTTTTCCATTTTTTATTTTGTGATTGAAAAAAAATAGTACTTTCGCAGCGGAGAGTTGGCAGAGTGGTCGATTGCGGCAGTCTTGAAAACTGTTGACTGTAACAGGTCCGGGGGTTCGAATCCCTCACTCTCCGCAGAAAGGGACTGACCTGATAAAAAAAGGTTCAGTCCCTTTGTCTTTAAAAGCAAATCGCCCGACAGACGGGCGATTTCAGCGATTACAGAATTTATTTTTGGAGTTCGAAATGCCCCATTTTTTCGATCATAAACAATCCCTTCAGGAAAGACCATTTTTTGTAATTTTTCCTTGAGATTTATGCTTCCTTTTAGCCACAATCTCGTGATTTTCAGGCACAATTGCGCTACCTCATGGAGGCTTTCGCATAGGTTCGAAATCTGAATGGCTGAAGCGGTCAATAATCGAACGTTTTCTTGTTTATCTCCAAGCAGTTTATTCATCAAGCGATCAAAAACTTCACGTGTCATTTCCGAATGAACGTAGTATTTTTCCTCCAAATTTTGAATTCCGCTGTTCACTTCCTCAAGCCTTTTATTTAGGGCTAATTCACGTTCTGTTGCCTCTTTGGTTGATTCATGGTAATTATGTTCCAGTTGCCAAACCAAAGGTTCTATAAGGGCTTCTTTTATCTGATATTGTCCCAATACATCAAGGAAGAGTTTATGCATTTCCTTTGCGCTTTTATTACACTTGCATCCAACTCTTCGACATTTGTAATAATAGAGGTTCTTTGCCTTTACAATGTATCCGGTGAATGGATTACCACAATCCCCACATTCAATAAAGACTTTTAAAGGTACGCCTTCATTTTGCGTTTTATGCGAAACGCCATATTTGGTTGAAGCCAATCTGATTTCATTGATCTTAAAAAAATCTTCCTTACTGACCATCGGTTCATGTTTCCCTTGGACAACCTTGCCGTCAAGAATTCCATGCGAAATCAGTCCGCAATAAAATGGGTTTTTGAAAATTTTGAAAATGCGCTGCTTGTAGGTTTTAATTCCAATCTTTTCGAGCATTACAATTATTTGCTCGTTGGAATAACCTTGCAATTTCCACTCCCATGCTTTCCTGAATTTTTTTCCGTAGTCATTAAGAACAATTTTGGATTCGCCATTAATCTTTACTTTATCGTAACCGATAGGTGCAGCTATGCACCATTCGCCTTGTTCGTATTTTGATTTCAGTCCTGCGTGAGTTACTTGTTGTCTTTGCACGTTATCCCATTTCGCAAAAATTAGTTGCATCTCCTGAAAGAGAACACCGTTGCTATTGGAGGTATCAATCGGTTCGGTAACCGCAATAATATGAATGCCGTATTTAGTTCGCAATTCATCTGCGATTGAAATTGCTTTCCCTCCAGTTCTGCTGAAGCGAGTCATTTTGTAAACGAGTATCGTACTTATCCTTCCTCTGCTTCGTTTACAAAATTCTATCATGCGCTTAAACTCTTTTCGCTCATCGGTTTTTGCGCTTTCGTAAGTATCACCAAACGATGCCACAATTTCTAAGTTGTAGCGATTGGCAAATTCGTTGATTGTTTTATTTTGATTATCAATCGACTCGTTGGTATCAAATTGTTTTTTACCTGAAACCCGAGTGTACTTAATAACCATTTTGGAATCAACCTTTTTAATTTTGGTTTTACTCGTTCGACCAAACTTGTGGTTTAGTTCTGCTTGTAGTTGCGTGTTCATGCTGCCTGTTTTATTTCGTTTGTATTAGATTCCCGATTCTCTTTCAGGAATTCAATTAGCAAAGTGGAGAGTGTTTTTATTCCGAGTAAGACCTCTTCAGCTTCCGCATCACTCAAACACTCCAGTCCTTTAAATTTTTTCAGCCGTTCAATTGTAAGTGGCTCTTTCTTTGGATTAATAAACGCTTTCATTTTCCTAACTTCAATGGAAGTACCGTACTTCCTTTTGAATAAAGAAGCAATACCTGCCTTAGTTTTTCACTTGGGTAATTATTATAAAATAGACTTGCACATTTCAAAAAGAAATGGCATACACATAGCAAGGGCTGCTATGAGTCATCAATAGCCCTGTGAACCGCCACCACAGCGGAGTATTTAAAATTAGTTGCTTTTTCCCTCATCATCGAAGCAAAGGTAGATGAGGGCTTTGGGAAGGAAGTGGATTTTGGTTAGAGGATGTCCACCAAGTGATTCGTTATGAACTCAAATGCAGTTTCTGTCTTAAAAATAACTACTCACCCCAAACTGAATAGCCCCGGTTCTTGCAGCAGGGTTTCCTAAAAGATCTTTTTGCCATTCGTAGCGATAGTTTAATCGTATTACAGTTTGTGGTGATGTTCTAAAACTAATTGCAGGAACTATAGCAAAAATTTCATCTGCTATGTTGCCTCCGGTTTCTTTGAATGTTCCAACGTTCCAATCAACGTATTCAGCACGAACTGCTGCATTAAAACTTGCCTTTTCAAAACCAAACATTTTCTTTTTTATTATAGGTTGCACAATGTCTATAAAACCTCCATGTTGCTTTTTGCCGAATTGTTGGGTATATGTATCCGGCACGTCAACAAAAGTCCAGGCAAATTCAGAGGTGATAACTGTATTCGCTTTCGGAATTGTAGTATTGAAATCAACAGCTACAACATCAGCTCGTCTTTTTTTATCTAATACTAATCCATCCTCCTGAAATTTATTGTAAATGCCTCCCATATAGGATAAACCAAACTCACCAATTTTCCTCACTCTCAACGAAGTCTTAGCACTTGTAAGCGGCTCACCATTAAAACTCTCTTCAAACCTATCAGGGTTTAATTTTGTTGCCGGAAGGAAGGTTTTATTTTCTGCATTACCAATGATATTGTCGTTTAATCCATTAGTTAAGTATAACTCATAAGCCCACACATAATTTGGTTTGTAAACCTTTCCATAAAATCCAAATCCAACATTACTGAAAGTTGATGGTAATAGTTGTGTTGCTGAGATTGGTCTGTCAATAAACTCCCAACGTGGGCCATCATGGTTTTGGTTAAACGCACCAATGGGGTTCATGATAATTCCTCCTCTGAAATTTAGCAAATGGTGGAATTGAAAATCCAAAGCAGCAAACTCAATGTTGATCTCTTTTGTTCCGTCTTCAAATTCAATCTCGGTCAAAAATTTAATTTTTCTATGGATGGATGAAGATAAAAACAAAGTCATTCTACGCATCTGAAATGAAAACCCTTCTGTTACGCCATCCGTTACCGCATATTGTGTATTGGCTTCAGCATAACCACCAATTGCAACAGGTATTTTTCCGTATTGTAAAAACGGACGATTATAAACCGCATCTAAGTTCAATTGCATTTTCGATGTGTCAGTCGGAGTTCTCTTAACCTTACTGGTGTCTATCTGAGAAAAAGAGATGTGGGCGTAAAGGACAAAAAAAGTAACTGTAATTAAATGCTTCATAAGTTTAAAGTTGGATATAAATGTTTTCATTATCTATTGAGGTCAAAAATGATTTTAAATTGGTTTCAGCAGGGCCATTTGTTACTTCTCCTTTAGGATTAAATTCTGCTCCGTGACAAGGGCAAACCATCATTGTTTCATGAGGAGAAAGTTCGCAGCCTTGGTGCGTACATTGCAAATAGCATGCTTTGTATTCATTGTTGCTTATCTTATAAAGTGCAATTGGAAATGATAAACTTTCAGGTTTTATGATGAGAAATTTTTGTTCTATCGTTTTCTCCTTCTTTAATAAAATAAATTCAGAGCGTTTAACTACTAATTTGTTATCCTTGACAACAACATTAGTGAGATACTTATGGCTACTACAACCCTGAAGCAACCATGCAGCACCTATGCTCCCTGCACAAGTCAAACATGCCGATTTAATAAAATTTCGTCTATCCATTAAAGGCTTTCTAAAAACTTAATTAATTTTTGTTTATCGCTTTCGCTTAAATTCTGAAAATTTATATTGCTTTGTTGGCCTTCTCCACCATGCATTTGAATTGCAGCTTCAATTGATTGCGCTCTACCATCATGCATTAAAAAATAACTTCCTCCTTGTGAATTCTTTGATAGCCCTAATCCCCATAAAGCAGGTGTTTTCCATTCGTAAGTTTTAGCTGACCCTTCAGTATAATTGTCATCCAAGCCACTACCCATGTTGTGTAATAACAAATCAGTATAAGGCGAGAAGGTTTTATTTGAAAGTGCAGCAATACTTGATGTGCCTGTTTTTAATTCTGCTTTATGGCATTTCTCACAACCAATTGAAATAAAAATTTGTTTCCCTGTCTGAACCTCACCATCATTTTGATTCCGCTGAACTGGTGTTTTTAAGGTCTTCAAATAGAATACAACATCGTGAACTGTGGCGTTGCTTACTTCGGGATCAACTTCAAGTTTTGAATAAGTGTCGTAAGGTTCAAAAGCGGTGTTAATGCCCATATCCTGATTGTAGGCATTTGCTGTTTGTTGAAGTAAGTCATATGCTGCACCTTTCTTTCCAAATCTTCCGATATATTTTCCGCTTTGTGAAATCGCATTTGATCTCAACTGGCAATAAGACGGAACATTTACCCAATTTGGAATTCCTGAAATTCCATCGGCATCAGCATCTGATGGATCAGACATAGCAATAATATCAACATCACTTACAGCGTCTAAGAAACCTAATCCGGTATTTGCGGGAGGTAATATTTTTGAAAAGCCTACACCGCTTGGTAGAGTTTCAGGAGTATAACCCGGAATTGCTCTGTTTTGTAATTGAGGTGCACCAAAAGAAAGCCATTGATTTCCGGTACTATCTATTTGCCCGAAACGAGTTAAAGTAGTAAATGGATGTCCCTTACCATCTCCTGCATGACATGACCCGCAGGAATTAGCTACGAATATTGGCCCGAGTCCGTTTTGTGGGGTAAAAATATCATCATTGAAGGCAATATCACCTTTTAAGAATTGTTGGGTTTCAGCCGTTGTTAAGCCTTCTACAGGCCCATCCAATAGCTCGTCATCCTTTGGACTTGGGGGCATTATTTTCTTGCAACCGATAATCACCAATAGCAAAATTGCCATTGTAAAAAGCGTCTTTTTCATCTTTTAAATGTTTTGGCAAAGCTGAGTATAATTTAGAAGATTAAAATTATTAATTTTGGTATGCCAAAAAGATAATTTATGAGACAAGAAACTATTGAGAATTATTTAAAGACAATATACAACCTATCCTCCAACAATACCGCTGTTGTGAACAATCAAAAAATTGCAGACAGACTTAGCTTAAACCCTGCAACGGTTACTGAAGGATTAAGAAAACTACACGAACTAAAATATATCGTTTATGAGAAATCCTATGGATCAAGACTGACAGCATCGGGTTCGAAACTGGCATTGGATATTGTAAGGCGACACCGAATTTGGGAAACTTATCTTGCTAAAGAATTGGGATTTGGTTGGGACGAGGTACATGCCATTGCTGAAGAATTGGAGCATGTAAATAACGTGAAACTCATCAATAAACTCGCCTCAATACTCGGTAATCCAATATACGATCCGCATGGTGATCCCATTCCTGATGAGAAAGGGAAAATTCAGAAAAGTAATTTTATCAAGTTGTCTGAAGCAAAAGTAAAATTCTATTACAAAGTGATGGGCGTAACTGACCATTCTACCACCTTTCTTAAGTATTTGGAAAAGCACAATCTGATTATAGGCGCAAGCATAAACATAAAAACGATTGAGGATTTTGATAACTCAATCGTTCTTATTTGTCAAAAAAAGGAGGTGAACATTAGCCCTAAAGCTGCCGAATGTATAATAGTTCAGTCTATTTAGTTTTGTAGACTGAAAGTATCTCTTGCAAATCAGAAGGTATTTCCATTGGTTTTAATGGAGGCACATTCGCACCGCCTGAATTGCCAACTGGAATTTCGCCAACAAATGATTTTACTCCGCCCACAACTAACCGAGGTATCTGTCCGAGAATCTCCTTCGTATTCTTTACTCGGAATGCAAATAGCAACATGTGCCAATGCGCTTGTGAATGTTCAATTGGATAAGCTTGTCCAAGGATATGCGCTCGTTCAAGATGTCGCCAAGAGGTTTGCAACTCTCCCTTACTGAAGGCTTCCTTGGACTTCAGTAATTCTTCATCTACATACTTTTTTAAGCCCTTTGGAATATTAAAATGCAATTTCATACTACAATATTAGTGAGTTATTGAATAACCGTAGGGATCAACAGAAACTTCCGCTTTAAAATCTGAAATTAATTGAAGTGTGTTTAAGTCAATTGCAGTAACATTTCCATTTCGACCGGAACACAAGGAAGCATGGTGAGGGGCAGGCCCACCAGTAGTTACATTTCTGTTTGTGATATAAACTCGCCCATGAGTTTCATCTACCATTATTCCATGAGGCTGATGTCCTGTGTGAACTTTGGCTACAATTGAATTTGTATTGTAATCAATCACATAAACCGAACCTCTTTTTCCGGGAAATGTAGTTAGGTCTTCCATACATGAAACAAAGAGATAGTTTTTAGACGGCGCAACTGCCATTTCCTGTGGGTAAGTGCCAACAGGTATCGTTGCGAGAACCTGATCATTGCTTCGAGAAACTACTTTAATTTCATTTGACTTTTGACAGGTTACAAAATATTTTGAATTGTCGGGACTTATCAATACTTCATGAGGATCAAGAATTGAGCCATTGTTAGGAAAACTCGTTCCGTCCAAAACAATAAAATCAACATTTGAAAAATCAGTTGGAATCTTAAAAATGTAGTTGCTAATTTGAGACGTAACATAAAGTGTATCGTCTGTTGAATTAATTGCTGATCCGTGACTCCAGTTCAATCCACCTAACGTGTTTTTTACAATCATACTATCGGTTTGCACTTTTTTAATTTTACCGTTACTTGACCAATCTACTAAGTAAGCAAATTTGCCGTCTGAGGTAAGTACAAATGTGTTCCAACTGCCGAAACCTATGTTAGCTTCACTAACGAACGAATTATCTGAAACTCTATATTTTTGAAAAACACCCGCTCCTAAAAAAGAGACATACCAATACTGATTGTCGGGAGAAACTTTAATAAAGTGTGGTGCTTCCACATATCCGGGAATTTTACCAACAGTTTGAGCTCTCATGGCTAACATCGATGCAGCGTCAAATACATAAACCATATCGCAACCTTGATTGGAAACGTAGAATTTTTTCCGAGAGGGGTTATCTGCAAATTTAATCGAACCGTCAGAATTCGGAGCTCCATTCTTTATCCAATCATACAGCGTCTTAATTTCACCACAGGTTAGTTTATCACTACCTATAGGCATTTTGGGAGTTAATTGAATCGATCCAAACTCAGTATATGAATTTGTATAATATATCAGCGTACTAAGATCAGGACGGTATGGTATTACAATTGCACCGCTTCGGCTTCCTTCAAACATTTTATCCCAGGATTCAAAGGATACCCCTCCTGCTGCTTCTTTGCTTTTATCATTATGACAACCCGAAGTAGCGCATTTATTAACAAGTATTTTTCCAACTTCATGCGGATATCCTTGCATACCATAATCAATTTCAGATTTTTCTTTCTTGCAAGAAAAAACAAGTGCCTGAGCTAAAATTAAAATTGCAGCAGCACTAAAAAATATTGTTTTTGGTTTACTCGCCATTTAAATCAATTATTTTGTGAACCGGATTCTAACCAGCATTTAATCTTTTTGCGGTCATCAAGTGAAAGCGCACCTGATGAAGGCATATTCTTCTTTATTAAAACTCTGTCCTCAAGTTTTCCATTATCTGCAATTGTCTTAATTCCATTATAGGTAGTGTAATCACCACTTGAAGAACCAGAACCATGACAACCTGAGAAAGTACAATTTGAATTAATTAGAGCCTTTATCGTTCCGTTATAAGTGGCATTTAATTTACCACAGTCCAAGTTCTTATATTCATTTTTCTTACAACCGGAATAAACAATCGTTATCACGAATGTTCCTATCAAACCTATACTTATTCTTTTCTTCATGGCGTTTTAAAGTAATGCAGGCTGAAATTAATCAACCTGCATTTTACATTATTCGGTTATTGACACATTAAGTTCTATTTCCTCTTTGCGTTCTTTCCATTTAATCTTAAGTGCAACACCACCTTTAACAGTTGCCTGAGCTACGCTATCATAGCCAACACCGTAAAAATAATAGTTGCCATAACGAAGATTTTCAAAATGGGTATGTCCTTCTTTATCGGTTTGCTGGCTTGCATCATATTGACTTACATCTGTTCCCGGAAAATCTTTTGCACCGTACTTAATGTACACAGTAGAAAATGGGATTTTTCTGTCATGATGTTTGGTAATAGCAGCTACTGTAACTTGACCACCTGTACCATCTTTTTTGCAGGCTATAAAAGCAAATGCAACAAATAATGTGATAATTGATATTTTAGTTTTCATGTTTTTTATTTCTAATTAATTTTTACTGATAAGCCTATCCTAAAACGATAGGATGAGGCATTTTGAACTCCATAATTGTTTTGTAAAACTGGTATATCCATTGCTAAATACGAGACCAACCTGTCTTTCAAAACAACAGTAAAAGCGGGTGATACAAAATTTCGATAGTAACCTGTATTTTTCACTTCTACATTATTGTTTTTTATAGGGTGTAGGTTTTCTCCGATTAAATTTAAACCCGCCATCAACATAGTTTTCTTTGATAAGCTTGTACAGGTTGAGTCACTGGATGAGTTTTTGTTAATCGTATAGTTTATACCTACCTGATGACTTAGGAAGTCCCCGTAATCTATACCTGAACTATTTTTGGTGGTTAGTTTATAGCCAAAGTTTGCTTTTGTTATGAACCGCCCCATTTTTTTACTCCCGGAAATTCCGAGCATTGGATCAAAAGTACCCGAGCCTGTAACAATGGCGTTTTGATTAGTAGATACTTTTCCTGTGGGTAATTCAATTCCGGCTATTGCAGCAAGCTTCAAGTTGTTTTTGTTATAAAACAAGTAAGTGCCAAATACTGAAAGATCGGCAAAAGCATTTGTTGATGCAGAGTTTAAAATATTATAACGATCACCATCCATCTTTTGATTAATAGTGGTTGCAATATTTACATAGGGCTGCATAACAGACAAAGCAAGTTTATCAGAAACCCCGTAACTTACCTTTAGCGTTGCAATCCATGCATTACTTACTCCAATAGCATCTGAATTATGTTCCAACATTTTTGTTATTTCCTTTGAAGTGAAAGGAGTGAACGAACGATAGTCATAATTCAAATCAACTAACCATGCTTTTTTATTTAAAAATCCTGCATTGTCATTTAATGCGTTGCTTGCAAAAGCCCCCAAATTGCCTGATCCACAGGAACAATTTTGAGCGTTTAAAGCAAGACTTAACAAGAACGACAATGACAGTAATAATATTTTTTTCATTGTCTGTTAGATTTTAAATTAATAAATTGAATATCAGGCAGAGATTTCCGGAGGTTGAAATACAGAGGTAGATTCAAAAGGTGAAACAGAAAACACATAAGGAAAGAAATGTTCCTGCTCAACTTCGTAGTTAGAAAACTCGAATTTAATTTCCTGAGAAATGAGTTGTATTTCAACCTCTTTAACTAAACTTTGAAGTGGAGACTTCTGTTCTTTTTTATCCTCTTCTTCCAACTTTTTGTTTAAGTGACATGATCCCTTGCAACAGTTGTTAGCTTCTTCTTTTTTAACGCATAAATTTTTGGCAATAAATTCCCTATTGAACTCGAAATGCACAATTATTACAAACTTACTTAAGGTTTGAGTTAAAAATGCACTAAGTATTATTATGGAAAATAGAGATTTCAAATTATTCCTTGATAATTTTATAGGTTTGTGCTGAATGCGGAGTAAAGATACTAATAAAATATATTCCTTTTTGGAGATTAATGTGGTCTGTGTCAATGATTAAGCCATTAGATGAGGATAGAAAGCTTGCCACATACAATTGTGTTCCAAAAATATCGTAAAGTTTTAAAGTGTATTCGGCTTGATTACTCGACTCCCATTTCATGTATATTTTATTGGGGCTTGGATTAGGGTATAATTTAAAATTGTTACCCCATAAAATTTCGCTAACACCAACTGTGTTAACTGTATCCATTGCAAGATCGGCAAGAGTTGCGTAAGCCAACTTTGAGCATTTCTGATAGAAGCTAAGATTAAATTGCCCGAGAGAGTCTGCCGGGGTATGCCAATATGGATTGAAATCATTATCGTACTCTTCATCAATACCAATAGCGGAAAAGTTATTGTTCCAAAAAGGAGCATGATCAGTAGCCCCGTTGCCGGGATTAACAATATGCAACCCCAACTGAATATTATATAAAGTATTACACAACTGAGCCCGATTTGATAAGGTAATGGAATTAGCAACAGGTCTAACGTTAATGTCTGCAACCGAATCATTATTGCCGTCCCATCCCAACATGTCCACATTGATATATCCCATAAGCGTATCATTATTTGAGCCAATGGTGGGTACATAAGCAATGCTTCCTAAAAGTCCGGGTTCTTCTTCATCCCATAGCGCAAATACAATTGTATAAGGGAAATTGTAGTTTGAAAATATTCTACCGGCTTCAAGTACAGTTGAAGATCCACTTGCATTATCATCAGCCCCCGGAGCAATGATTGTTGTAGGCTGATTGTCATAATGCGCTCCGAGCATAAATCTGCGATTAGGATATTTATAACCTGTTTTTATTGCAAAAAGATTTTTTCCATCTGTGTTAAACGCAAAGGAATCTATCTGATAACCATATCGAATAAATTCTTGCTTCATAAACTGAAATGCTTTTTCATTGCCAATGGTTTGATAATGTCTTGATTTAATAGTATCGGTTACTCCATTAATTATTACTGGCTTCTCTCCTGAAAGCTGTCTCACAAAATTGGTTAGAGAGTCAAGCCTCACATCGTTCAATAAATTTTGCACCTGTACATTCTGCGCATTACAAATTATGTTCAACATCAAAATAGCAAATACAATTAGTTTTATCTTTTTCATTTTTTTAGTTTTTAGTTAATC
This sequence comes from Bacteroidota bacterium, assembly GCA_017303895.1. Taxonomy (GTDB): domain Bacteria; phylum Bacteroidota; class Bacteroidia; order 2-12-FULL-35-15; family 2-12-FULL-35-15; genus 2-12-FULL-35-15. Next base: position 47,623 of record JAFLBF010000005.1, on the reverse strand, counting down.
CTGTATAAAAATAACAAGCTCTGTATTCCTTTTTATTAATGACAACAATGAAACAATAATTGGCAGGACTACCAACTTGTTTAGGTTCAGAAATTAGTTTTTCATCTAATGCGATAAGGTCAATATTTTCTGTAGTGCCATCTTTATACCTAATTTCAACCTTGCCTGTTATGCTTTTCGTTTCAATTTGCTTGTGGTTCTTCTTAAGCACATATACAGATAGTTTTTCTTCTTTATTCATTGGACTAATGAGAACTTCTAATTTATATTTTCCTGCATCAATAATCTCTCCCCCATGCTGCGGTAATTCTTTATAAGATGGTTTATCCTCTTCATCTCCATGGCCACCGCCATGATTATGCTGAGCTGAACAGTTTACTGCTAATGCAATAAATATTAAGACTAATATTTTTTTCATTGTTTTCCTTTTTTGCTGTATTTCGATTTCTAAGTGAACCTTGACGATAACCAGAGCCGACAGGGAAAGTTTCATTAGCTCTTCCCTTTTTTGCTTAGGGTTGTGCTTTACAATAAATTTCGCAATATCATCTTTAGCTAACATATATTATAATTTAAACTGGTATCCTAATATTAGTATTGCTTCAAATGCCCAAAACTTATGACTGGCCTTGCCATAACCTTTTCCTTGTGTAATTGCATTCATATAGTTCGCATAAGCTGCTTTACCGGTAAATTCAATAAATCCATTCTTAAGAAACTCCGCTCTTATTCCGGTTTCAACTCCTCCAATAATTCCTGCAACTTTCCAGTCATTGTTTATTCTATTTCCAAAGATTGTAACATCTGTTCGTGGATACACAAAACCAAAACCGGGTTTTAATATTAGGCCAATATTATTCTTTTTGTCCTTAGATTCAATTAATTTCCATCGTTTTATAAAATTGACCATTGCGAAATTTGCACCATCAGTATGCTCAAAGTGCAGAAATGTTTGTGGATCGAGGATAGTGTCCTTGTCAAAATACTCTCCATTTATTTGTCCTTTCACCCTCACTTTTTGATAATCGTTGACCACATACTTAGCATGATCGTAATTTAATTCAATACCAAAATCTCTCTTATTATTAAAAAAGTATCCTATCCGAGTGCTGAATTGTGGCACACTAAAATTTACCACGTCTTTGATTTGATCAAAATCGGGTCTGTCTTTCGCAGTCGCATCATATACAGTAAAATCATAAGTATAGGATTTTCCATTTATTATTTGAGGATTATCATTTTGCAAACGAATATCGCTTTTACTATACCAATCCCTGTTATATCCCCACCCAAAATAAAAATTACCTTTTTCTTTAGTTTGAGAAAAACTCGAGTTAATAAAATAAATAAAAAACAAAACTGATATAAAAACTTTCTGCATATGCTTTAGAATTTGATGTTTTGAATCCTAACTGCGTTCAAGATTGCAACCAATGCAACTCCCACATCGGCAAATACAGCTTCCCAAAGGGTGGCTATACCACCTGCACCCAATGCAAGCACTATTACCTTCACTCCCATTGCCATTATGATGTTTTGCCAAACAATTTTTTGAGTTACTTTTCCAATTTTAATTGACGTTACAATTTTTGAAGGCATATCATTTTGAATCACAACGTCAGCGGTTTCAATGGTTGCATCACTTCCTAATCCACCCATTGCAATTCCGGCATCAGCCAAAGCGATCACGGGGGCATCGTTTACGCCATCACCAACAAATGCAACGGTTCTTTTTTCATTTTTAAGAGATTGAACCTTGTTGACTTTATCTTCAGGTAACAAATTACCGTAAGCGTTTACAATGTTTAGCTCTTTAGCAACTTTATCTACCACGCTTTGTTTGTCGCCTGAAAGCATCACTATTTTTTGGTTGAGTAAATGCAGATCGGCAATGGCTTGTTTTGCATCGTCTTTTATTTCATCTGCAATGGTAATATATCCTGCATACTTTCCGTTGATAGCAACTACCACAATTGTTTCGATAATATTTTCAACTTCTGCATCATAAGCGATATTGAATTTTTTAAGCAGTTTCAAATTTCCTGCTAACACTTCTTTCCCTTCAATAGTGCCTTTCAATCCATGACCTGATATTTCTTCTACGTTCTGAACTGTAATTCCATTAAGCAATTCTCCTGCTTGTTTCACGACAGCCAAAGCAATTGGGTGAGTGGATTTACTTTCAATGACTGCTGTGAGCTTCAATAATTCTTTTTCATCAATTCCAACTGGTACAATCTGCTGAACTTTGAAAACACCTTTGGTAAGTGTTCCAGTTTTATCCATCACAACGGTATTAATCTTTGTCATTACATCCAAATAGTTTGATCCCTTAAAAAGAATGCCGTTTCGTGAAGCTAACCCTATACCTCCAAAATAACCCAATGGAATGGAGATTACTAATGCACACGGACAGGAGATCACAAGGAAAACCAAAGCTCGGTAAAGCCAATCATTGAAAACGTAATTCTCAATGAAGAGTGCAGGAATTAAACAAATGCCTAAAGCCAAAAACACAACAATAGGTGTATAAACCTTTGCAAATTTTGAAATGAACAATTGTGTCGGTGCTTTTCGTGCGGTTGCTTCTTGCACTAACTCTAATATTCTTGAAAGTTTACTGTCTTTGAAAAGGGCAGTCACTTTTATTTCAGAAACAGTATTCAGGTTTATCATTCCTGCCAATACCTGCTCTCCTTTTCGTTTTGTGTCGGGCTTGCTTTCTCCGGTTAAAGCAGCAGTATTAAATGACGATGCTTCAGAAATAAGCTCTCCATCCAATGCCACTTTTTCACCGGGCTTAACTTGTATGGTTTCTCCAATTTTTACTTCGCTTGGTGAAATCGTTATAGCCGATCCGTTTCTAATTACGGAAACTGTATCAGGCCGAACATCTAAAAGTGCCTTTATGCTTCTTTTGGCACGTTTAACGGCTGCTGATTGAAATAACTCTCCAACTGCATAGAACAACATAACAGCAACACCTTCTGAATACTCTCCAATAAAGAATGCACCGATTGTGGCAATACTCATCAAAAAGAATTCTGAAAAGAGTGAACCTTTCACTATGGAGTTAATGGCATCTTTAATAACCGGAACGCCAACAGGAATATATGCTACGATATACCAAACAAGACGTATATAGCTTTTAAAAAATTCAGTCTTTATGAAATTATCAAGTACAATGCCTGACATCAAAACAATGAAACTGATAATGGCGGGTAGATACTCTTTCCATGCAGATTCTTCTTCATGGTCATGATTATGTTCTTCATGCGACTGATCTCCTTCTGCATGTAAATGAGGCGTGCCTGTTTTGGCATCTATTTTTTCTTCCAATGTGCAACAGGTCATATTGCCTTTTGCATCGTAGGTATGTTTGTGATTTGGATCGGTATTAATCATTATTTCATCTTTTTAATTTGGCGGGCAAGAGAACCTGGCTATGAAAAAAGTTTTATCAAACTTAAAAGGAACCAAGCCTCTGCCCATAATATTTTAATGTTCGTGTTCGCCTGAGTTAGTCATTTTTGCTAAGATAAAAAAGGCTCCTTTTGTCGCAATCTTTGCATTAGCAGGTATATCCTTTAACAATGTTATTTCGCTATACCCAACATCAGTTGTTCCTTTCCTAACAGGAATGCGCTCAAATACCATTTCGCCTTCATTTGGAATTTCTACTTTTGTTTCTTCATGTTTGTGTCCGTCTTTATCGTGGTCATCACCATCCTTTTCATCATGATGCTCCTCCTCACTATGTGCATCGGTAACAATAAAAATATAATCTTGTCCTTGGAAGTTTACTATAGCATCGGCAGGAACCGCATCAACCGTTGCGTTTTCTAAGCTAACGAGAGCGGTTATATTCATTCCATTAATCAGTCCTGTTTTATCGCCTTCTACCATTGCATGAACTGCAATAGCCTTTGTGTTTTGTTCAAACGTATTACTAATAGCATAAACCTTTGCATCATATTCTTTCCCCGGATTATTGGTCAAAGTAAAATGAATGGTTTGTCCTTCTTTTAGTTTCATTAAATCTCTTTCATACACAAAAAGATCAAGGTGCAACTGACTGTTATCAATCACTTCTGCAATAGCATTATTTGCATCAACATAGGTTCCAATATTTACTGAGACACTACTCACAGCACCTGAAATTGGGCTTGTAATATTTACCAATGTTTGAATATTATCACTTGTTAATGCCGAAGTGTTTATACCCACCAGTTCTAATTGTTTTTGTAAACTTGATTTACGGGCTTTTAAACTTTTTACTTCAGCTTCAATTGATTGTAGATTTTTTAAGGCAGTTGCATTTCCGGCTTGTAATTCTTGCTGACGTTTGAGTTCAATTTCACCTAACGAGAGTTTGGAAGAAGTGCTTAAGTATTCTTCTTGCATAGTAATAAATGAAGTATTCGCTATTGTTGCAATCACCTGTCCCTTATAAACGGAGTTCCCTGTTTGCACAAGAATAGATTTAACTACACCGCCCATTAATGCTGTAATAGTAGCTTTATTTTGATTTGGAACATTTAGAATTCCATTAGCTTTTAAAGAAGCTGTTAATTGCTTTTTTTCAATGCTTCCAAATTCAAGTTTAATTGATTTTACCTGATCGGCAGTTAGCGAGGCGGTATTTCCATTTTCATGTTCTTCATGATGCCCTTCTTCTGCATGCTCTTCATTAGATGTGCTTTTACTTCCACATGATGGAAGCGTAAACAATAATGCAAAAACGGTTATTGCGATGATTATATGTTTCATTTTAATTTTTTTTATTTGTTAATTAAATAATTGATGTTAATTACAGATTGATTAACTTGAGTTACGGCTTGCAAAAAACCTAATTGAACTTCGGTTGCAGTTTGCAATGCCTGCAAATACTCTATGTACCCTATTGCGCCACTATTAAATCCTGTTTTTGCAGTTGTAATGATCGTATTCGCATTTGGCAATGCAGAAGTTTTATAATAGTTGTATTGAGCTAAAGCCATATTGTATTCCTGAAACGCATTTTGAAGTTGCGACTGCAAAATTAATTTTCCATTTTCAGCTTCCTTTTCCAACGATTGTTTTTCATAGTTAAGCGACTTTATTTTTGCAGTATTACTAAAGAAAGTAAGAGGAATACTGATGCCCGCATTAACCCCGGTAAATCGTTTACTTCTGTCAAAATAAACATCTTGTCCGTTGATGCTTTGATTTCCAATAAGCGATTGATTAAAATAACCAATGGTAAAGTCGGGTAGTGCTTGAGCAACTTCAATTTTCTTGTTCTTCTCCGCAATCAAAGCATTTTGATATAATAGTTTCAAGGAAGGATTGTTTGCAACCAAAGCGGTATCAAATGTTGCAGACATTGATAAAGGTTCAACACTTTGTGGCGAAGCTACCGAAAAATCCTCCCTGCTATTAAGCAAGGATTTTAGCATTGTATACGTGGATTTAATTTCGCTTTCATTTTGCTGCAATAACAAGTTTAGCTGACCTCTTTTTGTCTCGGCTGTGGTTTTTTCCAATAAATTGGTTTCACCTGTTTTATAGCGAAGATTTGACGCTTTTACAAATTCAGAATACGAACTATCCAATACTTGCAACTGTTTCTTGTTTTGTTCGAGATGCACTAATTGATAATAAAATGTTTGGACTCGTGTCTTAATTTCATTGGACGTAGCCTGTTGCTGAAATTGCGCCCCCTGTAATTGTGCTTTATACAATCCTGATTTAGCTGAATAGTAAGTAGGAAACGGAATTGACTGAGATAACTGGAATCCCATATCCTGATTGATACTATTGTATTGACCATATTGCATATTAACATTTGTTTTAGGCAGTTCAAATGTTGACTTTTTAAGCACTTGAGACGATTGTACATTTAATTGCTCCGATTGTACTTGGAGATTATTTTTCAAAGCAATGGTAACAGCTTCGTCAATACTAATCTGTTTTACTGTTTGTGCATTTGCATTTTGAAAAGCAAATAGCCCTACAATAAACACCACAGCCGTAGCGTTTACATTCAATTTGCGCTTTTTAGAAAATAATAAATAAAGCAAGGGCAAAACAAATAGGGTTAAGAATGTAGCAGTTCCTAAACCACCTATAACAACAGTTGCCAATGGTTTTTGAACTTCAGCACCTGCACCATGTGATAATGCCATTGGAAAGAAGCCAAGAGAAGCCACCGTTGCAGTCATTAGTACCGGACGCAATCTTGTTTTAGTTCCTTCTCTTATTCTATCTAATATATTTTCCATACCGTCTTTTTCTAACTGATTAAACGTTCCTATTAATACAATACCATTGAGTACCGCCACTCCAAAAAGGGCAATAAATCCGATCCCTGCCGAAATACTAAAAGGCATATCCCGCATTATGAGCGCAAACACACCACCAATGGCACTCATGGGAATTGCAGTAAAAATTAATGTTGCCTGTTTAAAAGATTTAAACGTGAAATACAACAACATAAAAATTAAAGCAAGTGCAACAGGAACAGCTATCATTAAACGTTTAGAAGCGGCTTGCAGATTTTCAAAAGTTCCACCATAAGTATAAAAATAGCCTTCAGGTAATTTAACATCGGTATTAAGTTTAGCCTGAATGTCTTTCACAACGCTTGCTACATCCCGTCCTTTCACATTAAATCCAACTACAATTCTTCGTTTGCCATCTTCACGACTAATTTGTGCCGGGCCTAATTCCATTTTTATGTCTGCAACCTGCGAAAGCGGTATTTGCGCTCCATTGTTTGCAGGAATATACAAATGGCTTACATCTTCGATGCTGTTGCGATGTGTACTATCGAGACGCACAACTAAATCAAACCTTCTTTCGTTTTCAAAAACAACCCCCGCATTTCCACCTGCAAAAGCGGTGCTTACCAAGTGATTGATATCTTCTATACTTAATCCGTAATTGGCAATTTGCGCTCTGTTGTATTTAATTACAATTTGAGGTAAGCCCTCAACTCTTTCAACCATTGGTTCTGTCGAACCTTCAACGCTTTGAACTACAGAACTCACTTTGTTGGCGTACGCAAGTAAGGTGTCTAAATCTTCACCGAAAATTTTCACAGCAACATCTTGACGAATACCTGTCATCAATTCATTAAAACGCATTTGGATCGGTTGGTTCTTTTCAAAAAACACTCCGGGGATTGCCTCCAGTTTTTCGCTGATCTCATCAGCGAGTTCATCGTAAGTAATATCCCTTTTCCATTCTTTTTGAGGTTTCAGGATAATCATCATATCCGTTGCTTCAGGTGGCATTGGATCAGTTGGAACTTCGGCTGCTCCGGTTTTTCCTACTACCATTTTCACTTCTTCAAATTGCTTTATTAGTCGAGAAGCTTGCATGCTTGTTTCTATACTCTGTGAAAGCGATGTCCCTTGCGGTAATATGCAATGAAATGCAAAATCCCCTTCGGTTAATGTTGGTATAAATTCGCCACCCATTCTCGAAAAAATGAAAACTGATAAACCAAATAAGCCTACTGTTACACCAACAAATTTCCTTTTATGCTTTAATGCAATCTCCAACAGAGGCGCATAAATACGCTGAAAGAAGTTCATCATTTTGTCGCTAAAATTCTGCTTATGCGAAATGTTCTTTGGCAGAAATAGAGCACACATCATTGGTATGTAAGTCAATGATAATATCAATGCCCCGAAAATTGCAAAGCCAACTGTTTGTGCCATCGGACGGAACATTTTTCCTTCTATTCCAATCAATGTAAGGATAGGAATGTAAACTATTAAAATTATAATTTCTCCAAATGCTGCGCTACTTCTTATTTTTGAAGCCGATTGAAAAACTTCATCGTCCATTTCAGTTTGAGTTAATTTTCCAATTGTTTTTCTAATAGCTAAATGATGCATGGTAGCTTCAACAATAATTACCGCACCATCCACTATTAATCCGAAATCAATTGCGCCAAGGCTCATTAAGTTGGCACTTACACCAAACACATTCATTAATGCCAGTGCAAAAAGCATAGCTAAAGGAATAGCAGATGCAACAATTAAACCCGCACGAAAATTTCCGAGAAACAATACTAAAACAAAAATGACAATTAAAGCTCCCTCTATTAAGTTGTTTTCTACTGTTGATATTGCTCTTTCCACTAAGTCACGTCTATCTAAAAAGGGTTCAATAACTACATCTTTTGGTAATGATTTTTGAATAGTTGGAAGTTTTGCTTTGACACGATCCACAACTTCGGCACTATTTGCACCTTTAAGCATCATAATTACACCACCAACAACATCTTTTTCACCATTATAAGTCATAGCACCGTAGCGTACAGCACTTCCTAAACGTACATCTGCTACATCATTAATTAAAATCGGAATACCATTTGGGTTTGATTTTACTACGATGTTTTTTATGTCGTCAAAAGATGACACCAAGCCAACGCCACGAATAAAGTAGGCATTCGGTTTTTTATCAATGTATGCTCCTCCTGTATTTTCGTTGTTTTTTTCCAACGCAGAAAAAATATCGGTGAGTGTCACATTCATAGCGAGAAGTCTGTCAGGATTTATGGCAACTTCATATTGTTTCAATTGGCCGCCAAAGCTGTTTACTTCCGCTATTCCTGGAGTTCCATACAGTTGTCTCGCAACAATCCAGTCTTGCATGGTTCTTAAGTCCATCGCACTGTATTTGCTCTCGCTGCCTTTTGCAGGGTGAATAATATATTGATAGACTTCGCCAAGCCCTGTACTAACAGGAGCCAATTCAGGAGAGCCAACACCTTTAGGGATTTTCGCTTCTGCCTCTTTTAATCTTTCGTTAATGATTTGGCGGGCAAAATAAATATCCACCTTATCATCAAATACAACAGTAATAACAGAGAGACCAAAGCGTGAGATACTTCTTAACTCGATTAAATCGGGTAAGTTGGATATACTCCTTTCAATTGGGTAGGTTACTAATTGTTCTACCTCCTGTCCTGCAAGGGTTGGACAGAGTGTTATTATTTGTACCTGATTGTTTGTGATGTCAGGTACGGCATCGATAGGAAGCTTTGTAGCACTCCATGTTCCCCATACAATAAGGGCGAGTGTCATAAGTCCTACAACAAATTTATTTTTTATGCTGAACGCAATTATTTTATCTAACATTTTTATCAGTTTTATAAATGAATAAAACAATTCCGGTATGCAGAACTGCACACCGAAACAGGCATGATGTTTCGAATTACCGAAACTTCATTAATTCATTAACTGATTTTAGGAGGTTGCCAAATAGGAATAACGGCAGAAGCAGTTTCAGATTCAGGGTGAGTGGTATAAACTGTATTGATAATTGCAATTTGAGATGATAGTGAATGAAGACCTTTCACTACAAAATGTGTAGCGCAGCAAGAACAAACGCAGAATGGAGAGCAAATTTCATCTTGATGATCTCCTGTGTTATGCGAAGTTTGTTCGTGCTTTACCTCATTGCAATCTTCTTTGTCTCCACAAGGCATTATAGCAAGGGAAAGAAAGTAGAAACAAAATAATATGTAGAAAGCTTTTTTCAACTGAACAAATATACAACTTTTCAATAAAACTATAATTAAGTGGTTTAGAGGGTGTAGATAAGGCTTTTATGTAATGGACTAAATTTTTAGAGAAAAATGAACTTTTCGATTTGCTTTCTATACATAATAATAAGGTTCCCTTCTCTATCTATCCATTCCGGCTTTGCAAACAGTTTTTCTTTAATGCCAGGCAATTTAACCGATTTTATTCTGCCGGATTTTACAACCGCACGTAAATAAACCGAGAGCGTTCCTTTCGGATCATTATAGAACTGGTACTGTTTATCCAGTTTTAAAAGGTAATCGTGAATTTCACGGCTTGTCAGCGGTTTGTTTTCCAAGGTAAGCAGGAACACAAATTTGGTGGAGTAAGGCCAATCCTGTTTAAAATCTTCGGCTTTCAGTTCCCGTTCAGGTTTTTCAGGCTTGCTTTCCTGTTTGGGTTGGGCTTTCAGACCGTCAACCTGATCCTGAAGCTCCGTAACCTCTTGGCGTAGCTCAAAAACATGCTTGATGAAATCCTCAACCTCCCACCCTTCAAACTCCTGACGGTCTTCCTGCTGCTTAAACAGGCGATATCTGCGCTTCCAATCGGATTTTTTTGATGAATTATCAGTCATCTATAATTTAATTATATAATATTTATGCTATTTCTAATAAATGAAAATATCGTTTAGATATTTTTTCTATATCAAATCTACAGTTTTTCTACAAGTAAACTAATACTCGAACTCAAAAAAGTTTTAAACCTCATTATCAATAAAATACACTTTTTTAAAAACTATTTTACGCACATTATTTTTGTAATATGCAGAATAATTATACTTTTGATTTCGGAAAATGATTTAAAGAAAGAGATGGTGACTGAACAAAAAATAAATCCAAAAATGCTGATGCTTGCACGTGAGGCTCGTGGTTTAACACAACTTGAACTGGCTGACCTTGCAGGAATTAACCGTTCCAACATCAGTCGCTTTGAAAAAGATGAAATAGGCTTTAGCGATGATGTGCTGATAAAGCTGATCGAAGCCTTAAAGTTTCCTGAACACTTTTTTATGCAAAACGAAGAGGTGCTTCCTCCCGCATTATATCGCAGACGTGATAAAGTACCCGCAAAGGTTCTATCGTACATAGATGCGAACCTTAATATTTATCGTCTGAACATGCAACGCCTGTTTGAAGCCATGAAACTGGAGGCAAAAGAAATTCCATTGTTGCCTGTTTCGGAAAACGGAACTCCGGCAAACGTTGCACAAAAACTTCGTAAAGTATGGAACATGCCAAAGGGTGAAGTTGCAAACGTGATTGACCTTTTGGAAGCAAACGGTATCATGACACTTGCGGTTGATTTTAAAACGGATCGGGTGGATAGTCGGAGCATTTTGATTTCAAATAAATATCCGGTGATCTTTTATAACAAGGCACTATTAGGTGATCGCTTGCGCTTCACGCTCGCCCACGAATTAGGACATATTGTAATGCATACACGACAAGCATTACTCTCAATAGAAGAAGTTGGACACGAAGCGAACTTGTTTGCTGCTGAGTTTCTGATGCCTGAAAAGGAAATACAAGCGGATTTTAATGAAAACATTAACCTGGACTTGCTTGCACAGTTAAAAAAGAAATGGAAAGTATCCATGCAAGCCATTCTTTACCGGGCAAATGATTTAAATATGCTAACCGATAATCAAAAGCGTTACATCATTGGTCAATTCAATGCATTAAAGATTAGAAGAAGAGAACCGGTTGAGTTGGACATTGCAATTGAAAGAGGAAGTGTTGTACGTGATTTAATTACACGTTACAGAACCAAACAAAAAATGAGTGTAAAAGAAATGGCCGATTTCTTTTTCCTTGAACAAGAGGAGTTTTTAAGTCGGTATAATTAATTAGTAACTAAAATAATAGAGATATGAGTAGAGCAGAAATCAAACCGTTTACAAAAAAAGAGTTGGCAAATCTTTATGAAATAACCCCGCATTGTTTCACTACGATGTTGGCTCCGTTTGCAGATAACGTTGGTAAGAAAAATGGCAGGTACTATACCGTTAAGCAAGTAGAAAAAATCTTTTTTCACTTGGGTTATCCGAATAGTTATCTGAAAGATGAATTGGCAATTGTAAAGTAAGATGTTACCTAAAGTTCCAGCAGAAGTCAATCCATTTGTGGAGAAAGTGCTTGATAAGATCAATGCAGAGTTCGATCCTGAATTTATCCCCGTCATTCCTGAACCTTATGCAAAACCAGAAAATTGTTTTGCAAACGTTGATGAAAAAGTAAAACGTGACGGAGGAAAAGTTCACTACGGATGGGCAATCTTTCAATCGAGCATTATCTGTGAAGCAGAGAGACACGCTGTATGGGAAAACGATAACGAAGAGTTAATCGACATTACTCCGAGAGAATTCGGATTTGAAAACATAATGTTCGTTTCAGATAATAATTTAGTGTACCGAGGACAACTCATTGATAATGCAAGAATCAATATCACAAATAACAAACTCGTTGATGACTATATTAAACTGTGCGAAACATTAGAATTTTTTTATACTTATGGCACACGATTAAATGATGATATGCTGAATGTTCCTGAACCTGCATTAACACTAACCTTTCAATATCAAAATTTAAAAAACATGTTTCAGGCTTATTTATATCAAGGAGGAACAGAACAAACACCATGTTTGTGCGGTAGCGAAATGAAGTATAAAAAATGTCACGGACGTAATTTGCGAGTTAATTTTCAAAACGATCTACTAAAAGTAAGCAAGATGCTTAAAGAAAGACCGCTTGCGTAAAAATATTTATTAAGACAAACTAAGACATTGCCGGACATTCTCCGGCTTTTTTGTTTCCCATCCAAAGCACTTGATGGACATCGCTTCCCGATGTTAAACAATAAATCAAATTACATCAAGTTACGTGCGATTTTTAAAAATTTCACGACTTACATCAAACAATTTCCAATAGCATTTAATTGAATTCAGTTAAGGGTAATAACAGGAAAGTGCCCCTTTGAGTTGTCGCAACTTTGTTCTCGTAATCACTAAACGAGTAACAAATAAAAACAATTCATATGAGCGCAGTTAGAAAAACCCAAAAGAAAAAAGAAGCAAAAGTAATCCAGTTAAAACTAATCAAAGGAGGCCGCACTCCTGATCTTGATAAATTGGTTCATGGATTATGGACTTTATCTTACAGTTCATTATGGAACAACAGAGAGTTTTCCATAAACGAAACAGAACAACTAAAAGATTTGCTTTCGGAGCATTTTGAAAACAACAAAAATTGTAAACGCAATTTCAAAGACCTTGTTGAACGCATCTGTTTAGCCAAGCGTTTTGTAGCTCGCAAAAGAGGAAGATACATTTCCAAACCAATCGACTGGTTAAACATCAATTACAAAAACGGATTATCCGGCACAGCTACTTGGTTAGAAGAAGTAAAAGAACAACGCAAAGCAGTTCCACATTATAACGAGGGCATTACCACGCTTGCGAACGGTATTCTGAAATACATGGAATCGCCAAACATTATGGTATTCCTGCGCTACCGAAGAATGCTTTTAGAGCAAAAGCAATTTGACCTTTTGCAAATTTTCCAAATCACGATCATTAACCTTCAATACATCCTTTAATCATGAACGAGCAAACTAAAGAAATAAAAGAAAGAACATTCATTCTGAAAACCTACACACGCAAAGAACTTCGGGAGATATACGGAGTTCCTCCAAAAACTTTCCAACGATGGTTAGAACCATTTAATGAAGCATGGGGCATGAAAAACAAACGCTACTTAACCATTGAGCAAGTGCGAAAAATTGTAGAACAGTTCGGAATTCCCGGAGAATTGAAAGCCAAATAAATCCATTTGAAAGCATAAGAATGCAGATGTTGGACAACCGCTTACCAAAGCGGAAAGTGAGTCAGACAACCGCTGCAACTTTGTGTCCACAAACAGTAAGAACCAAAAAAGAAAGGAGACAAAATGAAAGAAACTCAAACAAGCAGCGACAGCACAAGCAACATGTTTCTCACCGGAACCATTTTGCTTGCCAACCTGGACTATTCAGGGCTTGCGGATTACGCCTTAAAAGCACTTGTGGGCGGAGTGATTTGGATGGCATTTAAAGTAACAGGCGATTATATCAGCGAACGATTAAAAAAGAAGTAATGGAGACTTGGAAAAAAATAGCAGTAGGAACCGTTGTAGGCGGAGTATTGATTGGTGGGACGGTGTATGTGGTGCGCCTGAACAAAATGAATGCTGAGTTGGAAACTGTAGCGATGGCGAAAATACACAAGCTTGATCTTTCAGGATTAACCATACGAGTTGACGTGCAATTGAAAAATCCGACACGCACTCCTTTTAAAATCAAGTTTCCCTTTGTCAAGCTCGTGTACAAAGGCACAACTGTCGGTTCTTCTCAGGTGGTTGACAAAGACATTAGCATTCCTGCTTTCGGTGAAGCAGTAGTTGAACAAATGATGATCCGAGTTCCGTTGATGAATATTTTTTCTCTGTCGGGTAGTCTGTTAAGAGCCATACAAAACAAAGAGCCGGTGAAAATTGATGTAAAGACACTCACCACAATTGATTTAGGATGGAAAAAAGTTCCCTACACAAAATCGGATACACTAACACTTAGTCAACCAAAAGCATAATGGAAAGAAGAGAAACAGTAAAAGTAAAAAGCGGTGCGGAGTTCGACCATCTCTTTCCAAAAGCGATGCTAACCACTATCACCAAAAAAGAAGGTGCAACGGTTGCCGATACGATTCGGTTCATTCCGCAAGTAGTGAGAGAAACCCTCTTCCATACCGAGAAGATCGCAAAAGTGTTGAAACGAAAAACGGTGTACGAAACCTGTAAAGCAATATGGCAATTTGTGTATGACCACATCGCCTACAAAAAAGATGAAGATGGAAAGGAACAAATAAGGAGTCCCGCAAGAGCATGGCACGACAGAGGAAACATTCAGGGAGTAGATTGTGACTGTTACACGGTGTTTATCAGCAGCATTCTGAGCAATTTAAAAATCAGACACATCCTGCGAATCACCAAATACAAAGAAGATCACTTTCAGCACATCTACCCGATAGTTCCTTTAAGCGAAGGAAGCTACATCACCATCGATTGTGTAGTGAGACATTTTGATTACGAAGAACCATACAGTGAAAAAAAAGATACAAAAATGGATTTAGAATATCTGAACGGAGTCAATGACTCCTCAAACAAAAACATCGATGTTGTTGATCTGATCGGAATATATGATGACCGTGAAGCAATGGCAGAACTTGGCAGACTCTTCAAGCGCAAATCGGGCGGAGAGAAAAGTGGAGGCTTTAAACAAGTCTTCAAAAAAGGTGCGATCAAAGAAGCCTACAAAAAAGGTGGTATCAAGGCCATTGCAAAAATGGGATTGCATATCACCAACCGATTTAACCCTGCAACGGTGCTTATCCGCAACGGAATTTTAATCGCCCTTAAAACAAACATGTTCAAAATTGCACAGCGACTTCGGTATGCATACCTCTCAAATGAAGAAGCACAAAAGCGAGGAATAGACATGGGAAAGTTTGAGCGATTGAAAAAAGTAAAAGACAAACTACAAGGTATTTTCTACGGTGCAGGTGGAATCCCTGAAAATTTCCAAAAGGCAATCCTAACCGGAAGAGGAAACAGAGATAAGCAAGTAAGCGGTCTTGGTTACATAGCCGATGACATGAGTGGGCTTGACAAATATTCTTCAACGGAAGAATTATTGGGAAGCGATATCTACCAAAGCGAATCCTTGGATCAACTCAACGGACTTGGTGAACCGTATTCGGCAGCTGCATCCGTAACCGCAGCAACCACCATCCTCACAGCGATTGCAGGATTATTAAAAGGAATTGGAAACATTCTTCCTAAAAAAGACAAAGGAGCAAAAGACTTTGAAGAAGGCGGTGGCGAAGGTGGAGCAAGCGAATCAGGCGGTGGCGGAGAAAGCGGAGGCGATACCTCTTCCTCTTCATCAGGAGAAAGTGGTGGATCTGCGGACATGAATTTCGATAGTGGAAGTTCAAACAACAGCAGCAAACCGATGGTAGTAAAAAAGAGTAACACGCCCTCTCAAAACGAAGATGCAGGAAGCGGTGGAGATGATTCAGGTGGAGGTGACAGTTCGGGAGGCGCAAACAAATCAACAAACAAAGAAACATCATCGGGCGGTGACGATCCAAAACCTGAAGGATTTTGGGACAAGAATAAAAAGTGGATCAAGCCTGTAGGAATCGGAGTTGGCGCATTAGGATTACTGTATGCAGGATACCGAATGGTCACCGGAGGAAAAAAACAAACAGCAAAATCTGCTTTGTCCGGAATTCCAAAAAGCAAAAAGAAAAAGCAGAAAGGAGGTAAACGGACAGCAGTAAAAAGTAAGAAAAGCAAAAAAGAAGCAGTTGCATTGCTTTAAAAAATAAAAAGTAAAACAAAAAAACATGAAGAAGAAAAATTCATACGAGAAAAAAGCGCAGAAAAAGCAACTCCTTGACGGAGTAGCTGCGGAGCATGCCAAAGGCGATATCAAAAAGTCGGCACTTGAAACAGGCCGTGACATTTTGGTTGGTGCAATTGGTGGTGGCTTGGCAGGTGCGGTACTCGGACGTTCTTCCTTCTTGGTGGGAATTGCAGTAACAGGTGTTGGACATTACATGGGCAGTAATGGAGCAGCAGCTTTCGGTGTCGGCATGATGGCTTCGGGCGGTTATCAGGCAGTAGCCGGAGCAATGAACGGAACAGAGAAAGAAGGTTTTGAAGGCGTGAAAGAACGCATGGCCGCTTTCAAAGAAGAGTTCAAACGAAAACTGTTCCTTGACAAAATCATCAAGAGTAAAAAGAAAGAGGAAGAAAAACCCGAGGAAGGCACAAACGGTATGGGCGAAGTACAATACTTCACTTATCCCAACGGCAAAGAACTGGAGGGCGCAGCCGATCACTTGAATGTGTTAGACCGCATCGAAAAACAAGTGGAAGAGTCAGCCAAAAAATTTGAAGCCAAACAATCTGTTTCAGGAGGAATGAATGGCGAAGAAGAAATGGGAATGATGGACGTTAGCGACCAGAATTTCTAAACCTGAAAAACTCATCATCAAAAAAAGTAAATAATTAATAACCATAAAAAACGAAACATTATGTTAGGCGTATTAGACGGAGTAGAAGAATACAACAACGCAGGAGCTTTATTAGGCTTGGATGCAGTTGATAACGAAGAGTTGCTTGGCGCATTAAGACGTATGAATCCAATTCAGCGCATGCGTACTATCAACAAACTGGCAAGCGGTGTTCCTGCAAGCAAAGGATCACGTGCCGAAATGGAAAAACATTTTAATGAGTTACCACAACACATTAAAGATGGTTTAATGAAAGGTGAATTACGTTTGGCGGATACTGTGATTTACAGCATCAAAGCGGTGAACTCCAAAACCATCAAGATGTTTGAAACACAAGACGACAAAGAAGTTGGTCTGCGTAACATCAGCAATGCCAAATTGCCAAAGAACCAAGCCATGCTTGTAAGCGGAATCTTTTTGCTTGCCGGAATCCCAACCGAAGTAAACAAGGACAAGATCATCGGAGCGAAATACGAAGGCATTGAAGATTTCGCTGCTTTATCAAACGGAGAATTCTCTTTGAAAAGCAACAAGAAGATCATCATGCCGGAAACTGTGAACACCATTTTTAAAACCAAAACAATGAACACCGTTCCTGTTGGGTATTACAAACTGGCAAACCCACGTATGATCCACGATGATATCCTGATCGAAGCAACTATCGATTTGGGTTCAATGGAGGGCTTAGACCCTAAGACCCATGTGTACGTTGGATTGCATGGCACTATCACTACTCCATAACAGGGGTTCTGAGTCCGAAGTTGCGCAGCCACATGTGCTGCGTAACTCGGAGGACTCAGCTTTTAAAAATCAGTAAAAAAGAAAGAGATGTTAAAACCAGTAAAGAAACGCTTTGACCTTCCGATTACGGAAGCAAACAAGACAGTCAACAAAACCTTTGAGTTGGATAAAAACATCAAAGCGGTGAAAGGTGTGTTGGTGACTTCTGATAAAGACGATCTGCTTTATTACAGGGGAACTCAAAAAATTGAAATCAATAAAGAAGAGTTCTTTCCTGAAAACTACGAAAGCAAATTGTTGATGTCAGGAATTAATGTATCGCCAAAACAACGCTACTATGATTTGGGAAATGTAAATCCGGGAAATGGTTTGGTGAAGCTCACTTTTACCGATACCGATGACTTGAGAACTCCTTTTGTGGCTTACCGAGTGTCTTTATACCTGGACTGTGAAATGGAGGACGAGTTATGATCAGAGAACAAGTAATAGTAACACAAGTTAAAATCACCAAAGCCGGACAGGTGAAACATTTTCAGGTCAGGCTTCCGAAAAATGCCAAACGCATCATCGGAATTGAAGTTGGTGGTCGCTTAACCAAAGTGCCAAAAACAGACGGAACAGGAATCGAAGTAACACCCAAAGAGGCAGAAGCAATAAAACAACCATAACCATGCGAGCAGAAATATTAAAATCCCTGATACCCTTTAAGCGAAACAAACTCATCGGTGAATTAAAGCTGCAAAGTTGCGAGCAGGCAAATATCTTCTATGCTACACACATCCAGTCGGATGAAAATATAGGTGCAGGAGATTTTTCGCAGAACCGTAACTGGCGACCAAGCTTATTCTCTCATCAAACAAAAACCGAAGAGGACATTGTGATCGTTGATGGAGACAGTACCATCATTCAGGGAATTTATAAAGACCGATTAGGTGAACAAAGCAAAGCAGATTATGAGTATGTGGTGAATGTTTACGTGTGGGTTGAAATTGAAGAAGAAGGAGGCAAATCATGAACATAGCATTAGCATTGGAATACATCCCAC
Source organism: Bacteroidota bacterium (assembly GCA_017303895.1). GTDB lineage: Bacteria > Bacteroidota > Bacteroidia > 2-12-FULL-35-15 > 2-12-FULL-35-15 > 2-12-FULL-35-15. Next base: position 29,142 of record JAFLBF010000005.1, on the reverse strand, counting down.
GCAGAATGGATGAACTTGGATACGGAAAGAACTATTATATCCGCTTTCGCCACTTGGTATTACAACCAAACGAGCATGTGGATATTGAAGCCTACAATCAGTTCTACATTATGGTGGATGAGCCGGTGAACATCAACATCACTTCTGAATTTGGGCTCTTTGATTTGAGTGTAGACAGAACCAATGAGCAGTTGTATGAGCATCAGGGATACATCAGCATTCAGAACTACTCGGCATCAGTCAATCACGTTCGCTTTATTCAGGTAATACCAAAACACATCGCATTAAAACAATTGAAAAATGGCAAAGATAATTGAAGTATATAACCCGCAAAAAATAGAGATCATCAAGCGTATGCTTGAGAAACAATCATCCAAAGGAAGCCCCTTGGCTTACGAAATATTCGTGGACAATTTTAAAGTGGTGATGAAAACAACCGACATGTCGGAATTCGACAGCTACGAAGATGTGATGACCAACGAAACAAAGTTTATCCGCATCAATGTTTACAATTCACCATCAGAAACCATCAGTCACACAAAGTATGTGTTTGAAGTAGAAGAGAAAAAATCGGAGGTAAACAGAAGCTTGGGAGAAGTAACCGATATCAATACCAAAATAAAAGAATCGATTGCTGTAGAGCGTGAACGTTGGGACAGAGATCAGTTGATAAAAGAGTTGGATCGCACCAAATTGGAATTACAGGAAGCTGAAGAATACATTGATGAATTATCCGGTCAATTGGAAAAAGCAAAACTTAAACCCAATCATTTTGGAAAACTGGATTTAGGCTCTTTAGCAGGCTCTGCAATTGAAGGTGTAATGCGAAGGAATCCGCAATGGTTAACAAAAGTACCCGGATTGGAGGGTTTGGCAGGTGTTATTGTTGATGAAAATACCAATGGCAAACGCATCGATACTCCGGCTGAAGAAACCGAAGTGACGCTATCTAAAAAAACAGATGCGCCAAGTTTGACCGATGAAGAAAAAAGTTATTTGGAATTCGGAAAACAAGTGGCTGAGAATTTTGAAGATGAAGAGATCACACTCCTTGCAAAAATAATCAACCAACTCGGCAAAGACACTTCACAACTTAAAACCGTTGCCGAACTGTTGAACGTTCCGATGTAACAATCATTAATTAATCCTGACAGTTTCTAAATGGCTACCTGCATAAAGCGGTTGGCTGAGAGAAAAACTGTCTTAAAACAAAAGCAAATGTCAAAATTTTCATACACAATCACCATCGAAGCTCCCACAGAACAGGAAGCCGATAAGAAAATGAAAGCATTAACGGTGCTTGCTTCCAAACTAAAAACAAATGAAGTGGAGAAGCTCGCACACATTGTAAAAAACGATCCGGTAAAAACCGCAATGGCTAAAGCATACTTAGGGCTGTAACATGGAAACCGCAGTAACTACATATCAACCCAAACCATTGCCTGTTCAAGCTGTGCAGCCCACACAGCAGGATAAGGAAACATGGACGCTAAAGGAAAAAATACTTTTCAGTTTACTTGGTGTGGTAGTAGTTGGAGGAACGATCTATATCGGCAGAAAAATCATTCTCAATAAAATAGCCAACAAAGAAGAGAACAAGAGTTTCGAAGACGGCACATCTGCTACTTCAGCTAAACAAATAAAAATGGCTTTTGAGAATGACGGATGGCCGGGAACAGATACAGAGGCATTGCGTGATACACTTCGTGAAATACCAAGCAAAGAGGAGTTCGCTAAAGTCGTAAAGTCTTATCAGAAGCTTTATAACGGTAACCTGATAAAAGACATGAGTGATGAATTGCAAACCACCGAATACAACGAGATGCTTCAAATCCTCGCTGCCAAGCCTGAAAAGAAAGGGCAAGCACCAAGTCCGGTTGCATACACAGCATGGGCAAAGCGAATGAAGGCAGCTTTTGACAAAGAGTACGGATTCTTTGGAGGCACAGATGCAGAAGCCATTATAGCGGTCTTTAATGAAATACCAACGCAGACAGCCTTTGTGAAAGTTGCTATAGAATACAAGCGACTGTACGGAACGAATATGCTTGAGGATATGAAAAGCGAGAGTGAATTCGGACAGTACGATGAATGGATGAAAATCATTACAGCAAAACGAAAATAAAATGGAGCAGACAATAACACAACAAGAACAAACATCAGGAAAGGGAAAGAAGATTTTGCTGATTAGTTTGGGTATAGCAGCTACAGGCACATTGGGATACTTTGGTTACCAATGGTGGCAGAAACGTAAGGAGAAAGTATCGGATGAAAATGCGAGTGAAGTGCCTGACCTGGACTTAAACCCTCCGGCTAAATCAAACTTCTCCCTTCCCTCTGCTCCTAAACGAAACGATGATTTTCCATTAAAGAAAGGCAGTAAGGGAGCGAGAGTGAAACAGGTACAGGAAGTATTACTTATCAAGTTAGGAAAGGATGCACTCGGTAAAGCCGGAGCGGATGGAGATTTTGGAAGTAAAACAGAAGCGGCTCTTATCAAAGCAGGATATCCAAGTACGATTGATGAAAGCACTTTCAATGTCATGACGCAAGGAGAAACATTAGATGCTTCCGCAAGTGCAAAAGAATTGTACAACGCAGCAATCATTAAAAATTTTACCGGAGCAATTAAAGCCCTTCAAAAATTAAAATCAAAAGACGACTACACCACAGTCTCTGATGATTTTAAGACCAACTACCGAATCGGTGGAGTTCGCCAAACGCTTGTCAACGGAATGCTTAACAGCTTTACCGATGAGAAACAAAAGCAAGCAATCCGTTTACAGTTCACCCGCATGGGATTGAATTACGATGGGAAGAAATGGTCGCTGTCCGGTATTGAAAGCTCCAGTATAATCACCAAACATGCAACACTTGTTTGGGTGCATCCAAAGAAAGCAATTAAAGTTCCTGCCAATATGGTGCTTGGGAAAGAGATCGCACAAAAAGGAAATCACACACTATTTGAAAACAACGGAAAACACTTTTTAGTGGAAACCAAAACAATCAACTATTTATGAATTTAAGAAACATAAAATACATCGTGGTGCATTGCACAGCAACGCCCACAACAACCACCCTTGAGTCAATCAAACGTTACTGGAAAGAACAGCGAGGATGGGGTGACACACCCGGCTACCATTACTTTATCAAACGTGATGGAACAATCGTTCAGTTGCTTGATGAAAAGAAGAACAGCTACGGAGTTTACAAGCATAATTCCGAATGTATCAGCATCGCTTATGTTGGCGGTATTGATAAAGACGGAAAGCCTGTGGACAACCGCAGCGATGCACAAAAGCACGCCATGTTCGATATCATCGTTCGCTTAACGGAAAAATATCCAAAAGCAGAAGTGCTTGGACACAGAGATTTTCCGGGAGTGAAAAAAGCATGTCCATGCTTTGATGTGAAAGAGTGGCTGAAGAATTACGAACCTGATTTTAATTCCGCAGCATAATGGTATTACAGAAGTTAAGAGCGATACTAAAGCACAAAGGATATAAACTCTATACACGCCCGTATGAGTTGAACATTGTTGGCTTGCGCTCCGCCAGTACAATTCCGAATCGCTTTGATGACGAGATTCATGTGTTCTATAAGGTTAGCCCAATCAAATGGAACTATCACGTTTACAAAGCCACCACAGATCCGGGAACGTTTTGGCTACGCAATCCAATGCAGACACAGGGAACAGCCATACTTGGACAAGGACAATACGAGCATGCTTACGAGATGGGCTTACACCGTGGACAATACCTGGCTTTAGTGCAGCGAAAACCTGTAACCATTATTAGGGATTATGACCGTGATGCCTCGCTTGATTTTTACAACGGAAAGAAAACAAAAGGCTTGTATGGGATCAATATCCACAGAGCCAACAGAATTGGAACAACAAAAACCGTTGATAAAAATTCGGCAGGCTGTCAGGTCTTTGAAAATGCAACAGCCTTTCAGGAATTCCTGCGCTTTTGCGAACGCCACCGCAGTATGTACGGCAATAAATTCACTTACACTTTGATTGATTTCAGAGCAGTAAAAAGAGAAACCTACAGGCGAATCGCAGTCGGAGCAGGAATTGTAGGTCTGCTTGCAGTAGGGTTCATCGCTCTCAGCGGAGGCGATAAACTCAAAAACATCGCTGAACAGATCAGCGAAACATTTAATCATCTATTTAAAAAACAAGAACAGCAACTATGAAGATTAAAGACATCCTACATCAGCTTTTAAAAGACAAAGACGGCAATTTTTCATTAAGAGAAGTAATTACACTGATCTACGTGCTTATGTCCATTATCAGTTGGGTATCGCAGCAGTTCTTTGGAATGGAGGTTCCTGAATATATGTTCTACGCATTCATCAGTATGATTGGTGCAGGAACATTCGGTTACTCGCTTGAGAAAAAGTCAAAAACAATCAATTAAAAATCATTATTAAAAAACGAAAGATTATGAAACGAGTTCCATTAGTTATTTTATTTACAGCACTCATCACAGGATTATTCCTGTCACTCAGCACCTGCAATACCGGAGAAAAAGTGAAGCCAGATAAAACTGAGATCATCAAAGCCGAAGTAAAAGCGGATGGCATTGACAACACCTACAACAAAGCTTTTGAGAAACTGAAAACACACAGCGACAGTTTGCAAAAAGAACTGTCTGCAACACAAAACAAGTTGAAGGTAACCAAGTTTAAACTGAATCAGTCACAAGTTGCACTTGTAGCATTAGCCGAAAAGAAAAGTGACACGTTGAGCATTGAGCAATTACTGAACGATTGTGATTCATTAAAACAGCAAACGCTTGCTTATGTGGCTTTGGTGGATAGCGCTCAATCCATTTACGAAAGTAATATCTCGCAACTGGAAAACATGGTCGCGATCAAAGATTCACAAGTGGTTATTTGCAGAGCTTCTTATTTACAGATCAAAGGATTGCTTGATGAGAATTTGGAAAGGGAACGAAAACTCTCCGATGATTTAAACACAGCCTACAAATCACAACGCAGGAAAGTGTTGCAAAATAAACTGCTTGCCGGAGGCATGCTCATACTATCAGGAATCGCAACCACACTTTACATCAATGCAAATAAATAATGAGAGAAAAAACAATCGTATCAACCGTTACGCTCGCTGCATCACTTATCAGCTACTTCTACGCCAAAGAAACGCAAAAGGACACCATTCCCTTTGTTATGATTGGCGGGTTCATGGGGGCTGTAATCGGTGAAGTGATTGTAGGAGCAATTAAAAGTAGTAAAAACAACCAAGACAAAAAGGAGGATTAAATGGCAACAGAAATCATCAACAATGGCGCAAGCCTTAAAATCGTCACAGACGGTTCACTACGTTTTATTTTGAAACATCAAATCAAAGAAGTGGAAGTGGTAAGAGACACCATCATCAAAATCGACATCGGTCAGGGAGCATTGTACAATGTGTTCGTAGATCAAACAGAAGTAGCCGTTCCTGCTTCAAGCGATGTAAATGATTTGAGAGATAAGATCATGGAGATGCTGCAAAGTCCAGCAGCAGTTGGTTTGGCAACAGAAGCAAAGCAAACTGAAGGTAATGCGGAGATCGTAAACTTGAAAAACTCGGTAGCGCAATTATCCGAAAAAGTAACAAGCATGAATGATAAAATCTTCTACGAGCCAAAACTGGTAGATGAGACAAACTCGAATGCAGTTTACAAGGGATTTGCAAATCCGGGAGCAAAAACAGATGAGCCTGTATGGGCAATCTTAAAGGTAACCAACAACAAAGGAGTTCTTTCTTATCACTGGGCGGGTGGTAACAAAAGCTTCGATAAGATTTGGGATAACCGTAAAGCACTTGTTTACAGCTAAAATGAAAAAGGAGATCATCTATCTCGACCTATTCAGTGGGACTGGAGGCTTTGCAAAAGGCCTCCAGTCCTCTGGATTTGTCTTTGCCAAACATTACTACTCGGAAGTAGATAAATACTCTGTTGCTAATTATCAATACAATTTTAGACATGCGAAAAACCTCGGTGACATCACAAAAATTAAAGGCAAACAAATCGAACGTCCCAACATCATCACGTTTGGTTCACCCTGCCAAGATATTTCCATTGCTGGAAAATTCAAAGGGCTCAAAGGAAAAAGAAGCAGCCTCTTTTTTGAAGCTGTTAGAATCATCCGTGAGTGCAGACCCGATGTTTTTATCTTTGAAAACGTCAAAGGGCTTTTCTCCAGTAACGAGGGCAAAGACTTTGAGGTCGTACTTCAAACGCTTGCCGACATTGGGCTTTATGAATGCCAATGGCAACTGCTTAATACTTGCTGGTTTTTACCCCAAAACAGAGAGCGGATATACCTTGTCGGATGTCTTAGAGGAAAAACCACACCACAGATATTTCCTTTCGGAGAAAGCCATCAAGGGAATCATGCGCTCGATAAAAAAGAATCTCAGAGGAAAAGTTTAAGTCCCACAATCGATACAAAGGTTGGAGAATCATCCCATCGCAGTCCATATATCCTTCATTGGAAGAACTCAACAGATAAATGGGTAAAAGAGCGAATGGACAAAAGCCCCGCTCTTAAAGCACAAACTGATTTAGTGCGTCAACCTTTGGTAGTGAGTAGTGCCGCATACAGAACCCGAAATTACAAAGGACAATCCGGGAAGATAGAAGTTCGCAAAGACAAGATTGCCAACCAACTCACCACAGCACAAAAGGACAGTATGGTTTTGTTTCATGTTCCTGAAGCAACACGCAAGGGATACGCAACAGCAATTGAAGGTGACAGTATTAATCTCTCATTTTTAGAAGCGAACAGAAGAAGAGGAAGAGTCGGAAAAGGCATAGCGAACACCATTGATACAGGAGTTCAGCAATACACTATTAAACAAGGAAGCCTCAGAAGATTAACTCCAATTGAATGTGAGCGGTTGCAGGGCTTTCCTGATAACTGGACAAGATTTGGCTTGTTTGAAGGAAAAGCAAAAGAAATTTCCGATGCACAACGCTACAAGATGCTTGGAAACGCAGTAAGTGTTCCGGTTGTAGAAGCGATTGGCATGCGACTACTCGGACGTTCAGTAAAACAAGTCGTGCTTGAGAATAATGAACAAATCAAACTACTCACCATTGAACTGGAACTTGAATTAATGAATTTAAAATACGCTGCTTAAATGAAAACACCAATTACATATTACGGAGGAAAACAAACCATGTTGAAGCATCTATTGGACTTAATACCGGCTCACCGTATTTATTGCGAACCATTCTTTGGTGGAGGAGCATTATTTTTTGCGAAACCAAAATCGGAAGTTGAAGTTATCAATGATAAAAATGGTGAAGTCATTAATTTTTTCAAGGTCATTAAATCCAAGTTTCCTGAATTGCAAAAGGAAATACAATCTACACTTCACAGCAGAGAACTCTACAAAAAAGCGATGGTCGTGTATGAACACCCCGATCTGTTTCCGGATGTAAAACGTGCTTGGGCATTATGGACGCTCACCAATCAGGGATTCGCAGGAATGATAGGTTCTTGGGGATTCGGGAAAACAAACGCTAAGGAAAAATCACTTGCTAATAAGCGAGAGGATTTTACCAATGCATACGCACAACGTTTGAAAATGGTGCAGATTGAAAACAACGATGCATTGAAAGTGATTGACCGTTGCGATGCAAGGGATGCTTTCATTTATGCCGATCCTCCATATATCGGTTCGGATATGGGACACTATAAAGGTTATTCCGAAGATGATTATAAAGACCTCTTAAATGCTTTATCGAAAGTCAAAGGTAAATTCTTGTTGAGTAGTTATCCTTCCACGATTCTGAACCAGTATATTAAAAAGTTCAAATGGCGAACGAAAAAAGTAGAGAAGTCGGTGGCGGTAACAAAACACACCGATAAAAAGAAAACGGAAATGCTTGTTTTTAATTACGATCCTGAAAAAATCAAACCTATGAAGCAAGATCTAAAAATCAAAAGTATATCCATGAAAGAAATTGAATCCAAACTCAAACGACTAAAATTCGCAGCATAATGAAAGCAAAGAAAATAACAACAGATAATTATTTTGAAACCATTGAGGAGATCGGTTTTGAAAACCTACCTCAAGTATTACAGGAATCACACATGGTTATTCTTTCCAAAACAGAAGAAGGAGAAGATTGGGAAAGATATAAAAGTGAGCCTGATTTAAAACGAATGGTAAATCTTGCTTTCAAAAAACTGGAAGAGTTTATAAAGTCAGATAAAGAAGAGGAAAAACCTGTCAATGGAATAAAACCTGAAAAGCAAATAAAGAAAAACCCTTATGGTGAAATTTCAACTGAAGTGAAATTCATTAACCGTTTTTTGGATTTCAATGATAAAGTCCTTTACAAAAAGACCTTTGAAATATTTATAGACGAGTTGCAAAAAGCTATTGAGGAAAAGAAAATCACAAAAAAGTCTCCGGTAGCTAAAGACATAATGTCTATCCAACAAGCGGTGCTTAAAGCTTTCAATACAATGGGTAATGCAAAACACTTTGTTCTTACCCCCGCTACAGTTAAGCGATTGAAATCGATCATCGAAAAATATGAGAACGCTTACGATGATATTGATGAATCATACACTAAAGTAAAAAAGAAGAAGATGGATTTGAGTGGAATAAATAATTCCTCTCAACAAGTTAACGTGATGCCGAGTACTGATTTTACCAACTTGCAATTTAATGCTGTTGGATTCACAGGAAAGTGGCTTGATTTCATTGGTGATCCAGCTCCGGGATTTACGGCAATGGTTTTTGGGATGCCGAAAATGGGTAAGAGTTATTTATGTGTTGATTTTGCAGGATACTTGGCAAGGAATCATGGAAAGGTACTTTATGTTGCTAAAGAAGAGAAGTTGGATGCAACACTTCAGAAAAAACTGAAGGATAAGGATGTTGCTCATGAAAACCTATTTGTGGCAGATGCATTGCCAAAGGATTTATCTTCTTATGAATTTATCTTCCTGGACTCTGTTAATAAACTTGGTTTATCTCCTAAAGATTTGGATGAGCTTAAAGCTTCCAATAAAGGAAAGTCATTTATTTACATCTTTCAGGCCACCAAAGGAGGTAAGTTCAAAGGCAACAATGAATTTCAGCACGATGTGGACGTAGTAATTGAAGTACCGGAGCAAGGTAAAGCTGTACAATTTGGAAGATTTAATCAGGGAGGAGAGCTTGATATTTTTGGCTATAATAGCATGAGTGATGCAGAAGAGTTAAATGGAGTCAGAAAAAGCGGAAAGAACTTGGACGTTCCGAATAAAGTATCGAACGTAGACAGCATGAAAAAGAAAACCGCAAAAACCGAAGACTGGACTGAGCCTGAATACTTGGATAAACAAGATCACGCAGTCCTAAAAGAAATTAATCGTTTGTATAAAGCAAAGAAGTACAAAGAGGCTATGAGTCGAGCTATGGATGCCGATACCGTAATTAGAGAAGAAATCCCGCCTGAAATTTGGAAACAAATGGGAGGAGAATTAACCAAAACTGGCGAAGAAAAATTACGTCAAAGACAAGGTAAAACTCAAGCAAAAGTTAATCAACCTACAAAACAAAAACCAACCATTGTGTTTAACGGAACAATACGCCTTTTAAAAGGAGTGATTGAAAGGGAGTGGGATTTGGAACTTACCGATGCCGATTACATTGAAATTTTGGATATTGCCCAAGAACGCAGCGTAAACTTTCACGATGTCGTGAATGAAATTCACCCGAATTTAAATGCGTTTTTGACGCAGATGGCTGAAGCCCTAAAGGTATGGGATCAATCAACCGGCAAATCGGAACAGAAATCCCGTGAAAAATTTGATCCTCGGTTTTATGAAAGCAGGAAGGATGACGACAACCCTTCATATATTTTCAGCTTAACAAGTGACCGACTTCTTTCAGAAGCAATCAAAGGGGACTTTGATCTGATTTACTTGGTTCGGAGGGAACTGGCAAATCGAGGACTTGATAGTAATGGGAAATGGGTCGGGTTTGATGACGCCAAAAAGATTCACAGGATATAAAACCCATAATTAAAATGAGAAGGCGGGGTTTCCCGCCTTTTTTTGTTATCTATATTTAAGCATTTGCTTAAATAATTAAAAATAAATAGATTTGTATCATGGAAAAGAATTCATGTATAAGAGTTTTTGCTGATAAGCATCAGATTGACCAATGTAAAAAGGTAATAAAGGAAAACGCTGACACCTTTGAATCTCTCGGAAAAGTGTTAGAATTAGCAGGGAACGAAGTAAGGCTTAAAATTCTTTTTCTTTTGGAGAATGAGCAAGAATTATGTCCTTGCGATTTAAGCGACATAATTGGTATTAGTATTCCTGCAATTTCTCAGCACCTCAGAAAAATGAAGGATGGAAACATTGTGCAAACAAGACGTTCCGGACAAACCATTTATTACTCTTTAAAGAAGGAACATCATAAGATTCTAAATCCTTTCTTCAAACATATCAAACAGAACTCCATTGCATGAAAATTACAAATAACATAGATAAAATTGGGACTCTTGGTTTATTGATCACCGCCATCTTTTCACCCTGCTGCTTTCCCCTTTTTGCCTTTGCAGCTTCTGCTCTTGGACTGGGCAGTTTTGAACTGTTTGGAGGTTGGACAATGTGGATATTTCAATTGATGGTTTTGATTTCTATTATTGGATTCATTATTTCATATAGAAAGCATCGGTGTACTTATCCGCTTCTTATTGCCATCCCAAGTGGCCTACTAATTTTTTATGGCTATCATTTCAATAACAGTGATTATTGGACATATTTTCTGTACGGGGGAATGTTAGGATTGCTTATTGCAACCGGAGTAAACTATTACAGGAATAAACTTCACGGTTCTTGCGAAACCTGTGGAACTTATAATGGCAAAAAGGTAGAGCTGAAATCTACCTTGACCTGCCCGAAATGTGGTCATAAAAAGGACGAAATTATGCCAACGGACGCATGTGCCTATTTTTACGAGTGCGAAAACTGCAAAGCAAGGTTAAAACCGTTGGAAGGCGATTGTTGTGTTTATTGCAGTTTCGGATCAGTTAAATGCCCCCCAATTCAGGCGGGGGACAATTGTTGCTAAAGGCTCCCACCTTGAATTTGGCGACAGTAAGGGGCTATTTTTCGGAAATTTCGGGTTCTTTACCAATGGCGTCTATTTCAGGACGGAAACGGTCAATGAAATCAAGTATTTCACCCAAATCCTTGGCGAAATCGTTTGAAATTTGTACCTTTTTTCCCGCCAAAAACAAGCAATACAGATCCTGCAGCAATGCAGGATTTTTTGTTTTCAATCCCTCGATAAAAAACATGCAAGATATACAGATCAATAAGGTAACAATTGCTGAAATTGAACAATTGCAAAACATTGGCAAGCAAACCTTTTTGGAGACCTTCTCTTCTGAGAATACGGAGGAGAATATGAACAAGTATCTGCAAAAAGGCTTTTCTATCGATAAACTAATGGAAGAGCTTTCACATCCTGATTCTGAATTTTACTTCGCCTGTGTTAACAACCATGTGATCGGCTATTTAAAGATCAATTATGGTGATTCGCAAACGGAGCTAAAGGACAAAAATTCTCTAGAGATCGAACGTATATATGTGCTAAAAGAATTTCATGGTAAGAATGTAGGTCAGCAACTGTATGAGAAAGCAATAAGCATTGCTAGGGAGCTGCAAGTTGATCATGTATGGCTGGGTGTATGGGAGAAAAACGCGAGAGCTATCCATTTCTATCAGAAAAATGGGTTCAAAGAATTCGACAAACACATATTCCGTTTGGGAGACGATGAACAAACAGACATTATGATGAAACAGGAACTTTGATGTATGTTATTATTAAATAAAAAAGCACCGTGTGGTGATTTTTTATTTAATAAATACTTACTGCGTTAGCCTTTCTTTACAAATTTCGTTAAAATAACGATCATTTGCTCATTGATCTTGCCTTCTATTTGTTCAGGATTATCAGCAACTAATTTTATTCGTTTCACTACCGTTCCCTTAGAAGCTGTAAAATTGGTTCCTTTTACATCTAGCGCTTGTGTCAACACCACATTATCTCCTGCTTCCAATACATTTCCAAATGCATCCTTATGAACAGCAGCCACTTCAAATCCACTCATTGCCCATTGTACCACATTTTCATCAAGATCAACGGAACCCATCAGATCAGCAGCCCATTGCTCATCTTTTAATTTATTCAACAAACGATAACTCAAAGCCTGCACACTTGGCTCCTGACTCCAGATACTTCCTTCCAGACAACGCCAGTGAAAACCGGCATCTGCTTTATCCATGGACGACAAACAGGTGTTACACACCGCCACTTGGTTCGCTATATGATCATCATTCTTTGGACTTACGGTAAAAGAGGTTGTTGCTTCTTCGGCATTACACAATTCGCATTGCCCCTGACTTCTTTCTTTTAATTCTTTACTAATAGACATATTGATTTTGTTAAACTGTAAAATAGATCGGTAAACTGAAATAGAGCTGCAAAAGTAGAAGATATTTCAAAACACCAATATAAAAGCAGGACAATGAGGCTTATTTACAATCAATCTAATTATGACAGCTGCTGAATTTTATTGTTTTATATACTTTACTATCTTTATGCTTAAATAAAATTGTATGAAAAAACAGAATAACGATAAAGTATTTAATCTATTGGTGATCGTAGCGGCCCTGGGCTATTTTGTTGACATATACGATCTACTACTCTTTTTGGTTGAACGGAGAGATAGTTTGAAAGAGATATTAGGTGCGGCAGCTACCAATGATGAAATTCAATCGGTTGGGAAACAGTTATTAAACTGGCAGATGGGTGGAATGCTGATAGGCGGTATTTTTTGGGGAGTTTTAGGTGATAAAAAAGGAAGATTATCAGTATTATTTGGATCTATATTACTATACTCATTGGCCAATATTGCCAATGGATTTGTTCAAACGGTACCACAATATGCTATTCTGCGCTTCATATCAGGTTTTGGTCTAGCCGGTGAATTAGGTGCAGGTATTACTTTGGTAAGCGAAACAATGAGCAAGGAAAAAAGGGGAATTGGCACCATGATCGTTGCAACAATTGGTGTATTTGGAGCCGTAGTAGCAGGATTTATGGGGAATGTGATCGAGAACTGGCGTTATTCATTCTTTTTAGGAGGAGCCATGGGATTAGCATTATTATTGATGCGAATAGGCGTATTTGAATCGGGCATGTTTGAAATAGCAAAAGAAAAAAAAGTATCCAGAGGAAATTTATTCAGCTTGTTCTCTTCGAGCAAAAAAGCATTCAAATACCTCAACATTATTTTAGTAGCCGTTCCTGTATGGTATGTAATGGGGGTGTTGGTCGGATTCGCACCGGAAATGATGGAAAAATTGGGGGTAACATCCTTTGTCCCTGAAAATGGAAAATGTGTGATGTTTGCTTACCTGGGAATCACGATAGGTGATTTTGCAAGCGGTTTATTAAGTCAGATTCTTAAAAGCAGAAAAAAAGCATTAGCTACATTTATCTTTTTAACAGGAATTGGCATCATGCTATACTTCACCGTTGCCACATATTCTGAAACTATTTTTTATTCAACGATTTTATTTATTGGATTTGCAACAGGTTATTGGGCAGTTTTTATGAGTACTGCATCCGAACTATTCGGAACAAATATCAGAGCAACCGTTACTACAACAGCCCCTAATTTTGTAAGAGGGTCATTGATTTTTGTGACCATGTTGATCGATCTGATAGCAATATACACCAACAGAATGGAAGCGATCATCATCACAGGAATTATTCTGTTTATCATTGCCATGATCTCATTATGGAAATTGGAGGAAACATTCAATAAAGATCTAAACTACTTAGAAGAAGACCATCTTATTTAATCACATGAATAAAAAAACGGTAATTATTGGCGCATCAGAGAATCCGGAGCGTTATGCATACAAAGCAACACTTGCTTTACAAAAACATGGACATGACGCCATTCCGGTAGGATTACGTTCCGGAAACATCAATGGAATTGAAATAATCAAAGAAAAAGCTACGATCAATGATGTGGATACAGTAACACTTTATGTGGGTCCGCAAAATCAAGAAAGTTGGAAAGAATATGTAATCAACTTAAAACCCAAACGTGTTATTTTTAATCCCGGCACTGAGAATCCGGAATTTGAAGCGGAACTTCAAAAAAGAGGAATTGAAACCATTGAGGCCTGCACACTGGTAATGTTATCAATAGGTAATTACTAAAAAGGCGGGCTAATGCCCGCCTTTTTAGTATAAATACACCAATAAATTATTTTGATTTCAGTTCTTCTTTTTTTACTTCATCTTTTTTTAACTGTACAGCTTTTGTAGCTGCAACACGCTTAATTGGTTTTGTTTTTGTAAGCTTTGCCGGCTTTTCTGTCTTCTTTGGCTCCTGCTGAACAGGATTAGCAAATATAGCGGTTGAAAATATTCCAACACCAACTAAAAATAAACTCAATTTTTTCATGGTCATAAATTTTAGATTATATAGATACAAAAAACAATCATAATGCCAAACTTGGCTCAGGCTGTTAAAATCTGTTAAATAGAACTTAAAATAATTTCACAAGCCCATCTGATCTCCTCCAAGGTAATCGTTAAAGGAGGCGCGATACGCATACTATGTGCATTAAACAAGAACCAGTCGGTGATCAAGCCTTTTTCAATGCAACGATCAATAATTCTTTTGTTCTCTTCATAACTTTCGAATGAAACGGATAACAACAATCCTTTTCCATTCACACTTTTTATTTTAGGATGAACTAATAATTCTCTAAATAATTTTTCTTTTGCCTCTACCTGCCCGGTTAAGTTTTCAGATATAAGTGCACGCAAGGTTGCTAAACTTGCGGCACAAGATACCGGATGCCCTCCAAAAGTGGTGATATGGCCTAAAATGGGATCATGTGTAAGTGAGTGCATAATATCAATGGAAGAAATGAATGCACCAATAGGCATACCGCCTCCCATTCCTTTTGCCAAGCATAAAATATCAGGAGTTATTCCATAATGTTCAAATGCAAACAATTTACCGGTACGGCCAAATCCGCATTGAATTTCATCAACCACCAACAGCACACCCTTTTGCTCACATTTGTGTTTTAGTTTTTGCAAATAATCATTGGTAGGAACCACTGCGCCTGCTTCACCCTGAATCGTTTCAACAACAACACAAGCTGTTTTTTCAGAGATCTCAACAAGATCTGCTTCACAATTAAAACGGATCTGCTTCGTATCCGGAAGTAATGGACGATACGCATTCTTAAACTCTTCACTTCCCATAATACTCAAACTCCCTTGAGTACTTCCATGATATGCATTCTTAAATGAAATGATCTCTGTTCGTCCCGTATATCTTTTCGCCAATTTCATAGCACCTTCTATAGCTTCCGAACCGGAGTTCACAAAATACACTGAACTTAATTTATCAGGAAGATGAGATGTCAATTCTTTTGCTAATTGAACTTGTGGAGCTTGAATATATTCACCATACACCATCAAGTGCATGTATTTATCCAATTGATCTTTAATTGCTTTTACAACAGCAGGATGTCTATGTCCAAGATTTGAAACGGAGATCCCGGAGATCAGATCCATATATTTTTTTCCGGAAGAATCATATAAATATAAACCTTCTGCTTTTTCAATTTCAAGCGCAAGTGGTGTTTCGCTTGTTTGTGCTACATGATTTAAAAATAATTGACGTTGTGTAAGCATATGACGAAGGTATGGATTTTTAAAATCATATTGACAAATTCGATATTTAGGCATAAGTTTATGCCATGGTTTCAAACAATTCTTACCTTAAATTAATATCAATACTTTTTATCGTATTGAATCTCCCTCTATTTGCTCAAGACACGATCTTTTTCAAGGACAGCAACTCGATTATTGTGACTGTAAAAGAAAAAAGAAACGATGAGATCGTTTACAAACGTTATGAAGTACCTGATAGTCCGGACTACATCATTTTAAAAAATACGATAAGAAAAATACATTATGCCGGTGGACTAAAAGAACAATTTTCAGAATCAGAAGTTTCAGTTAAAAATGAAATTCAGAATGAGCCCTTCATTTTAGGAGAAAGCAGAGAACGGATAGATATTGTGAATGGAAAATATTACTACAAAGGTGAATCTTACTCTTATAACAAGATCAAAAATTTGGTTTTTGTAAACCATAAAGATCCTCGAATTAGAACCATGATCAAACAAAAAGAGAACACACAAGCCGGATATTATGCATCATTTATTGGCATACCGATTACAGTGGTTGGTGTTGCTGCAGTAATTGCTGGTGCAGCAGACAAAGTATGGGGAACGGGAGACAGTGGTATTATGGAAGCCGGGTTATTAGTAACAGCCGGTGGAGTTATTACTATAAGCGTGAACACCTATTGCTTTGAGAGAAACAAATACTTAAGCAGAAAAATGGTAAAAGTTTACAATGAATCATTTTAGAGCCAAAGCTACCTTATATGCTATATAATCTGCTCAAATTCTTAATGCGTATTACAACGAAAATATTTTTTCGTTCCATTACGATACGCAATAAAGAGATCGTTCCTTCACAAGGTCCTCTAATGGTTTTGGCAAATCACCCCAGTACCTTTATGGATCCCATCGTAGTGGCTACCATCCTGAATAGAAAAGTTTACTTTTTGGCAAAAGGGGAATTATTCAAAACAGCATTCACGAGATGGCTTTTACCAAAATTCAATATGATCCCTGTTTACAGGAAGCAAGATGATCCATCGCTGATGAACAAGAACGAAGAGACATTCAACAAATGTTTCGAGCATTTAGAAAAAGGAGGCGTGATCCTTATGTTTCCCGAAGGTATAAGTATTACGGAGAGAAAATTAAAGCCGATCAAAACCGGTGCTGCAAGGATCGTATTGGGTGCGGAAGCCCGGAACAATTTTCAGTTAAATGTAAAGATCATTAACATCGGCTTGAATTATGAGGATCCGCATAAATTCAACAAAGATGTTTTTATCAATATCAATCCTGCCATTGAAGCAAAAAAATACCAGGAAGAATACAAGAACGATCCAATAAAAGCTGTGCAGGAACTCACTACCGACATTACCAAAGAATTGGAAAGATTGGTGATCGATATTGAAGATACCAAGACGGATGCATTGGTAAAAGACATTGAACAGCTTTATAAATATAAACTCAGCAAAGAACTAGGAATACACGAAGATGATAAATCAAAAGAGTTCTTGATCACCAAGAACATCATTGAAACAGTTAATTACTATAAGCTTATCCAGCCCAAACGGGTAGAAGATATGAAGACTCGATTGAAAAACTATTTTGACAATCTGGCGAAGATAGGTTTAAGCGACAAGGACATTTCAAACAATGCGAATAACGGTTCTTTCTTTTTAGAAAATATCCGCTCACTAATAACTATAATAGCAGGGTTCCCGCTCTATCTATATGGATTGATCAATAATTTCTTACCCTTTGAGATCCCGGGATTTATTGCAAGAAAAACGACAAAATCAATTGAATTCAGAGGAGCCATAGGAATGGTTGGTGGTATGTTCACCTTTTTGATCTTTCATACGCTGCAAATTTTCTTTGTATGGAAATACACCCATTTGCAATGGCTAACAGCCTTATATGCGATCAGTTTACCAATAAGTGGTTTGTTTACATATTGGTATTATCACACGGTGTTGGAGATAAAAAACAAATGGGCTTTAATGATGATCTTCTATAAAAAAAGCGTATTCATTGCTAACCTCATCAGCGAAAGAGAACAAATTATCTCTGAATTCGATGCGGCTAAAAATGAATACGCACAAACACTTACAAACACTTAAAAAAAAACTACATCCAAGTAGCTACAAATTTATTGAACTCTGTCTTGAGTTCAGCATAGATCTTTCTGAAAGACTCAACTTTATCATTGATAACAGTATGATCCGCAAATAATTTTTTATCGATAGCAACCGGATTTTCCTTTGCATATTTCGTTAACCATTGCTCATGCTCATTCACATGGTGGTTTAAAATATCCATTTGTTCTTTTTGAATGATAAATTGATTTTGAAAATGCTCCACTTTTTTTCTTACTTCTTCTGAGTTGTTTTTGGACGCAACTTCTTCTAAACGTTTTTGATATATTTTCAATTCATCTGTATAGAATTTTGCTTCATTCAACCATAATTGGTGTTCAAAATGTAATTCATCAATGTGTTTCGTTCTTGTTGCAGTTGTCATAGCTTTTAGATTTAAAGATTATGACACAAAAATAGCCCGTCAGTGAAAGACGCGCTATGATTAGCATCAATGAAAAAACTGATTATCGTCAGTTTTTTCAGAAATTTTTGATAAGATCTAACACACGCTGTTCGATCTCATCCCTTACTTTATTGAATTCGGAAGGTTCCATGTGCTTGGGATCGGGCAATTGCCAATCCATACGATGATCAGCTACCACAAACGGACACTCATCACCACAGCCCATGGTGATCGCATAATCGTAACGGATCTTCGGAATTTCATCCAAGGATTTGGAATCGTGTTTTGACAGGTCATATCCTAATTCTTTCATTGCAGCGATCGCTTTGGGATTGATAAGGCCCGAAGGACGGGAGCCACTGCTATATGCTTCCACTTTACCAGCTCCATGTATTTTGGCAAAGGCTTCAGCCATCTGGCTACGATTCGAATTTTCGACACAAACGAATAATATTTTTTTCATGCTTTCTTATTTTTATAAATAATTGTTGCTAATACTGCTCCAATAAATGGAGCAGTAAAAAATATCCACTGACCTGCATAATTATCATTCAGCACGGCAGGAGATAAAGAACGGATCGGATTCATAGAACCGCCTGAATAGTTTCCTCCAAGAAATATCCCTATGGCAACATACAAACCAATGATCCATGGAGCCAATACAGGAAAACGATCAGAGGAATAGAAAATAGTAAGCAATAAGAAAAAGCTTAGAACAACTTCTATTATAAATGCATATCCAATTTGAATAGAAGGTATCGTTTCACCCAATGAATAGTTATAACCAAAAATTAAACTCAATGTAAAAGTTCCTGCAAATGCACCTATCGCTTGAGCCAAGAGATAAGGAGCGAACTCATGAAATGACAACTCTTTTTTTGCGATCAATGCCAATGTTACAGCAGGATTCATGTGTGCACCACTCATCTTACCAACAAGCAGAATCATGATCGTTACGACCAGCCCCGTAATTAAAGAAATTCCCAATAAAGAGACTCCACCCGCTGTTTTATGATCTAGAATGACACTGCCTGTTCCTATTAATAACAAACAAAAGGTAGCAATAGCTTCGGCAAAATATTTTCTCATGATTTCTTTTTAAAGCTACAATAGGTGAAATTTTGAGTTGTATTAAAAGGCGTTAAATGTACTTCGTCAACGCATTTTATCCTTTCGAATGCATTCGAGAATTGGCTTTCGAGATCATCTTTTGAATATTGTTTAACATTGATACCACTACATTTCAAGGGACCAGAATCCGAAAAAGTAGCAATCATCATTTTGCCATTCGGCTTAATATAGTTGTTTGTAATTGAAACATACCTATCTACATCATTTGCATCTGACAAAAAATGAAATGCGGCTCTGTCATGCCAATAATCAAAAGCAAGGGGAGCTTTAAAATCTAATACATCGGATACTATCCAATGTACGCGACTTGCCTTATCACCCAATCGTGTTTTTAAACGAGTTAAAGCATATTCTGAAATATCCAAGGCATAAACATTTTGATAATTATTATCTACCAAATAATCTATAAAGTATGAATCGCCAGAGCCTACATCTATTATTACAGCGTCTTTAGAAACGTTATTCGATTCAAAAAATTCAATACTAGATTTCGGAACTGATTGATACCAACTCACTTCATTTTGCTGTTTCTGAGAAAACACAGTTTCCCAATGCTCTTTTTTATCCATTATATTTCTTTATTAGTTACAACATCCACTATTGGGTGAACAACAGTTAGAAGCTGAAGTTTGTAATTCCGTTAAATTCACCTTTAATTTTTCAGCAGGGATACCGCATTTATCTTGAGCTAAACAGTTGGTTTGTTTATTTAACAGGACAAATTTGTTTCCGTCAAATTCTACTCCGTATCTGCCAATTGTTTCCGACTGATACTCGATCTCCACTTCGGCATCATTAATACCAATTGCCCGTTCAGAAAGAGCAATAATATTCAATAATTTAGCAGGAGCCAGTCTGTGATCAAAATCGTTGGCTTCCCACAATTGGAAATTCACATACTTTTCTTCACGTACTGTTCCACCACAGTCGATAAAGTTTTTAGTTGTTACACCCACTTCAGTAATATGAAAATGTGGAGGTACATCTTGTCCGTTAACTTGTACAAATTGAACTGCATCTAATGCGGTCAATTTATTTTTAAATTCAGATAGTTTCATTTTATTAGATTTTTAATCATTAACAACACTTTATTTTCATAGAATCAAAATTCATCTTAAACAGATCGGAAAAAACATTCTTTGCAACTTTCCAGTTATCCATATCGATACAATAACAAACACGTGGACCATCGATCTCTCCTTTTATCAAACCGGCATTCTTTAGTTCTTTTAAATGCTGCGAAACGGTTGATTGCGACAAAGGCAATTGCTCTACAATATCATTACAGATACAAGACTTTTGTTCCGCCAAAAATTTTATGATCGCCACACGGGCAGGATGAGACAGTGCTTTAGCAATTTCAGCCGCTTTGATCTCATCTTTATCAAATTCCAATTTCTTACTGTAAGCCATAGATATATTTTATATCGCAAATATACGATAATTAAAATTACAAAAGCAAGTTTTAATAAAAATTAGTTTAGAAAAACTGTTTTATCTTATCCATAAAGGATTGTGGAGCCTGACAAGGGCGGTTGGTTTTCATATCAATAAAAACCAAGGTTGTATCACCGGTATTCAACAACTCATTTTTCTGATTATAGATCTCATAATCAAATTTTATTCGGGCAGTAGGCAATTCTTTGATGGTCGTTTTTATGACTAAAAGATCGTCATAAAATGCAGGCTTATGATATTTGATGTTACATGTGTAAACAGGTAGCATCACACCATTGTCTTCCATTTCTTTATAACTGGTTCCGAGTTGACGAAGTGCTTCCACCCTACCCACTTCAAAATACTGTGTATAATTACCATAATACACGTATCCCATTCTATCTGTTTCGGCATAGCGCACACGAATTGTTGTTTCGGAAATATACATAAAAGACATTTTAAAAACTTCCTGAATATACACTTTTTATTGCAATTAAATTGAAAAATAATAATAATTTATTTCCCTTTTCTTCACGCAATTTCAGCTGCAAATCCGTATCATTGTCATGCAAATTAAACGTGCATACTCCAATGAAAACATCCCCAAAAAAATTGGCCTGTTTACTCTTTTCGCTTTATTTTTTATGGAGCTGTTCTACTTCACCCAAAATTGTGAAAGTAGAAAAAAGCAGCATCGAACTTAATGCGAAATCGACTTCTGATTCCAGCTTCTATCAAACAATAGCTCCCTACAAAACTAAAATGGATGCGATCATGAATGAAGTATTGATCGTTTCGGAGCAAGCACTATTAAAAGGATTGCCTGAAAGTTCATTAGGGAGTTTTGTATCAGATGCAGTCCTTATAAAAACGAATGAGCGCTACAAACCTGCTGATAATATACCCGCTGACATTTGTCTTCTAAATAATGGAGGTTTAAGAGCGCAACTCCCACAAGGAGAAATTACCAGAGGGAAGGTATTTGAATTAATGCCCTTTGAAAACAGCATTGTAATTTTAACACTGAGTGGAGAAAAGACCAAACAATTGTTTGATGCAATGGTAGCAAATAACGGAGCACCATTTGCGGGAGCAACAGTAATTGGAAAAGGGAAAAAGATCCAGGAATTAAAAATCGGAGGAAAAGAATTTGACATCAACAAAACCTACAAAGTAGTAACATCCGATTATTTAGCAGCGGGTGGTGACAAATACGATTTTTTCAAAAATTCTGTAAAGACAGACACCCTCAATTACTTGTTAAGAGATGCGATCATCGATTACATGGTAGATGAACATAAAAAAGGTCATACATTAAAATATGCGACAGATGGAAGAATTAAACTTGAACAGTAGAAGAAGCTTCTTAAAAAAATCGCTGATCGGTGGAACAGGGATATTGGCATTCAGTGCGATCCCCAATGAAGTACTTGCGAAAACGGATCTGGTAAAAATAACCATTCTGCATACGAATGATGTACACAGCCACATTGAACCCTTTCCTGATAACGATCCCAAATTTGCTGGATTAGGTGGAGTTGTGCGAAGAGCTGCACTGATCAAAAAAATAAGAAGTGAAGAAAAAAATGTGTTACTCCTGGATGCGGGTGACATCTTTCAAGGAACACCTTATTTCAATTTATATGGCGGAGAATTGGAATTTAAATTAATGAGCATGATGGGTTACGATGCTACAACCATTGGGAATCATGACTTTGACAATGGGATTGACGGATTGGTAAAACAATTGCATCATGCTAATTTCCCTTTCATTAATTGTAATTACGACTTTTCGGATACTGCCATGAATGGCAAAACGATCCCGCATAAAGTGTTTATTAAAGATGGAATTAAGATCGGTGTTTTCGGAGTAGGAATTGAGTTAGATGGATTAGTTGACAAAAAAATGTACGGGAATACCATTTATTTAAATCCTGCAGAAAAAGCTGCACAAGCGGCTCATCACCTGAAACACGAAGAAAAATGCGATCTGGTGATCTGCCTATCACATTTAGGATACACATCAAAAGGAGGAAAGATCAATGATGTGGATTTAGCAAAACAATCCAAGAATATTGATCTGATCATCGGAGCACACACCCACACCTTTTTGGATACACCATTAGAATATGAAAACAGTGACCAGAAAAAAGTACTGGTTGCACAGGTAGGATGGGCCGGAATTAAACTGGGAAGAATCGACTTTGTTTTCGAGCGAAAGACCAAGAAAAAGGCCTCAGAAGGCTACTCTATAAAAATTTCCAAAAAGTCAATAGCAATCTGAAAATTTTTTTAACTTTTTTTCTTAAATATTTGTTAGGAATAAATTAAAGTTGTATATATTTACGGCTCAATAGAGATTACAAGGGATACACAGAATATACTAAACATTAAGTTTAACAAAATATAATTACTGAAGAGAATGGAGAAAGCATTTGTAAAAGTTTGGGAGAGTTGTCTGGAGATAATAAAGGACAATGTTAGTTCACAAAGTTTCAAAACATGGTTCGAGCCAATTAAGCCGGTTAAATTAAGTAACAACGTTTTAACGATACAAGTTCCAAGTCAGTTTTTCTATGAATGGTTAGAGGAGCACTACATTACCTTATTAAAGAAAACAATTAAAAAGGAGTTAGGTACAGAAGGTCGTTTAGAATACAGCATTGTAATGGAGAATTCACACAATGCCTCTAAACCATACACAGTAAAGATCCCTACTACTAATAAGAAAGAATTAAAAAATCCATCGGTAGCAATGCCGATCGATATTAATCAGAATACGATCCGTAATCCATTCATTATTCCGGGATTAAAGAAAGTAAATGTTGAATCACAATTAAATGCCAACTACTCTTTCGAAAATTTTGTAGAAGGAGATTGCAACCGTTTGGCACGCTCTGCAGGTTTTGCAGTTGCTAACAAGCCTGGTGGAACAGCTTTTAATCCATTATTAATATACGGTGGTGTTGGTTTAGGAAAAACGCACTTAGCACATTCCATTGGTATTCAGATCAAAAACGAATTCCCAAACAAAACGGTATTATATGTTTCTTCAGAGAAATTCACTCAACAGTATATTGATTCTGTTAGAAACAACAACCAGAATGATTTCGTACACTTCTATCAAATGATCGATGTATTGATCATTGATGATGTTCAATATTTTGCAGGTAAAGAAAAAACACAGGATGTATTCTTCCACATTTTCAACCACTTGCACCAAACCGGCAAACAGATCATTTTAACGGCTGATAAACCACCGGTTGAATTACAAGGATTTGAACAACGTTTATTATCCCGTTTCAAATGGGGCTTAGCAGCTGATCTTCAAACTCCCGGATTAGAGACACGTATCGCTATCCTTGAAAAGAAATTATACACGGATGGAATTGACCTTCCGAAAGAAGTAATTGAATATTTAGCTTACAGCATCACTACCAATGTTCGTGAATTAGAAGGTGCATTGATCTCTTTATTGGCTCAATCATCCATGAACAAAAAAGCCATCACTTTAGAGTTGGCAAAACAGATGATCGACAAGTTTGTAAAAAACACTGCCCGTGAGGTATCTATCGATTACATCCAAAAAGTGGTTTGCGACTATTTCGATCTACCAATCGAGCTTTTAAAATCTAAAACACGTAAGCGCGAAGTGGTTCAGGCACGCCAAATTGCAATGTACTTTGCAAAAAGCATGACCAAATCATCTTTAGCAACGATCGGATTACATTGCGGTGGAAAAGACCACGCAACAGTATTGCATGCTTGCAGAACCGTTAATAACTTAATGGATACCGACAAACGCTTCAAGAACTACATTGACGAATTGAATAAAAAGATCAGTATTCAATAACCTATATCAAATAAATGCGTAAAAAGATAGGAATCAGAACATCTGATTCCTATTTTTGTTATATACCTATACGATCCAAGCAATGGTAAATATGAAAAAACTACAGTCATTACTCCTTATCCTAATACTGTCATTTCCATTAGCGTCCTTTTCCCAGTTATTTAATTTTCAAACCTATTCATTGGACGAAGGACTTTCACAATCGGAGGTCAACACTATTTTTGAAGATAGCAGAGGATATTTATGGATCGGAACATCGGGTGGAGGATTGAACCGTTTTGATGGAAAGAATTTTAAAATATACGAGG
The DNA here is from genome assembly GCA_017303895.1 of Bacteroidota bacterium. GTDB lineage: Bacteria > Bacteroidota > Bacteroidia > 2-12-FULL-35-15 > 2-12-FULL-35-15 > 2-12-FULL-35-15. Next base: position 4,104 of record JAFLBF010000005.1, on the reverse strand, counting down.
AAAAAGATGGCGTTTGCGGACAGATCATCAATGCTGTTTCTGAAGATGAACAGCAAAATATCTGGATAGGGACCCGCTTTAATGCACTTTGCAAGTTTGATGGAAAAACATTTAAAAACTATTCCGAACAACATGAAAATTATTTTTCCAGTGGCTATGTTCAATTTATAACAAAGGATGATAATAAGAATTTGATTGTTATAAAAAATCACCAGATACTTTTATACGATGGTAAAACTTTTTCAGAACTCAGAGTAAAAGGTGATACGTTGAATTATTACGATGTGAATTGCTACAAAAGAGATAGCAGGAATATCATCTGGATAGGAACCGACAGAGGATTATTAGTACTCAAGAACAAAACCCTACTCCGTATATCTGACAACGAAAAGGTAAACAATGCGAATATCACATCTTTGAGTGAAGATAAAAATGGTAACCTGTGGGCTGTACAGGACCGCTCTGTATTTCACAAGATCAAGATCATAGGTCCCTCCCACTATCAGGTAAAAGCAACACAAATAGACAGTATCAATCTTCCTCCGACAGCGACCATAAGTGATATTCATTTTGATCAGCAAAACCAATTATGGATAGCAACACAAAATGAAGGTCTTTATAAGTTTAACAAAAAGAATCTACTCCATTTCAATCAAATGAATGGTATGCCGGTAGATCATATCAATTGTATCTATGAAGATAAGACCGGCAACCTATGGATAGGAACAGCAGGAGGTGGTTTAGTGAAGTTCACCAATCAGGCATTCACCTACTTCGACAATTTGATCGGGCTAAATGAAAAAGACATCTTCGCATTAAATGCCGATAAAAAAGGAAATATCTGGATAGGTACAAGTCTGCATGGTTTATTCAAATATGATGGCAAGACTGTCACACATTATCCAACGATAAATGAGACACGTTGTATTTTCACGGATAGCAAAGGGAATGTATGGATCGCTAATAATCAGGGAATAAGTATTTACAATGGCACATTATTTATTCCATATAAATACAAAGAAGTAAAGAATGTGCGGGCGATCTATGAAGATAAGAACGGAAATATATTTATTGGAACACGGGCTAGCAAAGCCTTTGTTGATAATGGAAAGGAATTGATTCAACTTACGGAAGCGATAGGACTGTTCAACGATAATGTTTACTCGTTTGTGGAAGATAAAAATGGTTATATATGGATGGGGACAGGTAATGGCATCTTTGTTTATAATCATGAAAAGATCATCAAGCATATCACCAAAGGACTTTGTAATACCTATGCAGGAAGTATGGTGAAAGATAAATTTGGAAATATTTGGGTAGGAACAGACAATTGTGTGGGATGGTACAATGGAAATGAAATAAAAAGCATCACTACTAAAGAAGGGTTAACATCGGGCACAGTCTATCTGATGAATGTAGATAATTATGGTAACATCTGGGTAGGAACAAATAAAGGCTTGGATAAAATATCATTGAATGACAAAGGAGAAGTGGCCGGGATCCGTAATTACGGAAAAGCAGAAGGATTCAAAGGAATTGAATGTAACTCCCGCTCTACTTGTATTGACTCGAATGGAGATCTTTGGTTTGGAACGATCAAAGGGGCTATTAAATTTAGTCCGGCAGAAGAACTATTGAGAAACAGAGAAGTTCCACGAGTATCGATTACCAATGTAAAACTGTTTTATGAAGAAGTTGAAAACTGGGAGGAATATTCAGATAGTTTATCACACTGGTATAATCTGCCAATTAACACCATATTACCTCATAATAAAAATCATATCACCTTCGATTTTCATGCGATCAGCAAAACATTTCCTGATAATATAAAATACAGCTTTAAGCTGGAAGGCTTTGATAAAAACTGGAGTCCGGCCAATGAATTCAGCACCACCACCTACTCCAATCTTCCTCCGGGTGTTTATCATTTTTTAGTAAAAGCGGAAAACAAGGATGGTGTTGCCAATGAAGAATTTGCAGAATTTTCATTTACCATCACGCCCCCCTTTTGGACAACCTGGTGGTTTATCATCATTTGCATGATCGCATTTATTTTATCGATCTATGGCTACAATGAATTTAGAAAGCGGAAGCATCTTTTACAAAAAGAACGTTTAGAAAAGATCATCCGCGACCGCACAGCAGAGATCATCAAAAAGAGAGATGAGAATGAGATCCTGTTAAAAGAGGTTCATCACAGGGTGAAGAACAATCTTCAGATCATTAATAGCTTGATCAATATACAATCAGATTATGTATCGGATCCAAAAGCATCAGAATTGTTCCGTGAGATCAGAAACAGGATCCGCACGATATCACTGGTACACGAAAAACTCTACAAATCGGAAGATTATGGACGTATTAATGTAAAGGAATACATTAATATGCTCGTGGAAAACCTGATAGACACCTACAGCTATAATAAAAAGATAGATTTGAAATTGGATCTGGAAGTTCAGCATTTTAATTTAAATACGATTATTCCACTGGGCTTATTATTAAATGAGATCATTTCCAATTCATTCAAATATGCTTTCAATGAAATGAATGAAGGAGTGATTGAGATCGAATTGCACAAATCGAATATAAAAGAAGAATATACGATCATCATCGGTGATAATGGAAAAGGCTTTAGCAATGAGGTATTTGACAGCGAAACCACCACATTAGGTTTAGAATTGATCAAGATATTAGCATCACAATTAAATGGCAATATTGAAAAGATCCAAAAACCCGGCACACATTACATTTTAAAATTCTCACCTATTAAAGATTAGTTTATGCAACGGATATTAATGGTTTGTCTTGGCAATATTTGCAGATCACCACTAGCAGAAGGAATTCTAAGAAGCAAAACAGAAGCTTTAAATATAGACATCCATATCGACTCGGCAGGAACGTCTAATTATCACATTGGCGAACACCCCGATTCCAGGACTACCACCAATGCTAAAAAGCATGGTGTGGATGTAAGTAAATTAAAAGCACGTCAATTTTCTGTAGATGACTTTGATCATTTCGACAAGATCTTTGTGATGGACTCCTTCAATTATGCCGATGTGGTTTCATTATCCAGAAATGAGAACGACCGCAAAAAAGTTGAGATGATCCTCAATACCGTTTACCCCAATTCTAATATGAATGTCCCTGACCCCTATTTTGGAGGTGAACAAGGTTTTGAAAACGTATTTATTCTTTTGGATAAAGCTTGCGATGTGATCGCCAACAGCTTGCTACAACACTCTAAAGCTTAAGCGCTTTCGCGTACCTTGACGATTTCTGAGGGTTCCAGCTATCTTTATAAGATGCTTTAAAGAAAATTTCCTGTACATAGGCAATAGAACGCACTATCCGCAAAAAATAACCAAAGTAAAACACCATTAAAGGCAGATAGATCAGGAAATAATGAACGGTTTCGTTCTTTCGCTCACGGAACAATGAGAATACAAAGAATTTAAGAAAGTTGTTGACCGTGTACAATAGAATATTCATGGGCACAATGAATACCAATTGTGATGTAAAATTATAGATCATATCAAACAGGTAGAAATACCATTTCACATTCAAGATCAAATTGTATGTGATATTCTCAACGAATGAAATAAAGTTGGAGAAGCGGAAAGAATCGTTTGGATAAAATACATCACGATGTTTCCTTAAACGGAAACGGATCAAAGATTTGTCCCAACGCAAACGTTGTTTGATCAATTTCTGAAAGGTAACAGGAACGCTGGTCTGGCAAACGGCCGATGGCTCAAAATGTATCTTATAACCCAATTTACGGATCTTAACGGTGATATCGCCATCCAATCCCGGACCGATATCCCAGCCACCTAAACGGTCCAATGCATCTTTACGGAAAGCTCCGAATGCTCCTGAAATAACACGGTAAATACCCAACTCGGAAGTAGCGATACGCCCAACAGAAATGGTATCCATGTATTCAATGGCTTGCAGTGTGGCACATAAACTTTCTTTATAATTACGCACTTGCACATTTCCACCTACGGCTCCAACATTCAGATCATAATAAAAAGGAACCAAAATATTTTCAATGGCATCACGATCATAAGAACAATCAGCATCGAGGTGAATAATGAATTT
>JAFLBF010000004.1:84919-296718 GCA_017303895.1 Bacteroidota bacterium | reverse complement strand
GTTCGGCAATAGCCAATCAAGTTACCACAACTTCTAGTGGTCGCTTCTCAATGATGTTGGATTTGAATGCAGAGTATACGCTTACAATTGGCAAAGCCGGCCATATCACCAAAAAATTCTATTTCAATACAAAAGGGATTCCGGAGGAACGTGCCAAGGAAGAATTCGGAGGGCAGGACATAGAAGTCTCTATTTTTGAATTGCCCAAAGATCCGGGAATGGTGTCGCAAGTGAATTCTATTCTGAGTCAGCCCATTGCAAAGTTCTATTATGATGATAAAATAAAAGAGATCGAGTACGATAAAGCTTATACTCAATCCATGCAGAATGCTTTAGCCCAATTGGCTCAAATGGAGAAAGAAGCGAATGCAAAAGCGGAGGAGCAAGTAAAACAACAGCAACAATTAGAAGCAGCAGCAGCTAGTCAGTACCAAGCTGCTATCGCAAAAGGAGATGCCGCTTTTGCTAAGAAAGATTATGCTACTGCACGTGCGGCTTATGAAGATGCTTTAAGTGTAAAAAAAGGAGAACAATATCCATTAGATAAGATCAAAGAAATTGAAAAACTACAAGCCGATGCGGCTAAAAATGCGGCATTAGAAGCGGATTATAAAGCAGCTATTGCAAAGGCGGATGCTGCATTTACAGCTAAAAATTATGATTTTGCCAAAACAAATTATAACGATGCTTTAAAATTAAAACCCGCAGAGACCTATCCTAAAACCAAATTGGCAGAAATAGAGGCAGCTTTAGCAAAACTAGCTTCTGAAAAAGAATTAAATACAAAGTATGATGCTGCAATTGCGAAAGCTGATAAGGCATTTGCTGCAAAAGATTATACGAATGCAAAGGCTGGATACAACGAAGCACTCGCTTTAAAAGCTGCTGAAAAATACCCAAAAGATAAAATTGCAGAAATTGACAAAGCTTTAGCGGATGCAGCAGCAAAAGAAAAAGCTGAAAAAGAACTGAACGAAAAGTATTCTGCTGCCATTGCAAAAGGCGATGCTGCAATGAGCGCAAAGAATTATGCGGGTGCAAAAACAGCCTATACAGAGGCACAAGGTTTAAAACCTGCAGAAGCTTATCCTAAAACGAAATTAGCAGAAATTGAAAAGGCACTGGCTGATGCAGCTGCAAAAGATGCTGCCGAAAAAGAGAAGTTGGCGAAAGAAAAAGAATTGAATGATAAATATAACGCTGCAATCGCAAAAGCCGATAAAGCATTAGTAGCAAAAGATTATACAAATGCCAAGGCCGGATACAATGAAGCAATTGCCTTGAAAGCTTCAGAACAATATCCTAAAGATAAGATCAAAGAAATTGATGTTGCGTTAGCTGAGATCGCTGCTAAAGAAAAAGCAGAGAAGGATAAAGCTGCTGCCGAAAAAGCATTGAATGATAAGTATAATGCTGCAATAGCCAAAGGTGATGCGGGCATGACTGCTAAAAATTATGCCCTAGCGAAGGCTGCTTATGCTGAAGCATCTGGATTGAAATCGTCTGAACAGTACCCTAAAGATAAGATCGCTGAAATTGAAAAGCTATTGGCTGATGCAGCAGCAAAAGACGCTGCTGAAAAAGAGAAGTTGGCAAAAGAGAAAGAGTTGAATGACAAGTACAATGCTGCAATGGCAAAAGGCGATAAAGCATTGGCTGCTAAAACGTATGATGCTGCAAAGTCGGCTTACAATGAAGCGCTTGCTGTAAAACCTAATGAACAATTACCAAAAGATAAGTTAGCATCTATTGATAAAATACTGGCAGACTTGGCAGCAAAAGATGCTGCTGAAAAAGAACGTCAGGCTAAAGAAAAAGAGATCAATGAAAAATATGCTGCTGCTGTTGCAAAAGCAGATAAGGCATTCGCAGCAAAATCCTATGATGAAGCAAAAACAGGATACAATGAAGCTTTGAGTATAAAATCTACAGAAGCTTATCCTAAAACAAAAATTGCTGAGATCGATAAAGCACTTGCAGATGCTGCAGCCAAAGATGCTGCTGAAAAAGCACGTTTAGCAAAAGAAAAAGAAATAGCTGAAAAATATGCAGCGGCCATTTCTAAAGGAGATGCTGCATTTGCTTCAAAGGATTATACAAATGCTAAAGCTGCTTACAACGAAGCTGTCGCATTGAAAGCTTCTGAGCAGTATCCTAAAGATAAGATCAAGGAAATTGATGGGTTGATTGCAAAGGAAATGAGTGCGAAACAACTAGAGGATAAATACAATGCAGCTATTGCAAAAGGTGATAAAGCGCTTTCAGCAAAAGATTACACGACAGCGAAAGCGGGTTATTCAGAAGCACTGGCTTTAAAAGGATCGGAGCAATATCCAAAGGATAAATTAGCGGAAGTGGATAAAGCATTGGCAGATGCTGCAGCTGAAAAAGAGAAGCTGGCGAAAGAAAAAGAATTGGAGACTAAATACAAAGCTGCTCTTGCAAAAGGAGATGCTGCTTTGAAATTGAAAACGTATGATGCAGCAAAATCCGCTTACAATGAAGCCTTAACTCTAAAGTCTGGAGAACAATACCCAAAAGATAAGATCGCAGAGATCGATGCATTGATTGCAAAAGAAATGGGTGCAAAAGAATTGGATGAAAAGTACAAAGCTGCAATTGCCAAAGGAGATGCTGCATTGAAGTTGAAATCATATGATGAGGCAAAATCGGGCTACAATGAAGCTTTAGGTTTTAAGCCTACAGAAGCTTATCCTAAGACAAAGTTGGCAGAGATCGATAAGGCTATCGCTGATGCAGCAGCCAAAGATGCTGCCGATAAAGAGCGCTTAGCAAAAGAAAAAGAATTGACTGAAAAATACAATGCAGCAATAGCAAAAGCGGATGCTTCATTTGCAACTAAAGAGTACGATGCAGCTAAGGCCGCCTATATAGAAGCATCAACGCTAAAGAGTGCAGAGAAATATCCAAAAGATAAGATTGCGGAGATCAATGCCATTCTTGCGAAAGAAATGGGAGCAAAAGAGCTGGAGAAGAAATATGCTGATGCAATTTCTAAAGGCGATGCTGCACTAACAGTAAAAGATTATACAAACGCTAAAACTCAATATAATGTAGCTATCGCATTAAAACCTTCTGAGCAATACCCCAAAGATAAATTGGCAGAGGTAGAAAAAGCCCTTGCTGATGCAAATGCTGCCAAAGAAAAAGAAGCTGCCGAGAAAGCAAAAGAAGCAAAATACAAAGCGGCTATAGCCAAAGGTGATGCCGCTATGACCGCCAAAACCTATGCAGCAGCAAAAGCTGCGTATAATGAAGCGTTGGCCCTTAAGCCGGGTGAACAATATCCACAGGATAAAATTGCAGAAGCTGAAAAATTAATGGGCGATGCTGCAGCCGAAAAAGAACGTGCTGCTGCTGAGGCAAAATATAAATCAGCAATTGCAAAAGGAGATGCCGCATTGAAATTGAAAACATATGATGCAGCTAAAGCAGCATATACTGAGGCATCGGGATTGAAACCTGGAGAGCAGTATCCGAAAGACAAGATTGCTGAAATAGAAAAATTATTAGCTGATCTGGCAGCAAAAAATGCTTCAGCCAAAGAGATCGATGAAAAATATAAGGCTGCTGTTGCAAAAGCAGATGCTGCTTTAGCTGCTAAGTCGTATGATGAAGCTAAAAGCGCTTATAATGAAGCACTAGGAATTAAGCCTACTGAAAAATATCCCAAAGACAAGATCGCATCGATTGATGCACTGATAACAAACGAAGCTTCAGCCAAAGAAAAAGAAGCAAAGTATAAGGATGCAATAGCCAAAGGAGATGCTGCGTTCACATCAAAAGATTACGAAACAGCAAAATCCGCATATGCCGAAGCCGGAGCGTTAAAAAGCACTGAACAGTATCCTAAGGATCAGCTTGCTAAGATCAATGCATTGCTTGCTGATCAAGCAAAAGGAAAAGCATTACAAGAAAAGTACGATGCCGCAATCAAAGCCGGTGACGATGCATTTGCAGAAAAGAATTATACCCTTGCAATTACTTCTTATAAGTCGGCTCAAACATTAAAACCTAATGAGCCATATCCTGCTAATAAGATTGCAGAAGTGAATAGAGCAATTGATGCCGAATCAAAAGCAAAGGCAAAAGAACAGCAGTATAAAGATCTTGTTGCCAAAGGCGATAAATTAATGGCAAGTAAAGATTATAAAATGGCTAAAAGTGCGTTTCAAGATGCTTTATTGATCAAAGCTTCTGAGGGATATCCAAAGGCAAAGATCGCAGAGATTGATGCGATTATGAAGAAAGGAAATACAGCTACAACTGTTACTGCGAGCACTGAAAATAAAGACAAGGCTAAAAACGCACTTGCTGAAAAATATCCGGAAGGTATTACCGAGGAGTCTGCTCGCGAAAACAATGCGAAAGTAACCCGCAGGATCGTTGTAAAGAATAAAGAAGGTCACATGTATATCAAGAAAGAAACAAGTTTTGGTCCGATTTACTTTTTTAAAGATGATGTGCCGATCACAGAACAGGAATATTTAAGAGATACAGAAGTTGAAAATCAATAACAGAAATTATGAAGAAAATATTTGCAACTATTATTGCTAGCGCACTGTTTAGTGTAGCTTTTGCTCAGTCGGATGTAGAATTGAAACTTACCATGAGAGATGGTAATGTGATGAGTGGAACATCAAAGATTGCCAGTGTTTCGCTTGTAACGGATTACGGTAAATTGGAAATTCCGATTAAAAATGTTACAGCACTCGATCTTGGCATTTCTACTGATAAGGCAACAATTGATAAAGTTAATGGCTTGATCAAGCAATTATCGAATTCCAATGAACAAATGCGAAAGTCGGCATATGATGAATTGATCAAAATGGATATCAAAGCAATTCCTGCTATAAATGATATTGTTTACTCATCCAAATATGAGCCATCCAGTTTTTCTGATTATACAGCCGATGCAGCATTGTTAGAGCTTCAATCAAAATTTAATGTAACAGATGGCTTTTCCTCAAAAGATGTTATATCTATTGATTATGAATATTCGATGGGCGGGAAGTACGAGTTTACTAAAATTGATTTGAAAACGGAATATGGAACGCTTTCAATCCCAAAAGAAAAGATCAAGCATATAGATGTGATGTATTCCGGTGATGGAGAGAATGGTGATTTTACTTTTAAATTACTTGCAACAAAACACATTAGTTCAAATACCAATGGTGGCTGGTTAAAAACAGGGATCATGGTTAAAAATGGTCAAAAGATTTCCATAACTGCTAGTGGCGAGGTAACATTTGCGAGCTTATCGGGAAGCAAATACAAACCGGATGGTACTATCGTGGGTTCTACAACTGCAACAGAATCATATGAAGGCGATTATAATTATGGTACTACTTACCCTACTTACGGCAATGTAGTATATAAAATTGGAGAGTCTTCTACTCAAGTGCTAAAAGCCGGAGCAAAATTTAACGGAAATGCTCAGGCAAGTGGTATGCTTTATATTTCAATTTATGAAACAGTTTATAACGCTGCTAATACGGGAAGTTATACTGTAAAAATCAGTGTAAAGTAAATATGATCTCATTTCAAAAAAAAGCACTGACACTGATGTTGGTGCTTTGTTTTTTCTCCCTCTCTTCTAAGGCTCAAACGGTATACTCTAATAAAGAATTCTCACGTTTGGGTTTGTATGTAGGGATGACCAGTTCTAAATTATACAGAGATACGATCAATTATAACTCAGGAATTTTAGCCAGTGGTGGATTTTCATATTCCATGTGGTTAAATGATAGAGTAAATATCGCATTAGATCTGATTTATTCAGGCAGGGCCATAAAAAGAGATAGCCCAATCACCAAATATCGTTTTGGTTATATTACTGTACCTCTCTATGCTCAATATAAATTCAGTGAAAGTTTACGATTAAATCTTGGATTTGATTATTCTCAATATTTGAATTCCCAAATAGCAACCATTGATGGAAGTAAAAAAAGCGGAATGAATGTACAGTCATTTCGTTCAAATGTAGATAGTGATTACGGAGTATTGGCGGGAATGGAATTGGATATAAAAAAAGATTTTACGATAGGCGCCCGTTATTCATATTCCTTAAATTCGGTCACAAACAATAACAGTAGCTATTTTGGCGTTTTCCAGTTTTCAATTGGATATGTGATGTATCGCTCACACAAACAAATTTTTGGAAAAAAAGAAATTGCTCAATAATGGTTTCGAGATCGATCGTTTTTATGCTGTTCGTTTTTTTTACTACTTCATGTAGTGAGACAAATGCATATAAAGGCTCAATCACATTTCCACAACAAATTACACTCAAGTATTCATGGCTTTCAAATTATAGTTCTAATAATTCTATTGCCGCTAGAATCAGAGTGCCTGATGGATTCAAACGGATTGAAACTAAACCTGGATCATTTGCCGATTGGTTGCGAAATTTACCTTTAAAACAAGGAACTCCATCAGTGCATTTGTATGATGGGAGTTTAAAAGGAAACCAGCGTGTACATTATGCTGTTGTTGATATTGATGTTGGTGCGACTGATATTCAACAGTGTGCCGATGCGGTAATGAGAATGCGTGCGGAATATTTATATTCGATAAAAGATTACAAGAATTTACATTTTAATTTCACTAGTGGCCATAATGTAGGCTTTGAAAAATGGAGTCAAGGATACAGAACCGTAATTAAAGGCAACAAAGTTTCATGGGTAAAAAGTGCTGGAAAAGACGATAGCTACAAAGTATTCAAAAGTTATTGCAATACCATTTTTAATTACGCAGGTACAGCTTCATTGAGTAAAGAACTAAAGCCGGTTAGTAATTTAAATGATATCCAAATTGGAGATGTTTTTATAAAAGGAGGTTTCCCCGGACATGCCGTTTTGGTAGTTGATGTGTGTGAGAATATTAAGACAAAAAAACGATTGTTTCTTATTCAGCAAAGCTATATGCCGGCACAGGAGATCCATATTTTAAAGAATTACAATGATGCTTCCTTAAGTCCATGGTATAGTGTAGAATTCGGAGATGTGCTCAAAACTCCTGAGTGGGATTTTGCTAAAACCAGCTTGATGCGTTGGTAACCGGACTTCTCTATTTTTTCTTTTTCTCAGCAGCCTTTTTAGCTTCTTTCTCTCTTTCTTTGTCGAGCTTTATATTGTAGCGGATGTCTTTCCAGTATTCAGCACCATAACTTACAAAGATCTCACTCCCGGCAGGAATATCTTTTTCAGCCTTGATCCATCCTCTGTTTCTCCATACTTCGTAAGAGGCATTGTTGTTTAAGCCTTTAACTTTACTTAAGCCTTTTGCATCATTGGCATAACGCGCTAATTCATTTGGTGTAAAGTAAGCATCAATGCATTTTTTTTTGCTGATGAACATGGCATAACCATAGATGTCTTTCTCGGCACGTTTGTCTAATTCTTTTTCGGTGATGATCTCTCCTAAATATTCAATGATACGTTCTCCTTTTTTAATATCACGTTTTGTGAATAATCCTTTTCCTGCACCAGGTAATGTCGACTTTTTTACAACTAGGTCTTTGCTCATATTGCTTTTTATTGAAGGCGTAAAAATAGCAAAATAATGCATCCTTGATGCTTTGATGAATGAATTGTTAATAAAGAAATATCAGTTGTTTATCCTTCGAAGGTAAGGGAGATCAAAAATACTTTTGAATTGAGTTTGTCGATGGAATTGGAATAAAGTGTGTTGTCTTTAATTAGTAAGTTTTTGGTTCCCATGGATAATTTTCCTTCGATGGCAAACTTGAAATATTGCAAATAGAATTCAACACCAGCACCTACTTCATAGCCAAAGTCATCGCGTTTTAATTTTACGATCTGCTCATTTGGATCAGCAGCATTTTGCGTTTTTCTTTTTGAGGCAAGATCCAGACTATAGCTCCAGCCTCCTAAGATGTATGCACCAAAATTGCCAACTCGTTTTGATCGCAATTTTAGATCCAATGGGAAATTTAAAAAGGTTGATTCGATTGTCTTCTTTTGAGTGAGTGTATCATAGGCTCCTTCAACATAGAATTCTAAGTTCCTTTCAGCAAAAGAAAGATTAGGTACAAATCGAAGTGTTACATACTCATGTAATCTTAATTCGGATACAATTCCCAGGTTGAAGCCAGTTTTAGGAGAGGAATGGATCCATTTTAATGAATCGAAACGCTCAAAATGTTCTGCATTTTGAATAACAAAGTTGGAACGGTTTACACCGATTGTAAAGCCAAAGTGTAACTTCTCATGATAGTACGAGCTCAAATTACCTCTATTAGCTCCATCCTGAGCATAAGTCAGTGATGATAGCATTATTGCTATGGAGATGAGGGTATATTTGATCGAGTTTTTCAAATCTGAGTTGTAACGTAAATATCTGAATTTTATTTTATTTATTTCCGGTGTAGATAGAAGCAATTCCAAATGTCAATGGCATTGCTTTGCATTCTTTGAATCCGGCTTTTTTTAATACATTTAAAAAATCTTCTCCGTCAGGGAAAGCATTTACCGATTCAGGAAGATAAGTATATGCTGAAGCATCTTTTGAAAAGATTTTGCCAACAGTTGGAGTAACGTATCTAAAATAAAAATTATATACCTGCTTAATAGGAAATTTTTTGGGTTTAGAAAATTCCAAAACCGCAAGCGTTCCTCCCGGATTCAATACACGATAGATCTCTGCTATTCCTTTTTCCAAATGCTCAAAATTTCTTACTCCGAAACCAACCGTGATGGCATCGAATGAATTGTCATCGAAAGGCAGATTTTCGGAGTCGCCCAGTTTTAATTCGATGTGTTTTTCAAGCTGAAGTTTATGGATCTTTTCAACTCCTAATTTTAGCATTCCTTCCGAGATGTCTACACCTACTACTTTTTCAGGTTGAAGCTTCATCGCTTCAATAGCGAAATCACCTGTTCCGGTTGCAATGTCTAATATCTTTTTAGGTTTTTTAGAGGCTAAAAGCTGGATGGCTTTTTTTCTCCATCCTTTATGAATTCCTAATGATAATAACTGATTTAGAAAGTCGTATTTGGGTGCAATATTGTTGAACATGGTAGCTACCTGTTCTTTTTTACTATCGCTTGAATCTTTATATGGGATTACTTTTTCTGCCATGTAATGATAACACCTGAATGGTATTATAGTTTAAGTTTGATTGCTTCTTTCAGCAATTGTTGTTTGTCGACAGGAACTACACCTACTTTTTCGCAAACTAAACCACCGGCAAGATTTGATAAAGTAGCTGTTGTTGTCGGGTCTAATTTTAGAGCATAGCATAAAGCGGCAAGACTAACTACTGTGTCGCCAGCACCCGAAACATCGGTTATGTCTCTGATGTGTGCAGGGATCAATGATCTTGTTTTTTGTGTATGGATATATACACCTTTTTCCGACAGGGTGATCAGTGCTGTAGCGATCTTTTGTTTCTTAATGAAGCTATCCACTATTTTAGATAGTTCAGTGGTATTGTTAACGTTGAAGTCGAGTTTTAAGCCTTCTTTCAACTCCTTTAAATTGGGCTTGAACAGACTAACACCTGAATAAGCCATAAAATTTTTCTTCTTTGGATCAACTACCGTTGGGATATTTTTCTGATTCGCAGTTTTGACAACTTTTGATATTAATTCAGGAGTGATGACACCTTTGTCGTAATCTTCAAAAATGATCACATCGATCTTTTTGCTGGTGATAAGTTTTTGTATCTTTTCAAAAAGATCTTCTGTCTCTTTTTTGTCGATAGGTGATTCGATCTCCTCATCAATTCGTAGCATTTGATGATGGTTTCCAATGATGCGTGTTTTTACCGTAGTAACACGTTTCTTGCCTTTGATGATCCCTTCCGCAGATAATTTTTGTTTTTTTAATAAACTGTTGAATGTGATAGCATGCTCATCGTCACCTATTACTGCACATAGAATTGGAGTAGCTCCCATTGCCTGAACATTTAAGGCAACATTTGCCGCACCACCTAATCTATTTTCTTTTTTATTGACAGCAACAATTGGAACAGGTGCTTCGGGTGAGATACGAGAAACCTGTCCCCACATATAGGCATCGATCATTACATCACCGATGATGAGTACATTCAGCTTATTAAATGATTTAAAAATTTCCTGAATAGTCATTTATTTAAGTTTTGCCAAAGCTTCTTTTACTCTTTTTACCGATTCGATCAGTTTGTCTTCTGAAGTTGCATAAGAGAAACGGATACAGTTGTTGTCTCCAAATGCATCACCAGAAACTAAAGCAACATTACCTTCTTCAAGTAAATACATGCTAAGATCATTGGAGTTGTTGATCTTATAATTTTCAAAAGATTTTCCGAAATAATATGAAATATCCGGGAAGATATAAAATGCACCATCAGGGATATTGGTCTTCATGCCCGGAATTTCTTTTAATAATCCTAATACAAGATCTCTACGTTTTTTGAATGCATCGCGCATTTCAAATGTTACTGACGGGTCAGCCTTAATCCCTTCCATGGCTGCCATTTGAGCAATCGAACAGGTGCCGGATGTAAACTGTCCTTGCATTTTTTCGCAAGCATCAGCTATCCATTTCGGTGCACCGATGTAACCAATTCTCCATCCTGTCATTGCATAACCTTTTGAAACGCCATTTACGGTGATCACACGGTCGTATATAAAATCAAATTGAGCCAAGCTTTCATGTTTTCCAATGAAATTGATGTATTCATAGATCTCATCAGAAATAACATAAAGGTCAGGATGCTGAATGATCACATCTGCCAAGGCTTTTAATTCATCTTTTGTATAAACCGAGCCGCTTGGGTTGCAAGGAGTGCTGAATACCATCATCTTTGTTTTTGGAGTGATGGCTTTCTTTAATTGTTCAGGAGTGATCTTGAAATTAGATTCAACAGATGTTGGAATGGTAACAGGTATTCCCTCTGCTAATTTTATTGTTTCGATATAACTCACCCAATATGGAATAGGTACGATCACTTCTTCATCTGGATTGACCATGCTGAGTATCACATTCGCAATCGATTGTTTAGCACCCGTTGATACAACAATTTGTTCAGGGGTGTAGTTTAATCCATTATCGCGTTTGAATTTTTCGGAAATAGCTTTTCTGACATCCAAAATACCAGGAACAGGTGTATAGCGTGTGATGTTATTATCGATCGCTTTTTTTGCTGCTTCTTTTATAAAATCGGGAGTGTTAAAGTCGGGCTCGCCAATGCTCAGGCTGATAATATCTTTGCCTTGTGCTTGAAGTTCACGACTTTTTTTAGCCATCGCTAATGTTTGAGATTCAGCAAGGTTATTTATTCTGTCAGATAATTTGCTCATACAATTTAGTTTAGAGGATACAAAACTAATAAAATTGTCTTATAAACGTAGGTTAAAGTCAATTCTTAATTCAGGAAAAATTACGATATTTAGCCTCTAAATTCAAACAAATAACGCTATGGACAGAATATTTGATATTGCAATGGTTATTTTGCCTTCGGGTATTGTGTTTATTACCACTTATTATTTGGTAAAGAACTTCCTGGATCATGAAAGCAGGAAAAAGAATTTAGATCTGAAACTGGCGAATCAAACGGTTATTACTCCCATTCGATTACAAGCCTATGAAAGAGTTATCTTGTTCTTAGAGCGTATCAATCCGAATGGTTTGATCATGCGTTCTAATAAAGTGGGTACTGCTGCCCAATTTCAGGGTGATCTATTAAAGACGATCCGTGCGGAGTTTGAGCATAATTTGTCGCAGCAGATCTACATGAGTGCGAAAGCTTGGGATGCCGTTATAAAATCAAAAGAAGAAACCATCAAGTTGATCAATGTGGCCTCTTCACGTGTGAATGCCGATGCAAGTGCAATGGAATTGGCTCAAGCGATCATTGCTGTGGCTTCTCAGTTGAGTGAAATGCCAACAAAATCAGCAATAGATCTCATCAAAAAAGAAATAGGGAAAGAATTTTAAATATTGTATTCGTAATTGAAAGTGTTTATGGAAGAAAAAGAAAGAAAAGCGCAGTTTTTAACTGACTCCAATATTGAAATAAAAAGAGTTTATTCAAAAATAGATGTTCCTTCGGAAGAGCCCGGTGAATATCCTTTTACCAGAGGTGTTCAGCCGACCATGTATCGCAGTAAATTCTGGACCATGCGTCAATATGCAGGATTTTCTACAGCTGAAGAATCTAACAGGCGCTATCATTACTTACTCAATAATGGAACAACCGGTTTGTCAGTAGCATTTGACCTTCCGACTCAAATAGGATACGATAGTTCGCATGAATTTGCAGATGGGGAAGTAGGGAAGGCCGGTGTGGCAATAGATTCTTTACGTGATATGGAAATATTATTTGATGGCATTAAGTTGGAGAATATCACTACATCCATGACCATCAATTCAACTGCATCTATTTTATTGTCGATGTACATTGCTTTAGCAAAGAAGCAAGGAGCTGATCTGAAGAAAATATCCGGTACGATTCAGAATGATATTTTAAAAGAGTATGCAGCTCGTGGCACATATATCTATCCGCCAAAACCAAGCATGCGTATCATTACCGATATTTTTGAATATTGCAGCAAGGAAGTGCCGAAATGGAACACGATTTCCATCTCAGGATATCATATCCGCGAAGCCGGTTCTACTGCTGTGCAGGAATTGGCATTTACATTGGCAAATGGAAAAGCGTATTTGAAAGCTGCTATCGACAAAGGATTAGACATTAATGTGTTCGCAAAACGATTGTCTTTTTTCTTTAATGCGCATAACAATATGTTTGAAGAAGTAGCCAAATTCCGTGCTGCTCGCAGAATGTGGGCAAAGATCACCAAAGAATTAGGCGCCACCGATCCACGTGCACAAATGCTGCGTTTTCATACGCAAACAGGTGGTTCTACATTAACTGCTCAACAGCCGCATAATAACATTATTCGTGTTACTACGCAAGCTTTATCGGCAGTATTAGGAGGGACGCAAAGTTTGCATACCAACGGTTTTGATGAGGCAATTGCTTTACCAACCGAGGAAGCAGCTCGAATAGCATTACGAACTCAGCAGATCATTGCTTATGAAAGCGGTGCAGCTGATACGGTCGATCCATTAGCAGGATCGTATTTTGTGGAAGCATTGACCAATGAAGTAGAAGCTGCTGCCTGGGAATACATCAAAAAGATTGATGCCATGGGTGGATCTGTTTCTGCTATTGAGCAAGGATATATGCAAAACGAGATCGCTGCAAGTTCTTATAAATATCAAAGAGACATTCAAATCGGTGAAAAGATCATTGTTGGTGTCAATAAGTTCACCATTGAAGAGGAACCTTTAAAAGATATTTTTACGGTAGATGATTCGATCCGTGAAAAACAGATCCAAAAGATCAACCAGGTTAAGTCGGAAAGAGATAATGAAAAAGTGCTGGTGTTATTGCAAAAATTAGAAGTAACAGCCAAAGAAGATCAAAATTTAATGCCTGTAATACTTGAAGCTGCTGAGAATTACGCTACTTTAGGAGAAATAGCTGATGTTATGAGAAATGTATTTGGCGAATACAATGGTTAATTGTTAAGGTAGAGTGCAACCATTTTTTTATTACCTTCGTCTTACAAGTGTAAGATTTGAAGAAAATTATGAAAAAACTACTCTCTCTAATTCTCATTTTATTCTTTATTTATTCCAATTTATTTTCGCAGGTCTGCAATTATAAGTATAGAAAGCGTATTACTTTTGACCCGGCCAGGGTTTCCGGTCCATCTGACCTGACTAATTTTCCTGCTATGATAAAGATCGCATCCGATAACGATCTCAGAGTTACAGGTAGTGGAGGGTATGTTGAAAATGCCAATGGTTATGATATTATTTTTACGGCTGATGATGGCGTTACTCAATTGAACCATCAGTTAGAAAAATATGTATCTACAACAGGAGCTTTAACCGTTTGGGTTAAAATACCTACTCTTTCTACATCAATAAATACATATATCTATATGTACTATGGTAATTCAGCTATTGTTACTGACCAATCTAACACAGCTGTATGGAATAATTATCATGGCGTTTGGCATTTAGAGAATAATAGCTTTGCTGATAATTCAGGCAATGGCTATACATTAACAAACAACTCTACTACTAATCAATCGCCTGCATTCATTAATGATGGCAGAGCGAATGCCGGCACTAACTGGTTGGAGGTGGCGAATACATTTCCAAATATTACCACTAGTTATAGTATGTCTGGTTGGATATACACTACCAACAACGCAAAGGCTGGTCAACGTGTTTTTTGTGATGATGTAAATAATACAGGTGGTTATGCATTAAGTTTGGGGGATGGTGGAACAGGGATGTTGCGTTTTTATTCAAGAAGTTCAAATCCTGTGATACTCGATGGTCCAGCGAATCAAATAGCTAATAATACCTGGTATTATGTAGTTGCAGTGGCCGACATAACAAATGGAAGAAAAACTATTTATGTAAATGGAGTTCAGGCAGCAACAGCTACATTTACAAATGCTTGGGGGACAGATGCCGGAAACTGCTCAATTGGAGGAGAAACGGCTTCAGGTGAAACAGCCAACCGGCTTCAGGGACGAATTGATGAGGTTCGAGTTGCTAAATCAGCTCTTTCTGCAGATTGGGTAGCAACAGAATATGCCAATCAAAATTCTCCTACAACTTTTTATTCTATCTCAGCACATCCAAATGTTTGGTTAGGAGGAACTACGGTTTGGAGTACTGGGTCGAACTGGAGTTATGGTGCGAAGCCAGCAAACAATGAGGATGTAATAGTGCCAAATACTGCTAATCAGCCTGTTTTGGATGGAAATGAACAAATATACTCTATTTGGATCCGTCCAAGTGCAACAGTTTCATTGAGCACCAATCGTCTTTCTATCCGTTTCGATGTCACCAATTGTGGAACATTAACAAGTGCTGCGGGAGGTCATTTGAGAATGAATGGTAATGCCATACAAAATCAAAATTTGTCGGGCACAGGAACTTATAATTTAGCCGACCTGACCATTAATAATACCTTTGCTACCAGCCCTGCAGTAATATTAGGGAAAGATGTAAATGTTTCCGGCTCATTAACTTTAACATCAGGCATCACTTACACGACTGCTACTAATATTTTAGCATTAGGCACAGCAGCTACCTCTACTTCTGGGTCAGCAACAAGTTTTGTTTCTGGTTCAATGAGTAAAGCAGGAACCGCAGATTTTGTTTTTCCTGTTGGTAAAGGAACTCGATGGAGGAGAGCTGCTGTTACAAATATTTCCGCAAGTACTACATTCAGGGTAGAGTATTTTAATACTCCTTACAGTAGTTTAACACCTGTAAATGCTCCCTTAAATAATGTTAGTCAATTGGAATACTGGCAAATAGACAGGACAGTTGGAGCAGGGAATGCAAACATTACCTTGTATTGGGAGGATGCAAGTACAAGTGGTATTACAAATTGTCCCGATCTCACTATAGCCCGTTGGAATGGAACTTCTTGGGATGAACGGCCAGGAACTGCATCCGGCACCTGTTCCGGAACAGGAAGTGGAACGGTACTTTCAAATGCAGCAATAACAGCTTTTAGCCCATTTACCTTTGGTTCTAAGTCATCCAGCGTAAATCCTTTGCCGATTGAATTGCTGACATTCGAAGCGATACAAGAAGAAGAGAAAGTAAATGTTAAGTGGATCACTGCATCAGAAATTAATAATGATTATTTTGTTGTTGATAAAACAAAGGACTTTATTCATTTTGAGACGGTTTCAACTTTAGATGGTGCAGGTAATTCTGTTACCCCTGTAAATTATCAACTCTACGATCTGGCTCCATATAATGGTTTGTCTTATTATCGCCTAAAACAGGTGGACTTTAATGGTGATCATGTTTATTATCCTTACGTAGCAGTGGACTATAAATCGTTAAATGAATTCAGCTTTGATCTTTATCCTAATCCAGGTTCAGCAGATAATATTAATCTTTTATTGAATTCTGAAAAAGACAAAGAAGTATTGGTTGTTCTTTTTGATGTGAATGGCAAAGAGGTTTACTCTAAAGTGCTTTTAACATCAACAGATGGTGAAAACGTTTATGCGATTGACCCTTCAAGCAAAATTAGTCCCGGAGTTTATTTGGTTACGGCCACTTCTAATCAAAATATATATAGTAAAAGGTTGATTATTAGGTGAATGGGCTTGTGTGTAAGATTTATTAAATATATTTGTTTGTGATAAGCTATGCGTAGTCGCTTAAGTTATATTTTTTACGGTTCTATTGTTCTTGGTGCATCAGTTATTTTTGCATTTTGCATGCTTAGAATATACTTTTTTTAGCAAATTCTGATTCATACTATTCTCAATAATTTTAAACATTGCTCTAAAGGCATTCATTTGCTTTATGCTAATTCCATCTGCATACGGTTTAAACTTCTATAAAGTCCATTCTCTATCTGCATCAATTCTTCGTGCTTGCCGGTTTCTTTTACCACACCTTTCTCTATAACAATGATCTTGTCGGCTTTGCGGATGGTAGATAGCCTGTGAGCAATAACAATAGAGGTACGTCCAATCATTAATTGATCTAAAGCTTCCTGTACCAAACGTTCCGATTCTGAATCCAGTGAGCTGGTAGCTTCATCAAGGATCAATATACTTGGATCTTTTAGCACTGCGCGTGCAATAGCGATGCGTTGACGCTGTCCACCTGATAATTGTATTCCACGATCGCCTACAACAGTCTCAAATTGTTGAGGAAAGCTGTCAATGAATTCTAACGCATTTGCTTTGCGGGCAGCTTCAATGATCTCTTGCATGCTGGCTCCCGGTTTGCCATATTCAATATTCTCTTTGATGCTACCACCAAATAACAAAACATCCTGCGGCACAATGGCCATATTCTCTCTTAGTTCTGTCAGGTCGTATTCACTAGCATCTTTTCCATCGATGGATACCGTTCCTGATTTTGGATCGTAAAATCTAAGAACAATAGAGGCAATGGTCGATTTTCCCGAACCACTTGGCCCAACCAAGGCAACGGTTTCTCCTTTATTCGCTTTGAAAGAGATATTGTGCAGTACTTGGAAATCAGGGCGTGTATCATAAAAGAACGAAATATTGTCAAATGAAATATCACCTTTGACTCTTTCTGTACTCTTATTAGCTGTTAAGTTGATCTTTTCAGGTGTTCCATCAATAATATCCATCACACGCTCCGTAGCTCCTATTGTTCTTTGAATAGCAGCTAACTGATCAGCAATGCCACCAATTGATGCTGCCACGAATACGGTGTACATCAAAAATGAGATCATGTCGGTAGCAGAAATAACTCCTTCAAGCGTTAATTGGATGCCGTACCATACAATAAAGATGATCGCACCGAATAAACAAAAGATGATAAATGAAAAGAATGAACCTCTTGCAATACCACCTTTTATTGCAATTTGTTTTATCTCATTTACTTTGTTTTTGTATCTGTTGATCTCATAGCTTTCGTTGGTAAATGATTTGACATTGGCAATTCCTTGTAAGCTCTCTCCAACAATCACATTCGATTCGGCAACTTTATCCTGTGCTTCTTTTGACAATCTACGTATATATTTTGCAAAGAATAGGGTTAATATGGCAATCACAGGGATGATGGCCAGCATAACCACCGCCATTTTCCAGCTCATGAAACAAATAATGATGATCCCACCCACAATAATGATCAATTGGCGTAAAAATTCAGCAATATTAGTGGTGAATGTGTCTGATATTTGAGTAATATCCGTTGCAATGCGGGAATTTAGTTCGGCTACCTGACGCTGAGAGAAAAAGGTCATAGGCATTTGAATCAACTTGTTGTATGCCGCTTGTCGCATACTAGCCAGCATGTTTTCGGTAACACTCGTAAAGGTAACAACTCTAAAAAAAGAAAATACAGCTTGTAGAGCAAATAAAACCAATAGCTTGATGCCCGTATTGTTGGCGAAGTCAATCAATTCATCGCGACTGATCTCTTTTTGGGGCCCGGAACCTCCAATTACTCCCATCAGATCACCCATCAATCTGGGGAAAATAAGTGCAGTTGCTGCTGTGCCGGCCAAAAAGAACATTCCCAGGAAAAACTTCCACTTATGCTTGCCGATATATTTGAAGATCCGGAGGGTTTTCTTTAGATTTTCTATATTTAGCTTGGCTTTAGGGAGCTCATCACCGGGTTTTGCTTTTATTTTTGCCATAAATAACTGAAGTAATTAAGCTCAAAGGTAAGTATTTTGAAAGTTTATTGGATTTTTATTTAGAGAAGATGCAAATTATTTGTTTGTAGAATTAAAAAAGTTTCTATATTTGCATCCCGATTTGATAAAAATTCAGGGAATAACGAACATTAATGAGCTGAACCTTAGGGAGAGGCAAAAAAAATAGAAAAAATGAAACGTACATTTCAACCATCGCAACGTAAAAGAAAAAACAAGCACGGTTTCCGTGAAAGAATGGCATCTGCAAATGGTCGCAGAGTATTGGCTTCCCGTAGAGCTAAAGGAAGAAAGAGATTAACTGTGTCTGACGAAAAAACTCATAAATAGTAGATGATCGTTTTTTATAATATAAAAGCCTTTCCATTTTTGGAAAGGCTTTTTTTTTGAAAACTTGTGAAAACATTTAATAAAAAAAGCTCCATTAATAAGTAATTTCGTTCGCGATAAAAGAGCTTTTTAGTCTGAAATCTAATATCTATAATCTAACATCTAATTATGCCTAGAGATAATTCCATAAAATCAGTACTAATCATCGGTAGCGGTCCAATTGTGATCGGACAGGCCTGTGAATTTGACTATTCAGGATCACAAGCTGCACGTTCCTTAAAGGAAGAAGGGATCAAAGTAACCTTGATCAATTCTAATCCGGCAACGATCATGACAGATAAAGTTACCGCAGAAAACATCTACCTTTTGCCATTAGAGGTAAAGTCTATCGTTAAGATCCTGGAAGAAAATCCGGATATCGATGCTGTATTGCCAACTATGGGTGGACAAACAGCATTGAATTTGGCGATGAAGTGCGATGAAATGGGGATTTGGAAAAAATACAATGTGCGAATGATCGGTGTGGATATTGATGCTATTGAGGTTACGGAAGATAGAGATAAATTCCGTGCGCGCATGGAGTCGATCGGTGTGGGAATGGCTCCTTCAAAAATTGCGAAGTCCTTCCTAGAAGGCAAAGAGATCGCTCAGGAGTTTGGTTTTCCATTGGTGATCCGTCCTTCTTTTACATTAGGTGGCAGCGGTGGTAGCGTGGTTTACCACAGAGAAGAGTTTGATGCTGCTCTGAACAGAGGATTACATACTTCACCCATTCATGAGGTGTTGATCGATAAAGCGGTTTTGGGCTGGAAAGAGTTTGAATTAGAGTTATTGCGCGATAGTAACGACAATGTGGCTATCATTTGTTCTATAGAGAATTTTGATCCGATGGGTGTTCATACCGGAGATAGTATCACTGTTGCTCCTGCAATGACATTAGCGGATAGCACTTATCAGAAAATGCGTACACTGGCTATTAAAATGATGCGTAGCATAGGAAATTTTGCGGGTGGTTGTAATGTGCAATTTGCGGTGAATCCTGATGATTCGGAAGATATCATTGCTATTGAGATCAATCCACGTGTATCACGTTCATCTGCATTAGCCAGTAAAGCAACAGGTTATCCTATTGCAAAGATCGCATCAAAATTGGCGATCGGCTATAATTTGGATGAATTGGAAAACCAGATCACTAAATCTACTTCTGCTTATTTTGAGCCTACATTGGATTATGTGATCGTAAAAATTCCCCGCTGGAACTTTGATAAATTCAAAGGTGCTAAACGTGAACTAGGTTTCCAGATGAAATCAGTAGGAGAGGTGATGGGCATCGGTCGTTGCTTCCAGGAAGCATTACAAAAAGCTTGTCAATCATTAGAGATCAAACGTAATGGATTAGGTGCTGATGGGAAAGAGGTGAAGAATCAGGATGAATTATTAAAAAGTCTGGAACGTCCAAGCTGGAACCGTTTGTTCCACATTTACGATGCGATCAAATTGGGAATTTCTATTAAAACCATCCAAAAGCTAACCCGTATCGACCCATGGTTCTTAAATCAGATCGAAGAGTTGATCCTTTTGGAAAATGAGATCTCTAAATATTCCTTGAAAGAATTGCCTCGTGAATTGTTTTACGAAGCGAAACAAAAAGGGTATGCCGACAGACAAATAGCTCATTTATTGAGATGTATGGAAAGCGAAGTATTCAACCGTAGAAATGAATTGAATATTAAGCGTGTTTACAAATTAGTAGATACGTGTGCTGCAGAATTTGAGGCGAAAACACCTTATTACTACAGCACTTTTGAAGACGAGAACGAATCGATCGCATCCAATAAAAAGAAAATTGTTGTATTAGGAAGCGGTCCGAACCGTATCGGACAAGGGATCGAATTTGATTATAGTTGCGTGCATGGCGTATTAGCTGCTAAAGAGTGCGGTTATGAGACCATCATGATCAATTGCAATCCTGAAACTGTTTCAACAGATTTTAATGTAGCTGATAAATTATATTTTGAGCCTGTTTTCTGGGAACATATTTACGACATTATCTTGAATGAAAAGCCGGAAGGAGTGATAGTTCAGTTAGGAGGCCAAACAGCCTTGAAGCTTGCTGAAAAATTAGAAAGATATGGCATCAAGATCATTGGTACTGATTTTAAATCACTTGATCTTGCAGAGGACAGAGGACGTTTTTCTAATCTATTAAAAGAGAATAATATCCCATATCCTAAATTTGGTGTGATTGAAGATGCGGAACAAGCAGTTGAGTTATCCAAAGAATTAGGATTCCCACTATTGGTTCGTCCGAGTTATGTATTAGGTGGTCAATCAATGAAGATCGTGATCAATGAGCAGGAGTTAGAGCAACATGTTGTGAATCTATTGAAAGATCATCCGGGTAATCAAGTGTTGTTGGATCACTTTTTAGAAGGAGCGATAGAAGCAGAGTCGGATTCTATCTGCGATGGTAAAGATGTGTACATCATCGGTATCATGGAGCATATTGAACCTGCAGGTATCCATTCGGGCGATTCATATGCTGTATTGCCTCCATTCGATTTGAGTGAGAATGTGATGAAGCAGATCGAACAGCATACAAAAACAATTGCTTTGGCGTTGAATACGGTTGGGTTGTTGAATATTCAGTTCGCCATCAAAGATGAGGTGGTGTATATCATTGAAGCCAATCCGCGTGCATCCCGTACTGTTCCATTCATTGCAAAAGCTTACGATGAACCGTACGTGAATTTTGCAACGAAAGTAATGTTAGGTGAAAAGAAAGTGAAAGATTTTACCTTCAATCCACGTAAAAAAGGTTATGCGATCAAGATACCGGTATTCTCTTACGAGAAATTCCCTGAGGTGAATAAAGAACTTGGTCCTGAAATGAAATCAACCGGTGAAGCCATTTATTTTATTGATGACTTAACGGATGAATATTTCCATAACATTTATTCAGAACGAAATTTATACTTGAGTAAATAATAAGAAAAAGGCGAGCAATGCTCGCCTTTTTTATGAATCATGCCTACGTGTGCGTTTCTTTGCATCTTTTCCTTTTAACTTCTCCCGTTTACCCGGTCCACCTAAGTTTACTTTTTTATTCTTTTCTTTTTTCTCATGGAAGGCTGCTCCTCTTGGCTCTGCTTTCTTCACTTCCTTTAAATAATCGATATCGAATTTAGATTTCTCTTGTTCTTCTTCAATCAATGATTTAGAGATCTCCACTTCTTTTGGCATCTCTAGTAATGTCATTTTTAACGACATTAAATTTTCAATGTTCTCTTGACGTTTTAATTCCTTACTGCCAACAAACGTAATGGCAATTCCGGCTTTGTTAGCACGTCCGGTACGACCAATACGGTGAATGTAATCTTCGGGAGCCTCCGGAGTTTCAAAATTGATCACATGTGTAACATCGGAAATATCTAAACCACGTGCTGCAATATCTGTAGCAATTAAACCTCTGATATATCCTTCTTTAAATTGTTTTAATACATTGATCCGGTGTGTTTGCGACTTAGCTGAATGGATGATGCCAAAGCTTTGAGGGAAGATATAACTCATTTGTTCAAGCAATCGATCGGCCATACGGATGGAGTTGGTAAAGATCAAGACCTTGTCAATATCAGGTTCGGTGCGGAATAAATGCTCCAGTAAATTCACTTTTGTATAGTAGTTGGTTGCATGATACGCTCTTTGTTCGATCTTGTCGAGTGGCGTACCATGTGCAGCTATCTCTATTTTGATAGGCTGTTCAAAATACTGGTTGATCAATGCTTCTATTTCTTCATTTAGAGTCGCAGAGAACAAAATATTTTGACGTTTATGAGGTAATGTTTCTAAGAACATGTTCAGCTGCTGTCTGAAGCCTAATCCGAACAATTGATCCACTTCATCGATCACCAGTTTTTGGATCGATTTTAATCGCAATATCCCTGTTAATGTCAGATCGACCAATCGGCCGGGTGTTGCAACCAAGATATCCAATCCGTTATAAACAAGTTGTTTTTGTGTTTTTATATTGGTGCCTCCATAAATACCATCGTAGCGAAGATTCATATAAGGTGTCAATTTTTTGATCTCGGCAACGATCTGTAAAACCAATTCTCGTGTTGGCACAACGATCAATACCCTTGGGTGTTTTTGCTCTGAATAAGTTAATTGGCGTAGGAGTGGTAAAAGATAAGCAAAGGTTTTACCTGTTCCTGTTTGTGCCACACCAACCACATCTCTTCCCGACATGATAACAGGGAATGCTTTCTCCTGAATTGGAGTAGGTTGTATATAGTCGAGGTCCTTTAAAGCATTTAATAAAGGTTTGTTCAGATTTAACTCTTCAAAGGTCATGTTGAAATAATTTCTCGCAAAGGTAGTGTATTATCGGCAGCTAAAACAATCGAAGGACTTGCTTTAGGATATTTCATCCAGCAATGCTTTCAGTTCTTTGCTTTTATCAGGGTAGCCCAATTTCTCGTAGGAAGTGATCAGGTTACGGAGTAAGCGTTTAATGATCTCCAAGTTTGAGCAAGGCTCGTAGAACATTTCGAGATTATCAAGTTTTAACTGTTTCAAAAAAGCATCGATCTCTCTTTTGCTGAATACTGCACCTTTGCTGAAAGGATTGATATAGAACAGAACATTACTTCCCACTTCTCCTTCTGTGGATGGAACGCCCATATGTTCCGTGTCAACATAACAAAGGATGAAATGCTCCGGTAAATTAACACCGTAGATTGGGATCTCCAGACTCTGTGATATGATGGTATAAATGATTGAAAGCAATAATGGATTACCTTTTTTGCTTTCTAGAACATTGTTGATATAAGAGTTTTGAGGTGCATGATAATTGGTGGTGTTACCACTAAAATTATGTACATCAAACAATATGTGGTTGATGATCTTGACCTTTTCAAGTGCAGTCAAATTATCATTTAATTCAAGCCAAACATCTTGTTTTATTTGTTCGATCTGCTTTTTGATCTTTACAAAATCGATATCCGGATATTGATATTTGGCAATCAATAATGCGCCATCCAACAAGTTTTGGTGATGTGGCTCCGACCATTCTTTCAGAGCTTCTTTGATCAGGTCGTATTGGATCTGGTGTATGATGTTCTCAATACGGTTTTGGATAAGTGTGTCGAACGAATGTTCCCATGCATCCTCTAGAACAGGAATGACCTCTTCTCCCAGAGATAGAAATCGCATGCTGACTTCCTGATAAACATTTTCATCGGGATCGTCCAATAGACTAATAAGGGCATTCAACTCCTGTTTGTTCATAGAGTGTATATGTTACAAACACAAAAATAGACGCCCACCCGATGGTAAAATGGTGAGGTGGGAAGAAGATTTCAACCTTACTTTGTTAATCTCTCTAATACCAGCTGTATTAAATTCTCTACAGCAGGATGGTAATCTTTGCTGTATTTTTTAGCTACTCGATTGGCTATAATGGCACAAATAGTGCAGGTTTCATGCCCTAAGAGTTTTCCTAAACCGTACAGAGCAGAAGTTTCCATTTCGAAGTTAGTGATACGGATTCCTTTGTGGTTAAAATCGGTTAGTTGTTGGTTAAAATCGGCTACCCATGGTGAAAGACGAAGTTGTCGTCCTTGTGGACCATAAAATCCGGGTGCAGTGGCCGTAATGCCCTTAATTTGATCGAATCCTATTTTGTCGATCAGTGTTTCAGAGCCTTTGATAGCATACGGATATGGCAGGTTTTTATCCCAATTTGTTTGTTGGATGAATGCTTCTGATACAGCATCATCATTTACTTGTTTTAGATCTTTGTAGTAATTCAGCAAGCCATCAAACCCTAATCCATAGCTGGAAACAACATAGTTGTCAACCGGAATATCGGCTTGCAAAGCACCGGAAGTGCCAATACGAACAATGTTCAATTTTGTTTTGTTTTCCTTTATAGTTCTCGTTTTAAGGTCGATATTAACGGCCGCATCTAGTTCATTGATCAGGATGTCAATATTGTCGGTACCAATTCCGGATGAAAGAACCATAATTTTCTTCCCCTTGAATGTACCTATATGCGTTACAAATTCTCTGTTTTGGATCTTTACCTCAATGGAGTTGAAGTATTTAGAAACAGTAGCAACACGTCCCTGGTCACCTACAATGATGATGTTTTCCGCTATGTGTTCCGGTAAAAGTTGAAGGTGGTAAACGCTTCCGTTCGGATTTAAGATCAATTCTGTTTCAGGAATGATATTGCTCATTTTATGATAGTTTTAAAAAGGATGTTGTAAATTTGTTAAAATCTAAATAAATAGTTTAATTTGTGGGTAACACAAAGCAAAAGTATTTAAAAAATATGATTCAGTCTTCGAATAAAATTTTGGTTCCAATTGATTTTTCATCTCAATCATTAATTGCGTTGGAGCAATCCTATAATTTAGCAAGGGAGTATCATGCGGAAATTACGTTGTTGAATGTGATAGAAGAAGGAGGAATGTTGGCGAAGTTGTTTTCCAATCAGCAGCACGATGAATTGAAGAAGAAATTGCAAGAACAGTTAGATGCAATGGCTGCCGATGTGGAGAAAAAAAGCGGAGTGAAAGTGAATACGATCATCGCTAAAGGTTCCATTTATGATAAAATTGCAGAGGTGGCTGAGATGATCAATGCAACGTTGATCGTTATGGGAACCAATGGAGATGAAGGGCTTAAGAAGAAGTTTATTGGCTCCAATGCGCTTCGTGTAGTTAGAGGATCAACTGTTCCTGTAATAACGATCAAAGGAAAGCACCATCGCAATGGTTGCAAAACGATCGTTTTGCCGCTTGATCTTTCAAAAGAAACACGTGAAAAAGTAAATAAGGCCGTTGAATTTTCCCGTTTATTTCATGGCGCGGTTGTTCGTGTTGTTTCAGTATTATTTACAACTGATGAATTTATAGTTAATAAGTTAACCCGGCAGTTGGGGCAAGTAAAAGCCTTTTTGGAAAAAGAAAATGTAGAATGTACAGCAGAGATCATTAAAGGGATAAAAGGAGAAGAAACGCTCGCTCAAAATGTGATCGAATATTCTAATAAGGTGGAGGGCGACTTGATAATGATCATGACACAGCAGGAGGTTGATTTTACGGACTTGTTTATTGGTTCATCAGCCCAAGAGATCATTAATCATTCTCAGATCCCTGTTTTGAGTATCCGTCCGCAGCATAAAAAAGATACAAGTGTATTTACAAATCCATATTAAATAAAAAATAAAATTATGAAAGCCTTTAACATTCAAAAAATTTTAATTCCTGTTGATTTTTCTGAAACATCGATGATCGCAATAGAGCATGCGGGTTTTGCTGCGCAAGTTTTAAAAGCTGATCTAGTTCTTTTGCATGTGGTAGAAAAACATTGGGAGAAATTCAGTATAGTAGCCCCGGAAATGAGGGTAAATGCACCAAGCGATTTTATCAATGCAATAGAAAAACGTTTGGAAGAAACGGCTGCTGCCATTCGATCCAAATATGGGGTGAAGTCAACATGTATAACAGCTGATGGCAATATCTTTAATGAGATCGTTTCTGTTTCAAAGGAGCATAAAGTTGATCTTGTGGTGATGGGAACACACGGAACTTCAGGTGTAGTAGAGTTTTTTGTGGGAAGTAATACCTATAAAGTGGTGACGGAATCTATTTGCCCTGTTTTATCGGTTAGAGCACATGCGACTAAGGTTGGTTTTAGAGAGATCGTATTGCCAATTGATGATTCGGCTCATTCACGTCAAAAAGTAAATCATGCAGTGGTAATTGCAAAGCAATTTAATTCTCGCATCAATATTCTTGGTTTGCCGGATACAGATGATGACGGTGAAATGAAAAAATTCGAATTTAAGTTGGATCAGATCGAAGAATATTTAAAGAAGCATGACATAAGCTTTACTCGTAAGTCTATCAATGGTGGAAATCAAGCGAAACATACTTATGAGTATGCGAAGTCAATCAATGCTGATCTGATCGTTATTATGACCGATCAAGACGAGACACTTACCGGAAGATTGTTGGGAACATATGCTCAGCAGATCGTTAATCATTCTAAGATTCCGGTGATGAGTATTCAGCCTGTGGTGGCAGATACTCCATGGGTACATCCTTATTAATAACCATTTTTTATAAAAAAAGGGAGCCGTCAGAGATGGTTCCCTTTTTTAGTTTTTGTGGGTTAAGAACTTTATTTCGTCTAATTTTTTTTAAAAAATGAATATTTTTTGTTTACTTTTGGTATAAGTTTACATATGTAAGTTTTTTTAGGAATTATACTTTATGAAGAAATTCTACTCCACTTTTTCTAAATGCGTTTTCGCGTTCATATTCATTTTGCTTAATAGCAATTCTATATTAGCTCAAAGTATTGCTAATTATACCACAACAAGAACCACCTCTATCGTTTATAGTTCCATTGCTTCAACAGGTAATGCAATTGATAGTTGGAGAAATAATGTTTCTTTTACTCAGGATGATAATAGAAGCAATCCTGTTGATATCGGTTTCGATTTTTGGTATAACGGAACACGTTATACGCAATTCTCTGTTTCTACTAATGGTTTTGTCGATTTTTCTTCTTCTACAGCTGATGGAGGACCATCTGCCGGTCCCTATAGTTACGATAACACACAGTTTACGGGTAATGGAGCGGGTACATGGTTAGCGATCGCTCCATTTTATGATGATATGACGGCTCAAGGCGGGGTAGATGCTTTGGGAAATAGTATTAAATACCTTGTTTCAGGAACCGCCCCTAATCGTGTTTTAACAGTAGAGTGGATCAATATGGCTGTGTATTTGAATACAACACCTAGCATCAACTTTCAGGTTAAATTGTACGAAACTACAGGTGTTATTGAATTTATTTATGGAACAATGACGCAAGGGACAAATGCATTTACTTACACTTGTGGTATTAATGCTGCAACTCTGAATAATGCTCCAACTGCTGCTCAATTAAAGTGTCAGCAAACGGCCAATAGCAATACGTTTAATAACGGACAGCAAAATGGATTAACGACTTTGCCTGCTAATAATTCGATGATCAGGTTTAGTCCGCCAGTAACAACTCCTAGTCCTTCCGGTGCACTTTCTTTTACAGGTGTTTCTCAGACAGGGATGACCGTAAATTGGACAAATTGGTGTACAAATGAAGTAGGTTATGTAGTGTATTCTTCTACTGATAATGTTAACTTTTCCTTTGTTGGGCAAACAGCAACAAATACTACAAATTATGCCGTAACAGGATTGCTGCCTGGAACATTATATTATTGGAGATTATATGCTGTTACAGACGGTTTTTTGAGTGCTGCTATTAGTGGGCAACAATCTACTAATGCTGCCGGAAATAAATTTTCTACAGGCTCAGGAAATTGGAATACAGCGGGAAGCTGGACGCCTGCCGGAGTGCCTACTGCTTCCGATAATGTGACGATCAGAAATGGACATACAATCACAGTTAATACGGATGCGTTTTGTAATACCTTAACTGTAGGAGAAGGGACTAGCGGAATTTTAAGAGTTGGAAATAATAATACGGTTCGGAATATTACAGTTAATTCAAACATTACAATTAATGCAGGTGCTACTTTTGATGTAACAACCGGTTCAAATGCGACTCATCTACTCACTCTTAAGGGAAATTTAACCAATAATGGGACGCTCAATTTTGCTACAGATGGAAATAGTTTGTGCAATATTACTTTTAGTAAAAACGGGAATGTGACTTATTCTGGGACAGGAGCAACCAATAATTTTAATTTAGTTGCCTTAAATTTAGGCACTTCCATTTCTAATACATTGGATATTATTACACCTTCTTTTACTGCTCCTTCTAATTTCTTAACTCTTACAAATGGAGTTTTTAAACTGTCAACAACAGGCACAACAAATCTTACTCCATTCACAGCATTGGCCCTTATCAATAATACATCAGGCATAAATGTCAACTCTGCCACTGCAACAGTTAATTTTCCTGCAGGAATATCCTTGTATGGTAATTTGATCGTTAACAATGGGGCGGTAAACATTGGTGATGCAGTAAATGAAAATGTGGCTTCAAATGGAGGCGTTTTTCAGATCTTTGGTGGAACGGTTCGTGTTGCAGGTCAATACTATTCTGTAAATATTAATAATTTGGCCAAATTTACAATCTCGGGTGGTACTCTTACCTTGCCGACTGTGGGGTGTACTTCAACCAGCATCGCGCCATTTCATATTAACGGGGTGGGCTCAACTTTTAATATGACTGGAGGTACAATTATTATCGAACGTTCTGGCGGTGCTAATTTAGGTTATACTGCAATAGGTATTACCAATAGTTCAGTAACAGGTGGAACGCTTCAAATTGGAAATGCCAGTACTCCTCTAGCTCAAACGATGAATATTAATAGTAGCGCAAGGGTAGGGAATTTACTTGTGAATAGCACTAATGCTACGGCAATTTTAAATACAAATTCGCTTACCGTAACCAATAATATTACGATCAATTCAGGAGTATTGAATGCCAATAATCTAAATTTTACACTTGGAGGAAATTGGTTGGATGCGGGAGCATTTACTCCAGGAACAGGTACCGTAATATTTAACGGAACCAATCAATCGATCACCAAAGCTGCAGGGGAGACCTTTAATAATCTTACCCTGGCAGGCAGTGCTACAAAAACGTTAGGAGGGATTTTAACAACGAATGGTAATCTTACAATTAATTCAGGCGTAACACTCGATGTAAGTGCGTCTGACTTTACATTGAACGTAAAAAGGAATTGGGTAAACAATGGGACTTTCAATGCCAGAAATGGTACCGTCTTTTTTAATGGAACAGTTGCACAAACAGTAGGTGGTAGCGCTTCTGCTACATTCAGGAATATTACTACGAGTAATACTGCAGGTGTAAGTTTGCTAACAGCTCAAAACCTTTCAGGAACGCTTACAGCAAGTATTGGGACTTTTGCGTTAGGAACTGTTGGTTTAACATTGCTTTCGGATGCCAGTGGAACAGCTCGTATAGCAACTATTCCTGCTGCTGCTGATGTCACAGGGAATATAACCATGCAGCGCTACATTCCTGCCGGAACAGATGGCTGGATGTTTATCGCTACTCCTGTTTCGGGTGCTACTTTGCAACAATGGGATGATGATTTTATAACAGGTGGATTTACCGGCTCCCAGTACCCACCTCCAACTGTCACAAATGCTTCTATCGTTAGTTATGACGAAACGCTTTCCGGGATTTATGATGATGGGTATGTTGAGCCAACGAATATTACAAACCCTATTACAGCAAATAAAGGATATTGGGCTTATATTATGAATGCCCCCGTTACTATTGATGTAACCGGAACATTGCTTAAAAAGAATATTAGCATACCGGTAACTTATACTGATGACCCAGCTCAACCTGCTTCTGAAGATGGGTGGAATTTAATTGCTAATCCGTACCCTTCAACTATTGATTGGAACGCTGCTGGTTGGACAAAAACAAATATAGCGAATGCTGTTTATACTTATAGTCCGACACTAGATCAATACACTAGTTATGTTGGCGGGATAGGTACAAATGGAGGCTCTAATCTTATTGCATCTTCTCAAGCGTTTTTAGTTCAGGCTACCGGACCAAGCCCGGTTTTGCAGATCACCGAAACTGTTAAAAATGCTTCAGACGGCTTGTTCATTCGCTCCAATCAGCAAATGATCACAGATTACTTATTGAAATTAGATCTGGGTGGTGCGGGTTATACTGATGAAACTGTTATCCGTTTTAATGAAAATGCTACTACAAATTTTGATTTAGGATTGGATGCCAATAAATTTTATAGCTTCAATACGGATGTGCCCGGAATCTCATCCATTCAGGATACGTTTAATTTATCAATTAATTCTCTTCCGTTGTTAACCAATGATCTTCAAATTCCTATCATGGTTAAAGTTGGAATTACAGGATCATACACCATTAGTTTGGACTCATTAACGAATATGCCAACAAGTGCTTGTTTGATCTTAACCGATCTTTTAAATGGGAATCAGATAGATCTTAGAACAACACCGTCCTATACATTTTCAATTCCGAGTAGCACAACCACTCCTCGTTTTATGCTTAATATTGGTAAACCGATCGGGCTTTTAGCTCAAGCTCCGCAATGCTCTGGTTTATCCAATGGAAATGTTATTGCGACAGGATTAGGAATTGGACCATGGAATTATACTTGGCAAAATGATCAAGGACAAGTGGTCCAATCACATTCAAACGTTATCGGTTCAGACACATTACAAAATATTCCGGCAGGAGAGTATACAGTAATTGTAGGTGGTAATACTGGTTTGTGTGGTGGATTAATGACAGAAACGATACTGGTAGAGGAACCATCTGCTATCAACATTCAGGCTTCGGTAATAAGCAGTTCATGTTCTGGGGTTTCCGATGGAGCAATTTTGTTACAGTCTTCAACAACAGATTTAGCCTCATCTACTTTTGTCTGGTCGAATGGTGTTAATGTTGTAAATAATGAAAATATTCCTGCGGGTAATTACTCACTAACAATTACTGATTCGGCAGGTTGTTCAGCTTCTTTTAATTATGTAATATCTGATTCCAGTATTGTGGATGCATTGTTTACAATGAGCACCGATACATTATTTTTGGATGAAAACAGCACTGTTGCTTTCTCAAACTATTCTTCCGGTGCAACAAATTTTGAATGGGATTTTGGTGATGGTTCTGCTATTGAAACCGCAGTAAATCCAATTCACACTTATTTAAACGATGGTCTATACTCGGTTCAACTCACAGTTTCTAATGGTGCCTGCTCGGATACAATTACACAGAATCTATATGTCCTAAATACTACCGGAATTAATTCTCCTGACTTTAATGAGTCAATACAAATCGTTGCAGACAATAATGTGTATCAGATCGTCTTTAACTTTAGCGATCCTATTCCTGTTAGGGTTAGTTTGTTCAATGCGCTTGGTCAGCAGGTGCTAAATGAAGTGCAAAAAGTAGTTCAAAACGAACGTTTATCTTTTAATCTTTCGGAATTAAGCTCAGGGGTTTATTATTTCAATATCCTAACAGACGAACAAGGAATGAAAACTGTTAAGAAAATCATCAAGAACTAGTTCTTATAAGAGAATTTTTTCTTGATCAATTTGATCAACTCATCGGCATCTTGCTTTTCAAGCTGGATGCCGATTTTTATTTCTTTCCCATAATAATCAAATGCGATCTTTTCTCCTCCTACAACCCAATAAGAGTTGTTTACATTCTCAAGAAATGAATTTTCTTTTGCTTCTAAAACTCTAAGATCTTTTATGAACTCTGCATCATACACTTTGATTTTTCCCCTGCCGGCAACATCGCGCTTATAAAATAGTTTACCTTCATGTAATTTGATCTTTTCTACTCCATATTTTCTCCAGAGGAATGCTTTAAATATTTTGTATTCAAAATATGCCCAGAAACCTATCCATACGATAATAGCTACTCGCGTGTTGGGGTCAGGTATAGTAAAGTATTGAGTAAATACGATGACACCGGATACGGTCCATGCAAAAAGCCATGCAAAAAGTAGAATGTTCTTCACTTTTTCAGTAGAAGAAACGATCACAATGCTCCATTCATGGTTTTCCTTTTTTTTGATGCTAATACGTTTTCCTATATACTCCATCGTTTTTTATTTGTGCCACAAAATTATCAATTAATTCTATATTTGTTCATCGAATTGTTTATCCATAAAAAGAATCATGAAAAGTAAAAAAGAAGAAAGCGAATTAGGATTTGGTAGTAAAACCTCCACACAGCGCTCACGTTTGATCAATCATGATGGCTCATTTAATATCGAACGGATAGAAAAAGATGGAATCTCATCCATAAGCATCTATCATGCATTGGTCTCGATGTCATGGATGAAATTCAATTTGTTTGTTGTAATATATTTTATAGCTATTAATTTATTATTCACATGCCTTTATTATTTCACGGGAGTGGAGGGATTGCGTGGTATAGAAGGCACAACAGAGTTCGATAAGTTTTTAGGCGCATTCTTTTTTAGCACTCAAACATTCAGTACTGTTGGCTTTGGTAGCATTAGTCCACTTACTCATACGGCAAGTACCATTGCAGCCTTTGAGTCTATGATCGGAGTATTAGGATTTGCATTGGCTACAGGCTTGCTTTATGGACGATTTTCCAGACCAAAGGCAAATGTGTTGTTTAGCAAGCATGCTGTTATTGCTCCTTTTAAAGGAGGTAAAGCGTTTCAATTTAGAATAGCTAACAAAATGCGAAATAGTCAATTGTCGGATATGGAATGCAGAGTAACATTGGCTAAGTTAGAAAATGAAAATGGTGTAATGGTAAGGCGCTTTCGTCCTCTGGAATTAGAGTTGAAGAAGATCGTTTTTTTTCCGATGACCTGGACCATCAATCATCCTATAGATGAAAATAGTCCCTTGTGGGGAATGAGTGCACAGGATCTGATCGATTCGGATGCTGAATTCATGATCCTGTTAAATGGCTTTGATGATACATTCTCTCAAACGGTTAACACCCGCTTTTCTTATACTTATGAGGAGGTGATCTATGGCGCTAAATTTATAAGTGTATTTGGGCAAAGTAAGGAAGGAAGAGTGGTGCAGGATCTAAATAAGTTGAGCGATATTGAACGGGTTTCTTTTAATTAAAAACATATTGCCCTGACTTATCCGTATTTACTTTCGGTAGTTTATGATTATTTTCAAAATATATAAATCCGGGTTGAAGATTTTTCCAGAAATTTAATAGTATTGTTTTCCCTTCATATTCATCTTGTAAGAATTTCATCCCTTTTTCGTTTAGTCTGGTAGGAAAAATATGTACAGGAATACTTGTTTGTCCTGAATGTTTGGCCTCCACCGCCAAAATATATACTTCTTTGATGAAAGTGTCTGTTAGCGGAATACAGCCAATTGTCACACAACTACCGTGGATCATGATATCGCCCCCTAAATTTCCTTTCCCAATGATCTTATCGCTTGCATTGGGATAATTAATGCCCAATGATAAATGATAGCTGCTATAGGGATTAAAAACGGCAATTTGATAAAAGCCTTCGGGAACCTGCCCGTCTCCTTGTTTACGTTTGGGACCTAATACTCCGGAAGAGCTGCAGATTTCATATTTCTTAAATAACTTGAATGTTGTTTCGTTTTTGGATTTTAGCCATACTTCTAATACTTCATCCTGCTTAAACGCTCTAATAAATAGCTCAAAACCTTCAGGACTAATGTTCTTGGAAACCATATCTTTTTTTAGCTGTTCCCACTTTTCGGTATATGCCGCTTTTACTCTTGCTTGCTTTTTTTGCTGATCACGAAAAGAAGTATCAGGTGATAAAAGACCAAAAGAACATAGTAATAAAGCACCAATCAAAATAATAAAAGCTTTCATATTGTTAATTGTTTGGTTGATAACGTATTTCTAAATGATCTATTATCTATAAAATTCGTACTTATTTTTGTGTAAAACAATCAATCCTTGAAAAAAGTACTGCCCATATTGCGCAATAAATACCTGCTAACCATTGTTGGTTTAGCCGTGTGGATCGCTTTTTTTGATAAAAATGACCTGAAGACCCAACTGGAGTTGCGTGATGATGTAAAGAAGCTGGAGGAAGAACGTAACTATTATGCGACAGAGATCAAACAGATCACATCGGATATAAAAGAGCTAAATACCAATCCTAAAACGCTTGAGAAGTTTGCCCGCGAAAAATACCTTATGAAAAAGGATAATGAGGATATTTTTGTGATCGTAGAAGAGTGATCTACATAGGCAGATATACCACCTTTTTTGTTTCAAAGAATTCTTCTTTAAAATGATCTTTCAGGTCGTACAATACAATTCTTTTTTTGAAATCCTTTAATTCTTCCGTCAGGTCGCCTCCCTTTAAATAGAGTATTCCATTGGGCAAATTATTGAATTGTTCTTTGGAGACCTTGTTTTGAACCCATTTATAGAATGCGGGAAATTCAGTTACAGCACGGGAAATGATGAATTCAAATTTATCCTTGACTTCCTCAGCTCTTTTGTGCTCCGCTCTCAAATTGCTAAGTCCTATGGCAGAAGAAATTTCATTAACAACCTTGATCTTTTTTCCAATGGAGTCAACTAAGTAAAAACTACATTCGGGAAAAAGTATCGCAAGTGGTATTCCTGGAAAACCGCCTCCACATCCCACATCCATAATTCTTGTTTTAGGCTTAAATTTCATCACTTTGGCAATGCCTAATGAATGCAATACATGCTTTTCGTAGAGGGATTCAATATCTTTCCGGGAGATCACATTGATCTGTGCATTCCAATGCTCGTATAGGCCTTGTAATGCAGAAAATTGCTCGATTTGCTTTTCTGTAAGATCAGGGAAATAGTTAGTAATGATGGAGATCAATGAATATGTTTTAAAGAAAACGCCTCTCCGGTTAAGGGAAGAGGCGTTTCGAAATTAAGTTTAAATATTAGTGAGTGTTTACGCACAAATCACCACACTTTTTTGCGCACTCTTCTTTTGTTTTGCAACCGTGTTTGCAGCTTTCCATGCAAGTAGATTTTGCACCTTCACCGCTACAAGCTTTTCCGGCAGAAGCACCTTCTTTGCAGCATGCTTTTTTCTCTTCCATGCTACCTTTTTTGCAACAATCTTTTTTTACATCCATTGAGCCTGCATGTTTTACACACATTGCTTTTTCTTCTGCTGAACAACCAACAGAATCACAATATTTAGCACATTCTTCTTTGCTCATTTTCATGCACTTGTTCATGTCACATTTCGGTCCAACAAATTTTCCGTCAGCACCATACATGCTCATACAATATGCTTTTTCTTCAGCTGTACATCCTACTGAGTCACACATTTTAGCGCATTCCTCTTTCGACATAGAAGCACATGCAGTCATATCACATTTGCTGCCTTTAGCTTGATGACAAGCGTTACCAGGCTGATCTAGAATGCATTCTGTTTTCATTGAATGACACTCATCTCCAGCCTCCGCTTCATTGATAGCGATATAAGGAGCAATAACTAATGATACAATCGACATTAATTTGATCAAAATGTTCATTGATGGACCGGAAGTGTCTTTGAATGGATCTCCAACTGTATCACCAGTAACAGATGCTTTGTGTGGTTCTGATTTTTTGTAGAATGTTTCTCCGTTGATCACCACTCCTTTTTCAAATGATTTTTTAGCATTGTCCCAAGCACCACCTGCATTAGATTGGAAAATACCCATCAAAACACCTGATACAGTAACACCTGCCAATAAGCCACCCAATACTTCAGGGCCAAAGATAAATCCTACGATCACAGGAGTGATCAAGGCAATTGCACCCGGCATCATCATTTCACGGATAGATGCTTTTGTAGAGATAGCAACACATTTTTCATATTCTGGCTTTGCTTTGTATTCCATGATACCCGGAATTTCGCGGAACTGACGTCTAACTTCCTGTACCATGTCCATTGCCGCTTTACCTACTGCAGCAATAGCTAATGCAGAGAAAATGAAAGGGATCATTGCTCCAACGAATAAACCTGCTAATACAGGAGCTTTGTAAATGTCGATTGCAGAAATACCTGCAATTCCAACAAACGCAGCAAATAATGCTAATGATGTTAGAGCCGCTGATGCGATTGCAAATCCTTTACCTGTAGCAGCTGTAGTGTTACCTACGGCATCTAAATTATCTGTACGCTCACGAACTTCAGGAGGCAATTGACTCATTTCTGCAATACCACCTGCGTTATCTGCGATAGGACCGAAAGCATCGATCGCTAATTGCATAGCTGTTGTTGCCATCATACCTGCAGCTGCAATAGCTACTCCGTATAAACCTGCAAAATAATAAGAGCTCATGATACCTGCAGCCAATACAATGATTGGAATAACCGTACTTTCCATACCTACAGATAAACCACCAATAATATTGGTAGCATGACCTGTTGCAGATTTTTGGATAATAGAGTTAACAGGACGTTTTCCCATAGCTGTATAATACTCTGTAACAATACTCATGATAGCACCTACAACAGTACCAACAACAATTGCCCAAAATACATTTAACTTAGAAAATTCATAACCACGCAAGTTCAATGTTTCAGGTAACATCCAGTTTACTACAAAGAAAGATGCAATAACTGTAAGGATCATAGACGACCAGTTACCTAAGTTCAAGGCGTTTTGTACGTTAGATTTTTCATCTTTAATACGAACGAACCATGTTCCAACGATTGAGAATACGATACCTAAACCACAAATTACCATAGGTAAAAGAATAGGTGACATACCACCGAAATTGTCAGTAACAGTGATCTCTTGTCCTAAAACCATTGTCGCAAGGATAGTTGCTACATAAGAACCGAACAAGTCAGCCCCCATACCAGCTACGTCACCTACGTTATCACCTACGTTATCAGCAATGGTTGCCGGGTTACGAACATCATCTTCAGGGATACCAGCTTCTACTTTACCTACTAAGTCAGCTCCAACATCGGCAGCTTTAGTATAAATACCACCACCTACACGAGCAAATAATGCAATAGATTCAGCACCTAATGAAAAACCTGTCAATACTTCGATCGCTGTTTTTACAGTGTTTTCACCTAAACCACTAAATATGGAAAGGAATACAATGAATAATCCACCTAATCCTAATACAGCAAGACCGGCAACACCTAATCCCATTACTGTACCACCAGTGAAAGATACTTTAAGTGCTTGTGCTAAACTTGTACGAGCAGCTTGTGTAGTACGTACGTTTGCTTTTGTAGCTACCTTCATTCCAATATATCCTGCAGTAGCAGAGAATACGGCCCCAATAATGAAAGAAATAGAAATGATCCAGCTTGAATGGATCTCTTTTCCATTTACTTCATGGATTGTTCCTGAATAAGCTAATAGTGCTGCAGCAAATACTACGAAAATACTCAAGATCTTCCATTCTGCTTTTAAGAAGGCCATTGCACCATCGGCAATATAACCAGCTAATTCTTGCATGTTAGCATCTCCTGCATCTTGCTTGCTTACCCAAGCCGATTTGATTGCCATGACTAACAATCCCAAGATCCCTAAAGCGGGTACTAAATAAATTACGTAATCGTTCATAGTTGTTTGTTATAGTTGTTTTATTTGTTTCAATTTTCCCCTCTTCCTTAATAAGCACTAGGGAAAAAGGGCTGCAAACTTATGTATTTTATCTTTAAAAACAAAAAAGTATTTAAAGTATTGAAGTACAGTAATTTGGAGGGCTATTCGAGTGCTCTTTTGTTAAATATGATATAGCCGAAATGAAATAAGATCGAAAAAGGGTCTTTTACCTGATCGTAGTAGTTGACACCCAGGCTCATAGGTCCAACAGGCGTATGCCAAACGGCATAACCTGTGGCAATATAATGTTGAAATGCAAAAGGCTTGGAATAATCTACTTTTAAGTCGTTTCGTTTGATCATCGACTCATATGGTTGAAAAATATAGCCTTCGGCTCTCAATTCGATGTTTTTACGAATATTAACCACAAATTTTATTCCCCCGGATAGATACTGATGTGCTCTGTAATTTTCTTTGAAGACTGTTCTGCTATCAGCAGTAGGTTGGAAGGCTGGGGCAGCTAAAATACTAGAGGTATAGTTGTTGAATAATGTTTGAGTAGAATAAACACCCTCTCCGCAAATTCCGACCTTTAAACGTCCTCTCCGGTTAAAATAGCGTTCACCCAAAATTTTTAATGTTACCCATTCGTGATAGTTGGTGTAAAAAGGCAAGGTGTCTAAAACTGTCGTGGAGCCGGGTGTGTTTGTCTCTAATCCATTTACATATTGAATTTTGATTTTAACATATTCCCCTTGATTGGCGTACTGTTTTCTGTTTAATGAGTTGATCTCATAATATACTTGGGCAGAAGCCACATCAAAATCGGTTCTATCGGATGTGTCATTTTGTGTAAAAGCTGCAGTTTGATAATATCTGTCTGTTGTACGGGCAATACCTCCTGAAGCCACCATTCTGCCTTTTTTACCGGTTGGGAAGCCTATATTCAATTGGGCATATTCTTCTGATTGGATCAAATAGGCTGGTTTTGCATCCTGAATAAACTCACTACTACTTTTGAAATAGTCCCATTTGTTCCAAGTGATGTTTGGCTCAATATAGATAGGGGTTTTGAACGGAAAGTCGAATCGGCTTCTTAGCTGTATCGAACTATATAGCTTACCAAAATAAGCGTTTGCCATGGTACTTGCGGCAAATCGTCCCATATAATTGTATTGCAGCCCTAAATAACCACCGCTGATCGGCTTATTGGAAAAATTTCCTCCAAAATAAGTGATCAGGTTCCGCTCTTTTTTAATTCTTAAATAAAGATCGTAATAACCTGTTGCCGGATTATACTTTGCTTTTGGATAGATGTGTTTGATCTTGTTGTCGGATGCCAAACGGAAATAACCTTCTTTGATATCTTCCAAAGGAACTGTTTTGCTTTTATGTCTTAATATTTTTTTTGCATAAACGGCTTGTTTATTGTTTAGCCCTTCTATGTAAATATTGTCGAAAACGATCTTAGGTTCCAATCCTTTAAATGCGGCTCTTTTTATTGCCAATTCTTCCTTAGTAGTTCTACGTTCAGTGTTTTGTTTAATGAATTCGATGTTCCGCATAGCTGCTGCATAACCACTATCGATGATCGGTTGTACATTCGAAAAATTAAAGAGTCCAACATCCGTTTGCGGTTCAATGATAATTCCTGCCTCACAAAGAATACTGTAGTTCGATTTACTTTGTAACATACTTCTCAATTGAGAAAGTAAATTGTCTTCATCGGGAGGCGGGTTGTTTCCACTCACGTTACTGCCGATCATAAAATCAGGATAAAACTCTTCATACATGATGTTAGAGGGGAAATTGTTGTATAGTCCACCATCATAGAGTAGTTTTCCATTCACCATGATCGGTTTGATGTAAAAAGGATATGACATGGATGCTCTAACCGCCTCGGCTAAATCACCTTCCCGAAAAATAACAGATTGTTTTAATTCAATATCTGATGCGACACAACGAAACGGGACAAATAAACTATCAAAATTGTATTTAGCAGCTGCAGCAGGTCCTCCTGCCAACTCCATGGAACCAAAGTCCATCGCAATGGGAGAAATAATGTTGGTCGGAAGAATGGATGTAAGTGAAGAGTCGGATATTTTAAAAGTTACCCAGGAGGCATTGTGGTCGTCTCTTTTAAAGTAATATGCATATTTTTCATCGATAATACCTTCCGACCAATTCCTGAAACTTTCTGTTTTAACAAGCTCTTCTATTTGTGCCGGAGAAAACCCCATAGCATATAGCGAGCCGATCATTGCTCCCATAGAGGTGCCGGTTATATAATCAATGGGAATGTTATTCTCTTCTAATGCTTTTAAAACACCAATGTGTGCTACACCACTAGCTGCACCACCACTCAATACCAAACCTACTTTTTGTGCATGGGATTTCGTGGATGCAAAAACTAATAACATCGCTATAAGGAATAGTGAAAACCGATGTGTATTAAAATTCATGATGTTTGCATTTATCATGCAAAGCTAATAAGAAATAAGTGAGTGAAAAAACTAATCTGCTTTATTCACCAATCAGTTTATTTAGATCTTTTAAGTAGTCAGGAGTTTTTAAAAGGCGCGTTCCATACCAGGAGAAAAGTTCCCCATCTACTAA
Source organism: Bacteroidota bacterium (assembly GCA_017303895.1). Taxonomy (GTDB): domain Bacteria; phylum Bacteroidota; class Bacteroidia; order 2-12-FULL-35-15; family 2-12-FULL-35-15; genus 2-12-FULL-35-15. The sequence goes on along the minus strand of JAFLBF010000004.1, from coordinate 256,413 downwards.
TAGGATTTTTGCACTCGGACAAATGAGCTGCAATTCATCTATGTGCTTTTGTTTGAATGGATAGGGTTCTGATGACAATAGGATCAATTCAGGTTGAAGGTTATTTAATTCTTCTGCTGATACTTCCGGGTAACGGGATTCTTTTTCAGTAAAGATATTTTCCAGGCCACAGCATTTCATCACTTCATTGATGAATGTATTTGATCCTGCAACCATATATGGGTCATTCCAAATAAAATAAGCAGTCTTTTTATTAGATGGAATATTGCTCTGACTGAATTGATTGAATTGCGATTCAATTTGCAGTTTCAAAAAGGTGGCTTCCTGCTGTTTGCCTACAAGCGTGCCTATTCTTGTGATCATGTCGTAGGCATCTTTAAGTGTATAGATATCACTCATCCATACGGTATAATGCTTCATGAGCTTTTCGATCTGACTTTGCTCGTTTTCTTCTTTATTGCCGATGATAAGGTCGGGTTGTAATTCTTTTATTTTTTCAAAGTCAATTTTCTTAGTGCCTCCAATTCTTACTTTGCTACGGAACCATTCATCGGGGTGAATGCAGAATTTGGTAATGCCAACTACCTCATCTCTCAATCCCAGATCATACAATAATTCTGTCTGCGAAGGAACCAGTGAGATGATCCGTTTCGGAGCTGAAGTCTGTTCAATTTTCCTGTTGAGTTGATCTATAAATGCAGACATACTGATTAAAAATAAAAATGGGTTGACCAAGATCGTTCCTGATTCAACCCATTTGTTTGATTTATCTGATTACTTTGTTAAAGCATTCATGATATCGTAGCAAGTAATGATATACGTTTTATCCAACTTGAAATCTTTTACCAATACCGCTAAATTTTTATCATTGATCATAGCTGATAATGAATCAATAGGAGTAGAGATATCTACAAATGGGAATGGAGCAGCCATCACCGTTTCAATTTTCTGATTCTTGATATCCGGATTCGCAATGATCTTCTGATACAGCATACTTTCATTTAATGAACCCACAATACGTTTGTCATGTGTAACCGGAATCTGTGAAATGTCCATCTTGTTCATCAAAGCAACTGCATTGCCAACGGTATCAGTACTTTCAATGGTGATCAATTTGCCATTGGTATTTTTATTTACAAGGTCTTGCGCTACTAATCCTTTTTTGTCAAAGAATCCTTTTTCCATCATCCATTCATCGTTGAACATTTTACCTAAATAACGTGTTCCATGATCGTGGAAAATAACCACTACTACATCGCCTTCTTTTAACTCATCTTTCAATTGAAGTAAGCCGGCCATTGCTGATCCTGCTGAATTTCCTGAAAATATACCTTCTTTCTTCACAATCTCACGCGTCATGATCGCTGCATCTTTATCGGTTACTTTTTCAAAGCGATCAATAATATTGAAATCTACATTGGCAGGTAAAAAATCCTCTCCAATACCTTCTGTTATGTATGGATAGATTTCATTCTTATCAAAGATCCCTGTCTCTTTATATTTTTTGAAAACAGAGCCATAGGTATCAATACCCCAAACTTTGATGTTTGGATTCTTTTCTTTCAAATATCTTCCTGTTCCGCAAATGGTTCCACCTGTACCAACACCAACTACCAAATGGGTGATCTTTCCGTCTGTTTGTTCCCAGATCTCCGGACCGGTTTGTTCGTAGTGTGCTTGGGAATTGCTTAAGTTATCATATTGGTTGGGTTTCCATGCATTAGGCACTTCATTTACCAAGCGTGATGAAACAGAATAGTAGGAGCGGGGATCTTCCGGTTCCACATCGGTAGGACAAACGATCACATCTGCACCGAATGCACGCAAGGCATCTACTTTTTCTTTTGATTGCTTATCTGTTGTAGTGAAAATACATTTATATCCTTTAATGATTGCAGCAATGGCCAATCCCATTCCCGTATTTCCACTTGTACCTTCAATGATGGTCCCTCCAGGTTTCAATCGCCCGTCTTTTTCAGCATCTTCGATCATTTTCAAAGCCATACGGTCTTTGATCGAATTGCCGGGATTAAAGGTCTCTACTTTTGCATATACTGTTGCTTTTACATCTTTTGTAATGTTGTTAATTCTTACAAGTGGTGTATTGCCAATGGTTTCTAAGATATTGTTGCTTGCTTTACGGAATGCCATAGTTTTTTATTTAAGTACGCGAAAATACAAAAAATCAGAAGATTGTTTCGACTTATTTTTGATGTCCTCTAATAAAGTGGAATTTATCTAGTTTAAAAACTTAAAAGCCACTCGATCGCTTTTTCTCTGTCAGAGAATGATCGTGTAGGTGTTTGCGGTTTGTTTATTTTCAAATAGATATTGAAAGCCATTGATTTAGCCATATTGTCGATCAATACAGCATTGGCTAAGGTGTATTCCTGCCCCTCATCAGAAGCACTGTATGCTCTTGCCTCAGCTGTAATACTTAAAAAATCGCAGGTGGCTACTAATACCGGAACTTTTTTGCCATTACTCAAGTGACCAATATGTCCCTTTACTTCTATCAAAGTTTCTTTTGTTATTTCCTGTAGTGCCGGATCCCATTTCAATTCAATGATCCCATTATCATGTCTTGTAATATGCACACAATTAGGCATCGTAATCTCTTTTTGAATAGAAGTAGAGGTTATCATAGTTTTAGTTTTAGTAAAAATAGGACAATTGCAATAAACCTGCAAATGCTTTGAATGCATGGTTCGTCAATGAATATCAGACAGTTTGTAATTGGCTGAATTTGTTATTTTGTATTGTCATCTTGTCAGTTTTTTCGCGCTGGCATATCCTTTGAAAAGAGCTACATGCATTTACAATCAATTATTTATTTAAAATCAAAAAGCTATGAGTACAGGTAAAATAAATGTTCAAACAGAAAACATTTTTCCCATCATCAAAAAATTTCTTTACAGCGATCATGAGATCTTTTTACGCGAATTGGTTTCCAATGCCGTGGATGCTACTCAAAAGTTAAAAACATTAGTGTCTTTAGGTGAGTCAAAGGCTACCCTTGGTGATCTTAAAGTGGAAGTAGTAATTGATAAAGTAGCAAAAACACTTACCATCAAAGATAAAGGGATTGGAATGACGGCTGAAGAGATCGAAAAATATATTACTCAGATCGCATTCAGCGGAGCAGAAGAGTTCGTAAACAAATACAAGGATAAAACACCTGAAGCCAACGCGATCATCGGTCATTTTGGTTTAGGATTTTATTCCGCATTCATGGTAGCAAAAAAAGTGGAGATCTTTTCTTTGTCGCATAAAGAAGGCGCTCAAGCTGTCCGTTGGGAGTGCGATGGTAGTCCTGAATATAAATTAGAAGATACTTCAAAGTCAGAAAGAGGTACCGATATCGTATTGCATATCGCTGAGGATTCAGAAGAATTTTTAGAAGATTACCGTATCAGTTCATTGCTTACTAAGTACTGTAAATTCCTTCCTGTTGAGATCAAATTCGGAACCCGTAAAGAAGGCGAAAAAGATAAAGAAGTAGAGGTGGATAATATTATCAATAACCCTTCTCCAGCTTGGACTAAGAAGCCCGCTGACCTGAAAGATGAGGATTATAAAAACTTCTACCGTGAATTGTATCCTATGAATTTTGAGGATCCATTGTTTCACATTCATTTGAATGTAGACTACCCTTTTAACCTTACGGGGATCTTGTTCTTCCCAAAATTGAAGAAGACCTTTGAAGTTCAAAAAGATAAAATCCAATTGTACTGTAATCAGGTGTTTGTTACCGATTCGGTAGAAAATATTGTCCCTGACTTTTTAGCGCTTTTGCAAGGTGTGATCGATTCTCCGGATATTCCATTGAATGTTAGCAGAAGCTATTTGCAAGCTGATGGAAATGTGAAAAAGATATCGGCACACATCACTAAAAAGGTAGCAGATAAGTTGGAAGAGATCTTCAAAAAGGATCGTGCCGATTTTGAAGCAAAGTGGGAAGACATCAAGATCTTTGTTCAATATGGAATGCTGTCGGAAGAAAAGTTCTATGAAAAAGCTAAAAATTTCGCATTAGTAAAAAATACCGATGGTAAATATTATACGCTGGATGAGTTTGCAGAAAAGGTAAAACCAACCCAAACAGATAAAGATAAACGTGTAATTTATCTCTACACGTCTAATATGGATGAGCAACACAGTTTTATTGAAACAGCTAAAGAGCGTGGATATGAAGTGTTGGTGTTTGACAGTCCGATCGATTCTCATTTTATCAATCAGTTGGAGTCGAAATTAGAGAACACTTCTTTTGTTCGTGTAGATGCCGATACGATTGATAAATTGATCAAAAAGGACGATGCACAGCCATCGAAATTATCGGAGGATGAACAAAAGAAATTACAGCCGGTGGTTGAATCCGTAGTGCCGAAAGAGAAATTTACGGTTGTGTTTGAAAGTTTAAGCGAGAAAGATTCTCCAATGCTTATTACAAAGCCGGAGTTTATGCGCAGAATGAAAGATATGAGTGCTTTAGGTGGAGGCGGAATGAATTTTTATGGCTCTATGCCCGATATGCATAATTTGGTTGTTAATAGTAATCACCCCTTGATCTCGAAGATCTTAAATGAGAAAGATGAAGCCAAGCAAAAACAACTGACAAAACAGGCTGCTGATTTGGCAATGTTGTCGCAAGGCCTTTTAAAAGGGGAGGAATTGACTAAGTTCATCAAACGCAGTGTGGAGTTGATCGACTAAAAAACTGACAAATTTCGTCAGCTTGTCATTTCAGTGCGTATGGTATGTGCTTTGACAATTTTGTCGTACTTTTAACTAACAAAATAAAAAAACAAAAAACAAAATGAAAAAATCAACGATTGTTCTTTTAGTAATTGCAGGTTTATTCTTGCTGATCGGTTTTAACGGTTGTGGTTCATACAACTCTATGGTAACAAGGGATGAGGGCGTTACTGCTCAATGGCAACAAGTAGAGGTGGCGTATCAAGCACGTATGGATAAAACCAAAAATCTTTTCGAGATCGTTCAAGGTGCTGCTGATTTTGAAAGAGGTACTTTGAAAGAAGTAATGGAAGCACGTAGTGCTGCTACTCAGATCAAACTTTCGGTAGATGATTTGACAGAAGAGAATTTAGCTAAATTCCAAAAAGCACAGGATGCATTCGGTTCTTCTTTAGGTCGATTAATGGCTGTGGCTGAGAATTATCCTCAATTGCAAGCTGTTGGAGCTTTCCGCGATTTTCAAGCACAATATGAAGGCATGGAAAATCGTATTGCAACTGAACGCAGACGTTTTAATGAAGTGGCGCAGGACTACAACACCTATATCAGACGTTTTCCTCGTAATATCTGGGCCGGAATGTTCGGATTCGATAAACGCGCTTACTTCCAAGCTTCTGAAGGGGCAGAAAATGCTCCTGATATCAAAAGCATGAGAGAAGGAAAGTAAAAATGATAGCGGACATTAGCGTAAGTTTATTATGCTAATGTCCGTTTTAAAATCAGCCCCAATGAGTGCTAAAAAATTCTTCTCGGAAGATCAAAAACAGGCAATACAACAAGCTATTGCAAATGCTGAATTGAACACATCAGGCGAAATTCGTGTGCATATTGATGATAAATGCAAAAAGGATGTGCTCGATCAGGCAGCAAATCTGTTTCATCAATTGAAAATGGATGCCACAGAACTGCGCAATGGTGTATTGTTCTATCTGGCAGTTGACGACCATAAATTTGCCATTTTAGGTGATAAGGGGATCAATGAAAAAGTTCCTGCCGATTTTTGGAATACGATCAAAGAGGAAATGTTAGTTCATTTCAAGCAACAACAATTTACCGAAGGCTTGTGCAAAGGAATTGAAATGGCCGGGCAAAAATTGAAAGCTCATTTTCCTTTACAATCAGACGATACAAACGAATTAAGTAATGATGTTTCTTTTGGGAACTAATTGCTGATTAACTCTATTTCCATTGAAAAAAATATTCTCTCTTATTCTTCTCCTTGTTGGTATTACTTCTTTTGCTTTTGCGCAAAAAGAATTGATCCCGGAGCGTCCGAATCCTCCCCGACTGGTTAATAATCTGTCACAGGAGTTCCCTGATTTTTTATCTTCAAGTGAAGAAGCACAGCTGGAAGCTAAATTGCAAGCTTTTGCGAATGAAACTTCCAACCAGATCGTTGTTGTGATCGTTGATGATATTGCGGGAATGGAAGCCTGGAGCTATGCAACAGAATTGGGGCACAAATGGGGGGTAGGACAGGATAAATTTGACAATGGTATTGTTATTCTTATTAAGCCAACCGGTGGTGCCGGGCAGCGCGATTTTCATATAGCTGTAGGCTATGGATTAGAAGGTGCCATTCCTGATCTAACCTGTAAGATGATCGAGGAAGAAGAATTAATTCCTAACCTAAAAGCTGGAGACTATTATGGGGCATTGGATCAAACAACCAATGTATTAATGTCGCTTGCCAAAGGCGAATACAATTCTGATCAGTATGGTGCGAAGCACAAAAAGAAAGGCGTTGATAAATGGAAGTTGGCTTTGATGCTCATCGTATTTATCATTTTCATTATCATATCGATCAAACGTGGTGGTAAAGGTGGAAGAGGTGGATTTACCATGGGCTCAACAGGTATGTTCTTTGGTCCCCGCTTTGGTGGCGGTGGCTGGGGTGGCGGCTTTGGAGGCGGATCATTCGGAGGCTTTGGCGGCTTCGGTGGAGGCGGATTTGGTGGTGGAGGTGCCGGAGGCAAATGGTAGTTGTTAGCGAATAGTAAATAGTAAATAGTAAATAGTAAATAGTAAATAGGTTTGCTTTATGCCTCAACCTTCTAACTTTTTAACTTTCCAACCTTAAACTATCATTGCTCCATCCATTTTTCAATTTCTGATTGATCCAGATCGATATAGTTCACCCAATGTTCAACAATACTATTATTGACCAGATAAATGGTAGGCATATCCATGCCGGCCAGATAAACAAAACTCTTTCCTAAGAGCATGCAATGCGGAATATTTTCGGTATGCGTGTCTTCAAAAAAAGGTTTTAAATTCTCTTCATCTCCATTTAATACAAAATAGAAAGAGATATCGGGATTGCGTTCATGCATGATCCTGATCTTTTTTGCAGCAATCCGGCAATGAGGGCATTTCAAACTCATAAATGCGATCACATGTTTCCCTTCTGAAAGCGTTTTTGGTGGGATGCTTAATGTGGCATTGTTATAAAGTGAATCCAACTCCAGTTTAAAGTTCTCTTCCGGTTTGTTCAAGTAAGCTTGTGAGTAATCCAATTCAACCGGATTAAGTATAAAAGGCATTGTCAAAGAAGTGACAATGGGTATAAGCAAAAGGTATCTTTTTTTATCTTTCCATTCCCAACCCGGATGCATTTTGTAAAGCACTGCAAATGCACCTAACATTCCTATATTTTTGATCAATGCTTGCAAAGGCGTCATTTGAATAGTCGTTCCAAAACAGCCGCAATTCCCTTTATTACCTACTATGATCATGAGTAGTATCAAATACACACAAAAGACCAATAAAGTGGCAATAGCTAATTTATAAGCCGTTTTTAAATTGATATGCAGGATGAGTAGAATACCAATGATAAATTCAGCAGCGATCATCAAACGGGCAATAAATGGTGCTATTTGCCAATTAATGAAACCCAGGTCAACAAAAGTATATTCGAATGGTTCGATAGGGTATAGCTTGGTGTATCCTGAAAAGATAAAAACAGCACCCATTAAAAGGCATAAAATAGTAAAAAGGATCTTTTTAAGCATATACAAAAGTACAGAAATAAAAACGCCCCGTCCAATTATGGATGGGGCGTTTTTGTAAATAATCTTAGATTATTTTAACTCACAAGTGTTTGTAATAGTGTAAGTAGTAGAACCTACAGTTGTTGTTTGAGTTGAGCTTAAACAAGCAGCTTGAGCTTGACCTTTTTTAGCTTCAGTGTAAGTGATAGTAGAAGTTGTAGCAGCACCACCAGCTGAGTTAGTTTGAGTACAAGTACAAGTTCTGTCTTTTTTGCAAGAAGCTAAAGAAGCTACTGCTACTACTGCGATAAATAATACTTTTTTCATTTTGTTGAATGTTTTTTGGTTAGTAATTGGTGCAAACTTAGTAAAATTTCCAAACCAAGCAAATGATTTAGTAAGATTTTAAAGAAAATGTAATTTAGAATTAATATGCATAATCTTTCAGATAATCAAAGAGTTGCGTAAGTTGACCCTCTTTGCAGATGGTTGCCCTTTCTATAATTCCTTCTGTATCATCTCCAATTATGCTTGGCAATACTCTTTCCATTAGATCTTTTCCAAAGTCATCGCTGGCATCGCGGGGCAATTCACATGGTAAATTATCCACGGCCATGATACAAACGGTATCTTTATTGAAAGGTAAGTCTTCCTTATCTTCTTTGATATTATATCCGTAAAATGGATTGGCAATAGAGCTGGCTCTGATGGTGGTTGGAACACTTCCATCAATATCACAAGTAATATCGGCAATCACACTCATTTTAAAGTCTGGCGCCTTCATGTCTTCCAATTCAAACATTTTCGGAGCTCTTGGATCCCAATAATGCGCAGAAATGAAGATGTCTGCCGCTTTGGTATAGGGACCGAAGTTCGATTTAAAGTGCTCCGGATGTTTAAAGAAATCGTGTAAGTCGAAATTGTGATCATCAATACGTTCTACATAATCACGCGGATTTAATTGACAATAAACAGGCTCGCGGAATTGAGCCATCAAAAATTCCTCCGGTGTAACTTTACGGATACGTAATGCACTTAAGGTCTCAATCGCACCATTAGCAACCCTTCCACCACCGGTTAATGCGATCTTAATGTTCGGTAGTTTTGCACGTTTCAATTCTTCTTCCATTTCGGCACGGTCGCGACAAATGTTGGCAGGTTTCAATAGGAACAGATCATATTTTTTTCCATATCCCAAAATAGCGTTGTAAGCACCTACGATGCCTGCATATCGACCAAATCCAATAATTCGATTGTGGTTCTTATCTGTCAATGTTTCATAATCGATCATTTGGATCTTTTTCTTGATGAGTGTTTTCATCAATTGTTGATTATGAGGTTGTTTTTTGATCGTATGTGAAAAGAAAAAGTATTTCTTGTTTGGGATCAATAGATCTTTGGGTACTTCTTTCACACCCATTAAAATATCACAGCTGCTAAGGTCTTCCTTTAAGGTAACACCAAATGCAGTATATTCCGAATCTTCATAACATCTGATCTTGCTGGGTTGCACATAAATTTCAACATTTGGAAATTTGCGCATCAACTCAGAGCAAATAAGTGGTGTAAGTGGTACTCGTTTATCCGGTGGATTCTTTTCTTCGCGTAAAACGCCAATCTTCAAGGTATTCATAAGCTTTTATCTTTTGTGGGATCACAAAGATAATAATTTAAAGGAAAGCTATTTTAGAAGTTCTTTGATCCGTTTAGCAGCCAGCTGATTCTCTTTCAAATACAGCGATTCGATCACTTTTCGCTTTTCTTTGTTGGTTAGGTGCCAGCTTAGTGAAATACGGTCTTTTAATTCGTTTCTCAGCTGCATGTCAATAATGTCGATCGGTGATTTGCACCAGGCATCGGCATATTGTATCTGTTGATTTTGATTGAAATCCTGCACCTGAAACAAATTGCCATAGAAACTTCCCATCGGGCGACTTAAGGCCTGTGCCAGTGTTTGAGAAGGGTTTTCATCAATTGGAATGTTTTTGTGTTTATCCCTGATCTGTATGATTAATATTCCGCTGGTATTATTAGCGATCCAATCATTGAATGTTTTAATGAATCGAAGCGTTGTTTCTAAACCATAGTTATCTCTCAAGCCGGCATCCATTATTTCAATACGTGGTTCAGTTGGTAAGTTCACCACAGGAGATATGTACGGGAAGGTGGCACTCATTCTTAAAACACTTGTGAATAAAGTATTACCGGCATGTTGTTTCTTAAATACTTTTGAATATTCAATGGCATCGTACAGTTTGTTATAATCTGTTTTTTCTGTTCTGGCGTTTTGTGTAAGATAGGAGATGCCAATTGGGGAGATGAGCATCTTTCTTCCATCATTTACAATGGAAGGAGAGAATACCATCATGGGTACATACGAATTCGCTTCCGGTAATTGATAGTCGTTTAGTCGCTTATTTAAAATGTTCTCTGTATTATCCAGCAGCTTTTGCTCAAATGCATAACCTCTGTCTTCTTTGTAGAGCTGTCCGTCAACACTGAAACTTTTTAGAGGGAAGAACCATTCACTGGTAGCAACGGTGAAAGCGATGGGATTTAAAATATCCTTACCAATATTGTTCTTGTATTTTACATCATAGTAACTTTTTAGTTTGTTTTTCAATTTTAAAAGATACAACTCTCGTAAATATGCTGCACCTACCATTCCTCCCGATGAGCCTGTTATGAGTTGGGTTTGTTTTAATAGATTTCCGTTGGTAATACTGTCAATGTATTGTAGTGTATGCACCGTCCACAGGGAAGAGCGAACACCACCACCGCTCACATTGATAAATACCATTTTGGGTTTTTTCTCTGGATGCGAAGGGTCGGTATTCTTTTCTTTCCATTTATTGAGAATGGTAAGGGTCGCATCAATGTCTTTATTTAAAGCGTCAAACTCAATATCATTCTGTTTGAAATTATCGTAGTCATAATTTGCTTTAACGGTATTGTAATTCAATCCATAGGCTTTTCCTGCAGATGAAAGGAAGTTGATCTTATGTAAGTAGTTAAAAAGGATCAGGAAAATGAAAAATACGGCTGTCGACCAACCTCTGAACCAGGCATAGAACGAGCTGAATAGCATGATGAACATGGTAAAGAGTAGAAATATACTGGCGCTTGCAGGGATGGTAAATGCAGATACTTTAGAGAACAATCCCAAGCCGACCAAACTAATAATAGAGAGTATTTGAAAGATAAATGCAGATTTATGATTTTGTTTTAAAACCGATTTTAATATCTCTTTTTTATAGTGTCGAACTGATCGAACCAGTCGGATCTTGAACGGACTTGTTAAGTAGGTTTCCACATACCAGTCGCGCGACTCCTTTATCAAATAAGGATTTCGTTCTCCTTCAGCGATTGTTTTTTCGCGGGCATTACTTTTGCGTGGAATGATCTCGTTTTTTGTTTCAGCATGTTGTATGCCGTAGAGCTTAGTGATGTTTTTATTGGCTCCGAAGAAATAAGTAAAGGCCAAGAAAATGAAAAATGCATTTCCGCCTATGAAGCTTGTAATGAAAAGAATGATCTGCGTGCCGGAATATACCTCTTCACCTTTTAAAAAGTAGAATATCTCAATACAATAAACAAGCGTAAATAGAACAGGCAAAAAGAAGTTGTTCAAGCAATATTTCCAAAACGGATTACGTAATGTTGCCAGAAATGGAAAGCGGAACGCATTTTTAATGTAGCTGGCAATATTGTAGGCCATTATGAAACCGCCACATGCAAATCCTGTTATAAAGTAGGAGAGGTAGCTTGTCTTGTCAAAATACTCCGGTCCCCAAAATAAATAGGCTACACCGTATCTAGGAGCAACATTATTGGTGATTATTGCAAAGAAGAATAACCAGAATAGTAATAACAGTTGATTCTTTTTTAAGTCGAGTAAGATCAGCCGGAAAAAAAACGAAAAAAAGAACCTCCTGAAAGTAGGATGTTTCCGGATGGTTCTGATTATTCGTTGTGATAGACGCATAATTTACATTTTGCTATTTACGATCTTCAAGATCTCAGTTTCTAAAGCTTTCGCTTTTTCCTCTATTACGTTGCCTTCAGCAATAAGTTTCTCAGCAAGGGCTTTATCTGTTAATCCGGATGCATTTATTTTTACGTTTAAGAATGCTCCCATTACTGCAGATCGTGCACAAAGTGCACCAACACCCGCATCGGTAACTGAGTTTGGATTGCCTGTTTCTGCCATCGCTTTGATCACTTCCATAGAGTCGAAGCAAAGTTGCATCACCTTAAATGGAACTTCTGTAGCATATTTGGTGGCTTCCTGAATAGCAGCCGTTCGCGCCTTTTTTTCTTCATCGGTAGCTTTTGGTAAACCAAATGCGGTCATGATCTTATTAAATGCATTGGTGTCTTCATCCACCATTTTCAATAATTCATTTTTGAAGTGTTGACCTTTTTCTGCCCAATCGGAGAACTCTTTCCAGCGCTCATCCCAACCCGGTTTATGTGAAGATAGATTAGCGACCATAGTTCCCAATGAAATTCCTAAAGCACCAATGTATGCAGAAATAGATCCTCCTCCCGGAGCAGGACTCTCACTTGCCGTTTCATCAGCGAATGCAGTCAGATCCATCTTGATCAGACGGGCTTTAGAATCGTCTTTTAATAAGTATTCAATGATACGCTCCTCCGGTTTGAAAGGACTTAACTCATCCAATCCTAAAGATTTAACGGCTATCTTGATCAATTCTTTTTCGGATACACCTGTTGAGCGGTTTTGTTTTTGTAGAAAATATTTTCCTGCATCCAACATGGCTTTTAATGGAATTAAACCCACCAATTCAGAGCCTGTGACACGAATTCCACGTTCAGTTGCTTTTTTACATACTTCATCAAATGCTACATGTACAGGTGTAATATTGATGTTGGTCAAGTTCATGGAGATCTGTGCCACACCATATTCTTCAATATACCAGCCGATTGCTTTTACTGATTTTAATGTTCCGGGGATATTCACCGGATTTCCTTTTTCATCCGTCACAATTTTTCCGGTAACAGGGTTTCCTTCACGCTTTACGCGGCCTGCTTCACGCACATCAAACGCAATGGCGTTGGCTCTGCGGGTAGAAGTCGTGTTTAGATTGATGTTATAAGCCACAAGGAAATCACGCGCTCCGATCACAGTAGATCCTGATCGAATAGAATGCTCTGTAGGACCGAAATCCGGTTTCCATTCCGGTAGTTTTATTTTTTTGAAAAAGCCTTCGTATTCTCCTGCACGGATCACCGAAAGATTGCTACGCTCTTTGTTTTTTTGTGCTGCCTCGTACAAATAAACAGCTATGCCCAATTCTTTTCCAACACGTTCGCCTAATTTTTTAGCATACTCAGCAGTTTCTTCCATACTGATGCCAGCAATCGGAATAAGCGGACAAACATCTGTAGCGCCCATACGTGGATGCTCGCCTTTATGTTTGCTCATGTCGATCAATTCACCTGCTTTTTTAATGGCTAAAAAAGCAGCATCGATCACCGCTTGTGGTTCTCCAACAAAGGTTACAACCGTTCTGTTGGTAGCCTTGCCCGGATCTACATTTAATAATTTAACACCATCAACAGATTCGATCTCATTGGTGATCTGTTTAATGATATTCATGTCGTTTCCTTCGCTGAAATTAGGAACACATTCAATTAGTTGGCTCATACAAATTCTATTTTAAAATTTCGGGTAATTTATCTTTTGTTAATTCACTTCCTGCAAGCTTTAATAAGAAAACGGCTTTGCCATTTTCAAAATCGGTTCGCATCTCTTTTTTCAATACATCCATTAAATGGTCATACTCCCCAAATAGCTGTGTACTCAAGCCATTTACTTCTACTTTAATTGCCGGATGTTTTTTAACTCTTTGAATAAAATCGATCACCTTTTCAGCATAACCATCTGTTAACGCATACATGCTGATCTCTACAGTTGCTATCATAATTATTTATTTAGTTCAGCAAACACTTTTGCTGCTTTGAATTTTTTTGCTGCTTTTCCAATACGAATGATCTTGATGCTAACAATTTCATCGCCTTGTTGTATCGCATTTACAACTTCTTGTCCGCTTACTACATGTCCGAATACGCTGTGCTTATTGTCCAGCCAAGGTGTTTTGACATGTGTAATGAAAAACTGCGATCCATTTGTACCCGGTCCGGCATTCGCCATAGATAATATTCCTGGTCCGGTATGTTTAAGATCAGCATGAAATTCATCTTTGAATTTATAACCCGGACCTCCACTTCCGTTTCCAGCCGGATCGCCTCCTTGTATCATAAAGTTTGGAATAACACGATGAAATTTTAATCCGTTGTAATATGGAACACCTTCTCCTTTTGCTGAATTTTTGATCTTGCCTTCTGCCAAACCAACAAAATTGGCCACTGTTAATGGAGTTTTCTCAAATTCCAATTGGAGTAGGATTTTTCCTTTGGTGGTTTCAATTTCGGCATACAGTCCTTTTTCTAATTTCGGCTTCTTTTCTTTTGCAAAGGAATAGGTGGTCGCAAGTAATAGAGTAAATAAAAGCAGTAATCTTTTCATAATTGGTGCTGATTTTTATGAGCGAGTAAATTTAATAGAAATATGTAAAAACTGCTGTATTGTTGATAAAACATTAAATCATTTTTGATGAAAAGCATAAAGGCGTATTATTTTTGGACGTCTTAAAATGGAGTGACCTGATGAAAGTATGTATTGCCGAAAAGCCAAGTGTTGCAAAAGAGATAGCTGATATTGTTGGTGCAAAACAACGTAAGGACGGCTATTACGAAGGCAATGGCTATCAGGTAACATGGACCTTCGGGCACTTGTGTGAGCTAAAAGAGCCGCATGAATACGATTCGGCCTATCGTGAATGGAATTTAAACATGCTTCCCATTCTTCCTCAAAAATTTGGTATCAAACTCAAAAATGATAAAGGAATAGAAAAGCAGTTCAATACAATTGCCACGTTGTTTGAAAATGCCGAAGAGGTTATTAACTGTGGTGATGCCGGGCAAGAAGGAGAACTGATCCAGCGTTGGGTGTTTGCAAAAGCCAATTGCAAAAAACCAATGAAACGCTTGTGGATCTCCTCATTAACAGAAGAGGCTATCAGGGATGGATTCAAGAAATTGAAAGAAGCGAAAGATTATGACCGGCTTTATTTTGCAGGTTATTCCAGAGCAGCAGCGGATTGGCTGTTAGGAATGAATGCTACCCGTTTGTATACGATCAAATATGGTAATGGAAACCGTCAGGTACTATCGGTTGGAAGGGTTCAAACACCTACATTGGCCATGATCGTCAATCGTCAGATAGAGATCAATAATTTCAAATCGGCTGTGTTTTTTGAATTAAAAACAAAATACAGGGATGTTATTTTCAATGCGCAGATAGAGCGTTTCAGCGGAGATGAGAAAACAAAAGCAGAAGATATATTAAGTTCTATCAAAGATGAGCCTTTTGAGATCACCTTAGTGGAGACTAAAAAAGGTAAGGAGAGTCCGCCCCGTTTATTCGACCTTACTGCACTACAAGTGGAGTGTAACAAAAAGTTTGGATTCTCGGCCGATGATACCTTGAAGACCATTCAAAATTTATACGAGAAAAAATTAGTGACCTATCCACGCGTGGATACTACTTATTTGCCTGATGATATGTATCCAAAAATTCCGGGTATCATGCAGAGTATGGTCAATTATCAAAGTCTTGTTCAACCTTTATTAGCTGAGCCTATCCGTAAATCGAACAAGGTATTTGATGATAAAAAAGTGACAGATCACCATGCTATTATTCCTACTGACGTGAGAGCGCAAGGCTTGATCGGTGCGGAATTGAATGTGTATGATATAATTGCTAAACGCTTTCTTTCCGTGTTTTATAAAGATTGTGAAGTGTCGAATACCACTGTTTTAGGAAGTGTGAAAACACTTGAGTTCAAAGCAACAGGGAAGCAGATCCTGGATGCAGGTTGGAGAGTGGTGTATGAAAAAGAAGCGGTGTCGGAAGAAGATGAAAAAGAGGAGACACAAATTTTGCCTGAATTTATTCAGGGTGAAAAAGGAGCTCATGAAGCCTTTTTAAAAGAAGGAAAAACCACTGCACCTAAGCCATATACGGAAGCAACATTGTTGCGTGCAATGGAAACAGCCGGAAAACAGGTGGAAGATGAAGAGTTACGTGATCTGATGAAAGATAATGGTATTGGTCGCCCGAGTACCCGTGCTGCAATTATTGAAACGCTTTTCAGAAGAAATTATATTAAGCGTGAGCGAAAAAATATTATCCCAACCATAACAGGTATGGAATTGATCATGACCATTAATAATGATCTGTTAAAGTCGGCTGAAATGACAGGGAATTGGGAGTTTAAATTGCGTCAGATCGAAAAGGGCGATTATCAGGCGGAGCAGTTTTTACAGGAGATGAAGCAAATGGTAGGCGACCTGGTGATGCAAGTGAAGAATGAAAGTGGAAAGCGGATTGCACTTGAAACTGCTGAAACAAAAGAAAAAAAATCCGCCAACTCTGTGTTGGAATGTCCGAAATGTAAGTCGGGAAACATGCTGAAAGGTAAAACTGCTTTTGGTTGTAGCAATTTTAAAAATGGCTGTGATTTTAAAGTGCCATTTGAAATAATGGGTAAAAAATTGACGGATGCTCAGATCCGTTTACTGCTCGAAAAAGGTAAAACAGCTGTTATTAAAGGTTTTGACATGGGTGGTGTAAAAAAAGATGGACTACTGAAATTATCTTCAGATCTGAATATTGAATTTGAGGAAAAGCAAGCAGCAGCTACAAAATCAAAGAAAGAAAAAGTTCCGGCTCTTTGCCCAAAATGCCAAACAGGTAATGTAATAAAAGGTAAAACGGCTTATGGATGCAGTAATTGGAAATCAGGTTGCGATTGGCGTTTAGCTTTTACTGCTTGATCAATTTTTGCATTGTGCGCTTCTGACCTGATTCGATCTCCACAAAATAAGTCCCTGCTTTTAATTTATCTATCGCTAGCTCTTTACTCTGTAAACAATCTTTTTCAAGAAGCACGATCTCACCCCAAACGTTGCTGATGCTGATGTGGAAGTGTTCACTGGAATTGTATTCAATAACGATCTTTTCATGTGCAGGATTAGGATAAAATTTTGCAGCTAATTCTTTCTGCTCACTCACGGAAGTGGCGAGTGTGCGGTATCTCAGGAATAATTTAAAGATACCTCCTTCTTTTTTGTGATAATAGATCTTTGATTTATCCGTGGAAATGGTTGCCGCTTCCGGTAAATTACCGGGCGAACTGATAAGTACAGTAGGTATTCCAAAGGGATCGCTCACATTGTTCCGGGTGGCTACACAGATTTCAGTATTCGTGCTGGCATGTGCCAGTCGTGTAAAATAAAGCTCCAAACCATCCTCGGTTAGTTGGGGCGCATAAACAATGTAATTGGCTGTATCGTTTAAGGCGGCCAGGATGGCACCGGAGTTGGCAGTCTTATTAAAAGTAGAATCATTTATCTTGTCGGCAATCCCCAACGAAGCTTTGCAAGGAACACCCGTGCAGTTGTTGAAATAAGCATTACAATAGATCAATTGCTCGCCATAATGACTGATCGCAGCATCCATGATCAACCAGCCGGGAGAGTAGATGTAGAAATTGCCATGTACTCTTCCAAAATTCGTGTAGCCTGATTGAAGAAAGCGGATCCTGTGAAGGTTATCAAAGTCGAATGGATAATTGCGGGTAGAAACCCAGTAAAAATTATTGGCTGTATCGAGCGAAGCAACTGCATCGAGTCGCGGAGTGGTGGCCTGATTCACGATAGGCACAGCACCAACCAATTGAAAGGTGCTATCATTTATTTTTCCACCATAAAACAGACTAGTGGTGATGCCGTCATTTAAACTGTTAAAGAAAAGTGCATTTCCGTCAGGGGAGAGGTGAGGCTCCATGGCATCGGTAGTAACGCCAATGAAATTTACCGGTATTTCAGGTCCAAATGCAGGTGTTGTTTGTGCTTTGAAGTTCAATGTGAAGCAAAAAAGCAGGAGAAAGGAGCAGAGTTTATTTATCATGTTATGTATTTAAGGGGCGGTCATAATAACCACTTGGTCGTCTTTTTTTCCGGGTTTTGCGGCAGCTCCACCAAACCACTTCAGAAAACGGTAAACATAGGCTGCTCTGATGATGTTCATACCATCGTTGAGGCACAAACGCTGGATGATCCTGTCGGATGCATCCCTGTTAGAATAATCAAGCTTTTCTTCCCTAATAAGCTGGTAGAGGGCATCATGAACGAGGGATCCGCGCATAAAATCTTTGGTGTCAATGGTTGGTCCGCTTGGTCCATCCCAGGCATAGCCCTTAAAAATGGTCAACTGCCCTGTTTTAGCAAGCTTTATGAAGGTTTTGGCAGCACTGGGCCAAATAATGTCTTCTTTGATGGGAAGTTCAATTTTGCACTGAGCCGGAATATCGATCGTATAATCTTCCACTACTTGGTATTTGTAATTTCTTAAATTCCGGTAGGTGATCTTTTGGCTCATTTTGATTTTTTTATGATTCTGAAACGCAAATTAATAAAATATTTTGAAGTAGTTGGTCGGTCAGAACCTAAATTTCATAAGCATTTTGGCGAATTTTAACCTCGAAAACCAAAATTTGCAAGAAAAAAAGAATATTTTTTTTCAACTAACTGTTGTTTGTAACAAAAAATTTTTACCTTTGCCCTCCCCAAAAAAGCGGGGGTGTATTTTATTTATAACAAAAATTGACAAAAAAATAATACCAGAAAATGCCTACAATACAGCAATTAGTGCGTAAAGGAAGAGCAAAAGCGGTTAACAAAAGTAAATCAGCAGCTCTAGAATCAAGTCCACAAAAACGTGGAGTTTGTACTCGTGTGTACACAACAACTCCTAAAAAACCAAATTCGGCAATGCGTAAAGTTGCCCGTGTTCGTTTAACAAACAAACAAGAGGTAACTGCTTACATTCCGGGAGAAGGACACAACTTGCAAGAACACTCAATTGTGTTGATCCGTGGCGGAAGGGTAAAAGATTTACCGGGTGTACGTTACCACATCGTTCGTGGTGCATTAGATACTTCTGGTGTAGAAGGTCGTAACCAAAGACGTTCTAAATACGGTACTAAAAAACCTAAAAAAGGAGCTCCAGCAGCACCTGCTAAGAAAAAATAATAGAAACTAGTAATTCCATAGACTAAAATGAGAAAGTCAAGAGCTAAAAAAAGAATTTTGTTACCTGATCCAAAGTTTAATGATGTGTTGGTAACACGTTTTGTAAACAACTTAATGTATGATGGCAAAAAGAATACTTCTTATGAGGTATTTTATGATGCAATTGATACTGTTCAAAAACGTACTGAACAAGACGGTTTAGAAGTATTCAAAAAAGCATTAAGCAATGTTACTCCATCTGTTGAGGTTCGTAGCCGTAGAGTTGGTGGTGCTACTTTTCAAATTCCTTCAGAGATCCGTCCTGAGAGAAAAGTATCAATGGGTATCAAATGGATGATCCTTTATGCTCGTAAACGTAACGAAAAATCAATGGCTCAAAAATTAGCCGGTGAGATCATCGCAGCTTCTAAAGAAGAAGGTGCTGCTTTCAAAAAGAAAGAAGATGTTCACAAAATGGCTGATGCGAATAAAGCATTCTCTCACTTTAGATTCTAATCATAATACACATATACTGAAATGTCAGATTTAAAATATACAAGAAATATCGGGATCGCTGCTCATATTGATGCTGGTAAAACAACAACAACTGAGCGTATCCTTTATTATACAGGAGTTAATCACAAAATTGGTGAGGTACATGATGGTGCTGCAACAATGGACTGGATGGTACAAGAGCAAGAGCGTGGTATCACCATTACATCTGCTGCTACTACATGTTTCTGGAATTACCGTAACAATAAATACAAATTAAACATTATCGATACTCCGGGCCACGTTGACTTTACAGTTGAGGTGAACCGTTCATTACGTATCCTTGATGGTTTAGTTTTCTTATTTTCTGCTGTTGATGGTGTTGAGCCTCAATCAGAGACAAACTGGCGTTTGGCTAACAACTATAACGTAACCCGTATCGGTTTCGTTAACAAAATGGACCGTCAAGGTGCTGACTTCTTAAACGTAGTGAAGCAGGTGCGTGAAATTTTGGGTGGTAATGCAATTCCTTTGCAATTACCAATCGGTGCTGAAGAAACATTCAAAGGTGTAGTTGATTTGATCAACAACCGTGGTATTGTTTGGAATGAAGAAGATAAAGGAATGACTTTCACTGAAGTGCCTATTCCTGATGATATGAAGGATGATGTATTGGAGTGGAGAGAGAAATTATTGGAAGCTGTTTCTGAATATGATGATAAATTGATGGAGAAATTCTTTGAAGCTCCTGAAACGATCACTGAAGCAGAGGTGTTGGCAGCGTTGCGTCAAGCATGTTTAGCGAACAAGATCGTTCCAATGGTTTGTGGTTCATCTTTCAAAAACAAAGGTGTTCAAACAATGTTGGATTTGGTAATGGAATTAATGCCATCACCATTAGATAAAGAAAATATCAAAGGAACAAATCCAGATACAGGGGCAGAGATCACTCGTAAGCCGGATGCATCTGAGCCATTTGTTGCTTTAGCATTTAAAATTGCTACTGACCCATTCGTAGGTCGTTTAGCATTCTTCCGTGCATACTCTGGTCGTTTGGATGCAGGTTCTTACGTGTTAAATACCCGTTCCGGTAACAAAGAACGTATTTCCCGTATCTTCCAAATGCATGCAAACAAGCAAAATGCGATCGAGTCTATCGAAGCAGGTGATATCGGAGCAGCAGTAGGATTTAAAGATATCCGTACAGGTGATACACTTTGTGATGAAAAGAATCCAATGGTTCTTGAAGCAATGCAATTCCCTGAGCCGGTTATCGGTGTGGCAATTGAGCCTAAAACTCAAGCTGACTTAGATAAATTAGGTGTAGCATTGAACAAATTAGCTGAAGAGGATCCTACCTTCCGTGTTAAAACGGATGAAGATAGTGGTCAAACGATCATTAGCGGTATGGGTGAGCTTCACTTGGAGATCATTGTTGACCGTTTAAAACGTGAATTTAAAGTTGAGGTTAACCAAGGTGCACCTCAAGTATCATACAAAGAAACGATCAATGGTTCTGTTGAACACCGTGAGGTTTACAAAAAACAATCAGGTGGTCGCGGTAAATTTGCGGATATCAAATTTGTTGTGTCTCCAGTGGATGCAGAGTGGGATATCGCAAAAGATGGTTTCCAATTCGTTAATGAGATCACCGGTGGTAACATTCCTCGTGAATTTATCCCTGCAGTTGAAAAAGGATTCCGTCAAGCAATGGTAAACGGTGTATTAGCTGGTTATCCAATGGATTCTATGAAAGTGAGATTGATCGATGGATCTTATCACAATGTCGATTCAGATGCATTATCATTTGAGATCTGTGCTCGTACAGCATTCCGTGAAGCATTACCAAAATGTAAGCCGGTATTGTTAGAGCCGATCATGAAAGTGGAGGTTATCACACCGGAGCAAAACATGGGTGACGTTGTAGGTGACTTGAACAAACGTAGAGGTCAGATCGAAGGTATGGACTCTAAAGGTACTGCTCAAGTAGTAAAAGCTAAAGTTCCATTGTCAGAAATGTTCGGTTACGTAACTCAATTACGTACCATCACTTCAGGCCGTGCGACTAGTACAATGGAATTCTCTCACTATGCAGAAACTCCACGTAACATTGCTGATGATGTAATTGCAAAAGCAAAAGGTAAAGCAGCTGAAAAAGTATAAAATATCTAACGTTCTTTATATAAAACTATGAGCCAAAAAATCAGAATCAAATTAAAATCTTACGACTTCAACTTAGTTGACAAGTCTGCTGAGAAAATTGTTAAAACTGTGAAAATGACAGGAGCTGTTGTAAGTGGTCCAATTCCATTGCCAACACAAAAGAAGATCTACACTGTTTTACGTTCACCACACGTTAACAAGAAAGCGCGTGAGCAATTTCAACTTTGTTCATACAAAAGATTGTTAGATATCTACAACTCAACTTCAAAAACAGTTGACGCTTTAATGAAATTAGAGTTGCCAAGTGGAGTAGAAGTAGAGATCAAAGCATCGTAATTAATTCAATAAGTAAATAATAATAACTAAATAAAATGTCTGGAATAATAGGTAAAAAAATTGGAATGACCAGTATTTTCGGTGCCAATGGTAAATACATACCATGCACAGTTATCGAAGCTGGTCCTTGCGTTGTTACGCAAGTAAAAACCTTGGAGAAAGACGGTTATGCTTCAGTTCAGTTAGCTTTTGATGAGAAGAAAGAAAAACACACTTCTTCTGCAATGAAAGGTCACTTTGCGAAAGCCTCTACCACTCCTAAACGTAGAATTGTAGAATTTAAACATTTCGATGATCAAAAGAATCTTGGCGAAACTGTAACTGTTGAGTTATTCGCAGAAGGTGATTTCGTTGATGTTGCCGGTACTTCAAAAGGTAAAGGATTTCAAGGTGTTGTAAAACGTCACAACTTTAGTGGTGTTGGTCACGCTAACAAATCTCACGGTCAGCACGATAGAGAAAGAGCTCCAGGATCATTAGGAGCATCTTCATGGCCATCTCGCGTATTCAAAGGAATGCGTATGGCTGGTAGAATGGGTGGAAACCGTGTTAAAATTCAAAACTTAGAAGTAGTAAAAGTGATCGCTGATAAAAACCTTTTAATTGTTAAAGGTTCAATCGCAGGAGCAAAAGGTTCATACGTTACAATTGAAAAATAAAATGGAAGTATCAGTAGTAAATATAAGCGGTAAAGCTACTTCAAAGAAGGTAAGCTTAAACGATGCAATCTTTGGCATTGAGCCGAATGACCACGCCATTTATTTGGATGTTAAACAACATTTAGCAAATAAGCGCCAAGGTACTCACAAATCAAAAGAAAGAAATGAAGTATCTGGGTCAACCAAAAAACTAAAGAAACAAAAAGGTACTGGTGGAGCACGTGCTGGTAGTATCAAGTCTGGTACTATCGTAGGTGGTGGTCGTATTTTCGGTCCACGTCCAAGAGATTACTCTTTCAAATTAAATAAGAAATTAAAGAGATTAGCTCGTATTTCTGCTTTAACTTATAAAGCAAAAGATAACAACATCACTATTTTGGAAGACTTCTCTTTTGATGCTCCAAAAACAAAGAAATACGTTGATTTGATCAATAATTTAAAGCTTTCTGACAAAAAAACGCTATTGGTGTTGGGAGATTCAAATAAAAATGTATATTTGTCGTCCCGAAATTTGACCAATGCAAAGGTTGTAACTGCTTCAGATTTAAACACTTACGACATTTTGAACGCGCAAAATCTATTATTGGTAGAGAGCTCGGTAAAAGAAATTGAAAACTTATTAGGTAATTAATAACATGAGCATTATAGTAAAACCGGTTATAACCGAGAAAATGACAGCCCAAGGCGAGAAAAATAATCGCTATGGATTTGTGGTAGCTAAAACAGCTAACAAAGTAGAGATCAAATCTGCTGTAGAAAAACTTTATGGTGTTTCTGTTGAGTCTGTAAATACTCAAAATTACATTGGTAAGGTTAAATCCCGTAACACCACCAGAGGATTGGCGATCGGGCGTGTAAACAAACATAAAAAAGCTATTGTTACCTTGAAAGCAGGAGAGACAATTGATTTTTACGCAAGCATCTAAAATAAAATAAAGAGAAGAAGAAATGGCTTTAAAAAAATTAAGACCCTTAACACCCGGACAGCGTTTCAAATTAGTAAGTGATAACGCTGACATTACAGCTTCTAAACCTGAAAAAAGTTTATTAGCACCTGTAAAAAAATCCGGTGGACGCGATAATACCGGGAAAATGACTATGCGTTACATCGGTGGAGGTCACAAGCAACAATACCGTATTATCGACTTCAAACGCGATAAAGCTGGTGTTCCTGCTACAGTAAAAACTATTGAGTACGATCCAAACCGTACAGCACGTATTGCTTTAGTAGCATATGCTGATGGTGAGAAGCGTTATATCATTGCTCCAAATGGTTTACAAGTTGGACAAAAAATAGTTTCTGGTAAAGATGCTGCTCCTGAAGTAGGAAATGCACTTTATTTAGCTGACATTCCATTGGGTACAACCATTCACAACATTGAGTTACGTCCTGGTCAGGGAGCTATCATGGCTCGTAGTGCAGGTTCTTACGCTCAATTAAGTGCACGTGATGGAAAATATGCAGTTATCAAAATGCCTTCTGGCGAAACTCGTATGATCTTAACTACTTGTATGGCTACTATCGGTTCTGTGTCAAATGCTGACCATAACTTAGAGATCAGCGGTAAAGCAGGTCGTACTCGTTGGCAAGGTCGTAGACCAAGAACTCGTCCGGTTGCGATGAATCCAGTGGATCATCCAATGGGTGGTGGTGAAGGTAGAGCTTCAGGTGGTCACCCACGTTCACGTAAAGGCTTACCGGCTAAAGGATTCAAAACCCGTTACCCGAAAAAAGCTTCGAACAAATACATTATCGAAAGAAGAAAGAAATAATAGTATAAACTTGGTTTAATGGTCCGCCTGAGGCGGATTCACAACTAAAAAACAAACAAAATGGCACGTTCATTAAAAAAAGGTCCTTTTATCGACTGGAAACTTGAAAAGAAATTATTAGATCTTCAAGCTTCAGGTAAAAAAACGGTAATCAAAACTTGGTCTCGCAGATCAATGATCTCTCCGGATTTCGTTGGCTTGACAGTAGCAGTACACAACGGTAACAAATTCATCCCTGTGTATGTAACAGAAAACATGGTAGGTCATAAGTTCGGAGAATTTGCTCCAACAAGAACTTTCAGAGGTCATGCCGGAAATAAAGATAAAGGTTCAAAATAATTAAGATTATAAAATAACAAAGAAATGGGTGTTAGAAAACAACAAGCAGCGGACGCACGTAAAGAGGCAAACAAATCTAGATACTTTGCAGTATTAAGAAATTGCCCTACATCTCCCCGTAAAATGAGATTGCTAGCTGACCTTATAAGAGGTAAAGAAGTATATACAGCATTGAATTTATTAAAATTCAATCCTAAAGAAGCGTCAGGAAGATTAGAAAAATTGTTGGCATCAGCAATTGCAAACTACGAAGCTAAAACAGGTGAACGTCCGGAAGGAAGTAATCTTGTGGTTAAAGAAGTATTTGTTGATAGCGCAATGCAAATGAAACGTTTGAGAACAGCTCCACAAGGCCGTGCCAACCGTATCAGAAAACGTTCTAACCACGTTACGATAGTAGTAGATAAAAAACAAGAAGCAACAACAACTAAATAATAATTTTTAAATGGGACAAAAAGCAAATCCGATAGGCTTACGTTTAGGCATCATTAAAGGATGGGATTCTAACTGGTATGGCGGAAAGAATTTTTCTGACAAATTAGTAGAAGATAATAAGATCAGAACATATTTGAAAGCACGTTTAGCGAAAGCTAGTATTTCAAAGATCGTTATTGAGCGTACTGTGAAGATCATCACTGTAACGATCAATACATCTCGCCCGGGAATTATTATTGGTAAAGGCGGACAAGAGGTTGATAAGATCAAAGAAGAGTTGAAGAAGATCACTAAAAAAGATATTCAGATCAACATCTTTGAAATTAAACGCCCTGAGTTAGACGCTCGTTTAGTTGCTGATAGCATTGCTCGTCAAATTGAAGGACGTGTTTCTTTCCGTAGAGCTGTTAAAATGGCGGTAGCTTCAACCATGAGAATGGGTGCTGAAGGTATCAAAGTGAAATGCTCTGGTCGTTTAGCGGGTGCTGAAATGGCACGTGTTGAAGGATACAAAGAAGGACGTACTCCATTACATACATTACGTGCTGATATTGATTACGCTTTAGGCGAAGCACATACAACTTACGGCCGTATCGGTGTGAAAGTATGGATCTGCAAAGGTGAAGTTTACGGAAAACGTGACCTTTCTCCAAACGTAGGAAGCAGCGCTGCAGGTAAAGATAAAAAATCAGCAGCTCCTCAAGGTGGTGCACCGAAATTTGCAAAAGGCGGTCCACGTAAACCAAAAGGAAAATAATCGATAATTAAAGAAATTAAAGAATAGTTTTAATAATATAATAAGATGTTACAGCCTAAAAGAACGAAGTTTAGAAAGATGCACAAAATGAAAATGAAAGGTGACGCTAAGCGTGGCGACCAACTTTCATTCGGTTCATTTGGTTTAAAGGCAACTGAAGGCTGCTGGGTAACAGCACGCCAACTAGAAGCTGCAAGGGTTGCAGTAACACGTTTTATGAAACGTGAAGGTCAAATTTGGATCAGAGTATTTCCTGATAAACCAATTACTAAAAAACCTGCAGAGGTTCGTATGGGTAAAGGTAAAGGTGCTCCGGAATATTGGGTAGCAGTAGTAAAACCAGGTCGTATTATGTTCGAAGCAGAAGGTGTACCAATGGAAGTAGCGAAAGAAGCATTGCGTTTAGCAGCTCAAAAATTACCTGTAACTACTAAATTTGTTGTAAGAAGAGATTATTCAGCAGAAGCTTAATAATAGTATTAATCAACAGTAACAAACGATAAAAATGACACAAGCAGATATACAACAACTTTCAACGAGCGATCTTCGTGAGAGAGTGAAAGAAGAAAAAAATGCTTTAGCAAAATTAAAGCTAAACCATGCCGTATCTCCTATTGAAAGTCCTGCAAAAATTACAGCAAGCAGAAAAACAGTAGCAAGATTACAAACCGAACTTCGTAAAAGAGTTTTAGCAGAAGCAAAAAAATAATTTCATACAATGGAAGAAAGAAATTTAAGAAAAGAAAAAGTTGGCTACGTTACAAGCAACAAGATGGACAAGTCAATTGTAGTAGCAGTAGAACGTAAAGTGAAGCACCCGAAATACGGGAAGTTCGTTAATAAAACCACTAAATTCGTGGCACATGACGAAACTAACACTTGCAATATCGGTGATACTGTGAAGATTATGGAAACTCGTCCAATGAGCAAAAGCAAATGCTGGAGACTAGTTGAAGTAATTGAAAGAGCAAAATAATTTTTTCAAACAAAGAGTGTTGAGATTGCGCTAGGCTAGGGTAGCTTATCAATCCAATTAATAGTAATAAAAACAAACAATGGTACAACAGGAATCAAGATTAACAGTAGCAGATAACAGCGGTGCGAAAGAAGTACTGGTTATCCGTGTACTTGGCGGAACCAAAAAGCGTTATGCTTCTATTGGAGACAAAGTAGTGGTAACCGTAAAACATGCATTACCATCAGGTAACGTGAAAAAAGGTGCTGTTTCTAAAGCAGTAGTCGTAAGAACTAAAAAAGAAATTAGCCGTCCGGATGGTTCATATATCCGTTTTGACGATAATGCAGTGGTATTATTAAATGCTGCTGACGAATTAAGAGGAACCCGTATTTTCGGACCGGTTGCTCGTGAATTGAGAGATAAAAACTTCATGAAGATTATTTCATTAGCTCCGGAAGTACTATAACAATTGAAAATAGTTAAAGAAAATGCAAAAGAAATTACATATCAAAAAAGGCGATTCAGTAAAAGTGATCGCTGGTGAATCAAAAGGCAAGGAAGGTAAAGTTTTGTCGATCGACAGAGCAAAGAACCGTGCTTTTGTAGAAGGTGTTAATGAAGTATCTAAACACACCAAACCAAATGCAAAACACCCTCAAGGAGGAATTGTTAAGCAAGAAGCTTCTATTCATATCTCTAATTTAATGTTGATCGAGCCGGGTACAGGTAAAACTACTCGCGTTGGTCGTAAATTAGATGAGAAATCAAATAAATTAGTTCGTATTTCTAAAAAGTCAGGGGAGGTAATTAAATAATGGCTTATTCACCACGTTTAAAAGACAAATATAAAGCAGAAGTAATTCCTGCTTTACAAAAAAAGTATAGCTATGGTAGCTCTATGGAGGTACCTAAGTTGCAAAAGATCTGTGTTAACCAAGGTGTTGGTGATGCAGTATCTGATAAGAAATTGATCGAAGGTGCTATCAAAGAAATGACCACTATTACCGGTCAAAAAGCAGTTTCTACGATCTCTAAGAAAGATATCTCTAACTTCAAACTTCGTAAAGGTGTTCCTATCGGAGTGAGAGTAACTTTACGTGGAGATACCATGTATGAGTTTTTAGATCGATTAATTTCCGTAGCTTTGCCACGTATTCGTGATTTCAGAGGAATCAACGATAAAGGATTTGATGGAAATGGAAACTACACATTAGGTGTTTCTGAACAGATCATTTTCCCTGAAATTGATATTGATAAAGTAAGCAAAATAATGGGTATGGATATTACCTTTGTAACTTCAGCAAAAACTGATGGAGAAGCATTAGCATTGTTAGCAGAGTTTGGATTACCATTTAAAAACCAAAAAAAATAAGATAAGCAGATGGCAAAAGAGTCAATGAAAGCAAGAGAAGTTAAACGTAAGAAACTTGCTGATTTACACGCTGAAAAAAGAGCGGCTTTAAAAGCAGCAGGTGACTACGTTGGATTACAAAAACTTCCAAGAGCAGCATCTCCTGT
The DNA here is from genome assembly GCA_017303895.1 of Bacteroidota bacterium. Taxonomy (GTDB): domain Bacteria; phylum Bacteroidota; class Bacteroidia; order 2-12-FULL-35-15; family 2-12-FULL-35-15; genus 2-12-FULL-35-15. Next base: position 228,075 of record JAFLBF010000004.1, on the reverse strand, counting down.
ACGTCAACGTAATCGTTGCAAATTAACAGGCCGTCCAAGAGGTTATATGCGTCAATTCGGTATTTCACGTAACACATTCCGTGAAATGGCTTTAGACGGTATGATCCCGGGCGTTACAAAAGCAAGTTGGTAAGCACAAACCAACAGGCTATATAAAGTAGAGTATTAATATAATTATCCTGCGTGCGGGATAACATATAAACCAAATAAAATGACAGATACAATATCAGATTACCTCACACGAGTGAGAAATGCTATTAAAGCAAACCACAGAATCGTAGAAATCCCAGCTTCTAATCTTAAGAAAGAGATCACAAAAATTCTTTTCGAAAAGGGATATATCTTAAACTACAAATTCGAAGATAACAATACTCAAGGAACGATCAAGATCGCTTTGAAGTATCATCCGGTAACTAAACAATCAGCTATCAAAAACTTAGAGAGAATTTCTTCTCCAGGTTTACGTCAATACGCTGGTTCACGTGAAATTCCACGTGTATTAAATGGTTTAGGTATTGCCATCCTTTCTACTTCTAAAGGTGTTATGACTGACAAAGAAGCGAAAACTCAAAAGGTTGGTGGCGAAGTTTTATGTTACGTTTATTAATCTTTAGGAGGAAAGAACATGTCAAGAATAGGTAAATTACCAATCGCACTTCCGAAAGGAACAGAAGTTAGCATTTCAGATAAAAATGTTATCACAGTAAAAGGTCCAAAAGGAACTTTAACTCAAAATATAGATTCAGCTATCACTGTAAAGAATGAAGAAGGTACGTTAGTGCTTTCTCGTGCTACAGAACAAAAACGTCACAAAGCTTTGCACGGTTTATACCGTTCATTGGTTGCCGGAATGGTAAAAGGTGTTAGCGAAGGTTATAAAACAGAACAAGAGCTAGTAGGTGTGGGTTACCGTGCCGCTAACAAAGGTCAGTTGTTAGAGTTATCATTAGGTTACTCTCACAACGTTACTTTTGAATTACCGGCTGAGATCAAAGTTACAACAACTGCTGATAAAGGACAAAATCCAAAAGTAATTTTGGAAAGTGCTGATAAGCAATTGTTAGGTATGGTTGCTGCTAAGATCCGTTCATTACGTAAACCTGAACCATACAAAGGAAAAGGTATCAAGTTCGCTGGTGAAGTATTGAGAAGAAAAGCAGGTAAATCAGCAGGTAAATAATAAATAAAAATGTTCATTATCGGCAAAATCCGATATAAATAATAAAACAAAATGGCAATTACAAGAGAATACAGAAGAAACAGAATCAAGCAACGTATCCGTAAGGTGGTTAGCGGTGATGCACAAAGTCCAAGACTTTCTGTTTTTAGAAGTAATAAAGGAATTTATGTTCAGCTAATTGATGATAATGCAGGAAAAACACTTCTTTCAGCATCATCTGCCGATAAAGGTATTGCTGAGGCTAAAGTAAACAAGATCGATCAAGCGAAATTAGTAGGGAAAGCAATCGCTGAGAAAGCTGCTAGCGCTGGTATCACATCTGTTCGTTTCGACAGAAACGGGTACTTGTACCACGGTCGTGTTAAATCATTAGCAGAAGCTGCTCGTGAAGCAGGACTTAAATTCTAATCAATCAGTTAAAAATTAAAAATTTTATATCGTGTCAAACGCAAACGTAAAAAGAGTAAAATCAAGTGATATCGAGTTAAAAGATAAACTTGTTAGCATTCAACGTGTAACCAAAGTTACTAAAGGTGGTAGAAACTTTACATTTTCTGCAATCGTTGTTGTAGGAAATGAAAAAGGTATCGTAGGTTACGGTTTAGGAAAAGCAAAAGAGGTTACTGATGCTATCACTAAAGGTATTGAGGATGCAAAAAAGAATTTGATCAAAGTTGCTATCGTTAGAGGAACTGTTCCTCACGAACAACATGGTAAATTCAGTGGTTCTGTTGTATTCTTGAAGCCTGCTGCTCACGGTACCGGTGTTATCGCTGGTGGTGCGATGCGTGCAGTGTTAGAGAGCGTTGGTGTAACAGACGTATTGGCTAAATCAAAAGGTTCATCAAATCCTCACAACGTAGTGAAAGCTACAATGGATGCATTGATGAAAATGCGTGATGCTGCTGCTGTTGCTCAACAACGTGGTATCTCAATGGAAAAAGTATTTAACGGATAAAATGAGTTTAAAGTTCATTGTTCAAAGTTGAAAAACTTTTAACATTAAACTTTCAAACTTTAAACTAACAGCAAAATGGCAAAAATTAAAATCAAACAAGTAAAAAGTGGTATCGACCGTCCTGAGCGTCAAAAGCGTACATTACGTGCTTTGGGTTTTACCAAAATGAACCAAACATTGGAGAAAGAGGCTACACCTCAGATCCTTGGAATGGTTAAAAAAGTAGCGCATTTAGTTACTGTAGAAAATATTTAATAATAACACAATTAATCATAATAAGTGATGAACTTAAGTAAATTAACACCAGCAGAAGGTTCTGTAAAAAACGCAAAAAAACGTTTAGGTAGAGGTCAAGGATCAGGAAAAGGCGGAACTTCAACAAAAGGTCATAAAGGTGCTCAATCCCGTTCCGGATACTCTGCTAAAAGAGGATTCGAAGGTGGTCAGATGCCATTACAAAGACGTGTTCCTAAATTTGGATTCAAAAACATCAACCGTGTTGAATACCGTGGTATCAATCTAGATGTTATCCAAGGTTTGGTTGACAACAATAAAGTAGAAACAATTGATTTGGCTTTCCTAGTTTCTAAAGGATTAGCTCACAAGAATGATAAAGTTAAAGTATTAGGTCGTGGTGAGTTAAAATCAAAAGTAGAAGTGAAAGTACACGCATTCTCTGCAACAGCAAAATCAGCTATCGAAGCTAAAGGTGGAAGTGCAGTAGCAATTGAAAAAGCGTAATTTTACGCAATCAAAATTGATATATGAAAAACTTTATAAATACATTAAAAAACATTTGGAAGATCGATGAGCTAAGAACACGTATCCTGAATACGTTGGGCTTTGTGTTGATCTACCGATTGGGTTCTTACGTTGTTCTTCCCGGAGTTAACTCCGATGCATTGGAAGCGGCAAACCAAGCTAGCGATAGCGGATTGATCGGGTTGATCAATATCTTTGCAGGTGGAGCATTTTCACGTGCATCTATCTTTGGTTTAGGTATCATGCCATACATTTCTGCATCGATCGTTATCCAGTTGTTAGGAATGGCATTGCCTTATTTCCGCAAAATGCAAATGGAGGGGGAGAGTGGACGTAAAAAGATCAATCAGATCACTCGTTTTTTAACTGTAGCTATTACTGCAGCACAAGCTCCTGGTTATATTGCAACGCAAATTACCAATAAAGCAGGTGTTGTTATTGATCCTAGCGGATTCTGGTGGTTCCAATCAGTTTTGATCCTTATCACTGGAACAATGTTCGTAATGTGGATAGGAGAGAAGATCACTGATAAAGGTATCGGTAACGGTATCTCTTTATTGATCATGATCGGTATCATTGCCCGTTTACCTTTCGCATTCATCTCTGAATTCGGTTCACGTGTGAGTGGTGAAGGCGGAGGATTGATCATGATGTTGATCGAGATCGTTTTATTGTTGCTAGTTATTGTTGGTTCGATCATGTTGGTTCAAGGAACAAGAAAGATCCCTGTACAGTATGCTAAAAAGATAGTTGGAAACAAACAATATGGTGGTGTTCGTCAGTACATTCCTTTAAAAGTGAATGCTGCAGGCGTTATGCCGATCATCTTCGCGCAAGCGATCATGTTCATCCCATTAACTATTGCTCAGGCAGTTGGATCAGATAACATTACAGGATTTGTATCTACATTCTCAAATCACTATGGTTTCTGGTACAATTTAGTATTCGCAGCATTGATCATCATCTTTACTTATTTCTATACTGCTATCACGGTTAATCCGAATCAAATGGCAGAAGATATGAAACGTAACGGTGGTTTTATTCCGGGTATCCAGCCTGGTAAAAAAACAGCAGAATTTATTGATGCAGTAATGTCCCGTATCACATTCCCTGGTTCATTATTCTTAGCATTGATCGCGATATTACCTGCATTTGCAGTGAAATTGGATATCACTCAAGAATTTGCACAATTCTACGGTGGTACATCATTATTGATCTTAGTAGGGGTTGTATTGGATACACTTCAACAAATAGAAAGTCATTTGTTAATGCGTCACTATGACGGCTTAATGAAATCCGGAAGAATTCAAGGTCGTTCTTCTGTGGGTATGACAGCAAACGCATAGATAAAACAAAAAAAGATAGACGGTGGCGAAAGATTTGTTTTACAAGACCAAGGAAGAGATTGAATTAATTAGAGAAAGTTCTTTACTTGTTGGAAAAACTTTAGCAGAAGTAGCAAAAGTTATTAAACCGGGAGTTACTACTTTATCATTAGATAAAATAGCTTACGAGTTTATCAAAGATAACCAAGCTACTCCGGCATTTTTAAATTACAATGGATTTCCGAATTCACTTTGTATCTCGGTTAATTCTCATGTTGTACATGGAATTCCCGGAAAGTATGAATTGAAAGATGGGGATATTGTTTCGGTTGATTGTGGGGTTGTGAAAAACACATTTGTAGGCGATTCTGCTTATACATTTGCTGTTGGAGAAGTAAAACCGGAAGTGTTGAAATTGTTACAGGTTACAAAAGAAAGCTTGTATAAAGGCATTGAGATGAGTGTGGTTGGGAAACGAATAGGTGATATAGCCGAAGCGGTTCAGACACATGCCGAAAGCAATGGTTTTTCTGTTGTTCGCGAATTGGTTGGACATGGAGTAGGGAAGTTCCTGCACGAGTCGCCTGAAGTACCGAATTACGGTAAAAAAGGAACCGGTTTAAAGTTGCAAGAAGGATTGGTGATCGCAATAGAGCCGATGATCAATTTTGGAAAGCGAAACATCCTTCAGGAAAATGATGGATGGACGATCCGGACCTCCGATAATATGCCATCTGCTCATTTTGAGCATACGGTAACGATCGGAAAAAACAAGGCAGATATTTTATCGAGCTTTGATTTTATTGAAGAAGTATTAAAGAATAAAAAATAATAGATTAGAATTTTAAATTAGAGTATGGCAAAACAAGCGTCAATTGAGCAAGACGGAACAATTATCGAGGCATTGTCAAATGCAATGTTTCGCGTTGAGCTTGAAAACGGACATGTGATCACCGCTCACATTTCAGGAAAGATGCGTATGCACTACATTAAAATTTTACCAGGTGATAAAGTAAAGGTTGAAATGTCGCCATACGATCTAACAAAAGGAAGAATTTCATACAGATATAAATAATATGGTTCTGGAAAAGCAGAACCGATAAACAAAAAGTAAAAATGAAAGTAAGAGCATCAGTAAAAAAAAGAAGCGCAGATTGCAAAATTGTTCGTAGAAAAGGACGCTTGTATGTTATCAACAAGAAAAATCCTAAATTCAAACAAAGACAAAAATAATTGTCGGCATTTGGCATAAACATTTTTAAAAACATAATTAATTAAATAAAATGGCAAGAATTGCAGGTATTGACTTACCAAACAACAAAAGAGGTGAAATAGGTTTAACTTATATTTACGGAATTGGACGTTCTACAGCTCAAAAAGTATTAGCTGAAGCTGGTGTAGATGTTAACATCAAAGTAAAAGACTGGAATGATGATCAATTAACAGCTATCCGTAACATTCTAAACGATAAATATAGATTAGAAGGTGCATTACGTTCTGAAGTTCAATTGAACATCAAACGTTTAATGGATATCGGTTCATACCGTGGTATCCGTCACCGTGTTGGTTTGCCTGTTCGTGGTCAAACAACTAAAAACAACGCTCGTACACGTAAAGGTAAGCGTAAGACTGTTGCTAACAAGAAAAAAGTAACTAAATAATAAATAGTCCTCACCCCTTGTGTAGCTGATATTCTGAGCAACCAAGGACAGGATAGTAATAACAAAAGCGGTTATCCGTTGCAAGGCGGTTAACGATCATTAAAAAACAAAAAATGGCAAAACAAAATCAAACAACTACTGCTGCTAAAGCTGCAGCAAAAAAGAGAGTTGTAAAAGTGGAAGCTGTTGGACAAGCGCATATCAATGCAACATTCAACAACATCATCATTTCTTTAACTAACAACGCTGGTCAGGTTATTTCTTGGTCAAGTGCAGGTAAAATGGGATTCCGTGGTTCTAAAAAGAACACGCCATATGCAGCACAATTAGCGGCTCAAGACTGTGCTAAAGTTGCACACGATGCAGGTTTACGTAAAGTAAAAGTATTTGTAAAAGGTCCTGGTGCCGGTCGTGAATCAGCTATCCGTACAATTGCAGGTGCAGGTATCGAAGTTACTGAGATCATGGATGTAACTCCAATCCCACACAACGGTTGCCGTCCTCCAAAACGCAGAAGAGTTTAATCTGAGGCTTTTCCTTAGATAAATCAAAATATATATAACGAATTTCAATAAGTAAAAAATAATACAATGGCAAGATATACAGGTCCTAAATCAAAGATCGCAAGAAAATTCAGAGAACCAATTTTTGGTCCTGATAAAGCATTAGAAAAAAAGAACTACCCTCCAGGACAACATGGTTTAGCAAAGAAACGTGCTAAACAATCGGAGTACGCGATCCAGTTACAAGAAAAACAAAAAGCAAAATATACATACGGTATTTTAGAGCGTCAATTTGCTAAAATATTTGATATGGCATCTCGTGCAAAAGGTATCACAGGTGAGGTTTTATTACAATTGATCGAATCTCGTTTGGATAACGTAGTTTACCGTATGGGCATTGCTCCATCCCGTTCAGCAGCTCGCCAATTAGTTGGTCACTGCCATATCGAAGTAAACGGTAAAGTTGTGAATATCGCATCTTATATCCTTAAACCGGGAGATGTTGTTGAAGTACGTGAGCGTTCAAAATCTTTGGAAGTGATCAATAGTTCAGTTGCTGCAGCTGCTAATGCATTTCCTTGGATGGATTTCGACAAATCAGCAATGAAAGGTAAATACATTTCAATGCCTGAGCGTGTTCAGATCCCTGAAAACATCAAAGAACAATTAATCGTGGAGTTGTACTCAAAATAATTGAGTATATTTACACTCTTAATTTATCTATTCACAAACAAAAAAACATACATATACAATGGCAATTTTAGCTTTTCAAAAACCTGATAAGGTTATAATGATTAACTCTAGCGAAACCGAAGGTCAATTCGAATTTCGTCCTTTAGAGCCTGGTTATGGTATTACTGTTGGTAATGCACTACGCAGAATCTTATTATCATCTCTTGAGGGTTACGCAATAACTACTATAAAAATTGAAGGTGTTGATCATGAATTCTCTACTATCAAAGGTGTTACCGAAGATGTGACAGAGATCATCCTTAACTTGAAACAAGTTCGTTTTAAAAAGCAAATTGAAACTACTGACTTCGAAAAAGTAACTGTAAACATTACAGGTAAAAACCAGTTAACTGCAGGTGATATCGGTAAATTTACTTCTAACTACCAAGTGTTGAATCCGGATCTAGTGATCTGCAACATGGAGTCAAATGTTAAAATTAAATTAGAGATCACTATTGATAAAGGTCGTGGATACGTTCCTGCTGATGAGAACAAGCCTGTTAACGCTAGCGCTGGTTTAATTCCAATCGACTCTATCTACACTCCGATCAAAAATGTACAATACAGCATTGAGAACTACCGTGTGGAGCAAAAAACGGATTATGAGAAATTAGTAATGAATATCACTACTGATGGATCTATCCACCCGAAAGATGCTTTGAAAGAAGCTGCTAAGATCTTGATCCACCACTTCATGTTATTCTCTGATGAGCGTATCACATTGGATACTGAAGAGAAAATGGCTACTGAAGAGTTTGATGAGACTTCATTACACATGCGTCAGTTATTGAAAACCAAATTGGTTGATATGGACTTGTCAGTACGTGCTTTGAATTGCTTAAAAGCTGCTGATGTAGAAACGCTAGCTGACCTGGTATCTTTCGCTAAACATGATCTTTTGAAATTCCGTAACTTCGGTAAAAAGTCATTAACAGAGTTAGAAGACCTAGTTGCAAACAAAGGTTTAACGTTCGGAATGAACTTAGCAAAATATAAATTAGATAAAGAATAAGAAGTAAAAAGTACAAAGTATCAGGTACGAAGATCTTGATACTGGATACCTGATACACAATACTTAATAGAAAAATGAGACACGGAGATAAAATAAACAATTTAGGCAGAAAATCAGCACACCGCAAAGCGATGTTGGCTAACTTAGCTAGTTCTTTAATTCTGCACAAACGCATCAATACTACATTGGCGAAAGCGAAAGCTTTAAGAACATATGTTGAGCCTCTTTTAACAAAATCTAAAGATGATTCAACTCATTCAAGACGTACAGTATTTGCTTACCTTGGTAACAAGGAAGCGGTTACGATCCTTTTCAAGGAAGTAGCTACTAAAATTGCTGACCGTCCGGGTGGATACACTCGCATCATCAAAACAGGTAACCGTTTAGGTGATAACGCAGATACTTGCTTGATCGAGTTAGTTGATTTCAACGAAAACTTGTTAGGTGCTAAAGCTCCTGCAAAAGCAAAATCTTCAAGACGTGGTTCCGGTAAGAAAAAAGCAGCTCCGGCAGCTGAGTCAACTGATGATAACGCAAAAAGTGAATAATTTGTGAAAATTAAAATTTCAATCATAAAAAAGGATAAAGTAATTTTGCTTTATCCTTTTTTTGTGTCCTAAAGCTATGAAATATACTGTTAAAGCCCCTGCCATTTTATTACTCGAAGACGGAAAAGTATTTTACGGAAAAGCTGCCGGTAAGGTCGGAACAACCTACGGTGAGATCTGTTTTAATACTGGTATGACCGGTTATCAGGAGATCTTTACTGATCCTTCCTATTTCGGCCAGATCGTGGTAACCACCAATGTCCACATTGGAAATTACGGTGTGAATACCGATGAGGTTGAATCCGATTCTATTAAGATCGCAGGATTAGTTTGTAAGCAATTTAATGAATTTCCTTCCAGAAAACGTTCTGCGGGTTCTATAAAGGATTATTTTGAGTCAAATGGCATAGTCGCTATCTCCGATGTGGATACGCGTGCTATTGTAAGATATATACGTGATAAGGGAGCGATGAATTGCATCATCTCTTCCGAAACATTGGATGTGGCTGTTCTGAAAGAAAAGTTAGCAAAAGTACCTTCCATGGCCGGATTAGAGTTATCATCAAAAGTAAGTACTAAAACGCCTTATTTCTTTGGTGATGCCAATGCGAAACATAAAGTGGCGGTGATCGATTTTGGAGTGAAGAAGAACATTTTACGTTCATTAGCGGAGCGCGATTGTTATTTGCAGGTATTCCCGCAAAAAACGCCTTTCGCAGAAATGATGAAATGGAATCCGGATGGATTCATGGTGTCGAACGGACCCGGAGATCCTTCTGTTATGCCCGATGAAGCTGCTATCGTAAAAGATATTATTAATTCCAATGTGCCTGCATTCGGTATCTGTTTAGGTCATCAGCTGATCGCGGAAGCATCAGGGATCTCAACCTTTAAAATGCACAAAGGACATCGTGGGATCAATCACCCGGTTAAGAATTTGATCACCGGTAAGAGTGAGATCACTTCACAAAATCACGGTTTTGGTGTAAAGGCTGAGGATGTAGCGAAAGTGAAGAACATGGAGATCACACACATCAATTTGAATGATAATACAGTGGAAGGATTGCGTTATACCGACAGAAATGTATTCTCTGTTCAATACCATCCGGAAGCTTGCCCGGGACCATACGATGCACGTTATTTGTTCGATGATTTTGTGAGCATGATCGTGAAAGTAAAAACAGGAAAAAAGACAGCAGTTACAGCATAATATCATTTAGTTGGGATTTGCAGGTGATAACACCTGCAAAGGCTAAAATTGCATACCATCATTTTGTTGGTGGTAATACACAAAAGGCTAAATAGCATACGTTATATTGTTGGTGATAACACCAACAAAGGCAAAGATCACTAATTATCAATGTCCATGCAGGTGTACAGCATCTGCAATAAAAAGTATATTAAATGGCTTTCATGCCCTTGCAGGTGTTATCACCTTCAAGTTTTTTTAAACATACAACAAATGGCTTTACCAAATGTATTTTCAAAAGAGGTTAGTGAAGAGATCATTAACCGCATCAATAAACTAACACCTGAAACAAAAGCATTGTGGGGAAAAATGACGGTGTCGCAAATGTTGGCGCATTGTGCAGTAACCTATGAATATGAATACGAGCCTAACAAATACAAAGCTCCGGGTGCATTCATGAAGTTCATCTTAAAATTGGTCTTGAAACCAATTGTAGTGAACGAAAAACCTTACAAGAAAAATTCCGGCACCGGTCCTGATTTTTTAGTGAAAGACGATAAAAATTTTGCTGCAGAGAAAGAACGTTTGATCGGTTTTATCCGCAAGACTCAGGAATTGGGTGCTAAACATTTTGATGGAAAAGAATCCCACTCTTTTGGTGTGTTAAACGCTACCGAATACAATAACATGTTCTATAAACACCTGAATCATCATTTGAGTCAGTTTGGTGTGTAAACTTTATTATTTTGCTTAAAAGCCTTTGTCAATGCACTTGATGAAGGCTTTTTTATTGTTGAATTTATCAAAATATAAAAAGTTGTTGTTAAGTGAGACGTTGAGTGGATGAAGTGAGAAGTTTAGTAAGTGAATGGAGAAATTGTAGATGTCCTTGAACTAATTTAGTAGTTGAAGTGTGACGTTGAATATGCGTAGTAAGAAAAATTATAAAAGAAAGAAGAGGTCAGGGACAAGACATGAACGGCTGTTTTTATAATGTGATCAATAGTGCATGCAAGAACATCACTTGAAGAAGCGAATGGAAATAGTTGTTATGAGAGAACAACAGTTGATCAGTGAAACTAATGGATTTGTTTTACGATTACACAAACATCATTAGTCCACCAACGAGTAGCACTTCAACAATAAATACAATCAGTCCGAATAAAATTCCTTTTCTGCCCGACTGATATAATTTTTTGAAGCTTACTTTTAATCCAATAGCAGCCATGGCAATGGTAAGAATGATCTTTCCGGCTGTGTCCATCATTCCTAAAAAAGTTTCCGGAAAATGAATGAAAGATGTTAATATGGTGATGCCAATAAAACTCCATAAGTACCAAGGTAAACGGAAATGCTCTTTCCAGTTTTTTGCATTGTCTTTGTTCACCAAATAATTAAAAAAGATGAGTGCAGGTGATAACATGGCTACACGTGCCAGTTTGATGGTGATAGCAGCTTCCCCTACTTCATTGCTGATAGTGTATCCCGAACCGGCAACATTTCCGACTGAATGCAATGTGCCACCTAATAGTAAGCCCATTTGAGTTGTACTTAGATCCATTTTTACAAGTAGAATTGGCATGACGATCATGCCGATGCTGCCCAATAGATTCACAACAGCCATAGCAATACCAACATCTTCTTTGTTTTTGGTGACACTTGGTGATAAAGCCGCGATTGCCGATGAGCCACAAATAGCGGTGCCAAAGCCTACCAGCCAGCCAGTACTTCCCGGACATTTTACTTTGATAGAAAGGTAATAGGTAAATAAAAGCATAGCAACGATCATAATAGCGATGATGCTAAAACTTAATGCTCCTATTTGTGCAATGTGTGTATAATTGATGCTGAATGCAAGAAACAAAATGGATAACTCCAATAGTTTACCACTGGTAAAGCTTATTCCTGATTGGAAATTTTCAGGAACTTTGATCATGTTGCCTACCAGCATTCCGGCAAGCAGTGCCATTAAAATACTATTGAGCGCACCGGGAATAAATGCAGAAGCGGCATAGCTAACCGATCCAATGATGGTGGAGAGAATAATTCCACGATACTCTGCTTGCAATTGTTTCATAACCTTTGTTTACAGTGCAAAGTTAGTTTGTTAGAAAACGATGCACTGTAACATTGGTTACAAAGGGGATTTATGAATTATTCATCAGAGTGATCTTAGGAATAACATTGTGGTGTATGAATTGCAAGCATTAGTCAACAATCTTTTGTTTTCCTCGTTTGAATACTACTTTTACAATGAAGTAGATGATCAGTGCAGATAGAACACCTGTTAAGAAATCAGTTAATGGAACCATAACAGCGGTATAAACCATCATTGAAAATTCAAATTTACCAAGGTGTTTTATTTCTTTGATCTCTTTTACTTTTATCATGTTGCTGGCTACCCACACGAGAATACCACCAATACAAGCCATTGGAATTAATTCTAAATATTGAGCAAGGTAGAATGCCATCGCTAATTTAAGAGCGGCTTTAAAGTATCCTGCTAATGGAGTTTGAGCTCCTGCTTTAATGCTGGTTGCTGTACGCGCCAAAGCACCTGTACATGGGAATCCTTGAACAAGCGGAGTAATGATTTGAACCATTCCTTGACCAAAAAATTCTTTATCAGGATTAAAAGGTGTTTTTGTATTGTTAGCCAGTTTATCAGCCATGGATGAGCAAAGGATACTTTCAACACCGGAAACAAAAACAATAGCACTTACATAGTATAAAATATCTAAAATGATCGCTCCATCCAGAGCAGGTAAATACGGAGCTGTAAATACAAAGAAATTATTAGGAATTGTTCCGTAAAGATCTTTAACAAGAATGATGTTTTGATCAGCTAATACAGTTGCAGAAAGGATTGTAGCTGTTGCCATTGCGATTACCGGTCCGGGAATAAAAATGGAAATTCGTAAGAGTAATTTGGTTAATGCAAATGTTAATACACCTAGAAATACAGACCAAAGATTGATCTTATCCAAATTTCCTAATGCAGTGGTAAAGTTGTGGATCAATCCTCCTTTAATGTCTTCATCCTGTCCTAAAAAATCGGAAAAAGATTCAATGCCTAAAATGTCTTCGAGATTTGTTAATGCAATGGCAACAGCTATACCTATCGTAAATCCGACAATGATCGAATTCGGGACTAATTTTGCGAAGCGACCAAACCCCCAAAGACCCATTATAATCAGTACAATCCCGGAAATGATAGAGACCAGGATAAGAAAGCCATGTGCTTCTTCAAAGTTTCCACCATTGGCAGGACCATATTTTGCTATCAAACTTGCTATAACAGGAATAAATGCAGCTGTTGGGCCATATACCTGATATTTAGAACCACCAAATGTTCGTCCAACTACGCATGCCAATGCTCCTGCAATGATACCATGTTCGGGGCGCATGCCCATTGCCATAGCAAAACCCATAGCCATTGGGATAGCTGTCATTGCAACAATTAATCCTGCACTAAAATCGCGATAAACGGTTTTGCCCCAGGTTTCTTTTTTTAGATCTTCCCATCGTGAATCAAAAAAAGTAAAAAACAATTTAAGTCGAGCTAGGGGTGTTGTTGGAAATTGTGGTTTGTTCATATTAGTTAAATAAGGAGGTTAATTGTTCTTGTTCACTTTTGTTGTTGTTGTAATTCCATTTTACTTTATGGATATCAAGAGGTAATGATCCTAAAAGAGGAATAGGATCAAATGCATTGTTTTTTAAGTTTAGTTGATATTGCTCCGGAATGTAAATGGACGTTACATTGTGTATTTGAATGATGGGCTCCAAATGTCCGCGTTTGTTGTTGTGCAAAAGACGTATGCAGATGTTGGATTGTGTTAATCCAAACCTGTTACACAATATTTCTAATGCTTCATTGAATTCAGTTGTTTTCTTTGAATTAATGATCTTGTTGGGCGAATAAAAAAGCAGATCCTGGATGGAGTCATTTAAATATTCGGAATACAGGAGTACTATTTTTATTGGCTGTCCTTTGTTTTCTTCAAGTGCCACTTTTAATGTATTTAATGAAGCGACACAGAAATCAATGGGTATCAATATCGTTTTGTACATAATTTTTGATGAATTATGCCGCAAGATGTATCTCCCGAATTAATATGGGATAAGAAAGAGATTAGAAAGAGATTAGAATTTTAAGATTGCAGGTATAGAGGGATCTTCACCTGTACTGTGGTGCCTGCATTTAAGACAGAATTAACAATTAGTTGCCCTTGATGCAGTTTGATCACATTTCGTGTAAGGGGTAATCCAATTCCGTAGCCTTCATAAAGTTTGGTGTTAGAGGCTCTGAAAAAAGGATCATAAATAAAAGGGATCTCTGATTCAGGAATACCGATACCAAGATCTTTAATTGTGACGATGATCTGGCTATCAGATGAAGCAATAAAAACGGTTACTTGCTTATTGTTGGAGTATTTACAAGCATTATTGAGCAAATTCGCAAAAGCGAGTTGAAGCAATTGTCTGTTCCCTTTAATTTTTAATTTTTTTGGGTCTTCAGGTAAAAGGCTCAGGTCGACAGTGATTTTATTGTCGGGATTTAATTTGTCGATCACTTGTTTTGTATCCCAAATAACTTCATCAATACGAATCCTTTCAAGGGTTATTGCTTTGTCTTTATAGCCTGTTTGAGCTAAAAATAAAAGTGATTTAGTGATGTTGTCGAGCCTTTCGGCTTGAAATGAAATGTTTTTAAGGGACTCAATGTACTCTTCAGGACTTCTAGGTTTTAGAAGTGAAACATCAGCTTCGCCAATGATGGATGTGAGTGGAGTTCCTAGCTCATGCGAAGCATTGCTGATGAAATTTTTATGAGTTTCAAAAGCTGTTTCTATTCGATTTAAAAGGTCGTTAAACGTGAGTATAAGTTCTTTGATCTCGCTATTGGTATTTGAGTCATCTAAGCGAAGGTGAATGTTTTCTGTGCTGATCTGTTTTACTTTGTCAATAATATGACGGATGGGAGAGAAGATATGTCTTGAAAAATAGAAGGAGAGGGAAATGACAAGTATTACAACAAAAGAGATGCCTGCTATTAGCAAGTTTCTGAGGAATAAAAGATGATGTGAAACATAGTAATTTTCGGCAGAAACAATAATGAGAAATACTTTTTCATTTTTTAAATGCTTTGCTCCTGCATAAAATAAGTTTCCTTCTTTTTCTGTTGCTTTGCCGGTGTTTAATAATTCAGTTACAAATTCTGAAGGGAATTTGTATTCATTGATAATTGATGTGATGGATGTTTTTTGATTGAGTTCTATGAGAAACTCTTTTTCATTTTCCAGCTTTTCGAGATGCTGATCTTTTAATGCTTTTACATTTTCGGCCTTTAGTGATCCCGGCTCCAAGTAATATTGAGAGGCAATTCGAACCCTTGCTTCGAGGCGTTTATAAAAATCAACATAGGAATATTTGTTGACAAAAAAATAGACAGTGATGCTAAATATGACCACAATGGTTACACAAACCAGACCGATCAATAAAGCGACTTTTGTTTGTGTTCTCATTTTTCTTTTAATACATAACCCATCCCAACAACGGTGTGTATTAGTTTAGGTTCATGATCCGTATCAATTTTTTTTCTTAAATAATTAATATACACATCCACCACGTTTGTACCCAAATTAAAATTAATGTCCCATGCTTCTTCTAACAGCTGCATGCGGGATAGTACTTTTCCTTTGTTTTTTAAAAGAGCCAAAAGCAGGCGGTATTCAGTTGCTGTAAGTGTAATGAGTGTGTTGTTTCGTGTAACACTTTTAGTTCCGTCATTCAGAACAAGATCAGCAGCGCTATAAATAAGCTCGTCATTGGTTTTGTTGTCGGATTGTGTGACACGTCTTAGTAAGGCGTTGATACGTGCATTTAGTTCAATGAATTTGAACGGTTTTACCAAATAATCATCAGCCCCAATGTTTAATCCCAAGGCTATATTTTCTGAAGTACCTAAAGCTGTTAAGAATAGGATGGGAGATCTTAAGTTTTGTTGCCTCAGTTTCTGGCAGACTTCAATGCCTGTAATATCGGGGAGCATAATATCGAGAATGAACAGATCGAATGTTTTTTCGCCAGCAATTTGGAGTGCAGATGTGCCATTAAATGCTACAGTAACATCATATCCAACTTCGGTGAGGCCTTTTTTTATAAAATCAACCACTCCGGTTTCGTCCTCCACTAAAAGTATTTTAGCTATGCCTTTGTTATTCATTATTTGTTCTCGATTCGGATTGAAACTTCTGCAAAGTAACTAAATAATAATATACACGATCACTTTTTGGGCATTTTGAATTTAAAAGAAGCTGTGTTTTATTAAAACACTACTTTTTCGAATTGTGTACCATTGAATTTATACACACCATTATTGTCGGTTGCCAGCCAGAGCGTTCCTGAATTGTCTTTATAAATTGAAATGATCAACACATTCGTATGGCCTTCTTTTATTTTGAAGGTGTTCAATGTGTTGCCATTGTATTTCCACACACCTTCATTATAGCTGCTCATCCATAAGTTGGTTTGATCTTTTACTGCGGATGTAAAATAAGGGAGTTCTACTTTTGCTTGACGTTCTAATAGTTCTATTCCGTTTAATTTGGAGTATTGAATGCTGTCAGAATTGGGTTGGTGCTCTTGTTTGATCTTGTATTTATGAAGAATATTACTGAACCAGAAGTTACCGTCTTTGTCTTCGATGATGTTGCGAACGGCAGGAACTCTTCCATCGGCTAGAACGCCTAACTCTTTTTCATAGAGCCATTGAAAGGATGTGCCATTAAAGCGGCAAACACCGGCAGCCAGTGTGCCAAACCAAATAGCTCCTGTTTGATCTTTATAGATCGTATAAACAGCATGTTCTTCTCTAGGAGCTTTTGGATTAAACAGCGGAAACTCTAATTCGTATAAATTTTGTCCGTCATAACGGAATGCCCCTGTGGTATTCCCATTGCCTTTGAACCATAGGTCAGATGGAAATGATTTCCAGTCGTTGGTATTTGATCGGATAGCTTTTAGAAGAGTGAGTGATGTACCATCAAACTTTGTAACACCTGAAGGCGTATCGAAAAAAATGTTCCCATGTGTATCTTCCTGAATGCCTCTGATCTGATCACTCGATAGACCATGAGTAGTATTAAAGTTTATGATTGTTTTTCCATCGTAACGATACACCCCTTTGCCATTACTCCCAAACCAATAGTTGTTTTTCTTATCCTGATAGATCACCCAAATGCTTTTATCAATGGATGATACGGTATCTCCGCCTATAGCAATAGGCTCCGTGTTGTGTTGTGCTTTTGGATTCTCTCCTTTGCAAGAGCTGAATAAGGAGGCGGATAATAAAAGGCAGCTTACTAAAAATTTCATTTGCTAAATTTTAAACAAAAATAGTTTTTGCCATGCTTGTTCAAACAGGAAGAATGTTAATGCTTGTTAAATTCATTTGCATTTATAATGCACTTGCACCAACCCTGTTTCAAATTGTTGCGATGAAATAAGTTCCAGGTTTTGTTCGGGGCGACCATCCTTGAAAAGTTTGATGCCATCACCTACAAGAATTGGAATAATAGAAATGATCAACTCATCGATCAAGTGATCTTTTAAGAGTGTATTAACGAGTTCAGCACCTCCATCAATAAATATATTTTTCCCTTGCTCACTTTTTAGTTGGCTGATGAGTGCTTTAAGATCAGCGGTATAAAATTGTGTTTTGCCAATGCTTGGTTTTGTTGTTCGGGTGATGATATACGCATTCTTATCGGCATGCGGGAATTCCGGTACTTGTGTCATCACCCAATCATAGGTTTTTCTGCCTAGGATGACGGTGTCCACAGAATTAACAAAATCAGTATAGCCATAATCCAAACCTTCTTTGTGTACAATGGATAAAAAGCTTAGGTCGTCATTGGGTTTGGCAATGTAACCATCCAAGCTGGTAGCGATATAGAGTATTACTTTACGTGACATTGTTATTTTTATGGTTATGGCGCTTTGCGAAGTTAGGGATTTGAAAATTTGAACTCTCCGTGTGCACGATGTAAATTTAATGAAATAATGTTATGCAATTACAGTCCCGATATTGCTGAAGCGCACTGTCACCTGCTCTGGTTTCTACTTCGTTATAATTGAAAGTAGCCATTTCAATTTGTCAATATGGTAGCCACCATGAGTGTCGCCATTCGGATAGTTTATTGAGTGGTCAGTATCTTTATAAATTTTGATTGTAATATTGTCTTTTGCGGGAATTAATTTTAGAGAATTAGCAACATTTACAACAGCATCATTTGCTCCGTATTGAAAATAAATTGGACAATTCAGTTTATGAATGTCTGTACCATATGTGTAGTCAATGTCTGTTGATTGAGGCATACGGGGTAGTTCAGTCGAATTTAAAGGTAAATACAACTTTGGGTATTGCTCTCTTAATTTATTTACCCTATCCATTAAATCCTTTGAAATTTTCTTGTTTTTTATTGCCTCAAAATATTCATTAAAAAGTTCTAGCGTTTGAGCTATGACTGAGTAATTATAGCCTTGAGATATCAAAAGTTTTTCAATTGCATATAATTGATTTTCTTTAAGCGTTTCAAGTGGTGCAGAAACCGCATTAACAAATTTTATTCTCATAGGATTTGCAAGTGCTAAAGATAGCGCTAGTCGACCACCTTCACTCGGTCCATGAACGCCAACAAGTGTGGTGTCTATATATGGCTGCGAAAATATCCAATTCAAAACATATGAATACTCCTGGGTTTTATCAGTGAATGTCTGTGTGACCCACGAACTATTACCTTTTGACTTTCCTGCTCCCGATTTGTCACAAACTAGTGAAACAAATCCAGCACTTGCAAAAAGTTCAGCTTCGTAAAAATAATTATCCATACCAATATTACCTCCGCCTTGAAGGCAATATATTGCAGGCAGTTTTTTATCAATGGAAAGTTTCGGTTTAAAAATTATAGCGAAAAGAGTATCTGTGGGTGTTTGAATCCAGACACTATCTTTTATTACTTCATACGAAGGAATACTAAATTGGTCATGAGCTCTATAAAAATCTGATATTATATGGTATTCACCATTTGGTTGTTTTTTCCAAATTACAGAAAAAAGAGAAGAATAAGTTGTATGCTTTTTATTGTAAGACAATGTCAAGTGAGAAATACCTGTTTGAAACAAAAAATCTTCATCACCTGAATTGCTGAAAATTTCCCAAGTCCAATCAACACCTTTTCCTCTTACATTTTTCCAATATTCTTTAATTGAATTAATGCCATTTAGCTGTGCATCATACCCGTTAACAGTTGCACCTTCGTCATAAAATTTTGAAATAGATTCTAGTTCATTCTTTTGGATTAATTTATACATCTCTGTTCGATTGCTGTCGATCTTTAATATTGCTTTCTCTATCTGTGAAAGACAAAAGAAATGATGTATGCAAAAAATACAAATAATGGAAAAGATCCTTTTCATTTTAAAAAGTATTTTTTAGTGAGCAGCATTTTTCTTTGGTAACAGAAAATAAGATAAAAGCAAAGAAAGAGCAATTAATCCTGTACAAATTATTGGTGGTAAAAATGTTAGCATTCCCATTGTTATAAAGCAAATCAAATAAATAAAGAAGTTAATAAGAATAGCTCCTTTCAAAACACCAATTGGAAGTTTGCTTTGTAGTAGAAAAATATTAAGTGTTGCAGAAAAAAATAATAACAGCGCAAATGCAATACTGAATGAAGTCATTAAATTGTCCATTGATTGATGAAAACCTGCACCTAAGTCGAATTTGTAATTTGTCATTAATTCAAACAACTGTTTTTCACTTTCGTTTTTTGGAACAGGGGTATTCAAAAAGCTTAGTAAATGAAAAGCACCTGTTATGAATTGAAATAAAATAGCTCCTTTGAACCAAAATGTGTGTTTTTTTAGCATGGCCTTTAATTATTTGATTTTTCGCTTATAAATACCATCAAATACTACTTGTATTACAGATTCTTTTTCGTCAATAATTTCCCATTTTTGAGAAACGTTTCCTGAACTATCTTTCTCCCACGTTATCTTATTTATGTAATAAAAATTTGCTTTTGTACTTTTTATTTTTTCACTTTTCAGTACCATTTTATTGTTTTTGAAACTACCCTTTAATTGTAATGTAGTTCCCAAGTTATCAATATAGATTTGATTCCACGTACTATCTATTTTATTGTAGAATGTGTAACTCGTACCTGTTTCATTAGTACTTGACCAATTTTCTTGAATCAAACAGCTGTCTTGCATTGGAACGATAACATTTGTTCCGACTTTATTACCTTGTTGATTAAACACATCCCATTCACCTATCCAAAAATCAAATTGTTTATACTCAATAGTACAGCAATTACAGTTATTTGTGCCTTGTTGGGCAAAAAGGTTTTCACTAAGAAATAGAAATAAAGAAGCAATAATTATTTTGTAACCCATTTGAAATAAACATTTTGGATATCAAAAATACTGATATTAACAATAGGAAAACTTGTCCTAAAACAAGAAAATTAAAATTTTGATAATTCTCGTCTAATTTTACTTAAAGTAGAATCTGTTATGCCAAGATATGAAGCAATATGTTTTAATGGCGCATGGAGTGCAACTTCTGGTTTTGACTTTTGAAGTTCTAGATATCGTTCTTTTGCTGAGTCTGTAATTATTGAAATTGAGCGTTGCTTGGAATTAAGTAATTCTCTCGTCATCCAAAGCCTGCCCCAATCACTAAAATAGGGTACCGTTTGAAATAGTTTTTGAAAGTCATCGAAATTGATTTTCCAGCAAACACAGTCGGTTAATGCTTGAATGTTTTCTTTCGTTCTTTCATTTAAAAATAATGACGATGGCTCAATTGCGATTTCATTTTTTGAAAAAAAATTAGTTGTTATTTGGTTTCCGTTTGTGTCAATTGCAAAAGCTCTAATAGTCCCACTTTCAACACAAAAGTATTCTTTTGCAATTTGTTTTTCCTTTAACAAAAACTCCCCTTTTTTAAATGTCGTTTTCTTGTGAACGGATTTAATTACTTCCATTTCTTTTTCGCTAAATGAAGTATGATCGTAGATGTTGTTAAAATTCATTTAATGTTATTTTTTTCAAAGTTGTGTATGTCTTTTTAGCACTGCAACGTTTTGGCGCTTTTCACAGGGGCTGATTTCGGAGCACTGCATTGTCAATCAAGTAGAAATCCGATTAAAGCGGATTCAAAGCTTGATTTAAACAGTGAACTGCCACTTTTTTGCCAAACCGTGTTAGCGTTTCGTAATTTTCTTTAGTCACAGAGATACCAGTCATAAATCAATTGCACCTTGTTTGGTTGTTGCATATTCCAGGCAGTCGTTACGATAACAAGGTTTTCTTCTCGATTTACGATGATATTTTGTCCTCCAGCACCTCTTGCTAAAAATACATTTGTTTTTTTGTCATTCTGAGAAACCGGATTGCTCCACCAAAAATAGCCGTAGTCATATTGTTTATATGCACCATTTAATCCAACTCCTTTTACAATTGGCGAAGTAGCCATTTGAACAAAACTCATGGGTATAATTTGTTGATCCCCCCATTTACCATTTTGAAGATAGAGTTGTCCAATTTTTGCCATATCCCTTGAAGTCATTGAAATAAGTGCCATTCCATTGTTTTGAGGGCCGTTATTCCCTTGCCAAAACCAATAATCATTGATTTCCAATGGCTGGAATAAGTATTTAATGGCAAAAGAATCTATTGGCGTTTTACTCGCTGTTTGAATAAGTCCCGAAACCAATATTGGTGCAGCATTGCTGTAAACAAATTTTGTTCCTGGAAGCGTGTCCATTGGCATTTCAAGAATTTTTTTGAACCAGTCACCTTGTTCGCTGATAACCTTACGCCAAGTGTTTTTTGGATCTTCCCATGCTCCTTCGTTCCATTCAAGTCCATGTCGTTGGGTCAAAAGGTCACTTATTTTTATTTGTTTTTTTTGATTGTCATCAATTTTATATTGTGTGTAATATGTCGAAATTAAATCGCTTTCACCTTTTATAAAATTCTGTTGTATGGCACAGCCTAATAAAGTTGAAATAATGCTTTTAGTTGCCGATTGCAACTGATGTAGTGAATCCTGCTTCCAGTCATTATAGTAGTTTTCAAAAACTACTTTTCCGTTCTTTACGATGAGAAGACTATGAACTGTCCCAAATTCACCTGCTTTTATTGCGCTGTCAGCTTTCAAGGCTTTATTATAAAGCTTTTCGTCAGCAAACTTTTCATTAAATCTTATTTGAGCAAATGAATAATTTACAAATAAGGTGAAAATTAAAATTAATTGTCTTGTTGCCATTGTTATTGCAAATATGCTAATTGTAGTAGCAATTGTTATTATTCTTCTATATATCTAAAATGCCCGCATGGAATTACTAATGTGTCGTTTATTTTTAGTTTACATGATATTGCTGATGGAATTTCTTTATGCGTCAATAATTTTGTTTCATAAGGAGTTGTTGGGTCGGAATATTTTATATCCGTAAGGACTCCAAAAGTTAACACACATTTTTCAGTGGGTTTTAGTGTTTTGCTTAAGTGTTCCTGTTTGCCGGTGTCAAAATCCAGAAATCTTTTTAGTCCATCTGCTATGCTGTTGTCGAACTGTTGCTTGTTTGGTGTTAATGATCTCGGTAACAAAAATACCTTTGAATAACTAATCTTGTTCAGATCCTTTTCTGAAAAACCAATCTTCAGCTGAATTGGAACTGTTGTGTCGTTGGTAATTGTTATGGTATTATATCTGTAGTTATACTCTGTATTGGTAGAGTCGTAATATTGAAATCCTTGTCTTTGTCCGTTTTCAATGGAAAGTCCAAATTGTGTTGGTTTTGTAATGTTTACACGACTGTCTGTATTGTCAGAGCAGCTATAAAGCCAAATGGAAAATATAAGTAGAAACATATTTTTAAGTGTCATGTTTTTGTGCTGTTGTTAAAGTTATTCAGCCACCCGAAGGTAGCGACCTAGCTACTTGCCGGCAGGTTTCGGAGCACTTCACTGACAACCAAGCAGAAATTTTGATAGAAGCACAAAGCTTCATTTAAGCACTGAACCGCCACTTTGGGGTAGGTGCTGTTACTTGCTGGCTATCTCTTTTTTTTATCTGGTCTCCAAACAGGGGTCTCATTTCTCTTTGGTACATTTGTCAAGCGAATTTTTACTCTTGTCTCAACATTTATTACCCAAACATCATATTGTTCTGAAGTGCCGCTTGAATAAGCAATCCATTTTCCATCTGGTGACCATGAAGGAGAATAATCTTCCAATACGTCATTTGTAAGGTTAATAATCTCGCTGCCATCTGAATTCATTATAAAAAGTTCAAAGTTTTTATCCTCTGTTGGTCCGTAGAATGCAATTCTTTTTCCGTCTGGTGAAAATTTTGCACCAGAGTCATAACCTTTCTTAAAAGTTAATCTTTTCTCGTTTTTTCCATCTGCATCCATAATGAATATTTCACCATTAGCAGCATGAGTTGTGTCGTCCTGCTCTTTAATTTGGCGTGTAAAAAGTATCTTTGTTCCATCTATTGACCAAGTCGGCACTTCTTCAAAAAATTCATTTTCCGTTATTCTGACGACCCCTGAGCCATCCTTATTCATTGTATAAATTTCCCTGCTTTTGTGGTCTCTGTCTGAAGTAAATGCAATTTTATTTCCATCTGGTGACCACTCGGGCAAGTAATCATTCGAAGGATGATTTGAAAGATTTATTGGGTTTTTACCATCTGCATCCATTCTGTAAATTTCATTGTTTCCGTCACGATTTGAATAAAATAATATAAACTTACTGTTTGGCGACCAAGAAGACCAAAAGTCCAATGCTTTGTTATTTGTCAGATTTGTAATGTTTTTTCCGTCTGCGGTCATAGAGTAAATTTCAAAATTGCCGTCCCTTGTGGTTAAAAATGATAATGTCCCGCTTGGAATGGAGTCGTTTATGGTTATTCCAGATGTTTTAGAACTTGTCACACAAGATTGGTTAAAACAAATTGACATTAAAATAATTGCAGTTGTTGTTAAATGTCGAATCATAATTTTATATTGTTGCATGCACATATTTTGTTCAGGCGGCAATTACTGCTAACGTTTCGGGTATTGGCGATGGGCGGGATTTTTAGCACTACTGTTGATACGAAGCACAAATGTTGAACTATGCACTTCCGTTGATACGAAGCCGTTCAGCCCGCCTATTGCCAATACCTTGTTATCGGCTGCCCTTCTGTCCGTCATTAGTTGTTTATCCATTCCGTTGTCGTGTAGTCGCAACCAAACAAATAGTTTGAGCAACCGAAGAATTTGTATGTGTTTCCGTTCTTAGCTGTCCCCGATTTTCTAAGAACAATGTCAGCCGTTTTACAGGTCGGGCATTTCTTATTTGGTGATTGTCCACTTTCAACTTCTAATTCTGCAATGAATTTTGATTTGAAAGAACTGTCTGAAATAAAATAAACATTCTCTTTTGCTCTCGTCATAGCAACATAAAACAAACGCCTTTCTTCTCCGTTTTCAAATTGGTCGGCTTCGCTAAGTAATAGATTTAATATTGGGTCATCTGACATTTCAGAAGGAAAACCATACTTACCCGAATTGCAATTGAGAACTATTATTATGTCGGCTTCCAGTCCTTTTGCCTTATGGACTGTCATAAATTGAGCTTTAAGTCTTTTAGTTTCTCCTTCTACGGTCTTGATGCTGTATGAAATAGTTTCATTCTCTTTATCAATTCGGAAAACGGAGTTCTCATTTTTGATTCTATCAATATCAAATCCGTATCTGCCAAGAACGAAAATTTCTTTTTCCTCAATTTCTTCGTCAGTAGTCAATAGCTGATTAAAGACCTTTTGTAGTGCTAATGTGTCGTCTTGATTGTCGCTAACAGAATAGTGAATTTTGTAGTCCGTTTTTTTTATTTGCGAAGTTCCTCGTAATTCTTTTTTAGCTTGGTTCGGATTTTTTTGAATAAAGTCGCTTGAAAGATTTATGAGAGGACTATTGAAACGATAAGTCGTTTCAATTTTTGATTTGACTGTAACCCCAAAATAGGTTTCAAATTCTTTGAAAAGAGCAATGTCGCTACCACTGAAGCGGTATATTGATTGCCAGTCATCGCCAACACAAAAGAGTTTGCAAGCTGGATTATTAGTTTTTATTGCTTTTACAAGTTGATAGCGTCCTATTGAAATGTCTTGAAATTCGTCAATAACAACATAACTAAATTTTCGCTTGTGCTTTCCGCTTGCAATATGCTTTGATGCTCTATTAATCATATCGCTAAAGTCAATTTCGTTTCTTTCGCTTAGATGATTTTCATATCGTTCCAAAATTGGTTTTATGATTTCAATGAACAAAGTATTTCTGTCATTGAAGAATTTTTCTTTTATCTGTTTGTTTCTGTTTAAAACATCGGTGATTGAATAATTGTTTGATTTCATTAAGGTAATAAAAGTTCCAAACAAAGTGATAAAGCTGTTTACTTCATCCTTTGCAGCTCCGGTAATGATTTTCCAAATCTCCTCTGGGGATTTAGGTTTGAGAATAATTCCAGCAGCACTCAAGTTTTTCGTGAGATTGTCAAATAAAATGTCTTCACTCATTTCATAACTGTAACTTTCAATTAAAGTAGTGCCGTTACTTTTATGAGTGTCCCTTTTCCATTTCATATCGTCCTGATACTTTTCACTCGCAGAACGAACCCCATCACCAGTAAACCAACTTGGAACATTTCCGTTTCGTGAAATTCCAAAGTGTTCTATGTAAACTTTCTTTCCATTTTGAATTACTGTAAAATCGGGTTTGTATTGTCTGAATGCTTCGGTTGCTGTATCGTGTTCGTAGGGAAATTCATGCTCGTAGTTTACACTATT
The DNA here is from genome assembly GCA_017303895.1 of Bacteroidota bacterium. Taxonomy (GTDB): domain Bacteria; phylum Bacteroidota; class Bacteroidia; order 2-12-FULL-35-15; family 2-12-FULL-35-15; genus 2-12-FULL-35-15. Next base: position 202,289 of record JAFLBF010000004.1, on the reverse strand, counting down.
GAACAAAAGGAAGTTTGCGATTTTACATTCTTCAATGCTTTTAACTACTTCCATTTTGTAAGTCGTTTTTCCTTTTGTAGGAACTTCTTTCAGTTTGTAACTTCTGAAATTTTGGTCTTTCAGATATTGGATGTAGTCGCCTTGATTGTCAAAATCAAATTGAGATTTTGCGGGTTTCAAAAAGTTTGTAAAGTATTCCGTTACCTTTTGCAGATAGTTTTCATTGCGAATTAACTCTGTAAAATATCTTGTAAGTAGTGGTTTGAATTGTGCTTCTTCAAAAATACTTGGCTGTCTGCCTTCTGCTTCTACAATAATATCTTTCCCAAACTTGTGAAAAGTTTTTGCCTCAACTCCTTCAATGTCTATTCTACCCGCAAGGGTAGAAGCAGATTTGTTTGTAAATGAAATGAGCAATATTTCTTCGGGGGCAACTTTGTAGCGGTCAATAATGTAATTAACCTTTCCTACAATGGTTGTTGTCTTACCTGAACCTGCACCAGCAATTACGATGTTGTTGTCCTCGTCTGTTACAACTGCTGTCCTTTGTTGAGTGTCAAGTTTTCTTCCTTCAATGCTGTCAAAGAAGGTGCTGTATTTTTTCAGTTCTTCTTTGACAAAAAGTTTGTTGAAGTCATTACGCAAGTTGATAGCGTTATTGAAGTAGTCCGCAAAAGTTTTAATTGATTTTACTTCTTCACTTGAAAGCTGAATGAAATCAAAGGGTTTCCCTTTGATTTCATTCATTAGGTTTGTTTGTTGGCTTTTCCAAACTGTCAGTTGGTAATTTGTAAAGTAACCTGTCTTTAAGTCAAGGTGTTTTGCAAACTTGTTGTTTGCTGTCTTGATGCCGTCAAGTTTGGCTTTGAAAAAGTCAAATAGTTTTTGTCTTTCTAATTCACGCTGTCTTGCTTGCTCTGCTTCAAGTTCCTTTTTCCTGCGTTCGTTTTCTTGGTGTCTGCGGTAAAACCAAACACCTGAAATAATCAGTATAATAAGTAAAAGAAAACTTCCGATGCCTTTCATTTAATGTCTATTGTTTGTGGTCGTGCTGTCGTCATAGGGTTGCCGATAACATTTCGCTAAACGTATTGCTGATATTTTTTACTTGTACGAATAGCGTTTATGCTAAAATAAGGATAAAAAACGAATGTTTTGCTATCCGTTTTTAAACGTTTATTAAACGTTTAAAAACGGATAGAATTTTAGTGTGGAAGCAATGAATTACTTCTTCGGATAATTGATAGAATAATGCAAACCTACACTTTCTTTGCGTTGGCGGGCATGTTTAATAATGATATACGCCACATTGATCAAATTACGCAACTCGCATAGCTTTGGTGAAATGGTGGTTTTTAGATACAAAGCTTCATTCTCTTTGTAAAGGATCTCCAGACGGTCGAAAGCTCGTTGCAAACGTAAATCGGAACGTACAATGCCCACATAATTACTCATAATGGTTTGTACTTCTCTTAAACTTTGGATCAACAATACCATTTCCTCCGGATGTGCGGTGCCTTCAGCATCCCAGTCGGGAATACTTTCACAGTAATTGGTAGTTTTTGCATTTTCAATGCCTGCATGTGCTGCTTGGTGTGCATACACAATGGCTTCTAATAATGAATTGGAGGCTAAACGGTTGGCACCATGCAACCCGGTGCTGGAACATTCGCCAATGGCATATAAATTCTTGATGCTACTCAAGCCTGTTTTATCTACTTTAATCCCTCCGCACATGTAATGCGCTGCAGGAACAACAGGGATCATATCTTTGGTAATATCAATATTCAAACTCAAACATTTCTGGTAAATGTTCGGGAAGTGTTGAATAAAATCGTTTTTATCAATATGTCGGCAATCCAGGTACACATAATCATCGCCACGGGTTTTCATTTCGTTATCAATTGCACGTGCTACAATATCGCGTGGTGCTAATGATTTGCGTTCATCGTACTTGTGCATGAACTCTTTTCCATCAATGGTCTTTAAAATACCACCATGTCCGCGCACGGCTTCGGAGATCAAATACGAAGGACTTTCATTCGGGTTGTATAATGAAGTAGGGTGGAACTGATAAAATTCCATGCCTTCCACTTTTCCTTTGGCACGGTACACCATCGCAACGCCATCGCCTGTAGCAATGGTAGGGTTGGTGGTGGTGCTGTACACATGTCCGGCTCCTCCGGTTGCCATGAGTGTTACTTTGGCAAGGATGGTCTCAATTTTATTGGTCTTTAAATTCAGTACATAAGCACCATAACATTCAATATCGGGTGTGCGGCTATTCACTTCTTTGCCTAAATGATGCTGTGTTAAAATATCAATGGCAAAATGATGATCAAAGATCTCAATGTTGGGATGCTTGTGAACGGCTTCTAAAAGTGCGCGTTCTATTTCAAATCCGGTATTGTCCTTATGATGTAAAATGCGGTGTTCGGAATGTCCGCCTTCGCGCGCCAGGTCGTATTCTCCTTTTTCGTTCTTGTCGAACTGTGCGCCCCATTCGATGAGTTCTTTTACTCTTTCAGTTGATTCGGTGATCACCATACGTACCACTTCTTCATCACAGATGCCATCGCCTGCTATGAGGGTGTCTTGAATGTGTTTTTCGTAGCTATCGGTCCCCACCATTACGGCTGCAATACCACCTTGTGCATATTTGGTATTGCTTTCGTCCTCATTGGCCTTGGTTACCATACACACTTTTCCGTAAGGAGCCACCTTTAGCGCATAACTTAATCCTGCCACACCTGATCCGATGATCAAAAAATCAACTTTTTTCTTCATAGTTTGTTAGAAAGGCGGTACTAAAATGTTTAGTATCTTTGCCTGACATTCATTTACAAAATTACAAAAAGATGGACACACTGGTTAAAAAGCCTGTTATTATATATGCGGAGAGTACGCCTAATCCTTCCTCCATGAAGTTTGTTGCCAATCAGTTATTGGTAACGGATGGAGCAACGGCACAATATCTTTCAAAGGAAGAAACAAAAGGATCGCCATTGGCAGCTAAACTGTTTGAATTTCCTTTTGTGAAGGCGGTATTCATGGCATCGAACTTTGTTACGGTAACAAAAGTAGATAAGATCCAATGGGAGGATATTACGTTTGAGTTACGTGATTTTATCCGCACGTATATCAGTGAAGGGAATGTGATCATTACTGAATTACCAACACAGGTGGTTGCGGTAGATAATACATTCACTGAAAAGAAAGAGGTATTTACGGAGCATGCGGCTCCTACAACCGATATTGAAGTGAAGATCGTGGAGATATTGGAACAATATATCCGTCCGGCAGTAGAAGGCGATGGAGGAAGTATCACTTTCAAAAGTTATGTGGATGGAATAGTAACGGTTCAGTTGCGTGGAGCATGCAGCGGTTGTCCATCTTCAACAATAACATTAAAAGCGGGGATAGAAGGTTTGTTGAAACGAATGATCCCTGAAGTGAAAGAGGTGGTATCGGAAGCGGTTTAGGGAAGGGGTCTAGGGAAGGGTGATTGGTGATTTGGGATTTGGTGATTTGGGGATTTAGGATTTGAGGATTGATGAGGGGTGATTGAGGATCAACGAACTACGAATCGTTACGAAAAGTACGAATTACGAATAGGGAATGTGGATTGAGGATTTGGGATTTAGGGATTTAGGATTTGAGGATTGATGAGGGGTGATTGACGATTGGTGATTGAAGGGAATTAAGGATTAGAAGACTAACAACAAATAACTATCAACTAACAACAAAAAAAGCCCTTTTCTAATTTAGAAAAGGGCTTTTTTGTGCTTGATAAGATCGTTTATTCCACGATCAATTTTTTAGTGAAGGTGCGGTTATCAACGGTTAATTTTACGAAGTAAACACCTGCAGCTAATTTAGCATGTTCGTTCACATTGTATTTATATTCTCCATTGTTCAGGTTGCCACTGTAAATAACAGAAACTTCTCTTCCTACAACATCTAATACACGAAGATCCACATTCAATTTGTCGATCAAGTCGAAAGAGATGGTGGTGTTTTCGGTAGAAGGATTCGGGAATACATTAAAGTTTAAGTTGTTGGCAATTTCATCTTCAATACCCACTTGTGTTCCTGCTAAATTGATATCATCAATATAGATATTGTTACCACCATCGCTAGTGAAACGGAACATGTAGTATAAATTTGTTTGTGTGGTATATCCGTTCAAATTAACAGATTGAGTTACCCACTGGCTGGCATTCGGAACAAAAGATGAAGCTACAACACCTGCTGTAGATAATGAAGCACCTGTTAATGCCTTACGAAGCACCCATGTTTGTCCGCAGTTGGTAGAAACATAGAATTGTAATTTATCAGCAGAAGCAGCTGTTTTTTGTGCATGTGCCACTTTAAATGTCAAAGTTGGAGTGGTACCTGCAATTTGTGTCATATCGATAGATGGTCCTAATAACTCATCCACATGTCCAACATACGTAGACGCATTTAAGATCCGAACGGATTTGCTACCTGTGGCAGCAGCAGTAGATGTTACTTCCCATGCATTTGATCCGCTATTTGTATTTTTAATGTTCCAGTCTGCTCCGGGAACAGTTGAGGTTTCAAAACCTTCAGAATACACTGTGTTTGAATATTGAGCCGTGTTGTGATTTACGATGATGTAAGATGTTTTAGTTGTACTTACCGATCCTGAACCATTCGAAACCGTTAAGGAAACATCATACACACCCGGTGTGTTATAAGTAATGGTCGGATTAGAATCGGCCGATGTAGAAGGCGTTCCACCCGGGAATGACCATGACCAAGAAGTTGGATCACCATTCCAGGAATTATCTGTGAATGTGATATCATCACCTGCACAAACAATATTTGTTGAAGAGTTGCTTAAGAAATCAGCCGCACAAAGTACTGCAGGTGTTGAAACACCTGTAGCAGCTAGGTTTGTTGTGGTTGAAAGTTGATTTCGTTGTGCTGAAGTAGAGTTAAGTGCATTGTGCATTCTGTTCTTTTGTCCTGTAGTGAACATAGTAGAGCAGTAGGAGTATTCCATGAAATTTTGAACATTGTCAAGAGCACTTCCGCAAGTAGCTCCAGATAAATTACAAGAGGTCCAGCCAATGGTATTTGGTGTATCCGTTACATTGTCGTCTGCACTGCAATTGCTTGCTTGTCCGGGAGTGTTACCATTTCCCCAGCAATGTAATAGATTCAAGTAGTGTCCCACTTCATGTGTTAAAGCGTGTGAAACAACACTGTTTCCTGTTCCGATGCTGCCAATGTAATTGTGCAGGATGATGATCCCGTCAGTAGCAGGATTGAAAGCTGTCCCCGGTAAATAAGCATATCCTGCTGCACCGTTATCAATTGTTTTTACAACCCAAACGTTCAGGTATTTATTTCTTGGCCAAGGATTGAGTTTTGAACCATCATCGCCAATGTTTGTTTCGGCAGAATAGATGCGGTCGATACCATTGGTACAGTTTCCGTTCGGATCTTTTTGTGCTAATTTAAAAGCGATCTGACAATCAGCAGAGATGCTTTGAAATGCAGCAACTGTATTTGCATTGTTAGCGTTCATCTTGCTGTAATCTTCATTCAGGATACGCATTTGATCATGGATCTGAGCATCAGTAATGTTTTCTGTTCCATTCTGATGAATGATGTGAAACACTACAGGGATGGTGTACAATGGCACAGATGAACGGTTGTTCATGCCCGGATACCCTTGCGCATAGGCTTCCTGATCTTTTAAACGGTTAGCTTCTTCTTCCTGAAGATATTGCTGATAGATCTCAGGATGTTCAGCAAAGAGTTTGTTCATTGCTTCGGTTGTGCCGCAGTGTTTTAATTCCTGAGCAATACCTGTTCCGGAGAATAAAAATGCTCCGGCAATTAGTAGTTTTTGGATCTTGTTCATTTTTTGTAGCATTAGATTTATTAGGGTTTAGAGAGGGTTTATTCGTAATCTTTAATGGATGAAAGCACATTCTTTATTTTACTCATATCATCCAGTATGGTAATGTATTTTTTAGAAACAGTTAAAGGCGAAGAAAGTTCATTTTTAGCTTTATAGGAGATGAAATCTTCCAGACGACTAAAATCATTCGCATTTGCTTTTCTTATTTCATTTTGCATTTCCGTATCCACCACTCCGGGAGCAATGGAGAAAATATGAAATCCTTTGTGAATGCTTTCCTGAGGGTGCGCTGCTCTCACTTTTTGTTCGGCATCCACCACACGGCTGAACATATCAATTCCGGCTTTGGAAGAGCAATAAACAGCCCAGCCATCGATCGGATTTTTACCGGCACCACTGCTCACATTCAGGATCACTTTTTCTGTATCCAGTGTGTTATAACATTTGATGAATTCATTTGTCAAAATACTAGGCGCGATCAGATTCAGTGTGTAATTCTTAATGATCGTATCGGCTTCTAATTTTCCTATTGGCTTAATAAAACCAATGGCTCCGGCATTGTTGATCAATACAATTCGTTTCGCATCCCCATGAAGTTCAAATCTGAAATCAGACACTTGTTGTGCATCTGTCAGGTCCAAAAAAAAGTGATGGTAATTGGGGTGCTCAATACTTTTTTGGCGCGACATACCGATCACTTTGTTGGATGGATTATCCAGCAAATGCTCCGCTATGGCTTTCCCGATACCTCTACTTGTTCCTGTTATGTAATAATAATTCAATTGAACTGATCTTTAGAATATTATAAAGATAGTCAATAAATAAAAAAAAAGCAAGAGCATTTTTATGCTCTTGCCGTATTTAATATCAGAAATGGGTAATTATCCCAATGCTTGTTTAAGGTCTGCGATCAGATCTTCCACATTCTCGATCCCTACACTCAAACGCAAAAGTGATTCTACTACACCGGCTTTATCACGTTCTTCTTTCGGAATAGAAGCATGTGTCATGGTTGCCGGATGGTTGATCAAGGATTCCACACCGCCTAATGACTCTGCCAGCGAAAATACTTTCATGCTCGAAGCCAATTTGAATGCATCTTCCTGTTTGTTTCCTTTCAAGGAAAAAGAGATCATACCTCCAAAATCGCGCATTTGTTTTTTCGCAATTTCATGATTTGGATGATCCGTAAATCCCGGCCAGTAAAGTTTATCGATCTTAGGATGTGTTTTTAAGAATTCCGCGATCTTTCTTCCATTGAAACAATGGCGCTCCATACGAACGTGTAATGTTTTTAATCCACGCAATACTAAGAAACTATCCATTGGTCCGGGTGTAGCACCGCAGCTGTTATGTATAAATGCTAGTTGTGTGTAGATATTCTCATCGCTCACACACAAAGCTCCCATGATCACATCACTATGTCCGCCCAAATATTTGGTAGCAGAGTGCATCACAATATCCGCTCCCAATGCTAATGGATTTTGTAAGTATGGTGAAGCAAAAGTGTTATCAACCGCACAGATCAATTTGTTTTCTTTTGCAATTTTAGAGCATGCCTCTATGTCAATGATCTGCATGGTTGGATTGGTAGGTGTTTCCAACCAGATCATTTTTGTGTTTGCATTGATGTGTTTTTTGATGTTGTTCACATCTTTCATATCAATGAAATGAAATTTGATCCCGAATGGAGCAAATACTTTGGTGAACATACGGTAGCTACCACCATAAAGATCATCACCGGTGATCACTTCATCCCCCGGACGTAATAATTTCATTACGGCATCAATAGCACCCATTCCACTGGAAAAGCACAGTGCATATTTAGCACCTTCCAATTCGGCTAAGCATTTTTCCAATGCTGTGCGGGTTGGATTTTTACCACGTGCATAAGCGTATCCTTTATGGTTACCCGGACTTTCTTGCCAGTAAGTAGAAGTTTGATAGATCGGAGTCATAATTGCTCCGGTTGTTGGGTCAGGTTCCTGACCTGCATGTATTGCTTTGGTTCCAAAACCAAGATTTTTTGAGTCTGCCATAGTCTGTTGAATTGATGGGTAAAAGTAAGTTTTTTTAGACTTTATTGAACAAAAAAATGTTAAAGTTTACCAGCTCAAAATTAATTTCTTTACTTTTGTAATACGAATGAAGATCTTTCGGAAAATAACCGCTTTGTTTTTGGCTACAGTTTTTGTGCTGTCGAGCCTTGGCTTTACCATTAATAAAATGGTATGCCTTAAAAGTGGCAAAACAAAGATCTCTTTAACGCATGTAAAAGATTGTTGCCCGGAGAAAAAATCAAGTATTCCGGTTGTTAAAGCTCAATGTTGTGACATTCAAAACAGTTCCTTTAAGCTAACCGATTTTAGTGTTGCTCAAAAGCATGAACTTCCTTGTTCTCAAGAACTAATTTCTTTTTCAGAATATTCATTTGCAGCAGTTCCATCTGCAGTTCAAACCGTTTCTGTTTTATCGTTTGCCGATCTGCCTCCTCCTTTATCGGGTAAATCGTTATTGCATTTCATTTCTATTCTCCTAATTTAAGAGTTGTCTTTTTTGTATATGCATACCCCAATGGGATATGCGTTGAATTTGTATTTATTCAAATTTTAAAAAGACAAAATGAATCGTATACTAATTATTGTATTATTATTCCTTCTTCATACTTCACTTCACGCTCAATTCATAAGTGGAAAAGTATTGGGTAAGAGTGAAAAAGGGGAGCAGGACAACATTGCCATGGGCAATGTTTATTGGATGGGAACAACCACAGGTGTGGTAACCGATCTGGATGGAAATTTTAAAATTCCTTTAATTGACTCTTTACCGGCTAAATTGATATTTAGTTCTGTTGGTTTTAATCCTGACACCTTACTTATTTCTAGTCCACCGGCTCAAGAGATCACCATACTACTCAAAAGCATGATCTCTTTGACCGAGATCGAAGTGGAAGCGAAGCAAAGCACCACCATGAATAAGATCTTTACACCGATCAATCAAGAGGTGATCAGCAGTAAAGAATTGTTGAAAGCCGCATGTTGTAATTTATCGGAAAGTTTTAGTACCAATGCTTCGGTAGATGTAGCTTTTACGGATGCTGTTTCCGGAGCTAAAAAGATCCAGATGCTGGGTTTGGATGGGATCTACACACAAGTGCTTTCAGAAAATATGCCATTGTTAAGAGGATTGTCAGCTGCTTACGGATTGAGTTATATTCCAGGTACCTGGGTAGAGAATATTTTGGTAACCAAAGGAACAGGCTCGGTAGTCAACGGATATGAAAGTATTTCCGGGCAGATCAATTTGGAATTTCTAAAACCGCAAGAACAGAAGCATCGCTTTTTTATCAATCTCTACGGTAACTTCAATGGTAGAGCAGAGGCTAATATTCATGTGGCTAAAAAGCTTAATCCTAATTGGAGCACGATGTTGTTTACTCATGGAAGTTCCAATTTTATGAAGCAGGATATGAACAAGGATGGTTTTCTAGATATGCCACTGACACAGCAATACAATGTGTTTAATAGATGGGATTTTCATAACCGGAAAAATTTTGAAGCACAGTTTGGAGTTAGAGGTTTGTATGAAACGCGTCAGGGCGGACAAACAAATTTTAATTATGCTTCCGACTATGGAAAAACCAATGTATATGGTATTGGGATCATCACTAAGCAATTGGAATATTTTTCAAAAACAGGTTTTATGTTCCCTTCAAAACCTATGAGAAGTATTGGTATTCAAACATCCGGAAAGATCCAGCAACAGGATATGTATTTTGGAAAAAGAAAATACACCGGGGAGCAAAAGAATTTTTATGCGAATATGATCTATGCTGATGTTATTCAAACAACCAATCATAAATATAAGTTAGGCGCCAGTTATTTGTTAGATGATTATTCCGAATCATTCAATGACTCTGCATTTGCCCGCACAGAAAGTGTTCCGGGAGTGTTTGCTGAATACACCTACACGCACCCTGATAATTTTTCATTGGTAGCTGGCATTCGAGCCGATCATCACAATATGTATGGTTTGTTTTATACTCCACGTTTGCATTTACGTTATAATGTAACAAAGACAACTACATTGCGTTTGTCGGGCGGAAGAGGATTTAGAACGAGCAATGTTTTTATTGAGAATCAGTCGGTATTTGCCAGTTCACGAAGAGTGATCGTTCAGGAAAAATTCAGACCGGAGATAGCCTGGAATTATGGCATCTCCTTCAATCAGCAATTCAAATTATTCGGCAATGAAGCATTTGTGAATCTGGATCTATTCAGAACCGATTTTGAAAATCAGATCATTGTTGATCTGGATCAACATACCAATCAGGTGGTGTTTTATAATTTGAAGGGTAGTTCGTATTCACATAGTTTGCAAGTAGATATTGGTTTTGAGCCTTTAGAGGAATTTGCTGTGAAGCTTGCTTATAAGTGGTATGATGTTAAAACGACTTATAACTATGAATTGTTAGACAAATCTTATGTTCCCCGTCACAGAGTCATGTTGAATATGGCCTATGCCACCTATCGTGAAATTTGGCGATTTGATTTTACAACCAATTGGTTTGGTCAAAGTCGCTTGCCCAGCACCGTCATGAATCCGGAAGAATATCAATTGAGTAAACGCTCAAAAGAATATTTTTTATTGCAAGCACAGATCACTAAGAAGTTTAGAAAATTTGAAGTGTATTTGGGTGCAGAGAATATATTAAACTATACACAAAGCAATCCAATTCTTTCTTCATCCGATCCCAATAGCGCTTATTTTGATGCATCAATGATCTATGCTCCTTTGGAAGGCCGGATCATTTATTTCGGTATGCGAATGGATATTAAGTAGATGTTAGATATAGACCTAAGATATTAGACATAAGAAAAGTTTAAAAAATAAATAAAACGATAACTAAAAATCAGAAAATATGAAAACAAAAATTTTATTCAGTTTCATTACATTATTAATAATGTTTAACGCCAATGCACAGGAAACAACTTCGGAAATAAAAATTAAGACATCTGCTACATGCGACATGTGTAAAGAAACTATTGAAAAATATGTAGCATTTGAAAAAGGAGTTAAAAAAATAACAGTTGATGTGGATACAAGAATGGCAACTGTGGTTTATAATCCGAAGAAAACAAGTCCGGAAAAGATACGTTTAGCCATTTCTAAATCGGGCTATGATGCGGATAATATACCTGCCGATAAAAAAGCGTATGAAAAGCTGGATGCATGTTGTAAAAAAGGTCAGGTGTGTACCGATAAAAAGTAATTGTTAGTTTTGTAGAAAAATAAAACGATGGCTTTAATAAAACCGGTGAAAGGTGTTTCACCTCAATTTGGAAAAGATTGCTTTTTGGCTGACAATGCAACAGTTGTTGGCGATGTGGTTATGGGCGACCAATGCAGTGTATGGTTCAATGCTGTTGTTCGTGGTGATGTGAATTCCATCCGAATGGGAAATAAAGTGAACATTCAGGATGGAGCAGTGATCCACTGTACTTATGAGAAAACAAAAGTGGTATTAGGAAACAATGTTTCTATCGGTCACAATGCATTGGTACATGGTTGTACTGTGCATGATAATGTATTGATCGGGATGGGGGCAATTGTGATGGATAATTGTGAGATAGGAAGCAATACCATCATTGCTGCAGGAGCAGTAGTGTTGGAAGGAACAAAAGTTGAATCAGGTGTGATCTACGCGGGTGTGCCGGCTAAAAAGGTAAAAGATATCAATCAGGAATTGATCCATGGTGAGATCGACCGTATTGCGAACAATTACGTAATGTATAGCAGCTGGTTCAAAGATTAGTTCTTAGTTGTATGAAAAGATTCTTTTTTATTCTGCTTGGTTTATTGATAATACTGCTTGGTCTTTTTATTTCATTTGGTATTATCATTTCTTCTATCAAGGAGAGAGATAATAGAATCTATTTGTACCTTATTTTTTCTGGTGGAGTTGTAATTATTGGTTCTTGGATACTTTTTAAATTTTGGAAAAAATAGAAAATATTTCCAAGAACCAACAACTAACAATCAACTATGCATTCTCTTCCCAGATCATGCACAAGTGCACGATGGTAGCAACTGCTTTTTCCATGTCCTGAATACTTACCCATTCATGTTTTGAATGGAAAGCATGTTCTCCGGCAAAAATATTCGGACAAGGTAATCCCATATAGGAAAAACGCGATCCGTCAGTTCCTCCTCTGATGCTTGATAATACAGGTGTTACACCTGCACGTTTGATCGCCTCCAACGCATTATTTACGATCTCCGGATTTTTATCCAATACTTGTTTCATGTTCCGGTATTGTTCTTTGATCACAAAATCGAAACGCGACTTCGGATAATTCTTGATGATCTTTTCGGTTAATTCTTTTAAAAATGCTTCCTGTGTTTTCAATCCTTCTTCATCAAAAGCACGAATAATGAATTGTAATACCGTTTGTTCAATGCCTCCTGAAATGCTCACAGGATGAACAAAGGGCTCCTTCTTCTCGGTGCTTTCCGGACTCATTTTATCTTTTGGTAAGGCCGCTACGATCTCACTGGCGATCTTTATCGCACTTTCCATTTTGTTTTTTGCAAAGCCCGGATGTGTGCTCACGCCATGAATGGTAATGGTCACTCCATCGGCTGAGAATGTTTCATTTTCAATATGACCTAATTCCTCTCCATCAATCGTATATCCAAAGTCGGCTCCCAGTTTTTTTAGATCGGCTTTATCAGCTCCACGTCCAATTTCTTCATCGGGTGTAAATAAAATTTTAATAGTACCATGTTTGATCTCCGGATTTTTCATCAAATGATGAGCTGCATCCATGATCTCAGCTACTCCTGCTTTATTGTCGGCTCCCAGCAATGTGGTGCCATCGGTGGTGATAATGTCATTGCCGATCTGTTTGAGCAATGAAGGATGTTCCGTTACTTTAATGACCTGTGTCTTATCATTGATCAAAACAATGTCTTTTCCATCATAGTTTCTGTTGATCTGCGGATTAACATCTTTACCCGAGCAGTCGGGAGAAGTATCCATGTGTGAGCAAAAACAGATCACCGGCACTTTCTTGCTGGTATTAGAAGGAATAGTACCATATACATAACCGTTCTCATCCATGTGCGCATCGGTAATTCCCATTTCCAGAAGTTCAGCAACCAAAACTCTTCCCAGATCTTTTTGCTTTTCGGTGGATGGGCAGGTAGGAGAATTAGGATCGCTTTGCGTATCGATCTTTGCATATTTGATAAAGCGTTCCGTTACGGTATGATTAATTTTCATAAGTATGAATTTGAGTTTGTTTTAATTAGTATTTTGCATTACGAATTACAGTATTTTTATGTAATAATCAAAATGATTTAAGGAATGAAGTATAAAAGATTGACAATGGAGGAGTTGAAAGCGCTTGAGCCCGATTTTGTGAGCTTTTTGGCCCATGCCCAGATCACTGCTCAGGATTGGGAGAAAATGAAAAGAGAAGAAACACATAAAGCGGATGAATTGATCGATGTATTTAGTGATGTGGTGTATGATAAAGTACTAAGAAAGATCAACTACCTCGAATTTAGGGATGCTAAAACCATTCATATCTATCATTGCGGTGCTGAAAAAATAGAATTGGTAGGCTTAAAGGTGCAGGAACATTCTTCACTTGACTTAACAAAGAATGATGTATTAACGCAATGGCAGGAGAGTCATGCTTCTTCTGTTTCGATCATTCGATCCGAAAAAGCGTATGTAAAAGAAAGAGAAGAGGAAGTGTTTGATCTGTTGCAAAGCGGTTGTTTGATCACAGATGATCGATTGTTTAATGTATTATCGAATTTGAAATAATGACTACAGAAGAGATCGCAAAAGCATTAAAACTCACCGCGCAGCTCATGGAGTTGCATGAAGAGAATCCATTTAAGATAAAATCCATTGCCAATGCAGCGTATAAATTGGATAAAACGGATGTGGAGTTACAAGGGAAGTCGCTTCAGGAACTGGAGCAAATGGAAGGAATAGGGAAGGGAATTGCTGCAAAGATCAATGAGCTTTTAACAACAGGGGATCTGAAAGAATTGTCGGCCATGGTTTCCATTACACCTTTAGGGGTAATAGAAATGCTGGGCATCAAAGGAATAGGGCCTAAAAAGGTTCGTCAGCTATGGAAAGAGCTTGGAGTAGAAAGTGTTGGAGAATTGCTTTATGCATGTAATGAAAACCGCTTGGTCACATTAAAAGGTTTTGGAGCTAAAACGCAGGCTGAAGTAAAAAAGCAGATCGAATTCTTTCAAACGAACATTGGTAAGTTTCATTATGCCTCTGTTGAATCATTCGCCAATGAAGTGGTTGAACATTTAAAAAAGAAATACAATACAACATTCGTTTCACTTACAGGTGCTATGCGTAGAAAATGTGAAGTGATAGAAGTGATTGAGGTGTTGATTGCGGCAGAGAATGTGGTGCTGGATATAGAAAATAACAGGAATGTAAAAGTAGAGTTGATTTCGTGTACAGAAGAGGAATTCTATCAACGACTATTTGAAACAACTGCTGCAAGTGATTTTAATATTGATGGATTTCAATCTAAAAAAGGTGTAAAGAATGAAGAGGAATTGTTTGCACATAACAACATTCAGTTTATTGAACCGGAATTACGTGAACAGTCAATTGTCATTCAGTTAGCCAGAGCGCAAAAGTTGCCACAATTGGTTGAGATGAAAGATCTGAAAGGAATACTTCATAATCACAGTACGTATAGTGATGGAATGAATACCTTGAAGGAAATGGCTGTTTATTGTAAGGAATTAGGATACGAGTATTTAGGAATATGCGATCACTCTCAATCGGCATTTTATGCAGAAGGATTGAAGCCGGAGCGTGTATTGGAACAGCATAAAGAGATCGATGAATTGAATCAACAATTAGCCCCTTTTAAAATATTCAAAGGAATTGAAAGCGATATTTTAAATGATGGTTCTTTGGATTATGAAGAAGATGTGTTGCGATCCTTTGATTTTATTGTAGCATCTGTCCATTCGAATTTAAAGATGGATGAAGAAAAAGCGACAGCCCGTTTGATCAAAGCGATCGAGAATCCATACACAACGATACTGGGGCATCCAACGGGACGTTTGTTGTTATCCCGTCCGGGTTATCCGATCGATCATAAAAAAGTGATTGATGCTTGTGCTGCCAATAATGTGATCATTGAATTAAATGCGCACCCTTACCGTTTGGATATCGACTGGCGTTGGATCCCGTATTGCATTGAAAAAGGAGTGAAGATCTCCATTAATCCTGATGCACACGAAAAAAGTGGTTATCACGATATGTATTTTGGAACCTGTGCAGCACGTAAGGGTATGTTGACAAAAGAAATGTGTTTCAATGCACTTTCATTACCGGAAATAGAATCGTATTTTAGTAAAAGAAAATTAGCCTAATAAATTGTCAGTACTTAATTCCATAGCAAGTTGGTGGATGCGCAAACGGATGCATCAGATCGAGTTATTCATGAAATATCCGTATGATGTGCAGAATGAATGGTTGCGTAAGTTGATCCAGTCGGCTAAAGATACGGAGTGGGGCAAGATGCATAATTATGCTTCCATTTCTAATGTAGAGCAATTTCGCACTTCTGTTCCTGTTCAGGATTATGATTCCCTGAAACCGTATATAGAAAGGGTTCGCAAAGGAGAGCAGAATGTGTTGTGGAATACCGATATCAAATGGTTTGCAAAATCATCCGGGACAACCAATGATAAAAGCAAATATATTCCGGTGAGTGAAGAAAGTTTGGATAATGCACACTACAATGGTGGGCGTGATATGATCGCTATACATTGTAATTTGAATCCGGAAACAAAATTATTTACAGGTAAGAATTTAGCCTTGGCAGGAAGCTTAGTCACTGATTATACCAATGGCTATGAATCACAAAATGGAGATCTTTCTGCTATTGTGATCAATAATCTTCCTATTTGGGCAGAGTTTTTCAGAGCGCCTGATCTTTCCATTGCTTTGATGGATAAGTGGGATGATAAATTAGAAAAATTGGCTGAAGCTACCATGAATGAGAATATGGTTAGTTTGGCCGGTGTACCTTCCTGGATGTTGCTTATCATGCAACGTGTGTTGGAGCGATCGGGTAAAAAACATATTTCTGAAGTATGGCCTAACTTGGAAGTGTATTTTCATGGAGGAGTAAATTTTAATCCATATAGAGAACAATTCAAAAAGGTGTTCAATAAACCGGACATGAATTACCTCGAATTATACAATGCTACAGAAGGATTCTTTGGTATCCAGGATCAGCGTAATTCAGACGAATTGTTATTGATGCTCGATTATGGGATCTATTATGAATTTATTAAGGCTAGTGATGTAGGGAAAGAGAACCCGAAAACCTTGCGTTTGGATGAAGTGGAACTGGATGTGAATTATGCACCGATCATTTCTACGAATGCCGGATTGTGGCGCTATATGCTGGGCGATACGATCAAGTTCAGCTCTTTGCATCCCTTCCGTTTTAGAATTACCGGTCGTACCAAACATTTTATGAATGCATTTGGCGAGGAAGTGATCGTTGATAATGCGGATAAAGCACTGGCGATTGCCTGTGAAAAAACGCATGCACAGATCCGTGAATATACGGCTGCACCTGTGTTTATGAGTGATGCTGCAACAGGAGCGCACGAATGGTTGATCGAGTTTGAGAAACAGCCGGATAATATTGAATATTTTTCGGAACTATTGGATAATGCTTTAAAAGCGATCAACTCCGATTATGAAGCCAAGCGATATCATAATTTAGCATTGAGAGAACCAATAGTAAGAGTGTTACCATCCGGTACTTTTTACAAATGGCTGGAATCAAAAAACAAATTGGGGGGACAGCATAAGGTGCCCCGTTTGTCGAATGATAGGAAGTATGTGGAGGAGATCAATCGTATGCTGGAATAATTTTTGCTAACTTTATAGTATGAGACAATTTTTGAGTTTATTCATTCTTGTTTTTTTTATCAGCCCCGCAAAAGCCGATTTTAAGCTGGTGAAAGAACTTGCCATTGAGGTAGATTTTTTTACGACTGACAATCAAAGCAATATTTATGTTGTAAAAGGAAATGAGCTGACAAAGTTTGACAAAACAGGGAAAGAACTTTATAAATACAGCAATAAAAATTTAGGGAATATCGATTTTGTAGATGCTACCAATATGTTGCGTGTATTGGTATATTATAAAAATTTCTCACAGGTTGTCTTTTTGGACAATACCCTAAGCTTAAATACCGAACCGGTTAGTTTTGATGTGTTAGGCTATCAGCAAGTACAATTAGCTTGTTCATCGCATAACAGCGGTTTGTGGATCTACGATCAGCAGAATTTTGAATTGTTGCGTTTAAGTCAAACGTATGAAAGAACTCAACAAACCGGTAATATTAATTTATTGATACATATTGAACTTCAACCGAATTACCTCTTGGAGTATGATAATAAGTTATACCTCAATAATCCTCAAACAGGCATTTTAGTGTTTGATATTTATGGAACGTATTACAAAACCATTCCGGTTAAAAATGCCGAGAAGATTCAGGCAATTGGTGATTGGGTGTATTTCAAGAGTGAAAACGAAGTGAAGTCGTATAATTTAAAAACGACTGAAGAGCGGGAATTTAAAATGCCTTTATCTTTATTCAAAAACTTTAGGTTAGAAACTAACACTTTAGTTATTCAAACAGATAAAGGCATTTCGATCTATACGGAATAAATCCGTGATATTACATTCCTTTGTCGTAATTGATAGTTACATGCGGAGTAGTAGCACGTGCCTGGCAGGTTAAAATATAACCACGTTCAACTTCTGATTTAGAAAGCGCATAATTCACCGCCATATCTACTTTTCCTTCTTCGATCAATGCACGGCAAGTGCAGCATGAACCTCCCTGACAAGCATAAGGAGCATCCATTCCAACTCTTAGCGCTGCTTCAAGGATCGTTTCATTAGGCAATAATTCCACTTCTTTTTCATCGCCATCCATAATGATGGTTGCTTTGGCTGCCGATGAACTTGCTGCTGCTTTTACTTCTTCCGCATTAACCGGTGCTGTAAAGTACTCAATATGAATTTTTGCTTCAGGAGCTTTGATCTCTTTCAATGCAGCCATTACATTGTCCATCATTGGAGTGGGGCCGCAGATGAAATATTCGTTATCTAAATTGGTGCCTACATAATTTTCTATTAATGCCAAATCTTTTTCTTTGGTCATTAAGCCTGTTAATAGGGCCGGGTGACCTGCAGGTGCAGTATTTAAAATATGATACACTTTCAAGCGACCAGCATTAGCAGCAGCTAACGCATCGATCTGCTTTTTGAAAATGATACTTGCCTCATCATTGTTACCATAGAACAAAGTAATGGTTGAATTCGGTTCCGATTTTAAAACTGTTTTAAGGATAGATAGCATTGGTGTGATACCACTACCACCTCCAAATAGAACATAATTCTTTTTGTTGGATGCATTCATCTCTGAATAGAATGTCCCCATTGGAGTCATCACTTCTATTACATCACCTACTTTTGTTTTGTCGTTGATGTATGTAGAAACTTTTCCGTTTTGTACTTTTTTGATCGCTACACGCAATTCGTTCTCTTCAACCGGACTGCTGCAGATAGAGTAGGAGCGTCTCACTTCCTCTCCATTGATCATTAATTTTAAGGTTAAATATTGTCCTTGGATATATTTATAATCTTGTTTCAGATTTGCCGGTACTTCAAATGCAACAGATACAGCATCGGCTGTTTCTCTAACTACATCAACAACTTTTAATGAATTGAATTTTGCCATTTTATTTTTTCTAATTTTTCGCCAGCGAATTTACGATTTATCTCTTAATCAGCAACCTTAAAAATTCATTGAAAAACGCCATATTTGTGTCCCTAAATGGAAAACACTAAGAAAATATTCTTTCCCAACTTGGATGGATTAAGGTTTGTCGCCTTTTTTCTGGTATTTGTCAATCATGCTGTCAATAATTTAGGTTATAAGAGCACCAATCCCAAAGTGGAATTATTTCGTTATAAGTACTTGTTGAATGGCGATCTGGGTGTTAGTTTCTTTTTTGTATTGAGTGGTTTTTTGATCACTTATTTATTGTTGACGGAAAAAGAACAATTTGCTAAGATCAGTATCCGTAATTTTTATATCCGCAGAGCCTTAAGGATCATCCCACTGTATTATTTGATCATTCTTTTGAGTCTTTATCTGGTGCCCTGGATCGTTCAGGGAGAGTCCATCCCATTGAAAGCTTCCACTCAAAAATTAGATCCTTTATTCTATTATCTTTTTGCAGGTAATTTTGATTTCTTTTACAATGGGATCAGTAATGTGGTGATCGGAGTATTATGGTCTGTTTCGGTGGAAGAGCAATTTTATCTTTTAGCACCATTTATCGTAGCATTTTTACCTTCTAAGCATCTCTGGAAGTTTTTTGTGTTTGTGATCATTTCGGCTTTGTGTTATCGTTTGTTTTTATCGGGCGGCAAAGGTGTTTTGATCAAATTTCATACATTGTCGTGCATGGCCGATCTGGCAATGGGGGCGCTGATCGCTATTTTGTTCAAGAATGAAACGTTTTTGAATAAATTCAAAGGGATGTCACGTAAATACATTGTTTTGATCTATGCAGTTGGAATGACCTTGTTTTTATTTCGTTTTAATATTGGTATGATCGATACAGGCAAGATCATTTTTCAATCATTTATTCCTTTCCTATTTACCTTATTTTTTGCTTTTATAATTGCCGAACAAAATTTTGCTGAGCGTTCATTTTATAAAATAGGACGGTGGAAATGGTTGAGTTTTTTAGGAAGATATACGTATGGAATGTATTGTTATCACATGATCCTTTTTGCTGTATGTATGACCATTGCCAGCAAGATCGGGGTAGATGTCTTGCATCCGGATAAATATTATTTGATCATCATGTCGTTCTCGATCCTGATCTTAACGATCATTGCTTCCATTCTGAGCTATCATTTTATCGAAGAAAAATTTCTTAGGCTCAAAGATCGCTTTATTTCAGAATAACGATCTTCTTGCTGATAGAAGTATTGTTGAGTTGAATAGAAATGAAATAAACTCCTGCATTCAGATCATCTATTGAGAGCCTTGTTTTGTTTTCACCGGCAATTGTTTTGTAGTTGAACGAACGGATGGTTCTTCCTGTTAGATCTTTTATAAGAATACTAGTATTTTCCTCCTGTGTTGCGATGTATTCAACTGTAATCGATCCGTAACCAGGGTTCGGATATGTTCTTAATGAGTTGTTAAGTTCATTCTCCGTGATCCCTACATGTGGCACATTCGAGCGTAAGCTGTCAATGTATTGAACATTTGTGGTGTTTAGGTTGGAGCCGGCAATCGTTGCATTGATCTGTAATACAGGGGATTTCATACCAGTTGCTAACCATTTATATTCATAGCGGGTTGGTCGGTTAATATTAGTTCCAAAAGATAAAGTGTCAATATAAACAGTGTCAATTGTATTTATTTTAGATGTCACTAAAACAGTTTGAAAAGAGCCATAAGGTGTGAGTAGTGTTCCCCATCCATTCACATGGTTGACTCTATGTCCTTTTTGTCCATAATAACCTAATGTGGGGATAGGTAGCCCAAACTGAAAATCACAGGAATCCAGATCTCCATAAGTAAGCGGGAAGTTATAAAGTACATCTGCGCTTGTATAATAAAAAGGAAGTGGTGCTCCATTGATGGTATATCCTGCTCCGATCTGTTTTAGACTTGAGGACGATTCTTTCAGAAAGTCGTATGCTGCAGTTAATTGTACAATCGGGATATTTATACTTGTAAGGTCGTAATTATCACGTCCATAGGACGTATTTAAAATATTGAAAAGCAAATTGAAGGGGGAAGTAAAGCTCATTGGCGAATCGTACTTGTCATACATTTGAATTTCAGGAACAAGTGTTGAGTAATCCCAAATGATGTTTGTGTCAGATACGATTGGATAGCTGATAGAGTTATTATTCGCAGTACTCAGCACAATGCTGTCATTTGCATCGGGCATGTCGTTGCTTGTTATCGTGATCTGCGCTTTTGAAGTAAATAAAATAATACTGAAGCAAATGGAAAGTATAGATCGATTCATTCGTGGGGATTTTGTATAGTAAATATCGAAAAAATATCCATACTTTTTTATTTATTGCAGCAAAGGCAATAAAAAATGCTAAAAACAGTTTGTAAAAAGTGGTGAAACGCTTTTAAAATGTTTATCTTTGGGAAAAGATAATTGAAGATATGATGTTGAGAAAATTAATTCTGAGTTTGATTGGTGTATTAGCAATCAGTGCGTCCTTTGCACAGGAAAAAGTGAAGTGGCAAGATGATGGGTCAAAAGCCAGAAAACTGGTTCAGTTTACCGGTATTGTGGTAGAGGGCGATAGTTTAAAACCTGTTCCATATACCAGTATCATCATTAAAAATACGAACAGAGGTACCATTAGCGATTATTTTGGTTATTTCTCTTTTGTAGCACAAGAAAGTGATACGCTTCAATTTTCTGCGATCGGTTATGCCAATGCATCGTTCATTATTCCTGATACATTAACCACCAATAAATATTCTTTAATTCAGGTGTTGAGAACAGATACTGTTTATTTACAAACAACAGAGGTTTATCCTTGGCCAACAAAAGAACAATTCAAACAAGCTTTCCTGAAGTTGGAAATGCCCGAGGATGATCTGGATAGAGCCAGCAGAAATATGGCCCGTGCCGATATGAAGGAGCGTATGACAGGAATGGCCATGGATGCTAGTCTGAATTACAAGTATAGTATGCAACAATATCAAAGTAAACTGTATTATGCCGGTCAGCTACCTCCCAATACTTTATTAAATCCGATTGCTTGGGCAAAATTCATTCAGGCTTGGAAAAGAGGCGATTATAAAAAGAAAAACTAAATCTGTTTCGATCAGAAATTTTGCGTAGATCAATGTTCCCCACTTTTGTTTCGAAATATTTATTTTTTGTCCTTTCATTTTTTGTTGGCAATGTTTTATTAGCACAAAGTACAGCCACCATTTATGGTAAGATCCTAGGTGAGGATAACGACCCTGTTGAGGATGTGAGCATATCTATTTTAGGTGGCACACAAGCACCTTCCTACTCAAATGCAAAAGGGGAGTATTCCTATAAGATTCCAGCTGATGTAGAGTTAACGATCGTTTTTTATAGTATCAGCCATTTTCAGGAACAGCGCGTTGTGAAGCTTGCTCCTGATGAAAAATTAGAGATCAACCGCATTCTTAAATTTAAAAATCAGATCACCACAGTAGAGGTAACCGATGAAAATCGTTATCAAACCACTTCCCGTATCGACCCGATCAACATCAGTCATATTCCAACTGCCAGTCAGGATTTTAATGCGATCTTATTCACTTTGCCGGGCGTTTCCAACCGGAATGAGTTAAGTTCAGCGTATAGTGTGCGCGGGGGAAATTTTGATGAGAATTTGGTATATGTGAATGGAATTGAAGTATATCGCCCATTTTTGGTGCGTTCCGGTCAGCAGGAAGGATTAAGTTTTATAAATCCCGATATGGTATCCTCTGTTTTATTCTCGGCTGGAGGCTTTGAAGCAAAGTATGGCGATAAGATGTCATCTGTTCTAGATGTTCAGTATCGAAGACCAAGAAAATTTGCAGGAACTTTTTCAGGCAGTTTGTTGGGAACCAATTTGCATTTGGAAGGGATGAGTAAAAGCAATCGCTTTACCTGGATGGTAGGTGCCCGCTATAAAACAAATCAATATTTATTGCGATCACTTGACACAAAAGGTGCATACAAGCCAATGTTCATTGATGGACAAGCATACTTTACATTTGATGTAAATACGAACTGGCAATTGGACCTATTAGGAAACTATGCCAGCAACAGTTACCAGATCGTACCGGAGAGCAGAGAAACGGATTTCGGCACATTGAACCAGGCTTTGCGCTTAAAGATCTATTTTGACGGGCAGGAGATCGATAAGTTTCAAACCATGATGGGGGCCTTGTCGGCCATTTACCGTTCCGACAATGAAAAAGCAACACTTCGTTTTATCGGATCTGTTTTTAATAGTCAGGAAAGCGAAGCTTTTGATATACAAGGACAGTATTTTATTGATGAATTGGAAACCGATTTTGGTGAAGAAAATTTTGGTGATGCAGTGGCAAATTTAGGAGTAGGTACATTTTTACAGCATGCCCGGACCAATCTTACAGCGTATGTGTATAGTTTAGAACACAAAGGAAATTATAATATCGATAGAAAAAAACAGGTGTTATGGGGTGTTAAATATTCTCATGAAGATATTTCTGATAAGTTAAGTGAATGGAAATATGTGGACAGTGCTGATTTTGCTGTTCCAACAGTTGTTCCTTATGTACCAGTGGATGGATTTGAGTTACAGGATGTGATCAAACAAAAGATAAACATTACGTCCGACCGCGTATCAGGATTTTTGCAAGGCGTTTACAACAAAGAATTGAAAGATACATCCAATCTTTCCGTAACTGCAGGTGTACGTGCCAACTATTGGAGTTTAAATCAGCAAGCCTTGTTTGGACCAAGAGCAACATTAGGCTATAAGCCCAATTGGAAGCGTGATTTCTTATTTAAATTCTCTACAGGTTATTATTATCAGCCACCATTTTACCGTGAGTTAAGAGATAGAAATGGTATTATCAATTATGATCTGAAAGCGCAAACATCCATTCACTTTGTTCTGACCAGTGATTATAATTTTAAAGCATGGAGAAGACCATTTAAGTTTGTTGTAGAAGCCTATTACAAATACCTCGACAATTTGATCCCTTATGAAATTGATAATGTGCGTATCCGTTATTCAGCAAAGAATAATGCAAGAGGATATGCTACAGGGATTGATTTTAAAGTGAATGGGGAGTTTGTAAAAGGAGTAGAATCCTGGTTTTCACTTTCCGTGATGCAAACACAGGAAGATGTGAAAGATGATTTTTATTTCGATTATTATAACAGCGATGGAGAATTAATTAAACCGGCAGTAACTGTCAATGATGTAGCGGTTGACAGCACCAAACAGTTTCCGGGATATATTCCTCGTCCAACCGATCAACGGGTTAATTTTGCCATCTTTTTTCAGGATAAAATGCCGGGATTACCCGACCTGAAAATGCATTTGAATTTACTATTTGGAGCCGGAGTACCTTTTGGTCCTCCAGGTGCTGAGCGATATAAACAAACATTACGAATGCCACCGTATCGAAGAGTGGATCTAGGCTTTTCATACCAATTGTTAAAAGAAAAAAGAACACGCAAAGAAAAAGGTGTAGGCCGTTATTTGAATTCTGTTTGGCTGAGTTTAGAAGTATTCAATTTGTTGGGAACAAATAATACTGTTTCTTATATTTGGGTGGAAGATGTAACGAACAGACAGTATGCCGTTCCTAATTATTTAACTCAACGACAGTTAAATTTAAGAATGATCGTTAAATTTTAGTCGTATGCATTATCCGAAAGAAGTAATTGAGATCGCATCGGACTGGATAGAGGGAAAGGAAGATGCTAAAAATTGGCTGTTAAAGCATAATTTAGAGGAGTTGGTACAGTTGAGAGATGCTGTCAGTCGATGGCCCAAACCTTTTGAATACTTGTTAGTTCATAAACACATTATTTTGGCGGCTTTTGTGAATGCCATCTGGGAAGATAAAAAAGCCTTTCAATTATTGATGGATAAAAAAGCCTTTCATTGGGCAGCGATGGCCAATTATATTAATGGCGATGAACGGGCAGGAGATTTTTTAAGGAAATCGAAATTGGGACATTATGCCGATCTAGCGATTCGTATTCAAGCGAAGATCAGGAAAGAAGGGGATGAAAATTCCAATTTCTTTAATAGTGGACCCTATAAAGCTTAAATTTTATGAGAATAATAGGATATATACCTCACGAAAAGATAACGATCACAGTATTTTCAATGAATGATAAGTATCAGGTTCAATTTGAAGCCGGTCCGATGATACAAACATTTAAGATATTACATACTGAAGTAGATGGTTTGGAAGGGATCAAAAAAATGTTGGATGAGGAGTTTATGACTAAATTGCTGGAACGCTTTAATGCGATGTTCCTATCGCTTCAGGAGGCCAAAAAGAAAATAAGCTGATCAATGAAAAAAATAGTTGCAATTCTACTGGTTTGTTTTTCCTTGTTTGCTTTTACAGGAGCACCAACATACAAGATCGCTCTATTGAAATACAATGGGGGAGGAGATTGGTATGCCAATCTTGAAACCTCTTTACCTAATTTAATCAAATTTTGTAATGATAATTTAAGAACTGCCATCCATCCGGAGCAGGGAATTGTTGAAGTGGGAAGCCCTGACATTTTCAATTACCCTTTTGTGCACATGACCGGACATGGGAATGTGGTATTTAATGCTCAGGAAGCGGAAAATTTAAGGAATTACCTGTCAGGTGGTGGTTTTTTGCATATTTCAGATAACTATGGCATGGATAAATTTGTGCGGAATCAGATGAAAAAAGTATTCCCCGAGTTGGATTTTGTGGAATTACCCCATTCACATCCGATCTACCATCAGAAGTATGATTTTGCGAATGGTTTGCCAAAGATCCATGAACATGATGGCAAGGCACCACAGGGATTGGGTTTAATTTATAAAGGGAGATTAGTGTGCTTTTATGACTTTGAATGCGATCTGGGTGATGGATGGGAAAGTGTGGAAGTTCATAAGGATTCTCCCGAAGCTCGTCAAAAAGCCCTTAAAATGGGGGCCAATATTTTACAGTATGTTTTAACGGGTGCCGATCATCAGGAGAAAAAATAAGATATAAATTACCTTTTGTGCAACCATTTTATTACATTTACAGTCATACAAAAAAACGGTTATCATGAAAAAAATAATATTAGTTACATTCCTATTTATGGTTTCATCTGTAGCTTCTTTAATAGCTCAGAACAAGGCATACTTCGATAGTAAAACAGCCAAACAAAAAGTAAATGAAAGAACTGTCTCTTTCACATTTGACGTTGATAATATTTCAAATGACCAACAGAGGTTAGCTGTAAATGATAAATTTAAAAAAAGCATTAAGAATGTTACTGCTGTTACCAGTACTTTAACTGCTTCTAATAAAGCAAAGTATGTTGCTGTTATGATCAGAGAGAATCATAAAGAAACGCTTAAAACAATGTTGTTGGCAGCAGGTGTTCAAACTATAATTGTTGATGGCAAGGAAATAAAGACGACTCAATTGGTTGAATACTTGGAGTCGCTAAAAAAAGAAAAATAAGACCAGTTTATTTACAGATAAAAGCACTTTAAAAAGTGCTTTTTTTTTAACCGTATTTATGACAATAGAAGATCTAAAGCAAATTCAATTTGCATTTATTGTAGCACGAGGCCGTTCCGGAACAACGTTATTACGAACCATGTTGAATGCCAATAAACACACTATTTCTCCCTTTGAATCCAAAGTTATAGTGCATGTTAAACAACGGTATCAGGATCAGCAAAAATGGGATAAAAAAGTTGTGCTGCAGTTTATTGAGGATATCTATGAAGATGTTAAGTTTAAAAGCTTTTGGGCAATCGATAAAGAGTTTTTAACTGATCGGATATTATCTTTTCCATTAGAGCAGCTTAATTTAAATCTGTTGATGAAGATCGTTTTTTTGTCTTTCCCAACGGAATTTGAAAAAGAGAAGATCATGCTTCTGGTTGACAAAAATCCGCCATACGCTGTTTTTTTGGATGACTTACACTCTATATTTCCAGAGGCCAAATACATTCATTTAGTTCGCGATTACAGAGATAATATTCAATCGATTAAAAAGACCAATCCGATAAAAAATATTAGTGTTTTGGCTCATGGCTGGTTAAATGATAATTTAAAGATTGAAAAATTTAAAGCAAAATACCCTCAAAAGTTTCATACATTAAAATATGAAGATCTTGTTAGCGATCCTGTAACTGGTTTGAAAGGTATTTGTGAGCATCTTGGGATCACTTTCCAGGATGAGATGATCAGTTTTCAAAGCAAATTAAGATCAGAGATCGATAATAATACGAATATCCAAAAAGAGCATAAGGCATTTCTTAAATATCATGGTAATTTATCTAAACCTGTAAATACCGAGAGTATTAATAAATGGAAAAAATACCTGTCTGATGATGAGGTCGCACAGATAGAGTATATCTGTGAGGAGTATGGTAAGAAGTATGGTTATTTACCAACTATTTCACATGCTAAAGGAAGTTTTTTGAAGAGCAAGTTGGGATATTATCGATATGAGTTCAATGCATTCGTTATGATCTTTTATTATAATCTGCCATTTTGGTTCCGCCATATGATACGCACTATTACCCGTTTTTTATACTCTAAATTCGGCTATACCACTGTTTATAACCGCTTGGATTATTCAATCGTAAATGAAGATAAAGAGTAGTTTTATTTTAGATGAATTGTATGTTGACTAATAGTATTGATCAGATCAAGGCAATTCAGATACACTTTATTGTTTCGACAGGGCGGACAGGGAGTACCCTTTTGTCGGCTATGTTCAATATGCACAAGAATATCGTTTCACCTGTTGAAGAACCTTTTGCATTTAATCTTTATTATAAATACGGGAAGATCACCAATTGGACTTCAAAGATCATTGATGAATATTGTTATGACTTTTACCTGTTTTCGGAAGGCGTTTTAGAAGCACAATTTGGTAGTAGAAAAGAATTACAGGAAACATTAGAAAAGTATAAAGACGACCTGGATTATCATACCGCTGTTAAGATTACCTATCTCTGTTTTTTCCCTGAAAGGGATAAGTCGAATGTGACTACGATTATTGACAAGCAATTAAAATTTCACGATTTTATTGAAAAAGTAGCAGTCTTTTTTCCGGAAAGTAAATTTATTATTCTTAACCGTGATCCAAGAGACAATGCATTGGTTAAAATGAAGCGCATCCTGAGAGAAAAGGAAAAAGGCTTGATCCATAGGCAAAATAAAAGTAATTATTGGATGCTAGCACTTATCTGGGAAAGGGTGTACTCTTTGATCTATACTAAACGCGATCGTATTGGAAGTGATCGATTCATGGAATTGAAATATGAAGATCTGGTTGCTGATCCTGAGAGAGAATTAATGAGAATAGCCTCTTTTACAGGATTTGAATACGATCCTGTTATGCTCCAGTATCATGAGCATACTAAAGATAGAATTGCCAAAGCTGATGAGGTGCAGGATGTAAAAAAGCAAATGTTCTATCAATTACATCAAGGATTAACACAAAGAACGAATACAGATAAAGTTGGATTTTGGAAAACGGAAATGAAGGCGAATGATTCAGATATTGTTTGGAGTATTTGTTCGAAATTGGCCCTTCAAATTGGTTACACGGTAGATGGTTCAAAAAACACACAGCCCAGAACGAGGGAATTTTATAGAACTTATTTTACTTTCTTAATTCAAAACATAATCATTCCCAAGATATATTATGGGGTGCCTTTTTGGGTAAGGTATTCCATTAAGAAATTTAAATATGGAAATCGTTTTAAGCAGAATAGATATACTTCTGAGCGGTTTCAAGAAACTACAAAGTAGTTCCTTTTTATTTTTTCAGAAAATTCCTGATAGGTATTGCCAATTGTAAAAACATAATAAACGGCCATAGCAAGATCTTAAATATGCTACGGTTCATTTTATAAAGTGAGGGGAAAATATTTCCTAAATTTTGTAAGTAAAAGCTCATTAGAACAGTAGCACATACTTTGTTCTTTTGATGAATGAATTCAGGTTTTAAAATATCAAACAGCAAAATCGTTCTTCTTTGATCGGTCAAATTCCAAGCTTCGTGTGTGTATGCATCTATAAAACCGATCACTTTCCCGGGTTCCCAGCTTTTTTCGATGTTCTTTACTTTTAGTCCGCATGCCGGTAGCGATGAGGGGATCTGTAATCCTAAATGACAACGGATCACCGCATTGGTATCACCAAAGTGAGGGACGATCTTCGACTGCGGTTCCAGCGCATTAAAGCAGATATTAACAACTCCCGGTATGTTATTCATCAATTTCATGGTTTCAGGGAAATGTTTTTGAAATTGATACATTTTAACTCCCCATACCAATAAAGAACGAACTTTCCAGGATTCAGGCTTCTCAACCATCGTAATGTTGAAATGGCTTTTTATACCATTTTGTTGGATGTATGTGTCAAGTTCTTTAAGAACCGTTAGGTAGTTTTTTTCTAAGTCATTAATCCCTTCAGTGCTCCTTATGTCGGGATATGCAGGTAGGTCACTTTGAAACTCGGAATTATTGTATAAGCTGAACCAGAGCATTGTTTTTTTTCTAAAGGTAGAAAAAAATAGAAAGAAGGAATACTGATTTTTATCAGAATTGGATTTTTTGCCTTCAAATTCTCTACATTTGTGTATCATGAGTTTTACCGAAAAGAATCCGAAATATTTTTATGAGACCACTGAGTTTCCTGAATTAAAAATTCTAGAAGAGAATTATTTGGCAATTTTGGAGGAACTTCAAAATCTGCGTAAGAGCTCAGAAAATGGATATTGGCTCAATACATTTCCTGATTATTTGTTTCCGGAAAGTAAAGGCTCCTGGAAGGTGTTTACTTTTAGATTTTTTGGGATCAGACACCCGTTGAATTGCAGCTTATGTCCCAAAACTGCTGCATTATTAGAAAAAATACCCGGATTGGTCTCTGCCGATTTTTCATTCTTACCCGCTAAAACTCATATTAAGCCTCATGTTGGATTTACACCGGTTGTGTTGCGCTCACATTTGGGATTGGTTATTCCGGATGATTGTGGAATAAGAGTAGGGGATCAAACACGAAAGTGGGAACATGGAAAATTATTGGTGTTTGATGATAGTTTTGATCATGAAGCATGGAATAATAGTGACGAGGATCGCTTTGTGTTAATGTTTGATATTCGAAATCCCCGCTGGGAGTATTCTGTGGATCAGATCTGCAGATATCATATCGAAAATATGAAGGATGAGTTTATGCTTACAATTTGTCCCAAAGAGCAATGGCTGGATTTTTATGAAAAGGGAGAGTTTTATATAATGCCTGCGAAAAAGTAGATCATCTTTTTTGATGAATGTAGGCAATGATCTCATCGCTCAATAGATCTTCACTTTCAGTGATCGTTAATTTTAAATCTGAAAAATCATTACTGAATAGTTGAGCAGCTTTTTTCAACTTTTTCGTTTTTTGGAGATAGCGTTCTTTTGTAAGAATTAATTTTACAAATTCATTTGATTCACTCCCTGGAACAATTTCGTATCCAAGCATTTTATTAAACTGAAGTGCTTTTGTATTGCTTTTAGATACAGTAGCTGTTGATGCTCCGGATGCTCCAAATATTTCAAATACGCCTTCAAGCATTGTTAGTGCTGCAAAAACAGGAATGGGAGTGTCCCAGTACGATTGATCCCAGATAAATATTCCACCTTCCGCTTCACGGGTTGTTGGATCGGCATTTTTACAGTTGATCAATCCAACATCTTTACCATCTGCCTGAATAATAAAATAATAATTGAATTTATTATTGATGCTTTCGAACCATTTTTGTTGCATTTCGGGAGTTATGTATTCCCTGAATTGCATGGTATCTCTTATAAAAGGCTGATTTCTCCAATGCCGGATAAGTTCAATGTCTTCTTGTGTAACACGTTTGTAAACTAAACCGTATTGTTCAGCGATCATATTTTTTCATTTATGAAATAAGCGGGTTTTTTATTGGAAAGTGCAATTAAATTGCCCAAGTATTCACCAATAATTCCCAAACTAAATGTAATGATGCCTGTGCTGAATAATATTGCAACGATCAAAGATGTATAGCCCATAGGAACTTGAAACATAAATTTTCTTGCAATAAATATTGCTGCTAAAAAGAAGCTTAAAATAAAGATGAAAAAACCAAGCATTCTTACTATTCTAAGTGGCATAGTGGAACTCAAGGAAGACAAGCGTAGTGAAAGGTCGAACAAAGACGAGTAGTTGTAACCTGAATGTTTTTTATGAGAACTGCTAAAATGCACTTTTATATATTCGATCTTGTTGGTGTACCATAAAAGGATCTCATCTAAAAAGAATAACGAACCATCATGATGGATCACACTGTTCTTCATCTTTTCGGTGAAAATTCTGAAACTACTTCCTTGGTCTGCTTTTTTATTTTCGATCTTTGAGGAGAACTTGTATAAAAAAGTAAGAAACTTTCTGGTGAGACTTTTCTTTACATGAGTAGGTGTTCCATACACCAGATCCAGATCTTTTTCTTTTATTATTTGGTAAAGTGTTGCAATGTCTTCAGGGTTTTGTTCGAGATCATCGTCAATCGTAATAATGTATTTGCTATTGCAATGATTTAAACCACATAGTATCGCATTGTGCTGACCGTAATTTTTGTTCAGTCGAATGCCGGTAATGTTAGCGTGTTCAGACTTTATTTTTTTTACAACGTTCCAGCTTTGATCTCTGCTTCCATCATCGATAACAATGATCTCATATTCTTTTTTTAAGCTATTCATTACGTGGACTATTTTCTGAATTGTTTCATTCAAACAAGTCTCAGCATTGAAAACAGGTATAATTACAGAGAATTCTTTCATTTAATCAATTTTTTGATATCCTAACGTCAGTCCACCATCCATTTTTATAGTAGTTCCGGTGATCCATTTGGATGCATTTGACAATAAGAACACGATTGCATTTGCAACATCTTTAGCTTCTCCTATGCCAAATGGGTAAGTGCTTTCATATTTTTTTGCATGTTCTTCATTTAAAGTCGTTTTGAGTGTGTTTTCATAGATCTCGGTTTTTACCATGGCTGGAGAGATGGTATTCACACGAACTTTTTTCGATGCCAACTCTAAAGCTAACGATCTGCAATAGGCTTCTAAGGCTGCTTTGGAGCTTGTGTACAAAGCGCCTCCAAAATAGCTGTGTTGTGTAGATATTGTTGATATAAGAACGATAGAGGCGTTATCAACTATCTTTTTTTGTTGCAAAAGATTTGAATTGATCAGCACTACAGAATTGTAGTTGATTGAAAACATCTCATCTATATGCTTTTGTTGAATGAATTTTATAGGAACAGGTTTTACTATACCGGCACAATGAACGATCCCATCCAGTTTCGGACATTGTTTGATAAGATGGCTAATCCCTTCTTGGCTAGAAAGATCAGCAATGATAGCTTGGTGCTGCTGATTAGAATTGGCAAGTGCATGCAGTGTTTCGTTCAATCTCTTTTCATCTCTTCCACAAATGACCAACGAAGCACCCATTGAGGATGCGATAAGTGCTGTTGCCTTACCAATTCCGGATGATGCACCGGTGATCAGGATCGTTTTATTATTGAGCTGAAAATCATTCATTTTAAATTTCTATTAGATCAGAACAAACAATTTCATTGGTTTTGAATACACATGATGCCCAGGAAAAACCTACTCCAAATCCGGAGAATAACATTGTTTTTTCATTTTTTAATTCATTCTTTAAGTGGCAGGTAATAGTCAGTGGAATAGAGGCAGAGCTTGTATTCCCAAATAAATTGATAGAGTAAGGCACCTTCGTTAGGTCGGTCACCTTTAATTTTTTTCTGACACTTTCGTTGATCAATTTGTTAGCCTGATGAAATACAAAATAATCGATTTCCTCTTTTTGCACATGTGCATAATTTAAAAGATCATTGATGTTAGCACTAACTTCTTTAAGAGCAAAATTAAAAATATCAATACCACTTAATGATAAATGTCTTCTGCTTCTTTTTATTCCGGGCTCTATTTCTTGGATGTCGAATGTATCAGGGCGAACCGTATTTCTTGCTCCTCCATCTAAAATTTTAATTGCATCTTCTCCACTACCATCGCTTTGCAAATTGAAATACATGGTGCTTGCATTTGGATTGTATTCCATTGCAGTGGCACAACCTGCATCTCCAAAAAGAGGGTATGTGCTTTTGTCCTCTATATGAGTGGATAATGTTGATTTATCGCCAACCAATAATAGTCCTTTTTTTATATTCCCATTGCTTAACAAACTGGCCATTAATTGTAATCCATACACATAGCCCGAACAGCCTAAGCCAACATCAAATGCCATTGTGCTTTTGCTTAATCCTAATCTATTTTGAAGTATGATTGCCGTTGCAGGTAAAAAATAATCAGGTGATTGCGATACAAAAATTAAGCAGTCAATATCCTCCTTTTTCCAATCAAGGTCTTTGATCATTTTTTCGGCAGCATGAAAACAAAGGTCGGATGTGCTGACCTCTGTTGGAGCCACTCTTCGCTCTGTTATTCCTACACTTTTTACAAATAGGTCAAGCTCCGATTCACTAAAGTATGGATAGTCTTTCGTGAAGATCTTGCTTTTGGGAACACAGGAGGCAATGCCTCTAATACTAACATTATTGATCGAAAGAAGTGCCAAGCTAAGATGATTTTTTTGACATTACAATTTTATAAATATCTTCTATTGTCTGAGAATTTCTGAGGTCATCAGCACTTAATTGAACATCAAAATTGGCGTCAACAAAAGCAATAACGATCAATGCGTACATCGAACTCCAGCTTTTAATTTCCCTGTAATTTGTTGTAGGGGTGAGCGTACCCGGCTCAACGTCTTCAAATTCTCCTTCAATTTGTTTTGTAAACTCGTGAATATCCATATCGTTTTTTTTGTAAATATAGTTTAATAAAGATTTTTTTCAATAAGTGAAATTGAATTAAATTGTAAATACTGTTCCTGACCAGGAATATCCAATGCCAAAAGCTGCGATCAATACTTTATCGCCTTTTTTTGCTTTGCCTGCTTTCATTGCTTCGTATAGAGCGATTGGAATTGACGCAGAAACTGTATTGCCTACATTTTCCATGTAAATAAAAAATTTATCCTCTTCAATTTTTAATTTTCTTCGAAGAACACTTAAGAGAAAAGAATTAGCTTGGTGGAAAACGAAAAGATCAATGTCTTCCTTTTTTAAATGATTTTTCTCTAAAATGTTTTGAACCAATGGAGGGACTGTGCGTAATGCAAAGTTGAATATTTCCAGGGCATTCATTTGCATACGTCCGTATTTCAATCCGCCTACCTCTTTATATTTTTCAAGCCATGCCTCATCAACCGGTCCCCTGGTTCCACTGCCTTTAACAATTAAATTTTCTGATCCCGAACCATCTGTTCCAAATGAAAATGCACCAATTGCGATCTCCTCTTTTGGCGTGCTTGATATAAGAGTTGCAGCACCGGCATCTCCAAACAACATTCTTAGTTCCAGATCCTCCGGATGAATAACAGAGCTAGGAATATCCGATGTGATGGCTAGTATATTTTTTGCCTGTCCCGATTCAATAAGTGCTTTTGCTATGCTAATGCAGTAGGCAAATCCCGTACAACCATAAGGCAAATCGATGGCGCCACAGTTTTGGTTCAATTGTAATCTATCCTGCAATATACATGCAGTTACCGGTCCTTTGTAATCTAGCCCTTCTGTGCAGAAAATAATATAATCAATTTCACTTTTATCAATGCTGTGCTCTATAAAAAGTTTTTCTGCAGCAAAAAAACCAAGGTCAGAACCAACAACTCCATCGCTGGTGATGTGTCTTTTTTTTATTCCAGTCTTTTTTACAATGTCGCTTTCAGTTAACCCACTAAATTCATCACAAAGGTCCTTGTTGGTGAGAACTTTTGGAGGTAAATAATAGCTGATTGCTTTAATAAATGCTTTCACAACAAATGCTTAAAAAAATACTGTATGAAGATAATAAAATTCGGTATGCAAAGTCACATTCGTTTAAAATACTTATTTTTGGAATAATAATCCCTTTTATGAAAAATATTAGTTCGTCATTTTCAAATATTGATTCTCCTACCTTTAGAAAGAGTATACTTTTATTCTTCTTACTTTCAATGTTAGTATTTGGCAAAAGTATATTCAACGAATATGCGATGGATGACGAGTATGTAGTTAAGGACAATCCTCAGGTTCATAAAGGAATAAAGGCGATCCCTGAAATTTTTAGAACAACTTATGTTGTGGACAATAAGCGGTATAGTTATGAATATCGCCCATTGGTAAAGGTTACCTATGCAATTGAGTATCAGTTTTTCAAAGAAAATCCTCACGTAAGTCATCTGGTTAATATTCTATTATACGCTTTGGCGGTTACTATTCTTTTTATCGTATTATTAAAGCTGTTCAGTCATTACCACTATTTTTTCTCACTTTCTATTTGCTTGATATTTCTTGTACATCCTTTACACTCAGAGGTGGTGATGAGTTTGAAAAACCGGGATGTGATCATGAGTTTTATAGGGAGTCTCTTGAGTTTACACTTCTATTTAAAGTATTCTGAAGATAAAAAGCTCCTCAATGTGTTTTGGGGCTTGTTTTTCATGCTATTTGCATTATTATCCAAGAAAGATTCTATTACATTTTATGCGGTCATCCCTTTTGCTATTTGGTTTTTCAGAAGAATTCCTCTGAAGCAGATCTTATTGTTGCTGGTGTTAAACGTGCTTCCGTTTTTGCTGTATGTTTTAGCTTCGAAGAGTATAGAAAACAAGGAAACCAGAACACTTTTGCAGTGGGAGAATCCATTTTTTGTGCAACCGACCACATTCTTTGAGCGTATTCCGGAAGGGCTCTATACGATCTTTTTTTATATTAAGATGTTTATTTTTCCTCATCCACTGATAGTATATTACGGCTATAATCAGGTTCCGATCGTAGATTGGAGTCACCCGGTAGTAATAATTACTTTACTAGGCTTACTTTTATTTCTGTATTATTTTTTAAAAAACATCAGGAATAAAAATGCCCTGATTTTTGGAGTCATGTTTTTCCTGATAACCATTTCAATGTTTACGAATATTGTTAAACCTGTGGTAGGGATCGTGGCGGAACGATTTGCTTTTATTCCAAGTGTAGGTTTGTGTATTGGATTAGTTTGGCTGGTGTTTACTTATTTTAAAGTGCCTTTGGAAAATTTGTCATTAAAGTGGAAGCAAGCAGGGAATGGTGTTTTGTTGTTTTTAGTTGTTTTTGTTGTACTCTATGGTGGTAAAACTTTTTCGCGGAATGCTGCTTGGAAGGATAGTTATACGATCTATAAAACAGATGTAGAAACAGCAAATGAGTCGGCTCACACTCATTCATTATTCGCTGCTTCATCGATAAGTCAGATAAGAAGTAATCCTAAGATGAAAAATGCAGATAAAAAAATGCATGTAGATAATGCTATAAAGCATTACAAGGAATCACTTCGAATTTTGCCGGATTATGTTACTTCATTAAACAATATTGGAATGGTTTATTATACCTATTATAATAAGCCTAATGATGCTATCCCATATCTAGAGAAGGCCATTAAATTGGATTCTACATATACTGAGGCTTATTTTAATTTGGCCACATGTTACGCAGCGATAAAAGAATATGCCCTAGCTGAAAAATATTATTTGAAAGTAATAGCCATGTATGATCATGCTTTTGCAATGCAAAAGAAACTGGAAATTGCCATGGAGCAGATCAAGCTTATGCAAAAGGATCGCATGTATGATCAGGGGGATATGAAAAGAGCTTATAAGAACTTGAATAAATTGTCAAAAGAGTATATGACCTATGATGGTAAAAGTATTGAGTTTATTAATTCTTATTATTCTTTAAGTAATATGTATGCTTTTAATAAGCAATATGAAAAGATCATTGAATTGAATGTAAACGCTATTAAAAAGGATTTGAAGTCTGATATTCCATACATTAATATCGGTAATGTTTACTTTATGCAAGGGGATACTTTGAAAGCATTACCTTATTTGGAAAAAGCAATTCAGCATAATTGGAATAATCGCTTTTTGAATTCATTCCTGTCTGATTATTATTATAGAAAAGGTAATCAGGAAAAAGCTGTTTTTTATTTGAAACTAAAACAAAAATCTCAGAAATAGTATCTGGTTTTTTCATTTTCTTTAGTTGTTAAAAATGGCAATGCAACGTTTTTCCGTTTTTTTTCGTCATTAACCAATGATAATTAGTTTTAAAAAAGTTTCGTTAGTTGGATTTTTTTATAACTTTATAGCTGCAAATTTTCTATTCGTCTATTTAAAACTAAAACATATGTTAAAACGAGTTACACTCTTTCTGTTTGTTGTGTTTTCAATTTCAGCAACAACAAGCTTTTCACAAGTAGAGAAAATCAATGTTAATTTTTACTACAGTACTAAAGCCGGAAAATCGGTTGATGCCGAAATGGTTCATTTTACCTTCATGGTAACCGGTATTAAATCCGCAACTCAGTATCAGGAGTTGTATAACAAGTTTTCGAAGCAAGATGGGATTCGTAAGGTGGATATGTCACCTTATGATGCAACACAAGAAAGTGCTTTGTGCAAATTTTCATTTAAAAAGCCGGCTACACCTGAGTATGTTCAAAAGGTGCTTAACTACCTTGGTTTAGCGGGCGTTTATATCGATAATCAATTTGTGCCGGTTTCTGAATTGTCAAATTATTTCGGCAATAAAAAGAAACAGGATTCAAATAAGACTAAATAATACGACTGCCATTAAAAAATAGATAAACATCTACCCAAATTATGATGAAAAAACTACAATTTTGTTTGTTTCTGCTATTAAACTTCAGTTTTTTTAGCGTATTCTCTCAAACATTCAATGGAACAGGTGGAGGTATTCCGGATAATGGAATACAAACTTGTTATCCTTTGTCAGTGTCTGGTTTGCCGAGTGCTTTAAATAGTACAAACGGCTTAACTCAGGTTTGTATTAATATAACCCATCCATACGTTGGAGATCTAGATGTGTGGTTGGTTTCTCCTAATGGCGGTTCTATTGAGTTGACCTCGAATAACGGAGGAGCAGGGAATAATTATCAGACAACTTGCTTTACAGCTGCCGCAGGCACTGCTATTACTGCCGGTTCAGCTCCCTATAATGGCACTTATCGGCCTGAAGGTAGTTTGGCTAATTGTATTAACATCGGTGTAAATGGAAATGGGACTTGGTATTTGTGTATTACTGATGAAGGTCCAGGTGATGTTGGAACCTTAAATTCGTGGAATTTAACATTTGGATCTGGTGGTGCAATTGGTTCAACACCCGGTTGTAATTTGAATGCTATTGCTAGTGACGTGTGTATGGGTGCGCCATCTATTTGTACATTGGATGGATATTGTGGGAATACGAGTACTTGTTTTTCACCTGGGCAGATTCCTTCAGGTTTCTGCGGATCGGTTGAAAACAATGGTTGGCTTTCCTTCGTAGCAAGTGCTACTTCAGCTACTTTGAACATCACGGTGAATAACTGTGTATATTCAGATGGTATTCAAATGGAAATTTACGGTACATCCAATTGCCAAACTTTTACCTCCTATTCAAACTGTTGGAATCCCGGTGTAGAGACAAATGGTTCTGTGACCGGTACCGGTTTAACAATTGGACAGACATATTACTTAATGATCGATGGATATGCCGGTGATAATTGTGATTATGTTATTAACCCGGGATCAGGAGTTTTAACCGTAAGCGTATCACCAGCTAGTACAACTATCTGTGGAGGTTCAAGTACATCTTTAACCGCGAATGCCGCAGGTGCAACGGGCTATTCTTGGTCTCCCGGTGGACAAACCACACAGACCATCTCCGTCAGTCCGGCATCAACCACTACCTATACGGTTACTATTACCGGTGCTTGTGGTGGATCTGCAACAGCCACATCTACAGTTACCGTGAACACGGCAGCTACAGTTAGTGCCGGAGCCGATCAGTCAATCTGTTCAGGTAGTGTTGCAACGCTTTCCGGTTCTAGAGGGGGAGGAGCTACCTCATCTACGTGGACAACTAGCGGTACCGGTACATTTAGTAATTCTACTGTTGTAAATCCAACTTATACACCTTCTGCAGCTGATATTGCAGCCGGTACAGTTACTTTAACAATTACAACCAATGATCCTGCAGGTCCTTGTCCTGCTGTTTCTGATGCGATGGTTTTAACAATTAGCCCAGCGGCAACTGTGAATGCAGGAGCCGATCAGACTATTTGTTCCGGTAGCACAGTTACTTTGGGTGCAACACGTGGTGGTGGAGCTACTTCATCAACATGGAGTACCAGTGGGACAGGAACATTTAGTAATACGACTGTTCTAAATCCTACATATACCCCATCTGCAGCTGATATTGCAGCCGGTACCGTTACATTAACAATTACAACCAATGATCCTGCAGGTCCTTGTCCGGCAGTATCCGATGCAATGGTTGTTACTATTAATATTCAAGCTTCTGCAAACGCAGGGCCTGATCAGATCATTTGTGCCGGAAGTACCGTTTCATTAACAGGAACACGCGGAGGAAGTGCTACTTCTTCAACTTGGACGAGTAGTGGTTCCGGAACTTTTGCCAATGCTTCAGCAACAAACACAACATACACTCCATCTGCGGCTGATATTGCTGCCGGTACGGTTACCTTAACGATCACAACGAATGACCCTGCCGGTCCTTGTCCTGCTGCTACCGATAATATGGTAGTAACAATTAACCCTGGCGCTACTGCATCTGCTGGTCCCAACCAAACAATTTGTGCGGGTAGTACTGTAACCTTAACCGGATCAAGAGGAGGAGCGGCTACTTCATCTACTTGGACAAGCAGTGGTACCGGTACATTTGCAAATGCTACTTTGGTAAATACAACTTATACACCTTCTGCTGCTGATATTGCTGCAGGTACAGTTACTTTAACAATTACTACCAATGATCCTGCGGGGCCTTGTCCTGCAGCTACATCATCATTAGTGGTTACTATTAATCCTGTTGCTACTGCAAATGCCGGAGCAAATGCGTCTATTTGTGCTGGAAGTACTTATACATTATCCGGTTCAATTGGAGGCGGTGCAAGTTCTTTAACTTGGACAACCAGCGGTAGTGGTTCTTTCAGCAATGCTGCTGCAACTAATCCTACTTATACACCTTCAGCTTCTGATATTTCAGCGGGTACGGTTACCTTAACGATCACAACAAATGATCCTGCTGGTCCATGTACTGCTGCAACGGCAAACATGGTTCTTACAATCAATCCTGGGGCGACAGCTAATGCCGGTCCGGCTGCAACGATCTGTGCAGGAACTACCTATTCTTTACCAGGTTCCATTGGCGGAAGTGCAACTTCTGTTACATGGACTAGTTCCGGTTCCGGAACTTTCAGCAGTACTAGTTCGGTAACTCCTACTTATACACCATCAGCAGCTGATATTTCAGCTGGTTCAGTAACGTTAACGATGACAACCAATGATCCTGCCGGTCCTTGTCCTGCAGCGACATCTAATATGGTATTGACGATCAACCCGGCTGCAACAGTGAATGCCGGTGCTGATGCAACAATTTGTGCTAATCAAACTTATACCTTGAATGGTTCTAGAGGTGGTGCAGCAACTTCTTCAACTTGGACAACAAGTGGAAGTGGAACGTTTAGTAATGCTTCAGCTGTTAATCCTGTTTATACTCCTTCAGCTAGTGATATTTCAGCAGGTACGGTTACATTAACGATCACTTCTAACGATCCTGCCGGTCCTTGTCCTGCTGTTTCGGATGCAATGGTACTAACCATTACACCTTTACAAAATGCTTCGTTTACCTATGGTTCTGCAACCTATTGTCAAACAGGAACGAACCCAACTCCTACAGTTACTGGAGTAGGTGGGGGCACCTTTACTTCATCACCAGCAGGTTTATCGATCAATCCTTCAACAGGTGCCATAAATTTGGCCGGAAGTTCATTGAATACATATACTGTAACATACACTACTCCGGGACCTTGTCCTAATTCAAGCAATGTTAATGTTACTATAACATTAGCTCCTGTAGCAACATTTAGCTATGCCGGACCTTATTGTACAACAGATGCAGATCCTTCACCAACATTTAGTGGTGGAGCAACAGCAGGAACCTTCTCTTCTACAGCCGGTCTTGTATTTGTCAATGTAAACACGGGTCAGGTGGATGTTTCTGCTAGTACCCCGGGAACTTATACTGTTACAAATACAATTGCAGCTTCAGGTGGTTGTGCTCCGGCATCTGCTACAGCTACAATTACTATTAATCAAGCGGCCACTGCTTCTGCTGGTTCAAATGCGACCATTTGTGCAGGTTCAACCTATACTTTAGCAGGAGTTATTGGTGGTGCTGCAACATCTTTAACCTGGTCTACCAGTGGTTCAGGAACATTTAGTTCTGCTTCTGCTGCCAATGCTACTTATACTCCTTCTGCTGCTGATATTGCAGCAGGAACAGTTACATTAACAATTACCACTAACGATCCTGCGGGACCTTGTCCTGCAGTAACAAGTTCTTTAGTTCTTACTATTAACCCAGCAGCAACAGTTAATGCCGGATCGAATGCAAGTATTTGTGAAGGTAGTACCTACACTTTGGCAGGTGTGATTGGCGGAAGTGCAACTTCTGCAACCTGGTCAAGTTCTGGTACCGGCTCATTTAATAATACTACATTATTAGGAGCAGTCTATACTCCATCCGCAGCAGATATCGCTGCAGGAGCAGTAACTTTAACTTTAACAACAAATGATCCTGCCGGTCCTTGTCCTGCAGTAACAAGTTCTTTAGTTCTTACAATTAACCCTGCGGCAACAGTAAATGCGGGCTCTAATGCAACGATCTGCTCCGGATCGACATATACCCTTGCAGGAACAATGGGTGGTGGAGCAACAAGTGTTACATGGTCTACTAGTGGAACAGGAACATTCAGTTCAGTTTCAGCATTGAATGCAACTTATACTCCATCCGCAGCAGATATCGCTGCAGGAACAGTAACTTTAACTTTAACAACAAATGATCCTGCCGGTCCTTGTCCTGCTGCAACAGCTACCATGAACCTAACCATTAGTCCTGCTGCAACAGTATCAGCTGGTTCTAATGCGGCAATTTGTTCTGGTTCTACTTATACTTTAGCAGGAACAATGGGAGGAGGAGCTTCTTCAATTATCTGGACAACAAGCGGAACTGGTACATTTAATAATAATGCTTCAACAACTGCAATTTACACTCCTTCTGCAGCAGATATTGCAGCAGGAACAGTTACTTTAACCATCACATCGAATGATCCAGCAGGTCCTTGTCCTGCAGCTACTGCCAATATGGTATTAACAATTAATCCTGCTGCTACTGTAACAGCTGGTGCTAATGCTACCATTTGTGGTGGAACTACCTATACTTTAGCTGGTACAATGGGTGGTGGTGCTACCTCAATCACTTGGACAACAAGTGGAACAGGAACATTTAGTAATGCAAATAGTACAACAGCTGTTTATACTCCATCAGCAGCAGATATTGCAAATGGAAATGTTGTATTAACAATTACATCGAATGATCCAGCAGGCCCTTGTCCTGCAGCTACTGCTAATATGACCTTGACTATTAATCCGGCAGCAGTTGTTACTGCAGGAGCTAATGCAACGATTTGCGCAGGTAGTACTTATACACTTGCTGGTACTTTAGGCGGATCGACTACGGTGGTAACATGGACTACATCCGGAAGTGGAACATTTAGTAATCCAAATGTAACTACACCGGTTTATACGCCATCGGCAGCCGATATTGCAGCCGGTACAGTTACTTTAACTATTAGTTCAAATGATCCTGTTGGTCCTTGTCCAGCAGTTACTGCTTCAATGACTTTAACGATCAATCCTGCAGCAACAGTTTCTACAGGCGGTAATGCTACCATTTGTAGCTCTTCTACGTATACTTTAGCCGGAACAATGGGAGGAAGTGCTACTAGTGTTACTTGGTCAACCAGTGGTACAGGTACTTTCAGTTCAACAACTTCTTTGACACCTGTTTATACCCCTTCTGCTGCTGATATTGCAGCGGGTACTGTATCATTGACGATTACAACAAATGATCCTGCCGGTCCTTGCCCTGCAGCTACTGATGTTATGGTATTGACCATTAACCCTGCAGCAACTGTCAATGCGGGCCCGGATGCTGCAATTTGTTCTAATGTAAGTGCAAACTTAACAGGATCATTTGGTGGTAGCACTACTTCTATAACCTGGTCATCAAGTGGAACAGGAACATTTGGAAGTACAACATCTGCCACAACAACTTATACCCCTTCTGCCGCTGATATTGCTGCTGGAACAGTAACATTAACGATCACATCAAATGATCCGGCAGGTGTTTGTGGTGCCGTTTCTGATAATATGGTCTTGACGATCAATTTACAGGACAATCCGGCATTTACATACGGAGGTTCAACATTCTGCCAAACAGGAACAGATCCTGTTGCGACTATAACTGGTGGTGCTACCGGAACATTTAGTGCTACACCTGCTGGTTTGGTATTCTTGAATACATCAACAGGTTTAATTGATGTTAGTGCGAGTACCTTAGGAAACTATTTCATTACGTTTACAACCAATGGAATATGTCCAAACAACGCAACGGTTGCAATTACAGTTACGGCAGCTCCTGATGCTACATTTAGCTATGGTGGTCCTTTCTGTCAAACAGGTACAGTTTCTCCTACATTCCCTGTTGGAGCAAGTGCAGGAACCTTTACGGCTACTCCTGCTGGACTAGTATTTATTAATGCATCTACCGGACAAGTAGATCTTACGAATAGTGCACCGGGTACATATACTGTAACAAATACAATTGCTCCGGCTTCAGGTTGTGCCGCAGCCTCTGCATCAACAACAATTATTATCGACCAAATTGCTACTGCGAATGCTGGATTGGATGCTTCTGTATGTGAAGCAGGATCAATTACTTTAGCGGGTACAATTGGAGGCAGTGCTACGTCTGCAACTTGGACAACAAGTGGTTCAGGTACTTTCAGCAATGCTACTAGTTTGACAAGTACTTATTCTCCTTCTGCAGCAGATGTTGCAGCCGGTACAGTAACGTTAACACTCAGTACAGATGATCCTTCCGGAGTTTGTACGCAAGCAGTTGATAATCTAGTGTTGACGATAACTCCTCTAGACGATGCAAGTTTCACCTATCCAGGTTCTACTTTCTGTCAAACAGGAACTGATCCTGCTGCAACAATTACCGGATTAGCTGGAGGTATATTTACAATTTCACCGGCAGGTGCTGTTATTAATGCTTCAACAGGTGAAGTTGATCTTAGTGCAAGTGCGTTGAATACATATACAGTAACATATACAACTAATGGTACATGTCCAAATACTTCAACCGCTTCTGTTACAATAACAAATGCACCTAGTGCAAGCTTTACATATGCTACTCCTTTCTGTCAAACAGCAGCGAATCCATTGCCTTCATTTGGAGCTGGTGCTAGCGCAGGTGTGTTCAGTGCAGGTGCAGGATTAACATTTGTTAGCTCTTCAACAGGGGAGATCGATCTTGCAAATTCAACCCCTGGAACATATACTATTTTGAATACCATCGCTGCAGCGGGTGGTTGCGCAACAGCTTTGGATTCTACTCAAATTTCAATTGACCAGGCAGCAACTGCTATTGCTTCTAATGATACATC
This sequence comes from Bacteroidota bacterium, assembly GCA_017303895.1. Classification (GTDB taxonomy): domain Bacteria; phylum Bacteroidota; class Bacteroidia; order 2-12-FULL-35-15; family 2-12-FULL-35-15; genus 2-12-FULL-35-15. The sequence goes on along the minus strand of JAFLBF010000004.1, from coordinate 157,769 downwards.
AATTTGTGCAGGTGCTCCAATAACTTTAAATGGATCTACCATTGGTGGAAGCGCAACAGCATCTACTTGGTCTACATCTGGAAGTGGAACATTTGATAATACTTCTTTATTGAACGTTACTTATACCCCATCTCTTGCAGATACTACTGCAGGAAGTGTTGTCTTGTATTTAACGACCAATGATCCGGTAGGTGCGTGTCCTTCGGTGGTGGATAGTTTAGTATTAACTATTAATCCGGTTGCTGCTGCTCCTGTTGTAGTGAATCCTGCTGCATATTGTTTTGGTGCATCAATTAATCCAATTACAGCTAGTTCAAACGGAGGAACGATCAATTGGTATTCGGATTCAACATTAACTACATTAGTAAGTACCGGAAATCCATTAACACCAACAGGTATAACAAATACTACTACCTTCTGGGTTACGGAAACAACTGGTGCTTGTGTGAGTGCTTCCGGTCAGGTTACAATCACCATTAATCCATTGCCTGTAGTAGATACAACAAATGTTACTGTTACTTCTGCTGATTGTGGAACTTCTACGGGTTCAATTACCGGTGTGGTTCTAGTTTCAGGTCAACCTACTGTTTCTTATGTATGGCAGGATGCAACAGGTGATACATTAAGTACTTCGATTGATTTGACCAATGTTGGTCCGGGTTCTTATACACTGACTGTAACTGATGGAAATGGATGTTCAACTCAAGTGACTTCAACTCAATTTAATGTAACATCTACAAATGCAGTTGTTGCATCATTTACAGCAAATCCTACTACAGGCGAGACACCATTGTTAGTTCAGTTTACCAACAGTAGTACAGGTGCTGTGAATTATACTTGGAGCTTTGGTACAGGTTTAGGTTCTACTATGCAGGATCCTTCATTTACCTATACTGATCTAGGTTTATTTACAGCATGTTTGATCGCTGATAATGGTGTTGGTTGTGCTGATACCGCTTGTGTAGATATTGATGTGTATATCAACTCTACATTCGTTATTCCAAACGTATTCTCGCCAAATGGTGATGGTACAAATGATATATTTGGTGTTCAAAACAAAGGTTTAGAAACAATGGATGCAGAGGTGTATAACCGTTGGGGACAAAAAGAATACGAATGGCACACTCCTAACGGAGGATGGGACGGAAGAACAGCCAGCGGTGTTCCTGCTCCTGATGGAACCTATTACTTCATTATCAAAGCAAAAGGTTTTGATGGTAAGGAATACTTCGAAAAAGGTTCATTTACATTAGTGAGATAAACTTAAATGCTGATATAAAATAAAAAAGAGGCTCAATTGAGCCTCTTTTTGTTTTGTACATGTGACTATTTTTTAGGCCGATTATCTGTTCTCATATTGAATTAATAACTCCTTGATCTTTATTGGAATTTAAATGAAAGGAACTTGCCTTAAGTTTTATGGAATATAGCAATCGCCACACGAAATTAAGCAGCAAATAATTCTAATAAATTCCGGTAGAAGCATTAAGAAACCGTCTGAAAGATATTTTCCTAAGGCTGAAAATAGTTTATTTTTTTTCAGGATGACTTAGAGTTGTTTTTGCAAGACTGTCGGATTCGATCTTTTGGAGTAAGTAGTAGTTTTTATACATTTTCTTAAGCTCGAGGTTGATCTTACTCGTATAGCTGATATCGTATGCAAATTGCTCCATAATGATGTTATATGAAACTTTGGCTATCGGTTTTTTTAGCACGGAAACATCCAGTTTGGGAATCTCTTCAAAAATATCAATATCAAAACTGAATGTGTAAGTATCTTTTTTATCGCTCGGCACTTTTGTATCTACATCAAATAGTTTAGAAACAAAACCGCTCTTTGAAACCTCAATTCGAAATTGTTTTCCAAGAGGCAGTTTAAAACTGCACTTTCCTTTTTTATTGGTCCATGTTTCTGAAAAAGGAATATCGCCTGTATAGATAGTAATTAAGGCACTATCCAAAGCCTTTGACTCGTCCTTTTCACTCACTTTTGATTGTCTGACATTCCCTTTTAGTTCTAAATAGAATGAATTTTTAGTGGTGTCGGAATTTGTAATTTCATTATAACGATTGTACTCTCTATTTGAGAATGAAAAAAAGGAGCATATACATCCTGTAATAATGAGGGCAAATAGAATTTTTCGTTGTAAGTTCATCACATTACAAATATAGTTTAGAAAAAGGATATGATGCAAAAAAAAAGCGCCCCGGAAACCGGAGCGCTTTTTTTATAAGTAATAAATAAGTAGATTAGTTAACTAAACCTTTAAAGTCAGCATTCTCTCTAAATTTGATGAATTCAGCATCGTCTTTTGCCATTTGCTTGAAAGAAGCATCTTTTTGGATAGCTGATTTCAAGTTGTTTACTAAAACGTCTGCTTTTCCTTGACGAGCACCAGCAACAGCTTTTAAGTAGAATGATAATGCCGCATCTTTATCAGCTGAATTGTCGATTGTACTCATTGCGCCATCAGCATTTCCATTCATTAACTTAGCTAAAGCTGAGTTAAATGTATTTTCAGCACCAAAGTTAGCTACAGCAGCTGCGTAGTTACCATTTTGGATCTCAATGATACCCATGTTGTAAGTTGGTTCTGAACCAGCACTTGTAGCTGATTTAAATAGATCCATTGCAGCCTTACGATCACCTTTCCAACGAGCGCAGATACCTAAGTTGTTTTTAACGATCGGGTTGTTTGCAGATAAACCATCTGCTTTTTTGAATTGTGCTTCCGCATCATTTAATTTGTTTTGCATCAAATAAATGTAACCAACGTTGTTAGATGTTCTCCAGTCAGAACCGTATTTGGTTTCTGCTTTTTTGTAGATATCTAATTTTTCGTTGATATCGTTTGTTAATGTTGCAGCATAAAGAATTTCTTCAACGGATAAGCTATCATAAGTAGATTTAGCTAAAGCCATGATCTGCTCATCTGTACGGCTCTTCAAGTCTGTATTTAATGTTAAAGCAGCTCTACGTAATTTTGGTAAGATCTGATCAGCTACTTCTGTATATGTTTTAGAAAGATTTTTGATCTCTTTCTCACGAACTTCACCATCAGGATACATTGTTAAAACACGTAAGATCAAATCTTTGTCAGCAATTGAAGAAGCCTCCATTGCTTTTTTGAATCCATCCCAGTCTTCAGCAGTAGTAACTTTATTGTAGAAACCTTCTTTAGAAGCTGTATCAACTTTTGTCTTTTTGTCTTTGAACATAGACATCATTGCTTTTGTAGCTTCTTTAGCACGGTTTTCAGCAAGGTCAGCATTACGGCTTAATTCTCCATCCGGAGAAGCGTAAGCAGAAACGTTCATACTTTTGAAAACAACATTCGGATTTGCAACAGCTTTTGTTACATATTCTTTGAATGCCTTGTTTTCTGCACTTGTCATTTCAGAACCACGCACTTGTGATTGATTGATAGTAAAGAAAATGTTTGTATTTGTTGTTTGAGGAACGATCTTTTGGAAGTTGTCTTTTCCGATGATCGCTTTATCGTCAGCTTTTACAAGTAAAGATGTAACCATAGTTCCATCCGCTACTTTTTTAGCTGGCAATTCTTTTGATTTAGATTTAACTGCACCAGATGCTCTTAACTCAAGAGTAGCAGTTTTCATTTCCGGTGTATATGCTACTTTGTCAGTAGTATGAGAGAAATTTCCACCTGCTTTGTAAGCAATCTTTTGACCATTTGTTCCTTCTACTTTTTCTCCAATTAATGTAACAGGTTTTAAAGCCTTTTCACCACCATTATATTTTAATACAGGTGTAACGGTTACAACAGCTTTTTTAGGGAATAATTTAGCTGGGTATGTACCGGAAATACTAACTGTAGCTATGCTATCTCCGTGCATTTCAACAGGGTCAGGTGTTACTTTGTAGGTGATTTTGTCGGCATTTTTTACCAATTTGCCTAGTCCATTACAAGCTGTAAGTCCTACAACTGCAACAAATGCCAAACCTAATGTTTGTAAAGATTGCTTTTTCATTGTTTTGTTTGTTAGTCTAATTTAAAGAGTTAATTACTTATACTTATTAAGATGCAAAAATAACTATTTTTTGATATTATGAAAGTTTTTGGGAGGGTATTTTGAAAATATATGCTAATTAAAGAGAAATACGTGTTATTCCCAACTGATAAGGTTGTTGTAATGAGGAAATTAATTTCATGTAATCGTTTTTGTTATTTACAAAATCAATGTTATTCACATCGATGATCACTATTCGCTGATTCTGAAGTTGTTTAATGAAGTCGAAATAAGTGTTTTGTACCTTTTGAAGATATTCATTGGAGATATTTTGCTCATAGGGCCTTCCTCTCTTTCTGATATTCTCTTGCAATCGCTCAATAGAATGAAACAAAAAAACGAATAAATCGGGCTTTGGAAGAGCGTCATTTATAATATGGAATAGTTTGGTGTATAGGTCAAACTCGTCACCTTTTAGATTTGCTTTGGCAAAGATCAGGCATTTAAGGAAATAATAGTCTGAAACGATATTTGGTTGGAAAAGATCGGATGTGCCGAGTTCATTCTTAAGTTGGTGATACCTTTCAGCTAAAAATGATAACTCCAGCGGGAATGCATGTTTTTCAGGATCTTCGTAAAACTTAGGCAAAAAGGGGTTGTCTGCAAATTGTTCCAATATAAGTTTTGAATTTGTATCAGATGCCAATTGGGTAGCAAAAGTTGTTTTTCCTGCACCAATATTGCCTTCTATTGCAATGAACTTGTATAATGGCTCTGCATTCATTTAATCCAAAGGTCTAACATCTAGTTTGTCATCACATTCAAGCAGTAATGTTTTGATATTTTTATTCAAAATAGGATGCAATAGATCGTCCGCAATTTCACTTAATGGAGCAAGAACAAAGCGTCTTTCCTGCAAAAATGGGTGAGGGATGATCAAGTTTTTCTGATCAATGATGTTATTATTGTAAAATAATATATCAATGTCAATTGTTCGTGCTTGCCATTTTTCAGCTCCCCGTATTCTACCTAATTTTTTTTCAATTTCCAGTATAGTATCCAATAATCCGGTTGCAGAAAGGGGAGTGTTGATGCAAACGGCCTGATTATAAAAGTCGGATAATTCCTCATTTCCCCATGCAGCAGTGACATAAATTTTTGAAAATTTAGAGATCGGACCGGCTTCGGAAGCGATCAAACTCGTGGCATCATTGATGTTTTTTAGACGATCTCCTTGGTTTCCCCCTAAAATTAAATAGGCCGTATTCATTGCTCAAAGATAGAAAACTAATGGATTAAATTGTGTGACCATTAGTTGAATTTGTTATATTTGTTTCTCTCTAAAATCATTAAAATGAAAAAAATACTTTTATCCATTTTTGCAGGTTTATCCATTGGATATACTGCTAATGCACAAACGCTGCCTACTAATTATACTCAAACAACAATTGTGAGTGGCATTCGCTATCCCGTTGCGTTCGATTGGCTGCCGGATGGTAGATATTTGGTGACTCAAAAGGGCGATAATGCTTTTCCTGCTGCGAATGCTTTTATTAAGATCTATTCTGCTGCAGGGACTTCTTTGGGAAATTTTTATGACCTCACAAGCGTAGTTGATTCTGACTTTGAGAGGGGCTTGTTAGGGATTGCAGTAGATCCGGATTTTACGAATAATCATTATGTATATGCTTACTACACATACAGAAATACAGCACAAACTGATTTTCGTATCCGTATCGTTCGCTTTACAGAAAATGCAAATGTTGGAACAAACCCAACCCTGATCTTTGATCATCAATATGCAACATCAAATATTTATGCTGGAAATCACTTTGGTGGGATCATCAAATTCCGTCCTTCAGAGCCTACAAAACTGTATGTAGAGATCGGTGATCTAGCTCAAGGACAAACGATCGCAAATGATACATCTACAAATTATGCCCGAAAAAGAAATAATCCATACGGAAAGATCCTTCGCATAAATACTGATGGTTCTATTCCTACTGATAACCCGTATTATGATGACGGTAATCCTGCTACAGGAAATGATGATCGTATCTGGAGTTACGGACATAGAAATACATTTGGTATGTGTTTCAATCCTGTTACAGATAGTATGTATGTGAGTGAGAATGGTTACAATACATGGGATGAATTCAATATTATTCATAAAGGAGCAAATTATGGTTGGATCAGTTGTGAAGGAAATTATTTGTATGGTTCTACTTCAAGCCCTTGTAATAAACCGGGTGTGGTAAATCCGATTGCTGAGTGGGGAACGCCATTGCCTGCAGTTTCAGGTTGTGTTTACTATTCAGGCAATGTAATGCCGGAATTTGATAATCATATCTTAGTGGTAGATAACGATTTTGGAAGAATATATGATCTTACAATGGGAAATGCACCGGCATATGATGTGGTAACAAGTAAAGTAACTTTTGCTGATATAACGACAACCGGTGGTTTAACAGATATTAAGCAAGGGAGTAACGGGTGCTTATATGCTCTTAAAGGAGGATACACAACAACTGGAGCAATTTACCGTATTTGTCCGGCTACGCTTGGTTTGACTGATGCGAATAAATTTGAAAATACCTTAGGACAAAACTTCCCAAATCCAACGAGTGGTTCAACGCAAATAGAATATTCCATTGCTGAATCTGCTGATGTTACTTTAGAATTGTTTGATGTGACAGGAAGAAAAGTAAAATCCATTTCTTTAGCAGCGGTTTCTGCAGGTGAGCACACTGTTGAATTAGCCGATCTTGATAAATTCGCAAACGGAAGCTATTTCTATAAGCTAGAATTGAAACAAAATAACAAAGTGATATTCTCCGAAACAAAAAGAATGTTGTTAGTTAAATAATAAAAAAAGCCCGGTAAATTGCCGGGCTTTTTTTATGCACTTACTTTTTCTTTTGCAAAATCATAATTGGTGTAATCGGTGATTACATTGTAGAGGGTGTCCCTTTCAATAGGAGTGCGTCCAACTTGTTTGATCAATTCAACAAGTTGTTCTGTTGTTAAAGCAGGATTTTGATCCTCTGCACCGGCCATAGAATAGATCTTAGTGGAATCGTCAATTGTTCCATCAATATCATCAACTCCAAACGATAAGGATAATTGAGCTGTAGTTCGTCCAATCATCGGCCAATATGCTTTGATATGATTAAAGTTATCCATGAAGATCCTGGAAATAGCATAGTTTCGTAAATCTTCCACCACACTTACTTCCGGGATATTGCTCATTTGATTTCCTTTGTTTCTGAATTTTAAAGGAATAAATGTGTTGAAGCCTTTTGTTTTGTCTTGCAGGTTGCGAAGACGATTCATATGATCAACTCGATGTTCAAATTTTTCAATATGTCCATACAGCATTGTAGCATTGGATGGCATTCCTAATTTATGCGCGGTTTCATGAATCTCCAGCCATTCTGCTGCTGTACATTTATCCTCACATATCTGTTTTCTTAATTCTTCATCAAAAATTTCAGCACCGCCTCCGGGAAGAGAGTCTTGACCGTGTTCCTTAAGAATACGCAATCCTTCTTCATAACTTACTTTGGCTTTACGGCACATATATTCTAATTCAACAGCTGTGAATGCTTTAACATGTATGTCAGGTCGTATTTCTTTTACTTTCTTGATCAAATTAGCAAAGTACATCAAGCCCATTTTGGGATGTACACCACCCACAATATGGACTTCTGTAACCGGCTGCCCATCGTATTTTTTTACAATATCAATTATTTGCTGTTCGGATAGTTCCCAACCTTCTTCTTTATTTTTTAGTAGGCGTGAATAAGAACAAAACTTACAATCAAATACACAAATGTTCGTTGGTTCAATATGGAAATTTCTATTGAAGTAAACATTGTTTCCGTTCTTTTGCTCTCTGATATAGTTGGCAAGTACACCTAAATAGCCCAATTCTGCTTTGTTGTAAAGCAATACGGTTTCATCGAATGAGATGCGTTCATGCGCATACACCTTTTCAGCGATCGCTTTCAGATCAGAAGCAATTGCTGAATTAGATAGAATTGTGTTTATATGTTGATCATTCATATTCATTTTATGTTTAATAACACAAAGGTAGTAAATATTGTTTCCTTAAAATTCAGCATTTTATTAACTTTACAACGATTATGAGTAAAAGAAAGATCCTTTTAGTTGAAGATGAAGAACATTTACTAAAGACCATTCAATTGAATTTGGAGTTGGAATTGTATTTGGTTATTCCTGCAACAACCGGCATTGATGCGCTTAAAGAGTTTCGCAAGCAATCTTTCGATCTGATCATATTGGATGTGATGTTACCGGAGATGAGTGGTTTTGATGTATGTGAAGAGATCCGGAAAGAGAACTCAACCGTTCCTGTTCTTTTTTTAACGGCTAAAGCTTCGAGCGAGGATAGGATCAATGGACTGAAACTAGGAGCAGATGATTACCTTACTAAGCCTTTTAATCTAGAAGAATTGCTTTTGCGAGTACAGATCCTTCTTAAGAGAAGTGTTGTTTCTGTCGATAAAATCCTTGATAATTATAATTTTGGTAGTAATCATGTGAATTTCGTTACCTATGAGATCCAAGGCGTAAATGGAGAAAAAAGAGAGATCACCAAGCGAGAGATCGCTCTCTTAAAATTGCTCATCGACAAAAAGGGAGAAGTGGTATCTCGCGAAGAAATATTGGACAAGGTATGGGGGACTGACGTATATCCATCCTCAAGAACAATTGATAATTATATTCTTTCTTTTAGAAAATATTTTGAACCCAATCAGCGCGAGCCTCAATATTTTCATTCGATAAGAGGTGTTGGTTATAAGTTCACCGATTAGCCGATTATTTTGAGTTTAGCAAACTTGATCAATAATTGTTTCTGACCAACTCCTTCAAAGAAGACAGTCGCTTTATTATTCGGGAAATCTCCTTCCATGTTGATCACTTTTCCATTTCCGAAACGTTCATGTTCGACCTGCATGCCCACTTGAAGGTCTTTTAGACTTTCCGTATCAAAATCACTGGTGGTCTTCTTTGCAGCATTCACTTTTACTAGTTTTTTACCCATTACGGGACGTTGTACAAATGTTTGCTGCTGTGGTTTCCCGATATTGATCTTTGGCTTAAAGCCGGTTTCCTCTTCACCGAACAGTCGGTTGTTATTTTCACTTGGAAGATCTAAATAACGTTCATCCAGCTCTTCGATAAACCGGCTGGGCTCCGAATAGATTAAGTTTCCCCAGCGGTAGCGGGTTGTAGAGTAGGAGAGGGTAGCCTTTTTTTCGGCACGTGTTAATGCAACATAAAAAAGTCTGCGCTCTTCTTCTAGGTCAGCTCTTGAATTTAAGCTCATTTGTGATGGGAATAGATTTTCTTCTAGGCCAACAATGTAAACGTATTTAAATTCTAAGCCTTTGGCAGCATGTATGGTCATCAATGCCACTCTGTTCTTTTCCTCTTCTGTTTTTGCATCTTTGTCAGCATCCGTCATCAATGCAATATCCTGCATAAATAGATTTAATGTAGGAACGCCTTTTTCTAATGGAATAGAAGGAGTGTTCTCTTCCTTTGTTTTTTCATCATCAAATGAAAAAAGCAAACCATTATTCACATCTGTTGAAGAAGTTTGGACTGGTTCCGGATCAATTGTGTTCTGCGTATTTTCTATTTCTTCTAATTCAATTTCACTTTCTGAAAATTCTTTCAATCCATTCAATAATTCCTGAATGTTTTCATGCCTGCTAACGCCTTCAGGAGTTTTGTCGGCATACAGGTCGCGAAGAATACCGGAATGAACGGCAATGTGTTGTCCAAGGTCATACGCATTATGCGTGCCCATCATGGCTGAAAAGCTTTTGATCATCGTAGCAAACTCATCCACTTTTGTCTTAGCACCGGCATTTAATCCTATTTCAAACTGATTAATATTCTCAATCACTGTCCAGATACTCACATCGTGATCGTTGGCAGCAATGATCAAGCGGTCTATCGTGGTATCGCCAATTCCACGAGCCGGATAATTGATGATGCGTTTGAGTGCTTCCTCATCGTGATTATTGATCGTTAAGCGGTAATAAGCCAAAAGATCTTTTATTTCTTTTCGTTGGTAGAAAGATAGGCCGCCATATATTTTATAGGGGATATTCTGTCTCCGGAGCACCTCTTCCATGGCCCTGGACTGCGCATTGGTACGGTATAAAATAGCAAAATCGCGATTATGCGCCAGCTCATTCATTTTAGTCTCAAAGATGGAATTGGCAACATAGTTTCCTTCTGCATTATCGCTTTCCGTTCTTACTACTTTTATTTTTTCACCATCTTCATTGGTCGTAAATACATTTTTCTTTAACTGCTCTTTGTTCTTTGAGATGACCGTGTTTGCTGCCTCAACAATGTTCTTTGTAGAACGGTAGTTTTGCTCCAGCTTGAATACTTTTAATTCAGGGTAATCCTTCTCAAAATTCAAAATGTTCTGAATGTTCGCTCCCCGGAAAGCATAGATACTTTGTGCATCATCACCAACCACACAAATATTACGGTAGGCTGCTGCCAGTTGTTTAACGATCACATATTGAGAAAAGTTGGTATCCTGATACTCATCTACTAATATGTATTTGAATTTATGCTGGTATTTATGAAGTACAGCCGGGTGATCCCGGAGTAGAATGTTGGTATTGAACAGAAGATCATCAAAATCCATTGCCCCTGCTTTGAAGCACCGGCTGGCATATTGCTGATAGATAATGCCCATTTTGGGCTTAACAGCGATACGGTCTTCTTCTTGTATCTGAGCATTATTAAGGTATTGCTGGGCAGAGATCAGGTTATTTTTAGCGGCAGAGATCCGCGCTAGTACGCTACTCGGTTTATAAGATTTATCATCCAGTCCTTGCTCTTTTAGGATGGTTTTTATCAAGCTTTTGGCGTCATCCGTGTCATAGATCGTAAAATTATTCGGATAGCCTATCTTTTCGGCTTCCGAACGCAGAATTTTGGCAAAAACAGAGTGAAAAGTTCCCATCCAGAGGTTTTTGGCTTCCGAATCGCCCACTATTTTGGCGATACGTTCCTTCATCTCTTTGGCGGCTTTATTGGTAAAAGTAAGTGCTAAAATATGGAAAGGATCTACTCCTTTTTGCATTAAATGAGCGATCCTGTATGTTAAAACGCGTGTTTTTCCGGATCCGGCACCGGCAATGATCATTTCCGGCCCTTCTGTGCATTCTACTGCCTGTCTTTGAACAGGGTTTAATTCATTCAAATAATTCTTTGACATATGTTTTTGTAATACCTGCCAAAGTTAAATTTTAAGACTGGAATTTTTGATGGTGTTGAAAAGTAATTATCAAAGGAAGGTTATCTGATAAAAATGTTTTCGCTAGAAGTAAAAATGTTTTGATGTTATAAGAATAAAACTTATTATTGTTAGTACAAATAAACATTTAAAACTCATTTTAATAATGAAAAAAATCTACTCTTTATTTTCATTTGCAGTTATTACTTCTCTTGCTCTGGCACAAAATAATAATAGTGCTATTGTATCGCATCATCATGAATTAACAAAGCAGGAAATTAGACAAAAAGCCCAGGATTTAACAGGGTATAAGAGTCTGGATCAAATTTTGGCCACAGTTTCAAAACATGTTGTGAAGAATAAATCGATCGAAAAAGAATTTATGAATTATATTCTTCCTTTCGTAAAAGCAGACGTTCGTTATATTTCTGTCTCTATTGCAGAAGGAAAGATCACAAAAGCAGATTTAAAGAAAAATTACACTACCCTGCTGAAAAAATATAAAGAGTTATATCTAAATTTTGAAAAAGATGGGAATAAAAAAATAAAGTCAGCTGGGAATCCTATTCCATTTGGACCGGGACAGCCTTGTCAGAATGGAGATTTTGAAACTCAAACAACCGCAGGTTGGGAGGGTTCTTATGGTAGTCCTTTGGATCCTACGATAACAGCCGGTTTTGATAATCCAGGGATCAATTCAGGTACAGGGCAGCATGTCATAATGACCAGTGGTAACGATCCTAACATTACCGCTATTCCTTGTGTTTTTCCTGGTGGAGGCGGTGCTTCTTTCCGTTTGGGCGATAACGGTGGTGGTGGTAATAACTCTGCTCGTTTAAAACAAACGTTTCAAGTGAGTGCAGGGGTGCCTTATTTTGTTTACCATTATGCAGTTGTTTTGGAGGATGCAGGTCACGTTGTAATTGAACAGCCTTACTTTAGAGTGAGAATGTATGATCAGGGTGGAACACCAATCTCTTGTGCTACTATTGATGTTGATGCGACTAATTCAACAGGTTTGATCACTAGTGGCTCGATTAAATACAAGAATTGGACAACGGTATTGATTCCATTAACTCCATATATTGGTCAAGATGTAACGATTGAATTTACTACTGCCGACTGTGATAACTCGCCTCCAAGCGGTGGTTCACATGATGGATATGCTTATATTGACGCAGAATGTAATTATTTGCCTGCTATTCAACAATCAGCAGCATCAATTTGTGGTGGACAAAGTATGACGCTGACAGCTCCTGCTGGTCTGGGATCTTATTCTTGGAGTGGACCAGGGATTGTAAGTGGAGGAACTTCCCAAATTGCTACTATTAATCAGCCTGGAGTATATACAGTAAATATGCAAACTCAAACTACTCCTCCGAATACACCTTGTTCGTTTTCTTTAAGTACAACCGTTGCTGGTAATCCTTCTCCAGTTGCGGCATTTACGTCAAATACGGTTTGTGTGGGATCGCCAACTCAATTTACGGATGGTTCTTCTGTTTCGGCTGGTTCAATAACGAATTGGGCCTGGGATTTTGATAATAATGGTTCTGTTGACGCAACCTCTCAAAATCCTACCAATACTTATCCGGCAGCCGGCACATATACGACCTCTTTGACAGTTACAGGGCCGGGAGGTTGTACTGCTACAACCACAGCAACAGTAACTGTTTCTTCAACTGTAACACCAAATGTAACCTCTGTTCCTACTACTTGTTCGAACGTCCCTGCATTTAACTTGGTTGCGAATGTTGGTGGTGGAACTTGGTCAGGAGCAGGTATTACGGATGCTAACCTTGGAACATTCGATCCTTCTCAAGCAACAACAGGTACAAATGTCATTACATATACCGTAACAGGTGCTTGTGCCGGTTCTGATACCATTCAGATTAATATAGTGCCGGGAGCGAGTCCAAATTGGACAGCACCTGCTGCAATGTGCGCAGATGCTGCTTCTGTAAATTTAAATACTTTAATTACAGGTTCTACCGGTGGTACTTGGTCTGGAACGGGTGTTAGCGGTAATACATTTAATCCGGCTGGTTTATCAGGTAACATAACTGTTACTTATACTGTTGGTACAGCTCCTTGCGTTGGAACAGAATCGCATACCATCACAGTTACTCCTAACGCTGATGCAACGATTACTCAAGCGGGTCCATTATGTTCTGATGCTATCGGCATTACTCTTTCAGGTGCTACACCTGGTGGTGTATGGAGCGGTAACGGTATTACCGATCCAAATACTGGAGCGTTTAGTCCTAATCAGGCTACTGTAGGAAATAACATTATTACATACACCATTTCCGGTGCTTGTGGTGATACTGATACTATGAATGTTGTGATCATTCAGAGTGGAAATCCTGCTTACACTTTGCCTGCTTCTATTTGTGCAAGTGGAGCACCAATTGATTTAAATACATTGGTTACAGGAACTGCAGGTGGTACTTGGAGTGGACCGGGTGTTTCCGGGAATATTTTTGACCCTAGTGGTTTATCCGGAAATCAATCAATAACTTATACTGTTGGTCAAGGAATCTGTCAGCAAACATCTACTCAAACAATCAATGTAGATGGTATCAATGCTGCATTTACTGCAACTCCTACATCGGGCTTATCGCCACTGAATGTGAATTTCACAAATGGTAGCACAAATGCTGTTTCATATGCATGGGATCTTGGTAATGGTCAAACCTCAACAGCTACAGATCCAGCTTCTACTTATACTGCAACCGGTTCTTATGTTGTAACATTAATTGCAACGAATGCAAGTGGTTGTTCTGATACAGCTACAATAATCATTTCGGTAGATGAATTATCGAATTTAGTGATCCCTAACGTGTTTACACCAAATGGTGATGGAAGCAACGATTATTTCAAACCTGTTTTGGCAGAAGGATTGAAAACATTTAAAATGGTTGTTTACGATAGATGGGGATTAAAAATGTCGGAAGTAACGAATGAGGCATTAGGTTGGGATGGTAATGCGAAGAATGGCTCAGCTGCTCCTGATGGAACGTATTATTATATTGTAACAGCAAATGGAGCTGATGGTAAAGAATATAAATTTACCGGATATGTATCTTTGATCAGAGCAAAATAATCGCTCACAAAAATTAATAAAAAACCCCATTGGAAATGGGGCTTTTTTTGTTTTTGTAAATTGTTTACATTTTTTCAGGCATTGAAATGCCTAATAGCTTCATGGATGTTTGAATTGTTAATCCGATCGTTTTTGACAAGTGTAAGCGGAACAAGATAAGGTCTTTTTCTTCTTCTTTCAATATAGGAGTATCATGGTAATACTGGCTGTATTCCTTTGCCAGATCATAAGCATAATTAGCAATGATGGATGGATTATAGTCATTTGCAGCTTGTTTGATCGTAGAATTAAATTGATACAATTTGATGATCAATTCTTTTTCTTTTGGCAATAATTGGACATTATGTGTGAATACATCCATGTCATTAAAGTTCAATAGGCCTTCTTTCGCTTTTCTTAGTAAGGCTTTTATCCGGACATAGTTAAACTGAATAAATGGAGCTGTATTGCCATTGAAATCGATCGATTCGGCCGGGTTAAACAACATTTTTTTCTTTGGATCTACTTTTAACATAAAATATTTCAATGCTCCTAGTCCAATCGTTGAATACAATTCATTAGCCTCCTGCTCGGATAAACCATCGGCTTTACCTAATTCTTGCGTTGTTTGTTTGGCGGTATCGATCATCTCCTGCATCAGGTCATCCGCATCCACAACAGTTCCTTCCCTCGATTTCATTTTCCCATGAGGCAATTCTACCATTCCATATGAAAGGTGATATAATCCTTTTGCCCAATCATACCCCAATTTGTTGAGGATAAGGAAAAGAACTTTAAAGTGATAATCCTGTTCATTTCCAACTGTATAGATCAGTTTGTCGAACTTAACTTCTTCGGAACGCTTAACTGCTGTTCCTAAGTCTTGAGTCATATACACCGATGTGCCGTCTGCTCTCAGTAAGGTCTTTTCGTCTAATCCGTCTGCCGTTAAGTCAATAAATACAGAGTTGTCTGCTCTTCGTTTGAATACTCCTTTATTTAAACCATATTCAATCAGATCTTTTCCTAATAAATAGGTGTTACTCTCATAATAGGTTTTGTCAAAATCCACCCCCAGCATTTTGTAGGTGCTTGCAAAACCTTTATAAACCCATCCATTCATCATTTCCCAAAGCTCACGGGTTGGTTTATCTCCGGCTTCCCAATTACGAAGCATTTCTTGTATCTCAAGCATCAATGGAGCTTGCTTTTCTGCTTCTTCTTTAGTTTTACCTTTAGCAATAAGATCTTCTATTTCCTTTTTGTAATGCTTGTCAAACTCTACATAATACTTCCCAACCAAATGATCTCCTTTCATATTTGATGATTCCGGAGTTTCGCCATTTCCCCATTTTTGCCAGGCAAGCATACTTTTGCAGATATGGATCCCCCTGTCATTTACAAGATTCACTTTCACCACATTGTTTCCTGCTGCTTTCAATATTTCAGATACCGAGTATCCGAGAAGGTTGTTTCTAACATGCCCTAAGTGAAGTGGTTTGTTGGTGTTTGGGGAAGAATATTCCACCATAACGGTAGGCGCATTTTCTTTAGGAGCATCTAATAGTAGTGGTTTTCCGTTTATATCTTTAAAGAAGTTTAACCAAAACTGTTCAGATATAACAAGGTTTAAGAAACCTTTTACGACATTAAAAGAGCTAATTTCAGAGGAGTGCTCTTTCAAATACACGCCAATATCATTAGCCGTTTCTTCCGGTTTTTTCTTTGAGATCTTCAAAAATGGAAAAACAACAAGGGTATAATCGCCTTCAAAATCGGGATTTGTGTTCTCAAAAGATACTTTCTTAATGTCGGCTCCGTAAAGTACTTTAAGGGCTTCTTTTGTCTTCTCAGCTAATTTTTGTTCAATATTCATAAAATGCACTCGTTCTCTTAAAATGTAAATTGGCTCACCACTTTTTGCAGGATCTCAAACGTATTCTCTGCCATTAGATTTTCACTGTCGAGCGTTGGATTAACTTCACAGATCTCAAAACAGCATACTTTTTCGTTCTGTACCAATCGCACTAACAAACTGCCCGCTTCTTTTTCGGTAATACCATTTCTTACCGGAGTACCTGTTCCTTTGGAGATGGATGAATCCATACTGTCCACATCAAATGAAATATAGATGTGTGTGCAGTTGCTGAGGTGTGCCAAGGTATCTCTTGCGATCTTTTCAACCCCATTACGTTTTACTTCATTGGTAGTAAATAGCTTTACTTTGTGTTTTTTGAGTAAATAGGTCTCTTCCGGTTCCATATCACGTACAGCAATGTAAACAAGATCACTGTAATTGATCTTAGGTGAAATACCACCTACTTTTTTAAGTTTATTCCATAAGTCGATCGTTTCCTTGTCAGGTTTATTTACTCTATTGGCTGTATTATCTTCATTTAAGGAAGCAGCGATCGGCATCCCATGCAAATTTCCAGATGGGGTAGTGTAAGGACTGTGAATATCGGCATGTGCATCTATCCAAATAACGCCTAAACGGGCTTTTGGATAAGCCATTTTAATCCCCGCAATTGTTCCACCCGCAGTACTGTGATCGCCTGCTAATACAATAGGAACCTGATTCTTTTTAAGGGTTTGTGAAACCGTATTGGCCAAACGCTCATAAATAGCCAAAACTCCGCTTATTCTCTTAGCATAAGGTGTTTTAGATGCTTCGAATAAGAGTTGATTCTCTGTTTTTACTTCAATGGATTCAATGTGCTTGAACATATTGCTTCCGTAATCCAAAGCCGCAATTTTAATAGCATCTACTCCCATGCTGGCACCTCTTGTACCTGCACCTATCTCCGATTTTACTTCAATGAATTTTAATGTTTTCATGTTTTTTTGTTTTTCCCTTAGTTAAGACCTTTCTTATTCAGGTTTTAACAAAGTGTTAATATTTAAATTACTTACATTGAATGAAAAATATCAAAGTAAGTTACTTACATTTGTAAAAAATTATCAATCAATCAATTCTTTTAGCTAATGGACAATAAGTACCGCGATTTAATTGAGCAAACCTTTGATTTCCCTCAAGAAGGTTTCAACGTAATAGAAGACGAACTCTATTTTAATGATATTCCATTAATGGATATTATTAAAAAATACGGTACTCCACTAAAAATTAGCTATTTGCCTAAAATAAGCTCTCAAATTCAAAAAGCTAAAAAGCTATTCAATGTGGCAATGGCCAGAGCTGATTATAAAGGCAAATATACGTATTGTTATTGTACAAAAAGCTCTCATTTTCAATTTGTATTGGAAGAAGCGTTAAAAAACGACATTCATTTAGAAACATCTTCTGCTTTTGATGTTCCTCTGATAAGAGAATTGTACAAAAATGGCAGAATCACCAAAGAAACCTTTGTGATCAATAATGGATATAAACGACCAACTTATCTCAAATACATCAGCGAGTTGATCAACGATGGATTCGTGAATGCCATTCCTATTCTCGACAACAAAAAAGAGTTGCCTGCATTGGAAAAGCTCTGTAAAAAGAAATTTAAAGTAGGAATACGTGTAGCTACCGATGAGGAACCCAAATTTGAGTTTTATACTTCCCGTTTAGGAATCAGAGAAGCGGATATCATTGATTATTACAATACCAATATCAAGAATAGTAATAAATGTGAGCTAAAAATGCTTCACTTTTTCATCAATACCGGTATTAAGGACACTACGTATTACTGGAGTGAATTAACAAAGTGCATCAATGTATATTGTGATCTCAAAAAGGTGTGTCCAACCCTCGATTCTTTGGATATTGGAGGAGGGTTTCCTATCCGCACTTCATTAGGCTTTAATTATGATTACAGTTACATGGCGGATGAGATCATTCAAAAGATCAAAAATATTTGTGATGAAAGGGATGTAGAGGAGCCACATATCTTTACCGAGTTTGGAAGTTATACAGTTGGAGAAAGCGGAGCAGCGCTTTATTCGATTGTGGATGTTAAGAAACAGAACGACAATGAGTTATGGTATATGATCGATAGCTCATTCATTACTACGTTGCCCGATACCTGGGGAATCAAACAAAAATTCATTTTATTGGCCGTGAATCATTGGGATAAAGAATATCAGCGTGTCAATTTGGGTGGTTTAACGTGCGATAGCGAAGATTACTATAATGCCGAATCTCATTTGAATCAGGTGTATATGCCAATTTGCAATGAAAAGCAGAAAGTACCGCAATACATTGGCTTTTTCCACACAGGCGCTTACCAGGAGTCATTGGGCGGATATGGAGGCATTCAGCACTGCTTGATCCCCGCTCCAAAGCATGTGATCATTGATAGGGATGAAGATGGAGAGATCAGTACCCGCTTATTTGCAAAAGAGCAAAGTTTTAAGTCAATGCTTAAAACCTTAGGTTATTAAATCGTTAAACCAAATGTTAATAATTTATCGATAGAGATAGAACTTTAATCGAAAAAATTATTAAGTTTGGTAAGTTTTAAAAAAGCTGCTCTAATCTTTTTAAATGAAAAAACGAATTTTAGGCCTCCTTTTAGGCTCATTATATATTTTATTTCTTGCAAGTTGTGGTCAGAAGGATGAAAAATTCATCTCCGAAGGACTTATCGAGTATGATGCGAAAGTGGTAGACGAAGCAAATCCAATGGCAAGTCTAGCCCCTTCAAAAATGACGATCAAATTTAAAAACAATCATTCTGCCGCTGAAATGAGCGCAGGTATGGGACTTTTTACTACTTCATTTATTTCTAATCCTGAAAAAAAGAGTTTAACGCAATTAGTAAAGTTGTTAAATAAGAAATTCTCATTGGTTCAAAATGAAGCAGAGATAAAGAAAGAGAATGAGCAGTATGCTATGGAGATCATTCCTACAAAGGAAATGAAAGTGATAGCAGGTTATAATTGCAAAAAAGCACATGTGAGGTTGAAAGATGAATTTGGTACTGAATTCGATATTTTTTATACCGATGAGTTGGATATCAAAAATCCGAATTTTGCAAACCCATACAATATGATCGATGGTGTTTTGATGGAATATCAATTGAAAAAATTTGGATTGGAAATGCGTTTTACTGCAAAAATGGTAAAGCCTGAAGAAATAGAAGACTCTACTTTCGAACTTCCAACCGATTATAAGCCGATCTCTCAACAAGAGATGAATGAGCTTTTCGAAGGACTACAATAAACAAAATATCTTATGAAAAAAACTATAGCATTATGTATGCTTGTTGCACTGAGTGTGATATCATACAGTTTTAAATTCGTTTCCGGTTTCGAAGGTTCTGTTACTTATTCCATATCTTTTGAAGGTTCTGGACTTCCTCCAGAAGCATTAGCAATGTTCAAAGGTTCAGAAGCCATTTCATATATTAAAGGAGAAAAAAGAAGAATGGATATGAATATGCCTATGCAAAGTACCATCTCTATTTCTGATGCAAAAACAAAGACAGTATCTACCTACATGGATATCATGGGTATGAAGTATTTGATCAAAATGAATGAAAATGATATTAAGAAAGAGGAAGAGAAAGCGCCTGAAATGAAGATCAAATATACAGATGAAACAAAAGAAGTGGCTGGTTATAAATGCAAGAAAGCAGAAGTAACATTAAAAACAAAAGATGGAAAAGAAGAAACATTGAATGTTTACTACACAGAAGAAATTCCAACAACGGATGTGAAGAGTGTATATAAGGGTTTAAAAGGTTTTCCTCTCGAATATGTGATCGATCAGAAAGGAATGAAGATGAAGTTTACAGCTACAAAAGTGAGTAAAGAAACAGTTCCGGATTCTAAATTTGAAGTTTCAAAAGAAGGTTATACTGAAACAACCATGGAAGAATTGCAAAATGCAATGAT
Source organism: Bacteroidota bacterium (assembly GCA_017303895.1). Taxonomy (GTDB): domain Bacteria; phylum Bacteroidota; class Bacteroidia; order 2-12-FULL-35-15; family 2-12-FULL-35-15; genus 2-12-FULL-35-15. The sequence continues at coordinate 137,580 of JAFLBF010000004.1, read as the reverse complement.
GAAAATGGGAGGAAAATAAATTCATTCAAGCCTTACGATTTGTAAGGCTTTTTTTATGCAAATATGATTTTTCAATTAAGACCGTTTCGCATAGCAGATACGAATCCCTTGGTTAAGCATGCTAATAATCCCAAGATAGCGGCCAACTTAACCGATAAATTTCCACATCCATATACACAGGAACATGCTCTGCATTTCATTCAGAACGCAATGAAACATTCTCCTTCGAATGTTTTGGCAATTACAATTGACGATGAAGTGGTTGGCGGAATTGGTATTCATCCGCAAGATGATATTCAACGCAAAAATGCAGAGTTAGGATATTGGTTAGCAGAACAGCATTGGGGCAAAGGAATTGTTTCTGCTGCCATTCCACTGATGGTGGAATATGGGTTTAAAAATTTTGATATCGATCGTATATTCGCCCGCCCCTTCGGAACCAATATTGCTTCACAGAAAGTGCTCGAGAAATCTGGGTTTAAATTGGAAGCACGATTTGAAAAAACATTATTGAAAAACGGGTTTCTCCTCGATGAATTGGTCTATGCCATTAGAAGATAGGTAGAATAAATTTGTTGATAATCCTTTCATTTTAGCATTAATATTTCGGCTATTTTTATAGAATCAAATAGTTGAAAAAATGACCGCTGAAAATCCTAAAAAACTTTTTTTACTCGATGCATTTGCATTGATCTATCGTGCTTACTTTGCTTTTAGTAATAATCACCGTGTTAATTCAAAAGGCTTAAATACATCCGCTATTTTAGGTTTTACCAATACCTTACTGGAAGTTCTGAAAAAGGAAAAACCAACACACATAGCCGTGGTGTTTGATACGTCTGAGCCTACTGTACGTCATGTTGAATTTGCCGATTACAAGGCAAACCGTGAAGAGATGCCTGAAGATCTGCGTACTGCTATTCCTTACATAAAACGGTTGATCGAAGGATTTCATATTCCTGTGCTGTATTCAAATGGATATGAGGCGGATGATGTGATCGGAACACTTGCTAAAAAAGCAGAACAACATGGCTATATAACATACATGATGACTCCCGATAAGGATTATGGTCAACTTGTTTCGGATCATATTTATATTTATAAGCCTGCACGATTGGGGAATGGAGCAGAGGTGTTAGGTCCTGCTGAGGTGTGTAAGAAGTGGGAAATTCAAGATGTTGATCAATTGATCGATATTTTAGGTTTGATGGGGGATAAGGTGGATAACATTCCAGGGATTCCCGGAGTGGGCGAAAAGACAGCTATTCAGCTGATCAAGGATTTTGGTTCTATCGAGAATTTACTTCAAAATACAGATAAGCTGAAAGGGAAATTGAAAGAAAAAGTGGAATTGAATAAGGATATGGCTATTCAATCGAAGCGCCTTGCTACTATCATTTGCGATGTGCCGATCGAATTTGACGAAAAAGCGCTGATGATGGAAGAGCCCAATAAAGAAGCGCTGAAAGAATTATTCACTGAATTGGAGTTTAGACGATTAGCGCAACAAATATTAGGAGAAGATATTACAGTTGCTGAACCGGAGACAGAAAAAGCCAAATCGGCAAAAAAATCAGACCCTAATCAAACGGATCTATTTGCTTCTAATGAACAGGATGCAGGGGTAACGGAAATTCCTTTCGAAGAAGAAATAAAGGCATTTAGCACGATCAAAGATATTCCGCATCACTACCATTTGATCGATACAAAAGAAAAAAGAGCCGAATTGATCAGTAATTTAAGCAAGCAATCGGTTGTTTGTTTTGATACCGAAACAACCGGCTTAGATGCACATGTAGCGGAGTTAGTTGGAATGTCATTTGCTTTCAAAGCAAAAGAGGCTTTTTATATTCCTATACCTGAAGAAAAAGCGATGGCTCAAGAAATCGTGAATGAGTTTAAACCGTTTTTTGAAAATGAACTCATCACAAAAGTAGGACAGAACATTAAATATGATCTATTGGTATTGAAGAATTATGGAGTAGAAATAAAAGGAAAGATGTTTGATACCATGATCGCTCATTTCCTTATCCAGCCCGATATGCGCCATAACATGAATGTTCTGGCTGAAACCTATTTGAGCTATTCACCAGTTTCTATTGAAACTTTGATCGGGAAAAAAGGGAAAGACCAGTTGAGTATGCGTTCAGTGGATCAAGAGTTGATCAAGGAATATGCTGCAGAAGATGCCGATATAACCTTACAGTTGAAGGATGTTTTTGAACCCATGTTAACCGAAACGCATACAAAAAAACTATTTGAAGAAATTGAAATTCCATTGATTCCTGTTTTGGCTGATATGGAATCGGAAGGTGTTACATTGGACAAGTTGGCTTTAAAAGAACTTTCTCAAAAGCTTGAACATGATATTCAACATGTGGAAGCAGAGATACAAAAATTAGCAGGGACTTCCTTTAATGTATCTTCTCCTAAACAAGTCGGGGATATTTTGTTTGAGGTACTTCAGATCGCAGAAAAGCCTAAAAAAACAAAAACAGGTCAGTATGCAACAGGGGAGGATGTACTTGTAAAATTGGTTGGGAAACATGAGATCGTTGGTAAAATATTGGATTATCGTGAGTTGGTGAAACTAAAGAATACGTACGTAGATACCTTACCTGAATTGGTAAACCCTATGACACACCGTATTCATACGTCCTTTAATCAAGTGGTTGCCGTAACAGGAAGATTAAGCTCGGATAATCCGAACCTTCAAAATATTCCTATCCGGACTGAGCGTGGGCGCGAGATCAGAAAAGCGTTTATTCCAAGAGGAGAAAATTATACGCTCATGTCGGCCGATTACTCTCAGATTGAGTTAAGGATCATTGCCGAGTTGAGTGGAGATGAAGGTATGGTGGAAGCTTTTCAGCAAGGATTGGATATTCACGCGGCTACTGCAGCTAAGGTGTACAATGTGTATTTAGAAGATGTTACATCCGAAATGCGAAGAAATGCTAAAATGGTCAACTTTGGTATCATTTACGGTATTTCAGCATTTGGACTATCCGAACGTTTGAATATTCCCCGGAAAGAAGCGGCAGCCATCATCGATAACTATTTTCAGAAATATCCCCGCATAAAGGCGTATATGGATGAAAGTATTGAATTGGCTCGTGAAAAAGGATACGTAGAGACCATCATGGGACGCAGACGATACTTAAGAGATATTAACTCCAGTAACCATACGGTACGTGGTTTTGCAGAAAGAAATGCTATTAACGCTCCTATTCAGGGCAGCGCAGCCGATATGATCAAAATTGCGATGATCAATATTCATCATGATTTCAAAGTTCAAAAGCTGAGATCGAAAATGATCCTGCAAGTGCATGATGAATTGGTTTTTGATGTTTGGAACGAAGAAATGGACATGGTAAAACATATTGTCTCACATCGGATGAAAACTGCCATGCCAACCATGAAAGTTCCTATGGAAATAGGTTTGGGTACGGGGCATAACTGGCTGGAAGCTCACTAGTTACGATTTTATTAAAAAAAAGTAATCAGGGCTGTAACTTTTATAAGGTCCTTGCGTCCTATTCATAAACTTGCACTAAAAAACGCTAAAAATGACCGCAGAAGAATTCAACAAGTGTGTTGACTTATATGCAGATAATTTATATCGATTCATCCTTAAAAATGTAAAGGATGAGGAGAAAGCGCGCGATATTGTGCAGGATACCTATGAAAAACTGTGGATTAAGGTTTCCGAAGTAGAAAGCACTAATGCTAAATCATATATGTTTACCACTGCTTATCGCACGATGATCGACCGGATCAGAAGAGATAAAAAGCAAGGTGACATGTCGGAAGCCAATATGCATAGTTTGAGTCATAGCCGTCAGTACAGCGATCTGAAAGAAATATTGAATGAAGCATTAGGGAAACTGCCGGAAATACAACGTTCAGTGATCATGCTTCGCGATTATGAAGGGTACAATTATGCGGAAATAGGGGAAGTGACTGGCTTAAATGAGTCGCAAGTGAAGGTATATATTTTCAGAGCCCGCACCTTTTTAAAGAATTACATAGGTGCTATGGAAAACGTTATTTAAGAAAATGAATATTAACAAGCATAACTACGAAGCCTTTTTCCTTGATTATCATGAAGGAAATCTTGCACCACAAGAAGTGGCTGAATTGTTATTGTTTTTAGAACAGCATCCGGAGTTAAAAGAAGAGTTTGAGTCGTTTGAGAATTTTTCTTTAACAGACGATGAAATGAGTATTCAGTTTAAAGATAAATCGGAGCTAAAAAAGGAAGTGACCGCAGAGAACATTGATGAATTTTTAGTAAAAAAAGTAGAAGGAGAATTACTTCCTATTGAGAATGATATTTTAGAACAATATATCAAGCAACATCCCCAATCTCAAAAAGATCTTGAATTATATAAACGTGCAAAAGTAAGTCCTGATCACTCGATCGTTTTTGATAAAAAATCGGATCTTAAAATGATCCCGTCTTTATTGCCTTACCAACAAGAGTCGGCTTCTGATACACTTCTGATCTCCTCATTGGAAGGATTGTTGAGTGCAGATGAACTAAAAATGTTGGAGAAACAGTTGAAGGCAGATGCTACGTTAAATCGGGAGTATGCTCTTTTTTCAAAAGCTAAATTAGTAGCAGATCCTGCCATTGTTTATCCCGATAAAGCGGAATTAAAACGCTACGAAAGAAAAGCGATTCCTTTTTATTATTATGTTGCAACTGCAGCATCGGTAGCGCTTCTTGTAGGTTTGTTTACTTTTTTGAATAAGCCGGCTTCTATTGAAAATTATGCTTCAACAATTGACACTATTCTGTTGAAGGAGGCAAATCCTGCAGCAGAAAATGCAAAACTTCATCCTGCGACTGAGCAGGCAATGACAGCAACGGTTGTTCCTGCATCAGAAAAAAAATCTGTTGCTAAAGTAAAAAAGAATAGATCTACTCATAAGGCGGTAAATAAAATGCTGGCTTCAGTTCAAACAAATGCTTCAGGAAATGATCTAAACAAAGAAAACCCGGAGCAGCTAACTGTTAATGAAGTTATTTCTAATGAAAACACTTTAGCTCTTGCTAATAACTCATCTAACACTTCTACTACTGAACAGAAAAAATATGTTCCTTCAGTAAAGCAAGCCTTAGGAAATACGGAGTATCTTTCTTTAAAAGAAATGGCCGTGTCTAAGATCAAACAAAAAGCATTGGACGAGGATGAGGCATTGCAACAGAAAAAAACGGGACGTTATAAAAAACTTTCGGGTTGGGATTTGGCTCAATTAGTGGCAAAAGGAGTGAGTAAATTGACCGGAAAAGATATTAATGTTGATCCTTCTTATAATGAACAAGGGGAAGTAACAGCATACGCTTTGAATGCAGGAAAATTGGCATTCTCAGTGGGAAAATAAAAAGAGCCGGTTATGCCGGCTCTTTTTATTTATAGATCATATCTGAAAATAGGTTCCAGATCATCAATTTCATCCATCATTACATTTAGATCAGTTATTAATCCATTATTAAATCCATATACCCAACCATGAACTTGAAGTTCACCTCGTTTCCAAGCGCGTTGTACGATCCTAGTTTTCCCTAAATTTTTTACCTGAGCAATAACATTTAACTCAACAAGTCGATTTTCTCTTTGTTTAATATCGGAAATGGCTTCTAATTCTGCCTTGTTTTTCTCATATACTTCTTTTATGTTTCTTAACCAGTTATTTACGAAACCATTGTCTTTGTTGCTCATAGCAGCAATTACACCACCACATCCATAATGACCACATAAGATAATATGTTTTACGTGAAGAACCTCTACTGCATAATAAAGCACACTTAACAAGTTCATGTCTGTGTGTACCACCATGTTTGCAATGTTACGGTGTACAAATATTTCACCCGATTTTGTTCCGGTTATCTCATTGGCAGGAACGCGACTATCTGAACAGCCTATCCAAAGGTATTCAGGACTTTGCCCTAATGTCAGGCCTTTAAAGTAATCAGGATCTTCTTTTAATTTTTGCTCCGACCATTTTTTGTTCCCTTCGAGCAATCTATTATAACTGTTTTTCATAGTGTTGTGCTTTATGTAAATTTAGAATTTATTTTTGAATTTTACAATTATTGCTTTGAATCCACTTTTCTAAAGTCGATGTTATAGTTTACTGCTAATTGTAGATAATGCTTAGTAGTTTTATTAACCGTTTGTGCTAAATAGCCTAGTTGAATATTGCTTCTATCCGTGAATTGAAATCCAAGAGCTCCATACAAGCGATTCCTGTCAAATGGTTCATTTTGAAAATGAATAAAAACTTCATTGTAAAAGCTTGCAAAAAGTGCATTTTTAACCATTTCTTTTTTGTTAAAAGGAAAAGTTACACGCAACAAATATCGGATACGATCTTTATGATTGGTTGATTTGTTATTATTGATCCATCTTTGTTCTAATCTGTATCTGTGTTCAATCTGTATACGTCCGTAATTGTTTTTTAAGCTTGCTTGCTGCCAAGTTCTGTGCTCCTGTGTATGCTGATCTTTTATTATTTCCCCATCATCTGTATAGTTTGTTATCCATCCATATCCTCCTGTACATACAACACTTTTGTTTAAATGAAAATTAACTCCTCCTCTTAACAGGATCTGTTCGGTATTTGGATCTAATGAATAGCTTCTGAATTGAGCTTCTGAATGAATACTCCATTTTTCGTGAACGCGTGTTTGATTAAATACCATGATCCAATTGCCAAATTCCGAATGGGATTTTTGAGCATTTGTCAAGGTTGGTAAAACAAGTACTATTATATATAGTATTGATTTCATATAAATGGAAAGAATAGCTCAATATTATTTGAGCTACCCTTTTGTTTGATAGGTTTTAAGCTAATGTTTTAGCGAAGTTTTTAAATTGAAATACTTTTGGGAGATCTTTGTTGCATTTAAATGTAACATTAAGATCTTTAATATATCCATCTGCAATGTCATATACCCATCCATGTACTTGTAGTTCCTGATTATTGGACCATGCATTTTGAATGATCGATGTTTTGCAAAGATCAAGCACTTGTTCCATTACATTGAACTCTACAAATTTATCCGACCTTGCTTTCTCATCTGTTATTGCATCTAACTCTTCTTGATATAAACGATATACATCTTTGATATGCCGTAGCCAATTGTCGATCAATCCGTATTGTTTGTTACCCATTGCTGCCATAACACCTCCACATCCGTAATGTCCGCAAACAATGATGTGTTTTACTTTTAATACTTCAACAGCATACGATAATACACTCAATAAGTTCATGTCACTATGTACTACCATGTTCGCAATATTACGATGTACAAACATTTCTCCAGGCTCTGTTCCAGTGATCTCATTCGCGGGAACACGACTATCAGAGCAACCTATCCATAAATATTCCGGTGTTTGTCCTTTTGATAATTGTTTAAAGTAGTCGGGACTTTCCGTAAGTTTCGTATTTACCCATTTCTTATTATTTTCAAATAATCTGTTATATGATTTTTCCATGATAATGTTTTTAATGTCCAGCTAACCCTTTGAATTCAGGGATCGCTTTTAATTCTAGTTTAATATTTTTTAATTCTGCTGTGTTTTTGAAATCATATATGATCTCTAACACATCCAGGTCGATGTTGTGTGATTTACTTCCATCGATCACAACATTTGAATTCTCAGGCAGATGACTTAATGTTTGCATGATACTTCCTTTGTTGAGGAATGTCACATCCTCAGCTAATGAGATAGTAATTAGTTCGCCTTCACTGTGTTTTTCTTTTTGAAAAAAGTAGGAACGTTTGTAATTATTTCTGAGTATAAAGAACACAGACACTGCCATTCCAATGCCAATCCCCTTTAATAGGTCAGAAAGTTGTATTGCTATAACTGTAACTATAAAAGGTAAGAATTGGTCCCAACCCAATTTAAACATTGATTTGAATAAAGAAACTTTAGCAAGCTTATATCCAACTAATAATAGTAGAGCTGCTAAACATGCTAATGGAATTTTATTCAACACAGTTGCTAGTCCGATAACACTTACTAAAAGTAATACACCATGAATGATCGAAGATAGTTTTGTTTTAGCACCTGAATTAACATTGGCGGAGCTTCTAACGATTACTGCTGTTAATGGTAATCCTCCAATTAATCCGGAAACCAAATTTCCTAATCCCTGTGCTTTTAATTCTCTGTTTGTTGGGGTATTACGTTTATACGGATCGAGTTTGTCAGCTGCTTCAACGCTTAAAAGTGATTCTAAACTGGCAATAATCGCAATGGTAATTGCAACTACATATACTTTGTAATTGCCGAATGCGCTGAAATCGGGTAGCGTGAACTGACCTATAAATTCATTTGCTGAATTGGCTACTGGCAAGCTTACCAGCTTCTCGCCTGATAGGTAGAGTTCGGGTTTGCTCATCTTGAACCATTCGTTGATCACTATCCCTAAAATAACTGCTAATAAGGCACCAGGAACAATTTTAAAGAATGAATATTTCTTTAAAAATGGTCGTTCCCACATGATCAGTATGAATAAAGAAATGGACGCAATAATGATAGCTCCGGGATGAACATGGTTGATTGAGTTGATGATCTCAGAGAATGTATTCTCACCATCCGCTTGAATAAAGTCGAAATCTCCTTCATTGTCCTTGTCATACCCAACAGCATGCGGCAATTGTTTTAAAATTAAAATAATACCAATAGCAGCTAGCATTCCCTTGATCACACTGGAAGGAAGGGAAGTAATAACCGATGATACCTGCTTTCAAAAAGCCCAATGCGATCTGTATCAATCCCGCTAAGACAACTGCCAGTAAAAAAGTGTCATAGCTGCCTAATTGATTGATCGCGTTTAATACAATTACCGTAAGACCAGCGGCTGGTCCGCTAACACTTAAAGGCGAGCCACTGGAAATTGCAACTACTGTGCCGCCAACAATTCCGGCAATGATACCTGAAAATAGAGGTGCGCCTGATGCTAAAGCAATGCCTAAGCACAAAGGCAAAGCCACTAGAAACACTACTAATCCGGAAGGTAGATCGTTTTTTATGTACTTAAATGTGATCCCTTTCCCAAAATCTTTATTCATAAAAATCAGTTTAGATAATACGTAAATTTTAACACACCGGTTCTTAAGAACGGATCTGTTGATGAAAACTCAAATTGTATTTCTAAACTAATTCGGGAGGGGAGTAGACAAACTTGTCAAAACCTTGAAGTGTATTGTCGTTTTGATTGTCTGTGTAAGAACTGAATTTGATATAGCTGAATGAATTGAAAAATTCAAAATGATGGCAAATGTCATCATCGGTAGGGAATAAGATCTTTTTTATTTTCACTTTGCTTTCTTTCCCTTTATTGTTTTCTAATTCATTTTCTTCGATTTCTTCTTCAAGGTCAGTTAAAACATTTTCTTCTATTTTAACCTTTTGTAGGGAAGTGTAAACTACATTGCTAATGATCAGGATGCTAAAAAGCACCAGAATAACACTCACGATCTTATATAGATTTTTTTCCACTGACCACAAATATACAAAATAGCCGTATTATGTGAATGTTAAAATTTCCTAAAGTAAAGTTAATTTTACCTTAATGTAAACGGCTCCTCTCTCAACTACTTTCGTGGCATAATTAGTTGATATGCTAAATGCGAATTTTACTATTTTACTTGTTGATACCGATCAAGAGCATTTGAATCTGGTGGGGGCACAATTACGTGCAGATGGATTTGTTGTGTTTTCTACTTCTAATTCCAAAGAAGCATTGCATTTAGCAAAAGAGCATACGCCTCATCTTATTCTTTTAGAATTGGTGATGCCTGAGTTGGATGGGATCGATATCTGTTTGGAGTTAAGAAAAAATGTCTTATTAGCTAATTCATTGATCGTATTCTGTTCCAACAGAAGCGAAGATTATTCGCAAATAGCTGCTTTTAATGCAGGAGCCGATGATTATATCATTAAGCCTGTTAAAACAAGAGTATTGATCACACGCCTAAAAGCATTATTAAAACGTTTGGCTACCGTTCACGAGCCAAGTGTAACGGTGCATGAAAAAGGACTCGTAATTGATCGCGAGCGCTATTTGATATTCAAGGATGGGGAAGAGATCATTTTGCCAAGAAAAGAATTTGAATTGTTAGCACTTATGTTCGCCAATCCCCGGAAAGTATTTACACGAAAAGAAATATCTGAACAAATTTGGGGCTACGAGATCTTTGCAAAAAATAGAACAATTGATGTTCACATCAGAAAACTAAGGGAGAAATTGGGGGATCAATACATCAAAACGATCAAAGGAATTGGGTATAGTTTAGAGTTATAAAAAAAGCCCCCGGCATTTGCCGGGGGCTTTTTTATGAATTATAAATGTTCATTAATTCATCACAATATTATAAGTTGTGCCATTCAATGTAGCAGTTGCTAATCCATCGCATGCACCTGAACCGTAATCAAATACAATAGGGTAGTTTGGATAATCAGTTAATGTTAAGGTAAATACACCACTAACGATCCATCTGCAACCAACATTTACTCTTAACGCTGTATTAACAACAATAGAATAAGCAGATCCTCCACCGGAAACACCACTTGCAGTACCAGTGATCATATACACATCATCAAAAATATTTAATGGAGTATTGTAACCAGCATAAAATTCTCTGTTTTGGTTGGTGCTCCAAGTACTTGTTTGTCCATTTGTAGGGTGAGTTACTGATGCATTGTTTACAACAACATTATAAACTAAATGTCCGGCAGAATTATGTCCCATGTTAGTAATGGTTTGAGTTCCCTGAACATGATAGTCGTTGTGGTAATAGTTTGACAATGTTACTGTAATAACTGTTGCTGAATCTTGGTAAGGACCGGTAAATACAGCTGTAATTACACCTCTTCTGTTGTTCCCATCATTACATAAACAATTGCTTGTTCCAAAATCGATCACAACTGTTTTTGGCCAAGTAGTTAGATCCCAAGGAGTAATAGTTGCTGTTGCACAAGCAGCCATTGACGATAAATTTGGAGTTCTTAATGTGTTGGAGCTGTCAGAAACAGTACTAATCTGTTTCCAGATACCTGCAAAGGCATTGTCAGCCACCGCATTATCAGAAGCCGCATTGGCATCAGCCGGTTTGTCTTCTTCTTTTTTACAACCTGTGTAGAATAATGATGTTCCTGCAATAAGAGCAAATGCAGTGAATAATTTTAATGCTTTGTTTTTCATGTGAAGTAGTTTTTATTGGTAACCCAAATTTAAGAAATTTTATCGAATATCAAAAATGTATGTGAATATTTGTTCTTCTCATCTACAATCCCTTCTGTTTCATTGGTTTTACGCCATTGTGAGTGATCCAGCTCCGGAAAAAACGCATCCCCTTCAAATTTATTGTGAATTTGAGTGAGATAGATACGATCCGCCATAGCTATGCTTTGTTTGTAGATCTCTGCGCCACCAATGATAAAAATCTCCTCATCCATCGTTTCTTTCGCTTTTTGAATAGCTTCTTCTACTGAACCAACAACGATAGCGCCCGGTGCTTGATAATTTTTTTGGCGGGTGATCACAATGTTAGTTCTGTTGGGTAATGGACGAAATTTTTCAGGAATGGATTCATAATTCTTCCGGCCGGTAATGATGCAATGCCCGCTTGTTTTTTCTTTGAAATATTTCATATCAGCAGGTAAGTGCCAAATGAGTGTGTTATCTTTTCCGATCACATTATTTTCGGCAACAGCTACAATTATAGAGATCATATAAAAATTGAAAAGCCCTTCTTGTTAGAGAAGGGCTGCTTAAATTAAGCTACTTTTAATTTGTTGATACTTGATTTTTTTAGTTTGTCTTTTGCATAACGCAATGTCACATTGAACTCTTTTATGCTTGAATCGGAAGGCAGATCAAACATCAGGTCGGTCATAATGGCTTCGCATATAGAACGTAAGCCACGAGCTCCCAACTTGAATTCAACAGCTTTTTCTACAATAAAATCCAATACACTTTTCTCAAAGCTGATCTTTACTCCATCAATTTCAAAAAGGTGAACATATTGTTTGATCAAAGAATTCTTTGGTTCGCTTAAAATTCGTCTTAATGTTTCTGCATCCAATGGATTCAAATAAGTAAGAACAGGTAAACGACCGATCAATTCGGGGATCAAGCCGAAGTTTTTAAGATCTTGTGGCGATACATATTGCAATAAATTTTCTTTGTCAATATTCTCAGCTTCCTTATTCATATTGTATCCGATCACTTGAGTATCCAAACGTTTCGCGATCTTGCGCTCAATACCATCAAATGCTCCACCACAAACAAATAGAATGTTTTTGGTGTTTACTTGTATCATTTTTTGCTCAGGATGTTTTCTGCCACCTTGAGGAGGAACGCCTACAGTTGATCCTTCTAAAAGTTTTAGTAATCCTTGTTGTACACCTTCGCCTGAAACATCGCGTGTGATGGATGGATTGTCACTTTTGCGTGCGATCTTATCGATCTCATCAATAAATACAATTCCTCTTTCGGCTGCTGCTACGTCATAGTCGGCTGCCTGAAGTAAGCGGGAGAGGATACTCTCCACATCTTCACCTACGTAACCTGCTTCTGTTAAAACAGTAGCATCCGCAATGCAAAATGGCACATTCAACACTTTAGCAATGGTTCTTGCCAGCAATGTTTTTCCAGTACCGGTTTCTCCCACCATGATCACATTTGATTTTTCTATTTCAATGTCATCCTTTTGAGTGGTTTTATTTTGGTTTTGAATGATACGTTTGTAATGATTGTACACGGCAACAGAAAGCACTTTCTTTGCTTCATCCTGCCCGATCACATATTCATCCAAATGTTTTTTGATCTCTGCGGGTTTTAAAAGATGAAGAGCGCTGAATCCGTTTGCATTTTTCTGGCTTAGCTCATCGCGAACAATATTCTGAGCCTGCGACACGCAGTGATTACAGATATGCCCGGTTGTTCCTGCGATAAGGATCTCCACTTCATTCTTCTTACGACCGCAAAACGAACATTTAATATCTTTTTCTTCCTTTGCCATATTTGTTTTTTATACTTCTATTAAAAAATTAAATGGTTAACAACCGAAGTCATTAACCATTTAACACTTAGTCATTTCAAATTATTTTGTTTTGATCAAGATCTCATCCACCATTCCGTAAGCTTTTGCTTCTTCAGATGTCATCCAGTAGTCGCGATCACTGTCAGCCCAAACTTTATCGTATGTTTGACCACTGTGTTTTGCAATGATATCATACAATTCTTTTTTCAACTTCTGGATCTCGCGAGCAGTGATCTCAATATCAGATGCTTGTCCTTCAGCACCGCCTAAAGGTTGGTGGATCATCACACGTGCATGTTTTAAAGCAGCACGTTTTCCTTTTGTTCCTGCACACATCAAAACAGCACCCATAGAGGCTGCCATCCCAGTACAGATCGTAGCTACATCCGGAGCAATGTATTGCATGGTGTCATAGATCCCTAATCCAGCATATACTGATCCTCCCGGAGAGTTTAAGTAGATCTGAATGTCTTTTTTAGCATCAACTGATTGTAAGAACAAAAGCTGTGCTTGAATGATATTTGCTACTTGATCATCAATACCTGTCCCAAGGAAAATAATACGATCCATCATCAAACGTGAGAAAACGTCCATTTGTGCAACGTTTAACTGACGTTCCTCAATGATGTAAGGAGTCATGTTAGAGATATTGTGTTTTGTGTAAGAATCGAACGTGTTACCACTGATCCCTTTGTGCTTTACAGCATATTTTCTGAACTCGTTGTTATCGAACATACGTTTTATGTTTTTAGTTAGTTAAAAATGATTGTTAAAAGTACTAATCAAATTTTGAACCTCAAAAAAAATGTTGACTATTTGGCAGTATTAAAGAAGTCATCATAGGCCACCTCTTTATTCTCCAATGTAAACTTGGTTTTGAACAATGTCATTACTTTCTGACCATATACTTGCTCGTATAATTTTTTAGCTTCTTCCTGATTCGCCAATACACGTTTTGCGGTATCATTCAAATCATCATCTGTCATTGGCGATTGTGCCATACGACCGAATTGTTGCATGATCAGGTTTTTAGTATGTTCGATCACTTCTTCATTCGTAACATTGATGTTGTTGTCTTTAATGATCTTGTTTTCGATCAATTGCCATTTTAAGCCTTTTGCATAGTTGTCGAACTCGCTATCTACTTGTTCAAGGGTTACCGGCTTTTCATTAACAGCAACGATCCAACGCTTTAAGAAATCAGTTGGTAAATTGAAGTTTACTTTTGACATCAAATGGTCAACTACGTCATTATAGAATTTACGTTCGCTGTCGTTTACAAACATAGCAGCCAATTCTTCGCGGATCTTCGCTTTGAATTCTTCTTCGCTGTTTACTGTCCCTGGACCGTAGATCTTATCAAATAATTCCTGATTGACCTCAGCAGCTCCAAGGCGACTGATCCCTTTCACGGTGAATTGTAATTTTGATGTTAATGTTTCTGCAGCCGCCTTATCAATGCCTAACATTGCTGCCAAGTCAGTTGAGTTGTCTGACAATTGTTGAGCTTCAACTACTACTTTGTCATCTTTTTTAACACCCACGAACAATTTTTTAGATTGAACTTTTACTCTGTCAATGAATACGGATGATGTTTTAAAGATACCTCCTGCTAAGATCTCGCCATTTGCATCTAATTCAACAAAATCGCCATTTAATAGATCCCCTTCAGCAGAAACTTCTACTTGTTCCACTTTTCCGTAACGTTTTGCAATATCAGAAACGTATTTATTCACTAACTCATCATCGATCTTTACGGTGGTATAGGTAAATTTATCTTTAGCCGATAATTCAAGGTCGAATTTTGGAGCTAAGCCCATTTCATAAATGAATTCAAATTCATTTTGGTTATCGAAGTCAACAATGCTATCTGCCTTTGGCAATGGATTTCCTAAAACTTCGATCTTGTTCTCGTTGATATAGTTGTACAATGAATCATTCAAAAGTTTGTTGATCTCATCTACCATGATCGATTTTCCGTACATTTTTTTGATCATTCCAGCCGGTACTTTTCCTGGACGGAAGCCCGGAACGTTAGCTTTCTTTTGGTAAGTTTTTAAAGCGTCTTCAACTTTTGGTAAATAGTCGCCAGCAACCACTTTAACTTTTAATATTGCATTCAATTCGTCAATGTTCTCTTGTGTAATGTTCATTGTATTATATTATTTAATTGATAATTAATTTGTTCTAATTTTTTAAGGGACACAAAAGTACGATTTTTTTTAATAAATCGGTCTTTTTTGAGGCAATTTTAAAGAGGTGTAAGTTATTGTGAATGAATGGTTTGTATATGCTTACCAGCCGGTGGTCAATAATTTTTTTGCTCCATTGATCCCGCATTTCAGATATTGGTGGTAAGCTTCTGCCGCACGCTGGTGGATCTGCTGGTTGCTTTCCTTTAAAAGCCAGCCATCAATCGCAGCTTTTAGAGTATAGGCTTCAGGGCACATTAAGTTAGTGGTCCAAAGTAGGGGATAGGCCCCGGCAGCTTTCAGGCCTTCTCTGTAGTAGATCTTGCTGGTGCATGCTAAGATGATTACTTCTTTTTGTGCTTTGTTCTTTTGTTGAGGGTATTCATCGATCGTAAAATCCATCAATCCATCATGACCTACATAAGAAACCAGTTGAGCCTGGTTTAGATCAATTGTTCTGTCTTTTACCATTAAGGTATCGGTTGAATTGCCTGATGCTGAGCGAAAAAAATCTTCATTGCATTTTTTGATCTTATCACCTTTGTAAGCATCGGCCACTAAGTAAGCATCTTGAGTGATGTGTTTGAAGATACATCGTTCAAGGATAATAGAAGAAACAGCCTTTCTTTTGGAGATCAATTTCCATTCAGCTGAATTTTTGAAAAATGTACGAACACCATAGCCGCATCCCCAGTATAGATTATTGTCCGGGTCATTTCCATTGCCGATCTTTTTCGGAACCGGAACAATGCCTTGGCTATCATTGTCACACAAAGCTACAAATACGTGAATGATCTTTGTTTCTGCATTAAGTGATGAAATGAAACAAAGTAAAAATGGGATGAGTAGTAGTTTTTTCATTAGAGAATAAAAATAGCGGCAATGATCATAACGATGATGATCACAATATATTGCCACATGTCAGGGAAGTATATTTTAACATACTCCCAGGCTGTTTTAGGCTTATCTTTTTCTTCCATTTTATTTGAAATGTTGTTTTACAGAATCCAGGAATTCATCAAAAAATGCACTATTGCCCGCTACGATCTCTCTTCCGAATAAATAATTTTCTCCACCATTAAAATCGGTTACTTTTCCACCTGCTTGTTGAACAATAAAGGCTCCTGCGGCCACATCCCAAGGTTGCAGGCAATATTCATAAAATCCTTCGAATCTGCCACATGCCACATAAGCTAGATCGGTGGCGGCTGAGCCTAAGCGTCTCAAGCCATGCGTATGTTGCATAAAATATTTGAACAGTTCCATGTATTCGTTCAAACGGCTGTAGTCGTAATAGGGGAACCCTGTTGCGATCAATGAGCCGTATAATTGATCGATGTTTGATACGCGGATCTCTTTTTCATTCAAATAGGCTTTGCTGCCTTCCCAGGCATAAAAGCACTCGTCAAAATTAACTTCATAGATAATGCCCATTACCAATTGTTGGTCGCGCATTAAAGCGATACTAATGGCAAAGCAGGGCAGTCCGTGTATAAAATTCGTAGTACCATCCAGCGGATCAATGATCCAGTTATAGTGTTCTCCTTTTTTTGTAGATGTTCCTTCTTCAGCGATGAATCCAGCTTCCGGCAATAGTCTTTCCAGGCCTTCAATGATCATTTTTTCCGATGTTTTATCTACATAGGAAACAAAATCATTCTTTCCTTTTACCTCTATTTGTTCAGTATTGAATTTATGACGCTCCAAACGGATAAAGTTTCCCGTTTGTTTGCTTAGATCACAAACCTGCTTGCAAAGCAGTTCCAAATTTATTGGCATAATTTTTTATTGTTTGATACAAAGTTAAGGTATTAAGCATATGCTTATTTCAAGCGACTGGAAATATTTTCATAATTTTGCAATAATAATGACCATTCAAGAACATTTTCGTACTCCTTCCAAGATCAAGATATTTTTTGTTTTGATCTTCTTTTCGTTTTCTGCCTGGTCACAAACACAAAAATTTAATGTTCGTTTGATCCTTGATATTAATGACGGTGACCTAACCAATGTGTGGGTAACCATTACCAAGGGAGGTGCTACCTACCGTACGATCAACCCGAATAAGTCAAAGTATTTAGTCGAATTTGATCTGGGAGGAGAATACCTGGTGACAGTAACCAAGCCGAATTATATCAGCAAAAGTGTTATCGTAAATGCTGATGTGCCGGCAGGGCGTGAAAAAGAAGAGTTCGCTAAGTTCGATGCTACGATCACATTGAATAAACAGCCCGAAGATCAGGAAATATCCTACACACAGCCCGTAGGGAAGATAAAGTATAGCTATACTGCGGGAGATTTTGATTTTGATACGGAATACATAGAGCAGGCAAAAGTGATGCAAAAAAAGGCGGAAGCGAATCCTAAACCAAAACCAAAAGTAGAAACTCCAAAGCCAGTTAGCAATCCAATTCCAGTGGAAGTGAAACAGCCTGAATATAAGCCTGAGCCGGAGAAGCCAAAGCCGGTGGTGGTGGTACCTGATGTTCCTCAGAAACCAATTGTAAAGAATAAGGAAGAAAAAGTGATTCAGCGCGATCGATTAAAGATCACCATTATTATTGTGAAAATTAACGATGTGCCTTATGAATACAAAAAGGAGGAATATGCTTGGGGTGGGATCTATTTTTATAAGGATGGAGTAAATATTACCGAAGGAACCTATAATAAAGAAACGGAGTAGTTATTACTCCGTTTCTGTTTATATCAAAATTCGATCTTCAATTCTTTTTCAAATCGTCCTTCATTTGTCATACGGGCATAATAGGTTCCTTCCGGAAGATCTTTTGTTCTAAAGGTGTAATAGATCTTATGTTCACCCACATCATGTGCAATGTCTTTGAAAACAAGCTGCACCAATTCTCCGGACGCATTGTAAATAGCAAGTGTTACGTGCCCTGTTGCATTTAGTTTATAATCAAATATTCCTTCAATTTTTAAAGGTTTCCCGATAACTGTAATTTCGTCCATTTGGCGGTAAGTAATATTATAGCTGGGGATCGGCCGGCCTGTTACCTCTGAAACGTAGTTTCTTAGACCTTTAACGATCGCTTCATCGCCACCGTAGATAGAAGCAATCGATTTGTTATCAGAGATGCACCATACTGCTTGTTGCGCAGTATAGTTTTCGTAATAATTATTTTTATCAATGAATTGAGCAAGCTTGATGAGATTACTATCAGCCATTATCCCAACCGCATAGTCGGCATTCTTTACAGGACAGGAATTTCCAGCCTGGCAGCACATTCCATTCACCGGTAAGTTCTTTTGCTGATTGCCGTACACGATCATTTCCTGAGCTTGTGTTACCAGAATATCTTGCTGTTTGTTGTCCTTTGAATCCAGTCGCCTGCCTGCTTCCAATTTTAAATTGATCGTGTTAGGAGTATTGTTTTTGATCTTCATTTCAATGACTTTACCTGTGTATCCACCTTTGCTTTTAATGATCAGCTTGATGAGTCCGCGTTTAGCGGCCTCTTCAATAGAGATGCTTCCGTATGAAAGTACAGGTGAAGCGCAAATGGTTGCAGCAGTGAACAACCATTGAATAGATGTTGTGGGTTTCATGATTCCTCCTTTTTTAAGAACGTTTTATTCATAACGGAGAAATGCCGGAAAGTTACATGTGTGTTAAAATAATTTCCAGATGGTTTCGGTTAATCCGATGTAAACTCCGTCTTCGCGGATCTCTATCGGGTAGGTGTCGGCACAATCGCCACCACCACTTTTTGCCCGTCCGGTTTTAAGATCGAAGTGGTATCGGTGAACAGGACAAACAACAGAGTTTTCGTTGGTGCAATGTCCTCTGCTAAGTGATGCACCATTGTGCGGACATTTGTCTTGTATAGCAAAAAAGCCTTCAGAAGTATTGGCAATACAGATCTTTTTATTGCCAATGTTCATGCTGTTCAACCCTCCTTTTTTGACAAAGTTGTTGGCTGCAGCTTCATTCTCGAATAATTTATGCCAGTGTATTTGTTTTTTGAAAAACATATAGCAAGGTACTATTTATTTCTTCTCTTTATCATAGAGTAATCTAAATAGTAAAGTAGTTTTATGGAGAAACTGTTTGTTTGTGGAGAGTTAAACATCATATCTGCATTTTTTGCATAACTGCGAACGATCTCCTGACCGAACGTATAGATAGAGTTTTTCCATACGATACTCACTTCACTACCTGGAGAAAATCTCCATCTGTAAACAAGATCAATATTAAACGCATTAAAATTAACGTTTGAATTTCCGGCATATAAAGGAGAATCAAATAATTTTCCTTTGTCGCTTAATGTATAATATTGCTGGTAATCGGCTTTCGACCAATAATGACGGGCACGTAATGTTAATGCCATCAAGCTGGTGAATTTATAATCAACACTCAATGTGTTGGTGATGGTTTCTAAATTTCTTCTTCCGAAAGTGATCACATCTTCAGTCGCATCATAGTTCACAAATCCAATATCATCATTGAGGTATTCTCTATTGATGTTGTACACGAACAATAATCTATTACTTGCACGGTATCTTGGTGAAACATTAAACAAGAAGTTATATCGATTGTTTTCTTCAAAGTATTTATAATTTACCGAAACATCGATCGCGAATTTTTTGCGATAGTCAGTGGATATCCAGTAATAACCCATGTAATCTTTTGGATATTCATAATAACGGCCTGTTATACGTGGTTCCCAATGATCGTAGGTAATGATCGGTTCCAGATTGAAACCGCCACCCATAGATAAGAAGTTTCTGAAGTTAGTGTACACATCACCCCAAATATTGTAGTTCCATAACATTCCGGGTTTATATAAACGGGAGTACCCTGTCCCTAATTCGGCTCTTAAATTCGTAATACGCCAAACCGGTTTAAAGATATTGTAGCTGCCGTAGATATACGTTTCCAGGGTGTTGTTTTGAAACTGAATGCCTAGATCATTCGGATCGTACTTATCGCTTTTAACCGAGATATTTCCTCCATATTGCCATTGTCCGCTGATCTTACCCAAATTGACAAAGTATTTGTATCCCAATACCGGAGTAGAATCTGCAAAAAACAATTGACTTAATGCACCATTTCCATTGATGGCATAGGTGTTATTCTTGTTCGCGAATTTAAATTCAGTTCCTGTAACATTGGCATCGTAATCGGAGCCATTGCGGGTAACATTGGTGTTGATCAAGCTGATGTATGAATTGTTTTTGAGCGACTGGTCGAATACCAGAATGTTGTAATTGGTAAGTGGTGATGTCTCTACTTTTCTTGTGTTTCCGAGTGAGTCGGATATTGTTGCAAACATTGGTTTGGAAGTGGCATTAAAAAAACCGATCCCTAAACCCTTTTGTGTTCTTCCGGAAATTTTGGTGGCATTCAATAACTGCGATGTTCCCGGATTCTCTTTTACATATTCATTCTCATTCAACTCTGAATAGGGTTTGTAATAATTAAGTGGTTCACCACCGATCCTTCTCGAATAAAAAAGTTCAGCACGGTTAAAGAGTTCTGTTCCTTCGGTAAAGAATTGCCTGTTCTCGTTGTATTGTACTTCAAATGGTGATAGATTTAAAACTCTATTATCACTTTGCACTTGTCCGAAATCGGGAACCAAGGTCATATCGAGTGTGAAACTTTCGTTGATACCATATTTAATGTCCATACCACCATTGAAGGAATAGCTGTTATTGCTTTTTCCGGTTTGGTTATATGGGTAATTTTCAAGATAAGCGGATACGTAGGGGGTAATGGATAAGCGCAAAGGCGATTTGATATTTTCTATGCCAGTAATGTCACCAAATTGATTTACAAATCCATTTACTTGCGGATTCACCTCATTCCAGAAAGAATCTTCTCTTGTTCTCCTCACTTTTCTTAAAAAGTTGATGCCCCAATTTTGTTTGTCAACTTTTGGGAAACGTAATGCAGCGTATGGGATCTTAAATTCTGCTACCCAGCCTTGTTCATTAATTTTGGTTTGACTAAACCAAACAGCATCCCAGTTAAAATCCTGGTTGCCACCCGAAGAATATCGGGCATCAATTTGAACATTGGCCGCAGAAACAAAGAAACCATAACCATTAAGGTCATCGTTATACGTATCAATAACAAATCCGAATAGGTCGGCATTGGCTTCATTGTCGCGGGTAGTCAACTCACGAAGAATACTGTCAGGTTTTTCATCATACATCATAGCACCAATGTAAATGGCTGCATCATCATATATGATCCGAACTTCTGTCTTCTTGTTTGCATTGATTCCCGGTGTAGGGGAGCGCTGAATAAAATCGCTTGCTAATTCAGCACTTTTCCAGGCTTCCTCATCTAACACTCCGTCAATTTTTGGAGAGCTGGGGATCCTGATCGCCTTTACTTGTTTAGGAGCAATTCCATAAACAGATATAGCCATCAAAAAGACAAATAATATGAGGTTTAGCTTTTTCAAATTCATTCTTCGTAAGCAAAAGTACTTACAAACGCTTAAATAGTTGCATGGATTACACTAATGGTCAAATATCTTGTATGAATGGATGACGTGCAATGTCGGGAAATATTAGTAATTTCGCCATCTGTTAAAAAAATGAAAAAAGTAGCATTCCATACCTTAGGTTGTAAACTCAACTTTTCAGAAACAAGTACCATTGCCCGTTTATTTCAGCAGAATGGCTATGAAAAAGTAGATTTTACTGCTCCCAGCGATGTATATGTCATTAATACATGCTCTGTAACAGCCAATGCCGATAAGGAGTGTAAACAGATCGTGAAAAACGCACTCTCTGTTTCACCTGAAGCCTACGTAGTGGTGGTGGGATGCTATGCGCAATTAAAACCCGAGGAGATCGCAAATATTGATGGAGTGGACCTTGTGCTTGGTGCCTCAGAAAAATTCAAGTTATTGAATTATTTGAGTGATCTGAATAAGCGTTCCAAGGCAGAAGTGTTTAGCTGTGAGATCGAAGAAGCTGATTTTTTTGTGGATTCCTATTCTTTTGGCGACCGGACACGCGTATTCTTGAAAGTGCAAGATGGTTGTGATTACAGTTGTTCTTTTTGTACCATACCTTTGGCACGTGGAGCCAGCAGAAGTGATAGTGTTGCCAATGCTGTAAAAAATGCTCATGATATTGCCAAGCAGGATGTAAAAGAGATCGTATTAACAGGAGTGAATTTGGGTGATTTTGGCAATAATGCCAGCAAAGAAGGAAATCGTAAGCAAGAAACATTTTTAGATCTGGTTCAAGAGCTGGATCAGGTAGAAGGGATAGAGCGTTTCCGTATTTCCTCCATTGAGCCAAACTTGTTGAATGATAAAGTGATTGAGTTTGTTGCAGCCTCTAAGCGTTTTGTTCCTCATTTTCATATTCCGCTTCAATCAGGAAGTAATAAGATATTAAAAGTGATGCGCAGACGTTATTTGCGCGAATTATACAGTGACAGGGTTGCCAAGATAAAAGCGCTGATGCCGCACTGTTGTATCGGTGTGGATGTGATCGTTGGCTTTCCGGGGGAGACTGATGAAGATTTTCTGGATACCTATAATTTTCTAAACGAATTGGATATTTCCTATTTGCACGTGTTTACCTATTCAGAACGCGATAATACGGATGCTCTTGCAATAAAAGAAGTTGTTCCTGTTGCTATACGTAAGAAGCGCAATAAAATGCTTCGCATCTTATCAGCTAAAAAGTTACGTCATTTTTATGAGCAGCACTTAGGAGAAAGTCGTGTGGTGCTGTTTGAGGGCGACAATAAAGAAGGTTTTATGCATGGTTTTACCGATAACTATATTAAAGTAAAAACACCTTATGATGCCTCTTTAGTTAACCAGTTAAAGATGGTGAAATTAAAAGAGCTGGATGCAGATGGACAAGTATTGGTAGAGATCCTGCAAGAGGAACCTGTATCACATTGATACGAAAAAAAAACGGCATTTTCAATACCTGTTAATAATTCTAAAAACTTTCTTTTTTTCAACAAAAAAAGCCTCAAGTTCAATAAAATCAAGTGTTTGTTATTAACAGTAAAATGCTCTAATCCATAGCACAAAGCATTCAAGTATATTTGAGTATCAAACAAAATTTGAAACAGATATACGATGCTAACACGAATCTCTTTAATTAACTCGAAAGGTTACGGCAAAGCCGAAATGAAGCTGGACAATTGTGATTCTATCCAATTGGTGGGACCGAACAATATTGGTAAAAGTACCTTGATCTACGCACTAAACTTCTTGTTTGTGGTAGATGGACAAAAAATGTCATTCTCCGGTCAGCGTAAAGGCGATAAAGAAACCATTCATCACTACTTTCCGACACATAACAAAAGTTTTTTGATCTTCGAGATCAACAAAATGGGCTACTACTGTATTCTTGTAAAACGCAATACAGATGGGGAGTTGGAGTATTATAAGATCGAAAGTGAATACAACGAGGAATACTTTTTTGAGAATGAAGGAGCGCATCAGCGTTTGTTGAGTTTTGATGAGGTATTGGAGCGTTTGATCCAGCGTGGGGTATTGCATAGCAAGTTTGCTACAAAATCGGATGTGTTCAACCATGTGTACCATCGTGGAAATAAAAACAATGCTGTTGTTTGGTTGGAAGATACGGTGAAGGCAGACGGCTTGAGTAATAACTTCTCAAAGGTTTATCGTTATTTGATCAATTCTAAATTGATCACCAACAAGACCTTGAAAGAATCGTTGATCATTGCGGATAACCGTGAGAATGAAGGATTGAACTTCTCTCAAAAGAATAAAAAAGACATTATCGACTTGTTGCGCATCAATGAGGAGATCAAGAGTATCAAGTCGGTTAGAACCGATTTTCTTGAATTCCGTGAGTTGGTAAAAATGCACCAATCAAAAACGGTGATCGTTTCTGAATTGTTGTATGCTTTCAATAATGCTTATACAAGTGCTATCCCGGAACTGGAGATCTCTTCTGTAGAACGCGGTCGCCATATCGCTGCTATTCACAATGAGATCAATGAGATCTTAAAGCCAAAAGAGTTGAACTTCGCTTCGTATATCGGTGAAAAGAATGCCGAGATCAAGAACAAGACCAACTACTTGAACGAAAAGCAACATGAGTTGGATGAGATCAATAAGTTTGAAAGCATTGAGTTTTTAAAAGAATCCTTAAAAAATCTAGATAAAGAGCGTAAGGAAATTGAAACACGTTTAACAACCATCGAATCTCAAAAATTATCGAGTAAGCATTTAGAGTTCCGCTTAGAAAAGTTGAATGATAAGATCGCATCGGTAGAGAATCAGATTGAAAATTATAACAACTTATTGATCCACAAGATCACCGATGATGAAAAAGCAAAACAATTGTTAAATGCTGTATTGTCGGAACAAGTAATGAGTTTACCTAGTAAGCAGATCAAGAAGCCGATCAAGAAGATTTCTGAAAAATTGATGACTATTTTTGATGGTGAGATCGATATTACAAAAGGTTTAGAATTAACTGAATTCAGATCAGTTAAGGAATTAAAAGAAGAGTTAAAGTCGCTTCAGTTAGAGAAAAAGCAAACAGAAGAACTTTTAAGAACTGTTGTTGATAAAGAAAAAACTGATTTTAAATTAAAATCAATTTTGGGTGAGATCGAGGTGATCAAAGAAAAGATCAAAGCGATTGAAACGAAACCTCAATTAGAGCGTGCTTTGAAAGGTATCTTTGAAGAGATCAAGAATTTGAATGAGGATAAAAAAGAGTTAGAACTTCATTTGAATGAATTGGTGAAAGAGATCGCTTCGAAACAGATCATGTTGGATAAATTGAATGAGGAGAAACGTAATTTGGAATTGCGTGTAAAAGAATTGAAAGACCGTAAGCTGGAGTTGGAGGGCATTGATGTAGAACCGCGCGAATACGAAACAAATGATAATTTAGATTACATCTATTCGAAGATCCAGATCCATCAAAAAGATCGTCATGATCTAAAAACAAATAAGGATCTAACGTTCGAGAATTTAAAATATCGCTTACGCAGCAGTATTGCCGATGAAGAAGAGTTTATTAAGTTTGTGGAAGAGGAGATCGCTTGTTTAAGTGATAAAGAAAGAAGTATTGATGGATTGTTATCATCTATCTCCACACAATTTGCAAACCCTGCATTTACTTTGATCAAGCGTTATGAAGAATTTAAACAATTTGTTTATAACAAATTCAATACAAAATTAGCTACTACGCGTATCTCTAATATCGAGTCATTAAAGATCGATCTGATCGATAATGAGCGAATTTTAGGTGAATTGAAACAGATCTCTTCTATCCAAGAGTTTAACGGTCAGATGAGCTTTGATTTTGATCAGTCAGAGAACTTAAAAGTGTTAAACACGTATTTAGATAGTGGTAAAAAAGTTCATTTTGATGAGTTATTCAATATTGAGTTATTGTTAGAGATCAAAGGAACTGAAAAGCGTGTGGATTTAGCTAACCAGGTAGAGTCGGATGGAACTGACCGTATGATCCGTTTGGTGATCATTATGGCGATCATCAACCGTTTAGCGATCACTGATGAGCAAAACAAGATCACCTTGTTTATTGATGAGGTTGCAACGATCGATAAGCAGAACCGTCCGGAGTTGGTGAAATTCTGTAATGCACACAATTTTATTCCAATTTTTGCTGCTCCAGATGCGGTAGAAGGATTTAATAAGTATTACTTTATCTATCCTTCAAAAGGTAAGATCAATATCAATGAAAAACAAAATGCTGTTATTGTTGAACGTAATGGAGTAGTTGAAAAAGCTGTAAAAAAGAATTTGAACTAAGATGAAAGCAGAACCCAAAACCATACTGCGATTCCTGTTAGAGCACTACGAGGTTATAGCTGAATTATTTGAAACGCAAGCCAATGAAGGAATAATTCCTCATGAGGTATTGACGCAAACAATTGCAAAACACGAGAGTGATATTCGATCGCAGCTATTAGAATATAAGATCCTTTCACCGGTTAACGATAATTATGAGATACGCACTGTATATTATAATTTGATTGAATTCATCTTGAGTGAATTCAAACCAATGTTACCTGAAACGATTGAAAAGTATCATACTTCCATTGCTGAATTGTTCCGTAAGATAAAGGAGAATATCAATGGCGATAAAGTGACATTGAGTCAGCGTTTGAATGATCTTGCGATAGAGATCCGTTCCTTCTATGAAATGGTAGAACGCAATACACAAAGTTTATTGCAGGAAACTCGTGAGTTGAAAGCGAATGTGAAGAAGATCGATTACCGTGAGAAAATTGTTCGTGCTTCCCGCTGGATCGATGAATATATCTTGCCTTTGAACAAGATCCTGGATATTAATCATTCTGCATCTGTAGCTAACAAATTGTATGAGATCTCTGAATATTCCAATAAGTACCGTTTGAATTTTGATGATGAGAATTCCCGTCAGCAGTTTGAACGTTTGTATTTTCAGTTGATCCAGGTAAATGATAATCTATTGCGCCAGTCGAAAATTTTGACAAATGAATTATTGCCGTTGATCGAACGTATCCGTACCGAGTCGATCATCTTAACAGGCTGGATCACTTTCTTGAAAAATCCATATAAGCGTAAAGTGCCTAAATTACTTAAACGTAAAGAAGTATCTGTTTACTCAAATGAAACCTTCTTTAATGCATCAGAGATCTTTGAACAATTCAAAAACGAAGTGGATGTATATTTTGAAGAAGATGTGGTTGATTCGGAGAAATGGATCTTTGATAAGGATCATTATACCAAAAAATTAAAAGACAATTTACCGGTAGAGAATTTCTTTAAATGGTGTAGCACTACTTTGAAGGAAGACTACAAAAAAGTAGAGATCGAAAAGTTCTTTGCATTGACCATCCTTGCGTTTGAAGAAGATATTGAGCGCGACTATGGCAAAAAAGCAGAGTTTGATAAGATCAAAATTAACGACCTAACATTAACAGTACCTAAACTAACAATAGAAAAGCAAAATGGAATTTCCTAATCATCACCGCAGCATAGTAGAAGATCTAATGGCAGGTAAATTTTTATTGCCACAGGACAGAACGTATCAGGTTTTGAAAGAACATGAACAGTCATATACTTACTTTTTTAAGGCTTCTTTTAATTATGAGTTGCGTTTAACTCAGGATTATGCCTATTTGGTATCTGAGGAATCGCAAGAAATGCTATCACGTGATATCTGTATTTTTATAGCCTTATTGAGCTATGAATTGGATCGCGATGGAAAGAACTTTATCGAACGTATTCAGTTTAGTGAGTTTGAGATCGAGGAGATCGAGAATTATTTCACGAACTCGGCTTATATCGACCTTATTTTATCCAACAAACAATTGAAGGACACCGATTCACGTAAAAATTTCATTAATACTCTAAACCGAAGAAATATTATTGAAAAAACAGGTGATAATCGTTTTATCTTTACTTCTGCACATAAATTCTTTATGGATTTTGCGAGCGATATAGTGAAGTATGAAAATGCTGAAAAAGAGGAATAAATACTTCTTATAGATACAGGAAAGGGGCTTTTTGCCCCTTTTTTTATGCTCCCGGTCGAAATATAGATCAGACTGACTAAAATCATGTTCTTTTTATTTTTAATTATAAATTCAATTGATTAGATTTGCTTTAATGAAATCAATAAGCAAGTCTTTTATCATTGATATCAAGCGCATTACTAAGCGCAATCCGGAGTAGTTTATATTCCGCTCTGAGCATTCTGCTCCGCTGTTTTTCATTACAAACCTTATAAATTTAATATATGCCTATTTATCATAAATTGGGGAATTTACCCCCTAAGCGCCATGTAATATTTGAAAATCCTAAAGGAGGATTTTATTACGAGCAATTGTTTGGTACGGAAGGTTTTAATTCTCATTCAACTTTGATGTATGAGATCCATCGTCCGACACAAGTAAAAGAGATCATTAAATCGTATAGTGTTGCTCCAAAGATCGCGATCGAGAAAAATATTAAATCACTTTTGTTGAGCGGATTTGATGTAGCGCCAGCAGCTGATTTTTTAGAGTCTAGAAAACCAATGTTGGTGAATGGCGATTGTCTTATCGGCTTATCGGCACCAACAAAATCTTTACGTGAATACTTTTATAAAAATGCCGATGCTGATGAGATGATCTTTATCCATAAAGGAAAAGGGAAGTTGCGCACATTTTTGGGAAATATTCCATTTGAATACGGTGATTATTTGATCATTCCTCGTGGTATGATCTATCAAATGGATTTTGAAACAAGTGATAACCGTTTGTTCTATGTTGAGTCATTTGCTCCATTTCATACACCAAAACGTTATAAGAGTTCATCTGGGCAATTGTTGGAGCACTCTCCTTTCTGTGAGCGTGATTTCAAATTACCAACTGAATTAGAGACTTTTGATGAAAAAGGTGATTTTGTGATTAAGGTGAAGAAAGAGGGTATGATCCATGAAATGGTGTATGCTACTCATCCATTTGATGTTGTTGGTTGGGATGGATATAATTTCCCATACGGATTTAGCATTCACAATTTTGAGCCTATAACAGGGAGGGTTCACTTGCCTCCTCCAATTCATCAAACATTTGAAACATCCACATTTGTGGTTTGTTCATTTGTTCCTCGTATGTACGACTATCATCCAAAAGCAATTCCTGCACCCTATAACCATAGTAATGTGGATAGCGATGAAGTATTGTATTATGTAGATGGTGATTTTATGAGCAGAAATAACATTAAGCAAGGACATATTACATTGCATCCGAAAGGAATTCCACACGGACCGGCTCCTGGAGCTATGGAACGTAGTATTGGTCAGAAAGAAACTCAGGAATTAGCTGTAATGGTAGATACTTTCCGCCCATTAATGGTAACTGAAGAAGCTATGAAAATAGACGATGGAAAATACTATAAATCTTGGGTAGAATAATAATACTGATGATAGAAATGGATAATTGGAGAATCCAATTCGATTCAAAAAATATTAAATCTAAATTCTCCAACTCATTAATTCAATAATTAAAAAATATGGCAAAAGAAGTAAAAAGTGTAGAATACGGTTTAGAGAAAATATTTGAAGGAGCACAAGATTTCCTTCCGTTATTGGGAACCGACTATGTAGAATTTTATGTGGGCAATGCAAAGCAGGCGGCTCATTATTATAAAACAGCATTTGGATTTCAATCTTTGGCATATTCGGGCTTGGAAACAGGTGTTAAAGATAAAGTATCCTATGTGTTGCAACAAGGGAAGATCCGTTTGGTGTTAACCACCCCATTAACAAGCTCTTCGCCATTAAATGACCATTTACGTAAGCATGGTGATGGCGTGAAGGTGATCGCTCTTTGGGTAGAAGATGCCCGTTCTGCATGGGAAGAGACAACCAAAAGAGGTGCTAAATCATTTATGGAACCAACTGTTGAAAAAGATAGTTTTGGCGAAGTGGTACGTTCAGGGATCTATACGTATGGAGAAACGGTTCATATGTTTGTTGAGCGTAAAAAATATGATGGTCCTTTCTTACCGGGCTTCCAAAAATGGGAAAGCGACTACAATCCGGAGCCATTAGGATTAAAATTTATTGACCACATGGTAGGAAATGTGGGTTGGGGAGAAATGAACCAATGGGTAAAATGGTATGAAGATGTAATGGGCTTTGTAAACTTCCTTTCTTTTGATGACAAGCAGATCCATACAGAATATTCAGCGTTGATGAGTAAGGTGATGAGTAATGGAAATGGTCGTATCAAGTTCCCTATCAATGAACCGGCAAAAGGGAAAAAGAGATCACAAATTGAAGAGTATATCGATTTTTATGAAGGCCCGGGCTGCCAGCACATCGCAGTTGCTACCGATGATATTATCAAAACCGTTGCAGGCTTAAAAGCAAGAGGAGTAGAGTTCTTGCCACCGCCACCACAAGCATATTATGATGAAATTCCTGCACGTTTGGGTGTTCACCGTGATATGATGAAAGAAGACATCAAGGAATTACAAAAATTGTCAATTCTTGTAGATGCTGATGAAGAAGGATATTTGTTACAGATCTTTACGAAACCTGTAGAAGATCGTCCAACATTATTCTTTGAGATCATTCAACGTATGGGTGCAAAAGGTTTTGGAGCTGGAAACTTTAAAGCTTTGTTTGAATCGATCGAGCGTGAGCAAGAGAAACGCGGTACTTTATAATTATATTAGT
This sequence comes from Bacteroidota bacterium, assembly GCA_017303895.1. Classification (GTDB taxonomy): domain Bacteria; phylum Bacteroidota; class Bacteroidia; order 2-12-FULL-35-15; family 2-12-FULL-35-15; genus 2-12-FULL-35-15. The sequence continues at coordinate 107,145 of JAFLBF010000004.1, read as the reverse complement.
ATTTAGAGGGGAAGTCCTGGTCTGTTTTGACCAGGACTTTTTTTGTGCCATGTCGTTTGATTTGCCTAATTTTGTTCATATTCTGACATGAGAAAGCACTTCTTTATATATCTGTTTTTTGTGATCATTCATTCTTCGTATGCCACTGTTACGAAGGTTGATTCATTATTGGGTTTACTGAATAATGAGCACAGTGAAAAAGAGCAGATCGATCTATACAACGATATAGCTGAAGCTTACATTCATTTAGATAATAATCTTTCACTTGATTATGCTCTTAAGGCAATTGATGCTTCCAACCGGATCAATTATTCTGAAGGATTATTGCTTGCATACAATACCATTGCCACAAACGAGCGGAATAGAGGGAATTATTCCAGTGCGTTAGAGTATCTAAAAAAAGCATTGGTTCTGTCGCAATCGAACGTAGATCAAACAAAAACCGCTGATTGTTTGATCAGTATAGGTGATGTATATACCACATTAAAAAATTATTCCAAGTCGATTGCTCATTACGAACAAGCCTATGAGCTTTATCAAAAGTATAAGGATAAAGAGAATGAGATCACCTGTTTGAGTCGCATAGGAAATAGGAATATGGATATCGGGAAGCAATTGAATGATACTTCATTTTTTGTGAAAGCGATAAGCATCTATGAGAGTGCTAAAAATTTAGCCCTACTTATTGATAATCCATCAAAGATCATTTTAATGGATATTAATCTAGCTGATGCGTATAATATACTAGGAGAAAGAACTGCTAATAAATATCATATTTTTCATTCAATTGATTTTTCTTTGATGGCTATAAAGCTTTCCAGAGCAAATAATATTGGAAAGTTTGAAGCGATCTCCTATTTAAATCTGGGAGAATCGTATGAGAAGTTGGGTGTTATATCAAAAGCGATTCATCATTATGAGATCGCATTAGCGCAATATGAGCGCTTGAATGATGTTTCCTGGCTGATCAATATTTATAAGTATCTGGCAAATTCGTATTATAAGCTTGATAAGAATGATTATGCGCTGATGTATCTGGAAAGAGGAGTTGCGTTGGCCGTAAAGCAGAATAGTAAGGCTGATCTGAGAGATTATTATGAGATATATTCTAAAATATATGAACGGAAGAAAGATCATAAAAACGCTCTGTATTATTATCAGAAATATGCTTTGTATAAGGATAGTATTTTAAATGAAAACGCATCGATCAATGTCGCACGCTTACAAACAGAATTAGATATTGTTTTAAAAGACAATCAGATCGAGTTATTGACAAAGAATGCTGCTTTGCAAGAGAATGAACTTCGTATTCAAAATATTCAACGAAATTCTTTGATAGCAGCGATTATTGGTGTTTTGATCTTGCTTTTGATCTTGTTTATGCGTTACCGCGATAAGCAAAAGTCCGAGCAGCAGATCCTAAAAGCTAAAAATATTGCGGAGCAAGCGAAGGAAGTTCAAGAATTATTTTTGGCAAATACCAGTCATGAAATACGAACTCCTATGAATGGTATAATCGGGATGACCCATCAGCTTCAAGATACCGAATTAGATAAGGAACAACAGGAGTATGTGAACGCCATTGCTGAATCATCAGCTCATTTATTAACGATCATAAACGATCTATTGGATCTTTCTAAGATTAGAGCCGGAAAGATGGAGTTTGAGAAAAGAGCATTTAAGTTGGGGGATGTATTTAAGAATTTAAGACATAATTTAGAGTACCGTTCTTCTGATAAAAGCATTGATCTGCATTTTATTGTTGGGAATAATGTGCCCAAGGTATTGGTGGGTGACCCTGTCCGTTTATCACAGATGTTACTGAATTTGGCGGGTAATGCCCTGAAATTCACGGAATCAGGGAGTGTGACCATTCGTGCCGATCTGAAGACGGAAGATGAAGAAAGTGCGACATTGGTTTTTGAGGTGAAGGATACAGGAATAGGCATACCTCATGAAAAGCTGAAAACAATTTTTGAGTCTTTTGCACAAGTCAACTCCAAAACAACAAAAAAATATGCCGGAACAGGATTAGGTTTGTCGATCACAAAAGATCTGGTGGAGCAGCAAGGAGGCTCGATCTCCGTAGAAAGCACTGTTGGGGTTGGTTCAACCTTTACTATTTTATTGAATTTTCAAAAGGATAAGGATCTACTTTCTGAATATGATTCCTCAGGTCAAAAGCAAGAAGCTAATTCGGGGGTATTGAATAAGTTGCGAGTGCTGGTAGTTGATGATAATAAAGTCAATCAGAAAGTAGCTGCGTTATCATTAAAAAAATGGAAGGCAAAAGTTTTATATGCTGACGATGCTACTTCAGCTATTCGTATTATTAAGGAAAGGCAGATCGATCTGATTTTGATGGATGTATTTATGCCTGAAATAGATGGTTTGCAAGCAACGAAGATCATCAGAGAAGAGTTAAAGAATTCTATTCCTATAATAGCCATTACAGCAGCTGCTTTAATTGGAGAAAAGGAGAAATGTTTAGCAGCAGGGATGAATGATTACATTTCAAAGCCTTTTAATCCAAAAGAATTACTGGAAAAGATCAAAAAACTGGTTCCTGCTGAAAAACTAACTAAAGAGGAGCTGGTCCTCGATCTTAGTGGTTTGTATCAAAGAGCAGATGGTGATATGGAATATTTTAAAGATATATTGAATAGTTATTTGGTAGAAATGCCTTTATATCTTGAAGAGTTTAAATCAAATTTTGACCATAATGACCATAAAGCATTAGCTGCTCAAGCACATAAAATGAGAAGCCCTTTGGCTCTATTGGGGGCTAAAAAGTTGGTGGAAATGCTATTGGAGCTGGAATTGACCATTAAAAAGGGAAATAATGACCTTCCCGAACAAACATTTAATTTATTGGTTATGATGATAAATCAGTCGATTTCGGAGGTGCAGCTGGAACTTCAACTCCTGGATGACTGAGGTCATACTTATTTTAATTTGTCAAAAAAATCATGTAATTTGGAACTTTATTTATAGCCATGAAAAAGTCATTATTATTTTTTTCAATCATACTTATATTTTCTGCTTGTAAACGCGAAACAAATTTTGCAGAGGTAAATATCAATCAGCGTTATACCGTTCTTTTACCTGATTATTTGAAACCTTGTGCTGATCTGCATGAGAATGCATCTTTACAGTATCAAAATGCGGATATAGATATTTATGCGATGGTGATCGAGGAAAAAAAAACAACCATGGAAAACTATGATCTGGATTATGATCTAGAGCTTTACTATAATTCAATTGCATCTCAGGCTTTTGTGGATAATATTAAAAATGGTAAAATTTCTCCTCCAGGTCGCCAGGAGATCAACGGAAACAAAGCATTAGTATCCGAGATCACCGGAAATTTTGATGGAAGGGATGTGTATTATAGAATGGGAATCATTGAAACACCCTATTCATTTTATCAAGTATTGATGTGGACACAAGCAGCCAAAAAAGATGAATACTTACCCGATATGGTAAAGATGCTGGAATCGTTCAAGGAGCTTCCACATCCTCAGGAAGAATTGCCACAACCGAAGATCAATCCGGATAGTGTAAAGATCGAATTAGCTTATTAATAAAAAAAGCCCCGCAAATTGCGGGGCTTTTTTTATTCAATAATATTTATTTTTTTAAAGCTATAGCCAATTCATCCAACTGCGCTTGTGCAATAGGAGAAGGGGAGTTGATCATCACATCGCGTCCTGAATTATTTTTAGGGAATGCAATAAAATCACGGATCACATCTGCGCCTCCTATCAATGAGCATAAACGGTCGAAGCCAAATGCGAGTCCTCCATGTGGGGGAGCTCCATACTCAAATGCATTCATTAAGAAACCAAATTGTGCTTGCGCTTCTTCTTTGGTAAATCCTAATAAGCTGAACATTTTTGCTTGTAAATTTTTATCATGAATACGGATCGATCCTCCACCTATTTCAACTCCATTAATTACAAGGTCGTATGCATTGGCACGAACAGCTCCAGGATCAGAATCCAATAAGGCAATATCTTCCGGCTTTGGAGATGTAAATGGATGGTGTTTGGCATGCCAACGTCCACCAGTCTCACCAATAGAGGTGGAGTCTACTTCTTCGCTGAATTCAAGTAGTGGAAAGTCGATTATCCAATGACAAGCAAAGGTGTTTTTGTCGCGTAAACCTAAGCGGTTGCCCATTTCCAGACGTAATTCCGACATGGCTTTACGCGTTTTATTCTCTTCACCGGCAAGAATAAGTATCAGATCGCCAGCTTGAGCATTCATGGCTGCGGCCCATTTTTTTAATTCTTCTTCGTTGTAGAATTTATCTACTGATGATTTGATCGTTCCATCTGAATTGTAACGCGCATATACCAACCCGGTTGCACCAATTTGCGGACGTTTTACAAATTCAGTTAATTCATCCAATTGTTTACGGGTGTATTCTGCAGCTCCTTTTGCGCAAATACCAACCACTAATTGTGCATCGTCAAATACTTTAAAATTTTGTCCTTTCACGATGTTGTTCAACTCCACAAACTTCATTTCAAAACGGATGTCCGGTTTGTCGTTCCCATAGTATTTCATTGCATCGGCATAGGTCATACGGCTGAGCGTAGGGATGTCAATCCCTTTTACGGTTTTAAATAAACTGCGCACTAAACCTTCGAATGTATTTAAGATGTCTTCCTGCTCTACAAAAGCCATTTCACAATCAATCTGAGTAAACTCAGGTTGACGGTCGGCACGAAGATCTTCATCACGGAAGCATTTTACAATTTGATAATATCTGTCGAATCCACCCACCATCAACAATTGTTTGAAGGTTTGTGGGGATTGTGGCAAGGCATAAAATTCACCTGGGTTCATGCGTGAAGGAACCACAAAATCGCGTGCGCCTTCAGGTGTTGATTTGATCAATACCGGTGTTTCTACTTCCAAAAAGTTAAGTTTATCGAGGTAGTTGCGGGTTTCAATAGCTAAACGGTGACGTAATTCCAAATTCTTACGAACAGGATTTCTTCTTAGATCCAGGTAACGGTATTTCATTCTTAAGTCATCACCACCATCAGTTTCATCTTCAATCGTAAAAGGAGGAATGATAGCAGTGTTAAGGATCGTGATCTTATCAGGATTGATCTCAATATCACCCGTTTCCAGCTTGTCTGATTTAGAATAGCGTTCTACTACTTTTCCACTAACACTGATCACAAATTCTCTTCCCAATGAACGCGCAATGTCAACAATGTCCTTAGACGCATTTTCTGTTTCTATGGTTATCTGAGTGATCCCGTAACGATCGCGAAGGTCGATCCAAAGCAATGATCCTTTATCTCTGATACCTTGTACCCATCCGCTGATGGTTACTGTTTGTCCAACATGATTGATGCGTAATTCTCCGCAAGTGTGTGATCTAAGCATAATAAATTTGAATAAAGATTGGTTATTCCGCTGTTTTAGCGATGCGAATTTACTAAAAAAAGTGGAATGAAGTATTGATTAAAAGCGGATTCCGATCACCAGAATGTCATCGATCTGTTCTGTATTCATCTTCCAGTCCTCAATGATATGGTTGAGTTGTGCACCTTGTAATTTAAGTGGATCGGCTTGTATTCCTTGTAGTGTATCTTTAAATCGTTTGGTGGAGAATTTTTTTTCATGTTCACCACCAAATTGATCTACATAACCATCGGTAAACATGTAAAATGTATCTCCTTTTTGAAGTTCGAAATTATGATTTGTAAAGGTGTAATTATCTTCCATCTCCAATCCACCAATGGATTGCTTGTCGGCTTTTATTTCCTGAAACTCTCCGTTTCTGAAAAAGAACAATGGTCGTTTAGCACCGGAATACTGCAATGTGTTATTGATTGGGTCGTAAATACTCAGCGCCAAGTCCATTCCATCTTTTGATTCATAGCTGTCACGATCTTGTTTCAATGATTTACGAACTCCTTGATGTAGTTTCTTTAATATACTGGCCGCATCATGTGGTCCTTTTTTACTTAGGATCTCATTTAGCAGGGAGCTGCCGATCATACTCATGAAGGCTCCTGGGACACCGTGACCTGTACAGTCAACCGCAGCGATGAATATTTTATCATCTTTTTTATTGAACCAATAGAAGTCACCACTCACTACATCTCTTGGCTTGAACAATACAAATGAGTCGGGTAGGGCAGTGCGGATCTCTTCATCCAATGGAAGGATCGCATCTTGAATTTTTTTAGCGTAATTGATACTGTCTTTGATATCCTGAAATGCGACAGATAATTGATCGTTCGCATCCTTTAATTCAATGGTTCGTTCGGTTACTTTTTCTTCCAGAATTTTTTTCTCTTTTGCTAATTGTGCGGTGCGGTAATGGATAAAGCTATACACACTCACCACCAAGATTAAAATGACAAGTGTATAGAACCACCAGGTTTGCCACCAAGGTGGGTTGATCGTAAATGTAAACTCTATTATTTCATCACTCCAGATCCCGTTTTTATTAACGGCTTTTACTTTGAAAGTGTAATTCTTTCCGGGTGTGATGTTAGAGAAATTAGCTTCCGTATTAGTGGTGAGGGGCGACCATTCTTCATCCTGTCCTTCCAGAATATAAGTGTACTTTACATTTTCAGTTGTAAAAGCTTGAAAGTCGAAGATCAGGTGATTGTTTTTATGCGATAATTCAAGACCGAAAGGAATGTTGTTTGTTTCATCTACCGAATCGGCATATTTTTTCCAATCCACTACTTGGTATGCCAAACGAATGCTATTTAAATGCATTTTAGGTGGTGTCATGTTGGGATTGTCGTACTTGCGGTTGTAGCAAGATAGTCCGTTGATGGAGCCAAACCAAACGAGCCCTTTGCTGTCAATTGTAATAGCATTCTGATTGATCTCAATCCCTTTGAAGCCTTCTTGTTCTCCATAAGTACGGATATTGATCAGAGATAGATCCGGTTTTAGTTTGATCTTGTTCACTCCCTTTTCTGTACCGAGCCACAAGCAGTTTTCAAAATTATCCCATTGCAAAACGGTAATGTAGTTGGAACACAAACCATCATTCATGGAATAGTTTTTAAACTTGATCCCATCAAAACATGAGAGTCCGTTTTCTCCGGTTCCAAAGTAAATATTGCCATTGTTGTCTTCAGTGATCGACCAAACAGCTTTGTCGGCCAAACCATCAATGGTTGTGTAGTTTTTAAATGATTTACCATCATATTTAACTACACCGGCATCTTTTGTTCCTATCCAAATGATACCTTTTTTATCCTCAAATACGGTAAGAATATTATCAGACACAAAGCCTGTTTGAGTAGAAAAATTTGTTTCTTCTTTGTCATTTATTCTGTAAACTCCTGAGCCATATGAGGCAACCCAAGTGTTTCCTTTTTTATCGTGAATGATCTTTGTGGCTGCATTTATTTGTGTGTTAGCTATTTTTTCGAAGGCCTTAAGCAGTTTGAAAGAGTTGTTCTTTAATTTCTCAATTACATAAACACCTTCTTGTGCCCCGATCCAGATCTCTCCGTTTGGCTTGTGTGTGATACAGAAAACATTGATCTGCTCGATCTCTTTTATGCCTTTGATAGTAGTAAAAGCATTCGATTTCAGATTGAATAAATTTATACCGGTTCCCGGAGTTCCTAAATAATAATTATCATCAGCATCAATATCAATATCAATGCAGCTTATGTTTTTACTGGTGATGCCATCTTTATCGGTGTAGTTTACAAATGATTCATTATTAAATAAGTTTGCTCCGCCACCTTGAGTTCCTAGCCAGATATTACCTTCATAATCAGTGCTTACGCAAAGTACACCATTGGCTGATAAACCTTGTTTTTCAGATAAAAGCTTGAATTGATTGTCCTCAAATTTTAAAACTCCATGGTCGGTTGCAAACCAAATATTTCCTTTTTTATCTTCAGTGATCCCTCCAATAAAATCATCTTTCAGGTCGATGGGTAATGGGAATGATTGGAACTTTTTTCCGACATATTTTATAACACCGTTCCCAGATGAACCACCGAACCATATTCCCCCTTTTGAGTCAATATAGGAACAGAAGAAAGTTTTATTTTTAATAAGTGCATTTCCTGAGTAGCTAATGATCTTTTTTCCATCGTATTTAGCAACACCGTTTCCTAAACTAAACCAAATCTCTCCCAATTTGTCTTCCACTATGGAATAAATGCTATTAGTTGCAAGCCCATCTTTTGTATCGAAATGTTCAAATGTTTTACCATTGTACTTATTGATGCCACCATCTTGAATGGCGAACCAAATATTGTCGTTTTTGTCTGATAGAATACAATATACAACCCCTTTGGAGAGACCTTCTTTAGGAGTAAAGTTGGTAAAGGTCAATCCATTAAATTTAGATACGCCTTCTGCCGTTGCGATCCAGATATTTCCTTTTTTGTCTTCAGTGATATAAGTAACATCATTGCTGATTAGTCCATCCGCTTTGCTGAAATTTTTAAAGATTTTTCCATTGAAGCGACTCACACCGCCACCTTGTGTGGCAAACCAGATATATCCTTTTGAGTCTTGAAAAATATTATTAACGATAGAACTAGCCAGGCCGTTCTTTGCAGAAAAGTTCTTGAAATTATACTGTTGAGCAGTAAGTGTATTTACTACTGCCAATAGTGTAATAATAAAGAATATATAAATCGATCTTTTCATAAATAAAAATGCCCGACCAAGCGGTCAGGCAAATTTAAACTTTTATGCTTAATTATGCTATTGTACAACCAACTTCTTGAATACTTTTCCATATTCTGTAGTGATTGCAATAGAATATACTCCTTTTGCAAATTGCTCAACTGAAAAGGGTTCAGAAGTAGCAAAAGTAGTCTTTGATATAACAAGTTCACCTAGTGCATTGTAGATCTGAATAATGGTGTTTTCATTTGAGTTAGGCAGATTTACCACTATATTTTCTGATGCTGGATTAGGGAATACAGATACCAAGTTGTCTAGTTCCGATTCTGTAATTCCAATCGTGCTTAATCCGGCAGCTTTGATATTAGAGCGGGTAGTATTGATCGTAGTGCGGGATGAAGAACAACTCACGCCCCAGTTTACATCTACCCGGTATTTTGCATTTGGGAAGCTGGAATAATTGATATCAGTATAGGTTGAGTTAGTTCCCGGCAAAGAGCCTGTTAGCAATGTCCAGTTCCCGTTTCCTGCATCATCTCTGTATACATTGTAGAAACTAACAGGGTTTCCTTGATTTTCAATGTCGTAAAGTGTCCATTGCATATTCCCATTACCTAACAACTGAAGGTGGATGGTACTATGGTAATCGCTTAATGTGCTTTCGGAGCCACAAGTATCAACTGTTGTTAATTTATATCTGTAATTGGTAATGTTTGGATTCGCATTTAAGTCATGGTATTCACTTAATGAGTCGTAATCTACGTATGCTAAAAATTGAAAATTGTTAGCTGTGATCTCGCGATAAATATTAAATCCAGCGATAACAGTAGATACAGGTTTTTCCCATACAAGTATGTTATGAGTAGATAAGGAGTCAACTGTTGTTAAACATAAACCACTTGCTATAGGTGCAGAAGCAATTATCTCAAATGCACTAGAATCCTGACAGCCATAATTATCAGAGATCACCAGATTATAATTCCCCGGACAAAGGTTAGTTGCCGGATTGTTTGTTTGATTTCCACTTTCTGTTCCCCAGTTGTAATAAACAACAGCAGTTTCGCCTGATGTTAAAGCTAATGCGGTTGATGTACATTCTCCACAATAAACTGTTGAGCTGGATATGGAGGTGATGATAAGGTCATCTCTTTCATCGGCATAGTTCAAGTTTGAATTGGATAAGAATACATTGTTAGGTGGTAATGTAATAGTTGTGGAAGTTACTGTGTCTAATGATGTAGTGATCGTATATGTTGTATAATTAGGAATAGAATCGATCATGATCTTTTGACAGTTTTTGAATGTCAAGCTAGAGTCGATCCTTAAAAAATTACCACTCAATAAATTATTTTCTCCTTTACTCCCGATAATTTGTAGATATCCATCATTGATATTCATGATCTCAGGTGTATTGGGAGCATTCATTGTGCTGTAATTGTTACCATGAAAGGTAGAGTAGTGAGGAAAGCAGAATGTTTCTACCTCATTCAAATTCAGATCAAGTACAGAAAATGGATTTAATCGAACAAAGTTTTCGATTGGACCAACAAGTGCTCCATGAGAGAATATGATCTGATTATTATAGATGATCCAATTCCCTGCTCTAGCGGTGAAAAAGGATGGCCATGGTGCTGGATATTCCCATTTTACTGCATTGAGAACTTGTCCCATGGTATCTAACTTGATCATAGAAACACCTTGTCCCCAGAAAGAGACATAAATATTACCATTGTGGTATGCTAATTTATACGCATTTGCATTGCCGAAAATATTCATTCCTGTGTTTTGGAAAGAGAAAGACTTCAATACATTTCCATTGGCATCGATTTTTACAATTGGGGTTTCACCGGAATAGGTCGAATTTGTTAAATAGCATGTCCCATCAGGCAATACCTGAGCAGATACAATGTTTTCGATTGATAAACTTTTTTGAGCTAAAATGGTACCATTGCTTGAAATACTCACAAACTTATTAGCAAATATCCAATATAAACCTGTTGGAGAATTTAATAGAATGCTGTTTACACTTTGGGTGTAATCTAGTGTGTCAAACAATGCAATGTGCCAGTTGAACGTTCCTGTGCTGGGGTTACATTTAGACAAGTAACGGTATCTGATCGGATTGGTTCCCATTCCGTTTGGGTCAGTTTCGCAAGTAGCAACATATACACCATCGTTTGGTTTGTAAGAGATGTTTGCACCATCAAAAACGATCTGTGTAGCTTGGTTACCAGTCAATACATTATTGATCTTTTTTTGCCAGATAATATCTCCCTGGCTATTAACTTTCATGATACCCGATGATGTGTTTCCAATTTTTGTGGACAAAAATGTATTGCCAAATTCATCGGATACCGCAGCAGAAGCAGAGAAAATATTCGTTTGAAATGGATCGGTAAACTCAACTTGAATAGGATGTATTTGTTGGGCAATTGAAACATTTATGGAAAGTAGGGAGAAAGTAAATAGTAATGCTTTTTTCATTTTCTTTTTTTTAGCTAAAATAAAAAAATCCCGGACATTGCCGGGATTTTTTTAAGGTAATTTATTTATTGTTTGATTAATTTTTTAAATACTGTTCCAGCCTGTGTTTGAATAGAAATAGAATAAACACCAGTTGCTAGATTTTCGGTGTTGATCGTTTCTAACAGATTTGCTATGTTGGTTTGATATACCAATTCTCCAATAGCATTGTAGATACTGATAGTGCTTGCTTTTGTGAATTGTGGTTGTTGAATTGTAATGAAATTAGTTGCCGGGTTAGGATAAACTGAAATGTATTTATTCAACATATCATTGATATTGGTCACCATACTTCCACGTTTAATATTAGAACGTGTGGTATTTATCGTTGCACGTGTTGGATCACATGTAATTCCCCAAGCTGTTTTTACACGCCAGTTGGCAATAGCTGCATGGTTCGAGAATCCAGGATCTACTGCTGTTGACTGTGTTCCGGCAACTGTTGCTACAGGTCCCCATACATCTACATTGGCCGTGTCGCATAATAAAATATAGTTTGCAACCGGGTTACTTCCACCTTCAATAGTATATGGAATGTTCCATGTAAACTGACCAAGTCCGGCATCAATAATATAGATCGTATTATGGTATGGACTCAAACCACTATAATTTCCGCAAGTATCCAAAAGTTGTAATTTATAACGGTATGATCCTACGTTAGGGTCGCCATTAGCAGGACCAACGCTACGTGTTGTGTCAATGAATTCAGCGATTGAATCAATCGATACCGCACCAATTCTTAAATAGATATTGGTTGATACTTCACGGTAAACAATAAATGAATCGGCCTGTGGATAGAGTGTTCTGTCCCAATAAACAATGTTATTTACAGATTGTCCATCCGTTGTTACCATACAAATATCCGGTATCTGAGTAGGAGCCGGTGCAGCAACTGTAGCATATTGTAAAGCAGTACATCCAATTGAATCAGTGATCGTGCAGGTGTATGTCGCAGGAGCCAGGTTGCCGGCAGTTGCATTGGTTCCGCCTGATGGTGCCCAGCTGAATGAATATGGCAAAATACCACCTGATGGTGTAACTGTTGCAGTTCCATTATTCGCTCCAACACATGTCGGGTTGGTGTGAATAGCTGTTGAAGTAATATTGCTAATTCTAACATTAACTGTTAATGTACTGTCACATCCTGCTGTATTGGTAAGTATTTGTGTATAAGTTCCTGTTGATGTGTAGGTAATGGTATTGAGTGTAGCTGATAAACATCCGGTTATGTTTATTGATCCAACTGTATTTGCACAAGGTTTCATTCTATGAATGAATGCATCGCTAGTGCCTGCAGCAGTTAAATTATAACTTCCAGCCGGGTTAAAGTTGGCTGTAGCACCAAAACTTCCTACTGTATAAATTCGGTTAGTTGGGCTTATATGTAAATTTAAACCGGTGTCGAATCCTGTGCCTCCCATTTGTTTTCCCCAAACATAATTTCCACTAGCATCAAATTTGTTGATGAAAATATCGGCACTTCCATAAGAAGTGTGAATATCAGTTGAATTGGATGGGTCAAAGTCAACAACATCATAGAAATACCCTGTGCTATAAACGTTTCCTGAAGCATCGCTATGAACAGCATAAATTGCATCGTTGTTAATTCCACCGAATTGTTTTGCCCAAATAAAATTACCATTCGCATCTAATTTTGTCAGGTAGGCATCATTAAAGCCATTCGTAGTAAGATTGGTAGAACCGAAATCGGCAGTAGCATCAAAACGGCCACCTGCATAGATATTTCCGGATGCATCTGTGGTGATCGATCCTGACTCGTCTGTAGCTGTTCCTCCCATTCGTTTTGCCCAAACATAGTTTCCAGCTGATGTCAGTTTTACTATGAAGATATCACTAGCTCCTAATGATACAAGATCTGCTAGTGATCCACTTGGATCAAAATCGGCAGCATCTTCAAACTGCCCGGTTACAATAACATTCGAATTGTTGTCAACGGTAAGTTTGTATGCAATATCGGACATGTCACCACCAATATTTTTTGCCCAGATAAAATTTCCATTGTTATCAAATTTGGTAACAAAAACATCTGCACTTCCTGCACCTGAGGTCATATTAAACGAGCCTGCCGGATTGAAATTTACAGTCCCTGCATAATATCCTGTTGTATAAACATTTCCTGTTGCGTCCAGAGCAAGAGAATAAGCAATATCAAATGAACTGCCACCAATCTTTTTTGCCCATATTAATGTTCCGGATGAGCTATATTTTGCAATAAAAGCATCTGCACTACCATTCGATACAAGATTGGTGGTTCCACCTGTAGGATCAAAATCCACTGTCCCATTAAAGTAACCGCAAACAAATAAATTACTTGATGCATCAATAGCAATGGAGTATCCATAGTCTTGTCCGGTACCACCCATTCTTATTGCCCAGCCAAAGTTGCCGGCTGAATCAAGTTTTGAAACAAAAATATCGCTTTGGCCGGCCGAGGTAAGATTAAAAGTCCCGCCAGGATTAAAGTTGGCTGTGCCACCGAAATGTCCTGTATAGTAAATATTGCCTTGAGCATCTACAGTATTGAAGTATGCTGCATCGGTATTTCCCCCGCCAACTTTCTTAGCCCAGTCGAAGCTTTGTCCTTGAGACCAGCCGAAAAGACTAAGCGCACCAACAAATAATAATGAAAGAGTAGTTTTTTTCATTTTGAATAATGATTTTTGAATGATATGCTAAAATAAGAAAAATATGGAAAATAGCAAGCATTAAACCCTTGATTATCTTTCTGCTTTTTTGCAAAGCAGGTTTTATTTTAAATTTTAACTTTGCTGTAAATAATTACTTATGTATCCATCCATTTATTTTGCTGTTAAAGATCTATTAGGCCTTGATCTTCCTTTCCTTAAAATGATCCAGAGTTTTGGATTTTTTGTGGCCATGGCATTTTTGGCAGCTGCTTATGTATGGTCGTTAGAACTTAAACGCAAAGAACAATTGGGATTAGTTGGTTTTACCACACGTAAATACTTGAAAGGAGAAAAAGCGACTACCAATGAATTGTTATTTTCAGGATTGATCGGTTTTTTGATCGGTTATAAATTCTTATTTATTGCCATGAACTTTTCGCAGTTCACGGAGAATACTCAAGCTTTTTTATTATCGGCTCAAGGAAGTTTGATCGGTGGAATTTTAGGTGCCGGACTTTCAGCCTATTTGAAATACAGAGATAAAGAAAAGGAAAAGTTGGATAAGCCGGTTTGGGTGGAGGAGAAGGTGCATGCTTACCAACAAGTGGGCAATATGACCATGATCGCTGCTCTTGCCGGAATCATTGGCGCGAAGATATTTCATAATCTGGAGAATTGGGATATGTTTCTTGCTGATCCGGTAGATGCACTATTATCTTTTAGTGGATTAACGATGTATGGTGGCCTTATTTTGGGTTCTATTTCTGTGATCTATTACGCACATAAAAACAATATTCCCGTTACGCATTTAGTTGATTCGGCTGCTCCATCCATTATGCTAGGTTATGCAATTGGTCGTATCGGTTGCCATGTATCAGGTGATGGCGACTGGGGAATTGCTAATACTGCACCTAAGCCGGGCTGGTTGAGCTGGGCACCTGATTGGGTATGGAGTTATGATTACCCTCACAACGTCAATAGCGAAGGAGTTCCAATGATCGATTGTATTGGTGATCGTTATTGTAATCACCTCGATCCTGCAGTATTCCCGACACCTTTCTACGAAACATTGATGTGCTTGGCATTGTTTGGTGTTCTCTGGTATTTAAGAAAAAGGATCTCGACTCCTGGAATGTTGTTCTCTGTTTATCTGGTATTTAACGGAGTAGAACGATTCTTTATTGAAAAGATCAGAGTGAATACATTGTATCACATCGGTGATTTTGCGTTCACACAAGCAGAATTGATTTCTACGATCCTGTTCTTTATAGGAGTTATTGGTATAATTTATTTCAAGAAGAAGGAAAAAGAAAAGCTGAGTGTGTAAACTCAGCTTTTCTTTTTTATTTTCCAAAATACTCTTCAAATTGAAAGGTCTCTTTTAATCGAATTCCTTTTTCGGTATGTTGTAAGGTGCAGCATTCATTTACAGAATCATGTTCAAGGAATAAAATATATTCCTTGTCATCAGCTTCTTTTAAAAACTTTTCTTTTTCAGTCATAGTAAGCAATGGGCGTGTGTCATATCCCATTACATACGGAAGTGGGATATGTCCCGTAGAAGGCAAAAGATCAGCCATAAAAACAACTGTTTTCCCTTTGTATTGAATGTGAGGGATCATCATGGCATCCGTATGTCCACGCATGTATGAAATGGAAATATTTTCTCCTAATTGTTTGGACGCTTCTCCATCAATGAATTTTAATTGACCGCTTTCCTGAATCGGAATAATGTTTTCTTTTAAGAAACTAGCCTTTTCACGTGGATTAGGTTTTGTAGCCCATTCCCAATGTTCTGCATTACTCCAATAGGTCGCATTTTTAAAGACTGTTTCAAAGCCTGAACGGGAATTGTTGTATTGAATGCTTCCTCCACAATGGTCAAAATGAAGGTGAGTTAAGAACATGTCGGTTATATCATCCGTTGAAAATCCGGCTTGTTTTAAAGAGGAGGCCAATGTTTCATTTCCATTGAGGTAATAATGAGAGAAAAATTTGGCATCTTGTTTATCACCAATTCCATTATCGATCAATATTAACCTGTTCCCATCTTCGATCAATAAGCAACGCATGCTCCAATTGCACATATTGTTTTCATCGGCTGGGTTGGTTTTGCTCCACAATGTTTTTGGCACAACACCAAACATAGCGCCTCCGTCTAATTTAAAGTTTCCTGTATTGATAACATGTAATTTCATAGTGTAAATGTTTTATTCTATTGTTTCGCCATACTTGATCGCACAGCCTTTGAATGTATTTCCGTTTAAATTGATCTCAGCAGCGTGTTGATAGTCTCGTTCGCTCATCCCATCACTGCAAGCTTCTGCTTTTATTGTAATTTGGATCTTATCGGTATTGTTCTTAGCGGTATAAACGATCCCGTTTTTTTCATTTTTCGGATCTGAATATTCAAAATGATAATTTTTTTGTTCCATGGGGTCATAAAAATCGATCAGATTTTCAGTTTTTGAGATCTGAATATTCCAGAAAGGCTCTGTTCCAACGCACCAGAAATCATAGGAAATGCAGGTGTTTCTGAAGTTTTTTTGTTCAGCTTTGAATACTTCTTTAATTACAAAATGTTTCGGTTGAACAATGGCTTTCACTTCAATATAAACCGGTTGAACTTCGTTTAGAAATAGTTTTTGAATAAGTGTATCTAAACTCTTTGTTTCATCTATTACAGGAATAGAGGTTGTGTCATCACATAAAATGATGGTATTGCTATTAATATTATATACTCCTTTATGATCTTTTATTACCAATGACGTATCTCTCTTTACAACAAGTGAATCGATCGTTGGGGGAGCAGTTTGATCTGCATTTTGATTTGTACAACTTAGAAGTGATGCGACAAAAAGAATGCTAAGAAAAATATGTTTCATAATTTAAAAGTGCAAATGCGCCCAGTTTTTTTAGGGCGCATTTGTTTGTTATTCAATGATCAACATTTCCACACGTCTGTTTTTCTGACGTCCTGCTTCTGTTTTATTGTCAGCAATTGGTTTTTTAGCACCAAACCATTCTACTTTAAAACGATCGGCAGCAATACCTTTGCTAACTAAATAGTTTTGTACAGCTTTCGAACGTTTTTCTGATAATTTCAGGTTAGCAGCTGCCTGCCCTTGATTATCTGTATGTCCGGAGATCTTCAGTCTCCAGTTTGGTTTCTTTGCCATCAATCCTGCTAATTCATCCAATGAAGTAAAGGATTCTTGTTTGATGATATCTTTACCGGTTGCAAATTCAAGGTTATTGAAGGCTTTTTTCAATACTTCTTCTTCCTCTTTGTTTAATTTGATAGCCACATCTTTTGCATCTTCCGGTTTCATTTTGTTTGCATCCGCTTTGATCACAATAAAGCGCAGTAATTTATCTTTCGGATCCCTCACAGCTCTTTTTGCTATTCCACCTACAATTACTTTTGCTTCTGTAGCTAATTCTGTGTTCTCGCCCTCAAGTGTGAATAGTACCAATTCATCAGCAGGTAATTCATCAAATGAGAAACTACCATCTTTTTTCTGAACGGCAGAACGTAATGTTTGACCATTTGTATTTACTAGGTTTAATTTCACTTCAGGACAACCATTGTTGCTTGCAGGGCCTGCTTTTTCAGGGCACTCATCATTTTTATCCATGATCAAGTCCCCATCTTTATCAGGGCAACCTTTGAATTCAACCAAACCTGCTTCATCCGGACAATCATCTTCTTTGTCAATGATCTTATCACCATCTTTGTCAGGACAGCCATTAAATTCAGCTAATCCCGGAATATCAACACAAGCATCTTGTTTATCGATCACACCATCGCCATCTTTATCGGGACAACCATTGAATTGAGGTAAGCCCGGCTCATCCGGACAAATATCATCTTTATCCTGAATATGATCCCCGTCTCTGTCTGGACATCCCATAAACTCCCATGTTCCTGCTACATCTTTACATTTATCTTTTTTATCGGACACTTTATCTTTATCCTTATCACGCGGTGCTTTGTACATGATCGGAATTTTTAGCATGGCATACGCATCACCACCGTATATCTCAGAGCGTGTTACCCATGGACCTAAGCTGTTTGTTCCTACGATCAATGGTCCGATACGTAAAGCCAATCCCACTTTTGTGTTTCCGGTAACATCATAGGATACAGGAATAAATGCACCAAACCATTTATGATCCCAACGTGGTGTCAAGCTAAAGGTGGTCAACTCATGTACTTTTTCGTTGTCTTTTTTCATTCTTGGCGACCAGTAAGGAGTAAAATTGACATAAAAATCTTTGTAGATATTATAGTCAATTTGGGCACTAACAGCCAAAGGAAGGTTCATTTTGAAATATTCATCTTCCAGGTTCATATCAAAGTTTGCATTCAACACACTGTCAAATTGATCGAAACTCTCAATGCCATCAAAGTTGTGTAAGTTGAAATAATTGATGTCGGCAGTAAAATTTCTACTGTATTTGCCTTTGTTGAATTTAGCATAGCCAATATCGGTAACTGATAAGCCTACTTTTAATTTGTATTTGTTTTTGTCATGTCGCCACAAACCAGTCTCGCCATCCATATCGTATTTGTATGATTGATAATCCGGCCTCCATTCGTAAACAACCCCAAAGTCCAATCCCCAACCCGGTTTAGAAACCTGATTGAATCCAATATTCTGTTCTCCTTCATAATTGGTAGAGTGACCATAATTTACTTCTGAGTGAAATAAGGAAAGTGTGGTGTCGTTTGTGAATTCATAGTTGAGATCCCGGATATGCATATACATAGCTTGTATCCCCTGAATGTACTTAGCTGAAATACCAGCTTTCAGAAAATGGGGACCATCGTCTTTGAATACATGTCCGTATGTGGCTGCATATTCGGCCCAGGTCATGGATTGAATACTCAGATCTTCATTTGATAGTTTCTGAACCCACAAGCTAGGATAATCTAATTCATTGTAAATAAGAGTTGCTAATTCAGGTTCTATTCCATCAATATTGAATAAGGTTCTGATCTTTGATTTTATTGCAAATGCATTTTTATGGCCAATACTTACCATAAATGAAGGCATATAAAGCTGATTAGAAAGATAGATAGACTTATTGATGTTGTTTTCCTTACGGATCAAATAATTATCAGCAAAGGCGGTATCATCAAATGCAAAATAATGTCCTGCTGCATCTTTTTTTAATGCGCTTCTTTTTAAACCAATGTAATTGTTGTAGGCTGAAATGCTTACTCCTACAAGGCTTACATCTACTTTGTAGCGACTATTCACTACGTTGGCAGGGTTAAGATCGGTGCCGGTAACGCCCGAATAATTACTATTGATGTAACCTAAAAAATCTTGTGCAGATACAAATAAACTGCATATTATGAATGCAGAAATAAGGAATATTCTTTTTCTCATGGGGTACGAATGTATAATTGCAGCATGAAGATAGCACTTTTTTTTATATGCTAAAATTTATTGCAATTGATACACGTACACCGAATTATCGGACGCTCCGGTTATGAGGTTGTAAATACTTTCATTGTTAAGATCGCCAATAGAGAATAGGGTTTTTCCTGTAAGCGGGAAGCCATTACTTACACTTCCATTACTTTCGAATAAAAAGATCTCATTTGTTTCTTCTGAAACGACTCCAATTCTGGCATTTCCATCAGGGAATAAGAAATATTGCGGGATTTGATTGATCAGGTTATTGAATTCATATTTAAAGTTCAATGAACGATCCGAATTAAAGACCTTCAATTCGTTTCTGGTAAAGAAGATATATTCTTTGATCTTATCATTATTAAGGTCTTTGTAGTCAAAGTATGGCGATGTTTCAAATTCCTGAATATGAATGTTTTCCTTTTTACCGGAAAAACTTATTTTACAAACGTTACCCAATGTATCGGCAGCTATGATATATGAGCGTGAATAATCCTTTCCTGTTTCAACAAAAAAGTTACGAATGCCTTGAGGGAGCCTTTCCTTTAGTTTTACCCTTGATTCGCCATGTCTGTTTAAGATATAGATCTTTCCTTTTGTATCCACCGCACATATATGGTCTTTGCCCGGTAAATTGAAGTATTGAATAGGTACAAATACCTGCTCATCCGTTTTATCAAATTTGAATGCGGTTACTTGTTCACCACTTGCTTTGTAGCATACAATCCGTTTATTTTCGGTAGCAATAAATATTCTGTAATCTTCATTGTGTTCGTAGTCAATTACAGATATAGCATTGGTAGCAGGTGATCTTAATTTTATTGGAAATCCTTTTAACTCATTTCCATTACGATCAAAGACATAAATGAAAGAGCGGGTGTTAAAGATGATCTGAAGTTTATCATTCTTAAAGGCATCAATTTGAGTGATATCACTCATGATCTTCTCCGGAAGTTGTTTGCTCCACAATACTTTTCCTGTATTACTGATCAGATAGATCTTATTAGCATCATCCTGTACGAAGATCTCTTTTGCTTTTGTATTATGATTGATCAGCAGCTGTGGTTTAAATGTGAAAGAGGTATCCAGTTTGGTTTCCCAGATCGTTCCCGTCTCTTGTTTATTATCCGGATTGTATTTTAGGAATACATTACTATAAAAAAGGTTGTTATTGTTACTGAATTGAATGCCCAGCGCCTCGAATTTTTTTAAACGGTCTTCATTTTCAGAAATCGATCCAGCAATTGTTTCATTCGTGATAGCTCTTAATAGTTCAATAGATCTGGGGATTGCGCAATAGTAATAGATATTTGTTTCGGCAGAAATGTTCTCAATAAACGCTTGGTAATTTTTGTTGTTTAATAGTGTTTTATGGCTTTCCAACTCATTTATATAATTCGTAAGGTTTTCATATGAGTTTCCAACTAACAGGTAATTTTCAATAGTCGTAAAAACAAAACCTTGAATGGATTGAAAAGGATCTCCTATTAAATTAGAGAGTAGTTGCGGGCAGTTTACTTTATAAATGGTATGTCCTTTAAAGGAACTCGTGTCAAGTTTTGTGGTTGATGCTTTATTGATAGAATCATTTAACTCAAGCAAAATATCGATACTTGTCTTTAGGTCTTTTGTTTTTATGAGTGCTATTGAACTGCTATCTTCTATGCTGTTATTCATGTTTACAAGTGCAAGCTCGTTTCCTATTTGCTCTGTGAGCAGTTGTTCTATATTGAGCCCATGTTCCGTCTGAATTTTATCGAAGTAATTATTCCTTTCAGATAGTCTATTTTTGGTTTGAAGGTGTTTTTTATAATTGCTTTGAAATGCAGCAAAATCACTTAAGCCATAATAAAGGATGCTTGATGCTTTCGTTGGTATAAACTCGTGCACTTCAATTGTTTGAGGACGTTGATCTAAAAAACAAGCCAGGAAATTAGCGGAGGTATCTTTTGTTTGAGTAAAGCCACTCATACTGATAGCATTGGGTTTTATATCAATATCCCATCCAGAATAATCAGCAAAGTGTTTGGCGGATAGGGGAGAATCCTTTTTTGAGAGCTTTGCTAGGACAGGTGTTAGCTCTTTGTAGTTGACATATACATTGGCATCAACTTTTTTTCCGGCTGCGTTAAATATTTTGTTAAAATGACTGTCTTTTTCCAGTGTTTGATCGCTTTCCAATTGAGCAACGGACTGTTCGATCAGCTTTCTGTTCTTGCTGATCACTAAAATTCCATTGTGAAAGAAGAAGAGCGTTTTATTGGCTAATTCATAAATGCTATGATTGGCGATCTTGTTTTGTAACAGTTCTTTATTCTTGTTTACACTAAGAAAAAGTTCCTCCACTTTAGATTGGTAGGTAAGGTCGGGGAGGCTGAGTGCAAAAAGGACACTGATCGTATTTGAGCCATCGGCATGAAATGATAGATAAGCATCATTTTCTTCGATGATCTCAGTAGCTATTGGATTTGCTTGAATGAGCGAATCGAACGACTTCAGCTGTTGGTCAAGAGACTGAAACGTAGAGATACCTAAAAGCTCTTCCCAGATAATATTGGTTTGGGATAATTTCTTCCAGGTCTTTAAGCTTTCTTTACATTCTAAGATAATAGCAGCATCCTTTGGAATTGCATTTAAAGCATTGGGAATGTCGGCACTTACATCTTTCGTGTAATTATACCAAAAGAAGCCTGCAACAATTGATAATACAATAACAATTCCGAATACGATCCTTTTCCACATGTTACTAAATTACAAAACACAGCAGCATCGATTCAGAAAGAAAAAATAAATTACTAACAAGGCTTGGTGTATTACAATCCGAGTTCTAATTGTTTGGGCAGCAGGGTGAAACTTTTGCGATGGTGTATGGTAATTCCGAATTGTTCTATGGCTTTCCGGTGTTTTAGTGTACCATAGGTCTTATTATTGATCCAGTCATATTCTGGATGTTCCAGATGCAACGCGTCCACATGATCAT
>JAFLBF010000004.1:0-84909 GCA_017303895.1 Bacteroidota bacterium | reverse complement strand
GCTAAAATTGATGCAGCAGCAATACTCATGTATTTCCCGTCTCCTTTTATGATACAGTGATGAGGGATGTCTTTATATTTCTTGAACCTGTTACCATCAATAAGGAGACTTTCAGGAACGATTTTTAGTTGTTCGATAGCGCGGTGCATGGCCAGAAAGGAGGCATTCAGAATATTTATTTTGTCAATTTCTTCCGCACTCACTTGCGCTACAGCGAATGCCAGGGCTTGCTCTTCAATGATCGGCCGTAGTTCTTTCCGCTGTTTATAATTTAATTTTTTGGAATCGTCTAATAATTTATTTCTGAAATTTTTGGGCAGAATAACAGCTGCTGCAAATACAGGTCCTGCTAAGCAGCCTCTACCGGCTTCATCACAACCGGCTTCTATAAGTGCTTTATCCAGATATATTTTAAGCATTGATCGCTGTTATTTCAAATCCAAAACCTTTGAGATCATTCCAAAAATTTGGATACGATTTTCCTACCACCTCGGGGTGCTCAATTTGAATGAATCCGGTTTTTAATGCTAAAGGAGCAAAAGCCATCGCCATTCGATGGTCTTCGTATGTGTTTATTGTACCAAAAGGATCACCAAAATTTACCGGATCTATTTGTATTGCTTGATCATCAATGATCTGAACTTCGCAGTTGAATTTTTTTAATTCATTTTTTAATGCTTGTAAGCGATCCGTTTCCTTTATTTTTAATGTACTCAATCCATTAAAAAAAGCCGGTATTTTTAGTGCGGCAGCTGTCACAGCAGCAGTTTGGGCAATGTCCGGGCAGTCGGAGAAGTTATAGCCAAAGTGTTCATCTTTCACTTTTATTTTAGTTAGATGAATTCCATTTTCTATGTAATTGGTTTTTACACCAAAAAAAGAATATAGCTCAGAAACAATGGCGTCACCTTGTAAACTGGGGTGTTTTAGTCCCATTATTTTGAGATCAGCTTCTTCTGCGAGTGCCACCATTGAATACCAATAGGAAGCTGCACTCCAGTCGCCATCAACCAAATAGGAATAGTCGGGCTCACTTTTTTTGTGATAGTGTTGTGGACTTACCGAAATGGTATTTCCTTGCCATTGACCATATACACGAAACTCTTCCATCATTTTCAGCGTCATATTAATATATGGTCTGGAAATGACCTCCCCTTTGAATTTGATCACCAATCCATTTTGCATGATAGGAGAGATTAGTAAAAGTGCAGAGATGAATTGGCTGCTTACACTACCATCAATTTCAATCTCTCCTCCCTTTATTTTGTTACCATTGATCTCAATTGGCGGGAAGCCTTCTTTTTCCAGATATTTAATATCAGCACCTAATTCATTCAAGGCATTAACGAGTAATCCAATTGGGCGTTGTTTCATCCTTTCGCTTCCTGTTAATATTCGCTTTCCAGGTTGTGTTGCAAAATATGCTGTCAGAAATCGCATGGTAGTTCCTGCTGGACCAACATCGAATGTGTTTTCGGTCGAGGCAGATGCTAATATGTCTTTTAGGGTTACCGTATCTTGAGCATTCGCAAGGTTGACAATTTCAAAATGTTCGTTACATAATGCCTGGATGATCAAAGCACGGTTGCTTTCACTTTTGGATGCAGTAAGAAGGATACTTCCTTCAATTTTTTTTGAGGTATGGGAAATTTGATAGATCATTTTCCGAATAATTTTACCGAGTCAGAATAGTATTTCAATGATTCAATGATAAGGTCGGCAGAAGCAGTTTTATTGATTTCGCACTTGCCGATTTCACTAAGTAAAGAAAACTGAATGTTTCCTTTCTCATTTTTTTTATCGTGCTTCATTAATTCGATCAGGCGATGCTTGTCCATTTCTTCCAGCTTAATTGCTTTATAATTAGCTAAAATGAATAGGGTAATGTCGTCAAGATCTGCTTTTTTCATTTTGCATACTTTATAGGAAAGATAAGCCTCGCAGATCATTCCTATAGCAATTGCTTCACCATGTAAAAGATGTTTTTTATTGTCATGTTCTAATGAAAAAGTTTCTATAGCATGCCCAATTGTATGTCCAAAATTGAGTGTTTTTCTGATCGAATTCTCTTTTGGATCAATTTTGACAACATTGTTTTTTATGATAACAGACCGTTCAATTAAACTATCAAATGAGTTAAGGTTGCTAAAATTGGCACTTTTGATCGTATTCCAATATTCCTGATCGGCAATCAGCCCATGCTTAATTATTTCAGCAAATCCGGATAAAATTTGTCTTTTATCCAGTGTATTTAAAAACTGGCTATTGATGAAAACAGCTTTGGGGTCATTAAAAACACCAATCTCATTTTTTATGTTATTAAGATCTATTCCCAATTTTCCACCTACAGATGAATCAACTTGAGAAAGTAATGTAGTAGGAATGTGAATAAAATCAATTCCCCTTTTGAAAGTGGAAGCAATGAATCCACCCATATCACCAATCACACCACCCCCCAAATTTACAAATAGAGAATTTCTATCAGCACCATATTCACTCAATGCATTCCATATTTGAATGCATACTTCAATGTTCTTATGCTCTTCTCCCGAATCAATTTCGATGATCTCCGCATTCTCGAAATGTTCTATTTTTTCTACTAATTGCGGGTAACAAAATTGGAGAGAGTTATTGTCCACCAAAATGAAAATTTTATTGTATTTCCCTTTGGAGGATCTGAAAAAACGGTTGATCTCTTTGGTTATATCTTGCGATATAAAAATGGAATAACTATTTGATTGAATTTCAGGCATAAACTATGTTCTTATGGCAAATATACTAATAAGATGGCTCATATAAAGTGAATTCATATTCATGAGCATTCTCATTTCGATTCAAAAAGGGTTTAGTATATTTGCAGCATAATTAGAGCATATGTTATCATTTAATAATACGGAAGTTGCCTTTTCTGGAAAGACCAATGCCGATCTTAATCGTTCTTACTGGCTGTTTAAGATGGTTTCCAATAGCACATTTGTGAACATCGGAAAGTCATTGACCACTTTTGCCATCAAAACCCATTTGCCGATCAAGTCGCTTATTAAAGCTACTATCTTTAAGCAGTTTTGCGGTGGCGAAACCATTCAGGAATGTGATCAAACGATCAAAGAATTGGGACGTTTTAAAATAGGGACTATTTTGGATTATTCAGTAGAAGGGAAGGAAACTGAATCGGATTTCGATGCCTGTGCAGTAGAAACGATTGCGACTGTCAATAAAGCTAAAAATGATGATCATATCCCATTTTGTGTATTTAAAGTGACCGGGATGGCGCGTTTCTCCCTTCTGGAGAAAGTAACGGCCCGTCAAGCTCTTTCCGATTCCGAGCAAACGGAATTCAAGCGGGTAAAAGAACGTGTTAATAAAGTGTGCGCTGCGGCTCATGCTGCCGGGATGCCTATTTTTATTGATGCGGAAGAAACATGGATACAGCAGGCTATTGATGATCTGGCTAATGAAATGATGGCAGCGTATAATAAAGAACGACCGATCGTTTACAATACATTTCAGCTTTATAGAAAAGACCGTTTAGCCTATCTAAAAGAGTCGTTTCAGATGGCTCAAACAGGTAATTATCATCTAGGGGCAAAGCTGGTTCGTGGTGCATACATGGAGAAAGAACGTGAACGTGCAAGTCAAATGGGTTACCCATCACCAATTCAGGATACAAAAGAAGGAACCGACAAAGATTACGATCTTGCTGTTCAGTTTTGCGTTGAACATATAGACAGAATAGCATTGTGTGCAGGTACGCACAATGAAAAAAGCTCCATGGATCTTGCCTTGTTGATGCAAGAGAAAAAGATCCAGTTAAATAACCGTAATATCTATTTTTCTCAATTATTGGGAATGAGTGATCATATCAGTTATAATTTAGCCAACTCAGGCTACAATGTGGTAAAATATGTGCCATACGGTCCGGTAAGAGAAGTGCTTCCTTACCTGATCCGAAGAGCACAGGAAAATACTTCGGTGAAAGGTCAGACTGGACGTGAATTAAGTTTGATCATAAAGGAAAAAGAGAGAAGAAAGTTAAAATAACAAAAGAGGCAAACGATTCGTTTGCCTCTTTTGTTTATCGCAATTTGTTGTATCTTCGTTTTAAATAGAATTTTACTCCATATTTTATGCTGTCCATGATTAAAAATACGATTGGAATATTTTTAGTTGCCCTGATCTTATCAGGCTGCTGGAGCAATAAAAAATTGATCACAGATGAAGTTGTATTTACCAATGGCAACTCTCAAACCGGAACCATTTTGAGCGTAGATACGACCAGTCTAAAGCTAAAGCATATGGACGAGTCGGTTACTGTTATTCCATGGTCTATCATCGATACAGTGCAAGGCAAAAAACTGCAAACATTCTGGCTTGGATTCAATCAAGGTTATTATAGTGCACCCTATTTTTCGGTTTTTAGAAATGAATCGCTTGTTGCTCAAGGATTGGGTTTTCAGTTTAAGTTGGGGATGGCATTAAGAGGAAATAAAATGTATTACTTCAATTTTTCCCATCTGCCTGCAAAGCCTTACAATATGAGTAAATTCGGATTTGGTTTTCAGCGCTATTTAGGAGCTAGTTCCTACATCAGGAAAAATAGTTTTTTCTGGGGAACAGAGCTTGACTTTATGAATGTAAAATACAATAATGGTTCACAGTTTACAATAGAGCCTTATACGGGTTATGAACGAAAATTGTCGGAACGATTCCGTATTCATGCTAAATTAGGCTTTCAGATAAATGTTGCAAACAAGAATAACCAGATGGGGGTTAACTTAACCGTGGGAGTTCATTTCTTAAGACGCAATTTTAAGAAATATTATCATTCTTTAAATTCAGAAAAACGTATTCCTCGAAAATGATCTTAAAAAGGATTTACATACTATTTCTGTTGTTCTTCATTCCTTTTTTTGATAAGGCTCAAAATGGGAATATGGTGTTTAATGATACCATATTACATACGATCTCTGTTGAGATCGACCTTCCTGATTGGTTTCAAACACTTGAAAATGATTTTCAATTGAATTTCGATCAGCCGGATGTTTATCCTGAAGTTTATCGTAAATGCAAAGTGACCTTTGATGGTATTGTGCTGAATGATTGCGGCTTCAGAGAAAAAGGAAATGCTTCCAATTCACTTACCAACTTTGGGAAGAAAAAACCTTTTAAGATAGCATTTGATGAATTTTTGAATCAAAATTTGGATGGCTTGGATAAGATCAATCTGAATAATTTTACGAATGATCCTTCTTTGATGCATGATGTTATTGCATTTAAATTATTCCGCGATGCAGGTTTGGTGGCTTCACGAACATCCTATGCTAAATTATATGTCAACGGAGAATACATTGGATTATATGTGATCATTGAAAATGTAGATAAGAATTTTTTAAGACTACAGTATGGTGGTGGAGCCAATAATGATGGGAATTTGTACAAAACAGATAGAGGAGCATCGGTGTTTTTGAATTGGCTCGGGCCGGAATCAACAGGCTATAAAGATCAAGGCTTAAAACTGAATACAAATGAAGCAGCTGATGATTGGACCAAACTGATCCAATTTATCGATCTGATCAATAATTATTATGGGGCAGATTTTAAGCAGCGTTTAGAAAGTAATTTCGATGTACATGCTTACTTGAAGATCCTTGCTATTGAAAAATGTATCAGAAGCTGGGATAGCTATTGGGGAGGAGGGAATAATTTTTATTTGTATGAACACCCTGATGGGATGATCCGATGGATCCCCTGGGATATGAATGAAACGTTTCAGGATATAAAAATAATAAGTGGGACTTCATTACTGACAAGTTATTTGGTGCCTACCAATAAATTTGACGATCGTCCTTTACTAAAGCGAATATTTGAGATCGATGAGTACAAACAAGAATATTTAAATTATTGTTGTCAGTTGATACAATCAAACTTTAAGTTAGAGCATTTGGGACAATATGTGGTAGACAGACACGAGCTCATTGATGAAGCTTACAAGCAAGATCCTTATCGCTATAATTCCTACACTTCATTTGAGACATCACTTACTGAAGACAATTTGGATGAAGTGTCCATCACTCATAATGGATATGTTTTGCGCATTAACTATCCGGGAATTTTCCCATTTATTCAATCGCAAAGAGAATGGGTGGTCAAGCAAATGGAAGGTTGGGAGCAAAGTTGTGTAATAGAGGATAACACTATTTATGACTTATTTGTATATCCTAATCCGGCCAATTTAGAGATCAATATTTCGAATACTCAATCCGGTTTTGAATTTGCACAATTCATATTATATGACTTTACAGGGAAAGTATGTCAGCAAACAGAATTTGAAGTAATGGATGGTGCTTACAATACTCTTTATTTGGATGGTATTCCATCCGGCATTTATTTACTGATCAAGCGTTCGGCTGATGGTAAATTAGGAAGAGCAAAAGTGGTTGTGCGCTGATTAATTCCCCAGATCAGATAAACCCTTCCAGACAATATTCAGATCGTTTTCTACCTTGTAATCTTTCGAATAGGATAAATTCAGACGATCCTTTGTTTCGGGACTGAGATGAATGTTTTTAATGGCATCGGCCGGTGTTAATACCGATGGTTTTAATTTAGGCAGATGTTCGTTCTTACCAACTCCGTAACCTACCCACGATTTTATTCCAAAGAGTACAGTAAACATATTGACAAAAAAAGCGCCTTTCTTCTTTTGAAAAAAGAAAAGAATTGGCGAGAAGGCAATGATCAACAGGCTTGCTAAAATATCAAATAAGCGTTTGTTACGTTTGTTTTTTGGTTTGCTGATCGAATTTACATCGATAATATAAAGATCGCCTGCTGTATCAATGGAGTTGCTTCCAATGATCGATATACTTTCCGGGGGGGCGATCTTAAAATCTACATCTGCCGAAACCAACGTATGCATGTGGTCGATGATACCTTGCGAAGAAATATCACGTGAACAGAATATCACTTCATTGATCTTGTAGATCTCAATGATCTCCTCTATCTGATCGATCTGTCCGATACAATTCTCGTGATGTCCGTCTTGCTGACCAGCACTTACGAATCCGCTAAAACTGCTGTTTATATTTGTTTGTTTAAGGAGATTACTTACCCGCTCGTATTCATCTTTGGTTCCAATGATGGCAATTCGTTTGCTCTTGTCGGGATTAAGATTAAAGCTTTTGAAACCTGCCAAATGAAACGTTAGACGGCTGATGATATATGCGATCATGACCCAACCCATACCGAGTAGGATCAGGGCTCTCGAAAAGCGATAGTCTTCCGGCAATAATGAATAGCCTATCAAAATTATTCCTGTTCCAACCAATATTCCTCTTAAAATACGGAATAAACGAACAGGTTTATCATAGCCTCCACTTAAATAAACTGTAAACATCCAGATGAGAATGTAGGCAGGAAAAGCTATAGCGATGATTGCTTGTGAGTACGATCCTCCTTCAATGAATTTGATGTTTTTTTCGTAATATTCTTTAATAAACACCAGTCCGATCATGATCACTCCAAAGTCAAAAGCAGGCAAGGCGATCGATCTTAAAAAACGTGCAGCAATGGCAGCTCCGGCACGCAAGTAAATGGCCAAATTGATCAGGAATGAGAAAAGTTTTGCATTGTTTTGAGAAAAGTGTTTCTCTGCAAATATGACCATTGCCCTGTAAAATACAAACACATAGTTTACGCTACTCTTTTTCGTGCTTTCTCCTTTGTAATGAATGATGCGTGTTTCAGGGAAGTAATAGTTTTTATAGCCTCCTAAAATGATCCTGTAGGATAGATCGATGTCTTCTCCGTACATAAAAAAAGTTTCATCGAGTAACCCCACTTTGTCGAGAGCCGCTTTGCGCATCAGCATAAACGCTCCTGAAAGGATCTCCACTTCATGTGTTTTATCTTTATCAAGAAATCCTAAATGATACTTTCCAAATGTTTTGGACTTAGGAAATAGCTTAGATAGTCCGAATATTTTATAAAAAGCGACAGATGGTGTAGGTAAACCTCTTTTTGATTCAGGAAGAAAATTCCCTTTGCCATCCAGCATTTTTACACCTAAACCACCGGCATCAGGGTGTGTATCCATAAATGCCACCACCTTCTCAAATGTATCTTCCTCTACAACCGTATCCGGATTTAATAGCAAAACATACTCTCCTTTAGATAATTTGATTGCCTGATTATTGGCGTATGAAAAACCGGTATTCTTTTTATTTTCGATCAATACTACTTCCGGAAACTTTGTTTTGACCATCTCCACAGAGCCATCAACGGAGTTGTTGTCCACTACAAATATTTCAGTGCTTACATTTTTTGCTGCTTTTCTGACAGAATGTAAACATTGCTCTAAAAAATGCTGAACATTGTAATTGACTATGATAACACTCAACTTCATTTTGCCTGTAGGGTGTTTTCGTAAGGTGTACGATTAACGATCGATCTTCCAAGTGTAATTTCATCGGCATACTCCAACTCATCGCCAATAGCAATGCCTCTGGCAATTGTACTCATGGAGATACCATGATCTTTTAGTCGTTTATAAATGTAAAAATTGGTTGTATCGCCCTCCATTGTTGTACTTAATGCCATGATCACCTCTTTTATTTCTCCCTGGGATGCTTTGTTCACCAACGATTCAATGTTCAGGTCGCTAGGACCTATGCCATCCATTGGTGAAATGATCCCCCCTAAAACGTGATAAACACCTCTATATTGTTGGGTGTTTTCTATGGCCATTACATCACGGATATCCTCCACCACACAAACTGTTGAATGATCGCGGTGTGGATTGGCACATACTTCACATAAAGGCTGATCGGATACATTATGACATTTTTCACAATAACGAAGTTCATTGCGGAGCTTGATGAACGTATTTCCAAATTGATTTACCTCAGCACTGTTTTGTTTCATTAAATGCAGCACAAAGCGCAATGCAGTCCGCTTTCCCACACCTGGTAGTTTGCTAAACTCGTTTACTGCTTCCTCAATTAATTTGGATGAAAAATTCATAGCCCTAAAATTACACTTTTTTAGCTTAAGAATTATTCAGATAATGCTCGAACTAATATGTATTTTTGCACATCAAATAGTTAATAGTAATGAAGCTTCATCGGTCCTTGGTAATTGCAGTTAAAGAAACGCTCTCGCAAATTTTTGAGGGAGGGATCTATGCGGATAAAGCTGTGGAGCAGGTTCTTAAACAAAATCCAAAGTGGGGAGCCCGTGATCGGAGATTTATTGCTGAAACTACCTATGAGATGGTTCGTTGGTGGCGTTTGTTGAACGAAATATTGGGCACAAAAAAATCCTCCTTTGATTATAATGGCTTATTAGGAATTCATTTTATCCTTAAAGATGTTGAATTACCAGCCTGGGATGAATTCAGAGAGCTGAATAAGCAACAGATCCTTGAAAAGGCAGAGCAGGTAAAAAAAATTAGAAAATTTAGAGAGTCTTATCCTGACTGGATGGATGATCTACTCGTAAATGAATTAGGAGAAGAATCTTGGGAGCGGGAAGCTTGTGCTTTAAACACGGAAGCAGATGTTGTTTTGAGGGTGAATACCCTTAAAACGAAAAAAGAATTGCTGCAGAAAATGCTATTGGATCAAGGAGTTGTAACACATGCTATTGCCGGATATCCCGATGCGTTGAAATTGGAGAAGCGGGTTAATTTGAATTCTGTAAAAGAGTATCAACAAGGTTTGTTCGAAGTGCAGGATGCCTCTTCGCAGTTAATTGCAGCAAATTTGGAATTAGAGCCGGGAATGTTTGTAATCGATGCCTGTGCAGGAGCAGGTGGGAAATCCTTACATATCGCGGCCATTATGAAGAATAAGGGAAAGGTCGTGTCGATGGATGTAGAGGATAGAAAACTTAAGGAGTTACATCGCAGGGCAGATAGAGCAGGAGTTACGATCATAGAAACAAAACCGATCAGTATTTCGGTTATTACTACTCTAAAAGAAAAGGCCGACCGTATACTGTTGGATGTGCCTTGCTCGGGCTTAGGCGTGCTGAGACGGACACCCGATAGCAAATGGAAGCTAAATCAGGATTTTATAGCTTCTATTAAACATACACAACAAACCATAATTTCAGAGTACTCGCAGATGTTAAAACCCGGAGGGATCATGATCTACGCAACATGTAGTATTCTTCCTTCTGAAAATCAAAAGCAAGTGGAGTTGTTTTTGGCAAAGCATGCCGACTTTAAACTTTTGTCGGACCGGAAGATCCTTCCAAGTGAAGGGTATGATGGATTTTATATGGCAAAACTTACCCGACTTTCAGTATGATCAATATTATTGATAATAACGAGTCTATCTATCTTCTTCTAGAAAAGCATAAGTTGCTTCCTCCTGATTTTTCTTCAGATGCAGTAGCTGAATTGGATGTCGATGGCGTGTATCATTTGAGCATTTATAATACATCCACACGTAATTTTATTCTGTATGTTTCTAATAATTATATGAAAGATATTTCAGAATTATCGGAGATGATGATATTAATACAAGAAGGATCAGAAACATTGTTTTCTGAATCCACTGCGCAAAAAGCGATCAATTTGTTAGATGATAAGATCCATTCGAGGAATAGCTCGCGGTTTTTCTTTGATGCACATTAAATTAAAAAGCCTTGTAAAATTTTTACAAGGCTTTTTAATTTATAATGGATTGTCTTATCTGATCATTAATTTCTGTGTGATACGTGCTTCATTGGTTTCAAGAACGATTATATACGCTCCTGCACTCATTCCAAGGCTATTGATGAAATAGTTCTTTTCACCTGTTAACATATCGCCTTCATAGATCGTGTTTACCAGGTTACCCAGCAGATCATATAGTTTGATACTTCCCTTTGTGTTTTTATTTAGGCTTACCGGAATGCAAGTAATACCATGAGATGGATTAGGGTAGGCAGGTTTCATTTCAAATTGAACAGATTCAGCAATGTTTGTTGCATTTCCTAGAACATCGAATTCGAAGTTGCCCAATGGAGCAGGCATCGGTCGAACTTGCTCTTTGCCGGAGTTGGCATGTCCTAAAATATAGTAAAATACATGTGTGCCAGCCGGTTGAGCCGGAATATATCCTGTCCAAGTATCTGTTCCTGCATTGGTAAGTGTCATGTTTACTGCAGTGTATGGAATGTTTGCAGTATCGGTTGTGTAATATAAAGTTGCGAATTGTATTCCCGATTTGTGCTGAATGATCGCATCTGCCTGATATGGAGTTACTGTGTTGGTGGTGTTAGGCAAATTCTGATGAACGATACGCAAAGGATTTGTTACTCCAACAGAGTGAGTAATGCAATGTAAGGATCCACTTGCTGAAATTGTCATATTAGAATTAATGCCAACAATATTGTATCCCGGCATTGCATCTTTCCAGATACGAATAGCGGTTGTGTCGTATTGTGTATAAAACTGTGGAACAATAACGGTGTTGTTAATGATACAAGAATTGGTGTAGGTTAAATAATTCCCCCCATTATCCGGATAATCAAAACCATTATTTTGATCAGGCGGTTGAGGAATGCGGATCACTTTGTAAGAGGTTCCGAAAGGACTGTTGAAGTTGGATAAAATGTATTGTAGGTTGGCTTCAATTTGAGGTCCATCAGCTACTCCCGCAGGGTATTGCCCAATTAATAATGTTTCTTCATTCAACAATTTCATGTGCATGTCAATGTGATGAATACCATCAAAAGGTAAAGTTTCCATCTTTACATAGCTATTGATACCCATAAAGCTATTCATGATCTGATTGATCTGTGTTTCCGTTTTTGTAGGATTTTCATTGAGGATCAATTTGGATGAAAAGGCTCTGTTCATACCATCCGTCATATAGTTTCCTCCTGTATGAACTAACTGGTTAGGATTTACAGTTGTTTCATATAAAGGGATGTTCAGCATATTGGCAATGCTTGTAGGGTTGGCATCATCATTCGGACGAGTAGTACGGTTGTATTTCCAGTCAACTAAGATCAATGAATCTACATCATTTAAGTAACAAGGGTTCGCACCGTAATCTCTGATCCATACAGCATCCGTTGCAGAAGGATTAAAACGTACATTGGACAGAGGTACACCTCCGGCTGTTAAATAATTTTTAATGGTGGTTGAGTCTTTGTAAGAACTGCTCCCTGTGTTTGCATTACAGTTAATGATAACTACGGTTTCTTGTCTGGCAGCTCTCACGATCTCTCGAAGAACCGCATCATAACTTCTCCAGGTAATAGTTAATGCTTGTATCTCTTCCCATTGAGCCATGTTTCTTACCGGAAGAGTCGGAGGGGTAGTGATTCCAGCCGGAGCTCTGAATTGCTCCATAAAATCAGCACGTTGAATTTGTTGCAATTCTTCAGTTGAATATCCAACCGGTAGGTCGTTTTGGGCAATAGCAACAGAGCTAATTAATATACCTACTGTAGCATTAAGTATGTTTTTAATCATGCAATAAAATTATTTTATTTGATGAAGGTATGTTATTTTTGTACAAAAAGCAATAGTTAATTAAAATAAAATCAATCGTTTATGAAAAAAGTCCCTTTTGTTTTAGTATTTGTTGTTTTGTTATTATCGTCATTTAAAAAGGCAGATAACTGTGCCTTGAGCTATAATGGTATTTATGCATTTAAGTTGGATGAAGAACATTCCGCTGTTTTACGATTTTATCAGGACGGAACGGTATTGGCATCCACATCTGTAAACGATTATATGGATGTGTTCTCATGGTTTCATAAGGAAAATAAAGACATGGTGTTGACAGGAAAATACAAGATCAAAAAGTGTGAGATCAAATTTGAAGTAAAGGGATCAACCGGCTCTCAAAGTTATGAAGGCACCATTTCCGGTGGCTCATTAGATCTTAAACTTACTGATGCCGCATCCAAAAAGTCTGTAAACAGGATCTATACCTTTTATGCTCTTTAGTTGAGCGTGTAGCGTATCCCAATAAAATATCTTCTTCCCTGAATAGGGGCATAATTGTAACTGGGGTCGAAGGTATAACCGTTTGGGTTATTCTCTGTTATATGCTTGTCAAATGGGTCGAACGGTCGTAATATGGGATCCTTCGGAACAAAATCCAATATGTTCTTGACGCCTCCATATATCTCAAAACTCTTTTTAAATTTTTTGGTTAACTGGATGTTTTGCAGACTGAACCAAGGCGAAT
The DNA here is from genome assembly GCA_017303895.1 of Bacteroidota bacterium. Classification (GTDB taxonomy): domain Bacteria; phylum Bacteroidota; class Bacteroidia; order 2-12-FULL-35-15; family 2-12-FULL-35-15; genus 2-12-FULL-35-15. The sequence goes on along the minus strand of JAFLBF010000004.1, from coordinate 71,716 downwards.
GTTGTGGTCTGAAATCGTTGGGTACAGTGGGTAGTAACATCGGCCCTTTAACGATACCCGTGTAATCAATGCTTAATCCCGATTTACTGAACGTATAACTTGCTGTGAAATTTCCTGAAAATTTAGGCGCATGCATTTGTTCTACTCTGTATGAATGTCCCAAAGAATCGTTTTGCATACTATACACATCCATGAAAGTTCCTGCTAAGATGATCTTCAGTCCGTTTTCCATTGTCAGGTCCAAACTTAATGAGCCACCCTGGGAAACTGCATATCCGTTCAAGTTATCATAAATGATCTGATTGGCATTGCTTGTAAAATCAGCAATGATCCTATTGGTAAAGTAAGTGTAGAACAGACTTGCATCCAGATTCACAATTCCTTTTTTGAAGATGAAGTATTTTTGATAATTCAGATTGATGTTCCAGGACCGCTCGGGTTTTAGATCTTTTTTTATAATTACTTCTCTAGCTCCGGTAAGTGCAGCATGATCTTCGGTAAATAAATTCACTACCCGGTAGCCGTTTCCTGCACTTATGCGCAATATGTTGTTTTCATTAACCGCGTATTTGAATGCGAAACGAGGTGATAAAATATGCCCGTGTGTGGAATTATGATCGTAACGTAAACCACTTAATAATGTAATTTTAGTGTTGAATTTGATCTCAGGTTGAATGAAAATTCCGGGCAATAATACGGAGGATGGCTTGTTAGTATGAACCAGTGAATCAGCTGTTTGTGTAGCAGGTGTGTTGTCGTCATAATACGTGTATCTGATCGGTATTCCTGATACTATCACGATCTTATCATTGATCTTTTTATTCCAGTACAGCTGTGCAAAGGCGACTGTTTGATCTGCATTATAGGATGTAATGCCATAATATGAATTCTGAAGATGTGTATTGAAGGAGTATTGAAAAAAAATGTGCTCCTTAGCAATAGGAAGTTGATAGTTTCCGATTAGTTCGTATCGTGTTGTGTAGATCGACTCACCATAAATGCTATCACCTCCCCTGAATTCTTTGCTCCAGTTTGTTTCTCCTCCCCAGCGGTCTTCATATACAAAACGCGCGGCTACGGTAGCAACTCTGTTTTCCTTTCTTTCAAAGCTCCATTTATTGAATAAAGAGATCCTATGCTGAAGTGTCACATCGGTGAAGCCATCATTGTTTTTGTCCATTCTGTTTTGAAAATTAAAATAATTCACTCCCAGCAATGAGTGAGCTTTTTTGATTTTGCTTTTAAAACCTAGGTCAACATTGAATTCCTGATCACTTGTTGCCATTACATCGGCACTAATTTTTGGTGCAGAAATAGGATTTTTTGTGATCACATTGATCAATCCGCCTACTGCTTCTGAGCCAAAGAGTGTGCTGGCCGGCCCTTTTACTACCTCAATACGGTTCACTAAACTATTCGGGATCCCACTCAAACCGTATACAGTTGCCAGCGAGCTTACGATCGGCATCCCATCAATGGTGATCATGGTATATGGGCCTTCCATACCATTGATATGAATATCACCGGTATTGCACACATTACAATTCAGTTGCGGCTGAATTCCATTTACCATGCCGATCGACTCAAATAAACTCGGACTTGGGTTCTTCTGAAATAATTTTGGAGTAAGAATGTCTATCGGAATGGCTGATTCTGATTTGCTTACTTCATTGAGTGTACCTGTAACCACTACTTCATTCAAGCGGTTGTCAGTTGGAACCAATTCATGATCGATGATCAATGGTTGGGATGAGTTGATCGTCACTTTTTGTTTGATCTTCATATAGCCTACCAATGTTACCTGAAGCTCATAGGTGCCAAAGGGAATAGCCGGTAATTCATAATATCCTTTACTATCGGAGTTTGTGGAATAGTTGGTTCCTGTAAGTCCTATGCTAACAAATTCTAATCCTCCTTTATCATCTTGTATTCGGCCTCTGATTGAGCCTGTTTGCGAATAGGCAAGAATAGATAGGATAGAAAATATGACAACAAATGCTTTTTTCATTTATGCAAATGTAAATAAAAATTTAGACAAGTCTAAAAAATAATTGACATCTGTTTAAAAAAATGTATATTTGCATCAAATTGATTTCAATGAATTCCTTTACAGAAGAGAATTATTTAAAAGCGATCTACAAACTTCTTGAAAAAGAAAGTGTTGTTACAACGAATGCCATAGCTGAAAAAATGAATACAAAAGCAGCTTCAGTAACAGATATGCTCAAAAAATTAGCGGATAAAAAATTCATTAACTATCAGAAGTATCAAGGGGTAAGTTTGACTGCGAAAGGAGAGAAGGTAGCGTTGAATATTATCCGTAAGCATCGCTTATGGGAAATGTTTTTAGTAGAGAAGTTGAATTTTAAGTGGGACGAAGTGCATGATGTTGCTGAGCAATTAGAACATATCGATTCCGATAAACTGATCGCACAGATCGATCATTTTTTGAATTTTCCGAAATTTGATCCTCATGGTGATCCAATCCCGGATGCCAACGGGAAATTTCATGTTCAAAAATCGCAGCTGCTATCAGAATTAAAAAAGAATAGTGTTTGTGTAATGACCGGAGTTGTGGACCACTCTCCTGCATTTTTACAGTACTTGGATCAGGCAGCTATCGGTTTGGGAGATGAGATTAAGATCAAGGATATTGTGTCATTTGACAAATCGTTGCAGATATCGGTCAATAAAAAGAACAGTCTGTTTATTAGTAATGAAGTAGCAAAAAATATATTGGTAATAATCAAATAATTATGGAAAGTGTTTATACCTATTTAAAATCGATCAACCCTATTTGGGCGGCATTTTTAGCAACTACATTTACATGGTTTTTGACAGCATTGGGAGCATCCCTTGTTTTTTTCTTCAAAAATTTGAATAGAAAAGTGATGGATTCGATGCTCGGTTTTACCGGTGGGGTGATGATAGCAGCCAGCTTTTGGTCATTGCTGGCACCTGCCATTGAAATGTCGGAAGGTGGTTCATTGCCATCCTGGTTTCCTCCGGCAGTAGGTTTTGCCGCAGGAGCATTATTCCTGTTCGCATTAGATAAGATCATTCCACACATCCATTTGAATTTTAATGATCATGAAAGCGAAGGAATAAAAACCGATTGGCATAAAACAACTTTATTGGTATTAGCGATCACTCTTCATAATATCCCGGAAGGATTGGCTGTAGGAGTTGCTTTTGGTGCTGTGGCAGCGAATTTACCGCATGCCGATATTGGAGCTGCTGTGGCATTAGCAATAGGAATCGGGATTCAAAATTTTCCGGAGGGAACTGCCGTAGCTGTTCCATTGAGAAGAGCAGGCTTAAGTCGGTTTAAAAGTTTTTGGTGGGGACAATTATCTGCTGTTGTTGAGCCGGTAGCCGGTGTGATTGGAGCAGTAGCTGTTTTGTATGCACAGCCTGTACTGCCTTATGCTTTAGCCTTTGCTGCCGGAGCCATGATCTATGTAGTGGTTGAAGAAGTTATCCCTGAAACCCAAAGAGATAAATACACGGATTATGCTACATTGGGATTGATTGCCGGATTTTTGGTGATGATGATTTTGGATGTCGGATTAGGATAAAGCGTATCTTTGTGTAGTTTATGAGTTCAGAGAATACGATCAATATTAAGAATAAAAGGGCTTCGTTTGAATACGCATTCATCGATAAGTATATTGCCGGTATTCAGCTCACCGGAACCGAGATAAAATCGATCCGTGAAGGAAAAGCAAATATCAATGATGCTTTCTGTGTCTTTCAAAAAGATGAATTGTTGATCCGTAACATGCACATTGCACATTACTTTAATGGTACTTACAACAATGTGGAAGAAAAGCGCGACAGAAAGTTGTTGTTGAACCGTCAGGAATTAAACAAACTCCAAAATAAGTTAAAAGATCAAGGGCTGACTATCATTCCTTTACGATTATTCATTTCCGACAAAGGATATGCAAAATTGGAGATCGCTCTTGCAAAAGGGAAGAAACTCTTCGATAAGCGCGAGGATATTAAAAAGCGGGATACTGACCGGGAAATGAAAAGAAAATTGGCTTAATGAATAAAGGAAAACTATATCTCATTCCCACTACTCTTGGCGATACAGCGGAGACCACAGATGTTATTCCATTAAAGGTAAATGAACTGATCAATAAAATTGATGAGTATATTGTAGAGAATGAAAAATCGGCCCGTCATTATTTAAAAAAGATCGGCATAAAAAAGCCTTTGCAGGAGATCATACTGCACCCTCTTAATCAGCATACACAAGCACAAGAGATCTCTTCCTATTTAAATTCAATTCAACAAGGTAAAGATATTGGGGTGATCTCAGAAGCGGGTTGTCCCGGTGTAGCCGATCCGGGAGCTGACGTTGTGAAACTGGCACATGAAAAAAATATTGATGTGATCCCATTGGTTGGACCATCTTCTATATTATTGTCATTGATGGCTTCCGGCTTTAACGGACAGAATTTTGCATTTAATGGTTATTTGCCGAAAGAACGTGGTGAGCGTATCAAAAAGATCAAGGAGTTGGAAATGCTTGTTTATAAGCGTAAACAAACGCAGATGTTCATTGAAACGCCCTACCGTAACATGCATTTATTGGAAGATATTTTGAATGCATGTGAAAACAAAACAAGGCTATGTATCGCTTGTGATATAACACTTCCAACCGAATTCATTAAAACAAAGAGTGTGTTTGATTGGAAGAAACAACTGCCTGATATCAATAAAAGACCAACGATATTTTTGATTTATCAGTAAGCTGATAAACCCAGCCATTTTCTGTTTTTTAATTCAATCGAATTTAAGCGACTCTAAAGCGATAAGAATTCTTATATTTGAATGCTATGGTCATGGAGATAATTTTATCGCTTGCATACACCACATTTTTTGTTTTTCTGATCCAAAAGATCCGTTTTTTTGAGCTGAGCGGGATCTCTAAAAAATGGGTGACGGGTGCATTTTTACTGAAAGTTATTGCCGGTTTTGCTGTTTGGGCTATTTATACCTTCTATTATACCGACAGGGCTACTGCAGATATCTATAAATACTTTGATGATAGCAAAGTGATCTTTGATGCACTCAAAACCAATCCTTCTCACTATTTTGCCATGCTTACCGGTATTGGGAATGATGGAGGCGATTTCAATCAATATTACAAGCAGATGAATTTTTGGGCAAGAGCTCACGATGCCAATGTGCTAAATGATAGCCATACGATCATCCGTTTTAATGCGCTGGTTCGACTTTTTTCAATGGGGTATTTTAATGTGCACACGGTTTTTATGTGTTTTCTTTCTTTTGTTGGATTAATTGCTCTTTACAAAACATTTTCTGAGTTCCTGATGGACAAGAAAAAGGAATTGTTTTTTGTCGTTTTTTTACTTCCTTCCGTTCTATTTTGGGGTTCGGGTGTATTAAAAGAAGGGATCTTGTTTTTTGCCTTGGGATTAATGATCTATTTCTTTAATCGTCTTTTCGAATTTAAAGCCACCATTGCTGTTATATCCATGGCTTTTTTATTAGGCTTTTCAAAATTCTATGTTTGGCTTTCTCTTTTACCAGGTTTACTTTTTCTTTTGTGGGTAAATAAAACCAATACTCAAAAAGTAGTATTCAAATTTATTACAGTTGTAATTGTTTTGGCAACAATTGGTTTCAATATCGACCGTATTATCAATATTCAGAATCCACTGGTTACACTTTCTCAAAAACAGTTGGAGTTCAATAAACTGGCATCGGGCGAAATGACAGATATGACCGGGAAGCCGATTCCCGTTGCCAATAGTGCCATACAGATCAATAAGTTAGAGCCAACCTTTGTTTCATTTGTGAAAAATATTCCACAAGCAGTTTCTAATGTTTTGCTGCGACCATTTCCATGGGAAATGAATTCAATCATGATGCTGATGGCCGGTTTTGAAAATATGTTGATCATCGCGATCATGCTGCTTTGTTTGTATTTTATCTTACCTTTTAAAGAATTGCCCTGGCATTTGATCCTGTTTTGTCTGTCATTTGTAATACTACAGTTCATTGTGATCGGAGAAACAACCCCGATCATAGGAGCAATAGCCAGATACCGGACCCCTACACTTCCTTTTTTATTGATCGCTTTTTTGTTGGTTTTGGACAAACAGAAATTAGTATCCAAACTACCCTTTTTAAAAAGGATTTTAAATTGATTTTTTATCCTAAATTTGTTTTATAACCCTAAACGATAGATATGAGCTTTAATAGTTTATTCAGAAAGAAATCTGTAACGGATATTTTAAAACAGGTAGAAAAAGATGGTGCCGGTGATGGACATGGTTCTCTTGGAAAGCATTTAGGTGTTAGGGATCTTACTGCATTTGGTATTGCAGCCATTATTGGAGCCGGTATTTTTAGTACTATCGGTAAAGCCAGTGCTGATGGTGGGCCGGCCGTTATTTTTCTGTTCATTTTCACAGCCATTGCTTGTGGATTTGCAGCTTTTGCTTATGCTGAATTTGCTTCCATGGTTCCCGTTTCCGGAAGTGCTTATACATATTCTTATGTGGCCTTTGGTGAATTGATCGCCTGGATCATCGGTTGGGCGCTTATTATGGAATATGCCATTGGTAACATTACTGTAGCTATTTCCTGGAGTGATTATTTTACAGGATTGTTGAGTAGTGGTGGGATTCATTTGCCGGAATGGATACAAATGGATTATCTCTCTGCTTCAAAAGGTTTTGATCAAGCTACAGCTCTAATGCAAAGTGGTAAATCATTTGAGAATCTTGATGCTTCTGTGCAAGCAGCTTATACGGCATGGACAACTGCTCCTACATTAGGTCGTTTACATTTGATCGCAGATATTCCAGCCTTGATGATCATTGTGTTGATCACCTGGTTGGTGTATAAAGGGATGAAAGAATCCAAGAATGCCAGCAACTTGATGGTGGTGATCAAGCTTTGTATCATTTTGCTGGTGATCGCTGTTGGTGTTTTTTATGTGGATACGGAAAATTGGGATCCTTTTGCACCCAATGGAATCGGAGGAATATTAAAAGGGGTGTCGGCTGTATTCTTTGCTTATATAGGTTTTGATGCTATTTCAACAACTGCCGAGGAATGTAAGGATCCACAACGTGATCTTCCCAGGGGAATGATGTGGGCGATCATCATTTGTACTGTTCTATATGTGATCATTGCATTGGTACTAACAGGTATGGTGAGTTATAACGAACTGAATGTGGGTGATCCTTTGGCTTTTGTTTTCGAAAAACTAGATCTGAAATGGATGTCGGGTATCATTGCTGTAAGTGCTGTTGTGGCCATGGCGAGTGTATTGTTAGTGTTCCAAATGGGGCAGCCGCGTATCTGGATGAGTATGAGTCGTGATGGCTTATTACCAAAATCATTTGCGAAAGTTCATCCAAAATATAAAACACCTTCTTTCGCTACCATTGTAACCGGTTTTGTAGTTGCAGTGCCTGCTCTTTTCTTAAATCTAACTATGGTTACAGATCTGTGTAGCATTGGAACATTATTCGCCTTTGTTTTAGTTTGTGGTGGTGTGCTTGTATTGCAAAACAAAAAAGATATTCCTCGTGGAAAATTCAAAACGCCTTATATCAATTCAAAATATATTATGCCGGTTCTATTGATTGCAGCCATTGCATTATCCTTTTCATACAATAAAGAGGCGACTATGAATTTTGTAACCAACGAAAAACAAATGAATGATGCTGCGACCATTGTTACCTCATTGAATGAAGAGCAGATCAATTCAGTAAAATCACATATTGTTCAAACCGATAGTGCTGCATTTGCTGCTGCTAGTAATGATATTGAAACGTATATGAGCAATTTAACGGAAGATAATTATTCTTCATTTGTTAATTCATTACCTGTTGGAGAAGATTTGAAATTTGAGTCGGGATGGAGTTTGTTCAAGCATAAGATCCCAATGTGGATCTTTATACTTATCACTTTAGCATTGACAGTTTGGGCTTTCCGTGCAAATTTATCTTTGATCCCGATGTTAGGATTGGTCAGCTGTTTATACATGATGGCCGAATTAGGTGTATCGAACTGGATCGGATTTGGACTTTGGTTGATCGTTGGATTAGCGATCTATTTTGGATACAGTAGAAGAAATAGTAAATTAAATAAAGCATAAATTATGATCGCATTAATTACAGGTGCAACAGCAGGAATAGGAAAAGCTACAGCAGAACTCTTTGCGAAGAATGGATATAATATTATCATTACCGGAAGAAGAAAAGAGCGTTTGGAGGAATTTTCTTCTCATTTAAAAGCTAACTATAAAATTGACGTATTGACCTTAAATTTCGATGTCAGAAAATTATCTGAAGTGGAAGCTGCTGTCAATTCAATTCCTACCGATTGGAAAAAGATCAATGTATTGGTGAATAATGCCGGTCTAGCCGTTGGTCTTGGACCTATTCAAGATGGAATCATTGACGACTGGGAGCGAATGATCGATACTAATATCAAAGGTTTGTTATATATCACCAGAACATTGGCACCGCTAATGATCCAAAATGGTTTTGGGCATATTGTAAATATTGGTTCTATTGCCGGGAAAGAAGTGTATGCCAATGGAAATGTGTATTGTGCCACCAAACATGCAGTGGATGCTCTTAATAAAGCCATGCGCATCGATATGTTGCCACATGGAATAAAAGTAACAGGTATTCATCCCGGCATGGTGGAAACAGAGTTTAGTATTGTTCGTTATAAAGGCGATGAAGAAAGAGCTAAGAATGTGTATAAAGGATTACAACCCTTAACGGCTGAAGATATTGCCGATACTATTTATTGGGCAGCATCCCGTCCGGCACATGTGAATATCAGTGATGTGATCATCACACCTACGGTTCAGGCAAATGCAACCAATACCATCCGTAAATAATTGATGAAAAAGTATATTGTCATTCTTTGCTCGATATTGTTTTTTTCTTGTTCTCATCAACAAGAAGTCGATCTGATCGTTCATCATGCGGTCATTTATACGGTTGACTCATCCTTTTCTAATGCACATGCCTTTGCTGTAAAAGAAGGTAAGTTCATCGCTGTTGGATCAGATGAAGAGATCTTATCGAAATTTGTAGCAAAAGAAACATTGGATGCGAATGGTAAAGCTATTTATCCCGGTTTTATCGACTCACACTGTCATTTTTATGAATACGGAAGAGGTTTGCAGGAGGTGGATCTGGTGGGAACACAATCATTCGATGAAGTGATTGAAAGAGTAAAAGTGTATTCTAAAACAAATCAATCGGATTGGATCATTGGAAGAGGGTGGGATCAAAATGATTGGGAAAAGAAAGAGTACCCCGACAGATATCAATTAGATAAACTTTTTCCGAATACACCAGTTTTTTTGGAACGTATTGATGGACATGCAGCCCTAGCCAATGCAGAAGCATTGCGAAGAGCACATGTAAAAACAGATACAAAGATCAGTGGTGGAGTGATCGAGATCGATCTTATTACTAAAGAGCAAGGCGGGGAAGAAATTTGGCTGGAAAAAGAACTGGCTTCAGAAGTAATGCATTTGAATTATCCGATTGCCATGCCCAGCGGTATTCTGGTTGATAATGCTGTTCAATTAGTGAAAAAAGCTATTCCGAAAGCTTCCCCAAAAGAAACAGAAAAAGCCTTGTTGGCAGCAGAAAAGAATTGTTTGGCTGTTGGATTAACAACAGTTGATGATGCCGGCTTGATGCGGTCGACCATTCAGGTGATCGATAAAATGCAAAAGAGCGGATCTTTAAAAATGCGCATCTATGCTATGCTCTCCGATAGTGCAGATAATCTGGAATATTACCTGAAAAATGGACCTTATAAAACGGATCGTTTAAATGTCTGTTCGTTTAAATTTTATGTGGATGGTGCATTGGGTTCACGTGGTGCTTGCTTGATGCAGCCATACTCAGATATGCAGGATGAACAAGGTTTTTTATTGAATAAGCCGGAATATTTTGATAGCATGGCTGTTGTTATGTTGAATAAAGGATTTCAAATGAATTCTCATTGTATCGGTGATTCAGCAACAGGAATGATGTTGTCCATTTATCAAAAACATTTTATGGAAAACAGAATGCGACAAAGTACCTTGCCTCCAAAGCTGGATGCCAGATGGAGAATAGAGCATTTCCAAGTTGCACCAGCTGCCATACTTAAAATGGGTTTCGATAAGCAGATCATTCCATCTGTTCAACCTACACATGCTACCAGCGATATGTATTGGGCAAAAGACCGTTTGGGAGAGGAGCGTGTTAAATATGCCTATGCGTACAATGATCAGCTAAAAGCCTGCGGTATGCTCGCATTAGGTACAGATTTTCCGGTGGAACACATCAGTCCGTTTTACACGTTTTATGCTGCAGTTGCCCGAAAGGATCTGAAAGGATTTCCAAAAGAGGGTTTTCAAATGGAGAATGCTTTGTCAAGAGAAAATACATTACGTGGAATGACCATTTGGGGAGCTTATGCGAACTTTGAAGAAAAAGAAAAAGGAAGTATTGAAGCCGGTAAATTTGCTGATTTCATTATACTTGATACCGATATTATGAAATGCGAGATCGATAAAGTTCCTCATTCAAAAGTGTTGAGCACATTTATTAATGGTGAAAAAGTATATTCCATGCAATAGATGAAAAAAGTATTTTCCATATTCATTTTACTTGTACTGTTTGCTTGTTCTTCAATAGAAATAATGGCACAATATGGTTATCATGTAGGTACGCTTCATCATCGCGTGAGCGCTGGACCTGTGATCTCCTTTTTTTATAATCACCCGCAAATGACCACCGGAACTAAACGTAAATTAGGTGCGAATGTGGCGTATAAAGCAGAGGTCGTGATTGCCCGGAGAACCAATTTGCTGGTAGGATTAGAATATCTGAGCCAGGGACTTACCTTCAAAGGTTATTACAAAGCACTCGGTGGAACTTATTTGTTCGATGGTTCCTATGCCTACACTCATGATCTTCGTTACAACGAACTTCAATTACCAATAGGATTGAAGTTGGCTATGAACAGTGAACGTGAATATGGAGCCACACCTTATGTATTAGGTGGAGTAGGGGCACGTTATATTTTTAATTCCTATGTTGTTATTACGAACGATTCAACCGGCACTTCACCTTATGATGGAAAGGGAGATATAGGTTTTGAACATGAGTTTGTGACGAAAGGATTTAATGCATTTTTCTTTGGAGGTTTTGGTCTCCAAAAAAATTACCGCGATACAGGAAGGGCTTTGTTTGTTGAATTAACCATGCGTTATGGTATTTCAAGGATCCGCTATGAAGGATATCAGAGATCGAATGATATAAAGATCAAAGAGCCTAATTTGGCGATCACTTTCGGGTTTAGGTTATAATACAAAATTTGCTTTTCTGCGTTTTTTTTCTAAATTTGATTAGATAAAACTTCGCGAAAATGAAAAAACGCTACTCCCTTTCTTTAGTACTGATTTTGTTTTGCACGTATCAACTATCCGCACAAAACACATGCTCAACACCTTATTTGTTTGCTACTGGTTCTACATATTCATATGTGATGGATACAGGTGTTGTATATTCCGATACAACTAACGATTATGGTTGTTTACAAAGTACTCCGAATCCATTATGGCTCTATTTGGATGTTTGTATTTCAGGACCAATTACCTTGAACATGCAATGTGTTGGCTCATCAGGATCGGGAATGGATGCTGATTTTGTTGTTTGGGGACCACTTTCGTCCTCATCATTCTGTGGCATGGATTCTACGCAGATAGTTGACTGTAGTTTTTCTACATCTACACAAGAAACCATTATCATTCCAAATGCCTTAACCGGACAATATTATAAGGTCCTGATCACAAATTTTTCAAATCAGCCGGGTACAGTGAACATTTCTCAAACTTCCGGTACCGGTGCAGCTTGCGACACTACTACTATTGCATGCTCGGTTGTTCCGGTTTTTCAACAACAGATTTGTAAAGTAACTACTGATCATTCTGTGAATCATAATATTGTTTTTTGGGATAAGGATCCGCAATTCTTTGGTTTCTATAACATACAGAGAGAAACTACTACCATGGGCGTTTATTCTACTATAGCTTCTGTGCCAAGTACAGACACTTCTGTATATGAAGACGTGTTGGCAAACCCCATGATCCAATCTCATAAATATAGAATAGAAACGGCTGATACCTGTGGACATTCAATGGTAGCACCTGCTCATCAAACAATTCATCTTTTAACAAGCAGTAATTTAGCAACCGGATATCCTCAGCTGTCCTGGAATCCTTATCAAGGGTTTTCGTATGGAACCTATTTTATCTATAGAGGAGCAACGCCATCTTCTATTGTTTTGTACGATTCTATCTCCGCTTCAAATACAACTTATACAGATGTTAATCCTGCGTCAGGAATTAACTATTATGCCGTTTCTGTAATTCCTCCTGTTCCCTGTCAGCCTTCCAGATCTTTTAATGATTACAGTATCTCTAATTTAAGCCCAGTACTGTTTACAGGTATTACGGATTTGGATCTATCTCAAATAGTAATTAGTCCTAATCCTGCTCAAGAAACGTTGACAATTTCCTTTGGTGAGAAACAAATCGAGAATGGAATTATAGAATTATTTGATCTTACAGGAAGGCTTGTTTTAACAGAATCAATAAAAAATGAAAATGTTAAGAGACTTGAATTAAATTCAATTGAAAATGGGTGCTATCTTTTCAGTCTTAAATCGGAAAATGATATGATTCAGAAAAAGATAATAGTAAATAAATAATAGAATAAAAAAGCCTCAACATTTGTTGAGGCTTTTTTATTAAAAGTTCTTGATCACTTTTCGAATGATCGAAACACATTCCATCAGTTGTTCCTCATTGATCACCAAAGGTGGTGCAAATCGGATAGTATCACCATGTGTTGGTTTTGCTAATAAGCCATTATTCATCAGATCGATACACACATCCCAGGCTGTTTTGCCATTCTTCTCATTGATCACCATCGCAGCCCAAAGTCCTTTTCCTCTCACCGCTTTCACGATCTCAGGATGAGATGCTTGAATGGCTTTTAATTCTGACAATAATATTTTTCCTAATCGTTCCGAATTCTCCGAAAGTTTTTCTTCTTTTAAAACTGTTAAAGCTGTGATCCCTACTTTGCAGGCCATCGGATTGCCACCATAGGTAGAACCATGCTGTCCCGGCTTAATACATAGCATGATGTCATCATTCGCTAAAACAGCTGATACAGGGTATGTTCCTCCCGATAGTGCTTTTCCAAGGATTAACATATCAGGATGTACGCCTTCATGATCACAAGCTAAACGCTTGCCTGTTCTTCCTAAACCGGATTGGATCTCATCCGCAATGAAAAGCACATTGTGCGCTTTACACAGATCATAACATTTTTTCAGATATCCCTCATCAGGAACAATAACTCCTGCTTCACCTTGAATAGGTTCTATTAAGAATGCAGCAGATGTTTTTCCATATTCATTCAATGTTTTTTCAAGATCTGCTACATTGTTGTATTCTACTGCCATAATTCCTGGAGTGAAAGGTCCGAAGTTTTGACGGGCATCAGGATCGTTGCTGGCCGATACAATAGAGATCGTACGCCCATGGAAATTATTTTTGCAAACGATGATCTTTGCTTCATTTTCTGCCACTCCTTTTTTTTCATAGGCCCATTTACGAGCTAATTTTAAGGCTGTTTCCACTCCTTCTGCACCTGTATTCATCGGTAATACTTTGTCGAAACCAAAGTAAGCAGTGATGAATTTTTCATATTCTCCCAATGAATCATTGTAAAATGCTCTGGAAGTAAGGGTTAATTTTTGTGCTTGTTCCACCAAAGCCGAAACGATCTTTGGATGGCAGTGTCCTTGGTTTACTGCACTATATGCCGCCAGAAAGTCGAAATATTGTTTCCCGTCCACATCCCAAACATATACACCTTCTCCACGCTCCAATACCACCGGTAAGGGATGATAGTTGTGTGCTCCGTGTTTATCTTCCAGTTCTATTGCTTGTTTGGCTGTGATCTTGTTGGTCATAATAGTCGACATAATTCAGTGTTTTAGTACTACAAATTTAAGGAAATTATTTGAAAGGCTTTTTGTAACTTCGCACGTTATGAGAAAAATGGATAAAAAGCCTCCTCAAATCGTTGAGAACATTGCTGTGATCGATGCAAGTTCAGACGGTCAGGCGGTGGCAAAAACAGAAGATTATGTGATGTTTATCAAAGGGGCGGTTCCCGGTGATGTGGTGGATGTGCAGATCACTCGCAAAAAAAGTAAATACCGAGAAGCAAAGACCATCGCTGTGAAGCAACGTTCCGATAAACGTGTGGATGAAGTGTGTTCGCATTTTGGTGTGTGTGGAGGCTGCAAATGGCAGAACATGAGTTATGAGTGGCAGTTGTATTACAAACAGAAGCAGGTGACAGATGCGCTTACACGTTTGGCAAAAATTGAATTACCGGAGATACAAAAGATATTACCATCAGAAAAGACCTATCATTATCGAAATAAGTTGGAATATACCTTTTCCAATAAAAAATGGTTGACAGTAGAAGAAATTGAAACCAATCAGACGATCGATAATAGAAATGCTTTAGGATTCCATATCCCCGGCTTGTTTGATAAAGTGCTGGATATTGATACTTGTTACCTTCAGGAAGAACCTTCCAATAGTATCCGTTTAGCTGTAAAAGAATTTGCATTAAAAAATGGATTGAGGTTTTTTGATCTGCGCGAACAAATCGGTTTACTTCGTAATATCATTATCCGTAGCACTTCAACTGGTGAATGGATGGTGATCATCTCTTTTTATTATGATGATAAAGAGAACATCGCAGCTTTGTTGGAGCATTTGTCTGCTCAATTCCCACAGATCACCTCTTTGCAATATGTGATCAATTCAAAGAAGAATGATACCATTGGCGACCTTGACATCAGAGTTTACAAAGGGAACGACAGCATTTATGAGAACATGGAAGGATTGAAATTTAAGATCGGTCCGAAAAGTTTTTATCAGACTAACTCTGAGCAAGCCTACAATTTATATAAAGTGACACGTGATTTTGTCGCCTTAACCGGTAATGAAATAGTGTATGATCTTTACACCGGAACAGGAACTATTGCCAACTTTGTAGCACATCAGGCCAAGAAAGTAGTAGGAGTGGAATATGTGCCGGCTGCTATTGAAGATGCAAAGATCAATGCTCAGCTGAATGGAATTGAGAATACATCATTCTATGCAGGCGATATGAAAGATGTGTTGAACGATGCTTTTGTGCAAGCCAACGGAAAGCCCGATGTGATCATAACAGATCCTCCTCGTGCTGGAATGCACGATGATGTTACAAAAAAGATCCTGGAGATTGAGCCTCAAAAGATCGTGTATGTGAGTTGTAATCCTGCTACCCAGGCCAGAGACCTGCAATTATTGGATCAAAAATATAAAGTCACAAAAGTGCAGCCGGTAGATATGTTCCCACAAACACATCATGTGGAGAATGTGGTTTTGCTCGAGAAACGGGCATAAAACAAAATACGCTACCGGATGTTAGATAATGAATGGTTTTGAATAGAATAAAATATAGTTTGTTTTTTCTGCTTTTGAGCATGTCCCTCTTTGCTCAGAAAGAAACCGTTATATCCGGTCGTGTAACTGAAATAGGCACGAACAACGGTGTTCCCTTTGCCAATATTTATTTCAAAGGAACATTTCAAGGTACGGTAACCGACTTTGACGGACAGTATGTTTTAAAAACGACAGCTCCTAAAGATTCCATCTTCGTTTCCTTGATCGGTTATAAATCAAAAGCGAAGCCGGTAAAAAAAGGTACGACACAAGTCATCGATTTTCAATTGAGTCCGGAAGCACTGAACTTAAATACCATCGAGGTGCGTCCCGGAGTGAATCCTGCTTTGAGGATCATTAAAAATGCACAGGATAATAAAGACAAATACAACCGCGATAATTTAGAATCGGTTCAATACACCAGCTATACCAAGCAGGAGGCCGATGTGGATAATGTAACACCTAAAATGCGAAAATGGCGTTTGTTTAGAGGTTTTACAAATATGTGGGATAGCTTGGATCAGCTGGCAGGAGAAGAAAGTAAAGCCAATCTTCCTGTGATGATGAGTGAAGTGATCTCCGATATTTATTCCTACAAAGTAGCCGATAAAAAAAGGGAAGAGGTAAGTGCTGTAAAAATCAAGTTTGTGGGAATGAAGGATGGAAGTGCGGTTTCGCAGTTAACCGGTACCGACTTTCAGAACTATAACTTTGGTAATAATGTGATCACCTTACAAGCGAAGGATATTTTAAATCCGATCGCTGATAATGCCATGTTGTTTTACAACTACTATTTGATCGATAGTATGATCATTGATGGATTCAGATGTTATCGAATCGATTGCCGTCCGAAGAACAAAAAAGATCTTGCTTTTACCGGCTCTTTATGGATCACCGATACCACCTTTGCCATTAAGCAGCTCGATCTGGAAATAACTCCTGATGTGAACTTTAACTGGCTCGACCGTGCACGTATTCAACAAGTATTGATCCCTACCGAAGCTGGAATTTGGGTGCCGGAGCAAACCCGCACGGTGGTCGATTATTCTACATTAACAGATAAGTTTGTGAGTTTGATCGTTCGAACCTATAATTCCAATCGCAATTTTGTTGTGAACAAGCCAAAGCAAAACGATTTTTATGAAACCCGCATCCAGTATGCCGAAGATGCCATCATCAAAGATACTTCCTGGTGGGGCGGCAATCGTCATGAACGATTAACTCCTCTGGAGGCGAAATCATACGACATGATCGATACTGTGCGAAGTATTCCTTTCATCAAAAATGCAGTGAATGTGTTGTATTTCTTGTTTTCAGGATACAAAGATTTTGGACCGGTTGATCTGGGACATTACATGCAGCTCTACAGCTATAATCAGGTGGAAGGAAACAAAGTGAAGTTAGGGTTCCGTACCAATGCCAAACTTAGTAAGGATTGGGTGATCAGAGGCTACGGTGCTTATGGATTCAGAGATCAGCGTTTTAAATATAACTTGCAGGTAGAACGTATCCTTACCCGTTTCCCTTGGAGTAAAGTGGGAATTCAGTATCGTGATGACATCGATCAAATCGGGACAAGTTTTAACTTCTCTCAGAACATCAACCTTGGGCAGTCACCTAACAATTTATACAACTTCTCTTCCAATATTGGTAATTTTTCCAGGTTAGTAAAGGTGCAGGAGGGAAGACTCTGGTATGAAAAAGATTTTAATATTGGATTAAGTTCCAAAGTAACCTTTCAGAATGTAAGAACATCTCCTTTATTTGATCTTACGGTTGCTCCCGATGAGTTCAATATTTTTCAGCAACGTAAATATTCTATCACAGAAGCAATGTTGGATCTTCGTTTATCAGCAAAAGAGCGATATGTTCAGAACGGAAATGAACGGATCAGTTTTGGAAATAAAAAATCTGCTGTGATCGGGTTGAATTTTACTGCTGCCATAAAAGATGTGTTTGATGGCGACTTTGAATATTATAAATTAAGTGTTTCCTATACGAATCGTTTCCGTTCGGCAACACTTGGTTATTCACAAGTATTTTTGAAAGCAGGAAAAGTGTTTTCGGAAGTACCATATACGTTGTTGGAGATCCCACGTGGAAATGAAACCTTCTTTTATGGATCGAACACCTTTAATCAAATGAATTTCTTTGAATTTGTCAGCGACCAATATGTACAAGCTTTTTGGCAGCATCATTTTAGTGGATTGTTCTTTAATCGTGTTCCGGCACTTAAAAAACTGAATTGGAGGGAAGTGGTTGGTATAAACATGGTGTATGGAACTTTAAGTCAGCAGAACAAACGATTCAATGCCAATAATAATTTTACGGTGATGGATGATGTGCCATATTTTGAAGCGGACCTGGGAGTGGAGAATATTTTTAATCTGATCCGTGTTGATGTATTATACCGTTTAACCTATAATGATGATTTTTATAAAAAAGATTACGAAGCAGCGAATCCGGGAAATACCATTAGTAACTGGGGAATAAAAGCCGGTTTCCAATTCTCATTCTAAAACTTCTAGTATGATAGAACTCAATCAGGAATATTGGACCAAGCGTTATAATGATCAGGAAACAGGTTGGGATGTAGGAGAGGTGAGTGCTCCTTTAAAGGAATACATTGATCAATTAGCGAACAAGGGACTGAAGATCTTGATCCCAGGTGCAGGAAATGCGTATGAGGCAGAATATTTATACAAACAAGGATTTAAAAATGTGTTTGTAATTGATATCTCACAAGAGCCGTTGAAAAATATTTTGAAACGATCGCCTGATTTCCCGGCAGAACAATTGATCCATGGTGATTTTTTCGAGCATAGCAATACCTATGATCTGATCATTGAACAAACATTCTTTTGTGCGATCGATCCTTCCTTACGTGCCAATTATGCTAAAAAAATGGCAGTTCTTTTGAACAAAGACGGAAAATTAGCCGGTGTTTTATTTGATGATCCTTTAAATACGGCACATCCGCCATTTGGTGGAAATAAAGCAGAGTATGTCAAGTATTTTGAACCTTATTTCAGCTTTAAAACATTCGACCCTTGCTATAATTCCATAAAACCAAGAGCGGGCAGGGAGTTGTTTATTATTTTAGAAAAGAAATGATCTATAGATATAGAATCTTCGGTAGTTCGAAGTTTTAATCTTCAAAAAGTGGAGGAAGGAAAGATATAATTAAAGATAAGACTCATTGAAAATAATTATTTGAGTGAGTTTAGCTAGGGTAAAGACGGACTGGAGGATACTGTATTCAATGCCAATAAAGTATTTGCATTGGATGCGATGAGCTATAGCTTAAACTATTTCAGGGGCGATTACAAAGCCATTGATTATTTAAAATGGAACGATGTAAGCAAACGTTTTGAAAGCAAAACATTGGGTAGTGAGTTAATGGCAGGCCGTTACGATCTGTACAACGGAAACATTAGTAGCATGGTAACCACACTTTCAAAAATTGACACCATTGTACCAAGCGGATTAGCAGCAGTGCCGGTTGCTGTACCACAAGGCAATGCCTATAAATATGATCAGTTGAACAGAATAACAGAATCAAAAACTTTTTGTAATATTGATATACCAAACAACCAATGGTTGAGTAGCGATCAGTTTATCACCAACATGTACACCAATAACTTTACATACGAAGCCAATGGAAACATTTTAACGCAGACACGTTACGATAATCTGGGCGTTCAGCACGATGATATGGTGTATAAATATTGGAAAGATGCTTCGGGCGATATGATCCATAACCGCTTGTATCATGTAAATGATAATACGGGCTACACATCTTTACGTTCAGATGATATAGATGACCAGGGAAGCTTTAGTAACCATGAAGACTCTATAAATGTGTATAACAATTACAGTTATGATGCAATAGGCAATTTGGTAAAAGACAGTACCGAAGAAATAGATTCCATTGAATGGACGGTGTATGGTAAAATTAAACGCATTACACGTGTTACAGGCAGTACTAAGGATAATTTGGCATTTGATTACGATGCTTCGGGCAATCGCATTGCCAAACATATTTTAGATAATAGTAACCAATGGAAGCGAACAACGTATTATGTGAGAGATGCACAAGGTAATGTAATGAGTACGTATGAGCATACGGTGGACGATACGGTATTGAGCTATGCTCAAACAGAGAAACATTTGTATGGCAGTAGCCGTTTGGGTATGAATGCCCAACCAAATGAATTGATTGGAGCCACGGCAAGTATTTCGGGCGATCCACTAACACATTACCAGGGCTTTAAACGTTACGAATTGAGTAACCATTTAGGCAATGTAATGACAACACTAACGGATCATAAAATAGCAGTGGATACCAATTCAAACGATACCATTGATTTTTATCTGGCAGATATCATGAGCCAGTATGATTATTATCCGTTCGGTTCATACATGCCGGGAAGGTCGTATAACAGCAACAGCTACAGATACGGCGCCGCGGGAGGACAGGAAAAAGACGACGAAATCACGGGCAACGTAGGCACGCACTATACCGCCGAGTACTGGGAGTACGACGCCCGTTTGGGCCGTAGGTGGAACGTGGACCCTATGTTCAAGGAGAAACCGTGGATGTCGCCTTACCATGCCTTCAGCAATAAACCGATTTTAAATATTGATCCGAATGGTGCAAATGACGATGAGTACAATGCAGTATATAATGACAAAACAGGACAATACGATAAAACAAAGGTAAGCGATATGGGAGGTAAGGATGTAGATTTTACTCATTACAAAGGTGGTGAGAAAGATGGGAAAACAGAAATTGTAAATGCAAAGACTGGGGAAAGTCAACTGATGAAATCTTCTAAAAATGTTGAAGGTTATACGAGAAGGGATGATAAAACAAATTGGGCAACCCTTTATGCCGAGTATAAAACAGGGACTGGACCTGAAAAAAGCTTAATGTACCAGAATCACCCTATGAATACAGAGTTAATAAAAGCTCCGAACTTTGTTCAAGCCTTGGCGGAATACATCGAAAGTGGCGAGACGAAGTTTGGTACAGCACCATTTTTTAATCCTGTAAGTGCCGGAACTAATATGACAGCCCAATTTGTTGGAAAGGCAAACTACAATTTTTATGAAGTTGGAGATAAAACAGTTATTATTGTAATAGATAGTAAGTCGATTACTTCGGAAACTTTTAACCCAATAACAAAGAATAATGAAGGTAATAATAAACCAAGACAGGCTGGAAAGGTAATACCTGAGAGTACAACACATCAGACATACTTATTTATAGTTCCAACGTCAATAATAAAAAAGTAGATTTATGAGAAAGATAGTAACTGTAGTTTTAATAATAGTTCTATACAGTTGCAGTAATAAACAAGATGTTACTGGGCTTTATGTATCAAAGAACAACCTTAATACTATTGATTCAGTATGGATAAATAGCGACGGCACTTATATAAATTTAATGTACCGCAAGAAGGATAATACTCTTGTCTATAGGAATACAGGAAATTGGTCCTTCTCCAATGGGTACATTACTTTCGATAAATTTTTCGCAGATGAGGATGAAGAGCATAGTACAGAATTTACCAAATTTGAGGAAGTTCTTATGACTACCAAACTACCAATAGAGAGTAAAGATGGTAAGGCCATCATACACCATAAGTCAATGTATGATAATATTTACTTAGAGAAGACGAGCAAATAAAGAAATAAACATGCTACGCCCAATCTACCAAGCGACCGACACCGAACTATACAACTACACCAATGAGGTAGCGGACGAGTTGTATAGCATACAACTGTACTTCAACGACGAGCGTTCTTGTGAAGAGTGCATCGCTCGTCTCGGTAGCAGGTTTCAGGTTCATGCGGAGGGTCGTACAGTTCATCAGCAGCAGGTAACTTACAAGGTGACGATAACAGGCTTGACGAGAGGAGAAGGCAACGACCAGCACGGGTTCCGTTCCTATCACTATAACGACAACTACGTTCGGGTTTACTGGAACAACAACCAGAAGAAGGTTATGTTCTCTGCGCAGTAGTGCACAACCCTTAGATTTGTCAGTAATTTAATACAGGACAGCGCTTTTCTACCACAAGTTCAGACACGGTGTCCTGATTTCTCCCAATGGCAAGCTATTTGCTACCTACGGACAAACCCTAACAGATGAATTCACACGCCTTCAAACAAGACTCCAACTGGTTACTGGCACACCCACGCCTGACCAACCGTATTAACATCAACAACACAGAGTACGCACGCCTTAACGCGCCGGGTGCGTTCTCGTATCAACCGACAGTGCTTACCAAATTAAGGAATGAGTACGACCCAGAACACGAGAAGGGAGGCTTGGTTTATTTCAAGCATGTGGAAACTAACGGCAGGATAAGTTACGAGGCGGTTGATGTTGCCTTCGTGACGAACGTCGCCGATGATAAGCGACACAGCTACCGCGCCGACGAGAAGGAATTAGCCCAGGCGTACAAGTTCGCCCTCGATAACAAATATCTACCGTTCTTCTTCCATACGCACCCGACTGTTTATGAGGGAAACAATATCGTTATGCAGGGGATGAATTTTCTGCAACAGCTTAATACTTCCCTGGCAGACCAGGGTTTAACTATGAGGGGTTTTCAGTACAACGGGGTAAACGTGCGACTGCCTCAGCTTCTTGTTGTAGAAAATTCTAAGGCCATTTTCATAGGAATGTACGGTGGTCTTATTGCTCCGCTATGCTTTACAGAACAAAAGGATAAGGCGATACACTCGAGCATGGAAAGAACGATGAAGAGTATTGGAGATTGGGCGAATACACCGGAGCGTCAAGCCGTGGTCGTGTTCTCTGCACTCGCGGTGGTGTTCCTTGCTATAAGGTATCCAAAGGCGATACTACCGACCGCGTTAATAGCAGGAACGGCACTACCTCCTGTGATGTATGCTTCACGGGACCGACACGAGTTCTTTGGAGTTACCTATGGAATAGAATTAACTATACACATTGATGCCATCTCTGATGAAGAAATTATCAAGCACGAGATGAAGGCAATCGAGGCGCTGGAGAAAGTTAGGCGTCAGCGCGAGGAAGAAGCGAAGCGCAAATCTCAGAAGGTATAACCCATCGTTCATTTTTTCCATTTACCGGCATCGTCTATATTCGGCGATGCCTTTGTATTATCTGAACATACAGTCCCGGAAGATGGAGTTCTTCACCGATGCCGGCAGCATACGCGAAGCGTTGCTGATGATGGATAACACGGAGCTCGTCAGGTTTAAATCCTATTACGGGAAGCAGGACCTCAGACACAGATACAAGACAATAAACAAAGGTGTGGCAAGTCCTGAACTCAAACTCATGATGGATTGGATGCCGGCGGATATGGTATTAGGACGGCTGTACGATAACCGACTACACACCCGAAAATTTATACTCGAGTCGGATTACGGTACCATCATAGAAGGTACGACGAACGGTGAGATTATCATCACGTTCTTAAGCGAAGATAGACTGGACGATATATTCAACGCGTTCGGCGTACCTCATTTTGTAATATCCGAGTTGTTTAATAATCCTGGTACTCTCATGTATGTGAACAACAGAAGCAAGCGGATACAAAAAGAAGGTCACTTCAAATCCATACGGGAGTGGATAGAACAGGATGTGATTGAATCGGTAGTGAAGGATGCAGCAGTGAACCTGAACTAAGCAGCAACGACGATGCGCTTTATCTTTATCACAGTAGTACGGCACACACCGTGAATCTTCTCGGCCTTCCTCAAACTCAAACCACCTTTTATATCGCGAACGAGCTGCGGATATTTTTTAAGTAGTTCCTTATCAGGCACGGAGCCTTCGGGTCGTCCGATGCGCTTACCGCGCTTACGGGCCGCGTCGAGCCCTGAAATAATTCTGGTTCGTAGAAGCGAGATTTCTTCTTGTGTGAGTTCTGCGTATATCGCAATCAATATCGCAACGGCAAATGAGGTGATGCCGTTCTCCATGCTGTATATTCCCAGGTTCTTGAAATACACGTTCACGCCGTAACTGTGAAGCGTGTCAATGATGAAGCGCAAGTCAACGGCATTGCGCCCTAAGCGGCTTATCTCTGTTACAAAAACGGTGTCGAATTTTCGCTCGCGTGCAAGATCGAGTAACTGCTTCACATCATCACGGTTCTGAAATCGTACTCGTCCGCTAATTACTGTGGCGATGGTGTGCGTGATAACAAGGTTCTTCGCATCGCAGAAACTGGATAGTTCTTCAAGCTGACGGTCGTTGGATTGTCTGTTTGTAGATACGCGCAGGAATAAACACACGCGGTTCTTGGCCTGGTTAATATTATTCATTTGGTTAAAGTTTGCCGGCTGATGTTCCAGAACAGCCCTTGTAAACCAAGAGTTTTTGTGTCCGTTTTGTGCATCGGTTTTTATAGACCGCTATGGAAGAACCTGCCGAGGTTTAAGGCAAGATAGCAGAACCGTGGAAATGGAAAAAACTTTAACGTGGAGGGAAGTTTAACTTATCATATCTCTAACATTCCCTTCCTTACCACTTCACGATGACAGTCTTTGTACGCGACACCAGAGTTACAGAAGCACGGGAAGTTTACATCTCCGCCGGTCATGTGTAATCTTTCGAGCATAGCTGAGAGTTGTACGATTGACTGCCACACGAGCGCATCATCACCAACTAAATTTACCTGCCCTATGATTTTATCGCGGCCATCTTTATTTAAGAACCTGTACTTTGCCTTCTCTACTTCAATGATGTCGTCAACTAATCCGCAGGTGGTTGTGTTGATACGAACATTGTCTGTTTGTGTGCCTTCGTATGTTCTTGTGGTATCCTCGATGAATAATATCTGTTGTATGTCTCGGTCGTCCTTAGGTGTGATGTCGAGTAATGAACCATTAGGCTTACGCCACACGGCGTGAAACTCCGCTTCTATCATGTACGGATGTTCCCAGAACTGCCAGCCCAATACGAACTCGCCTCCATCAGTATCAACACGCCTACGAACATTCTCGAAGCAACCGCAGGCTTCATCCATCGGTCCTGCTACGATGTCGAGAATAACAGGCGTTGATTGCAGCACGAGTAGTTTTTGTAACTCGGCAACGAACTTATTTGAGGTTGATGGTATTTTTATTCTGTATCCTATCATTGTTCTGTTCCCTCCTTTGGTTGCTTGGCCTTCCACTCATTCTCAGCATCTATCAATGGTTTGAACCAGTCCCACATTTCTTGTAATGTCTTAAAGTCCTTAGGAACGGGATTAGATTCCATGAACGCTTCTTCTACCGTAGCTGGTAAATAATGATGAAACCAACTCTCGCTTGTTCGTCGTGGATAGTGTGCCAGAACAGAGCCGAAGTAATCATTGGTGTAGTCATAGTGATGCGAGTGAATGAAGTTATCCCATTGGTCGCGTACTTCATCCTGTGGACGTATATCGATAATCTCTACCTGTTCCATGTTGCGATCGTCAGGTGTTCCCCAGGCATCATTCAACAACTTCACAGCTTCAACGTCTGAAGCTGGAGCCCCGTAGCCGAATATCGTGATACGCTTCGTTACGTCGGATTCGAGCCAGTACCGTAGTCTGCCCCATTCAATTTTTGTGAACTCGTCCTGGTTGTAATTCTTCTGTGTAACCGGATACAAAAGCCGAGTCGGCTCATAATAGTTCAAGGTCTTCTTATGTGTATAACCAGCAAGGCCGGTCGTCCTGTCTTTCTCGCAGAATCCCATCGCAACATTTCCATGTAAAAAGGATAGCAGGGGCATATCTGCAACGTGTCGGTTACGTTGGAATGCCTGGAATAAAAAAGGGTCCCAATTAAACGTTGCGATTAAATCTTTTGGACGTAGCGACAACACCAGGTAATCGTATATCGTGGGCTCGTCCGGCAGACGCATGTCGCGGAAGTATTCCTGAACAATCCACTCAATCTCTTGAATGGCCTCACAGTTCGGGTCGTGTTGATGCAGGTTGCTGTATAAGGTCTCGAAGTTCTTCGCTTGCAGCTCGGCAGGCAATCGTTTGACGATTTCTGCAAGTCCTACCACATCAATGAAGTTATCCATCGATGGGAGCACCTTACCATTACGTTCAGGATTTCTGCGCGTTGACGCTATGCTCGCACCGGCGCCGAGTATCACCACATGACCACCACCACCATACACCGTTTGTATCCCTTTTTCTCTTGACATTCCGCTCATATAACAAAGATACAAATCGCTCTCATAAAAACCTGTTCTCAGGAGGGATATATGTTACTCCGATGCGCTTAAATAAATCTTCCTCCTCGAGGACCGGAACTATAACACCGTTGCGCTTTAAGTAACCACCCTCTGCTGTGTAGCCCCGCTTCTCAATAGCTTTAAGGATTATCCGCTTGTTGTAGTCGCGGCTGCCTGTACGTAACGCGAACTGATAGCCCCAGTTATCTTCATTTACAAAAAATAAATCCACGCAGATACCTTGCGGTAATTTACGCTGCGTTAGTTTACACGGCAGCGTTCCCCGAACTTTTTCCCAACGGTTGACGACAGTAGCGATGCCTGATTCGAGCAGGCCGATGTCATAAGGTTTTGGTATCGCGACAATCTCGATGTCTTTTACTTCATCCTTTTTTCTCCTGATGCTGCCGGCTATCTCGCAGCGATAACAGTGAGGGCGTAGCTGTTCAAGTACGTCCTGTGCGATTAGTAATGCTTCATTGTATCTCATGCTCTTTATAGAGCCGAAGGATACTTACTGTTTCACAACAAGCGGAAATAAAAAGCCCTGCGTTAACAGGGCCGGACGTAAGAAGAATATACCATGAGACTTTACGTCCTTTTATTCTTTAGTACAAAGCCTATCTCATAGGGAGCAGGCGGCATGGAGATGTTGTAGTATTCAAGTCGCTTACGAATTTTTCTATCCACCTCGCCGGACTCGAGTGCAGGGAGCTCTGGTAATTTTTCGTAGAGCTCATCAAGCTTGAAGGTAATCAAGCGAGCAGGAAGATAGATGATGCCCTGGTCGGTTTCAGGGTCATATTGTAATCCATAGGTCTTGTGATTCACGACGAGGCGTTCGCTGCGTGTTACGGCAGGTTCGCTCTCGTCAAGGTTCCTGTATTTGATAAGCGTCCTGCCAAAACAATACTGTATCCAGTTATACACGGCGTTATCGGGTGATAGTGATTTGTAATACTCGCTGTTACTCATCACATCATCCAAGGTGCCGATGACAGCATCCTCCATACCGGGACCGACGAGCTTAAACGTGGAGAGGTCGCTGAGTATTTCAAGGCCAAAGATCCCGTTAGGCGCATTGAAGGTATAGTAAATTAGGGGCTTGCCTACATAGCCTGTGCTTCCGAGCGGTTGAGGCTCATCATCGCTATCAGACTCGAACGTGTGCCATTTGGATACATTGCTTGTGTTGGACCATTCTACAACTGATAGTATACGGGCAATCCATTTGTAGAGCGTCTCTCCTTCCTCCTCGGTAGGCTCGAAGGAAACGATGTCTTCTTTACGATTGGGGAATTCACCGAAGGTCATTTTAATAGATTCGGCATCGGCAGGGATGAGTTCAAATGCCTGTTTCTCCCCGTTTACGTACAGTGTATATACCCGTGAACCTATGAAGCAGAAACCTACAGGTTCATCAGTACTCAGTATCTCTGCTGAGTTGCGGTCGAGCTGGTACACATCCTGATTGAGGGATTCTGTGAATGAGAGGAAACGTTCTAACTTCATGGTATCTTTGGTTGTTTCCTTATATATCGGAGGGAAAATAAAAAAGCCCGGCTGTTACACCGGGCTTAGTATTTTACGAAGTTCGTTATTATGCAAGCAGAACCTCATAAGGAAGTTTAAAATCATCGTGCAGCGCCTTGATAACGCGCACAGATAATCCGCGCTTGTGATTGAGGAATTCTGAAACATTCCCTTTACTGCCGAAGTACACTATGAGGTCTTTGGGCTTTAAGCCTTCTTCCTCCATCATGTACTTGACCGCTTCAACAGGGTCGGGTGCTTCGATTGGATAATGAATGTCCTCGTATGCAGACACGAGCGTTCCGATAATATCGAGCTCGTCGTACGCTGCTGTTCCCTTCTTCGGATTAAGGGCGATTAACTCCTCTATCCTTGCAAGGGCAGCCTTATAGTCTGCTTTGCTGCGTACTGGCTTAACGTTCTTCATTTTATTAAATTGGATTAAATTGGATTTGATTTCTTGAATTGTCTTTGGATTTGTTCTTGTCTTTGTCTTTTGATTTGCTGTTTTGATTTGTTCTTTGGCTTGTCGTCTTTCTGTCTTTTTTCTGTGCTTCTTTTCTGTACTTCTGCCTTATCAGGCTTTCTTCGCATCGATCTTGTCATACTCGGCATGCGTGCCTACAAAGCGTATGAACATTTTTTGTCCTGTAAAAAATACGAGGACGACGATGCGGTAATTGTTTCCTTTAATATCAAAGACCACTCTGTCGTTACCGACATAATCAGCAGTTGGAAAATCTGCTTTAAGGTCATTGATACTCTTCCACTTGGATTGTTCAACTTTCTTGAACCATACACGAAGCGGAGTTTCAGCGTCCGGATGTTTCTTCCAGAACTTGATCAACGATAAACGTGAAATTACGTGCATTTGTTTTACATGATGTTAATGAACGATTATTAAACTACTTATTTACTTCCCCATTTTGGACAGCGGTCTGACCTCATGGTTTAGTTTTATACGACAAAGATACTAAAAGGTTCTCATATTGAGAACTTATTTAACAAATATTTTTATCTGTGGGGAAATAAAAACCCCCGGACATGGCGACCGGGGCTTCTCTACTGTAGGTGGGATACAGCAATCAAGCAACCACCTTCACAGTGTAACCAGCCTTGCGGGCCGCTTTAAGAAAGGCCTCAAACCTCTCGACAGTCCATTGTGAAGTCACAACAATCCGCTTACCCTCTTTTGTGGTCAAAATCTGACTCTCTTTCAGAAAATAACGGTCCCTATCTGTGGAGAGCGCCTTCGCGTTGCTCAGCTCCTGTGTTACCCCGTAACGCTGTACAATAGAATCATCGAAGGTAGCCTTAACGTCTTTCAGGAGGGGTTTCTTATCGCGGAAGTAGGCCTTCATGATACTGAGCGCGCATTGGCCCTTAGGGAGCGGTTCTGACTTCTCGAAAACGAACTTGCTGGTATCCCTTCCTTTTTTTACCTGTGGTTTCGGTTTCTCTGATTTATCGTCCTTCTGAGTGGTCGTGTACCAATTGTCACCTGGACAAATCAAAAAAGTTCAACGTATTGGTTTTCAAAGACAAAAAGAATTAAAATTGAAGAAAACGAGGATGATATTCATCCTCGTTTTTATTTTAATAGCTTCTTAGAATCGTTAATAAAGAGTTTTCAAAAACCTCGTGTACCAATTGTCACCTAACATGAATCATATTTGTAAATACTGTAATAACACCTGCATCAAAAAAGGTGTTAGAAATTTCGTGCAGAAATATCTTTGTAAAATATGCAATAAATACCAGCAGAAAGCATATAAGTATAGGAAATATACTGAATTAGAAAAAAAAGATATAATAAACCTTACAAAGGAGGGGGCGTGTATTAGCTCTATTTCTAGGATAATATTACGATCAAAATCGAGTATTCAAAGGGAAATTTACAAAGCAGGTAATTTAGTATACAAACCACTTTATAATGAGAACAACGAAGAATATGAGTTAGACGAAATGACTTTGATGATAGCAGGCAAGAAGGACATATACTTAATTTATGCGATTAACAGAAGAACAAGGCAGGTTGTTGACTTTTTTATTGGAAATAGAACAAAAGAGAATATCAAACGGGTTGTTGATTCTGTATTATGCTATTTTCCAAAAACAGTTTATACCGACAGGCTTAACTCTTACCCATCATTAATTCCCTCCGCAATTCATAAACCCGGCAGAAGGCTTACAAACCGAATTGAAAGGAAGAACTTGACATTCCGGACTAGCGTAAAACGTTTGTCAAAATGCACACTTTGTTTCACCAGAAAAATTGAATTATTAACAGCAACAATGAAGCTTATTTGCTGGGCTTAGTCTTAATTTTGGTAAATACTTATTCCAAATTCTTTTTCAGTGTCATTTCCCACTCCGGTCAGCTAGACGTTTTAATGATTAATTTAAGTCAATCTCATTTATATTTTCTGAGATAAATGCTTCGGTGGTTCGTAGTTTTGCTCTCTGAAAATCCGGAGAAACGGGGATCTGGTTTCAGAAAAATCATATGCCTTGTAGCATGATAAACCGGGTAAGTAAAACATTGTCGTATGATTTGTTTGGAGCTATTTAAGCATCAAAACAAGTTGGTTTAAGATGAATTTATTTGTCGGATAAATCCGACATTGTTTTTATTTATAGGCTTTAGTGTCTGTTTTTTCAGACATTTGTTTGTATTTTGGTGGGAAAATGGTATATTTGTCGGATAAAATAGTAATTAATATAAAAAAATGAATTTAATGTCGGAAAATTCAGTCAAAAAAGATTGGTATAGCATGAGTGAAAATGCAATTATCAGGGAGATGGCGGCTTTTATAAAGCAGGTGCGGTTAAAGAAAAACATTACTCAAGGCCAATTGTCGGAAAAAGCGGGAATCAGCAGAAGCACGTTAAGTGATTTCGAGCAAGGGAATCCGGTTTCACTAACCACTTTTATTCAATTATTGCGAGCATTGGACCAATTGCCGTTGCTAGAGTATTTTGCAGCAAGAACAGTGGTAAGTCCATTGCAGCTGGCTAAATTAGAAGCTAAAAAACGCAAGCGAGCATCGCCAGCGAGAATTAAAAACGTAAAAAGAAAATAATATGAATACAGCTGAAATAAAAATATGGGGACAGCTTGTAGGTGCTGTTTCTTGGGATGATTATATGGAAACAGGGATATTTGAGTTTGAGCCATCGTTTATAAAGAATGAATGGGATTTGGCTCCTTTGATTATGCCCTTGGATGCTATAAAACGAGGTGAACGAGAGTTTGAGTTTATGGGTTTGAATAAAGATACATTCTACGGCTTACCCGGACTTTTATCAGATGCATTACCAGATAAGTATGGAACTACGTTGATGGATGCGTGGTTGGCATCACAAGGTCGAGCGGCAGGAAGTATGAACCCTGTCGAGCGTTTGTGTTATATTGGGAAACGAGGCATGGGGGCATTGGAATTTGAGCCAATACAACACGCAACCGCAGAAACTGCAGAGCGAATTAATATTGATCAATTGGTTCGCGTGGCAGAAGAAATATTGGGTAAAAGAACTGACTTTACGACCAGTATACAGGATGATGTAAAAAAGGGTTTGGAAGATATTATTCGCGTTGGAACATCTGCAGGCGGTGCGAGGGCAAAAGCGATTATTGCTTATAATGAAAAAAATGGTGAAGTGAGATCGGGACAAGTTACAGCTCCCAAAGGATTTGAGCATTGGCTAATAAAATTTGATGGAGTTGATTCATCAGAATTGAAAGATCCAAAGGGTTACGGCCGAATAGAATACGCTTACTATAAAATGATCGTTGATTGCGGGATTGAGATGAGTGAATCGAAGTTGTTGGAAGAGAATGGAAGAGCACATTTTATGACGAAACGATTTGATAGAATTGCCGGCAAAGAAAAATTGCATGTTCAATCGTTGTGTGCAATGTCGCATTTTGATTTTTCGAAAGTAGGTGCTTATGCATACGAGCAGGTTTTTCAAACCATCCGTTCGTTGCGATTGTCGGCCAGTGCATCACAGCAATTATACAAACGCATGGTGTTTAATGTGGTTGCAAGAAATTTAGATGATCATACCAAAAATTTTTCGTTTATCATGGATAAGACTGGTACGTGGAATTTGGCACCTGCGTTTGATGTTACCTGGTCGTATAATCCATCGAATAAATGGATACAACGTCATAACCTTTCAATGAATGGAAAGACGGATAATATAACTAGAGATGACCTTTTAAAAGTAGGAAAGGAAATGGGAGTAAAAAAGACGAAAGCAATTATTGATGAAGTGATTTCAGTTGTAAAAAAATGGCCATCGTATGCGGAGGAGACAGGCGTTAAATCAGCTCAACTGGAACATATTGGAAGTACACATTTGACTCATTTATAATTAAGCGGAGCTCTTGTTGTTTTTATCCTCTGTTTCATTTTAGCATAAAAAGCCTAGACATCGGGATTGGCTTCGAACTTGGGGATAAGGTCAATAATTTCAAATACCTTATTTTACAATAGCTAAACTTTTTTCGAATGTCTCCTGAGTAGTTTCTATGGGAGTTTGCCACTTATTGCTTGTGATGTTTACATAGAAGTTAATAAAGCACATCCGAGTAGACCAAAAATAACTTATCCAATTCGTTTAAAATTATCATGATTTTTTGGTCCAAATCCGACTCCAAATCTGACTCCAGTTGATTGTTAATTGTTTTATGGATTGTTAAGAAATGACAAAACCTTGATAATTAATTTTTTTAGTAGCGAGATCGGGAGTTGAACCCGAGTCCGCCTCAGGCGGATATGAATCCTGTTTCCGGATTAAAATGTTGGTTGATCCACTCCCTTCCTTTTCCTGACTTGAGTATTTTTTCTCTGTTCATGGCTTCTTGCTTTGTCTCAAAAAATTCAATGTGGATCATTTTCCACGGTCTGAATCGTGTGGTGAATCCTTTTTTACTGTTGTTATGCCAATAAATACGCTGGATGCTATTGGCAGAAAAGCCAATATAGAATCGTTTGTTGGAGTAGGAATACAATACATACGTTACATATTCCATAAAAAAACAAAACCCCAAATGATTGGGGTTTTTAGTAGAAAGGAATTTAGATATATCGAACTTTTTTGAGGATTTAGAATTGATCGAGATTTGTCGAAATTCATTAGAAATAAATCAAAAATAAATCATTAGTAAGATTACTATTGTTGATGTTCTATTTTATAAATTCTTTATTAGTGCTGCTTCTTTTGTTTTTCTGATTAGATCTTTACATTTTACAAATTTGTATATAATAATGAACCTTTGTTCGTTACAATTTCTCTCTAATAGTAGCAAGAAAGCCGACCTTTGCATTAATGATCTATTTAAATAATTTTCGTGCTAATGGTAACGAGGGAATAATTATAGCTTCATGTATAGGTGTGGCAATTATTTTACTAGCTATCTGTAAATGCTATAAAGCATAGCAATTGGCCTCTGAAAAGGAGCAAATTGATAAAAGGATTTAGGTCTTTTTGTCAGGTTATATCCAAATTTGTAAACCTAAAGGTCGCATTCCGAATGATTTGCGACTTTTAAACTTCTATAAGCGCATATTTGCGCAACAATTATTCTTAGAATTTATGTATAAGTATTAGAAAACCGATATTTAAAGAGTAAAATCGAAGTTTTCTTTGTATTGGTATGTACATTTACATTGTAAGTTGCCAAAAATACCCATGCAAACTTGTGTTCGATTGTAATAAAACTCAAAAACACTCACGAAAACTAAAATTAACTCGTGTTTTCTCGAAATTTTCTGAAAAACAAATAAAATTACTTTAAAGGAAATTAAATTTCCCTATGTTTTACGGGTGATTTATGCCTATATATGTGCAGTTACAGGAAAAATTTGGCTCATTGATGTTTTATTCAGTCAAGCGCTCTTTCTATTGTGTGATATAACGCTATGATTTTCTGTATGAAATTTTGAATTTCTTGCGAAGTCTTTTTTCCGACATTGTTGAGTTTAATATCCGAAAATGGTGCAAATATTATTCGTTTTTCTATATTCTCAATTGTAAATGAATCTCCCAAATACTCCAGCATAGCATTCTGTGCTCTAATACCTAAGCTTATTTTGAATAGCAGTTCAACTTCGTATTCAAATTGTCGTTCTGTAAAAGGGGATGGAATTATATGTTTACTGTTGTTAATATAGGCCTCTAAGTCTGTGTTACATAATTCAACAAGTTCCCTATTCGTTTTTTTACCACATCCTCGAATTGAGCTAAATCTGGAATGTTTCTCATGAAATGCTTTTAAATCGTTAATGGTTTTAATTCCTGCCATGTAACAGACGTTTACAGCTCTTGATGATATTTCTTTTTGCTGAGAAAGCCAATCTATGTCTACATTGTTATCTGATAATTTAATTCTCTTCATTCTTAGGTGTCATTGTAATGAAAATTTATTGAGATGTAATAATTAACTCCTAAATCATTCCGATTGTTATATTACATGTTCTTTGTTGAAAAGTACGAAATTATTATTTAGATTTAATTTATAGCTTTGACTTTCAAACAAAATAATATGAATAGATTTATCCTGTTTCTTTCATTGCTGACTTCCTGCTTATACGGTCAGAATAAATTCCAAGAATCATTTACAGTTTATATCAATTATCCCGATCATACAATAAAGGCTACTGTTGTTAGTGATCTGAAAAAAGTAAAGACTAATGATACTTTAACCTATTACTGGTACGCATCTAACAAAATACTAAAGACACAGGGAGGATTTGATGGGAAGCTGCTTAATGGGCCTTTTACTTCTTTTTATTTGTCAAGTGCTTTAAAAGAAAAGGGAGGCTTTAAAAATGGCTTAAAAAATGGAACATGGTATTTTTGGTTTGAAAATGGGAAAGCTAAAAGAATTTCAAATTGGAAATCAGGTGTTTTAAATGGTAAAACCTTGGAATATGATGACAAAGGCATTCTTAGATTTGAGTATAATTTTAAAAATGGTCTGTGGCACGGTGATTATATTGAATATTCAAAAGATACAATATTTGTAAAGAAAAAATTTAAAAATGGGAAGGAAATACAGCCTAAATCAAAAAAAGTAAAAACAAAAAAAACATCAAATAATTCCACTGTTAATTCAGATGTCTCTGAAGACTCAAAACCGATTGTCAAGAAAAAGAATCAGCTTTTTAAAAGCAAAGCCACAAAGACCGATTCTTCCAAAAATGCTAAAACAGGAACAAAGAAGATAAAGCCACAAAAGGATTCGCAAACCTCTGATTCTAATGACAAATGATTAAGGCTGGTTCCTTATTCTATGCTCTCGTAATTTCATTGTTAATTACGATTATTAGTAGTTCTTTAATTTTATATTTCTATTTGACTACAATTGAGCTCAAAAATATTGAAATGAGTCAGCGTTTGCAGTTAAATGTAGATTCTGGATTGAATTTATTACTTTCAAATCAGTCAATTATTTCAGCAAATGAAGGAAGAGTAATTGATTTATATGGAATGGGTAATGATTCTGTTTATCTGAAAAGAAAGTATTGGGGGGCATATGAGATATTAATTTCAAGTGCTGATTTTAAAAAAATGAATGAGCATAAAATTGCTTTTGCTGGCTATGTTTCTGATCCTGCTAAAGATTATTGTATTTATTTAAAAGATGAGGATAAACCATTGTCTGTTTGTGGAAAAACTATTATTCGAGGTGTTGCATATCTTCCTAAGGTGGGGGTGAAACGAACACAAATTGAAGGACAAAGTTTTTCCGGTAAGGTTTTAGTAGATGGGAAAGTGGAAAAAAGTGACCGTAATTTGCCTAAAATAAATTCCGATCTCATTGAGTATTTAAATAGGTATTTAACAGGTAATTTCTCTGACAACTCAGATCGTCTGATAAATATAGGTGCTGGATTATCAGGGGATTCGATTTCAAATTCATTTTTGGATAAAACTATTTTGTTTCATTCAAATCAATCAATCACTGTTTCCAATGGATTATATTCAGGTAATCTTATAATCTATTCTAATAAGCCAATTTCGATTTCAAGTTCAGCTATTTTGGAAAATTGTTTGGTTGTTTCGCCTAAAATAATTTTTGAAAAAAACTTTAATGGCACTGTTCAGGCATTTGCATCAGATTCAATAATTCTGAAAGAAAATGTGAAGCTTGGATACCCCAGTTGTATAGGATTAATCCAAAGACAAAATGCAAAAGCATCAGGTATTTTAATTATGGAGAATGATACAATAATTGGTAGCGTATTTGCTGTGAAAAACTCTGCCGTTTTTTTACAACCATTAGGCATAAGTGTTTCTGAAAAATCAACAGTTTGTGGAACGTTATTTTCAGCAGGTTATACTGATTTAAAAGGGGCAGTATGGGGAAGTCTGGTTACTGATAGAATAATTTTGAACACTTCTTCTTCAGTGTATGAAAACCATTTGCTAAATGCTGAAATTGATATCACTAAGCGCTCTAAATATTTTGTAGGTATAAACCTTATTGTTGAGCCAAAGAAGAAGGGAGTCATTAAATGGATAGAAAATTGAAAAAAATTAAGGCTTCAACATTAGTGGAATCTTTAGTTGCAATAGTTTTAATTATGTTGTCCATGGGGTTTGCAACATTGATATATATTAATGTTCTTAGTTCAGACAAACAATTGGATAAGCATCGGGCTATTTTATTTTTAAATAAGTATGCTCTTGAAGCAATTGCTAAGGACGAAATGTTTGATAGTGAAATTACTTTTGAAAATTATCTTATAGAAAAAAAAATAGAAAAATATCCTTATTCAGATAATTTGTATTTGTTTAAGTTAGCGCTTTTAAATATGGATGGGAAGGAGATATTCGTAAGAAGACAATTGATATTATCAGAATGAAATTGAAGGGATTTACATTACTTGAGCTATTGATTGGGATGATTATAAGTAGTATAGTTATTAGCGTCTGCTATACTGTTTATTATATGGTTAACAAGCAATATGTTGAATTTAGAGAGGTTCGCTCAGAACTAGTGAATTTAATGTTCCTTAATTCCGAATTAGAGAATAACTTTTACCATTCAAATAATGTGCAAATGAGCGATAAGGAATTGTGTTTTGGATATAGAGACAAATCAATATGTTTTGTTTTCATGGATTCTGTTGTAGTAAGAAAAGAGGCAATGGTATCTGATACCTTTAGGGTTAAAGTAAATAATTTTGAAATAATTGAAAATAATGAAGGGCTAGTTTCTTCATTTTATATTAATGCTATTCTGCTGGAGGATAGTGTAAGTTTATGTTTTAATAAAAAATATTCTGCATTTGAATTGATTAACGGTTTTAATAAAAAGGAAAGCAATGACTAAAATTGAATTTAA
Organism: Bacteroidota bacterium; assembly: GCA_017303895.1. Classification (GTDB taxonomy): domain Bacteria; phylum Bacteroidota; class Bacteroidia; order 2-12-FULL-35-15; family 2-12-FULL-35-15; genus 2-12-FULL-35-15. The sequence continues at coordinate 34,998 of JAFLBF010000004.1, read as the reverse complement.
AAAAAATAATTTTAGCAATAATGATAATTACCCTTACGATTCTAAAAAAAATCGTTCAATTAAAGAAGCATTCAATAAAGATATTGATCTGTTTGGTAGTTCCTTCAGCGATAAAAAAAAGGAAAGATTTTATTCAGAGTTAAGTATTCTATTTTCATCAGGGGTTGATATTCGTTCTGCTTTGGAGTTAATTGAGGATGAACAAGTAAAAGAAAAGGATCGTTTATTATTTCAACGAGTAAAAGAGGATGTAATTGCTGGTTCCAGCTTGTCAAATGCTATGGAAAAGACAGGTAAGTTTTCTTCGTATGAATTTTATAGCATAAGAATAGGTGAGGAGAGTGGTCGATTGCCTCAAGTATTGGCGGAGTTGTCACTTTTTTTTGGTCGTAAAATTAAGCTAAAAAGACAATTAATTAGTGCTCTTTCATATCCAGCTATTTTGTTTTTTACAACATTTGGAGCTGTTTTTTTTATGATGAGATTTGTTGTGCCCATGTTTTCAGATGTATTCAGGCAATTTAAAACGGAATTACCTTATTTTACTAAATTACTTATAAAGGTATCTAATGGCTTTACGCAATATTCAGGGGTGGGTCTAGTAATATTTTTTTTGATAATTGCGACATTGTTTAGTCAAAGAAAATCAAAATTTTTTAGAAAATTTAGCGCAGGATTAGTTTTGAGAATTCCTGTACTAAAAGATTTGGTAAGTAAGATCTACCTGGCTCGATTTTGTCAGTCTATGAACTTGTTGATAAGTGCGAAAACACCATTGGTTGCTTCAATTGATCTTGTGAAGAGTATGGTAAGTTTCTATCCCATTGAAAGTTCTTTAGATAAGATCAGAGAAGATGTATTAAGAGGTGAGCCTCTTTTTAAAAGTATGGGAGAATTTAAAATTTATAATAAAAGAATGATTTCACTTATTAAAGTTGCGGAAGAGGTTAATCAGTTAGATAAAATGTTTGAAAGAATTGCAAAACAATATTCAGATGAAGTAGAACATCAAACAAGTATTTTAGGAAGTTTAATAGAGCCTGTTTTGATTATTATACTTGGGATAATCATTGGAGGGATTCTTGTAGCTATATATCTTCCAATGTTCCAATTGGGTACTGCTGTGGGCTAAGTCTATATTATTTTGCCCTTTTAATTAGTATTAAATATTTATAAACATTTGACTGCTGTAACTTATTGATTATCAAAATGAAGTCCCGGTTGATTTCTTGATGTGTAAGATTCATGCTTTTTTGTAATCCTTTTTAATTGTTTTTTTTTGTTACTTGCCCAGAAATTAAATTAGTATAGATGAAAAGAAATATTTTAATACTTGGAATTGTTTTCTTGCAAGTTATATTTTGCAAGGCTCAAAATTTTAATTACTCCTTTGTAAAACAGAATCAATCTTACACCAATTTAGCCGATAGTTCTTTAACAGCATTAAATGACAATCAAGTGTGGGACGATAATACATATTTAATTCCGATTGGATTTTCTTTTCAGTTTGCCGGACAATCTTTTGATTCGTTGAAAGTAAGGACTAACGGTACGATTACTTTTGACAGCAATAATAAATTCAATTTCGTTTGTTTGTACAAAAACTTTATATGCGATGTTAATTCTGAGGGTGTGTCTCAATCACCTATAAATAAGGAACTTGTTGTTTTGCCAAACGGGAATAAGCAATTAAGAATTGAATTCAAAAATGTTTTCTTTATGACGACTTCCGGTTTGAAAAAACATACCAATTTTCAAATTTGGTTAACTCAAGGTGATAATTCAATTGAATTTCATATGGGCGATTCGGATTCTAGCATTGGGAATGAAAATTTTGTATTTGGTTTAATTAATATGAATCCATCTCCTTCAAACAGCACCATAGCCTATTTAATTAGTGGTGATCCGACAGCCCCGGTTGCTTCAAGTATTTCATTTGGTGTGAATTTAGTTCATTTACTAACCATTCCCCCTTCTGGTACAACTTATATTTTTACTGCTAATTAAGTCTTTATGAAAAACTTCAAATTCATATTCTTTTTAATTGTATTTTGGACAATTGGTCTTAAAATAAATGGAGCTACAATTACTTGGAATTCTGGGATTACAGGTAATTGGAATGTTGCATCTAATTGGACTCCAGCTCAAGTGCCAGGTGTAAATGACATCGCAGTGTTTAATGCTACAAAGCTTGGGTCCTGTGTAATGAATGTGAATGTTGATATTGGCGGAATTTCTGTTCAGTCAGGTTATACAGGGACAATATCACAGAGTTCGGGTATAAAAGTTAAAATTGGTTCTCAAAATGCAATTTTTTCAGCAGCAACATTTACTGGAAGCGCTACTACAACAGACTCCATAATTGTAAATGGAACTTTTACCCTTTCAGGTTCAAATTTCACCTCTACTTCAGGTTACCTTGTCCTTAAGAATACAGTAACATATAGTTCTGGGACATTTAGTAACAATAATGGTACTGTTAATTTTGCAGCTACAGTTGCCCAGACTATACCTGCTTGGAATTATGCGAATTTAACTTCTTCTAGTACAGGAACAAGAACCTTAGCTTCGTCTGGTACAATCGGAATTTCAAACACGTTTACAAAGGGGACGAATACATTTACAGTTACAGGAAGCACTGTAAACTATAATGGAACAGGGGCGCAAACAATTACTGCCTTTAATTATAATAATTTAACTATTTCAGGAGCTAGAACAACAAATTCAATAACACTTGCAAATGCAGGTACAATAGGTATATCCAGCAATTTTACTAATTCAGCCACTTTTACAACAGGGACATATATAAATACAGGAAGTACTTTAAATTATAATGGTACGGGTGCCCAAACGGTTATTGCTTTTAACTATAATATTCTTACAATTTCCGGGGCCCGGACAACAAATAATGTAACGCTTGTTAATGGTGGTACAATCAGGGTGGCATCAACATTTACCAATTCTTCTACTTTTACAACGGGAAAAATAGTAAGTACAAATAATACTTTTGAGTATAATGGCGCTTCTTCTCAAACAATAGGGGCCATTGATTATAATAATTTAGTTTCTTCATCAACAGGAGCAAGAGTATTTGCTTCAACCGGTGTTATAGGAATTGCAGGAACTTTTACAAAGGGTTCTAATACATATACAATTACAGGAAGTACAATAAATTATAATGGTTTAGGAGCACAGAGTATTGTTGCAATGAATTATAATAATTTGATTATTTCCGGAGCTCGTGGGGCAAATAACATTACTTTTCCTAATGGTGGAGTTGTCGGAATTGCAAAAAACTTCTCTCCTTTTGCAACTTTTACATCGGGGACTTATATTGTCAGCAATAGTACAATTGATTACAATGGTACAGGAACACAAATGATTTCTCCTTTCCAGTATAATAATTTAACGTGCTCTTCAACAGGTCAAAGAAGTTTTGCTACTACAGGAAGTATTAAGATCAATGGAACTTTCACAAAAGGTTCCAATACCTATGTTAATTTAGGACTAGGTGGTGAAGGTTTTTCCTCTATTGACGTTGGCGTAAATACTAAATATTGGTGTGCTCCAATTCCCAATTCTTCAACTGTATTCATAATTGGACCAGCTGGTTTTTTACTGAGATCTTCTAATGGGGGAACAACTTGGGAGCAAATTCCTGTTGCAGGAACAACAAAAGATTTAAGGAGAATTGTCTTTTTTGATGCTAATAATGGATTAATTGGAGCATCGGCAGGATTGATTTTAAAAACAACAAATGGGGGTTCAACTTGGACTGCTGTTCAATTAAGTGAGACTGAAAATTTTAGTGGAGTTTGTTATGTAAATAGCTCCTTGGTGATTGCTACAGGCGGAAATTCCAATTGTATTATTTGGCGTAGTACAGATGGGGGATCTACCTGGACTAAAATAACTAATTTAACACCTGCTACACCCAGAGCTTTATATACGACAAAGTTTATAGATAACTTGACAGGCTTTGCAGTTGGATTAAATGAAACACTCTTAAAGACCGTTGATGGAGGTTTGTCTTGGACGTTGATTTCCAGCGGTACAGGATGGTATCATTTTAGTGATATTGATATTACTCCAAATAATACCTTGTTTATTGTAGGAAACCACCTTACAAATAATGATAATCGAACTTATAAATCAACTGATTTAGGTGCTACTTTAAATATAGTTAATTCTTCATATGTAAATTGGTTAGGTTCAGTTGATTTTTTGGATAATAATTTGGGTTTTGCTTCTGGTGGTAATGTTGCCGGAAATACGGGTGTTGTTTATAAGACAAATGATGCAGGTCTTACCTGGACATTATATGAGCTTGGAGTAAGTCGAATTGGATCTATTCGATTCGCAGATGCTAACTCTGGCTACATGTATGATCTTTCAGGTAAAATCATAAAATACTCATGTTGTACAGAAGGTGGAACAGTTGAATTTAATGGTACTGTTAATCAGTATATTAATGGTGGTTCTACCACAGTTAAATGTAATACCTTAAAAATAAATAAAGCAGGCGGGAAAGTGTATTTAAATGCTCCTCTTCAAATTCAAAAAAATCTGACCCTAACCAGCGGGTTATTAGTTAGTTCTGCCTCTAATACTCTTGAATTTTCCGACAATGTCGATTCTGTTATTGCTACAGATAATAATTATGTAGCGGGACCTGTTAGAAAAATAGGGAACGATGCTTTCTCCTTTCCTCTGGGCGATACAGCTCTAGCATCAGGAGCTCTTCATCCTTTAAGAATTAGTGCACCATCAACAACTGGTGACATCTTTACTGCAAGTTACTCTTCATCAAACCAAGTATTGGATCAGCCGATTGATACGGACAGCTTAGAAAGTATAAGCTATTGTGAAACCTATACGCTTGTTCGAAATGCCGGATCATCTGTTGTAGTTCCTTCTATTTCTTGGAATACGAATAGTTGTAATGCCGATGTAAACAGCGACCTAAGAGTTGCCGTTTGGAATTCAAGCAAATGGGAGTCATTAGGTAAATCTACAATAGTTATTCAAGGTAACAGGGGGACTCTTTCGGCTGCTACAGGTTTAAATCTTAGCACCCTTAGTTTGACTTTTGGAACTGCTTTAAATAAAGTTTTACCTCCTCCGGTTTGTTCGAACGATGTGAATAGAAATTGGATTTCATCCCGTGGTTTTGATGGCAGCGGAAATATTATTTCTGAAAGTAGAGCATACTCGGATTATTTAGGCCGTACAACACAAACTCAGGTGAAGAATTTAACTGAGAATACTGTTCTAGCCGCTCAAACAATTTATGATGCCTATGGCAGAGGAGTATTGCAAACACTGTCTGCTCCCATAAATCAATCAGAATTTTGTTATAAAGATGGATTTGTAACGAATACTTTCGGAGCGAATTATTCATTTGCAGATTTCGATATTCCAAATTACACAACAAATTCCTCCACTCTTACCCAAGGTGAGGTAGATAATCCCAAACCGGTTGGCGACTCCAATTTAGGTACTTTGGGGTGGTATTATAGCGATAATAATACAGATGAGGCATATGTGCCTTCCAGTGACTTCCCTTACACTCGAATACAGTTTGATGATAACAATGGTGGTGCTCTAAAAAGAGCAGCAGCAGCTGGTGAGCAATTGAACATGGGGTCTGGTCATGAATCCTATAGCTTTACAATGCCCGCTGCCGGAGAGTTGCGCTATTTTTATGGATATACCAATGGATGGGTTGTAAATGATATGTTTGAGATTTATGATTACAATAATATAGGACAAGGGAGTTTTGGTGATGGGCAACTAACTGTCAATTACTTACCGGAAGTGAAAGCATTTAAAACAATTTCTTTGGATCAAAATGGTACAGAAGCCATCTCTTTTGTTGATATAGAAGGAAAATTGCTTGCAAATTGTTTGAGTGGAATGGAAAATGAAAGCAACCAACATATTCAACATGTTATGTCTGTAATTCGTCCGGGAATTGAATCCGAGAAGTTTGTTGATATCCATTTGCCCGATGGTTGCCAATCCTCTTTGACGTTGGCAAATCCAATGTCCTCTCCACAAACTTCTGCGATCACTTATAATATCCTCAACTTAAAAACGGGAGAATTGGTTAAGTTTTCTGGAAGTCCTAATTTCACTGGTACTACCCCTAATTTACCTGCGGGGTATTATAGAATCATTTATAAAAGTGGAGCAGTTATTAGTGAGCTACCAGTTAAGTATGATTTGAATTATTATAACTTTACCTTAAACTATTATGATAAGGCAGGTCGATTAAAGTTATCTTATCCTCCGAATGGAGTAGGATATGATTACAACCCTTTAATTACTCATGACAATTTATCTACTCCACAATCTGTGAAGTTTGTATCATCACCTACTCCTCCAAACCCTAATTGGAGTTTAATACCAAGTGGTTTTTCTAACACAATTTCAAATAATATTACGCTCCCTACCGGTGGTGAAGTTCAAATTACAAATACAACTGTTTCTTTGTCTCGTATAAGTCCTGTTGTAATATATAATAATGTTGGAGGGAGAAGTATGAATGTCGATTTCATGGGGGCATCAATTGGAAATCAATCCATTGGCGTTGGAGATAATATTGATGATTTTGGGCCAGGTGATCCATCCGATCCAACGGATGGAACAACAAGTATTCTAAATACGTATATTTTTACATTTGATATTAAAAATGAGGATGGTGTAGTAATTGCTCCTGATAGGCAACTGAAAGCCTATAATACTAAAAATTTTAGCGGAGTTTATGAACCTGGAAATTCCGGAACATGGACAGTTAGTTCCCCTGAAACTGCAATTTTCGATCCTACATTAAGTACAACAACAAGCCAGGTTATCGTTGAATTGAAAAGTTTAGTAAAAACTGTTTATACAACCGGACCAACAGGCGTTTCATTTAATCCTAATGCACCTCTAAATAGTGATATTGATTATTTAAAATTAACACTTTTTACTGCTACAGACCGTTTGCCTGCTACAACTCCTTTGCATAAACAACCAAGCGTTTATGATTATAATTCATTAGGTTGGTTATTATCTGATCAAACACCCGATGAAGGAAAATCTGAAAATGTGTACAAGGAGGATGGTCTTTTAAAGTATTCTCAAAATGCATTGCAAAAGGCAAGTAATGCAAGTAAAACATTAAGAAGATTTTCTTATGTGAATTATGATAATATAAATCGCCCAATAGAAACAGGTGAATACGATCCAACAATTCCGAATGGAATGATTTCACCTATCTACTTTGAAAATTACTATGAGCATGAGATTTCTCCATTACAACTTCTAAGTGTTCATAATAATTTAAATGCCACCTTAGATGCAGGTAGATGTACGCAGCGAAATTTTGTAGCTTATGATTATCCTGATGCGAATTTCAATACGCTTACAGATAATTTGTATACAACCTACTTGCATAATTATACCCTCTATAAAGTAACTAAATCATGGAATGCCAATAAAACTACTTGGTATGGTTATGATGATCAAGGACGTGTAATTTGGAATGTACAACGAATTGAGAATATGCCTTCTACAGGCAACCATAAGTTATATAGCGTAAATTATAAATATGATTTTAATGGAAATGTTTTAGAAGTGGATTATAACAAAGAGGTGCCTTCGGAACGATTTATTCATTATTATTCCTATGATAATGATAAACGTATGACAAAGGTGGAAACAAGTAGAGATGGTGGTGTAACAAAACAAGAACAAGCACTATATTCTTACTACAAACACGGCCCACTTAAGAGAACTGAACTAGGGGAGAAAATACAAGGAGTTGATTATGTTTATACCATTAATGGTTGGTTGAAGTCGATGAATGACCCAACATTGACGGAACGTGATCCCGGTAAAGATGGAACCGCATTTAGTATTGATCGTATATCCAAGGATTTGTTTGGCTTTACACTTGATTATTTTGCAGGTGATTACAACCGTTCAAGTACTTTGGTTCAAACTTTTGATGATCCGGCTAATTCCTCTATTACAAAAAATTTATACAATGGGCTAATAAAAGATTTTAGATGGAAAACAAAATCGCCAGATGGAGTGCCGGGGGTAGTGCATAATTCAAACCAATTAATGTATGCTTACAAATATGACAAAAAATACCAGCTAACAGACGCTACGTTTGGTGATGTTACAAGTATCGGAACACTCAATCCTACTTCTGGTGGTCCTCCTCCGGTTGGTTATGTTGGACCAATATCTAATAATAGCTCACATTTTTTGGTTAATAATATAACATACGATCTTCAGGGGAATTTATTGTCACTGGATAGAAATGATCAAAGCAGTGCAATGGATCAATTATCCTACAATTATTTACCAAATTCAAACAAGCTTGATAATGTTATTGATCTTGCTCCTGTAAATAGCAATGGAAGCCTTGATTTTAAAAGAGCACAGGCAAGCGGGAATTATTCTTATAATGTAATTGGACAATTAACTGCTGATGTAATTGAAAGTAATTATTATGAATACGATGTTTATGGTAAAACTACAGTTGTTTATCAAAATGCTGCCAGAACATTGCCCAAAGCTCGTTTTTATTATGATGAAAACGGACACCGAATTCGTAAAACAACATATGATCTTTCAGGCAATGCTACTAAAGAAACATGGTACGTGAACGATATTGCAGGAAATCAATTGAGTATTTACGAAAATCCATTACCTGGTTCATTATCACAAAATGAGTTGGGCATTTTTGGTGCCGGCCGCATTGGTGTAATGGAAACAAATGGTGGGACGCCTAAATATGTTTTTGAATTATCTGATCATTTGGGCAATGTGAGAAGCACCTTTAGTAAAGGTTTTGTTTCTACTTTCTCTACCAGCTATTCAATGTTGGGGAATTATGACTATTTACTGAGTGCTGATGATGACGAGAATATTGATGCAGCCTTCAATCGACCAGGAGGATCGGGTGGGTCTACAAAAGTTTACGATTTACATCCAATAGGTGTAAAGACAACTTTTGATGTTGTGACAGGTTCCAATATTACTGCCAATGCATATTCTTATTTTAATTTAACAGGTTTACCTGCATCAGCTTCATTAGTAATTGATATCAAAAACTCCAGTGGAGCAGTTGTTGCAACATACTCTCAACCAATAACTTTAACGCCTAATGCATGGCAACCGATAGCTGTCGTTTATACTGTCACTGCAGTTGGTACAGGCTTAAAAGCGGTGGTTTATCCTAAATGGATCGGTGCAAATCCTCAATCTGTATGGTTTGATGACCTTTCTATTAATGTGTTAAATGGTGGAGGGGCTTACGGAGCAATCTCTTTGAGTTTGACTGATTATTATCCTCATGGAGGCATAATGCCAGGACGAAATGTTGTTGGAGCAGATAATTACAGATATGGTTACCAAGGTCAGTTTGCCGAAAAGGATGATGAAACCAACTTTAATAATTTTGAATTACGTGCTTGGGATGGACGTTTAGGACGTTGGATGAATCCTGATCCTTATCGTCAATACCATAGTCCTTATTTAGGGATGGGGAACAATCCTATAAATAAAATTGATCCAAATGGTGGAAGAGGGACTGATTGGTATAAGGGTTTAGATGGAAATTATCAATACTTCAAAGGGGATGGAGTTCATGATGGCTATACACGGATAGGTGATGATAATTATTTTGGATATATGCTAATTCCTACAGAGGTAAGCCCTTCTGGCTTTTTTTGGAATAATTTTGCATGGAGTAAAAATTATGGAGTTCAGTTGTTTGGCCTTCAACTTGAAAGTGGAAAATTCAGAAAAGGTGGAATCAATGAGGGCTACCATGATGGTGCAAACACAGGTCAAATAAGTACGGGAGAATGGCTCGCTGTTGCAGGGGTTATGAAATATACTGGCAAAACAGTTAAATGGATTGGAATAGTTGCTTTACCTTTTACAGGAGGAGGCAGTATTACTCTTGTAGAAGGTGGTGAGCTTTTAGAGGATGGTGCTGATATAATTGAGGCAGGTGTTGCTATAAAAACTGGAAATATTAATAAAGCTGCGTCAAATGGTTTACATATGATTATGAACAAAGCTGGAGGAAAGCTAATCAATCATGATGTTAATGATAAATATATGAAAGAGTATGGCAAAGGTTTTGTCGGTGAAGGTTCTGGTTTAATTTCAGATCAAATGTTTAGTTATTAAATACTTGCTATGAAAAATATAATAATAGGTATTCTTTCTATTTTTTTTGGAATAATTGTGATTATTTTAGATTTGAAGTTTCAAGATAATGATAGAGCTGATTATAGAGCGGTGTCTGGAGCAATAATATTTATTATGATAGGTCTTGCTTTAATATTTGGACTAGCCCATCTATAATGTTGATTAATTTATTTTGAATGGCTTTATTTTTATGCCCAGGATTAAAAAGTTGCATTAGGTGTTTATGTAGGAGTAATTTGCTAATGTTTTGCGCTAACTTTTAACAATAAAAAGTATTGAATTTAATCTAGAATTGTATGAATTTTAAAAAACTTGGATTGTATATTTTAACTTTAACTATTTTATTATTTAGTTATCATTTTTTATTTGTAAAGAATAGCAATATTTCACATTTTGCCTATGTTGATTCTCAAAAATTAATGAAGGAGTATAAAGGTATGCTGGAGTTGAATGAGACACTTGAACAAAAAGGAAGGGAATTGAAAGCTTCCCTCGATACACTTTCAATGGAGTTGCAAAATGATATAAAAAAATATGAAAAAGACAGGAGCTCAATGTCTGAACGTGAACGTAAAACAAATGAAGAGCTTATTGGAAGGAAACAGCAACAATTCTTTCAATATAAAGCATCCCTAGAAGAAAAAGCTAAAAGTGAAAATCAAAAAATTGTAAGTTCAGAATTGATAAAAATAAATGGTCTAATTGCTGAATTTGGTAAAGCGAATGGTTATTCTATCATTTTTGGAACAACAGATGGAAACATTTTGTATGCTAATCCTGAGATTGAAATTACAAATGAAGTGCTGCTTTTTTTAAATAATAAATATGATAGTGGGAAATGAAATGGATTTTAATTTTGTTTGCAGTTTTATTTTTTTCATGTCAAAGTGAATTTAGGGATGTTCAAGAGTTAAATAATTATATTCAAAAATCAGAGAATGGATTGATTCGGGTAAATAAATTGGGGGATATAGAAATTGTGGTTCGATATATTCCAGGTGATCTGTTTATTAAAAGAGAATTTGACTCCGGGACAAAAGATATTGATTTGTTAAAAATGAAATATTACAATAATTATTATTTTGTTTTAACTATGAAAGTAAATGGACAAGACTTGTTGAATAATACAGCTGTTGATAAGGAGTTGTTTTCAAAATTGAATAATGAATTATCTTTTAATTTAGATGAGAGAGTTAAGCTAGTAGATCAGAAAGATGACACGGTTCAATTGTCGGATTTTGTTTTTCCGAAAATGTACGAATTTTCCAAATCTACTGAAATATTAATGGTCTTTAAAAGAGATCAGATTAAAACTAAAAATTTTAAAATTATAGTCGATATTTTTGATTGGCCACAAAAAGATAAAGAGTTTAATTTTTCTAAAAATAGTATTGAAAATTTACAAAATTTAATAATTGAATAGTATGTTTTTACATAAAAACAACCGTAAACTTAAAAAGGCAATTTGTTTAACTTTTGCTTTAATCATTTTGAACTCAGCAATATTTCCAACAATGTCATTTGCACTTGCTGGTGGCGGTGCAATGCCAGAATATAGTTCATTTGAACCTGTTGATGCCACAGATATGGTAAATCTGCTAACGGGAGATTTTACTTATAATATCCCTGTTTTAAATGTGCCTGGCCCATCTGGTGGTTATCCACTTTCGATGTTTTATCATTCTGGTATAGGAGTAGAACAAGAGGCGTCATGGCTTGGATTAGGTTGGAATCTTAATCCAGGTAGTATAAATAGGTATGCGAAAGGAATTCCCGATGATTGGAAAGACAAAACTACTAATTTGATTAGTTACAGTGGGACTTCTACAATAACCGATTGGGCAGCTACGGTTGATTTTAGAATAAATGATGTAGGAGTAGGGTTTTCTGTAGACGGAGGTTCCTATAAATCAGTTGGTGGAACGGTTTCCTTAAGTGCAAATGGCGTTTCGCTTAGTGGGGGAACACACGGTGCTAGTGTTGGGATGCAAATCCCAGGAACTCAATATAATGCAGGACTAAATTTTTCACCAAATTCAGTTGGATTAAATTTTGGTTATGGGAATATTAATGGTTTGGGAATGGGAGTTGGAATTTCTTCTGATATGGATGGAAATATTGCGGGAAGAGTTGGTGTTTCTCAAGGTGTTGGTAAAGGGGATTATGTTTCCAGTAATTCAACAAGTCTGGGATATTCAATTTCTTCAAAAGGTAGTGTGGCTTATGGATCCATTGGAAGTTATTCATTTGCTTTAAGTGGAAATTCAATAAATAATACCTTGATAAGTAAGAATTTAGAAAGCACCTATATCGTGCTTCCAATTTGGACATACGGAATGGCATCATTTGAATATAATACTTTGACCTATTGGAAATGGGCAATGGAGAATAAACATAATTTTGGAAGTATTTATATGAAGGATGCAAAGAATGAGATTTCTGGAAGTGGGGGTTTGCAGAAATCAAATTATGTAGGTGATTCTTATGAAAATCCATATGATGTAAACTCGTATAATAATATGGAACTTCAGGCATATCAGAATGCACTGGCATTTGCAAATTATGATTCTTATTTTGTAAGTGGACAGGGTATTGGAGGTACAATGGCTCCCAAAATGTATGAAAATGGAACACTTTTAAGAGAAGGCATGGTATTTTCTAGATATGATGATGATAACAAAAATTCAAAAACAGAACTTAATTACTATAATAAAGTTGATTTCACCAAGACATTTAACAATATATACTTTCAGTTTGATTATGATAATGGTGGTTTTGGAAAAATTAATGCTTCAACCATTTATTATAATGGCGGTTCTAGTCCTATGAGCTATACAAGTGGAGGAGGAGATTTGACCACTGATTATAATGGACAGCAATTTTACAATAATGGTAGAGTTGGTAGAAGTAAGCATATTGAATGGTTTACCAATTCGGAAATTTCAACAAGTGGCTCAACTTCTTACAATAACGCGATTGCTCGTGGATTTATTGATTCTGAAAGTCAAATAGGACAACGATCTAATACTGAATTATATGACCCGGATGGTATAGGTGCATTTTCGATTACGGCTGAAGATGGGAAGACATATTATTATTCTTTACCTGTTTATCAATTTGAAGAATTTGAGTTTCATGAAGATAGAAGTTCATCTGGTTATTTGGCTTCATACCGGGTTGACAAATATGCTTATGACTGGTTATTAACTGGAGTAACTGGTCCTGATTTTGTTGATCGAGGAACTCTTGGAGTTTTGGATGATCAAGATTATGGCTATTGGGTAAAGTTTGATTATGGGAAATGGACAGACGGGTACACATACAGAACCCCTTTTCAAGATGGTTACTATAGTAAATCTTCAGATGGAAAACCATATGGTTCCTATTCTTTTGGACGGAAACAAGTTTATTATTTAAATGATATAAAAACCAAAACTCATACGGCTTATTTTATCAAGAATCTTCGAAATGATGGGTTGGGTAAGTCACTTACTATGGTTAAGCCCAATAATTATAATGGGAAGGCCGCAGGCCCTTCAGAATCGCCTTCAATTCCTCCTCAGAATCCATACTATTATGAAGGAACTGCTCAATTGACAATCAACACCCCTGAACCTAATCAATTGCTTAAGTTGGAGAAAATAATATTGGTGAAAAATACCTCAGGAATAAATATTTCAACTGATAATGGCCCATCTAATTTATTTAAAACAAAACTTACCACAGGGAGTACGCAATTTCAATTTGTTAACAGAAAGCATACTGATCTAGTAAGTGGTAATCAGTATAACTTATCTAACATATCTGTTTTTAATGTGCCTTCTTATTCAAGTTATTTTGAAGACAATATACTTGACATTAAGGATGTTGAAAGCAATTTAACAACAATTGAATCCAAATCTCTTAAGGTGGTTGAGTTTAATCATGATTATTCCCTTTGTTCTGGTACTCCAAACTCCTCAGCTGTAAGTTCTGGAAAATTAACTTTGAATTCTGTTAATATTTATGGAAAAGGAAAGGCTAATTTACTTCCTCCATATTTATTTAATTATAACAATGAAATAGGTCAAGTTGATGAAATTGCTTATGATTATAATAAAATAGATAAGTGGGGTTACTATTCAAATAGTACAAATGATGTTACTTTAAAACCGGATGCTGATGCATGGAGTTTAAGAGAAATAGTAACTCCTATGGGGGGGAAAATAAACGTAACTTATGAGTCGGATACATATAGCAGGGAAGCAATGTTTCCGGATTATAAATTAACACCACAGAATTTATCAACTCCTAGTTCAAACCAATTAAAATATAAATTGGTAGAGAGTATGAGTTCTTTAGGGTTAAGTTTTAATGTAAATAGTTATTATAGAATAAAGTATATGATAACTCCAGGTAGTTCCACACCACCAACTCCATTTACGATAGGTTCACAAACGCCCCCAACTTATTATGATGGTTTGTGTAAATTACTTTCAGTAAATATGACAACAAATGAACTCGTTTTCGAGATTAATACAGTTGTTATGACAAATCCTATTGGTCTGGCTGGTGTATATGTTCAAGGAGCAGTTTGTAGCGGTGGTGGAATTCGAGTAAAGGATATAACAATAGATGATATCTCAGGAAATTCATATATTACAAATTATAATTATAATTCCCCTCATACAGGTAAATCTAGTGGTGTTACCAGCTATGCTCCAATTAATAACGATAAATTTATTCCTTATATATACGAAATTCCTGCTCCAATGGTAATGTATGAATTTGTAACTGTTGAGGAAAAGGGACAAGCCATTAGTGCAAACAAAAAGGCTCGGTTTAAATTTGATGTACTTCAAACTCCAACATTAAATGGAACAGAGTTTACGATGGGAGATCACTTGAAAGTTGAAAATATACAGCCCAAAGAAGAATTCCACACTTATACACCTAATATTGATCCAAACAACAACGAAACTCACTATTGGCATCATGGCTTAAGGCGATCCGCATTAATCACAGACAATAAGTCAAAAATAGGTAAACTTGTTGAGATATCTCTACTAAATAAAAATGATGAAGTTTTGGAGAGGACCATTTATAAATATGGGAATTCCTCGGGAGTAGGGACATTGCAAGAAACTTTTACTAGTATAAAAAGATATAGTATGTGGAATGATGATGGACACTATTCGAGTTCGAGTATATGGAATATTACATCCGCTAGCCGTTTATCAATGCCATCTACCGTTTCTAGTGTGATTCATGAAAAAGGCGGGATGACAAACACGGTAAAGAATAGTAAATATGATTTACTAAGTGGGGCCGTTTCAGAATTTGAATATGAAAATGGATTTGGTGAAAAATACATTAGTAAAAATATTCCTGCATATGTTAAGTATTCAGGTATGTCATCAAAGCTGTATAATCCTTTGAATAAAAACATGCTGATCCAAAGCACTGCTGGTTATTCATATGCCGTTGATGGAACCGGTGTGCAAAAATTAATAGGATCAAGTGTTCAAACATGGAAAAATGCTTGGGATTATAGAGCATACAATTCCTCTAGTTCGAAATACGAAAATTCTAATGAAACGGATATTTATAGAAAGCACCAAAACTATGTTTGGAGCTCTCTGAATGATGGTGATGGGACAACAAATTCATTTGTTGATTTTGTTTGGGGGGCACCATCTCAAAATTCAGGTTGGAAGAAAACAAACGAAGTAACCCTTTATAATCATTTTTCTCAGCCTCTTGAAGCCAAAGATATAAATGACCAATATGTCTCTACAAAAATGGGATATAGTAATGTTTATCCAATTGCAACTGTTGCAAATGCAAAGTATACAGGATTTGCTTATTCAGGTGCTGAAGATTTAGCAGATGGAAATTATATGGGTGGAGAAGTTGGTGGTGCTAATAAGCGCTATTTAAATAAATCAGTAGCACATACCGGCAATTATTGTATTAGATTATACCCGGGAGATTATGGGTTTTCATATTCCGGTACTGTTGGTACTTCAAATACTTCTGACTTCAAAAAAGGTCAAAAGATCAGAGCTAGTGTTTGGGTACATAAGCTTAATAAGGAAGGAGCTCGTTTGTCATATAATTTATTAAATGGAACTACTTCTGTTGGATACGCTGATGTTCTGTATAGCAGCACTTCTTCAAAGCAAATGGGAAATTATTATCTGTTAACTCTTGATTTTACAATACCAGCCGGCACTACTGCAAATTATGTCAATTTTGATGTCTGGTATCCTTCTGGTGCAGGGACCTTACCATTATATGTTGATGATTTTAGAGTACATCCACAAGATGCAGCTATGACTTCTGCTGTTTATGATGAACAAACAGGCTGGGTAACAGCAATGCTAGATGCTAATAATTTTGGTTCAAAATTCTATTATGACGATGCAGGTCGACTTCTTCGTGTAGATGTTGAAACAGCACAAGGTTGGAAAAAAGTCAGCGAAAGTTCATATCATTATGGTAGACCATAAACACAAAAAAAAACGAAGATTTTATCTTCGTTTTTTTTTGTTATCTTTAATCTCAGATATAGCCAATCTTTTGAAGAAGACATTTTTTGTATATCTTTCTCTATTTCTCTCCATAACTGCTGTTGCTCAACAGAAGGAGCGGAACGTGTCCGGACGAAAAGAAAAATGGACAGTATCTAATGTATTTAGCCAAAAAAATTTCATTCAAAATATAGGTCAATACAATAGCTTACCAATTGACATAAAAGAAAATGTTTTATTTGGAGCAGAAGTGGATGGACTGTTGTATGTTTTTACTCCAACAGGTTACACCATTATTAAAAATGAATTAGATGAAATTGAAAATGGCAGGCAAAAAGTGACGCTAAAAAAGCATGTTGTACATTTTAATAATACTAACAGCTATGCTAAGATTCATGCTTCTGATAATGTGGAACATTATTATTCTTATTCTAATTTGCAAAATAATACTCAGCAAAGTCAGATTGCAAATGCTTATCGAAAATTAATTTATGAAAACATTTACAATAAAATAGATCTTGTTTTTGAATTTCCAAAAGATACATCAGGAATTAAATATTCATTTGTTTTGCATCCTGGAGCGAATTCTTCTGATATTGTAATGGACTTTCCATCCTCAACAAAAATAAATTGTAGTGAAAATGAACTTAAAATCGAATCTGAACTTGGTGAAGTTAAGGATTTTGGAGCCAGAACATATTATCAAAATTCGCCTGACAAAATAATTTCATGCAAATTTTCAAAAGTAGAAAATAGAATAAAATTTGAATTAGGTAATTACAATTCAATTGACTCCACAGTTATTATTGATCCATTTAGTATTACTACTTATAATTTTATGCCATATATGTGTACTGAAATTGATTACGATTCATTTGGAAATGTATATGCAATGGGTGAGGCATATTTGATTGGTTCTAAAATAGCTAAATTAGATGTAAACGGTAATTTGGTTTGGATTTATCAAGCTTTTATTCCAATTTATACGACTAATCCTATTTTTTATCTCGAAGGAGGCACAGGTGGTGACTTTGCAATAGACCGGTCTACCAATAATATTTATATTGGTGAAGGAACTAGTAATACAGCGGCACGAGTTATGAAAATTAATTCAAATGCTATCCAAATTGGTGTTTTTCAAGGGACAGGTTCAATGAAAATGATATCTCGTGTTTCATATAGTGATTGTGAAAGTAGGATTATTTTGGCTGGTGGTTCTGGTCCGGCTCCTGGAGGAGATCAAATTGCTTCCCTAGATCTAAATTTGAATAATTATATGCATGCACAATATGTACCAAGCGGTATATGTTGTCATCCATCAACGATGATGGAATTGGATAAATATGGAAATGTATTTCAATTTACCCCTCATACGAGTAATAGTTCTGTTAATCATACATATAGTAATGAATTGATTAAATTACCTGCATCTAATTTGTTTCCAGAATACTTTCATGTGCCAACAAATTTTGGTTTTTATTATTTGGGATATGTTAATATAATGGGAAATCCAGGATTTAACTTTACAGGATATAACGGTATGGCTATTTCAAATACAAATGTATATTTGACCGATAGTTATACGATTAGAAAGTTTGATGGGCAAACTGGAAATTTATTGCAACAGGGCTATGTTGATTCTCCAATTCCTAACACCACAAATTATTGGCCCTTAGATGTTATTACAGGTGGGATTACTGCTGATGATTGTGGTAATGTATTTATTACTGATACTATACAAGTGAAGCATTTTAATGAAAATCTTAGTTTAATTGATTCATTTCCAACTATAGGAAGAATTGCCGACTTGTTGTTGACAAATAATCACGAGTTGCTAATTTGTGGTGAAGGCTTTGTTACAGTACTTTTGCCTAATAACATGATAACATGTAATGATACTTCAACCCTTGGTATGAATGTGTCATTGACTACAAATAATGCCATTTGTGAAACAGAAGGGACTGCCTCAATAAATGTAACAAATTACAATTCTAGTTTTGATATTGTATGGAATACCTCTCCGTTTACTTATGGAGATTCGGTTAGTAATTTGCAACAAGGAACCTATAATGTTGTAATAACAGATAGTACTTGTTTCCATAGAGTATTGTACGATTCTACTTTCAATATATTGGGAGATTCGTCTACATTTAATTCCACTATTTCGATCAGCAATGGTTGTGTACTAGGACCAATGAATATGGGTGAAATAACAGCCACAATTGCAGGAGGAGAAGCACCTTATTTATATTCTTGGTCTACAGGAATTAGTTCTAATAGTAATTCTATTACCAATCTATCACCTGGCACATATTCACTAACAATTACTGATAATAATGGATGTATCAATACATATCCCTCCTTGCAAGTGTCAGAACCCACTGCTATCACATACACAGTTGATGGAAGAATAAATTGTTATGGCGATACAACTACTATGTCAATTTTGATAGAGGGAGGTTCACCACCATATTCAGTTACATGGAGTAATCCAATGTATTCTGGAACTGTATTGCATGGAATTTCAGCGGGTAGTTATTCGGGTGTTATAACTGACGTTGGTGGTTGCCAACAGTCTTTTTCTATAAATTTTTCGGAACCACCACCATTATCAATTAGTAGTTCTTCTTCATTAAATTGTTCTGTTGTAAACTCGGGTGAAATTGCACTGTCAATAAATGGAGGTAGTGTACCTTACTCCTATGATTGGCAAAATTCAGCTCTGCCTGATACTAATGTAGTTTCAAATTTATCTCCTGGGGTTTATTCTGTTGTCGTAACTGATTTATACGGATGTGTTGTAAGTATTCAAGATACAATAGAAAATTATAGTGCAGTATCAGTAAATTCTCCAATAATTTGTCAGGGTGAAAGTGTGGTGTTGCAAGCTACTGGAGGTACATCGTATAGTTGGTCAGCCGGAGCCACACCAATATCCTTATCCCAGGCAAATGTTTCTCCTAATAGCACAACCACATACACATTAACCGCCCTTGGAACAATTTCAAGCACTTGTCCGGATACTGCTGTTTCGACTGTTACAGTTAAACCTCGCCCCAATATATCTGTTAACTCTCCAACAATTTGTGCCGGTCAGACTGCAAACCTAACAGGTACGGGAGCTAGCTTTTTTATTTGGCCATCCGGGGTAAATTCAACTGGATGGACAACAGCAAACGCTAATCCTCTTACAACCACTACCTATATGATTGTTGGCGCTTTTAATGGATGCTTTGATACAGCCTATTTTACTGTCTCAGTTGATACGGTAATCCCTAGCATTATAGTTTCAACAGATTCCATCTGTTACGGAGAACAGGCGAATGTTTCAGCAATTGGTGCTGACACATACACATGGTCTGCTGGATTAACTCCTGTAGGATTCGGTTTAGCTGTTGTTTCACCTGCATCAACATCCACATATACCGTATCTGGTGCTATTGGAGCATGCTCTAGTCAAGCCGTTTTTGCTGTAATTGTAAATTCAATTCCGATTGTTTCGTTTAATAATCTTCCATTGAATACTTGTATTGGATATGCTCCAATTAATTTGTCCGGAAATCCTATTGGTGGGATCTTTAGTGGACCAGGTGTAATTGGTAATGTTTTCAATCAGGGGATTGCAGGAATAGGTGAAGCCCTAATAAGTTACGTGTATACTGATACGAATAATTGTACAGCAAACGTCATTGATACAATTTATGTTTTACCAAGTCCTACTATTCAACTGTCAGGGAATGATACCATCTGTTCCGGGGCAACTACTATTTTGACTGCTATTGGAAATGGAAGTATCAGTTGGTCTACGGGAGATACAAATAATATGGTTGCTCTTACTCTTGATTCAACAATGATAATAGAAGCCTATTCAACCAATCAGTGCGGTGTTGATTCTTCCTTTATGACTATTCAGGTAATCCCTTTACCAATGCTAAACCAAATGGGAGACCATGTAATTAACAGTGGCGACAGTGTTCAGCTATCTTATATAGGAACAGCCGATTCAATATTTTGGAGCCCAAGCAATGGTTTGAGTTGTACAAATTGTCCAAATCCTATTGCTTCTCCTAGCCAAACTACAAGTTATACCGTTACCATATATAATGAATTTGGTTGTGTAAATTCTGGTGTAGTAACTGTTTATGTTGAAAATATTGGCAATGTCTTTATTCCAGATATTTTTTCTCCTAACGGAGATGGACAAAATGATGTTCTATATGTTCGTGGAAAGGGTCTCAAGGAGTTTAATTTTGTCATTTATGATCGATGGGGTGAAAAAATATTTGAAACAAGTGATCAGTCAATTGGTTGGGACGGGACATATAAGGGAACTAATTTAAACAATGCGGTGTTCGTGTATTATTTTAAAGGAATAAATCAAGAGAATGAATCTATTGTCTTAAAAGGGGATATTACATTGTACAGATGATAAAAAAGGGTGTTTTTATTTCGTTTTTTTTAATTTTAGGACAAGTCCTTTGTTCTCAGGATATTCATTTTTCTCAATTTTATAGCAATCCAATTATATTTAATCCGGCAACTTCAGGACAGCTGGAATTTGATTACAGGGCAAATGTTAATTATAAAAGTCAATGGAGTGCCATAGGAAATGCATATAAAACGATTGCTTTTAATACAGATTTTGTTCCTTTTAGAAAAAAAAATAATTCTGGGTTTTTAGGGACTGCTCTATCAGTTTATAGTGATAAGGCAGGAAAGTCAAAGCTGGGAACTACTTTAGCAAGTCTTTCTGTTGCTTACCACCTTAAGTTAAATGATAATAATTTTTTAGCAGCAGGACTTCAATTTGGATATGTTCAGAAATCAATAGATATAGATGGGTTGAAATGGGATAATCAATTTGATGGAACTGATTATAATTCGAATTTGCCTACTGGTGAAAATTTTTATGGGCAAAGAAAAAAATATTTTGATTTTGGTGCAGGAATAAATTGGGGTTTGGTTGCATCCAATAAAAATAAGTTAAATATAGGAATAGCCATAACTCATGTTGGTAAGCCTAACCAATCTTTTAATAGTCTTCAGTCTGATTATTTGAAGCCAAATATTGTATTTGGAGGAGATTCTGAAATAAAATTTGAGAATAATGTCACATTATCACCAGTTTGGAATTTTCAATTTCAAGGTAAGTTATTTGAACTAAATTCCGGTTTGTTGCTAAAGTACGGGCTAGGTATGGATTCAAAATATACCGGGATAAATAAATCTTCTTATGTAACTTTTGGTTGTATTTATAGGTATCGGGATGCAGCCATTGTAGTTTTAAATTATGATTATCTGGGTGTTTATTCTATCGGATTTAGCTACGATTTTAATGTGTCTCGTTTGTCATATGCTACTAATGGCAGGGGAGGGGTTGAATTGAGCCTTGTTTATAAAGGGTTATATAAAAATAAGGTCAAAATTAAGACCTGATTCGCTCTGTTTTTTGGAATAAAAAATTGTTAATTTCTGCTGAAAACTTTGCAGAAGCGAAGAGAGTGAAAAAAGTAATATCTTCCTATATTTATTCCCTAATCGAATGTTTTTTAATATGATTTATTTTCAAAAGTTAAAGGCCTTTACGCTTACAGATTTAGTTATAGTGCTTGCAATTATTGGTATTTTGGTTGCTTTAGTTATGCCCATTTTAATGCCATTAATATCAAAAGCGAAAGGAACGGAAGCACAATTGCAATTGGAACATATTCACACTTTGGAGAAAAGTTATTTTTATGTTCATTCTAAATATTCTTCGAGCTTAACAGACATAAGTTTTGAACATGCTAAGCTGACAAATGAAGGAGGAAATGCTAATTTTAAGATTGAAGTTGTTGAAGCTACTAACAATACGTTCAAAGCTCGAGCAACTTCTAT
This sequence comes from Bacteroidota bacterium, assembly GCA_017303895.1. Lineage (GTDB taxonomy): Bacteria > Bacteroidota > Bacteroidia > 2-12-FULL-35-15 > 2-12-FULL-35-15 > 2-12-FULL-35-15. The sequence goes on along the minus strand of JAFLBF010000004.1, from coordinate 12,391 downwards.
TACTGATTTCGATGGTGATGGCGTTTTTAATGTTTGGGAAGTTGATCAGGATAAAAACGTTAAAGAAATAACACCTGACTAATGATTATTGTTATAGACTGCTTGCTTATTGTTCTGTTGGGTGTTATTGCATTTCAAGATTTTAAATTTCGGGCTATCTCATGGTATTTATTGCCGCTAATTCTATTCTTGTTGCTTTATAAGGGTCTTTGTATATTGGAGAATGAAGTTCTGGTAAAAAATTCGTCCTTTAATTTGGCCTTTGTAATTATTCAGTTTGTAGGATTAACAGTTTACATGAGTATAAAAAACAAGAAAATTGTAAATATTGTTAATTCGTATATAGGTTTGGGCGATTTACTTTTTTTTGTTGTGATATGTGTTGCCTTTTCTCCTTTTAATTTCATCTTGTTTTTTGTTGTTAGTAATATTCTTACATTAATTATTTTTACTATTTATAAAATCTTTATAAGTAGAACGGTTGAAGAAATTCCACTGGCTGGCGCTCAAAGTATTATGTTCCAGTTATTGATTTTTTATAATATGTTTATTTCTCCGGTTGATTTTTATAGTGATGATCTTTTCCTATCAATGCATAATTTACAATGATGGAATTAGACTATATACAGTTGCCAATTGATTTGCAACACGCTATTACGCCACAACAAGCATGGCACTATAATATTATTCCCAAAAATATTGAAAATGGGAAGTGTATAGAATTTTATATTGATGAGAATAAAGCTTCGACTCAAATTTCAGATGAATTAGAGATTCTCTTTGGTGAAAATGTGGTGCTTGTTGAAAAAACTAGTGCGATTATTCAAAAAACCTTGTCGAAGTATTATCGTAATGCCAATGTGTTATCGTCTGTTAAACAAATAGGTGGGGGAAGCGTAAAGTCAGATGACTTTTTGCCAATGTTGATTTCCGAAGCAAAAAGTTTGGGAAGTAGTGATATCCACATTGAAGTTTATGAAGAAAAATGTAGAGTTCGTATTCGTGTTGATGGGATGTTGATCGAACGTTATGCAATCGATAAGAATGAATATCCCACATTAATTAATAAAATTAAAATTAAGGCTAATTTAGATATTGCTGAAAAGAGATTGCCTCAGGATGGACGTATTTTTTTTAATTCCGAACTGTATAAATTTGATATACGAGTTTCTGTTCTGCCTACCTTGCATGGTGAAAAGATTGTTTTACGTTTATTAAGCAATGACGCAGCAAATATTGATATTGGATTATTAGGATTTTCTGATAAAGAATTATTGGATTATTTAGAAGGTATAAAGAAACCTCACGGGATTATATTAATAAGTGGTCCTACTGGTTCGGGAAAGACAACTACTTTGTATGCAACTCTTAAAATTCTTAATAATGAAAAATCTAATATTCTTACCATAGAAGATCCGATTGAATATACGCTGGAGGGTGTGAATCAAGTTCAATTAAAGGAGAATATTGGTTTGAGTTTTGCCAGCGCTTTACGTTCATTTCTTCGTCAGGATCCCGATGTTATTATGCTAGGAGAAATCAGGGATGGCGAAACCGCTCAGATGGCTATTCGTGCTGCATTGACTGGACACTTAGTGCTATCTACTATTCATACAAATTCAGCCTGGGGGACTATTTCTCGTTTAATAGATATGGGAGTTCCTTCATTTTTATTGGCAAGCACAATAAATACCTCTGTTGCACAGCGTTTAGTTAGGCTTTTATGCAAAGATTGTAAGGAAGAAGTACACTTTGATTCTAAATTGTTCCCAAAGACATTTTTGCCCCCTCGAACAATCTTAAATCATTTTAAAGCAAAAGGTTGTGAGCAATGTCATTATACTGGCTATCGTGGACGAAAAGCGATTTACGAAGTTATTTCAATAGATCATGAGCTTGCAGAGAGTATAAAGAGCAATAGTTTTACAATAAGAGAATTATTACTTCAAAGGAAGATAAGAACTTTAAGTGATAATGCTTTTGATCTTTTCGCGCTTGGTGAAACAACGTTGGATGAGGTATATCCTATTCTTCTGAATAATTATTAATTTAAAACAAAGTACGTTGAATTATGGCAATCTTAAGAATTAAAATTATACTGTTTTCTTTTATACTGGTATCATCACTGAGTGCGCAAGATAGAGTAGATATTATTGAAGCAAAGTTGAAAGATCTTTCTAAAGAAACCCTTGGATTGAACGATAAGGTAGAACTTTCAGTAAACGGAGTGACAATTTCGGATTTTATAAGAGGTTTGGCAGCAACCAATAATATTAATATTAGTGTGGATCCGAATTTAAGCACTAAGATTGTAAATAATTTTTCTAATGTTACTGTCACAAATGTCCTAGTTTTTTTATGTAGGAAATATAATTTAGACATTAATTTTATTGGAAATATTCTTTCTATTTCACAGTATGTTGAAACCGTAAAATCGAATTATGTCCCCAAGGTTCTTAAAATCTCTTATGACAAATCAACAAATAATTTAAATCTTGATTTGAATGGGGATAGTTTAGTGTTAGTCGCAAAAGAGATTACAAAAGTTTCTCAAAAAAATGTTGTTTTTTCTCCTGATTTAGTTGGAAAAATAGTTAATGGTTACATCCAGAATACTCCTTTTAATTCGGCATTAGAAAAATTTGCTTTTGCAAATGATTTGAAAGTTACTGCCACTAAGGATAATTTTTATTTAATTGAGAAAAATGATGTAAACAATACTGTGATGAAGAATATGGGTATGACTAATAATTCATACTTAAACAAATCTCAAGGTTTTAATCTGAATGTACTTTACGATAGCTTAGTTACCGCTGAAGTTGTTAATGTGCCAATTAGCGATGTTTTAGCAGCAGCATCAAGAGAGCTTAAAAAAGAGTTTTTCTTATTTACAGAACCTAAGGGAAATGCAAGTTTGAATATTTCGAATTCCTCTTACGATGATTTTTTAACTTTTCTTTTTAATGGAACCGATTATACATTTAAAAAGCAAGGTGCTATATATTTAATCGGGGATCGTAATATAGAAGGAGTTCGGTCAACAAAGGTTGTAACTTTAAAGTATAGAACTGTTGATAAAATAGTTGATCTGATTCCGGTTGATTTAAAAAAAGGTATTGAGGTTAAGGTTTTTCGAGATTTAAATAGTTTAATTGTCAGTGGTTCCAAGCCAAGAATCGAGGAGTTAGATGCTTTTTTGAGAGAAATAGATAGGGTTGTTCCGGTTATATCTATAGAGGTAATGATTGTAGATGTTCGAAATTCCCGTACGGTTTCTACTGGTATTAAGGCTGGATTGGGAACTAAACCAACACAGACAGGTGGAGATGTTTTCCCTGAGTTAAACTTAAATTTAGGTGCTGGTGCGATTAATTCAATTATTGATGGGATTAATGGTACTGGTGTTGTTAACCTTGGAAAAGTCACTCCCAATTTTTATGTAAGCATGCAATTGATGGAAACAAATGGTGATCTTGAGATTAAATCAACTCCTTTATTGTCAACATTGAATGGAAATGAAGCACGAATGGCGTTTACAGAAACAAAATATTATTTAGAGAATACTTCAAATGTTATCCAGACATTAAATACAACTACAGTTACCTCACAAGTTTATAAACCATTGAATGCTGATTTTGAAATGACAGTAAACCCTATTGTTTCGGGTGATGAACAAGTTACGCTGGAGATATCATTTAAAACTCAATCTTTTACAGAACAAACAGGTGGGAAAAACGGTCCGTTTGGAACTACTTCTAGAGAATTTAAATCTTTAGTTCGAGTTAAAAACCAAGAAATGATCATGTTGGGTGGCTTGCATGAAGTAACGAAGGATGAATCATCAACGGGTGTACCCGTTTTGTCTAGAATACCTGTTATTAAGTGGCTTTTTAGTAGTAGAACAAAGAAAAAGAGCAACAATAAGTTGACTATTTTTATAAAACCAACCGTGATTTATTAAAATGAGTATTAATATCAATTTTAATATATTTAATAAAGGCACTGTTGTTAATGGTGTAGAGGTTCATTTGCAAGGCGATGGAACTTATGTATTTAATTTAGTTAAACTTAAAAGAAAAAGATCTGCCTTTAATATTTCTCAAAGTGTAAATGATATTACAGATATTAAACAACTTCGTAATCATATTCAGGCTAATGAACCTATCATACTAGTATTAATTGGCAAAGGAGTAATAAATAAAAAGATTCATTGTAACGAGAATGAACCAATTAAATCACTATTAAATAAGGTTTTACCCAATGCAAATGAGAATGAGTTTAGTATACAAAGAATTCGGATAGACACTGAAAATTCTTTTGTCTCTGTTGTTCGGAACTCTATATTAGATGAATTGATTGTCAATTTTCAGTCTCAAGGATTGAGAATGATTATGAATTGTTTTTTAGGGCCATTTGTTTTAAACTATTCATGGGAATATTTGAATTTTGCCAAGGTTGCTTACGTTTTGAATTATAAAATTACAAGTAAAGAAAGTGTAATCGTTGATGTTGAAATTTTACCGGATTTTATTTTAAAAGATACTTTTTCTGTCGGAGAAGAATTTATTGATGGGAGATCTGTATTGCCCTTTTCAGCGGCTGTATCATATTTTGTGAATGCTGATGTTGGAGTGCTAAACAATTTTAGATTAAGTGAAATTATATCAGAGTCTATTGAAAGAAAAAAATTTGAATTCCGTGGTTGGCTAGTATTATTATTATCTCTTACGATCCTGGTTGCAAATTTTTTGGTTTTTAATAATTACTGGAGTAAAAATGAGGATCTTGTTTCACAATTAGCAGTTAATAGCTCTTCATTAAAAACAGTTGATACACTTAAAAAAGAGGTGCTCCAAAAGAAGGAGTTTTTGGAGCAGAATGGTTTGTTAGAAAATTCTATGACCTCATATTATGCAGATTGTTTAGCGAGTAATTTGCCGCGTTCAATAACATGGATTAATCTGGATATACATCCCTTAAAGAAAAAGGAGTCTTCGAATAGTTCAGATGTATTGGAGTTTGAAACGAATACTATAAAAATTGCAGGCAACTGTAATAAGAGTATTGACTTGAATGATTGGATGAAAGAAATCAAGCAATTAGAATGGATTAAAGATGTTGAACTTTTAAGTTATAAGCAAGATAATGCTCTTGAAGCGGGTTTTTTTTTATTAGAAATAACACTGAAATAACGAAATGTATAAACAAATTACATTTAAAATAAAGAACAAGCTGTTGGTATTTATATCTGTTCTGTTTTTCATTATTATCTATTTTGTTTCAATTAAAAGAACAATTTCTGCATATAATGAATATGAAAAAAACGTGGAGCGTTTTGAGATTGCTTCAAATGCGCCTTTGGTCGTATCCCAGCTTCAAACAGAATTGGATGAGATTAATAGTAAGTTGGTATTTCAGAATAGTGAGGGCGACCATAAATCTGAAAAATTAATTGAGCTTATCACAAATTACTGTCAAAATAGCGATGCAATATTAAAAGAATTTCCCGAAACTGAAATTGCTCAAAAAGATGATCTTTTAATAGAGACGAATAAGTTTACACTAGCTGGTGATTTTATAACCTTGTTGAAATTTGTTTATTTGTTGGAACAAAAAAATAGATTAGGTAAAATTACTTCCGTTAATTACTTGACAAAAAAAGATTTTAAGTCAAATAGAAATGCCTTGACAGTAACTATTTATTTACAAAATATTAAAAAACAGAATAATGAAAAATAGATATTATTTACTAGTAATTGTTATTTTATGGTCTTTTGTGTCATCTTGCGATGACTTTCTAGAAAGAGAACTTAGTGGTCAGTCAGTTGTTGTACTTGCACCTTTGGACAATACCGTGTCTTCTAATTATACCCAAAGTTTTTGGTGGGAAGAATTGAAAGGAGCCTCTAAGTACAAGCTACAAATTGTAAAATCATCTTTTGTCTCAATTCAAGAATTAATAGTTGATACTGTTATTGTCGAAACTCAATTTTCTTATACTCTTCAGCCTGGTTCTTATCAATGGCGACTAAGGGGGGAAAATAGTGTAAGTGTGAGTGATTATATTACTTATAACTTGACAATTGATAGCTCATTAAATCTTGGAAATCAAACTCTTCTTTTAAACACCCCTCTTGATAACCTGGCTACAAATTCTCTAACACAATCGTTTACTTGGTATGCCATGCCTAATGCAACAAGTTATTTGTTTGGTGTTTTTAATCAGTCTGGTGTTCAAATAGGCAATTATCAATCTACCTCATTATTAACATCGAATTATACATTCCCTTCTGAGGGTGTATATAAATGGCGTGTTATTGCTCAAAACAATCAATCCGTTTCACCATATTCAGAACGACTCATTACTATAGATACAACCAAACCATCTGTACCGATCATAACTTTCTTGCCATTTAATGATACGACCTCTTTTGATCCCGTTCCACTTACTTGGAATAGTGTAGAGGCAAATGCAAATTATCATGTTTTCATTTCTTCTGATTCATCTTTTGTTAGCTATTTTGATACAATAACTTCTGCTCTTAGCTATGATTTCTATAATTCTAATATTGGACAATTTTATTATTGGAAAGTAAAAACAATTGATAATGCCGGCAATTTAAGTGCGTTTTCGGTTATAAAACGATTTAAGCGACAATAATGAAAAATAAAAAGCTTCTAAAGTTTTTAATTCCTTTTACAATTTTAATTTGGGGATATATTGGGTATAAAATATATCACGCAATTGATGCGCGTGATAATTATGTTTTGACCTCACCAGTTTATCAAAAGAAAAAAATGAGCGTCTCTTTAGATACCTTTAGCATAAAAGCCAATTATTCAGATCCGTTTTTAGCGGAAATTGTTAAGGAGAGACGAATTATAAAAATGAATTCTGATCAGCAAACTAATAGTAATATTCAAAAGACATCTTCAAATCCTCAAGTTAATAGTCGTAATTTGCCTATAATTCAATATTATGGTGTAATAAAAAGTACTAAAACTAAAAAACAAATTGCGATTATATCCTTGAATGGTTTGATTGGTAATTATTCAGTGGGTGATCAATTTTCTGGGGTAGAAGTTTTGAGAATATATAACGATTCTATCCTACTTAGATATAACAAGGATAAATTTTATATTAAGAAATAGGTTTCGAAATGGCTTTGATCATGCAAAATGTTCGAATGTTGTTAAGTTTGATAAGAAACGATGTTTATAGGTGAAAAATAAGGCGTAAAAGCTACTTCTGCCTTCGCAATATGTTATTACTTTGTGCATAGTTGAACTAATAAAGAATACTGACTCATGCAGATGTTTTGCTAAGAATTTTAGCCAAGTAACACTTTGCTTTTTCCTATATTTGTTTATAAAAAATTAAATACTACTTCTATGGCCCTGAAAGATTCGCAAACAAAGATGTACGACCATTCGGAAGTGAAGGTTCGTCTTCTAAAGCTCTATTTGGAAAGATACTTAAATATAATGAATTCATTGAGTTATATAAAAGCGATTCATTTGTTCGACATGTTTTGCGGTGAGGGTGTTTATTACAATGGTGGTAAGGGGAGTCCACTACAAATATTAGAAGTGATAAAAAGTATTCATGAAAAAAGCAATGGTAATAAAACGATGCCTATAAACTGTTTATTCAATGATATTGAAAAATGGAAAACTGATAAACTTCAAAATGAAATTGCTAGTAAAGCTCTTCACAACAAAGAGATGGGAAAGCTTGAATTCAGTAATGAGGATTACAAAAATTTATTGCCTAATACTGTGCAATTCATTAATAAGTTGAAAAATGAAAAGGCTTTTGTTTTTATTGATCCTTATGGATATAAGGAAATTAGGATGTCGGATATTCGGAATTTACTAACGAGCAAATCAAGTGAAGTGCTACTCTTTCTTCCTACTCAGTTCATGTTTCGATTTGAAGAAAAAGGTACCCCAGAATCACTAAAAGAATTTATTTCTGAGATTGTCCCCAAAGACCAATGGCCCAAAAGTGAAACAGGTATTGATTTTATTGAAAAATTGAATGATGGATTTCAGAATGCGTTAGGGGATGATTTTTTTGTTGATAGTTTTGTCATTACTCGGGATAAGAATCAATTCTTTTGTCTTTTTTACTTTACAAGCCATATTTACGGATTTGATAGAATGCAAGACGCGAAATGGGAGATTGATGAAGAAGAAGGACGTGGATGGCAATATGAGGACGATACCAATCTATTTGGAGGAGTTGCAAAAACTCCAAACACTTTTATCCTAGAAAGAAAGTTGAAAGAGTTTTTAGTAAATCCTAAAACAAATAGTGATGTATACAAATTCACATTGCACCAAAGGCATAAACCATCTCACACAAATCAAGTTCTGTTGAAGTTGCAAGCTGAGAAGAAAATTGAAGTCGTAAATAAAGATGGAAGCACTGCAAGAAAATCATCTTTCTATTTGAACTATAAGGCTCACAAAGAAACTCCTGATAAAATACAAATGAAAATCATTATTTAAATGGCTCAAACATCAATCGAATGGACCGAATTAACATGGAATCCGACTACGGGTTGTAATAAAATCTCTGCTGGTTGTAAATTTTGTTACGCGGAAGTTATGTCAAATAGGCTTCATGCAATGGGAATTGATAAATACAAGAATAACTTTGAAATTACCACTCATGAGGATGCTTTAAAAACTCCATATACGTGGAAAGGCTCTAGAATTGTCTTTGTAAATTCAATGAGCGATTTATTTCATGAAGATGTTCCATTGGAATTTATTCAAAAGGTATTTAAAGTAATGAATGATAATCCACAGCATGTATTTCAAGTTTTAACAAAAAGGGCCGACATTCTGTTTGAATATCATCGACAATTGAGATGGACTCATAACATTTGGATGGGCGTTTCAGTTGAAAATGAAAAAGTTGTAGAAAGAATTGATTTTTTAAGAAGAACGAGAGCCAGGGTTAAATTTTTGTCTTGTGAACCACTTATAGGGCCTTTACGGAATCTTAATCTTCAATCAATCGATTGGGTTATTGTAGGAGGGGAAAGCGGCAGAAAACCGCGTCCAATGAAGCCTGAATGGGTATTGGACATTCAAGCACAGTGTGAAAATATGGATGTTGCGTTCTTCTTTAAGCAATGGGGAGGAACAAATAAGAAAAAAGCTGGACGAATTTTAAATGGGAAAACTTATGATGAAATGCCAGAAATTTAATACAGAAGATTTTAATAAAGTTTTTTTGGTATTTTATTTCAAATCTAGTCGATCACCTAGTCACTTAGTTTAGCATCTAAAGCATTAGATAAACGGAACGTATCTCTAGATACTCGTGACCTATTCATTATACCGATTAATAAAAATTTTTGTTTTTTATTTATTATAATATGTCGGTAATTTATTTTTTTAATATTACCATTTGGTAATATTTTAAAAATTTCCTTACATTTGTTGTGAAATATTACGAATGTATACTACAATGACTACATCAAGGACAACTACGGATGCTACCCGTAAAAATTATTCAAGAGCAGGAGGAAAGCCAATTGCTAATACCATTCTAAACACAGAGCGTTTTGTTGATGATTTTCATGAGTATTGTAGAAACGCTTTGTTAAGTGGCATTTCGGGATTATTGAACGAAAAACGATTTCAATTGAAAAACCCAAATATTTCTACCCGGCAATTGACTTCTTGGGATAAAGAAGATTTGTTAGATATTGCTAGAGAAGGGAAAGGATGGAGAAGATTCTCTGTAATGGAGTCAGTTTGGGTAAATATCATTTTTGAGCTTCGAGTATTTGGCTTCCCGGTTGAAAATATAAAAACAACGAAGGATTCTCTTAATAGAGGTAAGGATATTGTAGGGTTTAATATGCCTATGCTTGAATATGCAGTATATAAATCGGTTCTGAGTAAGGCCAATTTTTATCTTTTGATTTTTGAAGATGGAACTGCAAAAGTTTTTGATGCAGAAGAGTACATCTGCTTCCTTGTAGATTCTCCTAATTTGAACTATTTAATGATCGATCTTACTCAATTGGTAAGAGCTTGTTTGGATATAAATCGTGATAAATTTCAAAATTTTGAGAAAAATTTTATTTCAGAAGATGAAAGAAAGTTGTTGAATTTTATGCGTAATAATCAATTTGAAAAATTGACAATAACAAAATCCAAAAATAAAATGGATACTATTCTATCAGAATCACGTGTTAATGTTAAGATTCCGTTTGGTGAATTAAAAAAAATGTATCCTTTTCAAAAGATAGAGGTTAATGTGTCTGATAACAAAACTGTTGAATTAAAACAGATTGTAAAAAAGAAATTTAAAGATTTAAAATAGCGTAGTAGGTCAATGAGACTAAATGCAAGGTTGAATTCACAAAATGACCAAAGATCTTGGAGTTTTGTGTTGCTCAATTATTAATGACGTTAAATAATGAAGATCCAGCCGGTAATGGTAAAAAAATAATAACAATAGCGGAATTAAGACAATTTAAAGGGTTTGAGTCAATAGATGAAAGCAAAGGGCAAGAGTTAATTGCTGCACTTGAACAGATGTCTTTAATCTTATATTCAGTCTACAATAATAAAGTTTTAAAAAATGAAAAAGACTTTGACGAGCTTTGATGAATTTGCAAAGGGTAAAAAATCATCAATTAGATCCTCTTCCAATAATGCTTTTATTTATACAAGAGTTAGTTCTAAAGAACAGGCCGAAAGCAATCATAGTTTGGATTCTCAACTTAAGATATGTAAGGATTATGCTCAGAGACATGATTTAAATGTTGTATCCTATTTTGGGGGAACGTATGAAAGTGCAAAGTCGGATGAAAGAAGGGAGTTTCAGCGAATGATAAAAGCAGCAAAGACAAATGCTGCACAAATTTCTTATATTATAGTATTTTCGTATGACAGATTTAGCCGCTCCGGGGCAAGTGCTATTTTGCTTGCAGATGAATTGAAAAAGCATGGAATTACATTGCTTTCTGCAACTCAGAATGTTGATTTAACAAACTATTCGGGAATTTTTCAACAAGATCTATTTCTTCTACTCAACAAATTTGAAAATGAAGTTAGGCGAGGAAAATGTGTAATTGGAATGAAGGAGAAATTGCAGAATGGAGGATGGATAGGTCAATTGCCTAAAGGGTATTCCTATGCTCATAAAAGAGGAGAAGAACAAAGAATAATTATAAATGATGAAGGAAAATTGCTGAAAAAGGCATTTCAATGGAAAGCGGAACAGAATATGCCTCATCCTTTGATAGTAAAAAAGTTAAATGACTTAGGACTCCGAATTCCAATTCAGCTGTTAACAGACATGTTCAGAAATCCATTTTATGCTGGAATGGTCGCTAATAGAATGCTTGAGGGAGAAATTGTGAAAGGGAAGCATCCTGCTATGATCACCACGGAGCAATTTTTAAAAATCAACAAAAAATTGGCTACGAATGGATATAAGTCGAACAGATATAATGAAAGTTTGCCTTTAAAACAATTTGTTAAATGTGCCGATTGTGGTACTCCATTTACAGGTTACTTGGTAAGAAAAAAGAATTTATACTATTATAAGTGTAATAAAGCTGGTTGTAAATGCAACAAGAGTCAAAAAGAGTTACATTCAAAATTTGTTAAGGTTTTATCACAATTTCAGTGGGATCAATCTTTAATTGAGCCTTTGAAACTCCAATTGTTATACACTTATGAAAATATGACTGCTAGAAAAACAGAAAATCAAAGCTTGCTGAATCAAAGTTTGAATGACTTGAAAAAAAAGATGGAAAATATAGAGGAAAGGCATGCAATTGGGGATATAAATCGAACAGTTTATGAAAAATACACCCAAAAATATCAAAACGAAATCGACAAAATAGAGAATGAATTGCCAAAAGAGAAGCAGAAGTTATCGAACCCGGAAAAATTAATTGAATTTGCTGTGAATATTTCTTCAAAAATCAATACAGTATGGGAAAGTAGTCATTATACCCAGAAGTTGAATTTGCAAAAAATGATATTTCCTGAAGGAATTCTATTTGACAGGAAAAATAATGATTATCGAACCGGTAGAGTGAATTGGTTGTTCTCTGTAATTGACAGTTTTTCAGGGTCTTATGATGAAAATAAAAACGGGACCATCGATTTTTTTCACGATAAGTCCCGTTTAGTAGCGAGATCGGGAGTTGAACCCGAGACCTCAGGGTTATGAATCCTGCGCTCTAACCATCTGAGCTACCTCGCCATATTATATTTTAACTCTTTTTTTTTCGTTGAACCCGTGTCCGCCTGGGCGGATATGAATCCTGCGCTCTAACCACCTGGGCCTTGTCGGCCTCTGGCGGATACCTCGCCATATTATATTTTAACTCTTTTTTTTCGTTGAACC
>JAFLBF010000032.1 GCA_017303895.1 Bacteroidota bacterium | reverse complement strand
AATCCATTACATAATTATCCAGATTTTCGTTCAGCCTGTTCCAGCTACCAAAGTACTTTACTGTTACATCATCATTATTAACAAATAAATCTGCTACCCAAAGCATTCTGCGGTTAATAGAATGGTCTAAGCTAGAGTTAAATTGTGAAATTGTTATTAATTCAAGCTATTAATTCAGAACGTAATTAACTTGAATTATAGCACACGAAATGTTATTTTTAATGCAATTCCTCAATTACAAAATGCGATAATCCAATAATTGATAAAAATATGCAAACACTCATTATTTATTTGATCAATGCAGGAATGGATATGGGAGTTTACTCAGCTTTTGCCGCCTATGGCGTAATTTTGTTAATATTACTATTCTTGGTCTATTTCCTTAATACAGCATTTAATGGTGAAGTATATATCTTGCCCGAACCAAAACCCAAAATGGTCTCAGATACAAAAAGTAAAAGACTGTATTTGCCTGTCATAGATCTCATCTATAAGTTAGTTCTTGTACTCATATTAGTTCATGGGTTGTTATTAGTATTTGTTTTGCTTTGAAAATTGCAAAAAATAACTTAATTCAATTATGTTAAATAATAACGGAATTGCATCAATCGTTTTTTTCGCATTAATTTTATTTTCAACAAATGAAACAAATTCATGCCCAAGATGCAATCTGACTTACTATGATCAACTTTTAAAGAACGGACATTCAACTCTTGCGGGCCAGGAGTTATTAAACGCGATCAAGAATCAGGGTATTGACCCAAAGCAATATGCTGAATCTTTCACTATACCGGAACCTCCATCTGCGGGTTCATTTTTCCCACAGCAGCAAAACTCCGACTTCCTTGAAATTATAAATAGAGATAACGGTCTTCAATTGCCGCCGACGAGTTACGTGCCTCAGAACATCAAACCTGATACTAGTGTAAAGATTGAGCTTTATGAAGCTGAGTATTACATTGGGAAAGGAGTTATGTATAAAGGATTTGTAACCAATGGAACAATTCCCGGACCAACAATTATTGTAGATGAAGGTGATATTGTAGAATTTTCAATTCATAATAAAGGTACAATACCACATGGGGCATCAATTCACTCCGCATACACTCAAACTTCTAAATATGTTGGTAATATCGCGCCAGGTGAAACGAAAAAAGTACTTTTTAAAGTAACTCAACCGGGTGTTTTTCTGTATCACTGTGCCCCGGGCGGTCATGCAATTCCTATGCACGTTCTTTTTGGACAGTACGGCATGATGGTTGTTAGGCCCAAACAGCAATACAAACTTGAGCAGGTTTTAAACAAAAAACCTGATGTTGAACTATATATACTGCAGCACGAACTTTACTCCAGCGGAAAGGATGCCATTGATGGAAACCCCATCTATACTATGTTCAATGGCAAATTGTTTAGATATGTTGAAGAACCTGTTAAGGCTAAACCGGGTGATTATGTAAGAATATACTATCTGAATGTTGGACCAAATAAAGTTTCGACCTTTCACATTGTCGGCATTCTATGGGATTATGTGTACTGGCAAGGTAATCCTTCTAATCAACTTAATGGCGGGCAGACTGTGCTTTCAGGTCCTTCAGACTCTTGGGTTATCGAGTTCCGTATGCCCCCTGATGAGGGGTCTTTCCTGATGCTTGACCATGCTGTAGGCGCGGCAGATAGAGGAGCTATAGGTATATTGAAATGTACAAAAGAAGCTGTGACTCCCGTTGTTGTTACAGCCGATGGCATAACTTACACAGAACAGCAAATGTCTGAATTTAAAAGTAAGATTGTAAGAAATGTTGCCCCATTTGAACCAGGAACACCTGATGTTGACCCTGTTGCTGTATACGGTCCCGAAACCAAAGAGGTTTTTGTGAAAATTATAGGTAATTCATTTTATCCAAAAACCATACAGATAGCCCCTGGAACAACAGTTAAATGGATTAACGAAGATATTTTTACTTATATGGAAGGAGAATTTGCTGCAGTTCACAATGCTGCAAGCTACGAAGGACCCGAGTCCTTCAACTCTCCAATGCTTGGGCATGCAGAAACCTTCTCGTTTGAGTTTAAAAAAGAAGGGGACTATAAATATCTTTGCAGCCCTCATCCATATATGCGCGGTGCAGTTATAGTTACTTCTGAAAGCGGTGCAGGGAAACAGGGCTCTTCAACGTGGCTAATTGTACTGAGTGTACTTTCGCTTTCTATGATGATATTGCTTTTTGTAAAAGTAAACGCCATAAGAAAACAAATTAAGGAATGAACTGCGCTTTAGGGTACATTTCTTCAAATCCGGTAATACACATACGTTTCATCTTTTGTTGGTAATTGCTCGTCACAGATAGTTTTTCTGTGTTGTTACAGAATAAATTTGCCTAAAAAATGATCAAATGTCGTTTTTCGGCAATTTCGCTTCAATATAATTCTTCAGGTCAAGGAGCCTCTGCTTCACTTCCGTTTGCAATTTGCTGTTTACTTTTCTCTGAAATATTCCAAACGGCCAGCGAAGCTCAAAGGAATAAATGAAAGTTACTTCTGTAACCTCAGACTCAAGCTGAGCAAACTTCCATGAGCCCGCAAATGATTTAAAAATGAACGGACCCTTTGTCATCTTAACCGCAGTGCCCTCCGGGCGGTTGAATGAAACATATTCTGTTATCATCCCAAGTCCATTTTTGGCAACGCAGTTTGCCTTCACGCCGATTCCGGCTTCAGTCGCGCCATCAATAAGCTCCGCTTTCTTCAGGAAGGTATCCCACTTTAACCGATTCCCATAATCCTGGGTATAATCAAAGGCAGCCTCACGGCTGGAATTGATTATTATCTTTTCCGAAAATTTTGTTCGCGCCATTGTTTCCACACTTGCTATTGCTAATCCACCGGGAATATAGATTTATTGAATGCATGTTTAAAAATTAAAGTGTAACTTTGCAAGATAATATTTCATCGTCTAAATATACATTTCAGTATATGAATTTACTATTGCAAAAAACTAATTCATTATAATTTGGTGAACTTATGCAATTTCTGATAATAAAAAAACCGCGAGAGAATTTCATTGAAACTATGACGGAAGATGAATCAAAGATTATGAGCGAACACTTTGAATACCTTAAGCGAATGCTGTTTGAAGGAAAGCTGATACTGGCGGGACCCGTTACTACCGGTGATTTTGGAGTATCTATTGTTGAAACCGAAACCGAAGATGAAGCCCGTGAAATTATGAATAACGATCCCGCAGTTATAGCGGGTATTATGAAACCAACATTATATCTCTATAGAGTCAGCCTTATGCGTGGAAGGGACGATTAATTTATCTCAGAACTGATCGCCAGAATTTCGAATCCTGCCATAGGTAATGGATCCAAATGTTTATAGCAATGTCGCACTGAGCGAAGTCGAAGTGCATAAATAACCTTTTTAATATCAGATACTTTTTATTTCCCTTTTGCCGATATCTCGATCAATTTTTCAAGCACCTTCAAGTCAACATCATCCAGCTTATTTATGTATAAGCACCCTACACCCGTTTTATGTTTACCAAGTTTCTTTAGCTCTGCAGAGTATTTCTTAATATCCAGAACAAGATGAAGCGAAAAATTTGCTTTGCGTGGTGAAAACCCCAGTTTGAACCATTCAACTTCACGGCCTGTCGCGGGACTCTTGTATATTTTCTTACCGAAACCTATCATTGAGCTTCCCCATATCTTTGGCTTTTCCTTAGTAGCTTTTTTCATAAGCTTTAGCAATACTAAACTGTCTTTTCGCTGCTCTTCACTTTTTAAAGAATTAATAAAATCCTCAACACTTAACTCAGTTTGTTTGGTTTTAATTTCAGCGAGCTTTCCCATATTGAATTTATTTTTTTGTTGGCTGCTTTTTCTTAGACTTAGGGTTATAATTCTTCTCATACATCTCTATCCAGTCTTTAACACTCATCTTTTTCATCAGTTCACCGATCAGCTTGTAGGGGATATCATCCAGCTTCTTGAATCGTACGCAGCTTTTGCCCATATCA
>JAFLBF010000031.1 GCA_017303895.1 Bacteroidota bacterium | reverse complement strand
AACAATTTGAAATAACAGCATCCATTCCGTAAGTATCATGATAAGCTCTTACAAAATGATCGGAGCTGGCTTTAGAAGCCGAATATGGACTATGAGGATCATACGCTGTTGTCTCGGTAAACATTCCGGTTTCCCCTAATGTGCCATACACCTCATCGGTGGACACATGATAAAAACGGTGAGCAGCATAGTTTTCTTTCCATTCGTTACGGGCAGCATTCAAAAGATTTACTGTTCCGATTACATTGGTCATCACAAACTCTAATGGATTAGAGATACTTCTATCTACATGACTTTCGGCCGCCAAATGGATCACTGCATCGAACTTATGTTCCGCAAATAATTGATTGATGAATGTAGCATCAACGATATCACCTTTCACAAAAGTGTAATTCGACTTATTCTCAACATCTTTTAAATTCGCTAAGTTTCCTGCATAGGTCAACTTATCTAAATTAACGATCTGATAATTTGAATATTTATTTACAAACAACCGAACAACGTGCGAACCAATAAATCCGGCACCTCCGGTGATCAATATCTTTTTCATTAATGTTATTTTAACTTTCTAATTTTAAAAATTTTACTTCCAATTTCAGCTTAATCTACAAACTCCAGTATGTTAGATTTTTGATCTTTCCCTTTAGGATACCTTTAATATCGGTGAGGATTCCACCTTCCGATAAAATTGATTTGTAATATGCTTCATCCAAATTCAAATATTCTTTGTGATTCACAGCAACAACAACCGCATCATATCCTTTTCCTACTTCTTTTACCAGACCAAATCCATACTCATGCATCAATTCTTCTGAATCGGCATGTGGATCAACTACATCTACCTGAACTCCGAACGATTTAAATTCTTTGATCACATCCGACACTTTTGAATTACGAACGTCACTTACATTCTCTTTGAACGTAGCACCCATTACCAATACTCTTGACTCTGTCAAATTCTTTTTTGCAGCAATGATCTTTTTTACTGTTTGTTTGGCTACATAAAAACCCATAGAATCATTTACATAACGTCCGGAATTGATGACACGTGCGTGATAACCTAACTCTTCCGCTTTATATGTTAAGTAATATGGATCCACACCGATACAATGTCCGCCCACTAAACCCGGTGAAAATTTCAAGAAATTCCATTTTGTTCCTGCTGCTTCCAACACGTCATAGGTATTGATTCCGATACGACTGAAGATGATCGACAATTCATTCATCAAAGCAATGTTCACGTCACGTTGTGTATTCTCAATGATCTTAGCCGCTTCTGCCACTTTGATAGATGAAGCTTTATGAACACCAGGCTCTACAATGATCTTATATGTTTCAGCAATTACGTCCAATGATTCCTCATCACAACCGGAAACTACTTTTAATATTTTAGTGATGGTATGCTCTTTATCACCGGGATTGATCCGTTCTGGAGAATATCCCACTTTAAAGTCGGTTTTGAATTTCAATCCGGAAACTTCTTCTAATACAGGAATACAATCTTCCTCGGTACATCCTGGATATACAGTTGATTCATACACCACATAATCGCCTTTCTTTAAAGCTTTTCCTACTGAACGGGAAGCACCAACCAGTGGCTTCAGATCAGGTAAATTATGCTCATCAATAGGAGTTGGAACAGCAACAATAAAAAAATTTGCTTGTTTTAATACATCAATAGATGTTGTAAATTCGATATCACAACCTTCAAAATCCTTTGCTTCCAATTCCTGTGAAGGATCGATATTGTTTTGCATCATTTTTACTCGCTCTTCATTGATATCGAAACCAATTACTTTTACTTTTTTAGCAAATGCCAATGCAATTGGTAATCCAACATAACCCAGACCGATCACTGCGATCTTCGCTTCTTTGTTTTTGATCTTATTTATCATATTACATAGTATTCAATCATATTATCAACTTTTCCTATCTGCTTTTCTTAAAGAATAAATTCGTTCTATTATATCCACCACTTTTAATCCTTCCATGGCATTGGTTGTAATCGTTGTTCTGCCTTTTAATGTATCAATTACATTAGAAATGATTTGCGGGTGATTATTCGCAGATCCTTTATAAGCACCGTAATCGTTCGCTTCATTTGTTGGCGCTAACTCAGGAAGCGTGTAATCTTTAATATTACAATACTCTACCTTATCCATATATTGTCCGCCCACCTTCACACTTCCTTTACTTCCAACAATGGTTATACTACTCTCTAAATTAGAATTCCAAACAGCTGTAGAATAATTAATGCTTCCCATTCCGCCATTCACAAAATTGAAATTAACAAAGCCACTATCTTCAAATTCGGTCAATGTGGCGTGATTAAAATCATTGAACTTTGCCTGAATATCGCTCACATCACCAAATATCCAGTACAAAAGATCGATCCAGTGTGAAAACTGGGTAAATAATGTTCCGCCATCTAATTCTTGTGTTCCTTTCCAACCACCTTTTTTGTAATAGCGTTCATCACGGTTCCAATAACAGTTCAACTGTACCATGTATACATCGCCAACAATTTTCTCTTCAACGATCTTTTTCAACCAAACCGAAGGAGGAGAGAATCTGTTTTGCATGACACAAAAAACATTTTTACTTTTTTGCAATGCTTTAAAGATCATTGTTTCACAGTCGATCTTCGACAGTGCCATCGGCTTCTCCACCACCACATGCTTATCGGCCTCCAATCCTATTAAAGAATGTTTAGCGTGTAATCCATTCGGTGTGCAAACATTCACCACTTCAATTTCCGGATGGGCTAACAACATCGCTTCAGGTGTATTATAGAATGGTTCTTTTAGATCGCTTAAACCTAAACTCCCTTTTTCTTCAACATCACAAACTGCAATCAATTCCGCTTCCGGATTTCTTCGCACCATTTCAGCATGTCGTTTACCTATATGTCCCTGCCCAATGACAGCAAATTTTATTTTATTCATACGATTACTATTCAACAATCTTTGAAACTTTATTCCCTTCTAATTTGTACCTATCCTTATTTTCAGGGCAAACAGCAATTCCATCCTTATCAAAACTTAAACGATGTCCATATTCACTGATCCAGCCCATTTGCTTGGCAGGATTCCCTACCCATAATGAATAGGGAGGAACATTTTTAGTAACCACAGCACCTGCACCGATAAAAGCGTACTCACCAATATCATGACCACATACAATGGTTGCATTCGCTCCAATGGATGCTCCTTTACCTACGTGTGTTTTAGCGTATTCATTTTTACGGTTAATTGCACTTCTCGGATTGATCACATTAGTAAATACCATTGATGGACCAAGAAAAACATCATCATCGCAAGTTACCCCTGTATAGATCGAAACATTATTTTGCACCTTTACATTTCGTCCCAGTACAACATCAGGGGATATCACAACATTCTGACCGATATTACAATTATCACCAAGCGTACAATTCGGCATGATGTGTGAAAAGTGCCAGATCTTGGTTCCTTTTCCGATCTTACATCCCTGATCAATAACAGCTGTTTCGTGTGCAAAAAAGTCTTGACTCATACTAATTAAACTGTCTGTGTTCTGTTTTATTTAATTCTTCCCTTGAAAGTGATTTAAAATACTCATACGTGATCTTTAATCCTTCTGCTCTGCTCACTTTCGGCTCCCATCCCAATATTTCTTTTGCTTTGGTAATATCCGGTTTACGCTGTTTCGGATCGTCCTGAGGCAAAGGCTTTGATACTAATTTTTGATTAGTCCCGGTTAGTTTTATGATCTCTTCGC
Organism: Bacteroidota bacterium; assembly: GCA_017303895.1. Taxonomy (GTDB): domain Bacteria; phylum Bacteroidota; class Bacteroidia; order 2-12-FULL-35-15; family 2-12-FULL-35-15; genus 2-12-FULL-35-15. The sequence continues at coordinate 968 of JAFLBF010000031.1, read as the reverse complement.
CAAACTCTTTAATAGTGATCTCACTTGGATTACCAATATTAACAGGATTAACATAATCACTCATCAATAAACGATAAATCCCTTCCACCAGATCATCCACATAACAAAAAGAACGTGTCTGCGATCCATCACCAAACATGGTAAGATCTTCACCACGCAAAGCCTGACCAATAAATGCAGGTAATACGCGCCCATCATTCAGACGCATACGCGGTCCATAGGTATTAAAAATTCGAACGATACGTGTTTCTACGCCATGGTAAGTATGATACGCCATGGTCATCGCTTCCATAAAACGTTTTGCTTCATCATACACACCACGAGGACCAACCGGATTCACATTCCCCCAATACTCTTCCGTTTGTGGATGTACCAATGGATCACCATATACTTCAGAGGTTGAAGCAACTAATATTCTTGCTTTTTTAACACGTGCCAAACCTAATAGATTATGTGTTCCAAGTGAACTCACCTTCAAGGTTTGAATTGGAATTTTTAGATAATCGATTGGAGATGCAGGAGATGCAAAATGTAAAATATAATCCAACTCGTCCGATACAAACACAAATTTGGAAACATCATGATGATAGAATTCAAAATTCTCCAATTTCATCAAATGTTCAATATTCTTCAGATCACCGGTTATCAAGTTATCCATTCCTATAACATGACATCCTTCCTTGATAAACCGGTCGCAAAGATGGGATCCTAAAAACCCGGCTGCGCCTGTAATTAAAACACGTTTTTTAGCCACAATTAAATTTATTTGATTTCAGTTAATTCATATTTTTGGATAGCAGATACCTTCACAATGATCGGATATTCCGCATTGTCCAATATCCACATTTCATCACCAAAAGTTCCCCAGGTAACATTCAGTGTATTGACGATGGTTTTCTTTCCATTGATCATCACATACATTGGTTGCTCCCCTTTTAATGTGATATCATCGGCTTTCAATTCGCAAC
>JAFLBF010000030.1 GCA_017303895.1 Bacteroidota bacterium | reverse complement strand
TATTTGGTCAATGGGCAGTATTTGAAAACGCTGTTGGGATGTTTTTCTACTATTTATTTCTAAGTGCGATTGTTTGGTGTGTTTTCCGCCTTGTTTTGAAATGGTTTGGTAGAACACAAATGGATGAAAAAAGGGCGGCTAGCCTAACGATTTTAATTTTAAATTTGGTGGTATTTGATCTGCCTTATTTGATTTCAGTAAATTATAGCCCGCGCCATTTTATTCCTTTTATTCCTATAGTTTCTATACTTGGGGCAATGTTTGTTGAAGATGTTGTTCTCTTTGTGAAAGATAGGGGTGGAAATATTTATAAGAATTTAGTGCTTGGCATCATAATACTTGGGATGTCATATTCCTTATTGCGATTAGTAAGCTATGCGCTTCTGTTCATAAATGATGCTCGTATTGAGGCTAGTAGTTATATTTCTTCAATTCGTGGATATGGAAAAAGTATAGAGTATACGTTATATCCCCCTATCATCAATAAGAAGCAGTTTATGCGGGCACATAACTATCCTATTTACTTTGTAAAATATAAAGATGATAAGGTTCCAACTGGTGGAAGGCTTGAATACAATCTTGGTAAAAAGGGATTGCTAGACAGGGAAACAGATTTCTTTGTAATTGATAGTTACACGTACGAAAGATTTTATACCGACTCGATATGTGAAACAAATCCGGTTGAATGTGATTTCTTTAAAAGACTTTTAGCAGGCGAGGAAACCTCCTATCGCTTAATTGGAGAGTTCACATATCGCCTCCCATTATATTTGCCACAAGTTGATATGGCGTCTGTTAATCCTGATATCCTTATTTTTGAACGGGTGCCTTGAGCCTCAATAACGATTGATTTTATATGCTATTCGGGCGATTATTGTATGTGAAGCGATCTAAATAGATTTTGATTTTCTCCCAATTCACATAGGGTGAGTCTTTTAATAAATATAATCCGATGTCATTGTATTTGACTCTTTTGTAATTATCCTCTGCCCAGCCAACAACTTCTTGATTGCCCCAATAGAATTGTTCTACATAGGTTGGGCGGAGGGTTTGGATAGAATACCCTAGATCATATTTATTATGTCCAGGAACGCTGGTCATGCCACTCCAGGCTACAGATCCAGACGTATCCGGTTTTAAGTTTGCTATATATTTATCTGACTTGCCTAAGAAATCTATGGCATTTCTGTCAAGATAATAGGGCAGTACTCCGGCATAAAAAACGCCAATCGTTGCATCTGGAGTTGTAATTTCATTAAGAGCGATCGCAGTCTCTATATGTTTAAACCCTTTTTCCACACCTATGGGATAAGTTTGAAATGTTATTTCCTTAAAAAAACGTTTATCCATCCCGTAAATAGCCACGATAGCAAATGCTAAAACAAAAAGAAAATTTAAGGATTTTTTCGAGTTATTACTAAATATATTTTCGAATGAATAAATAAAAAAGATGAAGAATATGGGAATAACCGGTGTTAAGATGCGCCAATAGGACCAAGGATCTCCTCCTATAAAGATTTGATATATGACGGAAATTAAAAAAAAGCTCAAAAGATAAATCTTTTTTACGCTCGGTTTAAGAAAGATTCCTGCAATACTTGTAATGATAATAAAGATGCTTTCATCAAGGAATGGCTTGATAAATCCCCACCCATTTGTAATTCTATCATTCAATCCCATACCAACGAGTTTTAATGTGTATGTGTTGGGAAGGAATTCTCCATAATATATATATCGAAAAACAGTTTGGAGTATAGGGAATACTCCAATTATTAGGGCAGCAACAATAAAGTTTCGGATTGAAACTTTATCACTGATCTTTATTTTTTGAGCAATAAACAAAAAAGATAGTCCAGCAAAAATAATTGCGTCATTACGGGCGAGGTAAGCCAACCCGAAACAAAATGCCATTAGCCATGACCACTTTGCCTCCATGGACTTAATGTATTTGATCGAACATAATATTCCTGCGCTGACAAGGATTGCCAATAATCCAGTTTCCATCCCCATTAGTGACCAGAAACTTAATGGGTAATAGGATAGGGTAAGAAAAAACAAAATATACTTCGCATTAGTATTGTTGGAATTAGTCAGGGCAGTGTAAGTCTTTATGGTTAAAAAAGCCGTACCTAGAACAAAGAAAATCCCAAGTATCTGTACTGCAAGAACTGCATAACGTTTATTTAAAAAAAATGAAATAAAAGCCATTATTAGTGTCATTAACAGATTTGAATATCCTTCTACATATTCTCCCGGATTCCATGTTAATCCATTTCCTTGAGAAAAATTCCATGCATAGCGCATAGAAATCATTGCGTCATCAAAAAGAAGAAAATACCATCTATTATCAGAAGCAACATAAGAAGTGTGGTAAATAAATGCTAATGCCCAGGCTATATATAATATGCCGGTTATTATTAAGAAGGGGTCAAGCTTGAACTTTGATATAACACGAATCATGAATCCTTATATCCTTAACTAATCTGTGTTACTGTCTGCCATCAGTCCTACCTGATATTATTGACATCACTTCTGCAGTGCTGTCTGACGTTGAAGACCTTTGTAGTTATGTAAGATTTGAGAACTTTTACACATATTCAAGACGTGCTGTAATTTGGGTATCCGGTGAGATTCTACATTTGGCATCAAACGTACTTAATTTGATAGCTGGGTATAAATTTCAGGTCCGAGACAGTGCCTTGGGTTATTGTGCTTTGTAAATCAAACGGTATAATAAAACTTTGTGGTTGATTGCAAAATATCCCTTTTTAAGGGAAATGAATAAGTCATTATAATTCAATCTAGATCTCTTGCATAAGTGCTCCCGTCCGCAGTCCCCAGCGGCGCGGACTGCCAACTTGACTAAGGTAAAAAGGCGCTTTTTCAAGAAGTCTAGAAGTTAGCTCAAAAATGTCATTCTGAGCGATAGCGAAGAATCTCTGCGCCTTTAGTAAGAGACTCTTCGAGCGCAAAGAACGCTTCCTCAGGGTGATAAGGAGTTTTGGATGTTATGGTATTAAGAGCAAGTCAATTCGCCAAATATTCTTTGAGAAATAAGGATACATACGTAGTCAAATGAAGACTTTTAAAAATAAACTGGGTAATTATAAGTGGGCGGTTCTTTTCTGTTTATGGGTATTTCATGGAGTAGTAGAGTTTTGCTATTATTACCCTTTATTTAAAGAAAGTTTAGGTTCTTCACTGTCCGAGATATCTATTCCTTACCTTGTTGCCGGTATTTTTTTGATATTCTGGATAATCCTTAATATTTCCCTTTTTGTTGCTGAAGTTTTTGTAAAACCCAAATACATAAAACTGAGAACAATAATAGTTGACTTTTTGACAAGGAGAGATTTTTTCTTTTTTGCGTCATCAATCTTCCTTTTTATTGGTTTATTTATTTGGTTGATTTATGCTTTTTTCTCTGCATACCCATCAACTATGTATGATAATTATTTCCGAATTGTCATGCCGATCATAAATATAGGGGTCTATGTTAATTTCGAGATTGTTGCTTTATTCTTTCGGAATAAGTTGTCTGCTCAATGGCAAAGCCAATATCCGGCCCGGTCCTTTTTTCTAAAGCTTATTATAGTGCTTGTAACTTTAGTTATTTTGTCTGTATTAATTGCTGTTACGAATATAGGCATTGTTCCATCTTATCCAAAAGGTGATTGGTCTCGTGGGCTACCTGCGGTTCCATTACTTGAATGGCAAATTGTAGTTGCTTTTATTTTTATGTTTTGCTTTCGTGTACTAGAGTTAAAAAAAATCCCGTTTTTACAGCAACAATACTCGGAAATATGGATATGTGGTTTGGTTTGGATATTAGCGATTGGGGTTTGGTTAAGTCAGCCAGTAATTCCAAACGCTTCGGCGTTAAAACCTCATGAACCAAATTTCGAGATTTATCCTTTTTTAGATGCGCAAACCTATGATCAATACGCTCAATCAGTTTTGGTAGGTAGTGGTTACGGAGATGGGAATATTCCACAGCGCCCTCTTTATATTGTTTTTTTAGTTTTTGCTCATCTTTTAGCGGGGCAAGATTATGAAAAAATCGTTATGGTACAGACGGCGTTTTTGGCATTTTTCCCTGTTTTGTTGTATATATTGGGAAAGGAATTTTTTGGGCGCTCTATTGGCATATCGGTCGCCCTCCTCGCTATTTTTAGAGACTATACATCAAACCTTGTATCTCCATTTACTGGCAATTTGAGCTACACAAAAGTCCTTCTTGCTGAAATACCCGTAGCAATTTTTTTGATTTTATTTCTTATAATCGGCATTCGGTGGATTAAATCAGGCTTCCCGAACTGGCTAGGCTTTGTCATGGGCGGTGTTTTAGGGTTAGCTATTCTAATTCGAACACAAGCTGTTGTTGCTTTATTCGCTATATTGTTTGTTTCATTATTTGTAGTGCCTAGAAATGCAATTGCTGCGCTTTTAAAAAGTAGCATTATTTTGCTGGTAGGAACTATGCTTGTTATTAGCCCTTGGGTAATCCGTAATTGGATTCTTACAGACAATCTAATTTTTGATAATCCCGAGTCTCAGACTCTTAATCTTGCGCTACGATATGGCAGGCTAAACGAGATCAAAGTAGACCTTGATAGGGATTCCGGGGAAACTACGGCGGAATATAATCAACGTTTGAATCAGATTGCTTCGGATGTGTTTTGGGCTGATCCCCTTCATTCTTTTTGGGGAATTTCAAATGCATTTTTAAATCATTGCATAAATAATATTCTGATGTTTCCCTTGCGCTACGACTTAAAAAGCCCGCAAGAAATAATAACCCCTGTAGATGCTTTTTGGGAGGAATGGGAGGGAAATGCCACTTTTATTCAGTCCATGCTTATGGCTTTTTATATTTTATTATTTGGTTTGGGAGTGACTGCTGCATGGCATAGATATGCGATGGTGGGACTTCTCCCTTTAATACTTAATCTTTTGTATAATTTATGGACTTCTTTGGCATTATTATCTGGGCAAAGATTTATGGTTACAATGGATTGGTCAATTTATCTTTACTATATGATTGGTCTTTTTTCTTTAGTAGGGGCATACCAGGCATTGTTGAATAAT
>JAFLBF010000003.1:149157-302817 GCA_017303895.1 Bacteroidota bacterium | reverse complement strand
GCACCTGTCGCGCCTGTTGAACCTGTTGCTCCTGTATCACCTGTTGAACCCGTTGCGCCTGTATCTCCTGTTGAACCTGTTGCTCCTGTATCACCTGTTGAACCTGTGGCTCCTGTATCACCCGTTGCACCTGTGGCTCCTGTATCACCTGTTGAACCTGTAGCACCGGTATCACCCGTTGCACCTGTGGCTCCTGTATCACCTGTTGAACCTGTGGCGCCTGTATCTCCTGTTGAACCTGTTGCTCCTGTATCACCTGTTGAACCTGTGGCGCCTGTATCTCCTGTTGCACCTGTGGCGCCTGTATCTCCTGTTGCACCAACAGTACCAGTAGCACCTGTGGCACCCGTTGCTCCCGTATCACCTGTTGCGCCTGTACTTCCCGTACTCCCTGCATTACCCGCGGTCTTAGCATATAGAGCATAGGGCACACTCATCATTTGGGTAGTACCCATTGCCACATAACCAGCGCCTCCAAGATCATCAATTTCAACTTGTAAATATTTATTACCAACGGCCCAATTTATAGCGGGAAATGTGCCAACCGTTGGAGTACCACCTCCAATAACGAGCGTAAATAATCCATAAGCATTTGTTGTAACACTTGTGTGTGTTTCTTGATAAACAATCGTACCAGTGGAAGTACCGTCATGAATGGAAAAACGAACATTCAAAGGTGCGTTAGACAAAGCAACACCAGTTGTATTTCGAGCTATTGCCTGATAATTTATTCCTTCAGGCGGTATTTGAGCGTAGGTACCAATGCTAAATACATTGAGAATGATTAAGAGTAGTAAAATTTTTTTCATGTGTTATCTATCAAATAAAACAAAATATCTAAAAACCTTTATCCATAAGGCTTGTACGAAATGTCAAATAAAACAAAACAATGCGAAAAATCTAACTTAAAAAGCAGACTTTTGGGGCAGGATAAAAATAGACAAATTCATCTAATTTCAAACAAAAATCAGGAAAAAAACAGAAAAAAATTAGGGGTATTGAAGGGTAATTATTAATTGACCTGCACTCCAATTATCAGGATATCATCAACTTGATCGAGAGGCCCTCTCCATTCTTCTATTGTTTTATTAAGAATGTCTTTTTGTTTATGGATTGGATGCTTATGAACATCTAAAAGTAGATCTCTGAAATGACTTGCCATGAATTTTTTCCCGTTGGGACCACCAAATTGATCGGCATAACCATCAGAAAAGATATAAATACAATCTCCTTTTTGAAGTGGTATGGTATGATTGGTAAATTTTTTCTTCTCCTCCCCTAAAAACAAACCGATTGGAAATTTGTCGGCCTTTGTTTGGATCAATTCCCCATTTCTGATTAGATAAAGCGGGTTATAAGCTCCTGCATATTGAAGCTCCATTTTGTTATAATCGATAGAGCAAAAAGAAAGATCCATACCATCTTTAGCTTGTGCAGCATCATGTCCGTGATGCAGCGTTTCGCTTACTCCATCATTTAATGCATCCAAGATACTTGCAGGAGTAGAGTATTGATTGTTTGCAACAGCCTGTTTTAAAATATTATAACCTACAATACTCATAAAGGCCCCCGGCACGCCATGACCTGTACAATCTACAGCGGCAAACATACTCTTACCATCTTTCTGATCCACCCAATAAAAATCGCCACTAACAATATCTTTTGGCTTGTAAAGTACAAATGAATCGGGAAGGATTTTTTTCACTAAACTGTCAGGAGGCAATATTGCTTCCTGAATACGTTTTGCATACTTTATACTGTCTGTAACATGTTTATAAAGAACCTCCAACTCTTGATTCTTGATCTCAATTTCTTCTTTTTGACGAACAACCTCTTCGGTTCTTTCAATTACCTTCGCCTCTAAAACACGTTCATTCTCCCTGAGATCTTCACGCATTTTTAAGAGTGCAGCACCCAAAGTATCATCTTTACTAAGTGGACGATAATGAGAATCAAAATTACCAGAACCTACTTGCTTCGCAAATTCAGTTGTTCTACGCATACCATCCACCAAATCATTCAAAGCGATGGACATATCTCCAATTTCATCGTTTCTATCTTTGATTTTTTCTTCGGGAAGGACACCACGCCCCATAGAAACGAGTATTTTCCTCAATTGTTGAACAGGTCGAACAATTGTCCTTACAGTATAGGAAGCGATCACAATACCTCCTATAGACAATATAATCCCTAACCAAATAACGATCTTTTGCAAAAATGTGAACGAGCTAAGCATATCGTCTGAGTTAGATAAAGCATTAGAATTTTGCTTATCAATCAAACTGATGAGATTATCATTAATAACTTTAAACTTTACATCCAGCTCTTCAAAAGGAAACAGTGCTTCAAATTTGATCCCCACATCATTATATGACTCAAAATTATTTAGCTTGGACATGATATCGTCCTGATAACTTTTGAACATTTGATCGATCAATGAAAGGATCGCATCAACACTTTGTTGCTCCTCAACATTCCAAGTAGTCGAGTACTTTTTGATCTTTTCTTTTAGTTGAGGGTATTCCTCGGTCAGAATTTTCCGGAGTGCTTTTTTATCAGATGCATCATCACCTGTCTGAACATAATACCATTTAGTAATAAGTAATTTAGACCTATTGAGAAGATTGTCTAATTCTTTAAGAGTGGCTACAGAGGGGTTAAAAACTTCTGTTACCTGATCTGTCTTTTTACGACTATCGTTCAAGGTAACATTGGTAAGCAAAAAGGCGATAATTACCAGGAAAATAATTATACCGAAACCTAAACCTATCTTTTTACCAATTGTAAACCTAAAATTCATACGAGCTACGAGCAAGGCTTTCGCCTGTACTATTTTTGTTTTTCAATTTCTTCCAATTTCTGCTTGAACATATTTGATTTGTCAAATTCATTCAAACTAAAATAGATGCCGGATAAACCTAACAATGTCTCTTTACGTTTAGGGTCAAGAGAATAGGCCTTTTCCATAAAAGGAAGAGATTCCTTAAATAATTTAATGGAATTATCTTGTATATCACTCAACGCAACAATATCCAGGTCATAATCAGATTGATTGATCAGATTTACTGCTTGGTTATAATACAAAATCCCCATGTTATAATTAGCACTGATATTATTCGGATCCAACTCTAACACCTTATTAAATGCGCCTTTTGCCAAATTCAAAAATTCAATTTTACCCTTTCTATCTGCTTCAAAAATCTTACTATAAACAGAAGCTATAGCCAAATTAAAATCAATATTCTTTTGTTTTAAATTTTCAGGAGAATTATCAACCAGTGCGTAATACTGCAAAAACTTATTAAAATTATCGATTGCGATCTTGTAATCAACAGCATCTAAACTTGCACCGGCATCATTATACAAAGTAGTTGCTAAATACTTGATATTCTTGATATTTTCTTGAACATTTTCTTGAGAAGTATCAACGGAAAGTGATTTTTTGAATGAATTTAATGCTTCTATCCTCGAAATGGATTGACGATCAGCTTTTTCTTTTTGATTGTAAATTGACTTGTAAACAAAACCTCTTAAATACCAAGCTTGTCCGTCATTAGATGTTTCCGGATGAACAACAGCTGCGTCAATGGTAGCTTTGGCGCTATCAAGCTGACCTTGCTGCAAGAACGTATAAGCCGCATTCACCTTGGATTGCTGCGCATTCGACCACACTGCTACAAGTAGCAGGAGTGTCAAAATGATGGTTCTTTTAAATTGTAACATCTTAATTATTATGTAAATATATAAAAATTTATTTTACCGCCACAGCCATCTCAACTAATTGAGCTGCGACCTTTAGTTTATACTTTTCAATATTGCCTTTATTCAACTCAATTTTCTGCTTATTTTCCACAATTATAAAGTTAATTGCAGCCCCTTTGGCTGCTAGACCCTCTTTGTCAGTAACGATCAATGCGCTCTTGCCTTTTACTTTAGAAACAACATCGGCTAATTGAGCTGATTTATCTGATAAAATGTAAACAATGTGACAAGCAGCGGCATCTGCTGGAGAGGAAATATTTTTAATGTCAAATTTCTGAGAACCAACAGTTTTAGCTGCTGCCATTTTATTCAACTCCCCCAAAAGAGCTGTATTGGTACCTAAAACACCTACCACAAAGTTCCCTGATTTATATTCTTGAGGCCACTCGATATATTTCGTAAAATTATAGATATAAATGGCTTTGATCTTTGCATTCGCCTCTTCCCCCTGGTCGGGAGCAATCATTGCACGCGTTACCAATAAGGCAACAGGCAATAAAAGGATGAGGATCATTTTTTTCATGCTGGGTAGATCAAAACAAATAGTGTTCCACTTTTTTTTAACAATCACAAATATACATTTTTTTGGACACACCACTCCCCAACTTTATGAGATTTTTCAATTATTCACACGTCAGCTAAAATGACTATTTTTGAAAAGGAAAAATGAAGTTAGAGGAACTACATACACTTGATGATCTTTCGCTTGTTCAGCAATATAAACTGACAGGCGACAATAACTGTGTTGGAATCCTCTATAAAAGATATACACATTTGATCTTCGGTGTATGTATGAAATATCTAAAGAATGAAGATGATTCACAGGATGCCTCTATACAGATCTTTGAAAAATTACTCTTGGATCTAAAAAGACATGAGATCCAGCAATTTAAGGCCTGGCTTCATATGGTTTGCAAGAATTTTTGTCTAATGAAACTTCGTTCAGACAGTTCCAAATTAAAAAATCACCTTGAATTTCAGAAAGATAGTGAAGTAATTATGGAATCCAGTTATGAACTGCATCTTACTATCGAAAATAACAGTAAAGAAACTCAATTAACATTTATGGAAGAATGTATTGAGCATTTAAATAAAGAACAACGCATTTGTGTAGAGTTATTTTATCTTCAAGAAAAAAGCTACCAGCAAGTGGCAGATGAAACAAACTTTAGCATGAATAATGTAAAGAGCTTTATTCAAAATGGGAAACGAAATTTAAAAAATTGCATTGAGGCAAAAAGTTCAAGCAAATAATGAGTAAAAATTTAGAACATATCATCTATAATTCATCTGAATGCATTCCGGAGCAAACAATGTTTAATTACATTGATAAAAAATTAAATCCGAAAGAAGAGCATGAAGTTGAGAAACATTTGATCGATTGCGAGCTTTGTTCAGATGCTATAGAAGGATTGTCATTTACAAAAAATCGTAGCAGGATCACAACCATCAAAAACGAAGTTGACCAGCATCTGTCTCATTCTTTGCAAAAGAAAGATGCAAAAATAATTTCCTTCAATACTAAAACTATTTTTGCTATTGCAGCAAGCATCTTATTGCTTATTGGCTCAGTATTCATATTCAACCTATTCTTTTCACCACAAATGGAAATGAAAGATGTGGCACTCAATGCGCCTAAAGGGATCGGGGCTGAAGAAAGCACAGTTTCTGCAGCCATGAACGACTCCAACACAATTGTATCTGAGACCAATACAGAAAAACTACCATTAACTGAAAAAGCAATAGAACAACCCAATCAAGAGCAAGCAAAGAAGCTTGACTACAGCGCTAATGTAACCACTGAAAGTTCAGTAGCTGAATCGCCTGCAGAAGGACTTGCAACAACAGTAACTATAGCAGATGAAATGGCGGCAGGTGACCGGGAAGAAAATGAATACAAAAAATCAGAATCAGTTCCTTCAATAGATGATTCAAAGGCAGGAATAAAACAAGACATCAGCGGAGAAGTTGATGCTATTCAGAATAATTCATTTGGTTGGTCGACAATGACTACTGCTCCGAAAGCGAATCAAGAAACGGAAGCAAAAGAAAAAGAAGTAACAGTAAGCAGAGTAGCTAAAAACAAAGCAGAGAAAAAAGCTGCTGACAAAAAAGCTACAACGAAACAAGAGGCCGCATATGATCAAACAGTTGCGGGGATACCGCCTTCATCAGTTTCTCAAAAAGACCTTGATAATGTGACTTCTGAGAACCAAAAATCATTAGAAGAAAGCAATATTAGTTCTTCAGCAGACTCCGTCATTTTTATTGCAGATGAAATGCCAACGTTCCCCGGAGGCGGAATTGAAATGATAAAATTCATTTCAAAAAATTTTAATTACCCAAAAAGTAATCTTGAACAAATGCCTTTAACAACGAAAATCTATGTGGAATTTATTGTAACAAAAGAAGGGAATATTAAAGATGCTAAAGTAAAGAAGGGCATCAATCCGGAGCTGGATAAAGAAGCGCTGCGCGTTATAAATGCTATGCCTCCATGGAAGCCCGGCAAACAAAATGGGAAACCGGTAAACGTAAAAATGAATGTTCCCATTCAGTTGGAATTCAAATAGGACGTTTTCAACAAGACACCATTAATAAATTATTCGAACCAATAGATCAACCCTCTAATTTCATGCTACTTTTGAAAAAAGCATGAAATATGACTACTAATTACAAGCATAACTCGTTTCTATACTCGCTTGTGATTTTTATTCCCATCCTACTAACAACTTCCTGCCGCTCAAGCAAGGAGGCTACTGTAAAAGAAAAACCTGACGAAAAGATAGTCGAGCTCAAGGCTAAATATGCCGGCATTTTGGGCATAGCCACCGGACAGATCAGCAATGTAAAACTCTATCAGTTTATTGATGAGTGGTATGGAACACCTTACAAGTATGGTGGTAAAACAAAAGAAGGAGTTGACTGCTCCGACTTTACGGCTATATTATGTGAAACAGTTTACAACAAAAAGGTTGAAGTCCCTTCCAGTAAAATTTATTCCATGACCCAAGCAATTGATCTGAACGATATACAAGAAGGCGACCTCGTATTTTTTAAGATCGAAAGCAGCAAAATATCTCATGTGGGCGTTTACTTACAGAACAATAAATTCATTCATGCCAGCACAAAAAAAGGAGTGATCATTAATGATCTGAATGAGGCATATTATAAAAAATATTTTTACAAAGCCGGAAGACTGAAATGACATCGGAGAGAACTTGCCAGCAAATACGAATCATAACAAAAATAGCGGCATGGGGCTGTTTAACCAGCATGCTTTTATGCTATCCCCTATGGTTGAATGAGCGGATATTCCCTACATCACCTGTGTTTGAAACATTGCCAGCCATCGCTCATCCACTCGACTATATCCTATTCGGCATAACCGCTCTAACACTCCTCATTATTGGCATCATAAGAAATCCACAATATTGGATCCTATTATTCCTGACAGAAGGGCTCTTGATGGCTGTTTATGACCTCAACAGATGGCAACCTTGGTTCTATCAATACATGCTGATGTTTTTTGCATTGGCCTTTTTTAATTACCGTTGCGATGACATAAAAAAACTAAACGCCCTTTCGAGTATCTTTAAACTAATGATCGCTGCTGTTTATTTCTGGAGCGGATTACAAAAATTCAATTCCAACTTTTTAAGTGATACATTTCCATGGCTCATGGAGCCGATCACACAACATTTAGGAGAAAACAGCATCAAACATTTCCGTATGCTGGGCTTAGCTTTCCCTTTAATTGAGTCAGTCAGCGGGATCATGTTACTGATCAATCCGGTCAAAAAAATGGGATTGGTGCTCATCATTTCAATGCATGTATTTATTTTATTGGTGATAGGCCCATTCGGACACAACTACAACTATGTTGTGTGGCCATGGAATGTTGCAATGATCTTATTTAGTCTTACTTTATTCAACAATGAGGAACCATTCGATTTTATGAATATCCGAAACATGTTGCGATACCACTTCACAAAGATCATTCTGATCCTCTTTATTCTTCTGCCTCAATTGAATTTCTTTAACCTTTGGGATTCTTACCTCTCACATAATCTATATTCAGGAAATACAGCTTCAGGAGATCTCTATTTCACCGACAGTGTTAAACAACAACTGCCCGAGCAAATTAAAAAATACGCAACAATTTCCGACAAAGAATATGTTATCCCGATCAAATACTGGTGTATGAAAGAATTGGGAGTACCAGCCTATCCTGAGAAAAAAAATTTCGAATCGGTAAGAGATCAATTTTACAAGTACAGTTCCGATTCCAGCCATATTTATCTTATCGTCACTCCGAAAACAAAATTAAACGATGCAAAAAATCAGTAAAGGTCTAATCTTATTAAGAGGATTGCCGGGAAGCGGAAAAACAACCTTAGCAAAACTATTGAGCGAAGACGGAAAGTATCCGATTTTCTCTATCGACAGCTATTTTACAGACCCGGATACAGGATTTTACAACTTCAAATTCGAGGAAAACCATATTGCTTACAAAAAGTGTGAAGAAAACACTGAAAAAGCCCTCAAAGATGGGATTGACAAAATATTTATTGACAACACATTCACCATTGAATGGGAAATGGAGCCCTATTTCGCACTTTCAAAAAAATATGACTATCCGATCTTTGTCATAACGGTTGAAAACAGACATGGACGCAATAATGTTCACGGGATCTCCAACGAACAATTAACAAAAATGGCCTCCAAATACAAGGTGAAATTACTGCCCGAAAACTAAAAATTTGATAAAAATTGTTTAGGCTATTTGGACAAAAATTTTAATTTTGTCTGAGCAATACAAAAAATCAATGGAACAATTATATATAGCAGCAACTCAGGAAACACCCGAGATCAATTTTGATCCAAAATCAGGTAAGTTTTCTATTATAGGACGTTCATACCCTTCCGACTCAGCAGAATTTTATCAACCGGTCAACACTTGGCTAAACCAATATATCTTATCACCCAACAATACGATCGTTGTTGAGATCAATGTAGAATATTTTCACTCTGTTTCCGTTAAATTTTTAACGAACATCATTAAAAAATTCATCAAACTAGAATCGCCAACTACATCTGTATCTATTGTTTGGTACTTTGAAGATGATGATGATGACAATATCGACTTAGGAAAGAGTATTGAAAGAGAAACTAATTTCAAATTCACGTATGTGGTGCTTGAGCAAGACTGATTACCATTTATAGCAGATCGCAACATTTATTTTTCCCCTTTTCTTAAAACGGTATTTATTAGAAATTTTAAATACCGTTTTTTTTATCCATACAGATCTCCTTCTTCTAGCAAGCTGATCATAAACCACAGAACCATTTCCATTAAGAGATCGATCTACTTGTTGCTGCTTATCCTCTCCATCTTCAAGATCACTATCACTTTGTACATTTTCAGAACCGTTCAACAAAGCAAACTCTTTATCCGCTAATTCCTGCATTTTATGACAAGGACAATCCGGATTTCTTGGATCGTTAATATCGTATTGCTGTGCATTTGTTTTTAATACAGATAGAAACAAAAAAAACAATAAACAAGTAGTAAGGCGAAACGCCTTGCTACTTGTTTGAATATCAAAAACTATGGTTCTCATATTAGCCTTTTTTAATGGTTATCTTTTCCATTCCGGCCCATGATTTATACTCATTTGTATAGTATAAGTATGCCGATGAAGCAGGAGCATCATACACACCAGGCATTTCCGCTTTCAGATCAAGATTGATCTCTTTCACTGCATTCGGAGCCATTCCACGGTAGTAGATCGCAATGTTATTCCCTTTCATTTCATAATAATCGAACACATGTTTTTCCTGCATTTCTTTTAATTGCCAAGGTTGAACAGTAAATCCTGCAGGAATACCAATGATTGCCATTGCACTTGGAACATCCGTTGATTTCTTATTGGTAACAGTTGCTTTCATTCGGACCGTTTCCCCAACTTTTGCAGTATTGGTAGCCAGAGTTGTTTTCAGATCAAGCACGCACTCTTTATCGCTGTTTGGTAAAGATGTACTCCAATTGACTGCAACTGAATATGGCAGTGGAGTTTTAACACCCACGTATTTTACTTTTAACTCATGCTTCCCTTCTACGCTTAAATATTCCTCCAAGCCTGCTATTTCAATGGCTCCTTTATCTCCTGCCTTATAACTTCTTTCTGCAACTTTTTTACCATCTACATAAATATGAATAGCCCCACTCTCTGTTGTTTTTTTGCTAAACTTTGCGAATTCAGTTAAAGCTTTCAATGCAAGAATAGTTCCTTGTGTTGAGCTAAACACACCTGATCCACTGCGGGAACTTACCAGATATTGAACCGCATTATTCATCGCTACCGCTTCTTTACCTGATGACTTCAACATGCCCATGATAGCAAGTGCTGTTGTTTCAATGGTCAAGGAGCGACCTTGTGAATAAGTGATAGAATGCGTTGAACCTGTAAAGCTTCCATCTTTTGCTTGTTTCGATAGCAATGCCATCATTGCGTCATTTGCTTTTGTTGTTTCTTTTAAGCTATAAGCAGCATTCACCATCATCGCAAGCATGTATGGATCTTTCGTTTCCATTGCTTTTTTATAAGAACTATCAAATTCTTTTTTGATATCCGAATAACCAGCCTCTGCCAATGCATAAACAATATAAGCATTCAAAATATCGGCACTGATCCTTCCGAAATCGTGATACGCATGTGACTCTCTTAAGAAACCACCATTTCCATCTTTACGTTTCATCAACCACTCAGCAGTTCTATCCAGCATTTTTTGATCAATGTCTGCTCCTGCATTTTTCATATCAGCAAATTCCATGATACCATAAGCTGTTAACCCCTCATGTGCAGGATCAGCACCAAACCATTCATATCCCTTACTTTTTGATTCAAACGTTACTAATCGCTTATAACCTCTATTTAACAGATCGATCGCACGCGACATCGTTTTATTATCCTTATTATCAGTTGTTTTTAAATAATCCAATACCATTGCATTTGGATAAGCGGTACAAGATGTTTGTTCAAAACAACCATAAGGTTCTTGTAAAATCCCTTCCACACCTTTCATTAGATCAGAAACAACATTTGGGAATGCTGTAAATGTAGCTTTAACAGATCCGTTTACCACATGATCTAAATTGAAAGAATATTCTTTTTCAACATCCTGTGAAGAGAAAGATACTTGAGCCGGAAATCCCTTTGGAGCAATTTTAATTTTTTGTGTAAAGGCATCACCCAATCCACAAGCTTTAAAACTGATCGTGAAATCGCCATAACCGATCTTATCCAACACTTTATAATCTAAATAGATCGTTTTTGCTTTACCCGGCATGATCGTTTGTACAGTAGGAATTTGAACCAATGCTTTTAATCCATCAGGAGCAATGATTAACAATGCGCCACCCAATGGTTTATCCGTATTGTTTTTCAAAGTAAGAGGAATAGATACGTTATCTTCCGTAGCTACTTCTACAGGAATTTTTGTAGTCATTGCAAAAGGTAATTGCGTAAACATTGTTTCCTCTGCTCTTCCAATTGTTCCATCACTTGCCACACCTTCGATAGTTGTTCTGAAAGAAGTAATATCATCAGATGTATAGAACTCTACGGTTTTTGTTCCTGTTTTATCCACTTCTACAGTTGGATTCCAATAAATCGTATTTCTGAAATCAGTACGCATCTCTACATTTTCTTCTTTATCATACACTGGAGCAGCAAACTGACGTGCACGATAATAGGAAACAACTTGTTGTTGATTATTATTCCACATCGCTTCACCACTAGCTACTTTGGAACGATTCGCGGCAAATCCGAAGGCATTAGAGCGATCATCCTTTAGCTCTTTTTTCATATCCACTTGTTCTTTCGCTACTTCCTGCTTTTGATTTTCTTCTCTGCTTTTTTGTTTTAGAGGAGCCACAAAAGGCATCGGTTTATTTTTCTTTTCTTTTACTTCCAATGCTTTTCTTGGACGTTCCATTTCAACATCTTCTGCCATAGCTCCAGCACCTTCTTGTGCCATTGGGATCATCTCGTCCATATCTCTTACGGAACTATTTGAAGCAGGCATATTGTATCTGTAGTAATTATTATAATATTGATTGTTATACAAATACATCATTAAATTTTGATTATAGTTAGCTACATACTGTGCTTGTGCGGAGTAATTATCGGCACTATAGGTCAATGTAACAGGGGTGGTCAGATCCAATTTATTGAAAATGAATTTACCATTTTCATCTGTTTGATATTCTGCCCCATTATTGATCTTGATTTTTGCATTTGGAATGATCTTCCCCGTGTAATAGTCGATCACAGCCCCGGCAACAATTGCTCTTTCACTAGCATAAGCTACAGCGGGAACCGGCTCTGCAATTATCTTCTCCCAGGTAAAATGTCTCCAACCGGATGTCATTAATAAATGATCCAATGCTTCATCTGCCTTTGCTTCTTTTTTACTAAAATAAAATGCCGGCTCTTCTACTTTTTCTTTGAGATCTTCTTGCAACAAAAGTTGTGAAAGAATATTACCGGTTTTGTCATCAGCAAAAGACAAGAACTGATCATTCACTACTGCCATAGATAAAGTAGCCGGCATAGGCATACCACGTTCATCTTTAACTGTAATCACCATTTTTACTTTTTCGCGCGGAAGATATTTTTCTTTGTCTGTTTCAACGCTAATAGCCAGTTGCTTGTTCTTATTTACAAAAGCCAAACGTTCTGCCCTTTCAATGCCTTTACTATCAAACAAAGTAATTTGAGCTACTCCCACAGGAAAATTTGAAGTTGGGAATGTAATGGTATTAGCACCTTTTTTTGCATCTATCACGGTTGAATAATACATTTTTCCTCTTACCTGTGCTACTAAAGAAAGCTCTTCTGTTTCGGTTGTATTGACATTAACAGCAACCGAATTTTTATGCGCAGCAACACTAAGTACATAACCACGAGGCAAGGCTGCAGGTAACTCAACTGTTTCTGTAATATTTTCAGGCTTGGTGATCTTTGCAATGTATTTTTCACCTGCTTTAGGAGTAAGATCGAAAGCGCCCATTCCCTGATGGAAACTGCTAAAGGAAGCAACTTTCACACCTTTTTCATTAAGGATCTCTCCTTCTATATCAGCAGGTTTTCCAAATTCATTCAAAGCCCTGAAAGCCACTTTACTCTGTAAGCCAGACACTAAATCCCCTCCTTCAGGGAATAATTGCAATTTGATCTTATTTAAAACGATAGGAATGGAGCGGGAAATACTTTCAGTACTACCATTGTAATCGATCATCACATTCAGCAATCCATCATTTGTTTTTAGATCTTTAGGCAAATTAAACTTGATGTATTGAATTCCATCCTGATCGGTGGCATCTGTTTTTGTAAGGATTGATTGTCCATTCAGATTTGCCACAAACTTGATCGCATGACCACATAATGGCTTGTTCTCATTGGTATTCAATTCAATTTTAGCAATTACCTCATCGCCAGGGCCAAAAGCTTTTCGTTCAAAATCCAGTTTCATTTTTAGATTCGGCAATACAACATCCTGCACTTGCAGTTCCTTTTCAAAAGCTTTTTCAGGATCCTCATTTTTCATCCAATTGGTATATGCCCTTACTTTATAGATACCACCTAATGCTTCCTGACCTAAAGACAGATCACAGGCAGCTACACCATTTTTAGCGATCAAATTCATGGTCCGCTCTACGGTCCCTTTTGGATTTAAAAATTCAACATGAACGATGTCACTTTTAGTAGAAGGTTTTAGTGAAGCACCATCACGCACAAAAACGCTGAACCAGATATTATCTCCGGGTTCGTACATCGGTTTGTCAAATTGAAGATAGATCCTATCCTGAGGCAATTGTTCCTGATAAGCGCTGAGTTTCTTTTTAATGGAACGGATAAAATCATTCTCCATGGCCATTTGATAATAACTCCCTGGCGTAATAAAGGCCAGAAGCGATAGCGCAGCAGCACCCAGTGCTACTATTCCTATCTTTTTAAATGTTCTTTTTTTCTGCTGCATAATATTAAGTTTTTAATGATTTTTTCGTGATTCTGATAAGAAGATGCAGCCGATTTTAAGATTCCATAAAGACTGGAAATTTTTTTTATATTTAAACTGAAATGGCAAACATGCAAAACGTCAACTTCAAGAGTATTGAGGAGTTCTGGGAGTTTATTCCCGAGAAGGAGTTAGAACTTGTGAAATATCTCCGCAAGATAATTTTTGATTGTATTCCTAACTGCAAGGAGAGTTTATCTTATAATGTACCCTATTATAGTATTAATAAGAAGATCTGTTTTATATGGCCAAGTAGTATTACATGGGGAAATGTAAAATCAGAAGGAGTTCGTCTTGGATTTACTCAAGGTTATTTACTCAAAGATGAAATAAACTATCTCGATAAAGAGAATAGAAAACAGATCCGGACAAAAGATTTTATGTCGATCAAAGAAATTGATGTGGATATTGTAAAAACATTTTTATTTGAAGCAAAGGAAATTGATGCTTCTTTCAAAAAGAAAAAATAATCTACTTCACGATCTCACCATTCAATTTCATCAATTGAACTTCAGAAACTTTTGCATTGTAACGAGCTTGTGCCAAACGGGTGAGTGCTTCCTCATAGCTTCTTTGGATCTCTTTTAATTCGATGGAGTTGCTGGAACCGATCCGGAAACGTTCCAAGGCAATATCCACAGCTTCTTTTGCCAATTTGGTATTCTCTTCTTCCAGCTCTAACAGTTTTGCATCATCCTGATACCGTTTAAATAATAAATGTAATTGTAAATTCAACAACTGTTTGGAGTTATTGTACTCATAACTGGCATTCTCTATTTGCAAACGGGCATTCTTTATCTGTGTGTTGGTATTGAATCCATTAAAAATGGTCCAGCTGGCAGTAAATCCCAGGTTTAATCCTAAATTCTGATTCAACAGGGCAAAACCAGCCTGATTTTGAGAACGGGTAAATAAATAATTCGCATTAAAATTTAATTTCGGAAATAATTGAGAGCGTGATTCACGTATCAACTGATCATTCACTGCAATATTTGATTTTAGTAATTGAAGTGACGAATTATTTTTTTCCATACTACTCTTCATTTCTTCGTATTTCAATTTGAATTCGTTGGAGATCTCCTCTTCTACATCAAATTCAACATCAGCACTACGAGCCATCAATTGATTTAAATTGGCCTTTAGCTCTGATAAAATCGTGCGTTGACGAAACAAGCCTGATATTTGTGCATTCTTATCTACTTTCGCTTGCAGCACTTCTAGCTTGGAACCGGAACCGATGTCAAATTTTTTCTGTGCAATTTTTAGACGTTCTTCTGAAATTGATAAATTTTCCTCTAAGCCTTTGAGCAATTGTTTTTGGCGCACCACATCATAATAAGTAATGATCAATTGAGAAACGGTATTCTCAATTTGTATCTTAGAAGATAATTGTCCCATTACTTCCAACTCCTGCAAACGCTTATAACTTGCAAACATTTTCAATCCATCAAACAATGTCCATGTTAAATACACCCCCGAATTCAGATTAGTGGATTGAACCCCGGTTTTATCAACCACCAAACCGCTTGAGAACTCCTGCTTAGTAGCATTGTTACCAAAATTAGTAGAAGCCTGAAGATCGATACGGGGCAGCATACCTGCATTGCCAATGGTATTTGAATTGGCTGCCACCTCAGCATTATTCTTTTCGATCAATATATCGAGATTATTTTTGAGGGCAGCTTCAATGGCTTGTTGAAGGGTCAATTTTTCTTGCGAATGAATATCTTCTGCTGCAAACAACAGAATAAAGATGAATATGAAATATATTTTTAATGAACTCATTTTTTATGCTCTTTTGAAAAATAAGAATAAATTGCAGGGATAACATAAAGCGTTAGTACCAGCGAAAATAAAACTCCACCCACAATTACGATACCCATTGCCATACGGCTTTTTGCTCCTGCACCTAACGCTAAAGCTATCGGCATAGCTCCAAGTGCTGTAGCAATGCTTGTCATGAGAATTGGACGGAGACGGGCTGCTGCTGCTTCCTGAATAGCTTCTCTCACCGTTTTTCCTTGTTCTTTCAACTGATTCGCAAACTCAACGATCAGAATACCATTCTTGGTTACCAGTCCGATCAACATAATAATACCGATCTGACTGAAGATATTTAATGTCTGATTAAAATACCAAAGTGATAATAGTGCTCCACACAAAGCCAATGGAACCGTAAGCATAATCGTAAATGGATCAATAAAACTCTCAAACTGCGCAGCCAATACCAGATAGATGATCACCAATGCTAAAAGAAATGCAAACAATACATTCGAAGAACTTTCTGCAAAATCACGGGAAGGACCGGTAAGGGCTGTTGAGAATGAATCGTCCAGCACCTTGTCGGCAATAGCTTCCATCTCCTTTATTCCATCACCAATTGTCTTACCGGGAGCTAATCCGGCTGAAACAGTAGCCGATTGATAACGGTTATAATGATATAATTGAGGAGGATTACTTTGTTCTTCAATCGAAACAATATTATCCATCTGGATCATTTCACCTTTATTATTTTTAACATACATCGATCGTATATCCAACGGTTCATCTCGTTTAGCCCTTTCGTATTGCCCGATCACCTGGTACTGTTTCCCATCCATGTTAAAATAGCTGAATCGTTGTCCACTCAAAGCTAATTGCAACGTTTGAGCAATATCACTAACTGATACGCCAATTGATTTTGCTTTTTCACGATCAATGATGATGCTAAGTTCAGGCTTATTGAATTTCAGATTCACATCCACCGTTTGAAACACTTTGCTTTTATTTGCTTCTTCTAAAAAAAGTGGCAATTTTTCTTTTAGCTTCTGGAAATTGGGCGCTTGCAATACAAACTGGACAGGCAAGCCACTTCTCGACCCACCAGAAGAAATTGTTTGCTCCTGAATAGGAAAAGTTTTTGCATCCGGAAATGCTTTGGTGGTTTTAGCAATATAATCTGCAATTTGCTGCTGTGTTCTTTTTCGTTGATCAGGCTCAGTCAATGCCAAACGGATAAAAGCCGTATTTACGGCACCCGAGCCGGTGAAACCGGGAGATGTAACGGTCAAACAAACACGTTTTTCAGGAATAGAATCATTGATCAGATCCGTGAGTTTTAACAC
The DNA here is from genome assembly GCA_017303895.1 of Bacteroidota bacterium. Classification (GTDB taxonomy): domain Bacteria; phylum Bacteroidota; class Bacteroidia; order 2-12-FULL-35-15; family 2-12-FULL-35-15; genus 2-12-FULL-35-15. The sequence continues at coordinate 285,865 of JAFLBF010000003.1, read as the reverse complement.
GAAATCATCGGTGTATTCGTAAGATGCACCTTCCGGAGCCGTAACAGAAACACGGAACCAACTTCTATCTTCCAATGGTGCTAATTCCGATTGAAGAGAGCCACCTATATAAAATATCAGACCGGTACTCGCCAAAACGATAACAAATGCGAGCCAGCGTTTTTTCATAAAGTTGGCAAGGGAGTTATCATAAGAGTTTACCAGCTTCACAAAGAAAGGTTCAGTCATTTCATAAAACCGGCTTTTTTTATGTTCCTTACGAACCATATATGCGTTCAACATCGGAGTAAGTGTAAGAGAAACGAATGCCGAAATAATAACAGCACCGGCTATCACCACACCAAATTCGCGGAACAACCTACCCACAAATCCTTCTAAAAATATCACAGGCATAAATACAGCAGCCAATGTGATCGATGTAGAAATTACAGCAAAAAAGATCTCTTTAGAACCTTTATGTGCGGCCTCAATAGGATTCATTCCTCCTTCTATTTTTTTATAAATATTCTCAGTCACTACGATACCATCATCCACTACCAAGCCTGTTGCAAGAACGATCGCTAAGAGAGTGAGAACATTGATCGAATAACCCATGAGGTACATGATAAAAAACGCTCCGATCAAGGATACTGGAATATCAATAAGTGGGCGGAAGGCGACAAGCCAATCTCTGAAGAAAAGATAAATGATCAACACTACCAATACAATGGCAATAATTAAGGTTTCCTTTACTTCCAGAATGGAGCGCTTTACAAATTTCGTATTATCGAGTGCGATATCAATTTTAAAATCTTTTGGCAGATCATTTTTAATTTGTTCCAGTCGTTTATAGAACTCATCGGCAATAGCTATGTAGTTCGCTCCGGGTTGTGGCACCACTGCCAAACCGATCATTGGCACTCCGCTTTGACGCAAAATGGTTTCCTCATTTTCAGGACCCAATACAGCAGATCCGATATCACGAAAGCGGATCACTTTATCTCCATCAGCACGAATGATCATATTATTAAAATCATCTTCATTCGAAAAACGTCCAAGTGTTTTTACTGTTAACTCAGTAGTATTTCCTGCTACTTTACCCGATGGCAATTCTACATTTTCTTTATCGAGTGCTTGTTTTACATCTAATGGTGTTAGTCCGAAAGCCGCCAGTTTATCCGGATTCATCCAAAGACGCATCGCATATCGCTTTTGCCCCCATATTTGAATATTACTTACACCGGAGATGGTTTGCAAACGCTCTGCGATCACATTCTCAGCATAGGCACTTAATTCCAAGTGATTTTTTGAATCACTTTGTACGGTCATAGAAAGAATAGCATCCGAGTTTGCATCGGATTTTGTGACTGTTGGTAATCCGTCAATATCCTGAGGAAGCTGACGAACCGCTTGCGATACTTTATCACGAACATCATTCGCAGCGGCTTCAATATTCGCATCCAAATTAAACTCAACGGTAATGGTACTTGAACCCTGATTGCTGGAAGAAGAAATGGTTCGTACTCCTTCAATACCATTCAATGCTTTTTCAAGTGGCTCGGTGATCTGTGATTCAATTACATCGGCATTCGCTCCCGAATAGTTTGTTTTTACGGTAATGATAGGTGGATCGATGGAAGGATACTCCCTTACACCCAGATAATTGTACCCAATGGCGCCAAACAGAACAATTATAATAGACATTACAATTGCCAGAACCGGACGGTTAATGCTAACTGATGAAATATTCATACTGTCTATTTTTTGATTTCTGTGATTTTAACTGCTGCACCCGGTTTCAACTGCATGATCCCTCTCACAACGATGGTATCACCATTTTCTAATCCTTCTATAATTTGAACACGTGAATCATTTCTCAACCCGGTAATGACTTTAGCCGGCTCCACAGTATTGTTTTTAATACGGTATACCTTTTTTCCTTTTAGATCAGGAATAACAGCCTCAGTAGGGATCATCAAAGCTGAATCAATATCATTCAACAGCAATTTAACTCTGGCAAAGGCACCCGGATAAATAGCATTTTTTGAATTTTTGCAGATAGCACGTACTTGAATAGTGCGTGTAGCAATATCGATCTTCGGATCAACAGCATAAACAAGACCTTCTAGTTCAGCTACTCCTTCCACAGAAAAAAGAACTTTGTCACCTTTTTTAACTGATGAAGAATAGCGTTCAGCTACTGAAAAATCGATCTTTACAGGATCGAGCTGTTGGATACTTGCGATATTAGTAGTAGGACTGACATAAGCACCTTCAGACACATTCTTCAAACCGATCACACCATCAAATGGAGCCTTTACTTCTGTTTTTGCTATTTGTGCTGCTACAAAATCTAGATCAGCTTTAATAACATTGAATTGATTTTGTGCTATATCATATTCTTCCTGACTGATACCGCTTATAGAAAGTAATTGTTTTTGTCTTTTTAATTTTTCTTCGGCCAGCGACAATTGCAAATCCAGCTTTTTATAATTCGCCTGCAGATCAGCATCGTTTATTTTAACAAGTAATTGTCCTTTTTTTACAGCTTCCCCCTCACGAAAATTCAATTGAATGATCTTTCCCGACAATTCCGGCTGAAGGATCACCTCTTCATTTGCAAGAACAGTACCTGTAGCATACACATCATTATTTAATTTTTCTGCCTTTAAAACATAGGCTGTTACATTACTAGGAGTTCCCTGCATTTTTTTCCCTTGTAGAGCAGGATCTTCTGATGGGAAGAACAAAAACTTTGCTCCCAAAAGAGCTCCAATCAGAACTACTATAATTACAATATTCTTCACTTTCATCTTTTATCGTTTTATTTTAATATCGACCGTATTTACCGGAAGATGTTTTAAATTATTCATAATGGTTTCTACCGTTGTCCAAAAATCTTTTTGAGCGGCTTTACTTACACCTTCCAATGCCGTGCAATTGAGTTCGTGAATAGCCTCTTCTATCTTCGGGATCATTTTTTTCCCTTTTGCTGTAAGTGTGATCAAATGTTCTCTTCTATCAGAAGGGTTGGTCATACGGCTTATTAAGCCCTTTTTATTAAGATAATCCAGTATGTGCACCATGTACACTTTATCTACATGCAACATATCGGAAAGATACTGCTGAGTACACTTTTCTTTAGTAGTGTGTATCAACATTAAAGTGGTATAATGCCTCTCCAGATCGATCTGCTCCAGCATTTTACTCAATGCACCGTAATAGTACTTGGTAACAATAGCCATTGACGCCCCCAGAGGTAAAAGTTCACATTGTTTTTTTATCTTCTCTGCCATAGAATTGAAAGCACAAATATAGTTATAATTATTAATAGTAAATTTTATTAACTATTTTTTAGAAAAACAGCGTTTTAGCCAAAATTTGCTTTTTTAAGGTTTTTTTTTAATTTAGCTCCTCTCAAAAATAAGAGTGTCAAGGAATTACATACATAAAACAACTATTTTGTATCTCATGGTATTTATCATGAGCATATTATTCCATTCTCCTCTTCAAGCAAACGTTGTCAATTATCTCCCGGGAGGCCCGGAAGACACCGTTTCTTTTCAGAGCAATTCAATTGTAAAGCAAAACAGTATTATACAAAGTATGAGTAAAGAACAGCTCAATTTACTTGTTGATTTTTTACTTGAATTGGATAGTATTCCTCAAGACTTGTTAAATGAAATAAATATGGCGGTTGCAAAGCTAAATAGCACACCGAAGTCGCCTGTTGAATTTGACAAAACAAAATTCCCTGCAGCAGATATCTATGCCAGTTGGGAGATCAATAAATTGTTTCCTGAAGTTGACATGCTAAAACTAAAAGGTGATACTTCCGTAACACTCACATTAAATGGTGCTGAACGAGGCGATTATTTCCACCCGTTTAATGGCCCTATCACCTCCACCTTTGGATGGCGAGACAGTGCGCAGCACAATGGAATTGACATTGACCTCAACAAAGGAGATAAAGTTTCAGCAGCCTTCAATGGAATGGTTCGCTTTGCTAAACGATTTGGAGGATTTGGCAATGTGGTCATCATTCGTCACTACAATGGATTGGAAACAGTATATGCTCACCTTTGGAAAATCAAAGTAAAACCGGGAGATATTGTTACGGCAGGACAATTAATTGGATTAGGAGGAAGTACAGGACATTCAACAGGTTCCCACTTACATTTTGAAGTACGATTCAAGGGTGTTCCTGTAAATCCAAAATATATTATCTCATTAAAGGAACAGAAGCTTCTATGTGATCAGATCACTATCAAGAAATCGAAATGGGGCCTGGCTGCTTATCCAAGCAATTCGAAGCAACACACAGTAGAAAAGGGAGATACGATCTTTGAGATCGCGAAACGTTATGGCACAACAACTGCTTCTATTAAACAGATGAACGGATTCACAACGGGGCGTGTCCGTTTAAAGGTTGGGCAAACGGTAACAGTTTTTCAATAGGATTCAAACATTATTCAACTTATTCAAGCAACGCATAAAGGCATCTCTCATGCCCTCATACTGCACTTCCCTCCCTAGGTTATTTGTTTGATGCGCTTCTTTTATAGCATCATTCAAATGCGCTATCTGTTGATTGAGCCACTGAACCATTTCTTGTAATTGTTCTGAATTCATGGGGATGTGGTTTTAATTGGGTAGTGTTACGGAGTTAAGAACTAAATTGTTACGATGAAGAGAAGAAAGCATACATTTTAGGATATTTGTAGCAGAATGAATACAACTTTTATAGAACAGTTAAAAACACAGCTACTTCAATTACCTGGCGAAGAAGCGCAATATCAAATGGCTCCCATGAGCCGAAAAAGGCTCAGCGACTTTTCTGATAAAATTCATGCTGCTAGAAAGAGCGCTGTATTGATTGTACTTTACCCTAGTGGTAACTCTATAAATACGATACTCATTCAACGACCTAATTATGAAGGAGTACATGGTGGGCAAATTGCATTTCCCGGAGGAAAATTCGAAGACGCTGATCAAACACTTTCGAATACAGCCTTAAGAGAGGCGAATGAGGAAATTGGCATCGACACGGGCAATATTCAGATCATCGGTAATTTGACCGATCTATACATTGCACCTAGTAATTTTATGGTAAGCCCTTTCATTGGATTTATAGAGGAGCTGAATGATTTGATCCCCAACAATTATGAGGTAAGTAAGATCATACATACTGACCTTTTCAACCTGAACAAAGAAAATATAAAGGGAATAAAAAGTATTGAACACAGCAATGGCTACAAAATAAAAACCCCCTATTATGAAATAGAGGGTTTTACTGTATGGGGAGCAACCGCTATGATGATAAGCGAGCTAAATGCTATTATAAAGAAGATTACTTCTTTTTAAAATCTGCCATGATATTATCATAGCAAAGGTAATAGTCTCCTTTTTTAAGTGTTGCAATATCTAAAGTGTTGCCAAATCCGCGTTTTACAACATTACCGTAAACATCAAATACCTCATAAAGAGTTTCGCCTGAGAAAGAGATATTGGTAGCGTTTTTAGTATAAGAAGGTTGGCTAATAGTAGAAATATATACCACGCTCTCTGAAGATTTAGAAACGCCACCAAAACCAACTTGTTTCACTCTAAATTTGTTCTCTCCGCTATGAGCTGTAGTTTGGAAAGAGTAGGTATTACTTTCCATTGAACCTGAGCCTTTTACTTCTCCAACAGGGATCCATTTGTTCCATCGGAATTGTTCAACAACATATGGCAATGAACCCATTTCTTTTTTTGTTGACCAAGTCAATAATCCATTTTTATCAATATTGATATTTACTACTTCAAAAGTAGCTTTAGGTTTTAAGGCCTCTGGATTTAACACCTTTGGGCTGCAATCGTCTTTATGCTTGATCTCAACGGTAACTGGAGTTCCCGGCTTGATTTGAAATGCTGTGAAATCAATCTCAAAGGCACTAGAATTTACTTCATCGGTAGAAACTTTACCATTAATGATCACCTCATACGTACAAAAACCTACTCCATTTCCGGAATAACCATTCTGGATATATAAATTTTTGTCCTGATACTTCCCTTCTACTACAATACTTCCGGCTAATGCAGAACCTGCAAAAGCGACACAAGCAATAAAAGAAGAAATTATTTTTTTCATTTTCCTGTTTTTTTTGAATCCAAGTACAAATATATATATAAAAAACGTTGTTTTTGCAAATTTTCTTGCAAATATTCTATAAATAATGAAAATTTAACGAGTAACTAGTGGAAAAACAGATGTTTCAGCTTGACAAGACCGAACAGCGTAATAAAAACAAATACAATAAAAAGTAAGATCTTGTAACTCCCTTTGAATAATTCCCTGTTCCCTAATTTATCCTTAAAATAGGCATAACTGATACCAACAATAAAAGCAACAGCAAAAAGTACCGCAAAAACTATTTGTCCTTTACTAAACATATTTTCAAATGTTTTTAATGTTGACGAAGTTACGCTTTTTATTAACAGAACACTCTGAAATGGATTCATTTGTTAATTTTACCCAAATAAAAAAGCAATGCATTCGAGGCGATCTTCCTTTTCGATACTTCTTATTCTGCTGGCATTCACAGCCACTGCAGGAAAATTGCCCAAAGCATACAACGCATTGTCTATCTACAACTATTTTGAAGCCAAAAGACTCTTTGAAAAAGAGCTAAAAAAACAAACTAGCGGAGCAGCCTATGGACTTTCCATAATATATGAGAGGACCGACAATCCCTTTTCCAATATTGACAGTGCTTATAAGTATATTATTTTATCGGAGAATAATTACTCTAAACTTTCATCCAAACAGATCCAGAAATTAAAAGAACTCAATGTATCCTTACATACAATTGATTCTCTCAAAAACAGGATACATGTAAAAGCTTTCGAGCATTATAAAAAGCAAAATTCCATTGTAGCGCTCAACAAATTCATTGACAAATACATTACTGCTCCGGAATGTTTTGAGGCTATTGAACTACGAAATGCAATGGCATTTACTGAAACGAAAAGCCTGAATACATCCAAGGACTATCAAAAATTCATTCAAAACTATCCTTTTGCCAAACAAACTGAAGAAGCACAAAAGCTTTATGAAAGTACATTGTTTGAAGAATCAACAAAAAATAACACATTAGAAGAATTTGAAAAGTTTATAAACGAGCATCCTAATAACCCATTTACAGGAAAAGCTGCAGAAGCTATCTATACAATTGCTACAAAAAAAGGAGATGTGAGTAGTTTCCATGCGTTTATCAAGAAACACCCGACCAATCCATTCGTAGAAAAAGCCTGGAAAAATCTATACACTACTTTTACTGCCGACTTTACGACAGCAAAACTTAATCAATTTAAGAAAGAGTTTCCGGACTATCCTTTTCAGGAACAACTAAATCAGGACATTGTATTATCAGAAGCGATCATGCTTCCTATTAGAGAAAATGAACAATGGGGGTTCATCACACCCGACAAAAAAACAACGATCCCCTGTGTTTACGAATGGGTTGAGAATTTCTCTGAAGGGCTTGCCGAATGTGGGGTAAATGGGAAAGCAGGATTTATAAACAAATCAGGGAAGGTTATCATTCCATTCATATATGATGAGGTAGAACTGTTCAGACAAGGAATAGCGATCGTTAGAAAGGATGGTAAATATTCCCTTATCAACAAACTGGGAGCTACTATATCCAAGCATACTTATACTGAGATCGCACCATTTAGTGAAAATATGGCTGCTGTTAGCGAAAATGAAAAATACGGATACATCGCTATCACCGGAGAGCAGGTCATCAACCCAACCTTTAATAAAGCGTCTGATTTTCATGAAGGATTAGCTGCTGTAGAATTGGGAGGGCAGTACGGATATATTGATTCTTCAGGACAGTTTGCAATAAAAGCCAATTTCGACTGGGCCGATAACTTTAACAGAGGAATTTCTAAGGTAAAATCAATAAATAAATTAGGCTTGATCAATAAAAAAGGTGAATTCATATTAAAATGTGAATATGATTTTATCGGAGAATTTGCAGAAGGCTTAGTAATGGTTGTTCAAGAGCAAAAATATGGCTTTGCCAATGAATCGGGAGAAATAGTAATTCCGATTCAATTCGACTTTATGAACAACCCTTTAAAATTCACAAATGGCGCAGTCAAAGCTATAAAAAACAAAAAACAAGGGCTCATAGATAAAAAAGGGAAATATATAACACCCAAAGAATTTGATGCGATTGAACCTTACACCGAAGGCCTGGCGGCCTTCGAAAAAAAAGAAAAATGGGGGTATTTAGATCATAATAACAAAATACAAATTGCCAATTCTTTCCAAAAAGCCTATCCTTTCATCGACTGCATAGCAGTGATCGTAAAGAATGACAAAAAGGGGTTCATCAACAAAAACGGGAAAATAATCATAGAACCCATATATGATGATGCGGGATCATTTTTAGATGGTTTCTGTATCGTAAATATGGGCAATAAACTTGGGCTGATCGATCTTTCCGGTACAGCACTAATTCCATGCGAAATGGATGAAATAATCACACTTGAAAACAGCCTCATTGAACTACTCAAGGACAACAAAATAGCCTATTTCGACAAGAAAAGCAGATCCGTCATCTGGAAGGAAACCGGGTTTTAAACAACATTGATAATTGTTGAGTAAAACTTATAACTTTCATTTTGCCAAGTCCCATTTTTTTATATTTTTATCCACTAATTCTTACATGGTTATTAACAAAACCATGTTTGTAATTAACAATGATGCTACAAAAAAATAACACTTAGTTGAAATAGTTTTGCTTACAACAAAATTATTTCGGTTTAGTGTGTTATTTTATTTCATAAAAAATAAACACTTATAAACACAAGAATATGAACAAACAACTACTCTCATTTAGTTTATTGCTTGTACTAGTTGGAAGCGCTTTTGCGCAAACCGAAAGATCAAAACAGTTACCATCCGTAGCCATTGGGGCCGGCATCCTTTCTTTTAATGGTGATGTTGGTACGGGCGTTGACCTTAGCTCTTTTAGCAGAATAAGAACCGGCTATAATCTCACGATAGAACAGCGTATAGGAAAATATTTGGGCGTTTCTGTTAATGGACTTTATGGAAAATTAGCGGACAGTGAACGTAGTATAGAACGCAATCTCAACTTTCAATCTCAAATAATTCAAGCCGACCTAAATCTTGTGATCCATTTTGACAATGATCTTGTATTTAAAAGGAATAGTGCTTTTGCTCCATATATTTTTGGAGGATTTGGATACCTAATGTTTGATCCATACGGGGATCTAAAAGACAAAAACAATGTTGCATATAACTATTGGGCTGATGGCACAATCAGAGACATTGCAGAGACTGATACAAATGCAAATGCATCCATTCTCTTACAAAGAGACTACACATATGAAACACAACTAAAAGATAGCACAACTAATTACGCTAGAAGTTCTTTTGCGATTCCTGTTGGTCTTGGTTTTCAATTGAAAATATCCGACAATGTTGCGGCTAATATTGGAGCAAGTTATTACTTAGCAATGACGGATTGGATCGATAATTATAAAAATGGTGCAAACGATCGTTACATATTTGCGAATGTATCTCTGCAATATAATTTCGGAAAACCTTATGATGACAGTGATCCTATTTACCGCTCAGTTGACTTCTCGGCCTTAGACAAACTAGACACAGATGAAGATGGGGTAAAAGATGGCGATGATAGATGCCCGGGAACTCCAAAAGGAGTAAAAGTTGACAACCGAGGCTGTGCTGAAGATTTAGATGAAGATGGTGTTCCTGATTATAGAGATAAAGAAGCCTTAACAAAAAAAGGCGCTCTAGTAGATGAAAATGGTATTACGCAAACAGATCAAATGATCATGCAACGTCAAGCAGAACGCGATTCACTTGCGACTGAGCGCAGCAACATGTTCAATGAGAATCCGAGCCTGTCATTCTTAAGAGATATAGAATCCAAAAATTTAGAAGAAAGAAAGAACAATCCAAATTCTGCAAAAGCATCAAGCATTCCTTTTGCATTGCGTCCTGCTGATAAAAACAACGATGGCTATATTTCAACTGAAGAAATTACAATGGCGATAGATTCATTCTTTGAGGGAGATTCAATATTCACGGTAGAACGACTGAATGACCTCATCGATTTTTTCTTTGAACAGTAAAATCTAAAACAACAAGATATGTTAAAGTACATTGCTTTATTATTTAACACGGTAGCCTTGCTAATCTATCAGTTTTTCTTTGCAGAAGGAATTACTGTAACTCAGAAAATGCCTTCAAGCGTAAAACCTGAGTCAGAATTTGTTGTTGAGCTGACCATTAATAAAGGGAGTACTAGCGGATTTGCTAAGCTGCAACAGGATCTGCCGGAAGGCTTCACTGCCGTTCAAGACGATAATAATGGAGCGTCATTTACATTTTCAAATCAATCTGTAAAACTTATTTGGATGTCGCTTCCAGCGGACAAAGAATTTAAAGTAAAATATAAAGTAAAAGTTGCAGCAGGAGTAAGTGGTGATAAAACCATCGGAGGGAAATTCTCATATGTTGCTGACAATGTTAAACAATCAATAGACATTAGCCCCGCTACAATAAATGTAGAAGGAGCTGCATCTCAACCTATTGTAACAAACGCACCACCAGAAAATAAAACTCCCGAACCAACTAATACCACGGCAACAACAGAGAATACAAGTAACAATACGGCATCAACTGCTACCAATGAGACCGCATCGAATACAACAACACCTGCAACTACAACAGAAAACACCAGCAACAACACTACAGCAAACACAACTACGCCAGCTGTAACGGATGGAGCGACAAGCAGTACTACTCAAGAGCCGTCATCAATTAAATGCGAGAGAAAAATTAAAACGATCTCTGCAAGCGAAGCGATCATAGAGGTTATTATCAACAAAGGTAATGCTAGTGGATTTGCAAAACTTATAGAAACGATACCTGCAGGTTGCACTGCAAGCTTAAATGAAGCACAAGGAGCATCATTTACATTTGCTGATGGAAAAGCTAAGTTTGTTTGGGTATCTATGCCTACTCAACCAGAATACAAAATATCTTATAAACTAGCTATTTCAGCTCCTGCCCCGGGACAAGCCATTGATGGTGTATTTTCCTATATCGAGAATGACGAGACCAAAAAATTTGTGATAGCCAGCATGCCAATTAACTCTTCAAGTGCTCAGGAGCCTGTTGTTACAAACGCAACAAGCACTACAGAAAATAACACTAGTACATCTAACACAACTGCGACCACAACACCTGAGAATAAAACACCGGATCCGGTTAACACAACAGCTACTAACAACACAAACAATAACACCACTACTAACAATAATACCAACGCTAATAATGAGAATGAAACAAAGGCATTGTCTGCAACTACAATTCCTGCTCCCCAAACTGCAGTGAATTATAAAGTACAGATCGCTGCGCTTCAAAGAGCTGTTTCAGCTGATGCATTAGCTACCAGATATGGAATTAATGAAAATATCAATACTGAAATGGCAGATGGCTTTACAAAATATACAGTTGGTACCCACAATGAATACAGATCAGCCAGAGATGCTCGTGAAGTAATTAAGAATAAAGGAGTTGCAGGCCCTTTTGTTACAGCTTACAATAGCGGAAAAAGAATTACAGTACAAGAAGCACTGATGATCACGAGTCAAAAGTGGTATCGATAAATTAATTTAAAACACTTCAACTCAATTTAACGCCCAAAAAGCCTGTTAAATTGAGTTTTTTATTATATTTGTGAGGATATGAGTCTCAAAAAATACATATTTTCAACGCTGTTGTCATTTACAACCGTAATTGTATTTTCACAAACCGATACAACTAGCACATCTTCCTCCAGTGAGAGCACAAAAAACCAGAATACAGGTTTTATCTTTAAGCCAACTATAGGCTTGGGAACGGGTATGTTCTCCTTCTATGGAGATATATATGATAAAAATTTTCAGGCGCCAATGGTTAGTAGGATCGCCTATGACCTTCATGTTACACAACCTCTAACCAGCTATCTAGATTTTAACTTTTATGTTTTGTTTGGAAGACTAGGTGCAAATGAAAGAAATACCACAAATGACCGGAATTTGAATTTTGACTCGCAGATAAGAGCCGGTGGAGTAAACTTGCAATATAATTTCGGACATTTTCTTCCTGAAAAAAGAACCGCAAGCCCGTATATCTCTTTGGGTATAGAGTCGTTTGAGTTCTTATCAAAAACCGATCTTTTTGATAAATATGGAAACCGTTACTACTATTGGACAGATGGAACCATCCGTAATATTGATCAAAATGCATCCAATGCCAATACTGCCATTGAAATACAAAGAGATTATACCTATGAGTCGGATGTACGTGAATCCAATTTGGATGGATTCGGGAAATATCCGGAAAGATCATGGGCAGTACCGGTAAGTGCCGGAGCACTCTTTAAGATAAATGATTATTGGAATTTTAAGTTGGGCGCCACCATGCACTTCACGTTTACCGATTATATTGACGGAGTGAGTGAAAGTAGTGTAGGAAACAGAGTTGGAAATTCAAGAAATGACAATTTCATGATGACATCCTTCTCACTTCACTACAACTTAGGCTTAAAGAAAAAACAAGGAGAGAAACAAGGAGAAGACAGCTTTAAAGATGTTGACTTCTTTGCATTGGATATGGAAGACATGGACAAAGATGGAGTTCAAGATTCAAAAGATTCCTGCCAGGGAACTCCTCCTAACGTCCCGGTTGACGCAAAAGGCTGTCCTTTAGATGATGATGAAGATGGCGTTCCTAACCATTTAGATGATGAAAAAGAAACACCTAAAGGCATGCTTGTGGATATCAGAGGAGTTCAGCTAAACGACTCTATTATAGCTTATCAGTATAGCGTTTACAGTGATTCTGTGGGTATGTTCAACGAGGTAGTTTATAACTCCTACAATGGAGGTGTATTTAAAAATGCTGCTAATCAAAAGGAGTACATGGTTGAACTTGGCACCTTCAAGAAAGGGCTTCCGGCAGAGTTAATGACCAGATATTTAAGCATTAACGATATTTCAAGTACAAACATTGATGACTCTACTACGATCTATACTGCAGGGAAATTTAACACCTTATTAGATGCTGAAAAAAGGAAACAACAACTGGTTGCAGAGGGATTAAAGGATGCAAAAGTGGTTTACAAGCAGAATGGTAAATTCTATGATGCTCCAAAATATGATTCAAGTACAGCAAACGCAACAAACAATAACACCAATAATACGGCTTCAAACACCAATAACACGACTAATAATAACACTGGTAACAATACGAATACAAACAACAATACGGCAACTAATAATACTTCTAATAATAGTAGCACAAATAATACTTCCGGAAACAACAATACAACAACGAATAATACGACAAATGAAACCAGCAATACTGCTTCAGCAAACACTAATTCTTTAAACGAAAAAGGAGTTGTATTACGAGTACAGTTGGGTGCTTATAAAAACCGACTATCAAAAGGTGTATTTAAAGATGTTCCAAATTTGATCGAGATCAAAACAGAAGATGGTTTGTATAAATACATGACCGGATCGTTTACAAATTTTGACGCAGCAGCTAAACATAAAGTTGAGATGGTATTGAAGGGATATCAGGGGGCATTCATTACTGCTTACAAAGATGGCAAGCGTGTATCTTTAGAAGAAGCAGGAGCGACCAAAATGAAGAAAGAAGACCTTCAAGAAATAGCGGATAACACATCTGTAAATGCACTGAATACAAAATTGATCGTGTTCAAAGTACAAGTAGGAGCATTTAAAAATGAACCTCCTGCCGACAAGTTGGAATTATTTAACAAGATCAAAAATGTAACAAAAGAAACAACCTCATCCGGCTTAAATAGATATGTGGCCGGTTCATTTAATGATTATCAATCGGCTATGAATGCTAAAAATGAAGCAATCAAAGCCGGAGCAACCGATGCATTCATCATAGCACTTTACAATGGTGAATATATTCCAATTCAGGAAGCTCTCGAATTAATAAAATAATGGCATTGTATTTGTCTATTTTAAACTAAAAAAGAATAACCATGAAAAAGAATTTACTAATACTTAGCATCTCACTTTTGTGCATGAATACATTCATCGTGGCACAAGAACCTCTAAAAGAAACTGCTGCAAAAACAGCTGAGCAGATAGAAAGAAAAGATACGACCAAACTGGAGGCACAACAGGAGCCTGCCAAAAAAGAAAGTTCATCTGCAAAAAAAGAAGCTAAAACTGAAGGACAAAACAAAATGGCGATCAACGAGCAAGGAGTAAACAAAGTAAAGCCTAAAAAGAAAGCTGCTGCTGCTAAAACCAAACCGGAAAGTACTTCAGAACCAAAAGAAAAAAAATAAAAAAGAGGCTCAACATTGAGCCTCTTTTTTTGTTATGAATAAAATGCAATTATGAAAACAGCAACTTATTTTTACTTAGGAATTATTCTATCTGCCATCGTAAATTGCGTACCATCAAATTCAAGCGACAACCCAATTAATAACTTTTCAAAAAACAACATGAATGCGAATATAACTGATACTGCCACTTTCGGAGCAGGATGCTTTTGGTGTGTAGAAGCTCAATTTCAATTATTGGAAGGAGTTATTTCTGTCAGATCCGGTTTTATGGGTGGACATATAAAAAATCCGGCCTACAAAGAAGTTTGTATGGGAACGACCGGACATGCCGAAGTATGTCAGATCAGCTTTGACTCCTCTAAAATTAGTTATGATGAACTATTAGCTGCGTTTTGGCAATCGCATGACCCTACGCAATTAAACAGACAAGGAAATGATGTTGGAACCCAATACCGATCAGTTATATTTTATCATAATGACGAGCAAAAAAAATTAGCAGAGAAATACAAGTTAGAATTGAATAACTCAGGAGCTTGGGCTCAACCAATTGTAACAGAGATCAGTCCTGCAAGTGTATTTTATATGGCAGATGACTATCACCAAAATTATTTTAATCTAAACGGTGATCAACCTTACTGCTCTTACATTATACAGCCGAAAGTTGAAAAATTCAGAAAGGTATTCAAGGAGAAATTAAAGAAATAAAAAAAGCTTCACCGTTTGGTGAAGCTTTTTTTATTTGAAATTATTTTTTTATTTACCACGGATCAATTGAACATATCCGGTATATACTTTTTCCAAATTAGGTCCTTCTAATATGAAGTAATAAACGCCATCAGATAAATTACCACCGGTCCACTGATTTTCATAATCAGCGCTTTCATAAACCTTAACTCCCCATCTGTTATATACCTTTAAAGAGCTATTATCGTGATATTCTAAATAACGGAATGCTAATGCATCATTCACTCCATCGCCATTTGGTGTGAATACATTCGGCACTTCGATATCACAAATAAATGTGAAATTAATATCATCAGCACACAAACCATTGCTCAGAGAGAATGTGTAATCGCCATAGGCAGAAACTGTAATATAAGGATTGAGCGACAAAGAATCAGGACTATAGGAAACAGATGCTCCAGCAGGAGAAGATGTTAATGTCCAATGAACAGGCAAACCACTGGAATTAGATGCACCGCTTACCTGATAAGAAAAATCACAAACTTGTGCTCCCGGAGGAAGAGTTGGTGCTTCAAAAGCATAAATAGTAACAGTTGTATCATACGTACAACCAAAATTATCTGTCACTTGATAGGTATAATTATGAGGTCCAACAGTATTAGGAATAACAATGATAGCTGTATCATTTTGCCCGGTAACGATAGTTGGATCAGGTAACCACTGATCAGAAGCAATAAGTGGAGTATAGAACTCTGTATTCGGATTAATAGCGGGATTAAAGAAAACCCCCCACTCAAAAATATAGCCATCATCAATGGAAAGATTATCCTGGATCGTGATCGTCCAGTTACCATTAATAGGACAACCGATAAAGTTGGCAAACGACTGTTCAGGCTTATATGTCCCTTGAGACATGGATTGCCCATTAGATGGAGAAGGAGGATTGGTTACAGTAGTAAAATTACCTGCAGTAAATTCTTGAGCAAAATTACCCCAAGTAGCATTGTCAGCAAAACAATATTGCCAGCCAATTCCAGGTGTACCGTTCCCATTATCATCTGCCTCACCGAGGAAAGTTCCGCCACCATTGAATCCACCCGGGATCATCCCTGGACTATAGCTATTAAAAATTGTTGTGTTTGTTCCATTCGGACAAGTTAAACGCATTTCAAGATCTCCTAAATAGGAGTGTTCCATCACCACACACATTTGCTGAATATCACTGGCTTGAGTGATTGTTTGTCCGGGGTTAAAATCAGAGATATTTACAGTTGTCGTATAAACAGCTCCTGAACCATCCGGCAGGTAAGTTAATCCGGCAAACACCCCACCAAATTCAAAACCCGCTTGTGTAGGATCAACACCAACAGTATCTGTGTTGGTAACACCCGCGATCAATTGAGTAGCTTGGCCAACACAAACTGTATCTTCTAATGGACCAGTTCCGGCAAAACTTGGAATAGTAGAAACACGTACCTTGCATTTCATTACTTCAATCTGATTCACAGGATCGGTCATACGTAATGTAACAAGATATCCGGAACGAGCAGGTGGCTTGAACCAAACCTTACGTCCTGTCTTTTGCGTTCCATCGCTAAACTTCCATAAATAAGTACAATTGCTAGTATCCTGAGAATAACCCGTACCTGTAGACTGTAAAGAATAAGGGAAGTCACCTCTTGCTTCAAACAAAATGGAGTCATTAAAACATACATCAGCATAACCCGTATCAGCAGGAGCTAAAATACTTGATCCGCTTCCGTTCAAAAAAGCTAAAATATGTGGTTCAAAAGGCTGTACTGGATTACCACAAGTAATGTTAGCAGCCCAACCAGTGCCGGTTACAGCACCATCAGAAATAAATTTAAAAGTCAAACAACCACTAGGATTATTCCAGGAAGCAGTGTAAAAGAATCCATTCGGACTCATGGAACTGTTATGCTTTCCCAATAAAGGAGAAGCTGTAGTTGGACCATCATATACATAAATAGTATCGGAAGCATCCACATTCCAGGAAAAACCAGCATTGATACCAAAAGATACAGATACTTTACTACCCGTAGACAATGAAGGACAAATCGTTATATCAACGTTTTCATTATTCCCATAGTTGGCTCCGGCATTTCCGGAATCATAAAAATTTTGAACCGCACCATCATTAAAAACAGTACAATTGATCGGATTCGCCTGATTATTATCCGGATCCGTAATTAGGATCACTTGTGATCTTACGTTAAAAACGATTGCTAAAAAGGCAGCAAATAAGAATTGCTTTTTCATTATTACTAATTAAGAATTATTTTTTTATTTGATTGTATTTCGCTCTGATCTGTTCATCAGAAAGGATCACCAACAGCTTATCTGTTCCTTCAATAGTATAATATTGATAGTCTTTTTGAAGCGGTGATAAATTTAATTCATAAATATTGACATTATTAAGATCTGCCACTTTGATACTTCCTTTTATTTCATGTGTTCCGCCTTTGCCGGATGGCATAGGTGTTACCTGATAAGCATTTGCAACATAAAAATTTAAAAAAGCAAGTTCTGCCGGATTTTTAGACTGTAACTCTTGTAGTTCTTGCTTAGAGAATTTTGAATTTAAACGGGCATCAATGGTTTCGTTTTGTGCAAGGGATACAAAACCTAAACTCATTAAGAGTGCCACTAAATAGATCTTTTTCATTCGATTGTAGTTTATATAACCCTTCAAACATAAGGTTTTTTTGTTGTTTTTTCAAGAAAAAATAGCGTTTTTTTAGGTTTCGATGGACTATTAATGACAGTTAAACCCTACCTTTGCAAGCCTTTTAGAAGAAATAATTATGTTTTCCGCAGAATATTTTAAGCATTACAAAGCAACATTCCTTTTAGCCTACCCTGTTGTCATGAGTCAATTGGGGCATATCATGGTGGGCGTTGTAGATACTGCTATGGTTGGACAAATTGGGACAAACGAACAGGCGGCCGTGGCTCTAGCGAACAGCTTATATACATTAGTCCTTGTTTTTGGTTTAGGAGTATCATATGGAGTAACTCCATTGGTAGCTGCAGCTGACAGTTCGAAGAACATAAAAGAAAATGCCTCCCTACTTAAGCATTCGATCATCATTAATACATTATTAGGCATATTGCTTTTCATTTTGCTGGTAGCTATTGCTCCTGTTTTAACACTTTTTGATCAAAAAAAGGAAGTTGTAGATATGGCTATCCCATTTTTGAATGTGATGATGCTGGGTATGATCCCACTTTGTATCTTTTCGGCCTTTAAGCAATTTGCCGAAGGTTTATCAAATACCAAAATGGCTATGCTCATTTCTGTAGGTTCTAATCTATTGAATATTCTTCTTAACTATCTACTAATATTTGGTCATTGGGGCTTTCCTGAAATGGGCTTGATGGGGTCGTGCTGGGCTAGTTTCATTGCCCGATTTGCCATGGCATTGATCATGTTTTGGTATGTTTATTCCAATACATTTTTTAAAGATTATTGGATCAATTTTTCATTCAAAAATGTGTCGATAGAATTATCTAAGAAAATACTATCAATTGGTGTTCCTTCGGGTTTGCAATGGTTCTTTGAAGTAGGAGCATTTGCATTCGCAGTAATTATGATCGGTTGGATTGGTCCGAAAGCACAAGCTGCTCATCAGATAGCACTGAGTATCGCTGCAGTAACTTATATGATGGCTAGTGGCATTTCAGCAGCAGCATCTGTTAGAGTGGGAAACCAATATGGCCTCAAGAGCATACCGGGAATAAGAACCTCCGGATTCAGTGCATTTATTATGGTCCTGTTTTTCATGGGCACAATGGCATTAGGGTTCATTGTTTTGAATCACTGGCTACCCACTTTTTTCAATGACGACCCGGAAGTCTTATCCATTTCGGCTTCCTTGCTTATTATTGCCGCATTATTTCAATTGAGTGATGGTACTCAAGTGGTTGCATTAGGAGCTTTGCGTGGGATAAATGATGTAAAGATACCTACGATCATAACGCTTATAGCCTATTGGATAATCGGATTACCAATTAGCTATCTTTTTGCATTTAAGCTCAACATGGGAGTGGAGGGTATTTGGTACGGACTTTCTATTGGACTTACAACTTCAGCCCTACTGTTATTCTTCAGGTTTAATTATATCAGCAAACGAAGCACTTAAGAGTTGATCGTTTTTTCAATACTATCCCATAAAAGATTGGCAGAACGCTCCCAACTAAACTCTTTCTTTCTTTCTCTCCCTTTCCTGATAAGGTCGGCTCGCATCTCTTCATCTTTGTAGAGATAGATCATTGCATCGGCTATTGATTTCTCAGAGAATGGATTAACCAATAAAGCTGCATTCCCTGCAACTTCAGGCATAGAGGTAATGTTACTTGTAATAACAGGAGTATCACAACTCATAGCCTCTAAAATAGGAATGCCAAATCCTTCAAAGTAGGGCACATACGTTAAAGCCAAAGCTGAGCCCAACACATTTTTAAGATCTTCATTCGAGAGCCGGCCGGTAAAGATCACATCCTCTTTGAATTTCATATTAAGATATATATTCTTGATATCATTTGTCCAATAATACTTCTCACCAACAATTACCAGTTTGACATTCGAGTCAAAAGAAGACTTGAATAGATCAAATGCTTTAAAAAGACGGGAAATATTTTTGCGGGGATGCAACGAACCAACAAACAGGAAGTACTCTCCTGCTCTTGAAAAACGTTTCTGTGTTTCCAATTTCAATTCATCTGAAATAGGGCAATAGATTTCATTCGAACCATTAAAAACAACATCAATCTTGGAAGGTTGTACTCCATAGGTTTGTACCAGATCACTCTTTGAAAATTCAGATACAGTTGCTATGCGCGTAGCTTTATTGGCAAAACGAGGAAAAAAATAATGATAATATTTCCGGACAATAAATGACACATCATCCGGATAGTGCTCAAAACTAATATCATGAATAACTGCCAACTGCTTACAATTAGCTTTTAAAGACATGTATCCATCAGGAGACAAAAAAAGATCCGGTTTATATTTATTCAAAAAATTGGCTACTGAAAACTCGAACCACCAGTAAAATAAGAAAGGGTGACGAGCTTGTGGTGAAAGAATAACAGGAGTAATATTTTCAGAAAAGATAAATTCTTCGTCATAATCTCTATCAAACAAAAAAATAAAATGGTGTTCCGGATGAGCATTAGTAATTCGTTTAAGTGTTTCATACGTAAACCAACCTATGCCTTCCAGCTTATTTCTTAATAGTAAGCGAGTATTGACAACTATTTCCACTAAAATCTCAATTTTTGAACGAATTTATGATATTTTTGCACGCAAATGAAAGGCCTCATAAAATATATCCTTCACATGTTGTTTGGATTTGAAAACTACCTTTTTATTTTTTCATTATTCAAAATTTACACCTTGAAAAACGATAAAAATGAAAAAGATTTTTTTCATTTCTTAAAACTGATCCCAGACAATAGTTCTGTATTGGATATTGGTGCTAATATTGGCATCATGACGGTACATTTAGCACGGAGGATAAAAAATGTTCATGTCTATAGTTTTGAACCAATGCCCAATAATATCATGGCTTTCAAACGTGTGATCAATTATTTTAAACTCAAAAATGTCAGCCTTTTCGAATATGCCTTGGGGAACTCAGAAGGGGAAGTAGAAATGGTGATGCCGGTTGTGTCGAATGTCAGGATGCAGGGACTGAGCCATGTAGTTCATGATAGCATTACAGAATTCAATGAGGGAGAGCGGTTAAAGGTTCCGTTAAGAATGCTTGATAAAATAGACGAATTACAACACACTGCCAATTCGATAGCAGGAATTAAAATTGATATTGAAAATTTCGAGTTTTTTGCCCTTGAAGGAGGGAAACAGCTAATAAATAAACACAAGCCTGTTATCTATGCCGAGCTGTGGGACAATGAAAATCGTTATAATTGTTTCGAGCTGTTAAAAAAATTAGGCTACACGATCAAAGTGGTGATGAATGATCAACTGATCAATTTTGACCCTAAAATTCATCAAAAACAAACATTTATTTTTCTTCCTCAATAAATTTAAAACGAAACGATGCAGAAAAAGTTTGTTGCCAATTTAGCATTACTCCTTTTTATGAATTTGCTCATAAAACCTATCTACATTTTGGGTATAGATAGAGCAGTACAAGTAGAGGTTGGTGCCGCAAATTACGGGATCTATTTTGCTATTTTCAATTTCACATTTTTGCTTACGATCATATTAGACTTTGGTATTACCAACTTTAATAACAAGAATATTGCTCAAAACAACCACCTACTGACCAAACACTTTTCGAGCCTGGTAAGTTTAAAGCTATTACTTGCGGTTGCCTATATCATCATTTGTGTGCTTGCGGGTTTCATTATAGGTTATGACATACGATTAATGAAACTATTGTTGGTGCAAGGATTCAATATGTTCCTTGTATTCTTCATTTTGTATTTACGATCCAATTTAGCAGGATTACACCTGTTTAAAACCGACAGTATCGTTTCCGTTTTAGATCGATTGATCCTAATTGTTCTCTGCATTTTTATGCTAAAAAATGATGTCTTCAAATCAGAAGAAGGCATTATGTATTTTGTTTATGCGCAAACAGCTTCGTATCTTCTAACAACAGTAACTGCATTTATAATCATCTTAAGCAAAACACATTCCTTCAGTTTCAAATTTGACAAAGCATTTTCTTTAATGATCTTAAAGAAAAGCTTACCTTTTGCCATTCTTACTCTGCTAATGTCATTCTACAACCGGATCGACACTGTTATGATCGAGCGGATCTTGCCTGATGGAGATGTTCAATCCGGAATATATGCACAGGCATTCAGGATATTGGATGCTACCAATATGATCGCATTTCTGACGGCAGGAATGCTATTGCCCATCTTTTCCCGTATGCTGAAATATAAAGAATCAGTAGAACCTCTTGTAAAACTAATTAGTACTTTATTGTTAACACCGGCCATTGTTGTAGGGATTGGTTGTTTGTTTTATAGTACCGAGCTGATGGAATTAATGTACAAAGAGCACATCGAAGACTCCGCTAAAATATTTGGTTTATTGATGATGAGCTTCATAGCTGTATCCACCACTTATATTTTTGGAACCTTATTAACGGCTAACGGAAATATGCGCCAGTTAAATTACATGGCGGCATCGGGGATGCTTTTCAATATTATTCTTAATTACATCCTTATAAAACAATACAACGCCTATGGATCGGCAATTTCAAGCATGATCACACAATTTGTAACGGCAGGGATACAAGTATTTATTGCACAAAAAATATTCAAATTCAAAGTTAATGTCCGGTTGATCAATACATTCATTGTATTTACAGTTGGCATAGTAGGAATCAACTATGCTACACATGAATTACTGAACTTTCATTGGATGATACGGTTTGCCATAATGGTTGCTACCTCAGCAATATGGGCATTTATAACAGGTATTATCAGCCTAAAATCAATGTTCCGGATCATGAAATATGGCTAAATCGTGATTTGGCTATTTTTTCCTATTTTTGTTTCCCTATAAAATTAAATGTACAACATGAATAAGCAAGCGACAGAAAAAGAAGATTTTAACTCATTAAATCTATTGTACTTCATATTTAAGTGGCGTAAACAACTGATTGTTTTAACAATAGCGGCATTTGCTATTTCTAGTATCGTTTCTTTGACCATCAGAGAAAAATACAAATCAACAGTTATTCTCTTCCCGGCAACAACAAATTCCATTTCCAAGGCCTTGCTGAGTGAAAATAATTTCCAAAAAACGGATGTACTTCAATTTGGTGAGGAAGAGGAAGCAGAGCAAATGTTGCAAATATTGAACTCCGATGAGATCCGCACCAAGATCTGCGAGAAGTATAACTTGATGCAACATTATGGAATTGACTCAACCGATAAGTACAAAAGAACAAAATTGTATGAAGAGTTCCAGAGCAACATCAATTTCAAACGAACCGAATACATGTCGGTAAAAATTGAGGTAATGGATTACAACCCCGATACAGCCGCTATCATTGCTAACGACATTGCTGCGCTGCACGACTCTACCAAGATCATGATCCAGCGGGAAAGAGCGAATCAGGCCTTGAAGATCGTTGAACGTGAATACTTCTTAAAGTTAAAAGAGATACAAGCGATGGAAGATTCATTAGCTGTGATCAACAGTTATGGCGTATTCGATTATGAATCACAATCGGAGGTAACGAGTGAACAATATGCTATTGCTATTGCTAAAGGAGATCAGCGCGCGATCAAATCATTAGAAGAGAAATTTAAAATACTCAGTAAGTATGGTAGTGCTTACGTTTCATTACGTGATAACATGTATATGCAACGAAAACAACTCAACTTATTAAAATCGAAGTATGATGAGGCAAAAGTGGATGCAGAACAAATTTTACCACAAAAATTCGTGGTTAGTAACGCATATCCTGCTGAGAAAAAATCCTATCCTGTCCGCTGGATCATCGTGGTTGTGTCAACAATGGCAACCCTGTTGGTTGCAATGATCATTATACTGTTAGTCGAAAACATAAAGCAGATAAAGGTCAAGTGAACAGATAACCCAACTATCAATAGCCCCGAAAGTAGAAATTTGATAGTTGAGACACTTACTGAATACACAAAAAAAACACTACACATAAAACCCATACCAATGGAAGAGTACACAAAAAACAGTTTTTATTTGGTTAAACTTATTTTAAAGTGGAAGGTTCACTTTATTGTTATTACCATTTCTGCTATACTTCTTTCTGCATTATTTTCGAGCGAATGGTTCATTAAACCTCGTTTCAAATCATTTGCAACTGTTTATCCAGCGAATGTTTTACCGTTCAGCGAGGAAAGTAAAACGGAGCAGATATTACAGGTATTACAATCCAGCCAAATTAGAGACGCAATTGTTCAAAAATTTAATCTATTTGAACATTATGGCATAAATGCATCTGAATCGGAAGCTAATGCTAAGTTAATTGGTATCTACAACAGCTTTGTTTCTGTTTCTAAAACAGAATTCGAATCAGTTGACATAAAAGTAACTGATACTGATCCTAAATTAGCTTGCGATATGGTAAACGAGATTATTTCTCAACTAAACAAAAAAATCAGTTCATTACATAAAGAAAAAGCAAAGGAAGTAGCCATCGTTCTTGAAAAACAACTCAAGTTGAAAAGTTCACAATTAGACTCTTTAAACAAAGGACTTCAAGAATTACGTACAAAATATCAGATCCTTGATTATGATGATCAGGCAAAAGAAGTTTCTAAAGCTTACCTGAAAGGTGGCAATGCAAACACCAATAGCTTAATGAAGAACCTTGAAGAAAAAGGCGGAGAATATTATCAGATGAAAAAGGTTTACGATGACGTGATCAAAAGTTATGGAGCAACACGAACGGAGTATGACAATGTATTAAAAGAGCTTAACAAAGAGTTTACATACACCTATGTTGTATCTCCTCCTAGCGTTGCCGACAAAAAATCGTACCCTATCCGTTGGTTGATTGTCTCAATTTCAACCATATCGACCAATTTCCTCTTGTTGATCATCGTTTTGATCCTTAACAACAAAAACAAAATCGCTTAAGTTGATACAAGAGAAAAACATAAAATGGTTATATGCTATAAGTATATTGTTTATACTTATTAATGGCATCTGTACATTCTATGAGTTTTACTATCTCAACTTATTGCCTGCAGCAGTAGTTATACTTTTATTGGCCATCTTCTCGCTGGACAAATTGATGCTACTCACAGTGTTTTTAACTCCACTTGCTATTAACTTACAAAAACTGGATGGAGGTTTAGGACTTAGTTTACCTACCGAACCCATCATCTTTGGCATTATGCTGATCTTCATAATGAAACAGCTGTATTCGGCCGATTTTGATCGTTCAGTACTCGTTCATCCTATTTCAATTGCTATCTATTTTAACTTACTCTGGATCCTTATCACAACAATTACTAGTGAATATCCTATTGTATCCATTAAATTTTTGGTAGCACGTCTTTGGTTTGTGATCAGTTTTTATTTCCTAGGCACACAGCTATTCAAAGAATACAAGAATATTAAACGTTTTATATGGCTGTATATCATTCCATTTACCATCGTTATTTTTTACACCATTTACATGCATGCCGGCTTTGGCTTTGATGAAAAAACAGCCAACTATGTAATGTCTCCCTTTTATAATGACCATACTATTTATGGAGCGATGTTGGCAATGTTTTTACCGGTGCTTATCTTCTTTTGTTTCAATAAAAAATACTCAACCAGCATCAAATTTGCTTCAACCATTTTTCTGATCATATTCATCATCGCACTAATCTTTTCCTATACACGAGCGGCATGGTTAAGTCTGATCATAGCATTACTTGCATATATCGTGCTGCTATTAAAAATAAAATTCAGAAACATCCTTATTCTTGCTTCTTGCATTACAGCAGTTCTTTTATACTACAGAACCGATATAATAATGAAACTGGAAAAGAACAGACAAGATGCATCCCGTGATTTTGAAAAACATATTCAATCAATTTCGAACATTTCGACTGATGCATCTAACCTGGAACGTTTAAATAGGTGGAGTGCTGCATTTGGAATGTTTGAAGAACGTCCTATTCTTGGCTGGGGACCGGGAACATATAGCTTTGTATATGCACCTTTCCAACATTCCAATGAGAAAACGATTATTAGTACAAACATGGGTGATCGAGGAAATGCTCATAGTGAGTATATAGGACCATTGTGCGAATCGGGAGTATTAGGGGCCGTTACATTTATTATTATCATTCTCATAACACTCAGCACCGGATTTAGATTATACTATACTATTTCGGATTATGAATTGAAGAAGTTGGTGCTTGTGACGCTATTAGGATTCATTACTTATATTGTACACGGTGGCTTAAACAACTTCCTGGACACCGATAAAGCATCCGTTCCATTCTGGGGATTCATTGCAATGCTCGTTGCAATAGATGTTCACCATAAAAAAAATCAAGAGAAAAAAATTAGTGAACCTTCACACTAAACAAGGCGATGTCGTCTATATATGGACGAGACTCTTTATAATCGATTGCAGCATCAACTATTTTCTTATTCAGCTCATGAATAGATATTGATGGATGACTCTTTATGATCTTCTTTATTCCATCCATTCCAAATTCTTCGCCTTTATTATTCTCCAGCTCAACCAATCCATCCGTATAACATACGATCGTAGAACCCGGGGAAATGTTTACGATCCCTTCTTTTATTTTTAGGATCTCATCAAACATCCCTAGTCCTGTACAACCTATCTTTAAGGTACTAATTGAATTGGGAGTAGCCAACAATGGAGGATTGTGGGCTGCATTTATGTATGTAAGTGTACGGGTGATCACATTGTATTTTGCTATAAATAAGGTAATGAACTTTTCTCCCTTAGCATTTATCATCACTTTCGCATTTAGTTCTTTCACCAGTTCAGTTAATGAAGAGGTATGCTCTAACAACACTCTAAGATTGGCTTGAAAATTAGACATCAAAAGTGCTGCTGCAATTCCTTTACCTGATACATCTGCCACACAAAACACACATTCATTTTCATTCAGCCATACAAAATCGTAATAATCCCCTCCAACTTGCTGATGAGGCAAATAAAAAGCGTCAGCCTCTAAACGACTATCAACAGGAAGGGTATCAGGGAATAACATAGACTGCATTTCGGATGCCAGTTCCAGCTCTTTTTTCATCGCAGCCTGACGAATATTCTCTTTCGCCAATTTCTTATTTTCAATGGCAACAACGATAATACTAGTAAGCGTTTGCACAAAAGGCAAGTGTTTAATTGCAGGACTTACCTCTACTCTATCTTCCAAATCTCCTATCAAAACATAAGCAAGCGGATGTGATTTATGAAAAACAGGAATAACGATCTCGAAGGATTTATTTAAATTTTTCTTAGAAAAATTTATCGTCCCAATATCTGTGATCGAAAGAAGATCTCTTTCAACGTCAATTTCATTGTATTCCTTTCCTACACCATATTTCAAGATGCATTTCCAGCCATTATCGTTACTGAACAACACAAGCTTTCCGATATTCAGCTGCTTGGACAATACTTCTTCGAAGATGTCCAATAATTGGTCGGTAGAAAAATTATTGTTAATGGCCTTGGTAACTTCCAAAAGCGAATTAAGTTTGATATCCTTAATTCGTTTCGATAAATTCTTATGTGATGAATCGGCCATAGATCAGAATAATTGTAAATATAGAGCAATGTTGCAGAAAAGATAAAATCTTTTCGATAAAGCAATCATTACACCCGATTAGATGGTTAGGAATTCTCCTCACTATCCAGCTTTCTTAATAGATCAGGCAAACGTTTTAATGCTGCCAACTCGCGCATTTTTGTACGCGACTCACTAGCAGGTGAACCAAAATAAGATTTACCTTCCTCTGTATCTCCACCAATACCTGCCTGTGCTAATACGACAGTTCCTTTTGCTAAATGTACATCACTTCTCACTCCTGATTGCCCCCAGAAGGTACAACCATCTTCTACCACAACAACACCTGCAATTGCAACATGAGCTGCTACCAAACACATTTTTCCTAAATGAGCATCATGAGCAATTTGAACATGATTATCCATTTTTGTACCGGCACCAATGATCGTATCGCCTGAAACGCCTTTATCAATAGCGCACACAGACCCAATTTCTACATCATCTTCAATGATCACCCTTCCGCAGGAGATCATCTTATCAAACATGTGAGGACGTTTTTTATAATAAAATCCATCTGCTCCGATAACGGTATTGGCATGAATGATCACATTGTTTCCAATATGGCAATCATCATAAATCACAACATTCGGATGGATCACACAGTTCTTGCCGATCGTTACATTATTTCCCAGATAAACACCCGGCATCAAAATAGTTCCTTCACCTACTTTTGCAGTATCTGCGATCTGCTTTGTAGAATAATTCACCGGATAAAAATGACGAACCAACAAATTATAATCTCTGAAAGGATCATCAGAAATGATCAAGGCTTTTCCTTCCGGACATTCCACTTTTTTGTTAATAATAACCGTTGTCGCTTTTGATTTCAATGCCTTGTCGTAATACTTTGGATGGTCAACAAAAACAATATCTCCCGGCTCTACCATGTGGATCTCATTTAAACCAGTAACCACATGATCCGGACTACCATCAAATTCACAGTTAATAATAGCTGCAATATCTTTTAATTTATAAGTAGAAGGTAATTTCATCTTTTAAAGTATATGCTTCAAATATAAGTATTAATTAGAAAAAAAATAAGC
The DNA here is from genome assembly GCA_017303895.1 of Bacteroidota bacterium. Classification (GTDB taxonomy): domain Bacteria; phylum Bacteroidota; class Bacteroidia; order 2-12-FULL-35-15; family 2-12-FULL-35-15; genus 2-12-FULL-35-15. Next base: position 257,409 of record JAFLBF010000003.1, on the reverse strand, counting down.
CTATTCGCCCAAATGATATAATGTTAATGCCGATATAGGTGATTCAACGATCGTTCCTATTAGAACGCCTTTTTTATCGGCCACTCCACGTAGAATGTTACTATAATAGAATGCTACCGAACCTACACAATTTAACTGAAGCTGTTTGTGCCGACTGTATTTACAGACATGTTTATCAAAAAATTGCTCAAAACAAGTGATCAGCAGCTGAAGGATATATTCTTCTTTTTGATTTTGATAAACAAATTTGCTAAATGATGCTAAAAATCGATTCGGTAAAGGTTTTCTATAAACCGCATCAATAATTTCATCCTTATTCAATTTAAATCTATCTTGAAAACGGATCGCTAATTCTTCCGGCAATTCATCGTTCAAAAATGCCTGTATAAATGTTTTACCGATATGCGCACCGCTTCCTTCATCGCCTAAAATAAATCCCGTTGATGTTCTATTCTCCACGATTTTATTACCATCATAGTAGCAGGTATTCGAGCCTGTGCCAAGTATGGCAGCAATTCCTGGCGACCTTCCACACAATGCTCTTGCAGCGCCTAACATATCTGATTCAACATACACTTCTGCAGAAGGGAATAATTTCAATAAAGCACCTTTTACCAGCGTCTTTTTGTCTTCCACTTTACAACCTGCTCCATAAAAATAGATCGACAATGTTGTTGCAGAAAAACTGACCGTATTTGGAAATTTAGAAATCAATTCATGTTGAACAATTTCAGCTATTAGCTCACTTGAAAGAAAGTAAGGATTAAGTCCCTGCGTTTGAAACTGATGAATATTTTTCTGTTCATCGATCAAACGCCAGTCTGTTTTAGTAGAACCGCTATCGGCTATTAAGATCATCTGCCGAATTTACTAATTTCTTATAATTTAAGCCCTAATGTCATGTAAAAACTTCGACCATCAGAAGGTATTATGCCCGGTCCGGGATAGCCGTCAGCTCTCCTTGTGAAATACATTTTATTCATCACATTATTAACACCACCGGATAAGCTAAGCCATTTATAAGAATATCCAATAGAGCAATCAAGAATATCATATTCTGGTATTAGCCCCGTAACAGCATTGGAGGAATATTCCGCGTTTGTAGCATCAGAAAATTGCTCAGAAGTTTTTGAATACTGAAGACTAAACTTGAATGTTTTATAAATAAATGAAGTTCCTGTTCTTATTATTTGCTGAGGAACGTATTCAACCAACTTATTCTTGTAAGCATTTTGTTTAGAATCAATGTATCTGGCATCGATAAATGAAAGGTTCGCAAAAACTGTAATACCTATTTTCCTTTGCGAACCTGCAATTAACTTATACAAATCTAGCTCTGTGAATGCTTCGACTCCAATATTCCTTGAATCTGAAATATTGGTTCTAAAACGATAAGGGATATAACTAAATGAGTCGACCATCAGTACTGACCCTATTCTGTTATTATATTTTAAATAGAATGCAGTTATGTCAAATGTTAGGATATTTTTCCAGCTACCTCTAAATCCAAGATCTGCAGAATAGCCTGTTTCATCTTTTAGATTAAGGTCCACCCTAATATTGGGATTGACGACACGCATATCATTAAAGTTAATGGATCTATAATTTTGAGAAAAGTTAGCATATAACTCTAAAAAGGAGTTGAACTTATAGGCCATCCCTAAACCTGCCAATAAAAAATGTCTGTAATTACTTTTATTGTCTTGTATTTGAGCTTTATATATTACGTTGCCTGCCAAGTCTTTATACTGTTCATTATAATAGCCATCTGAACTGGTAGAAATATACTCAAAACGCACTCCTGGGGTAATATTAAATTTGGAAGTTATTCTAAAAATATTTTCTGTAAACAAAGAAATATTTTCAGAAGGAAAATAATAATCGGAATGTTCAAGATCATCAGGATTCAAATAATTAAAATCAGGATCAGCTCCATCGGTTCCATAGCCTTGTTTCCTATATGTATTGCCTCTATAATATCTGGCTCCGGCTAAAAAAACCGACACTGACCTCAAAAAATCATAGTGTTTAATGTAGCGAAGTTCAGAACCAATATTTTTATAAACGTCTTTCAAGAGATCTCTTTCTGTCATCGGATCTGTCCTATTGATCACACCTAAAAAACCAACAGCATCTCTGCCTGCTAGTAAACCAAATGTCCTCATATTCAGCTTAGAGGTTTCGTTTATGTCATAATCTAAAACAATTGCCGCTAAATTCCAATTCACACGAAACCAATTTCTATTTCTGTGGCTCTGTTTAGGATCTTTTTTAAATTGATTATCAGTGAGCCCACCAGCCTGTTGAGCCAAATAGTTCATAAAAGTATATTCAGCTGTTATTTTAAATTTATCAGTAGCTCTGTAAACAACAGAAGCATGAGCCGTATTTGCATTAAAACGGGAGTTCATACGCCACCCATCGCCTTTTTTATATTGATAAAAAGTAAAATAACTCCATTTTTTTTTATCTCCAGCAAGCGACAAATAAGAATTAAAAAATCCAAAAGATGCAGCAGTTTGACGAGCTTCTATTTGAAATAACTGATCCGGCTTTGGCTGTTTGAATTTAAAATTAATAAAGCCTCCAAACTGAGTTCCATACTGAAGAGATGCTGCACCACGAACTACCTCAATACGATCAAGCGCTTCAGAAGGTGGTGTATAATAACTTTCAGGATATCCTAATGCGTCAGCACTTATATCATATCCATTTTGCCTGGTATTGAAATTAGAAACCCTATTGGGGTTCAAACCACGACCACCTATTCCTAATTGTATTCCGGAGCCATCACTTTCCCAAATATTTAATCCTGAAATTTTATTATATATCTGACGTGCATTATTAGCAGCCAAGTTAGCATTCGCATCAGCTAAAAGAATGACCTCATTTTTTTTTCCTGCATAAATGGCTGTGCCTTCTACTTGTTTTAATCGAGTAACTCCAAAATCATTTTCTTTATGCGCTTCAACAATAACACTCTTCAGGGTATCTGACTTTAAAACAACAGTGTCCTTTTGGCCAAATAACAAGGAGGCCAATAAAATAAAATATAAAGTAAAATAATTATTCAAATTCATAATTAATTAGCGCTCTCCTCAAAGGGCAATATCCACCATTTATGATGAAACCCATCCTTTATCTTAGTTAGATCAACATATTTATTAATATATGGACGGCTGCCACTTCCATTTAAGGTCACATAACAGTCAACCGTAATTTTGGGATCAACCATCCCCATTGCTTTGTATTTTTTTTCTAAATGATGTGCATATTGTAGAATAAAATCAGGCTGCGTGGACATCATTTTTTCTTGATTAGGGGTTAAATCATTATCCATCATTGTCTCACCGACTCTACCTGTTTTTTTGTCTGTCACATAAAAAAATGCCTTTCCAGCTTTTTCCATCAACATAACTCTCCAGGAAAAACGAAATCCCTGTTCTGTCCAAAAAAGTTTTCCGGGATATAACACATAACGGAAGGGTAATATTATTTGTATAAAAAAATGAATAGCAATGAATGTCAAAAACATTTTTTTAAATAGGGAACCGAAGTGAAATGCTCTGCCCTCTGAATGAATCAATTCTTTTGATCTAATAAAGGGCTTTGAAATATAACCCAACAACTTTACATGAAATGACTCTGAGAAAAAGATCAAGGTTGCCAGAATCATGATATATGGGAACATCCCAATTTGAAATAGAACTCTGGTAAGAACATGAAAAGCGATTACAAAAAAATAAGCATACCCTCTGGTTTTTTTAAATGATAAAAAGAACGGGATAGAAAGATCATAAATAGCACCAAACCAACTAAAAAAATAGGCAATCCATATTTTATCCATGAAATAACCTAAAACAGGAAGATCTGTATGCGGCTGCAACCAAATCCTCAAAGGCTGTGCCTCAAACAACCAATCATAGTTAAGTTTTGCTACACCGGCAAAAAAATAAACTATTCCTAATTGAAGTTGAATGGTAAAAATAAAAACACGAGGTATATGTGTTAATTTTTTCTGTTGATCAAAATACACATCCAATGAAAAATTTCTTCCAGCAGGTAGAAATATCATTAAAAAAGCTACGATGCTAATAAAATAATAATGATTTAAGTAATTGGTCTTGTCGATCAATTCTACATAAGTAAACGTAAGAAAAAAAGCGATTGATGAAAGCCTATACTTAAAGCCGATCATTACCATCAATGCAGACAAAGCCATTACAATGAAAATAAGGTATGTACCTGTTTCTCCCAGTGGTTTTACCCATTCAAAGCCATAATAGGTGAAAAAGAAAACCGGCTTTATATAAAGATCCTCGATCCAACCATTTAGCCAAAACCGGATGATACTTCCCAGCATCATCCCTCCAAAAATAATACGAAAAACGACCAATGGAGCAATACTTACTTGCTCCATTAGTCGTTGATAAATTTTATTTATTGAAAAGAATTTCACAAACTAGTCTCCATCATTATCCTGATATGTGATCAAAACACCTAAAGCGGATGGCATATCAACTTTTAATAAAACAACAAGTTGCAACAATTCTGCATACGCTTGATCCACAATAGTTGCATCAGTAACAACTGCTTGAGAAAGAGTACCTGGTATCAATAGCAATTTAGCTTTAGCACTTGTAAACTTTGCTTTGATCGCATCATTTAAAGAACCTCCTGCATATTGCGCATTTATATGTGATAAATAATCATCCAAACCTAAACCGTCATTATTGGAAATTGACCTGCCTAAATATACATTCTCAATATTTTGAATGTGCTCCATGATCAATTCGATAGAATGCTGACTGTAATAAGCTTCCACTTTCTCAGGCAATGGAACTCCAAGCGTTCTTTTCCCTAAGGGAATGCCAATTCTAGCATTCTTCAATAACTCAAAATCAAAATTTAATTGGTTAACCAACATGCCTATAGAACTACCAACATCGCTACCTGTACTGTTTTTAAATGTAGAGATGTAATTACCTCCCGATTGCAACCAAGCATTATAAACATTATTCGATTTCAATTGAAGTTCATCTACCAGATCCGACAAATAGTTTTTTGCATTTACAGCTGTAGGAGAAGTGGTATATAAAGAAAGTATATAATTATCGTCCTGCTGAATGCCGAAAAGCAAAAAATCCAATGCAGGAAACCCTTTGGCATCTATATTTGAAACAGTAGAAAGATCATAACTCCCCGCTACAATATTAGTATTGATCTGAGTAGTATCACATGGAAATGTATTAAAATTTGCTCTTAAAACATCCGTTTCTGCAGGACCAAATTCAAAAGTAGAGATCCACTGATATTGTTCATACGTACTCAAAAAATGGCTTTGAAGAACGGGGAGGTTAGATAAATTCGGAGCTGCAACAAATGCATCAGCTAAAAGCTTCAATGAATCAATCTTCTGTTTAAATTGTTGATATTGAGGGAGAATAATGCTATCTGCATAATTTGTTAACATTCCCGGCTTATCAAAGGTGCTTTCAGGAGTTACCTCTTCATCTTTATCTTTTTTACAAGAAGATACAGCCACAACAAATAAAGCAAATAAAACAAAAACACCTAAAACATTTTTAGAAAATCTCATCTGATACATTTATTAAAAAGCCCCGGTGAAATAAACCCCGGGATCTTTATGTTAATTAAGAACTAAAAACTAAAATAAACTACAAATTATCCTTAACAGCATCTAATCCATACTCTGTGCTGATCAAGTTTCTCACATTATCAATATTGGTAAGTGAAATATTGTAAATATTATAACCAATATAATTTAGAGCTTGAGTGATCTCAGCATTAGAAATTGTTTTCTGAGAATTGTACTTTAAGCACATAATAAAACCAATTGCCTCGGAAACATAGTGATTACGAATAGCATCATCAGTAATATTCGCTTTTGCACGATTCAATTCATAGATAATGGCTGCGGCAATTATTTTTTCCCATTGCTGACGAAATACTGTAACCTGTGCATCTCTTGTTGAATAATCAGAATTTGAGATCGCTGCTCTTGCTGCTAAACAGGCATTCATGACAGCTGCATTGGTATTCATCTGAGCATTCATTTTATTACAATAATCTCCCCAATACTTTATACCAGTTGTATTTGTTGGAAAATCAATTGGCACTCCAAAATAGCCAAAAGCCTCATCAAAGTGATGCTCCATATTAGTACCACTTCCCGCTACTACTGTTGTGTTATCATCTATAGAAAGATTTGATAAATACGTTTCCATTGCTTGATAATAGAAAATAGCGCCACTTAATCCTTTCTTAATTAATTGAGCATATTCAACACCATTTGCTCCCTGAAGATATTTTTTAGTTGGATCTGTTGTGCTCACAACAACACCTGCCGTTCCATTTGTACCGGCTACCAAAGATGTACTTTGTTGAGCTATTGTATCAAAATAGGCTTCAAACAATGCCTGATCTAACGAAAATGTTTTATCTTTTAATTGTTTGCCACTTGTATTTAATGCAGGATCGGTAAATTGAGCATTGACATTCGCATACATATCTTTCAATTTTTGCGCATCTAACACTGTTCCCGATGTATTTGATGTTGACATATAGGTAGATATCTCGTCCAACATGGCAATTCTAGTTGTCTGACCCGAATAATTAACATTTGCAAAATTGTATGTTGTTGGAACAGTATAACCCGGACCTGCAGGAGTTGGTGTTGGAACCTCATCCTCTTCTTTTTTACAAGAAGAAACTAGCACCATCGCTGCTAGAGGAAATAAAAATAACTTGTTTGATTTCATTGTTATAGATTTTTTATTTAGAATAATTTTAATTTACATCACAAAAGTAGGCAGGGCAATAAAAGTGGACAATACCATAAAGAAGGTATTTTATTAAAATAAAGATCCCCGCAAGGTACTTGCGGGGATCGAATAAGAAAAATATTTTTGAATTAGCTAGCTGCAGAGAACAAGAAATGATTTGGACTGATCAGATTCTCACGCACAGCAAATAGAACTAAACCAGCCGTGTTATTCACCCCTAATTTAGCCATGATATTCTTACGGTGTGTTGTAACTGTATGTGTACTCAAGAATAATTTGTCAGCTACTTCTTTATTCGATAATCCTTCGGCAATACATTTAATGATCTCCATCTCACGCTCCGAAATATTGATGCCATCACAGTTATAGGATGCAATAGCTGCCGGTCCTTTTTCATCCAATACAGCGCTCACGATCTTTCCACACATAAACTGTTCACCTTTCGCTGTTTTGTAGATCGCCTCTACGATCTCGTCATGATCGCAATCTTTTAACAAATGACTTTTTACACCGGCATTCAATGCCTTTGCAATAAGTGCATTGCTTTTGAATTCGGTGATCGCTAATAATGGAGTATTCGGATATTTTTTTACAACCTGTACCAATCCTTCTATACTGAAATTAGCTGATTCATAATCGATTACGATCAAGTCCGGCTGATAAAATTTCGATTGATTAACAAGATCAGAAGTAGATAAAGCTTCTGCTACAAGAGAAAAATTTGCGCTTTCCGCTAATAATACAGCAAGTCCTTTACGACTTAAAAAGTTACTATCTGCTATTGTTACCTTGATATTTTGCATAATTCTTATTTAGAATAAATTTAAATAACAGGTCAAAAGTATAAATCGAAATCTAACTGAGCAAATATTTTACCCTTAATTTTTCAAAAACTGATGAAAAACAGTTTTTTGGTAAAAACCGGGGAAATATGTACATTTATGGAATATGAAAGAAATCGTTGCAGGTATTGATATTGGTGGAACAAACACCGTATTTGGTCTGGTTGACAAAGAAGGAAAGCTACTGGTCAAAGAAAGTATCCCAACCGGACATTTTCCAATACCGGAAGATCTGGCTGCAGTTGTTTCCGAACACATCAAAAAAGCACTTCTTCCTTTTAAGAATGAATATAAATTAAGTGGTGTAGGGATAGGTGCACCAAACGGCAACTATTTTAAAGGGACCATTGAATTCGCCCCCAACCTGAAGTGGCAAGGCGTTGTCCCATTAGCTCAACTCTTTGAAGAACGTTTAGGTGTAAGAACATTATTAACGAACGATGCCAATGCAGCTGCATTGGGCGAAATGATCTTTGGTGGCGCTAAAGGCATGAAAGATTTTCTATTCATCACATTGGGCACCGGCTTGGGAAGTGGAATTGTATCTAACGGAGAGATGATCTACGGTCACGATAGTTTTGCCGGAGAGATCGGTCATGTGATCATGTTCCCGGATGGAAGACCATGCGGATGCGGGAGAAAAGGCTGTCTGGAAACATATTGCTCCGCAACAGGCATTAAAAGAACCTATTCCGATCTATTAATGAGTAACCACGAAAAAGTAGATCTCAGCGATAAAGTGGCCGATGCAAAATACATTTATGATAAAGCGATAGCAGGTGACAAAAGCGCCTTAGAAGCATTTAACTATACAGGCGAGATATTAGGTTTGGCATTAGCTAACAGCGTTGCCTATACAAGTCCGGAAGCTATTTTCCTTTTCGGAGGATTGGCGCAAGCAGGCGAACTTATCTTTAAACCTACCCGTGAAAGTTTTGAAAGAAATCTATTAAACATATATAAAAACAAGATCCAAATACTTCCATCACAATTAAAAGAAAATGATGCTGCAATATTAGGCGCAGCCTCTTTAATGTGGAAAGAAATGAACAAATAAATTCAACAAATGAAAAGACTCTTCCTCGCTATTATTACACTATTCCAAGCGGCTGCATTTGCACAGCCCGCTGCCGGTAAAAAAGTTTTACCCTTGATCCCTTACCCTTCTGAAGTAAAAATGACAGGCGATCTTTTTTTCCTTAACTCCAACACAAAGATCGTTTTGATGCAAGAGAACTTATCGAAAGAGATAAGTTCCCTGAACGAGCATCTGAAAAAATATTACAATTTTGAATTGCAGGTGATAAGCAATATTCCAAACGATGGGAATTATATTCTTATACTTCAAAAAGGATTTGACACAAAAAATACAAGTGAAGAATATGAATTAAATGTAAATAACAACCAAATTCAGATCTCAGCATCAAGCGAACATGGTGTTTTTAATGGCATACAAACGCTGATACAATTATTCTCTATAGAAAAAACAGCCGACATCATCATCCCTTGTGTAAACATTAAAGACAAACCGAACTATCAATGGCGTGGTATGCACCTCGATTGTAGCCGTCATTTTTTCTCAAAGGAAGAAGTGAAAAAATACATCGACCATTTGGCCATGTATAAATTCAATGTATTTCATTGGCATTTAACAGATGATCAAGGCTGGAGAATAGAGATCAAAAAATATCCTTTACTTACCGAAGTTGGTAGCAAACGCAAAGAAACACTCATCGGAAAACCAACATTCGACAAAAACGGACAGCCATCTAAAACCGATAAGTATGACGGGAAACCCTATGGTGGATTTTACACACAAGAAGACATAAAAGAGATCGTAGCGTATGCAACAAGCAAGCACATCACCGTAGTTCCTGAAATTGAAATGCCCGGTCATTCGCTGGCAGCATTAGCAGCATACCCACAATATTCATGTACCGGTGGTCCCTTTGAAACGTTCACCAGATGGGGAGTTTCAGATGATGTTTATTGTGCAGGGAAAGAAGAAACATTCCATTTTTTGGAAGACATTCTTTCAGAAGTAGTAACATTATTTCCAAGCGAATACATTCATATTGGTGGTGACGAATGTGTAAAAGAACGTTGGAAAACCTGTGCAAACTGCCAGAAACGTATTGCTGATGAAAAATTAAAAGATGTGAATGAACTACAAAGTTATTTCATTACACGCATGGAAAAATACATCAACTCTTTAGGGAAAAAGATCATCGGCTGGGATGAAATATTGGAAGGCGGTCTAGCCCCTAACGCAGCCGTGATGAGCTGGAGAGGAACAGAAGGTGGTATCGCAGCTGCTAAGCAAAAACACTTTGTGGTGATGACTCCAGGAAAACCATGTTATTTTGATCACTATCAATCAAAGAATAAAGCAGCAGAGCCACTGGCTATCGGAGGATTCAACCCTATTGATTCCGTTTACTCATATAACCCTACACCCAAAATACTGAATGCCGATGAAGCGAAATTTATTATGGGAGCACAGGGGAATGTATGGACCGAATACATCCTCACATTTTCTCAAGTAGAATACATGTCGGTTCCACGTATGGCTGCTTTGGCAGAAACATTATGGTTGGAGCAAAACAAAAAGAATTTTAAAGAGTTCAGTGAACGCCTGAAGATCCATTCAAAACTACTCGACAGGAAAGGCGTTAACTATGCCAAACATTTTATGGCAAAAAAATAAAAAAAGAATCCCGTGAGGACTACTAAACCTCACGGGATCGGATAAACACTTACACTCAACATGTAAGAAAAAACTACTGACACAAATGTAGGGAGCTTCCCTATATCTGCTGAATTAATTTTTAAATATTATTAGAAATCGAACGGCATATTTAAAACAAAACATGACCAACAGAAGAACATTCCTAAAGCTAGGAGCATTATCATCAGGGGCACTTATAGCTAACAACGCATTTTCACACATTTCATCATCCCCAAAAAAGGTTACAATTCAATCCAATAAACCAATCGTACTTTCTACCTGGAATTTTGGACTAAAAGCCAATGAAGCAGCCTGGGAAGTGCTCAGTAAAAACGGTCGCGCACTCGATGCTGTGGAGACCGGAGTGATGGTCCCGGAAGGCGATCCAACTGAACGAAGTGTAGGTTATGGCGGCCGACCTGACCGTGACGGACGTGTTACACTCGATGCATGCATTATGGATGAACAGGCGAATATTGGCTCTGTTGCATGTCTGGAGCACATCAAGCACCCCATCTCTGTTGCACGCGCTGTCATGGAAAAAACACCTCATGTGATGTTGGTAGGCGATGGGGCACTTCAATTTGCTTTATCTCAAGGATTCAAAAAAGAGAATTTATTGGTAGAAGAATCTGAAAAAGAGTGGAAAGAATGGTTGAAGAATAGCAATTACAAACCGATCGTCAATATTGAAAATCACGACACGATTGGCATGATCGCACTGGATGCAAACGGGAATCTATCGGGCGCTTGTACTACCAGTGGCATGGCCTACAAAATGCATGGCCGCTTAGGCGACTCTCCCATCATCGGAGCAGGACTATATGTAGACAATGAGATTGGCGCAGCAACAGCAACGGGCCATGGCGAAGAAGTTATACGTATTGCAGGCTGCCATTTGGTTGTTGAACTGATGCGTCAAGGAAAAACTCCTGAGCAAGCTTGTAAAGAGACTGTAGCTCGTGTTGTAAAATTAACGGCAAACAGAAAAAAGAATTTGAAAGATATTCAAGTTGGATTTATTGCCTTAAATAAACAAGGTGAATATGGTGCATATTGTGTACAAGGTGGATTCAACTATGCTGTTCACGATAGCACAGGAAACAAACTGATCAACTCCGAATATCATTTGCATGAATAAATTAGAAATAGCTTGTTTTAATTATGAATCAGCTCTCATTGCACAGCAAGGTGGAGCCGACAGGATCGAGCTATGCGATAATTTCAAAGAAGGTGGAACGACTCCCGATTACTCTATCGTTGCAAAAGCAAGAAATGAAATAAAGATCGATCTATTCGTTATGATCCGTCCACGCGGAGGAAACTTTGTATATACAAGCGAAGAGTTCGAGCAAATGAAAAAAGATATTCTTCATTTTAAAAATTTGAATGTGGATGGATTTGTTTTCGGAATACTAAATGAAGATAATAGCATTAATATAGAACAGAATATCGAATTACTAAAATTAGCATCTCCCCTACCCTGCAGTTTTCACAGAGCATTCGACAAGATCAATGATCAGAAAACAGCATTAGATATTGTTATCAACTGCGGATTTAAAACGATCCTCACTTCAGGGTTTACATCCTCTGCCATGAATGGAATCAAAAATTTAGAACAACTGGTAAAGGCATCGAGAAACAGAATCACAATTATGCCGGGTGGTGGTGTTCGCTCAAGCAACATTGCTGAAATAAAAAACGGCACCCAAGCGCATTATTATCATTCTTCCGCTATTCTTGAGGGAGAGCTAGCAGATGTGAATGAAGTAAAAAAATTAAAAGACCAATTGAATTGAAAAAAACTTGGATCATATCGTTTTTACTGATTCCGCTGTTTGTTTTTGCACAAACGAGTGAAAGAAGTTTGAATCAATGCAATTGGACTTTCAAGAAATCAATTAACACCAAATGGATGAAGGCTTCAGTTCCTGGCACTGTTCATACCGATCTGTTGGCGAATAAGATCATACCTGATCCATTCTATGCTGATAATGAAAAGCAACTCCAGTGGATAGAAAAAAGCGACTGGGAATACCAATGCACATTTAATATCAGTAAACAAGAATTGACTCAAGATCATATTGAATTACAATTCAAGGGGCTTGACACGTATGCAAATGTATATCTGAACGACTCATTAATATTAATCACAGACAATATGTTCCGGACATGGAACATTGACATTAAAAAGATCGCACGAATAGGAAAAAATCAATTAAGAGTCTGTTTTCAATCTGCTGTCAACAAAGGAAAAGAAGAAGCAAAAAAACTATCCTATACTTTACCCGGAGATGAAAAAGTATTTACACGCAAAGCGCAATACCAATATGGCTGGGATTGGGGACCACGATTGGTGACCTGCGGCATCTGGAAAGATGTACAACTAAAATATTGGAACGATGCGCGCATTAAGACAGTTCAAAATAAGATCATTGAATTAAATGATTCTGTTGCACTCATCAACTTTATTTGTGAAATAGAAAGTGACACAAATGCGAATGCCTATTTTGATATTACAAGATCAGCCTCCAGCGATCTAAAGGATCAACGCACTATCAAAGTTCCTTTAAAAAAAGGAATACATAAATATGAATTGGAGTATATTATTAAAAACCCAAACAGATGGTGGCCACACGGTATGGGACAGCAATATATATACAATATATTCATCAGTTTATCCTTCAACAGAAAGATACTTGACATACATCATTCAGCCCTTGGTTTGCGAACAATAGAATTAGTCAATGGAAAAGACAGCATTGGCACATCCTTCTATTTTAAAGTTAACGGAAAAACACTTTTTATAAAAGGGGCTAACTATATTCCACAAGATAATTTTATTCCGAAAGTAAAAACGGAAAACTATTTCACGATCATTCAAAATGCAGTAGATGCCAATATGAACATGTTACGTGTTTGGGGAGGGGGCATCTATGAAAATGATGAATTTTATAGGCAATGTGATCTAAATGGAATTCTGGTTTGGCAAGATTTTATGTTTGCCTGTGCCATGTATCCCGGAGACAAACACTTCATGAATAATGTTGCCGCAGAAGCAGCCGAGCAAGTAGAGCGTTTACGCAATCATCCGAGTATTGCCTTATGGTGCGGCAATAATGAAGTAGATGAAGGATGGAAAAACTGGGGTTGGCAAAAACAATACAAGTATTCCAAGAAAGATTCCTCTGAAATTGCCATGAACAATACGATCATTTTTGATTATTTGCTTAAGGACATTGTAAATATACATGATGGAGATCGTGCCTACTGGCCTTCATCGCCAAGCATCGGATGGGGACACAAAGAAAGTTTACTGAATGGTGATTCTCACTACTGGGGTGTTTGGTGGGGAATGGAACCTTTCGAAAATTACAATACGAGGGTTGGACGTTTTGTAAGCGAATATGGCTTCCAGGGAATGCCCAATTTAAACACACTCATTAAGGTTGGTTTATTCCCAAAGCGGAATAAAAAAGACATTGTTTATGAAGACAAGTATGCCTCGGATATTTATCCTCACATCATTGACTCCACTGTGTTAAATGCTCATCAAAAACATCCAACAGGGTTTCAAACGATTAGCACCTATATGGCTCGTGATTATAAGATCCCACAACATCGAATTGAACACTACACCTATGTATCGCAACTATTACAGGCTGATGGGATGCGAACAGCGATTGAAGCACACCGGAGAAACAAACCGCATTGCATGGGAACACTCTACTGGCAACTGAATGATTGCTGGCCGGTAACATCCTGGAGCACGATTGACCACAACAATATTTTGAAAGCAGCGCATTATCAAGTAAAGCGATCTTATAAAGATGTTATTCTGTCTATCGTAGAGAAAAACGACTCTATATATATTTATGCCATATCCGACCTGCCAAATAAAATTGAAAAAGCTGAATTAGGAATAAGTCTATACAACTTTGAAGGAAATGCGTTATGGTCGAATTTTAATGCAATACAAATAGAAGGCAACTCCTCTGCTATCATTTTTTCTATCGATAAGAATATGATCAAAACCTTTGATCTAAACGAAATTTATTTAAAGTCAGAATTATTTATTCTGGATGGATCCGTTGGTACTGCAAATGATATTCACTACTTTGTTAAACCAAAAGAATTGAAATTAAAGCAACCTAATTATACGATTACGGAAGGTACTTGTAAGCAAGATCACTCAGAAGCATTACAGTGTTTTACCATAAAAACCGATGTGCTTATTAAGAATGCGATGATCAGCATTGATGGCATTGACCTGAATTTAAATGATAATTTTTCGGATATTCTTCCTAACGAACCAAAGTCCTATTATTTACCCAAAAATATTAAGATCAAGAACCTTAAGAAAAAAATAAAGATCGTATCTTTAATTGACACTTTGTAATTATGAAAAAAAGGACCTGCAACTATATAACAATACTTTTCTTAATATTTTTTAGTGCTATCCATGCACAAAAAACCAACTACTCTTCTTATGTAAACCCATTCATCGGAACAGGAGGACATGGCCATACGTTCCCGGGAGCAACAGTCCCTTTTGGAATGGTGCAGTTGTCACCCGACACACGTATTGATGGAAGCTGGGATGGATGCAGTGGTTATCATTACAGCGATTCTATCATTTATGGCTTTTCACACACCCATTTAAGCGGCACAGGGTGCAGTGATTATGGTGATATTGCCATTCTTCCATTCACTAAGTACAAAAATGAGGACAAAGAAAAACCGGAAAATTTTGATTACAAAAACTACGCAGCAAGCTATTCCCATAAAAACGAAAAAGCAAGTGCAGGATATTATTCAGTAAAAATGAACAATAATATTCTAGCAGAATTAACAGCGACAACTCGTGTTGGATTTCACAAATACACATTCCCCCAAAACGAAGAAGCAAGGATCGTAGTTCAACTCGACCACCGTGATAAAACATTGGAATCAGATTTAAAAGTAGTTGACAACAAAACCATTGAAGGATTCAGAAGAAGCGAAGCCTGGGCAAAAGATCAATATATTTATTTTGTGATCGAATTCTCCGAAAAATTCGAAAATGAAGGGAGCATTGGAAAAGGTAATAATGATGGAATCAAAACCACCGGCTTTATACGTTTTACTTTTGGAAAACTAAATGACAAACCTCTATTCGTCAAAGTCGGCATTTCCAATGTTAGCATTGAAGGGGCTCGCAAAAACCTGAATGCGGAATTACCTCATTGGGATTTTGAAAAAGTAAAAAAAGATGCTAAAGAATTATGGGATAAAGAATTAAGCAAAATAGAAGTAACATCAGCAGATAAGGAAAAGCTTACGATCTTTTACACCGCATTATATCACACCATGATCCAACCCAACGTTGCGATGGATGTGGATGGCTTGTATCGTGGACGCGACAATAAAATTCATAAAGCAGAAGGTTTTACCTATTACTCTGTATTCTCCTTATGGGATACCTTCCGGGCAACACACCCGCTCTATACGCTCATTGACCGCAAACGCACACAAGATTTTGTGTACACATTTTTAGAGCAATACAAACAAGGTGGACGCTTGCCCGTTTGGGAACTGGCAAGCAACGAAACCGATTGTATGATCGGTTATCACTCTGTGAGTGTAATTGCAGATGCTGCTTCTAAAGGCATCTTAAATTACAATCCAAAACTAACATACAATATGAATCTTGCATTTGAAGCTATGAAACACAGCGCTATGCTTGATCATCTGGGATTAAAAGCAGTAAAAGAACATGCCATGATAACAATGGATGATGAGCATGAAAGTGTTTCCAAAACATTGGAATATGCCTATGATGATTGGTGCATTGCTCAAGTTGCTTCACAACTTTCAAAAACGAGCGAATACAATTATTTTATGCAACGTTCACAAACCTGGAAAAACATATTTGATCCGGAAAGAGGTTTTATGCGACCTAAAAAGAACGGAGGCTGGTTATCCCCTTTTGATCCTCGCGAAGTCAATAATAATTTCACTGAAGCCAATTCATGGCAATATACCTTCTTTGTGCCGCATGATGTATATGGATTAGTTGAACATATGGGAGGAGCAGTTAAATTTGATGCAAAACTGGATGAGCTATTTACTACTACTTCACAAACTACCGGTCGTGAACAAGCAGACATCACTGGATTGGTTGGTCAATATGCACATGGAAACGAACCTAGCCATCATATTGCCTACCTATACAATTATATTGGCAAACCTTGGAAAACACAAGAACGTGTATATCAGCTAATGAATGATTTTTACAAAAATGCACCGGATGGACTGATCGGCAATGAAGACTGTGGGCAAATGAGTGCATGGTATGTGATGAGTGCAATGGGATTATACCAGGTTTGTCCAGGCAATTCACAGTTTAATATTGGAACACCCCTATTCAGCGATGTTAAAATTCATCTTGAAAATGGAAATGCATTTGTAATAAGAGCAACCAACATCTCCGAAAAAAATAAGTTCATTCAATCGGCAAAAATGAATAAAATGCCGGTCAAAGAAAATAGAATTAACTATGCTGACATATACTACCCAACAAATATTATAGGCAATAGCGAATTAGTATTCGAAATGACAGCAACCCCTAATACAACTCCCGAACCTAACTTATTCATAGCCGACCCTAGTTATTTTCATAATTACGAAAATGGAGTCAACGACAATGAGCTAGCTATTTCACCTGTAATTAAAGCCGATTCAAAAGTATTTGAAGACAGTTTAAAAATAGAATTGATAGGCTATGAAAGGAATAGTAAAATCTATTACATAATCGAAGACATTTCATCCCAATTGCCTGAATCCATTTTTTCAACATCAGGTAGAAATATCATTGAATACACTCAACCTTTTTACATAAATAAAAACGCAACAATTTCTGCATATTGCATCAAAAAGATAACTGAAATAAACTCAAAACAAAGTGCAATGAATGTTGCACACTTTTACAAACGCCCAAACAATTGGGATATAAAGATCCTCTCAAAATACAATCCTCAATACACTGCAGGAGGAGATAAAGGTATTATTGACGGGGTACATGGAGAGATCAATTGGAGAAAAGGAGAATGGCAAGGTTATCAATCGCAGAATTTTGAATGTATCATAGACTTGAAAAAAGAACAAAAAGTAAGCACTTTCAACTCTTCTTATTTACAAGATACGCGCGCATGGATCGTAATGCCGACAAAAGTGGAATATTACACTTCTACGGACAACGTAAATTTCAAATTGGTGGGCAGTATCGACAATAAGATTGATGCAAAAGATTATGAAGTCCAAATGCAAAAGTTGGAATTAAAAACTGACCCTACAAAAGCACGCTATATTAAGATCAAAGCCTATAACTATGGCAAATTCCCGGAATGGCACCAAGGTGCAGGTGGTGATGCCTTTATATTTGTAGATGAAATCGATATAAAATAACAATATGAAGAAAACAACATTCTACATAATTGCGATTTTTGCAATACTGCTTTCTTCCTGTGAAAAGATCCCGTTCGACAAACGAAATAAGTACTTGGGGAATTATCGTTTTACCTATTCCTATTATACGTGGAACTCAACTCCTTATCAGAGTCCTACTATTACCGAAGAATATTGGGGAAAGGTTTACTACAATAAAAAAGAAGCGAAAAATTTAATTCATATTGAATTCGCTCCAAACATGGATTTCACATTTACCATTGATAAAGATGGAAACATTTCTGTATGTGGAAGCAATGGAAAATTTAGCGACCGGAACACAGTAGCTTTTGAATACTCTTCTTCCACATGTCCGGGAAATGGACTAGGAGGCGGGATGGTGTACAATGTAAAGGGCGAAAAGAAAAATAAATGATCTACATTCTGATCAATTTCTTTACTGCGCTGCCTTTTGCATTACTTACATGAACAAAGTAGATCCCTTTTTTCAAAGAGGATACATCGACCGTTTTTTGATTACCTGACAAAACTTGTTTCCCATTAATATCCATGATGCTTATCAGCACATTCCCTGATACAGCTACATTGATCAGATCCATTGCCGGATTCGGATATATAGTAATATCAAGAGGAGTATTCAATTCATTGATACTTGTAAATTGAGTCAAATGATATTTCCGGAAGAACAACCAGATCATCAATGAAGCATTAAAGTCGCGGTTAGTTACACCTATTGTGAATGGAGCCCCTGGCCAGGTATGGCCACCACCAATGATCTTGTACAACTCTACACTTGAACCATTATCACCTCCACTATACACATAATGCTCTGCAGTACAACCATCTGTTAGGTTCGTATTCGGAACAGTAGTAAAAGCCGGTGTAGGATTACAATTATTGTTATTCACCCAATAATTCACTAATGTATCAATGTGAAGAGATGTAGAAGAGCCTGTATAAGCAACTGTTGCATCTGCATTACCACTGATCTGCATTACCGGCACTGTTCTATTGGGCGTACACGTTGCCTTTTGCAAAACCGACATACTACCTGTTACCGATGCAATAGCAGCAATTTTATCATTCAACTCACAAGCGAGTGTGTGACTCATATAGCCACCATTACTCATTCCACAGGAATACACAGAATTGGCATCGATATTATACTGAGTAGATAAAGTATCAATTAAATTGGAGATAAACTGAACATCATTCACCGTTGCGCCAAATCCTGCATTCCAAAAAGGTTGACCACTTATCAAGGTTCCATTCGGATACACAATTAAAAAGTGAGCCGTATCAGCAATAGGCATAAAGTTGGAATACAACTGCTCGTTCAATGCCGATGAAGTATAACCATGCAAATCGAACACCAATGGCCAAGCTGCTGATCCATTATAGGCTGCTGGAACATACACACGATAGTTACGGTAAATACCTCCTGAAATAATGCTATCAACAATTGTTGTTTGCGACATCAACAAAGATGAGCACAATAAGAAGAATGAGAGTAGTAGTTTTTTCATAGATCAAATTTAAACAATTATTGATTTAATGTTATCCTTATTTTGAAGTGTTATTATAATGGAATAAATTTGAGTAAAACAACCCAATAACATGAGAATCTTTTTTTATTGTCTGTTAATTGCATTAATATCTTTGTCCTGGCAAGACGCTCCTTCCAACTTCTTGATCGGGAAATGGAAATACTATAAATTAGAATGCTTTGACAAGAAAAGAACTATTCCCGACTCAACGAAACAACAATTCACTGCCGAGATCATTTTCAAGACCGATTCAACCTATACTAAAACGATTAATGGCAAAACTACACATGGACGCTATTTACTGGAGAAAAACAAACTCACATTCTTATCAAAAAACGAAAAAAACGAATGGGTAAGTGACTATTTATTACGATGGCCCAAAAACGGAAACGATCCATTTCCCCTAACACCTGAAATAGACATTATTTATCCGGAGTTAATGAATGCTTTAACATCAAAAGGGATAATTCAGCTTTCTGATATTGACGTGTATTACAAAAGGGAGTAATCAGGGAAATATAAAAAAGCTTCTACAAAATGTAGAAGCTTTTTTATATTCAAGTAATCAGTATTCTTAGTTATTTAACATTACAGGCATTACCAACATCAACACATCTTCCGCATCATTTTCTCTTTCAGCAGGTAATAAAATTCCTGCACGGTTAGGAGCACTCATTTCTAAATTCACGTTCTCGCAAGTTAAGTTACTTAACATCTCTGCTAAGAATTTAGAGTTAAATCCGATCTCCATATCTTCACCGGCATACTGACAAGTTAAACGCTCACTTGCCTCGTTTGCAAAATCAAGATCTTCTGCAGAAATACTTAATTCGCTACCAGCAATTTTTAAACGCACCTGGTGTGTTGTTTTGTTAGAGAAGATAGATACACGTTTGATAGAACTTAAGAAAGAAACTCTGTCAACGGTTAATTTATTTGGATTTTCTTTTGGAATAACCGCTTCATAGTTTGGATATTTTCCATCGATCAAACGACAAACAAGGTTTGTATTTTCAAAAGAGAAAAATGCGTTTGTAGTATTGTACTCGATCTTTGCCATTCCACTTACACTTGAAAGAATGTTCTTCAACAAGTTCAATGGTTTTTTTGGTAAAATGAACGAAGATGCACTTGCTGCTTTTGCATCACTTCTTCTGTAACGCACCAATTTATGAGCATCGGTTGCAACAAATGTGATGTTATCGGTAGAAAGTTGGCAGAATACACCTGACATTACCGGGCGTAATTCATCGTTTCCGGTTGCGAAGATCGTTTTATTAATGGCAGATGCCAATACACTTGCATCGATCTCCAAAGAGGAAGCCGATTCAATAGCAGGTAATTTAGGGAACTCATCACCATTATGACCTGTCAATTTATATTTACCGTAATCAGAGAGGATCTCAATACCGTATTTTTTATCGTCAATACTGAATGTTAGAGGCTGATCAGCAAATGTTTTCAAAGTATCTACTAACAATTTAGCAGGCACCGCAATATTGCCGGTATCTTTTGATTCAATAGCAATAATGGTCGTCATGGTCGTTTCCAGGTCAGATGCTGACACCTTCAACTGATTTTTGTCGATCTCGAACAGGAAATTGTCCAAAATAGGCAATGCATTGTTAGAATTCAACACGCCACTGATCGCTTGCAACTGTTTTAGTAATGATGTACTTGAAACAATAAATTTCATATCGTATAATTTTTAAGAGTGATTACGTTTTTTGTAAAAACTTACAGAGCAAATATACTGCATTTACTTTGTTCAATTTTTATTAAAATGATTTGTTTTAACCGACTTTTTAACATAAAAAAACCTCCATTTAATGAGGATTTCCTTGAATTTCGGTTAATAAAATGACCTATTTTTTCGAAACCGGTTTGCCTGCCTGAGGACCTCCTGTATTTTTCAAAAAATATTCTGCCGGTGGCATCAATTTTCCAAAAACATAATATTGTACCATCACCAGATCTTTACCATCCAAGAGTGCATTCATACGCTCCGGATCAAACACATTCAACTTTCCATCCACATCATAGGATTCTTTGCTTGGCTTACGAAGAAAGAATTTCACCGAATTCACTTCGCCCTTTTGATTGGTAACAGTAAGAATATTGATCGGTTTGGATAATAATGTTGAATCGATCTCTTTTTGTGTCATGGCAAGATCCATACTCTCAAAATTGATCTGCTGAAAATAAGAAAGATATTGTTTCACGGCCATGGAATCAATCCCGTTCAAGACCTTTCCTGTTTGCATCTTTACTTCATAATCATTATTCCCATTAATGATCAACTCGTATCCCATTTCCGGCTTATCAGGTACTTCTAATTTTACAGACTTGATATCGGTTGGTACATACTGAAATACAGTTCTATCTCTCCAATCACGCTCATTCGTGAAATAGCGGGTGGTCAGATAACCCTCAAATCCTGGAATATAGGTTACAAATGGCTTAGCCGATGTTTTCATTGTTTCCAGGTCGATCAATATCATATAGGTTCCTGTCTGATCCTGTGTTTCTGTTCCCACATAATACGCCTTTGTCAACTGTCCGTTTTGAAAGATCTCACATCTCACAGCCTTTGCCGCCAAACGTTTTACCACATTATCCTGTGCAGCCTTCCCCACAGGCTCTTTCACATCCACACGTTTGATGGTTTCCATCAACACTTGAATAGCATCCGGACGGGCATTGTATTTCCCATTCACTTTCCATGGGCCACCAATTTCGCGCTCCAGTGTAACTGATTTCCCTTCTTTATCGGCTAAAAAGATCTTGGTAATGGACGCTGTGTCTGCTACGGCAAAATCACGCAGCGTTTCTTTAATGGTTCCTTTTTTATTGTTCAACATAAACCATCCTGAAACAGCAGCCAGAACGATCAACACAATAATTGCTATTCTATTTTTTTTCATCTTTATTTTCTATGAAGAATACTTACGTTTACGGATATAATAATAGATCAAACCATAAACGATCACCAATAATAAAGGAACAGCAGTATTGATCACCTTCCATTTTGTTCCTTCATTTTTTACTTTCTTTTTATCCAACAAACGCAATGTTAACTCACGTGCCCGTACACTGATCAACCCGGAATCATCACATAAATAATTGATACAATTCAAAATAAAATTACGGTTACCATAGGTACGTTGTGTGTATTTGTCAAATCCTAATGGATAAGGTTTACGTGTTTGATATTGCACATCGTTACGGATGATATCGCCATCAGAGATCACGATCATAGCTGTTTTTACTCCATTTGCTTTAAAACCAATGGCACTATCATTGGCTATTTCTGGAGGTATCCTGTTTTTGAATACCGATTGAAATTCGCCTTCTAACAACACTGCTACATTCTGATACGGATTATTAAATTGTTTTTCATCCAATTGGAAACGTAAATAGTTCAGATCAACTCGAACCGGCTGCACCAATGTTTTACTATATTTTGACGATTGTAAAAGAATGGTCTTCTTCACCCCTTTTTGCTCGATCGTATCAATAGTTGAAGCAAAATCAGTTTTGATGATATCCAGATTTTTTGCGATCGGATGATCCAGTGTTGGATTCAGCAATGGAGAAAAGATCCAAGGCATCAATTCAAAGCGGGGTTGCTGCCCTTTTAATGCTTTGTTGATCGGAATAGCGCTGCATTGCATGTCAACCACCATATTCTCATTCACACGAACGCCATATTTGTACAACATCTTATCGATACCAAGCGTATATGGAACAGCCATTACCCTTCCCATTCTGCTCAAGCTATCCACCGGCATATTGATCGGATCCACCACCCACAACACTTTTCCACCTTTCATGATGTATTGATCGAGGATAAATTGATCCTGCTCACTAAAAGCGGTATCCGGTTTTGCGATAACGATCGCTTTATAACCTTCCAAAGCTTTCAACTGTTGTTTGATCTCTACTCTTTTTACAATATAGAATTCACTCAAAGCAGCAGCAATATCATAAGTAGCCAGTGTATCTAACTCACCATGCCCTTCAATAAATCCGATCTGCGGACGGATCACCTTACTTAAATTACGGATCACACTCGCAAATTCATATTCCAAAGCCTGAATAGAATTGTTTAACTGCCCTTCAGCCGATTGCCCCATTTGTGTTTTAAGCAATTGCCATGGCAATTCTCTTCCTTTATAGGTTACAAGTGCGGCAGGCCAAATGATTTGTTGCGTAGTTCCATTCTCCTCCTTCACCTCCAGATTGGTCGGCTCCAGCCCCTTGTCATACAACTGCTTGTAGATCTCGTTCTGCTGTTTCTTATTATCACTTACCGAAGGATTAATGAACTCATATTCAATATTATCGTTTGAATAGGCTCTGAATTCATCCAACATCTCTCTTGTTTCATCACGCAAGCGCTTAAATCCTGCTGGGAAATCGCCATCCAGATATACTTTCACATACACCACATCATTGATCTCCGACAATAGATTCTTAGTAGCATCGGACAATGTATAGCGCTTTTCCGCTGTAAGGTCGAAACGATGAAAAACAAATGACCCGACAAAATTGAGCAACACAATGATCAGCACCGCTAATGCCAGCGCTGTTAGATCCCGTTTTTTATTTTTGTTTATCTCGCTCATCTTACCACTTTCTGCTTTCTAAAACTGTGCGTGTTGCTACCACAAACAAAGCGATTAAACTTATAAAATAGATCATATCGCGGGTATCGATAACACCGCGACTCATAGAAATATAATGCTGGTTGATCCCAAGTGAAAGGATCACATTATCAAATTTTCCGAACAAAGAGAAGGAACCGATAAAATCAAAACCGGTATAAATAAAAAAGCATAAGAACAAGGCCAAAATAAACGATACCACCTGATTATCGGTGATAGCAGAAGCAAATACGCCAATAGAAACAAATGCAGCACCTAAAAACAATAAACCAATGTAAGACCCCCACATTCCTCCAGTATCAATATTTCCAACCGGACTGCCCAATTTATGAACGGAATAATAATAGATAAGTGTTGGTAGCAACGAAAATAAAACAAGGATGAATCCGGCAAAATATTTCGCAAGAATGATCTGAAGATCGGTCAAGGGGCGAGTCAGTAATAACTCAATGGTTCCGGCCTTTTTTTCATCCGCAAAGGATCGCATGGTAATGGCCGGAATCAAGAATAAAAACACCCAAGGAGCTAAAATGAACAAAGGATCAATGTTCGCATACCCGTTATCCAACACATTCGAATCGGTTTCCAGCACCCACATGAACAAACTGATCACCAGCAAAAAAACGGTAATTGTAATGTAGCCAATGAGCGAACTCAAAAAACTGCGTATTTCTTTTTTTAATAATGTAAACATAAATCGTTGCTAAATTACCATTAAAAATAAGATGGCAGGGATGTTTTTTGCCCTACGAAAGTACATAATAATTGCCTGAGTGTATTTCAATTATTATAAATTTGCTGACTTTAATTTGTTAATTACTGTTAATTCATAAAAAATGAGAGTTTTAAAATTTGGAGGCACCTCTGTAGGTTCTGCTGAACGTATGCATGCATTGGTAAACCTGATCAGCGACAGTACACCAAAAATTGTTGTTTTATCCGCCATGAGCGGCACCACCAACAATTTAGTTGAGATAGCGGCAGCACTGTACGCAAAGGATAATAACAAAGCGAACAATTTGATCGATGTACTTGAGAACAAATACAAGGAAGTGATCAAACAATTATACAAAACCGGTGCTGCCTTAAAAAAGGGTGAAGAACTTATTCATTCGCACTTCAACTACCTGCGCTCTTTTACTATGGACATGTTCACGGTAAACGAAGAGCGGGCAATATTGGCACAAGGCGAATTGCTTTCCACAGCCATGTTCCATTATTATTTGGAGGAGATAGGAACAGCATCTGTTCTTTTGCCTGCTCTCAATTTTATGCGCATTGATGAGAATGAAGAGCCCGATATGAAATACATCGAGCAAAATGCAAAAGCAGAATTAGCGAAATACCCAAACACCAAGCTCTTCATTACACAAGGATACATTTGCAGAAATGCCTTTGGTGAGATCGACAATTTAAAACGTGGAGGTAGCGACTATACTGCTACTATTTTAGGCGCAGCCATCCAATCGGATGAAATTCAAATATGGACTGATATTGACGGGATGCACAATAACGATCCGCGCATAGTTGACAAAACACATCCTATTGCCGAGCTTTCATTTGATGAAGCTGCCGAGTTAGCTTATTTCGGAGCGAAAATCCTACATCCTACTTGTATTCTTCCGGCTCAAATGCGCAACATTCCTGTTCGCCTGCTCAACACCATGCAGCCCGAAGCAAAAGGCACTGTTATTTCATCCAAAACAACTGGCGACAATGTAAAAGCAGTAGCTGCCAAAGATGGCATCACGGCTATCAAAATTAAATCGGGACGAATGCTATTGGCTTATGGTTTTTTACGTGCTGTATTTGAAATATTCGAACGCTACAAAACACCGATCGACATGATTACCACTTCAGAGGTGGCGGTATCATTGACCATCGACAATACAAAAAATCTGGATGCCATCATGCAGGAATTAAAGGAATTTTGTTCGGTTGAAGTAGATAACGATCTGACTATTGTTTGTATCGTTGGAAATTTTGCTGCCGAAAAACAAGGTTATGCCTTTAAAATATTTGATGCGTTAAAACACATACCAATCCGCATGATCTCTTATGGAGGAAGTGAACACAATGTATCTATTCTGGTGGATAGCAAACTAAAAAAAGACACACTGGTTGCACTTAACAATGGATTATTCTAAACTCAATTACGACCATGTTTGATCAAACAATAATTAACAAGTTTCAATCTATAAAAACACCGTTTTATTATTACGATGTAAATGTTTTAAAACAAACATTGGATGCCGTAAAAAAGGAAAGCGATAAATATAATTTTATTGTGCATTATGCTTTAAAAGCAAATGCTAATAATGAGCTATTGAACATCATAAAGTCGTATCATATTGGTGCTGACTGTGTAAGTGGAAACGAAGTAAAAAAAGCAGTGGAATGTCAGTTCGACTCACAACACATAGTTTTTGCAGGAGTAGGAAAAAGTGATGAGGAGATCAATTATGCATTGGATCAAAATATTTTTTGCTTTAACTGCGAAAGCTTGCAGGAAATTGAGATTATTAATGAACTCGCAACAGCAAAAAACAAAACAGCAAGCATTGCACTCCGGATAAATCCAAATGTAAATGCCAATACACATAAATACATCACTACCGGATTAGAAGAAAATAAATTCGGCATTAATCTGTGGGAATTGGAAACTGTAGTAAATAAAATTGCTACTTGCGCTAACATAAAACTGATCGGATTGCACTTTCATATCGGATCACAAATAACGGATCTAAGTGCCTTTAAATCCCTTTGCTTAAAAGTAAATGAAATTCAAAGTTGGTTTGTAAGCCATAAAATACACATCGAAAACATTAATGTTGGTGGAGGACTGGGTGTTGATTATCACAATCCGGATGAAAACCTGATCGCAGATTTTGCTGCTTACTTCAAATTATTCAACGACTTTTTAGAATTACGCCCTAAGCAAAAAGTGCATTTCGAATTAGGAAGAGCCATCATTGCACAATGCGGCACCCTCATCTCTAAAGTGTTATACATTAAAAATGGAGTGAATACCAATTTTGCTATTTTAGATGCGGGCATGACCGAATTAATGCGTCCGGCTTTGTATCAGGCCTATCATAAAATTGAAAACATTTCCGCCTCCGACAGCAAAAAACAAACAACGAACAACTTGAAATACGATGTGGTAGGACCGATCTGCGAGAGTTCCGATTGTTTTGGGAAAGCGGTTAATTTACCCGAAACAAAACGTGGCGACCTGATCGCTTTAAGAACAGCCGGTGCCTATGGTGAAGTTATGAGTTCAGCCTACAACCTGCGCGACAGAGTAAAAGCTGTTTATTCCGATAAAATCTAAATTTGTAAGGCCAAAAATGTAATTTAGGCCAAAATGATTTTACCGAACAAATCACCTCAAAAACTGTTATCTTTTTAGATAAAAAATCACGATATTTGTAAGCAGTGATAAAAATCATTTTTTTATCAGTATGACTAACGTACTATTGTAACACAAAAAATATTTTCAATGGAAAGTACAAACAATTTAGAAAAGTTTCAGACCATCATTGATGCTGACACTAAAATAGAACCGAAGGATTGGATGCCGGAAGATTACCGTAAGCATTTGATCCGTCAGATCTCTCAACATGCACACTCCGAAGTGATCGGTATGCAGCCGGAAGGAAACTGGATCACACGTGCTCCTAGTTTACGTGCTAAATTGATCTTATTGGCGAAGATCCAAGATGAGGCCGGACATGGTCTTTATCTTTACAGCGCTTGCGAAACATTAGGTATTTCCCGCGAAGAATTGATCGACCAATTACATACCGGAAAAGCAAAATATTCCAGTATATTCAACTACCCTGCAGTTACCTGGGCCGATATCGGAGCTATTGGCTGGTTAGTAGATGGTGCTGCTATCGTTAACCAGATCTCCTTACAACGTACTTCTTATGGTCCGTATTCACGTGCCATGATCCGTATCTGTAAAGAAGAAAGTTTCCACCAACGCCAAGGATATGAGATCATGGGCAAGTTGGCATTAGGAACGCCTGAACAAAAAGAAATGGCACAGGATGCTTTGAACCGCTGGTGGTGGCCATCTTTAATGATGTTCGGCCCGCATGATTCAGATTCTCCTCATTCAGGAAAAGCAATGACATGGAGAATTAAACGTGAAAGCAATGACGTATTGCGTCAACGTTTCATTGACAAAACTGTTCAACAGGCTGAAGTGATCGGATTAAAAATTCCGGATGATAAATTAAAATGGAACGAAGCAAAAGGTGTTTATGAGCATGGTGAGATCAACTGGGAAGAATTCAATCAGGTGATCAATGGTAATGGTCCTTTAAATAAGATCAGATTGGCCAACCATATCAGTGCACATGAAAATGGAGCATGGGTGCGCGAAGCAGCCAATGCATACGCAGCAAAACAAAAGAAAGAAGTATTAGTAGCGTAATCATAGCGATTACATAACATAAAAAAAATTAACATGAGCACAAAAGATTCACAAGGACAGTTATGGGAAGTGTTTATTCAAGCGAACCCTGGAATTCCTCACAAACATGCCGGTAGCGTACATGCAACCGACAAAGAAATGGCATTACAAAATGCACGCGACCTATACACCCGCAGAAGCGAAGGGACGAGCATTTGGGTTGTTCTATCTGCAGCGATCGTTGCATCTGCACCGGAAGATAGTGGAATGTTGTTCGATCCATCAAACGACAAACCATACCGTCACCCGACTTTTTATGTAATGCCTGAAGGCGCAAAAAATATTTAATATCATGACAAAACAAGAAGCATTATTTAGCTATACACTTCGTCTTGGCGACAATGCCTTGATCCTTGGTCATCGTCTTTCAGAATGGAGCAGCAAAGGTCCTTTATTGGAAGAAGATATCGCCATGACAAACATGGCGTTGGATCTGATCGGTCGTGCCGATGCTATGCTTAAATACGCAGCACAAGTAGAAGGAAAAGGAAGAACAGAAGATGACTTAGCATACAAACGTGGCGAGCGTCAATTTCTTTGCAACCTGATCGTACAATTACCTAACGGTGATTTTGGTTATACCATTGCCCGCCAGTTGATCATGTCGGCATTTGATCTTTGTTTATACGAAGAGCTGGTAAAATCAAAAGATGAGACCATTGCTGCTATCTCTGCAAAAGCAGTGAAGGAAGTAAAATACCATTTAAAGTTCGCTACCGACTGGACACTTCGTTTGGGCGATGGAACTGAAGAAAGCCATCAACGTATCCAAAAGTCATTCAACGATATCTGGATGTACACCGGTGAATTATTTGAAATGAATGAGGTAGATGCTATTCTTATTAAAGAAGGAATAGCAGTTGACCTGAATAGCTTGAAAGCACGCTGGAAAAAGATCATGACAGAAGTGTTATTGGAAGCAACATTAACTGTACCTGCTGATGCATACATGCAAACAGGAAGCAGAAAAGGAGTTCATACTGAAAATTTAGGTTATATTTTAGCGGAAATGCAATACTTACAACGTGCATATCCGGATGCAAAATGGTAATCTTTCTTAACCAATAATTATGAATCCTCCTTTGCTAAACATTGGAGGATTTATTTTTGTTATACCAAACGAACTATGTTAAACGAACAACAGATATACGACATTCTCTCAGAAATTCCAGACCCGGAAATTCCTGTGATCACGATCAAAGACCTTGGCATACTTCAACGGGTAGAGATAAAAGATGGCAACTGCGAAGTGTACATTACGCCTACTTACAGCGGATGCCCTGCCATGAAACTCATCGAAGATCAGATACAGGAAGCCTTAAAAGAAAAAAATGTTGGCAAAGTGAGTGTAAAATTGGTGTATTCACCAACTTGGACTACCGATTGGATAACAGATGAAGCCAAAGAAAAATTAAGAAAATACGGCATTGCGCCACCACTCCACTCTACTGTCGATAAAGGCGTATTGATAGGGAAAGCCAAAGTTTTAAAATGCCCGCAATGCGGCTCACAAAACACCGAGATGATCTCTCAGTTTGGATCTACCGCTTGCAAAGCACTATACAAATGCTTGGATTGCAAAGAGCCTTTTGATTATTTTAAGTGTATTTAGCACTTGACTTTCTCGACTAATTGCCATATTTTTACTTTAAATTGGCAATTTAAACCGACCAGCAACGATGAATTCTTTTTTCGATACCATAGAAGAATTATCCCGTTCACGTAAAATTCGAGATGGGAAACTGGAAGATGCTATCTACGAGATACTTGAAAAAGCAGCTTTGGCCATCAATGCTCAACGAGTAAATGCCTGGCTCTATAATGCCGATTATTCTCAAATACACTGCATTGGCAATTATGATCTGGAAAAACACAAATTGGTTTCTCAATCCGACCTGCCAAGAGTGGCAATGCCGAAATACTTTAAGCTTTTTGAATCGGAAAAATTGATCGCAACTCATGATGCACTCAATAATCCCAAAACAGCTGAATTATTGGAGATCTACCTAAAACCCAACCACATTGAATCGCTCATGGATATTCCCATGCGTATTGAAGGCGAGATCATTGGTGTGGTATGTTTTGAAAACACCAAGGAGCAGCACAAATGGACAGAGGATGAAAAAAAATTTGGATTGGTGATCACACAAATGGTATCACTCGCAGTAGAAACACATGAGCGAACAAAAGTTAAAATGCAACTGGAACAACTGCTCGAAGAGCAACGTGTTCTGCTGCAAGAAGTGCACCACCGAGTAAAGAACAACCTGACCATTGTTTCAAGCTTACTAAATCTTCAATCTGAAAAGGCAAAAGATAAATTTCATCAGGATCTATTTCAAGAAGTTCGAAGCCGCATCAACTCAATAGCAACAGTTCATCAGCTTTTGTATCAGTCGAAATCCTATTCAAGCGTTAATTTCAAAAAGTATTTACACGAATTACTACAAAATTTATCAGAAACCTTCTCCAACCAAGCAAAAGGCATAACACTTGTTCCAAAAATAAATGATGTTGAGCTCCCTGTTTCCATTGCCATTCCTCTTTCACTCATCGTCAATGAGCTGGTAACCAACTCTTACAAACATGCTTTCAAAGCTACAGGAACAGGAACTATTGAAATTGAACTATCTGAAAATGAAAAAATGGTCGAGTTGATCGTGAAAGATAGCGGTCCCGGCTTTACACCACAATCTACAAAAAAATCTTCTGTCGGATTGGAAATTTTGGATGCATTAATTGAGCAAATAAATGCCACATTAGCCTATAACAATACAAACGGCTCTACCTATAAAATTACTTTCAGGAACAGCCTATAAACTACTTTTTTTATCCGCCAATTGCCCTTATATTTGATTGCTGAAAAATCAAATAATCATGACATTTATAAAATCAGAACTTGATGGTTGTGTTTTAAAATTAACACTTAACCGTCCCGATAAATTCAACAGTTTTAACCGTGAAATGGCTTTACAACTGCAAGCTGAATTGGATAAAGCCAATAATGATAAAAACATTCGTGCAGTTTTAATAACAGGCGAAGGAAAAGCCTTTTGTGCCGGACAGGATCTTTCGGAAGCAATGGATACTAGCGGACCCGGGATTGAACGCATTGTGAGAGAACACTACAACCCTATCATCGAAAAGATACGTAATATTGAAAAACCAATTGTTTGTGCTGTAAATGGAGTGGCTGCCGGAGCAGGAGCAAATATTGCATTGGCTTGTGATGTGGTTATTGCAGGAACTTCTGTTGCATTCATCCAGGCATTTAGTAAGATCGGGTTGATCCCCGACAGTGGAGGAACTTTCTTTTTGCCAAGGTTAATAGGCTTTGGAAAAGCATCAGCACTGATGATGCTTGGAGATAAAGTAATGGCAGCTGATGCTGAAAGAATGGGTATGATCTATAAAGTTGCTGACGATGTTAATTTACAAGCTGATGCCTTAAGCATTGCCAAAACATTGGCCGATATGCCAACCATTGGGATCGGTCTAACAAAAAAATTATTAAACCAAAGTATGACCAACAACCTTTCAGAGCAATTGATCGCAGAGGGAAATGAACAAGTAAAAGCAGCTAAAAGCTACGACTATAACGAAGGTGTAAATGCCTTTTTAGAAAAACGAAAACCAATTTTTAAGGGATGTTAACTACTGTTGTTGGTTATTAGTTATTGGTTATTGGTTGTTAGATTTTAAGAAAATAATAATTTAGATAATTAAAAAATCATCAAAATTTTAAGTGTCAGTTCGAGTGGTGAGGAACGAACCGTATCGAGAACTGTTAATTGTAAAAAATAGTATCATTAAACAAATTCTGTATAATTATTAGATTAGACATGCCCAACAACCAACAACTAACAACTAACAACATTATAGGAGTAATTGGCTCAGGAGCAATGGGAGCAGGCATTGCACAAGTAGCAGCAACTGCAGGACATGAAGTAATTGTTTACGACAATAATCAAGCTGCACTCGACAAAGCAAAAAGTAATTTAGAGAGTACACTCAAAAAATTGGTAGAAAAACAAAAACTGACAGAACAAACAGCTTCTGAAATTTTTGCAAGAACAAAATACGCCTCTAACTTACAGGATTTTAAAAACTGTGGATTGATCATTGAAGCCATCATTGAAAATCTGGATGTAAAACAAAAAGTATTCTCAGAACTAGAAAGTATTGTTACTGCTGATTGCATTCTAGCAAGCAATACCTCTTCTCTATCCATTGCCTCTATTGCTTCTGCTTGCAAAAAATCAAACAGAGTGATCGGCATACACTTTTTTAATCCTGCACCATTAATGCCATTGGTGGAGATCATTCCTGCTATCACAACGGATGAAGCCATCACTATAGAATCAAAAAAATTAATTGACTCCTGGGGGAAAGTAACAGTGCTTACAAAAGACACTCCCGGCTTTATCGTAAATCGTGTCGCTCGATCTTACTACGGTGAATCTATCCGCATCTATGAAGAAGGCATGGCCGATTTCGCAACCATCGATTGGGCACTAAAAACTTATGGTGGATTTAAAATGGGGCCATTTGAATTAATGGATTTTATTGGCAATGATATCAATTACAAAGTAACAGAAAGCGTTTGGGAACAGTTCTTTTATGAGCCACGTTTCAAACCAAGTTTAACACAAAAACGATTATTTGAGGCAAAATTATTCGGCAGAAAATCAGGCAGAGGATATTATAATTATGCCGAAGGAAAGGCTATGCCGGAACCAAAACAGAATGAAGAATTAGGGAAATACATTTTCAACAGAGTCATTGCAATGTTGATCAATGAGGCCGCTGACTCTTTGTATTTACAATTGGCAACAAAAGAAGATCTGGATCTGGCAATGACCAAAGGTGTAAACTATCCTAAAGGCTTATTAAAATGGTCGGATGAGATAGGATTAGCCAACGTATTGAATACATTAGAAGTAATGTATGAGTTATATGGAGAAGACCGTTACCGCCCATGTGTATTAATGAAAATGATGGTGAAAGACGGTAAAAGATTTTTTAACTAGAAAGCAAAAATGGATAACAACACACTTCCGGAAAAGATCGTAGGTAAGATGTATGACAACGACTGGTTCAGTCAGTGGTTAGGTATTGAGCGCTTAGAAGTAAAACAAGGCAGATGTGTTTTAAAAATGACCATCCGTAAAGAAATGCTGAATGGCTTCGCCATTGCACACGGTGGGATCACCTACTCTCTAGCTGATAGTGCTTTAGCGTTTGCTTCTAACTCACACGGAAGAATGAGTGTTTCTGTTGAAACAAGTATCTCACACACCGAATCTTTAAAGGAGGGAGATGTGATCACTGCTACTGCAGAAGAAATGAGTCTTTCCAACAAAGTTGGAGTG
The DNA here is from genome assembly GCA_017303895.1 of Bacteroidota bacterium. Taxonomy (GTDB): domain Bacteria; phylum Bacteroidota; class Bacteroidia; order 2-12-FULL-35-15; family 2-12-FULL-35-15; genus 2-12-FULL-35-15. The sequence goes on along the minus strand of JAFLBF010000003.1, from coordinate 223,518 downwards.
TATCACATAACTGTTACCAATCAAAACAATAAAGTTGTTGCCTTATTTAAGGGAACAGTATATAGAACTAGCAAGGAATGGTTTCCTGTAGAAAAATAAAATAGACTATTCGTAAAAACTCGTAATTAGTAGATAAATGAAAAACGCATATATCGTAAATGGAGTTAGAACTCCGATCGGAAATTTTGGTGGAACACTTTCAACTGTTCGTACCGATGATTTAGCAGCATTAGTGCTGAAAGAATTAATGAAACGCAATCCATCCATCGACCAAAAAGAAATTGGTGATGTGATCATGGGTTGTGCGAATCAGGCCGGTGAAGATAACCGCAATGTGGCTCGTATGGCTTTATTATTAGCAGGAATGCCATATCAGGTACCGGGAGAAACCGTGAACCGCCTGTGTGCATCTGGCTTATCTGCAACCATGGCTGCAGCTCGCAGTATCATGATTGGCGAAACAGATCTAATGGTAGCCGGTGGAGTAGAAAATATGACACGTGGTCCTTGGGTGATGTCAAAAGCATCCGCAGCATTCGGTCGCGATCAGCAAATGTTCGACTCCAGCTTTGGATGGAGATTCATCAACCCGAAAATGAAAGAACTTTACGGAGTAGATGGAATGGGCGAAACCGCAGAAAATTTAGCAGATAGAGATAAGATCAGTCGTGAAGACCAGGATAAATTTGCATTGTGGAGCCAGCAAAAAGCTGCTGCTGCACAAGCAAAAGGACGATTTGCAAAAGAGATCGTAGCCGTTGAGATTCCTCAGAAAAAAGGAGATCCGAAAATATTTGACAAAGATGAATTCATGCGTCCTGAAACGAGCATGGAAGGTTTATCTAAATTAAAAGGTGCATTCAAAAAAGAAGGCGGAACCGTTACTGCAGGCAATGCTTCAGGATTAAATGATGGTGCTGCTGCTATTTTATTAGCATCAGATGAGGCAGTAAAAAAATACAACTTAAAACCATTAGCAAGAATTGTTTCCAGTGGTGTTGCCGGTGTTGAGCCTCGCATCATGGGAATTGGTCCGGTTGACGCGAGCAACATGGCATTAAAACGTGCAGGACTAACCATTAAAGACATTGATATTATTGAACTGAACGAAGCATTTGCTGCTCAATCATTGGCATGCACTCGTGCTTTGGGCTTAGCAGATAATGATCCACGCATCAATCCGAATGGCGGAGCCATTGCATTAGGGCATCCTTTAGGAATGAGTGGCGCACGCATCCTCAACTCTGCAGCTATTGAATTGCAGGAACAAAATAAGCGTTATGCTCTTGTAACAATGTGTATTGGTGTTGGACAAGGATATGCAGTTATCATAGAAAAATGTTAATCACTCACCGCGGAGACGCAGAGACGCGGTGAAATAAAAAAAGCGCCTTCGCGCCTTTGCGTTAAAAAATGGCAAACATCTACGAATTCAACGGTTACAAACCGGTTATACACGATAGCGCATTCATACATCCGAATGCAACTGTTACAGGAAATGTGATCATCGGTAAAGATGTGTACATCGGTCCGGGAGCTGCTATCCGTGGCGACTGGGGACAGATCATCATTGAAGATGGATGTAATGTACAGGAAAATTGCACCATTCACATGTTTCCCGGCACAACGGTTTTATTAAAAGAAGCCGCACATATTGGCCATGGCGCCATTATTCATGGTGGAACAATTGGAAAAAATGTACTTGTTGGAATGAATGCTGTGGTGATGGACGATGTGGTGATTGGTGATAATTGCATTATTGGAGCATTGTGTTTTGTACCTGCAAATACTATTATTCCGGAACGAAAAGTTGTAGTAGGAAATCCTGCAAAAATTGTAAAGGACGTAAGTGATGAAATGATCAGCTGGAAAACACAAGGAACAAAATTATACCAACAACTGCCAGCTGATTGTAAAGCAACATTAAAACCCTGTGAGCCACTGAGAGAAATAGAGCCTGATCGTCCGAAACAACAGGATATTTACAAAACCTGGAAAGAAACGAAGGGTAATTAGATGATTGGCTAAACAGCTGATTAGCTGATTTAATTAAAGTTTGTTACACACTAATATTAACTATTAAAAATAATTTACAAATGAAAAATGTTTTTATTCTAATTGTAATCTGTCTTTTCTCTCATTCAATTTCAGCACAAGAAAAAAACGAGTTCGAGAAAAAGTATGAAATGAAAACCTATTACATGGTTTTTCTAAAAAAAGGTCCAAACAGAGATCAGGATTCTGCAACAGTTACCAAACTTCAGGAACAACACATTGCTCATCTTACCAAAATGGCCGATGCAGGAAAAATGGATCTGGCAGGACCATTCATGGATAAAGGCGATATACGTGGCATTTGTGTTTATAATGTTGCAACAAAAGAAGAAGCAGAAAAATTAGCTAATGAAGATCCAATGGTAAAAGCCGGCAGATTGATCGTAGAGATCCATCCTTGGTATGCGGCCAAAGATTCTAAACTAAAATAAAAATGAACTTACACCTCCACTTTATACAAGTTAATTCCGAATTCAGTCAAGGCTTTGCCGATGACCTTCACAAGGGTGAAGAATCGGAAGATAATATCAAACATTTATGGGAAGATGAATTAAAAGTTTCGGAACACGTTAAAGAGTTTAAAATAAAGAATAACACCCAATACACATTAGCCGGTTATTTCCCTGATAATACTCAATTCAGTTTTGACATCAATGACATGACTGTAATTGATTGTATCACAGAAAAAGGAAACAAGATGCAATTTGCAGTTTCTAAAAAATTATTGAAGAAAACCGATAAGCAAGTGGATGAAAAGAAAAAAGAAACACATTTGTATTTCTATTTAAGAGACACCCATGCAATCGAGAACCCTATGGATGGCGTGTATATTGTAAAAACAGATTTTCCGAAAGAACTAAAAAAGAAATAATGGACAAATTAAATTTCTTAAAAAACGAATTCCCTTTACTAGCAACCAAATTACAAGCAGATGCAAAAGGCTCCTGGGGTGTTTTGAATGCACAACAAATGGTGGAACACATGAGCGACTCCATTAGCTTTGCAACAGGAAAGAATAATCAAAAACTGATCTCTCCTGTTGAGAAGGTAGATGTATTCAAAGCATTTGCCATGAGTGATAAAGAATTTAAGCCCAATACACCCAATTCATTAATGTCCGAAACGCCTGCTCCGGCAAAGCATAACACAATGCAAGCATCCATTGATGAACTGAACACAACAATTTCAGATTTCATTCATTATTTTGAGAACAACAAAGGAGCAACATTAATCAATCCTTTTTTTGGAGAATTAAATTTCGAAGAATGGACACACCTGCTCTACAAACACGCAGTACATCATTGCAAACAATTCGGCTTACTTTAAACTGACGAATATCAGTTTTCTACTTTTTAAAATAATCGATATTTGCGGTCTTAATTATTAATGCATACTGCAAATGCAAACAAATAAAGTAGAATTAATGGCCCCGGCAGGGTCGTTTGAATCCCTCATGGCTGCCATAAAAGCAGGCGCCAACTCGGTTTATTTTGGTATAGAACAGTTGAACATGCGGGCTCGCTCCAGCAACAACTTTACCATCGATGATCTGGCAAAGATCGCCAGCATCTGCAAAGAGAACGGACTCAAAAGTTATCTTACACTGAACACGATCGTTTATGATCACGACATCAATTTGATGAAAACGATCGTTGATGCTGCTAAAAATAATGGCATTGATGCCATCATCGCATCCGACCATGCGGTGTTCAATTATGCCAAGAAAACAGGAGTTCGTGTCCACATCTCCACTCAAGCCAATATTTCCAACATCGATAGCATCGAATTTTTTGCCGATTATGCCGATGTGATGGTGATGGCACGTGAATTAAGTTTAAAACAAGTTGCAGCGATCACCCGCGAGATCAAACGAAGAAACATTACAGGCCCATCCGGAGAATTGGTCCGTGTGGAGATCTTCGCTCATGGTGCACTCTGCATGGCAGTTTCAGGCAAATGCTATTTGAGTTTACACTCCAATTTTGCATCAGCCAACCGTGGAGCATGTATCCAAAATTGCAGAAGAAATTATGTAGTGATCGATAAGGAAGAAGGAGTTGAATTTGAGATCGACAATGAATACATCATGTCGGCAAAAGACCTTTGCACCATCGATTTTCTGGATAAAGTGATCGATGCAGGTGTTACCGTTTTGAAAATAGAAGGTCGCGGACGAAGCGCTGACTATGTATATACCGTGATCAAATGTTACCGTGAAGCCATTGATACCTATTACGATGGAACTTATGGACCGGAGAAATTTGAAGAATGGAAAAAACGTTTGTCAACGGTATTCAACCGTGGTTTTTGGGATGGCTATTATCTCGGACGCACCATGGGCGAATGGAGCAATGAGTATGGTTCTAAGGCCACCAAAAAGAAGATCTATATTGGAAAAGGATTAAAATATTATGAAAATGCAGGTGTAGCCGAATTTAAGTTGGAATCGCACATCCTTTCTTTAGGTGATGAAATATTGGTTACCGGTCCAACCACCGGAATCGTCCAAACCTTTGTGGATGAGATAAGAGTGGAAGATAAAACCGCAGATAAGATCGGGAAAGGCACCGTTTTTACCGTAAAAATGGAAGAAAAAGTCCGCCCTTCCGACAAACTATATAAACTGGTAGATGCCTGATGATCCGGATCACGCAACAAAGAGCCAAATGCATTGGCTGTAATGCCTGTGTAGAAGCAGCGCATCACCGTTGGAGGATCTCACGGAAAGATGGAAAATGTACCTTAGTGGGTGGGATAGACAAAAAAGGTTTTTTTTCGGTTTTGGTAGGTGATGATGAATATGAGGATAATCTGATGGCGGCCAAACACTGCCCGGTTAACATCATCAAGGTTGAAAAGACCAAATAAATCACTGAAAAACAATAAATTACAATCAAGTCGGCTGTTTTTTCAGAAATATTTATGGCAATGTTTCCCATTCTAAAAAAATGTTCTATATTTGCAGTCCTTTTTCGAGGTTATTAACAATTAATTATTAAAAAAAAGAGTCATGAACGCTTTATTAAAATACGCAGAAGAGCAATTAGTAACAAAAGCAAATCACCCAAAATTCAAAGCAGGTGATACAGTTACTGTACATTATAAAATTAAAGAAGGTGATAAAGAACGTGTTCAGCAATACCAAGGTGTTGTTATTCAACGCAAAAATGGTGGTGCTACAGAATCATTCACAGTTCGTAAAATGAGCAACGGTGTTGGTGTAGAACGTGTTTTCCCAGTTCACTCTCCATACATTGATAAAGTAGAAGTAAATAAAGTAGGTGTTGTTCGTAGAGCTCGTTTGTTTTACTTACGTGACTTAACAGGAAAAGCTGCTCGTATCACTGAGAAAAAACAATAATTTGTTATTACAATATCAAAACCCCTTTCCGTTTCACGGATAGGGGTTTTTTATTTACATCTGCATGACATTAAAAGAAGAAATAGAAAGACGTAAGACCTTTGGTATCATTGCCCACCCCGATGCCGGTAAAACCACATTGACCGAAAAATTACTTTTGTTCGGAGGTGCCATACAAACAGCAGGTGCGGTAAAATCCAACAAGATCAAAAAACACACGACCTCCGACTTTATGGAGATCGAACGTCAGCGTGGTATCTCCGTAGCTACTTCCGTAATGGGATTTGAGTACAAAGGTATCAAGATCAATTTGCTGGATACACCCGGACACGAGGATTTTGCCGAAGATACCTACCGTACTCTGACTGCAGTAGATAGTGTGATCATGTTGATCGACTGTGCCAAAGGGGTGGAGCCTCAAACCAGAAAATTATTAGAGGTTTGTCGGATGCGCAACACACCGGTGATCGTGTTCATCAATAAATTAGACCGCGAAGGAAAAGATCCCTTCGATCTTTTAGAGGAGATCGAGAAAGAATTACGCATCGACCTTCGTCCCTTGAGTTGGCCGATCAGTATGGGTAAAACGTTTAAAGGCGTTTACAACCTCTATGAAAAAAGTTTGACCGTATTCAACCCGGGCGAAAAACAAACATTAGAAAACTCCATTGAGATCAAAGATCTGAATGATGGAACACTGGATAAATTAATAGGCGAAGATTATGCGAATACACTTCGCAATGATGTGGAATTATTAGAAGCAGGCTATCCTAAATTTGATAAAGAAGAATATTTAGAAGCACTGGTATCTCCTGTGTATTTTGGTAGTGCGGTAAATAATTTTGGAGTGAGGGAATTATTGGATTCCTTTATTGAGATCGCACCGGCACCGAGAGGAAGAAATACTGACACCAGAGAAGTGAATCCGGATGATAAGAATTTCAGTGGATTTGTATTTAAGATCCATGCGAATTTGGATCCAAAGCACCGCGACCGTATTGCGTTTTTACGCATTGTGTCAGGAAAATTTGAGCGTAACAAAAACTATTACCATGTTCGTGATAATAGAAATATGAAATTCTCCAATCCTACTGCTTTTATGGCGCAGGATAAAAATGTGGTGGATGAAGCATACCCCGGAGATATCATTGGTTTATATGATTCATCCAATTTTAAGATCGGTGATACATTAACAGAAGGAGAAAAATTCAACTTCAAAGGTATTCCTCAGTTCTCCCCTGAATTGTTCCGTTATGTGGTAAATAAAGATCCAATGAAAACCAAGCAGCTGAATAAAGGCTTGGAGCAATTGACCGATGAAGGTGTGGCACAGTTGTTCACCAAACGTACCGATAATAGAAAAGTATTGGGAACGGTGGGAGCACTTCAGTTTGAAGTCATTCAACATCGTTTGAGAAGCGAGTACTCCGCTTCCTGCGATTATGAAAGTATCTCCTTGTATAAAGCTTGCTGGATCAGTAGCAAGGATAAGAAAAAACTGGACGAGTTTATTTTCGAGAAAGCACATCACATGGCAACCGATAAAGATGGCCGTCCTGTGTTCCTGGCGGAGTCCGCATGGGCATTACAAATGGCTGAAGAAAAAAATCCGGATATTAAATTCCACTTTATCTCTGAGTTTAAAGAGGAATAATTTTAATGCTTATCAATTATTAAAAATAAGAACTGCTGATATAAATCATGTTTGCAAATTGTATTTATTAGTTTAGATTTGATAAAAACTATAGACATGCAAACATCAACAAAATTAATTTTATCATGCTTTTTAATTTTAAAAGCATCTTTTTCATGGGCTCAATTTTCTACTTCAGCGGGCAATATTACTCAAATAACTTCAGGAAATGTGGGCATAGGATTTCCTTCCTATGCACCAGTTTCAATGTTTCAAGTAAAAAATGGAAGCGTGCTTTTTGATGGATCATCAGGCTCCACACCTACTACAGGATCTGGGGTTAGATTAATGTGGATTCCTTCAAAATTTGCTATTCGAGCAGGACAAGTAACTAGTTCTCAGTGGGATCCTACGAATATCGGAACATGGTCTGTTGCATTTGGCTATAATACTACAGCAAGTGGTTCACGATCATTTGCTGCAGGTACCACTACAACCGCAAGTGGTGGTGGTGCTTTTGCATTTGGCGGAAGCACAACAGCAAGCGGAAATTATTCATTTGCCGTTGGCTCTCAAGCTACTTCCAGCGGAGCCATTTCAGCTGCATTTGGCTATTCTACAAATGCCCAATCATACTTATCAATGGTTATTGGACAGTTCAATCAATTATCTGCAGGCTACAATGCCAGCACATGGATTCCTACTGACCCCTTATTTGTTGTTGGAAACGGGACTAGTGCTGTAGCCACTTCAAATGCACTTACTATTTTAAAAAATGGGAATATCGGGGTAGGAACAACTTTGTTAACCAATACGAATAATTATAAATTAACAGTAGCAGCATCTAGCACTGGTACGAACTCCGGTATTCTTGTTCAAACAGCTTCTGGAGCATTGTATGGAATAAAGCAAGAAGTTAATGACAATACAACTAAAGCATTTGTGATTGAAAATGCTGGAATTGAAAATTTCAGAGTATTAGGTGATGGGAAAGTATATGCCAGAGAAGTAAACATTCAATTAGGAACATTTCCTGATTATGTTTTTGAAACAGATTATAAACTAATGACATTAAATGAATTAGAAACCTATATCCATACAAACAAACACTTACCTGAAATTCCATCACAAAAAGAAGTAACAGCAAACGGTGCCGACTTAGGAGAAATGGTTATACTTCAAATGCAGAAAATTGAGGAGCTTACTCTCTACCTAATTGAACAAAACAAAAAAATTGAGCAATTAGAAATTAAGAATGATGAGCTGAAAAAAGCTATAGAAGATTTGAACAAATAAGATTAAAAAACATGAAACTTAAAATAAAATTAATCTCATTAGTGTTCTGTTTTTCTTTGGCAGAAATAACATATTCGCAAGTTGCGCCAACTATTATAGTTGAAAACAAAACACTAACTTCTGGAATACATAATTATTGTTCACACAATTGTATTATTTCACCCAATATTCCAAGCAATACGGTGGCAATTAGTGGAACCGCACAAGTAAACTACACCGCTGGCAATTGTATTCACCTCAAACCGGGTTTTAGCGTCTCGGCACTCAGTGGAAGTGGGAAATTTAAGGCACAGTTAGAAAACCCCAATTTTCAAGTTGTTGTATTATCACCTATTACCACTCCAACAACACAAGTAGGTAAATATGAAAAATTAGAATTAGGGTTAGACCTACCAACCAGTATAGACAACCTTGTAAGCGATTATTTTAACTCGGGGGCGAATTCTACAAACGTCAATCCATTCAATCCGGAAGATATTGATATTATTGCAACATTCATTTCTCCAAGTGGTTCATTAAATAGAATTATATATGGATTTTACATGGAAGACTTTGAAAGGATTCAAGACGTAGAACACAACTATAGCTGGAATCCAATTATTAACGAATACAATTTCAGAATTCGCTTTGCACCAAATGATTTGGGAAAATGGAAATGTGATATAAAGGTTATTTCACATACTAACAAATTCCCTCCAATAGATGTTGATTGTATTGAGTTTGAATGTATCCCTTCTGCCAACAAAGGATATTTACAAGTTGGCCATCATAAACGACATTTGAAATTCAGTGAAACTAGCGAATCTTTTTTTGCAATTGGTCAAAATCTCAATTGGATTAATTCCACTTGGAATAGTAATAATTTCAGGCCAGAACCCTTTGTTGAATACTTAAGCGAAGTTAATAATCTTGCGAATAGTCAAGGAAATTTTTTTAGAATATTAATGACCCCATATAGCTTTGGGTTAGAATGGGAAAAGGCTGGGCATTATGGAAAATACACTAGCTATGATGGCAGTTCACAGAACAGACAAAATCAAGCATTTGAGTTAGACAAATTGTTTGAATTATGTGAAAGCAGGAAAATATACATGCTTCTAAATTTAGAATTTCAATTTAATTATGTAAAATACGATCCTCTTTCTCCTAATTACCAACAGACAAATTTTTTATGGGATTACAATCCTTACAAAATAGATTTGGGGATTCAAGAACCCTACGATGTACTTACTTCAAATATCGCATTAGAACATATAAAAAGAAGATACCGATATATAATTGCTAGATGGGGGTATTCAACGAGTCTTGGGATAATTGAATTATTAAGTGAAGCGGATGGCTGGGGGACTACCAACTCTTTTCCTAGTCACTCCACTGATTCTTACTATTTTAATTTAGCTCTAGCAGGTTACATTAAAAATCAATTAGGAGAAACGAATCATTTAATTAGCACCTCATACGCTGATAGACAATCTAGCACTCTTAACCCTTTTTCCAATATACTTTTTGACGTTACCAGCGCACATTCGTATGGGAATATGCGTGACGAAAATCAAGGACGATTTAAAGTAATGAACGAAACTTTTCCTATTCCGAACAACGGATATAAGGGCCTTTTAATTGATTATGACAAACCCTCTATTTTTGGAGAAACAGGATTTATGGCAACCCAAAGAAATACACCTGGAGTAGATGATTTTGATCCCAACCAAATAGAAGGATGTAACGATGTTGAATTTCATAATGTCATGTGGGCGTCTTCATTCATGTCTACATTTGGCACTGGCCTTAATTGGTGGCAAAATTTCAATAACTCATTTAAACAAGATAATTTCCCTGCATTACGGAGTTTTTTCTACAACATAGATTTTGAAAGCAATAATTTCACATTTCCGTCAAAATGGGAAAAGCCTTCAATAATTATGAGAAATTCTGACTGTGAGGTTTTTCAAATCAGAAATGGTGACAAAAGTAAAATAATGGGATGGGCACATAATTACTCCAATTGGATGGGAAATTTGGCGTGGAATTGTTACGACAATAATGGACATTACTTTTTTGCATATTCGAGTGATCAGAACGATGATGATGCAACTAGCCCCAATAGCTACAATGGAAAAATTGCTATTACACATGCTAAAATTCTTAAGAAATATGAAATTGAGTGGTATTCAACGAGAAATAGTGGCGGTTTTCTATATAATGTTCAAAATTGGTCAAATTTGTACGGCATGATTGCACCTAACTTCCCTTCAGGTAACTACGATTTTGCATTCAAGGCTTCAAATAATACAAGTTTTCATTCAAGCGAATCCCCTCCTTTGTATGATACACTTATGTGTTGGACAGATTCGGTTAAGATAGAGGGAGTATATGAAAATGACACTAATTCCCTTTTTCAGTATTATTGGGATTTTGGGAATGGTCAAACATCAAATTCGTCCACACCAACTGTTTACTATAATTTTCCTGGAACTTACCACTCAATGTTAATTGTAACAGATACATCTGGTAATTCTGATACATTAGAACAATACATTGTGGTTCCTGATTGTGATACAACCCAATCTAGAAAATTTGAGCGCAATAACTTGCTCTCAAATTATATAAACGAAATAATTATTGCCCCCAATCCCAATGTTGGCATTTTTAAGGTAGAATTAAATAATAATGAGAAGTACTCAATAGAAATCTATGATTCGTTCGGTAGATTAATATTTGTTGATTTAAATTTATCTGAAGAAAAAAATATAGATTTAAGAAATATTAGGAATGGCGTTTATTTAATCAGGACTAAATCCTCAAGTGGTTTTAACTCAAAAGCACTAGTAATACAACAATAAATATGGATTGCAAAAAAGCAATTATAATTTTACTTGTTATATGTTTTAGCATTTCAATAAAAAGAATGAAGGCTAATACAGACAGTTTATTCACAATTGAATATAGAGCAACCGGCCTTACTTTTATAAATTATGAATTTATAGGGTATCCGAACTTACTTCCAAATTATTCAAACCGTGGCAAAGGAACAAGAATAAAAGAAGAATCTACAAATTATCTCTTTGACAATCATAGTATTCGAATCAAAAAACAACTCGGAAATGTTTTTCTATTAGGAACCGGAGCTTGCCATACAAAAGAACAAATATTAGGTACCCATTGGAACATGGAAAAGATCGATGGGGACACTGTTTGGTATCATAGCATTTATGGAACTATTACTTACAAATACATAGGTATTCCACTATTTGTGAGCGCTCAATTAAATTACTCCAAATTTTTCAAAGCTCATTTTGAGGCAGGAGTGAACTTTGATTTTATTTATTCTGAAATTCATGAAGAAACAAAAGATCTTAAATATGTAACTGTACATTCAGGAAGCGCTCCCCCTGTTACACAAACCTATTTGATAAAAACATACGAAACACATCCTCGTAAAGACCGAGCTAGCTTTAACAGAATAACACCATATTTAAGCATTTCTTTTGAACGCTATTTGTATAAAAACAAGTTATCATTATGCGTTGGAAGTGTGTTTTATTTCAGATCCTTTTATCAGGAACACAATACCGGAGAGTATATTAAAAACATACGGTTTTCTCCTTTAACCCTAGGAGCCAACTTTCATTTCTAAAACAAAAAATAAAACAAAAACAACATTTTTCTGTACATTTGAAGAGAAGCATGATTTTAATTCTACAATGAAATGTATTTAAAAAAGGCTGTTTTTATTTTCTCATTTCTATTTAGCACTTCCACACTTATATCAAGGGCTAGTACTGACAGTCTATTTACGATTGAATACAAAACAACTGCACTCACTTTTATTAAGCATCAATTCCCTGAATTTTCCAATAACAATATAAAAATAATAGATATTCCATCTTTTAAAAACAGAATTAGAAACAATTCAGACAACAATATTTTTGACACACACACTTTACGAATAAAAAAAAATATAAACAAGCTAGTCCTTCTAGGAACAGGACTATGTTATACAAAAGAACGGATACGAGGTATAAATACGAATGTAATAAAAACAGCAGATACTACATGGGTGCATTCAGCTGTTGGAACTATTACCAATAAATACATAGGCATTCCACTATTTGTGAGCGCTCAATTAAATTACACCAAATTTTTCAAAGCTCATTTTGAGGCAGGAGTGAATTTTGATTTTATTTATTCAGAAATCCATGAAGAAACAAAAGATTACAAATTCTATTACGTTTACACAGGCAATGCACCACCGGTAACTGAAACTGTAATATTAAAAACCTATGATACAAATCCCCGGAAAGACAGACTCAGTTTTAACAGGATAACACCATACTTAAGTATTTCTTTTGAACGCTATTTGTATAAAAACAAGTTATCATTATGCGTAGGGAGTGTGTTTTATTTCAAATCCTTTTACCAGGAACACAATACCGGAGAATATATTAAAAACATACGGTTTTCTCCCCTAACTCTGGGCGTCAACTTTCATTTCTAAAACAAAAAAACTCCCGCCAAATGGCGGGAGTTTTTTATTTGATCTTAATTGATCTTATTATTTAACGATCAATTTAGCAGTGCTGATTCCTGTTGCAGTTTGAACAGTTACAGTATAGAAACCTTTTGCCATTTCAGCAGTGTTGATGAAAGCAAAATGACGACCTTGAGCCTGGTTACCTTTGCTGATCGTGTTCACCAATTTACCTGTTAAGTCATAAACAGTGATTGTAACAGCTGTTTCAGCTGACAATTCGTAGTTCACTTGAACATTGTCCGTTGCAGGATTTGGGAATAAATTTAAACCTAAGTCTAATTTGTTCTCGTTGATACCTACAGTGTGGTTACCACGGATCATAACGTCATCTAATTCCATTAAGTTATCATCGTGTGAGTCATGCAAGAATGCGATGAATACTTTTTGACCAGCGTATGCATCCAATGGAATAGAGAATGGACGTAATTGACCCATGTGAGCAGGATTAGTACCTGTACCAGCAATGTCAATATAAGTACCATCTAAACCATGAACAAATGGAGTTGGAGTTCCAGCAGAAAAACCAAATGTAGAGAAAGTAGTATCAGAACCTAAAGAGATACACTCTGCTGCATTGAACAAAGTTGCACCAGAAGGAGCTGAAAAGCTCAAATCACTGTTATCAGTAGTAGAGATCTTCACTTTGTAACCATCTAAATAACGTGGTGTTTGACGTGGAGCAGATTTCCAGAATAATGTATCGTGTGCACCTAATTGAACACTTGGAGTGATCAACCAGTTGAATTCAGCACCAGTTGCACCTTCACCATTGTTATTCCAAGAGTTAGCACCAATACAAGTATTTGTATCAGGATTACTCATATCTCCGTAAATTGTTTCATATTGATCTACATCTGAAAAAGGTTGGATAGCAAACCAACCATCAGGACGGCTAGATCCAGAAGCATCAGGGATCATATCAGCATCATAAGAATACCAATTAGCATCTACCGTGTTTGCCGGTGGAGGATTTCCATCATTGATCAACAATGTGTCATAAAAACGGGTTAATTCGAAATCTTCGAATAGGATCGTATCTTGTGCAAAAGATACACTGGCAACAAATAAGCCTACAATTAAAGTGTAAAGTTTTTTCATTTGAATATAATTTACTGGGTTTATAGTTTAAATGCAAATATAATAAAGAATTTTAGGATTGGCAAAAATCTATTCTTAAGAATTATTAGCATTTGGTATCCGCCAAATTGTACCTTTGCCGCTCGTACATTAATATTTTCATGAAAAAATTTTTAATACTTATACTGATACAACTAGCTGCATTACAATCAATTAGATGCCAATCGACTGACCTCACCGTTGTTATTCAGGAATCGATGCTCAACAAGCTTTTCAAAGCAATGGGTGAGATCAAAGGTACCTCCTCCTACTCTTTTATGTTCATTGATGGTACTTACGACTGGAAATTGATCAATCCTCAGATAAAACTTCACAATAATAAAGCTGATTTTGTAACCGATGTAAAAGTAACGGTCGGTTCCTACAGCTATCAGACAAAGGTAACCGGGAATGTAGAGATCTGTTATGAACCCAGCACTAACCTTATTTATGTGGAGATCACCGAAGCACTTTTTCCCCTCAATATCATGTTCTTTGGAAAAAGCAGACATTTATGGGATGTGAATTTGAAGAAATACTTCGAAACCCCTTTTACATTTGAAGGTCCATTAACCATGGGAACGGAAATGGTGTTTGATATGCCCGACAATACTCAGAAAAAACTATACACCTACCCGAAGAATTGTGGCGTGAAAGTTGTGGAAAAACAGATCATTGTTACTGCAGAAATGGAATTTGTTTCACGGAATGAGCAACCAAAATCAAAAAAATAATATCTAATACAAAAACACTTTATGATTACATCTATGATGCGTTCATTATTACTCTTTTTAATTCCTGCTTCCTTATTGGCAGGAGAACCACAACAAGGATATAATATTAAGATCGTTGCGAAAGGAATTCCCGAAGGAAGCACCTGTCTTTTAGCCAATTATTACGGTGAAAAGCAATACATTAAAGATTCTGCAAAAGTCATTAAAGGCGAAGTTGTATTTAAAGGAGAGACCAAATGGGATCAAGGAATCTATTTGTTTGTTCCTCCCAGCAAAAGATACTTCGACTTTGTGATGGATGAAGGACAACACTTTTCACTGGAAGCCGACACAGCCGATTATATAAAAACCATGAAAGTAAAAGGATCGGAAGAAAACAAGATCTTTTATGAATATCAAACATTCATGGCTTCCAAGCAAAAACAGATCGAGCCTTTACGCGAACAATTAAAAAAGGTAAAAGCCAAAGATTCCACCAAGATCATTCAGGATAAAATTACGGCAATTGATGAAGAAGTAAAAAGCTATCGCAATAACCTACAAAAAGAGCATCCAAAACGCTTCGTTGCCAAACTCATGAAAGCCATGCAGGATCCGGAAATACCGGAAGCACCCATTTTAGCAAATGGAAAAAAAGACAGCACGTTTGCTTACAGATATTACAAAGCTCATTTCTGGGACAATATTGATTTTTCGGACGATCGTATGCTTCGCACACCGATTTTCCATCCGAAGATCAAACAATACATGGAAAAGCTAACGGCTCAAGGGCCCGATTATGTTGACTCCATCAACGCTTCTGCCGACCATATCATTGGAAAAGCAAAAGCCAACCAGGAAGTATTCAAATATGTAGTATACTGGCTGACCTATAATTATGAAAGCTCCAACATCATGGGAATGGATGCCGTATTTGTTCATTTAGTGGAACAATATTATGTTACCAAACAAGCATTCTGGGTGGACTCTACCCAACTTTATAAGATCACCAACAGAGCTTATACACTAAAACCTTTATTGATAGGCAAGAAAGCGCCTTTCATCAATATGCCCGACAGTACAGGAAAATATGTCTCCCTGTATGATCTAAAATCGAAATATACGGTGGTGATATTCTGGGATCATGGTTGTGGACATTGCAAAAAAGAGATCCCTAAATTGGTTGAGCAATATAATACCAAACTGAAAGCGAAAGGCGTTCAGGTGTATGCGATTGAAACAGAGGACAAGCCCGATGAATGGAAGAAATTCATCAAAGAGCACAAACTCAATTGGATCAATGTATGTGAACCGGATGAATATAAAAGAGCCGTCACGAAAAAGATCTACGACATTTACAGCACACCGGTGATCTATCTGCTGGATGAAAACAAGATCATTAAAGCAAAACGTATCGATAGTGAACAAATAGCTAACATTATTGAAATGCTTGACAAGGAAAAAGAAAAGAAGAAATAAAATGATCAATAAAAAAGCCTCCGCAAATGTGGAGGCTTTTTATTTTACTCGTGTTACTGTGATGGTATTTCCTTTGGAATAATCAAACTTCCACTCCTTGTCAAAAATTCTTGGCAAATAGCGCTTATAAAGATTGATTCGGGATGTTAACTTATCTTCCGACTCTCCTTCTTTTGCTAATCCGGTAAACTCATAAGCGATCATTTTCGGATGTTCTTTCATGAACATCTTTACCACATCCACAATGGTGGTCATCACCCGGTACAATTCTCCTTTATTGGTAACAGTGTACTCCTCTCCTTCATATTCATCATTCGTTACTCCAAACACAATGGTTGCATGCAAAATATTATCCTGACGTCTTCCAAAACGCACCTCATAGTTTACATCACTATCGGTTGTAAAGTAGTAAACCCCTGCCGTACTGATAGCAGGAGCAATAATCTTATATGGATCTACAAAACCGTTTGCCATTTGTTAATTGAAGGTTAAAATTATAAAAAAATAGCAAACATGGTCATAAATAATATAAAATATGTATCTCACTGAAATGCAGAAAAGAAAACAGCTTGGTGTCATTTTTGTTAGTAAATTTGCATACATCAAACAGAGTACATGAAGCAGCGCATCTTCTTATTTTTTATCTTAATTTCATTCAGCAGCTTTTCTCAAAACATTCCCGTTATCAAGATTGGAGATTTGGAAAAAAGGATCTACAATTCCAGCGACACCACCTATATCGTCAACTTTTGGGCTACCTGGTGTGCTCCCTGTGTAAAGGAGCTGCCCGATTTTGATAGCATCTCCAAAACCTACAAAGATGAAAAGGTCAAAGTGTTATTAGTTACCATGGATTTCAAAGAAGACCTAGAAACGAAAGTTAAACCTTTTGTAAACAAAAAGAAGATCTATTCGGAAATACAGCTTTTGGATGAAAGTAACGCTGATTATTTTATTCCCAAGATAGCCAATGAATGGACCGGTGCATTACCCGCCACTGTGATCATTAACAACAAAAAGAACATTAAACATTTCTTCGAAAAGAAATTGAATTACGAATTTTTAAAAACCGAGATTGAAACCATCAGCAAACAATGAAAATTAAATTCTTAAATGTAGCACTACTGGCACTGGCATTGGCCGTTTTTATCTACGCCGTTTTCTTTCATGATACGAAAAAGCCGATCCGCTACCTGCCTGTTTTCGGGGAGAAAAGTTATGAATCGAAGAACGGAAAGACCGACACGATCTTTCATACAATTCCCGGCTTCAGTTTTACCGACCAGGATGGAAATACGGTAACAGAAAAGAACTTTGAAAATGCTGTGTATGTGACTGATTTTTTCTTTACTACTTGCCACAGCATCTGCCCGATCATGAGTACACAAATGGAACGGGTGACACGTAAATTCCAAGGAAATACAGAGGTAAAATTTTTATCGCATACAGTAGATCCTGAAATTGATACGGTTGAGCAATTAAAAAGATATGCCCTTAAGCACAATGCTGACAGTAAACAGTGGATGATGGTGACGGGAGAAAAAGCAAAATTATATAGGATCGCCCGTCAAGGCTATTTGTTGGATGCACAAGAAGGTAATGGTGGTCCTGACGATTTTATTCATACCCAAAATTTTGCCCTTATAGACAAAGAGAAAAGAATAAGAGGTTATTATGATGGAACCGATTCTTTAGAAATAGATCAGCTCATGAAAGACATTGATCTTTTGCTAAAAGAATATCATTACAAAGAGAAATAGGATTATTTCACTCCCATTTTTTGCAATTCGATTTTAGCCGGCTCGTATTCCGGTGTAAGTGCCAGGCAAGATCTAAAATCAGCAATTGCGTTGGTTTTATCTCCCATTTTTTGATAGGTAACACCACGTCCATAATACGCATCCACATATTTAGGATCGATCTTGATCGCATCCGAAAAATGTGCAACAGCCAGATCATATTTTCTGGTATTGATCAAATGGATCACTGCCGTGTTATAATGTGCATTTTTATTCGGCTCAATATCCAACAATGATTTATAGGTAGATAATGCGTTCGCATAATCTTCTTCATCCTGATAATATTTACCCAAGCCATACCATGCTTCAGAGCTTTTAGCATTCAAGCGGATCGCATTTTTATAGTATTGAACCGCCAAAGGATTATGCTTTGCAGCACACAGAATTCCCAACTGCATAAAGGCCTGATAATACAACTGATCTTGCTCAACAGCCGTTTGCATACTACTGATCGCTTTGGCTGTATCTTTCATTTCTTTGAAATTCATCCCTTTCATGAAGTAGGCTTTCGCATTGTACATATCGATCTTCAGAGCCTTGTTCAAATACTCTATAGATTTATCGTGTTGCGCCACATACAAGTACAATTCAGCCAGTTTCATAATGGCCTCTACATTTTTTTCATCAAGCGCAATAGCTCTTTCCAATGCTAATTTTGATTTTCCTGTTTTGTTCCCGACAAAATATAAATTAGAAATGGTTACGTAGTATTCCGATTTGGAGCTATCAATATTTAAGGCATTGATCATATCCAAAATTCCATCATTTACTTCCTGCTTATCTAAAAAATAAAGTGCACGTTGGTGTAGAAGATCAGCATTTTGGGGATCCTTTTCTATGGCTTCATTCAGTTTTGCTAACTCTTCGGGAGTATTTACCTGAGCAGAATCCTTTTTTACATTATCTACTACTTTTTCTCCTTCGTTGCCGCAGGAAATGAAAAATGTAATGGTAGATAAAAAGAGAAGTGAGTAAATGATCTTTTTCATAATGCTATAAAAGTAAAAAAAAATGTCGTCCCACAGGCGCAATGTTTAAAATACATTGCAATGGGGACGACAATAAAATAAATTTAATAACCTGAGGTTTAAGCCATTTCAACCTGTGGCGCAGGAGTTGAGCTCAACGCTTCTCGGATCTTCGCTTCGATCTGTTCCATCAATTCCGGATTATCATTGAATAATGCTTTCACGGAATCACGACCCTGACCTAATTTCGTATCGCCATAACTGAACCATGAACCACTTTTCTTAATGATATTATGTTCCACACCAAGATCAATGATCTCACCTACTTTAGAAATACCTTCACCGTACATGATATCAAATTCAACCTGACGGAAAGGAGGAGCCACTTTGTTTTTCACTACTTTCACACGGGTGCGGTTACCTACCACATTCTCTCCATCTTTTAACTGACCAATTCTACGAATATCCAAACGAACAGATGCATAGAATTTTAGGGCATTACCTCCGGTAGTTGTTTCAGGGTTACCGAACATAACACCAATTTTTTCGCGCAACTGATTGATAAAGATGCAGCAGCAGCCTGTTTTATTGATCGTACCGGTAAGCTTACGTAATGCTTGTGACATCAAACGTGCTTGTAATCCCATTTTTGAATCGCCCATCTCCCCTTCTATTTCGCTTTTTGGAGTTAATGCAGCAACTGAGTCGATCACAATGATATCAATAGCACCTGAGCGGATCAAATTCTCGGCAATTTCCAATGCCTGCTCACCATTATCCGGCTGAGAGATCAATAGATTCTCAGTATCTACGCCTAATTTTTCTGCATAAAAACGATCGAAGGCATGCTCCGCATCAATGAATGCAGCTATTCCTCCTGCTTTTTGCACCTCAGCGATCGCATGAATGGTTAAGGTTGTCTTACCGGAAGATTCAGGTCCGTAGATCTCAATAATTCTTCCTTTTGGTAAACCTCCAATACCAAGAGCAATGTCAAGCCCTAAAGATCCGGTAGGAATTACTTCTACATTTTCTACTGCAGCTTCACCCATTTTCATGATAGCACCTTTACCATATGTTTTTTCCAACTTATCAATTGTAAGTTGAAGGGCTTTTAATTTTTCTTTGTTGATCTCTTTTGCTGCTTTTGATTCTTTGGTTTCTTTGCTCATGATATGTATAGTTTATGGTTACAAAATAATATAATGTACTGCGTATAAATCTAAATAATTTGTGTTGTGTGTTCTTTTGTTTTTACGTCTGTGATCACCTCTTCCAACGTCCCTTTTTCATCGATCACAAATGTTGTTCTGATGATCCCATCGTAAGTTTTCCCCATGAATTTTTTCTCTCCCCACACATCGTACTTTTTGATGATCTCCATCTCTTCATCAGCGATCAAAGGAAAAGGCAGATCGTACTTTTCAATGAATTTCTGATGCTTCTTTTCGGAATCAGCACTTACTCCGATCACCACATATCCTTTTTTCTTTAATAAGGAGTAATTGTCTCTCAGATTACATGCTTGTGCAGTACATCCGGGAGTATCATCCTTCGGATAAAAATAAAGAACCACTTTTTTACCTTTCAGATCTTTCAATGAAATCAATTTTCCATTTTGATCTTTTCCTTTGAAATCAGGAGCTTTATCTCCTGCTTTCCATTTTGTTGTATGATTTGCCATATTGTGTTATCAAAGCTACTTTTCTATTGTTTGAATTAAAAACGTATAGCTTGTATTTTATTAACACGTTAATAAATGGTTTGTTTATTCAAAGAACGTTCAATCAATCAACACTCCAAAAGTAGAAAGAGAAACAATACAAATTGCTAACTTTTTTAGCAAAATGAAAAAAATTGAAAATTCAGAGTTAAACCCAATAAAATAGGGTATTACAAAATGCCTATTTTATTAAAAAAAGGAAAGAATCGGGCAAATTGTCCAC
Source organism: Bacteroidota bacterium (assembly GCA_017303895.1). Lineage (GTDB taxonomy): Bacteria > Bacteroidota > Bacteroidia > 2-12-FULL-35-15 > 2-12-FULL-35-15 > 2-12-FULL-35-15. The sequence goes on along the minus strand of JAFLBF010000003.1, from coordinate 202,618 downwards.
AATATCAGAAGCGATCATTGCCTCCATACTAATTTTTTTAGCAGCAAGATCGCCTGCTAATCCATGTAAATAAACGCCCAGAATTGCAGCCTGAATTGGTGTATATTGCTGTGCTAATAATGAAGTAATGATCCCTGTCAGCACATCGCCACTGCCTGCTGAAGCCATACCTGGATTGCCTGTGGAATTAAAGAACACATCACCCTGAGGTGATGAAATACTGGTATGAGCCCCTTTTAGCACCACGATCACATTATATTTCAGAGAAAATTCAATTTGTTTTTGAATTCGTTCTTCACTATTGGAAGAAGGGCCAACCAAACGTTCAAATTCTTTCGGGTGTGGAGTAAGGATGGTATTTGAAGGCAAAAAGGACAACCAGGTCATTTTCTCCGCCAATATATTAATGGCGTCTGCATCCAATACTAATGGGCAACTCGCATTCTGAATCAATAACTTCAATACATTTTGAGTTTCCTTTTCCACACCAATGCCCGGACCAATACCAATGGCATTATACTTATCAGTATGAATATGCTCTGCAAGAAAATGGGGTTCAGGATCGACAGAGACCATCGCTTCAGGAATACTTGTTTGCATGATCTCATATCCGCATTGTGGGATCCTGCACGTTAGCAAACCTGCACCGGAGCGCATACAGGCTTTAGCGGAAAGCACTGCTGCACCCATTTTTCCAAACGAACCTACATACAATAAAGCATGTCCGAAATTTCCTTTATGAGCAATGGATGAACGCTGTTTCAAAAAAGTCTGTACATCCTTCTTTAAAATAAAATAACGGTTAGTTGGTGTTTGATCAATATAAGCTTCGCTCAAGCCAATATCTAATAAAGAGAATTCGCCTACCTTATTCGCATTTTCAGAATACATGAATGCCAGTTTCGGAAACTGAAAACTAAGTGTATAGGTAGCATGTAAAACAACAGATTCTTTTGCATTCAATTGATCACAAAACAAACCGGAAGGAACATCAATAGCAATTTTAATAGTGGGCAATGCATTAAGATATTGGATACAATCGGCTAAAAACCCCTCCACCGGTTTATTTAAACCGGAACCAAGAATGGCATCAACAAGAATAGCATCCGGAGCAATAGAAAAATCTCTATTGAACTCTTCTAGAGTATGTAACTCTGTTGCAGCACCTATCTTAATGTATCGTTTATAATTGACCGTAAAATCATCCGACCTGGATGAAGAGTGGATTAAAATAAAAACATCAACAGAAAAACCTTTTTCTTTTAATAATCGCGCAACAGCCAATCCATCTCCGCCATTATTTCCCAAACAACAAACGATACATACAGGTGTAGTGGTATCAAATTTTTCCTCGATCCAATTGGCCACCGATAAAGCAGCACGCTCCATCAGATCGATAGAAGAAACAGGCTCCTGCTGTATCGTGAATGCATCCGCTTGTCTTATCTGTTCGCGTGAAAAGATCTTCATTTATAAAAATAGCTTTACCACAAAGTTAACTGTTATGATCGCAACAGAAATAAAAAAGGAATACTTTATCCAATCAGCTCCATTCTTAAATTTAAAGACCAAGTGCAAAAAAGTAATAAAGAAAGTAAAAACAATAGGAAGAAGAGCCGGATATAGCAAAAAGCTCTCATAAAAATTGCCTTTCAGCAATTCGATGACAGAGCGCTGCATACCACAACCCGGACAATCGACATGCAACCAAGCCTTGTAGGGGCATGCCATCATGTGTGATTCCAGCCAATGTATTACTTTTTCCATTCAAAAAAAAAGAGGACAAAAAGTCCTCTTTGAAATGAGTTTATTTTCTAATTAATGCGACATCATTTCCCATGGCATTGAAGAGAATACAGCACCAAGAATAACAATGTAAACAATAATAAAGATGAAATATAACGCAGATAAACACAATCCAATGATCGCACAAATTTTACCTGCTTTTAAATTTTTAAAAGATGCTTCCGTATACATTCCGGGATTTTGCTGATACAAAGTATTCGCCTTTGAAGCCAAAACCAATGCAATGATCGCTAAAATGATCCCGATGATCCCGTAGCAAAAACATGCTACAATGGAGATGATACCTAATACTAATACTGCTGTTGAGTTAGGAAGATTTTGTCCGCCAAACTGTTGAGTAAATTGTTGTTGTGTTCCTGAATTTGTATTTCCTTGATTTTCCATAGTTTTAATTTTCAACTAAAATAGTAAAGTTTTTGAACGCTCAAAAATTAATTTATCAATTGCTGATAAACAGCTATTACCTGCGGTATCAACAACTCTTTCTCATTATTATATATTACATGGTCAGCCAGCTTTACCTTTTCTTCATCAGGCATTTGGTTGTTGATCCTTTTTAACACCTCTTCTTTAGCAACCTTATCACGCTTTATAACACGTTCCACTTTTAGATCCAGTGGGGCACTCACAACGATCACCTTATCTACTTGCTTGTGAGCACCGCTTTCAAACAAAATAGCAGCTTCTTTCAATATAAAAACATTGGTTTGTTTTTTACACCATGCTTCAAAATGCTGAGCGACTGCAGGATGAACAACAGCGTTCAATTGCTCCAGTCGTTCTTTATTATTGAACACCAATGCTGCCATTTTTTTTCTATCTACCTTACCACTTTCATCGATCACATCATGTCCGAACAGATCAACGATTTGTTGTTTTACTACTTCATCCTCGTCCAACAACTTTTTTGCCTCTGTATCGGAATAATATACGGGAACACCAAGCAATTCAAAAAGCTTGCAAACGGTAGTCTTTCCGCTACCTATTCCACCTGTGATCCCGACTTTGATCATTTTTTGATAATGTATTCTACCTTTTCAGGATTGAGTTTAACGGCCCGTATTTCCTTGGGATATTCTACCAATTGAACTTTGGCTTTATTATCTCCCTCTTCTATCTTGTTATAATCGATAACCGCTTTAAAGCCGGAAGCACTTATTTTTTCATAATTATCAAATGCTACATTATATTTTACTTGCACTTTGTCAGGAAACATTTTTAAGGAATACCCTGCCGGTAAATGCTCCACCTCAATAGGCAATTCAATACTTGCTTCCGTGAACTTTTGCACTTTGATAATCACCTCTATTTTATTTTTAGAGTATTCTATCTTGCCCCTTTTTTTATCGTGGTAAAGTGCCACACTCACTTTTTCTGTTTTACTGATCCCCTTCATGGATAATGGCTCAGCAATAACATAAGAGACAGGTTCAACCACATCTACTGCGCCTGAAATGGTAATAAAAGCTGGATTTACTTGAATGCTATCCGCCAGCTGATATTGATCCGCAAAAGTAAGATCACAATCCACCTTAACAGGCACACGCTTGGTGATCTTTTTATTGTAATTCAGAAAAATAGTATCGGGCTGTACTTTGATCACTTTTATTCCATTGGCAAATTGAGCTCGAATTTTATCTACACCATTATTCGTGTACAAAAAATAATGATTCTTTATATTTAAAGGACGTGCATCTTTCAGATCCAATGAAACGGTTTTGGTTATCTGGCGCAATTTATAGAACAGCAAACTAAAACCACGGGAGGATATTTCCATTTCGATCTTCTCCGGCAATTCGCTGCTTAAAACTTTATCTGAGGGCACATTCACATAATCGACAGGAAAACTCACATTGATCGTGTAATCCTTGGAGAGCATCATGAGCAACCAAAAGAAGCCTGATAGTAACAAACAAAAAAGGAACGTGATCACACGTCTGTTTAGTTTAACAGGCTGTTTGCTTTTATCATTTCTAAAAAAACGGATGAATGTCTGTGTCATTGATCAACTAAAAGTACAAAAAAATAGCGTTGCAGTAAACCACAACGCTATAAATACAATTGGAAAAATTCTATTTCTGATCAGCACCGATCAATGAAGAAGAATCCATTGAAACAGCACTCTTCTCGATCTTCAATTTTACACCACCTTCAACAGTGATCATAAGAGTAGTATCTTGTATTTCAGAAACTTTTGCATGGATCCCACCAATGGTAACGATCTTGTCACCCACTTTTAAATTCTCACGAAATTTCTTTTGTTCTTTCGCCTTTTTTAATTGAGGACGGATCATAAAAAAATAAAACACCACAATGATCAATATCAAGGGTATAAACTGTCCTAATTGCTCCATAATTTTTTTTGTTTTTAGATTGATTAATTTATTGATTGTTACTTATTACTCTTCTTCCGGCACCATAACCGTTGTGCTGATAGTTAATTGCTTTGTACTCGGCATACAGTTGGTTACAAGCGTTACCGTTTTTGAAACCAAGCCTGATTTTCCTGAACTATCAAACACCACATCGATCTTTGACTCTTGTCCCGGCTTAACAGGGGTTTTAGGATAATTTGGAACAGTACAACCGCAGCTTGCTGATGCATTAGAAATTACTAAGTCGGCATTCCCTGTATTCTTAAAAACAAATGAATACGACACCTTTTCTCCTTGCGTGATCTTTCCAAAATCGTGACTTTCTTCTACGAAAGTCATTTGAGCGCCCATTCCTGCCTCTAAAGGTTTATCAGAAGCCGTAGCCGGCACATTGATCACATCGGTAGAAACCTGTGGCTCAGCCTGATTTGCTTTAGGTGGCTCACATGCTGCGATCAAAAAAACGAATCCCAAAAATAAAAATGATGTTTTCATATCTGATATTGTTTTGATTTATACTATTATTTATTCTTAAACACTTATTCCATTAAACCTCTACCCATTTTGTTGAGCATATTTCCCGATTTAAAATCGGCAACCAACTTATCTAAGATCCCATTGATAAAGATCTTACTCTTAGGAGTACTATACATTTTCGAGATCTCAATGTATTCATTCAATGTTACTTTAACAGGAATACTTGAAAAATGCAACATCTCAGTAATAGCCATTTTCATCAACAGAACATCCATCATCGCAATACGCTCCACTTCCCAATTCTTTGTTTTATCACCGATCAGCTTTTCCGTTTCATCGTTACGGATAGCTGTTTGTCGTAAAAGATCCTTCACAAATTCCATGTCCTCTTCTCTGTCTTTATACAACACACTTAAATGCAGATCGGGAGTTGAATCTTCTTTAAAACTCTCAATTGTTTTAACAACGGTTGGATTCACAATGTAAATATCATCTCCCCAATGCAAATTCTTTTCCTCATACAAATGATTCAACACTTCATAATCCGCAATAAATTCTTTAAAGATCTCGATGATAAAGTTGCGATCCGTTTTGTATGAATCATCGGAAACATTCATGTATTTTCCGTAGATCTCTGAAGCTTTGATCGTATTGAGAACCTTCTTCACCAACTCAAATTCGTTGTTCCAGCTGATCTTACGATTGTTCATCTCGCGTTTCAAATGAATATTCTCCTCCAACTGAATAAGGAACTTATTCTCAATAAATTTCAAATTTGGATTCAGATCTTCTTTGGAAGGAAGATGTTTCGTTTTTGCCTCCTCAATAAGTACGCCCGCCACATGTTTTAATTCCAACAAAAACGCTAACTGATAGATATAAAGATCATAGATCTTATCTATTCCGGTAAACATTTCACGTTCTGTTTTAGCAAGATCTTTATTCTCCGATTGAAAAAAACCGTATAACGCCTGCATCGCCTTAATTCTTAAATACCTTCTGTTTAACATAACCTCTGATTATACGATTAATAAAAAATTAAAATGACACTTTGATCTTTGCTATATCAGCAATACGTTTTTCTGCCAAACGATTAGCTGCAACGTATGTCGGAATATTTTGCTCTTTAGAGATCTTGAAAATATTTAATGTGGTATCATAGATCTTCTCTGCATGTGCTAAGGCACGTTCTCTGTTATATCCTTCTAATTCATAGTACACATTGATAATACCACCTGCGTTCACCACAAAATCAGGAGCATACAAAATCCCTTTTTCGATCACCATTTTCCCATGCACATTTTCGTCTGCTAGCTGATTATTTGCTGCACCACAAATGATAGCACATTTTAAGCGATTCAATGTATCGGTATTCACTGTTGCTCCTAATGCACATGGAGCATAGATATCCATTTCCAGATCATAGATCTTCGATCCATCAGCGATCACCTCCGCGCCTGTTTCTTTAGCAACAGCCTTCACTCTTTCTTCATTAATATCGAAAATAGAAACCTTAGCACCTTCTTTCACCAAATGTTTCACTAGACTTTCGCCCACATGACCAATTCCTTGTACAACCACTTTTTTACCTGACAAGCTATCGTTCCCCCATTTTTCTTTGGCCGAAGCTTTCATCGACAGATACACACCATAAGCCGTAACAGGAGAAGGATCACCACTACCTCCCATATTTACCGGCAAGCCACTCACAAAATCCGTTTCCATTTTGATGTACTCCATATCTTTTGTGCTTACACCTACATCTTCCGCTGTTATGTATTTTCCTGACAAGCTATTGACGAACTTCCCGAATCTGCGCATTAACGCTTCATTTTTTTGTGTTTTAGAGTCGCCAATGATCACCGCTTTACCACCACCTAAATTTAATCCTGCTACAGACGATTTATAGGTCATCCCTCTAGAAAGACGGAGAACATCAGTTAATGCTTCCATTTCATTATTATAGGCCCACATACGCGTTCCACCCAAACTTGGTCCTAAAACCGTGTTATGAATAGCGATGATCGCTTTTAAGCCTGTTTCATTATCGTTACAAAAAACGATCTGTTCGTGGTTATTCAGAGCCATCTGAGCGATAACCGGATTTTCCATCAACGATGAATTTTTAATATCCTGAACTTGTATCATACTAATTTGTTTATTGATTAATTGGCGGTGTGCCGAATTGTTTAATGCTTACTTTTGTACCACATTCATTTGGTGGCGCAAAATTATAGTTATTTTTCGAGTAGCCAAAATGTAAAGCATATATAAATAGCCCTTGAAATCACTCAAACACATCAATAAATACTTCTATAAATACAGGTGGAGACTGGGATTAGGAGTTGTATTTGTTATTCTGTCCAATATTTTTGGAGTTTATTCTGTCACCTATGTACGTGATGCGATCGACTATTTAAAGGAGATCCCCGCTCTAAAAGAGGCTAATAATGACCCTCATACCCGTCTTCTTTTTTATGGAGGACTGATCATTGGATTGGCTGTAATAAGTGGTTTCTTTTTGTTTTTAATGCGCCAAACCATCATCGTTATGTCGAGGCACATTGAATACGATCTAAAAAATGAGATCTATGAGCATTATCAAAAACTGGATATCGGCTTTTATAAAAGAAACAATACGGGCGATATCATGAACCGCATCAGTGAGGATGTTAGCAGGGTAAGAATGTATATCGGCCCCGCCATTATGTACATCATCAATACTGCTGTTACATTTTCACTTACTATTTTTGTGATGATCAACATTGATCTGAAGCTCACCATCTATGTACTTATTCCATTGCCTGTTCTTGCCATTTCGATCTACTACGTGAGTCATACGATCAATAAAAAAAGTACCCAGGTTCAAGAAAAATTATCTGATATTACCTCTCATGCACAAGAAGCCTTCTCGGGAATACGTGTATTAAAAGCTTATGGGAGAGAAGGACATTCCATTTCTGAATTTGAGAAACACAGCGCTGCCTACCAGAACAGAACACTGAATTTGATCAAAACCGAATCCTTATTCCAACCGTTCATGATCTTGTTAATTGGCTTAAGCACCATTTTCACGATTTATATCGGAGGAATGTTAGTAATTGAAAACAAAGGACTTACCTACGGAAACATCGCTGAATTCATTGTTTATGTTAACCGTTTAACCTGGCCTATTGCCTCTTTGGGTTGGGTAACATCCCTCATTCAAAGGGCTGCAGCATCACAAACGCGCATCAATGAATTCTTACAGACAGCTCCTGCGATCACGAATACAGATGATCAGATCTACCCTATTGAAGGTGAAATTGAATTCAAAAATGTAAGTTTTACCTACCCCGATTCAGGCATCACAGCCATACAGAACTGCTCCTTCAAAATTGAAAAAGGAGGCTCATTAGCGATCATTGGAAAAACAGGATCAGGAAAATCAACCATCGCTAACCTGATCTGCAGACTTTATGATCCCGCTGAAGGTGAAATCATGCTGGACAAACAATTGATCTCAAAACACAATTTGGCACTTTTAAGAAAGAATATTGGCTATGTTCCACAGGAAGTGTTCCTTTTCTCGGATACCATTTCCAATAACATAGCGTTTGGCATAGAGAATAAAGACAAAAAGCAGATTGAACAGGCCGCTAAAAATGCTGCTATATTTGATAACATTGCAGCTTTCCCTGAACAATTTGAAACAATAGTTGGTGAAAGAGGTATTACTCTTTCCGGTGGTCAGAAACAACGTATCTCTATTGCAAGGGCAATCATCAAAGAGCCGCAAATACTCATATTTGACGATTGTTTATCGGCTGTAGACACCGAAACAGAAGAAGAGATCTTGAGCAATTTGAAGACTGTTATGAAGAACAAAACTACCATCATCATTGGACATCGGGTTTCATCCGTTAAAAATGCGGATCATATCATTGTAATGGAAAATGGAAGCATCATTGAACAAGGAAATCATCAAGAATTGTTGGCAAAACAAGGCAATTATTTCAACCTCCACAAAATGCAATTACTGGAAGAAGAAAAAAACTAAGTTTTTAAGGCTTGATGGGTTAATTAACAAGCTATGAAAAGTTATTAACAAGCCTTGTTTTAGCAATTTTTTTTGTAAACATTTGCTAGAAGTATAATTCTAAAAAAAGAAAAAATTATTCAATTATTTAATTATGACGATGGAAGAAGGATTTGAAAAACAAGGGAACGACAGAGATGATATTTTCTCAAAATCTGTTAGAGCCGGAAAAAGAACGTATTTCTTTGATGTAAAAAGTACAAAAGGAAATGACTTCTACTTAACGATCACAGAAAGCAAGAAGCGTTTTGGTGAGGATGGTAAATTCTTTTATGAAAAGCACAAGTTGTTTTTATACAAAGAAGATTTTGAAAAATTCTTAGAGGGTTTGAATGAATCAATTGAACACATCAAAGCTAATTCTCCAGCAATCGAGCCTCGTGCAGAACATTCATCAGAAAACAATTCCTTCTCTGATGTAAATTTTGAAGACCTGGACAAATAGTCGGAACATCATAAACAAAAATCCCCTGAATGAACATTCAGGGGATTTTTTATGAGTTATTATTATCAAGTAATTATTCTACTCTTTTTATAGAACAACCTACCGATTTGGTTGAAGTTGTTTTCACCGGCTTACCGGCACCAACAGCAGCAATAGCATCTTTCAAATAATGCTCTTTCGCATCATTCACATCTTTGATATTATCATCGATGGCACCACGGTATGCTAAGCCTTTTTTATCAAACAAAAAAACATGTGGAGTACGTGTTGCTCCAAATGCATCGGCCACTAGCGAATTTTTATCTAATACATAATAAAAATCATACGACTGTGCTTTTGCATATTTCTTCATCTCTTCAAAGGAATCCTCATCCTCGCGTTGAGCTTCATTTGAATTCACTAACACTACACCAATTTTATTCTTCTTGGCCAAAGCCGTTACATCTTTGATCCTTGCTTCACTTAATTTAACATAAGGACAGGTATTACACGAAAAAATGACCAGCAAACCATTTTCAGATTTAGCATCACCTAAGGAGATCTCTTTTCCGGTAACATCCATCATTTTTACATCTGCAGAAGGAACCGGCTTTCCTATCTCCAATTCTGGATTCATTGCAGGCATAAATGCAGTAACACTTGCTGCTACTGCGATCGTTAATAATAAGAATGATCTTTTCATTGTTTTATAGTTTGGTAATGTTTTATAAAGTTACAAAAACCAAACCAAAAGTCAATCATTTAAGATCAGTTCTTTGTAAACAAATTGTTGCTGTAATGATTCAAACGGCCGGTACACATAATATACGTACCCGTTTTTTACTTTTATATTTTCAACATATTGATTACTAAGCTTATAAGACGCTATTATCTGACCTGAATATAGATCTACTTGTTTCAAATAATAGAATCCGTTTTTTTGATAAACAGCGTACACATTACTTGTTTCTTCATCAAAGATCAATTTATGCTTCCACTCTCTCCAGTTTTTAGGATGGTGGTAATTGATATTAACAGAATCCACTAAACGGTTTTGCTTGTCGTATTTTAAGATCGCATTACTATAGTGATCAAATACACAAACCGTGTCGTGGATGGTAAAAAGTGGTGCGTATAATGGGGTGTAGTACACCGAATTAGTAACTCCGGTCATTGTTGCAGCTACTCTATGAAAATCAACATTATAATAATCGGCAAGTTTCCGGGCATACAAGCGATCTTTGGGTTTTAAAAAATAATACTCCATATTATATTCTTTAAGCTGTTCCTGATCTGTAACAGTTTTTAAAGCTGCATATGAGCTGTCGTTTGTATTATAGGCATAATAGGTGAATTCCGGATAATCGCGCTGATAGTTAGAAAAATAAATGGTCGACAAAATAGTATCAATACATGGCATAATTCGCGTTTGATAATCATCAACGGGCAAAGATCCCAAATGGATCTGATCGTTCTTTACACTTACTCTATAGATATGATCCAGACAAATAACATTCACAAACCCCATATAATCTGTATAAAACTGTTGGGCTTCATCCGGTAGCGAAAAGGTAGAGAGTACTTTTTGAGAAGCATCTACCAGAACAACTTTCGCTTTTTCCAGACTTCTTTCAAACGTCAATAGCAGCAAACGATCGTTATCAATAAACTCGTAATCGTGTACACTAAATTTCCAGGTTCCAAAAACCGTATCTGCGATCTTTTTATCAGAAACGGTTACTGGCTTTAAATCATGTGTTTTTTGAGCAAAGATGAAATTGGGCAAGGACAAAAGTGCCAGTATAATAGTTAAAACATAATGCATAACATCCTCCTTTTTGTGGATAGACGTTTAAATCAAATAATTCCATAAATTTATACTATCAAAAAATCGGATTTGTACGACTTCTATAAAATATTGGAAATTCCAAGGGATGCAAGCACTGAGGATATTAAACGGGCCTATCGTTCCAAAGCCAAATTAGTACACCCGGATGTCAATAACTCACCCAAGGCAAAAGAAGTTTTTCAAGTAATCAATGAGGCCTATGAGACATTGATCGATGAAAAAAAAAGGTACCTGCACGACATTAAACTCAATTATGCGGATGCCACAAAAGCCGATGCCGAACGAAAGAAACACTACTATGGATCTTCTGTAAAGAACGATACCTACACCAATACAAGTAATTTTCATTACGATTTCGAAAGCTACAAGAAAGTATTCAAGGAAAAAACAGATGAAGATTATTATAATCAAGCACCATGGTTGTATAATCTATTTTTCGCAAGCGGAATGTTCCTGGGCTTTATAATCGTTATCGTTACGCTTGTTGGCACTTATCAAAAACTATGGAGTGCTCCGTTTGTGCTTATCAGTATTGCCGGTTTTATTTTGATCAGAGAAGGCTGGAAAGGGATCATGAAAAAGCAGTCGATGTTTGACTCTTTATTCCGGTTTTTCCAGAAGAAGAATTAATCTTTTTTTGAAATGATCCACAATCCTAAGAACGTGAAAAGGCCATTGATGAGCAATAACTCATAGCCAAATTTATAGCCCCCCATCCACTGTTCCGAGTTTTCTCTCAACAAATATGAAAGTCCCACAGAAACAACAGATACGATAGGAACAAACGCATCCTTCACTCTTATTTTTGTAAACAATCCGAAGGAAAAAAGTCCCAATAATGGTCCATACGTATACGCTGCCACAGTAAATATGGCATCTAAAACGGACGATTTAGGGACCACCTCACAAAGCAAGATCGTTATGAGAAGCACAAAAGCAAAACCAATATGAACAATGTGACGGATGGATGTCTTTCTTTTTTCAGACAAGTGTTCTTTTTCATCTACCCTTAAAAAATCGATACAAAAAGAAGTAGTTAGAGTAGTTAAAACAGAATCGGCACTTGAAAATGTGGCGGCTGTTAAACCAATAATAAATACAATCGCTGCAAATGTTCCCAAATGTCCTAGAGCAAGCGTAGGGAACACTTTATCGGTAATCACCTTTCCTGTTTCTTCATTCAGCGGTAATTGAATACCTTGTTTTTGTGCATAGATGTATAACAAAGCACCCAAAGAGAGAAAAAATAAATTCACCAGAACAAGCACAATACTGAACCAATAAATATTTTTTTGAGCATCTTTTAAATTCGGACAGCTGAGGTTCTTTTGCATCATATTTTGATCCAGACCGGTCATCACAACAGCAATAAAAGCACCGCTAGCAAACTGCTTGAAGAAATACGATTTCTCTTTCCAGTCCCAAAAAAACACTTTGGAATATTCACTGTTTTTTACCTCTGCTACCACATCAGAAAAACTATAATTCATGTGACTCATAATGGCTGTAATGGATAGTATTACCCCTAACAGCAATAATCCCGATTGAAGCGTATCAGTCCATACCAATGTCTTTATTCCACCACGATAGGTGTACAACAACATCAAAATGATAATGATAGCCACAGTTACAAAAAATGGAATTCCGTAGCTATCGAAGACAAACAATTGAATAACCCCGGCAGCCAAATACAAACGCAAGGCAGCACCTATAATACGTGATATTAAAAAATAGAACGATCCTGTTTTTTGAGAAAAATTTCCGAAACGCTCATTCAGATAGCTATAGATGGAAGTTAAATTTAACCGGTAATAAAGCGGTAACAAAATTTTAGCAATGATCAGATAGCCTACCAGATAACCCAAGACCATTTGCATGTAGGAAAATTGACTTGTATTAACGGTTCCAGGGAGTGATATGAATGTTACTCCTGACAATGAATCGCCTATCATTCCAAAAGCAACTGCATACCAGGGAGAAGATTTACTCCCTAAAAAGTAGGCATTATTATCTGCATTACGCGAAGTGTACCATGCGATCATCATGAGCAACATAAAATACCCAAGAATACTGAAGAGGATCAATGATGGCGACATACTTTTCTTTTTTGTACAAACAAAGAAAACGAATAAAAAGCCTACCTTTGCTCAAGGCATTTTTAGTATATTAACAAAGTTTTTCACAAAACTTACTCCATTCCATGAAGAAGATACACTATATCCTACTGGGTTTGATCGTAACAATGGTTACGACTATTAGTGTATTCGGATTCAGGAACACAAAAATTGCAACAAACAATCTCGAAGTAGAACACAAAAAAGCTAGTTCAGGATATAACTACACATTGTTTTTTAAAAACAGCTTACTGATGGATGTGTCACTAACGCGTCCATCGAAAAACGATAACAATATACTTCTCTGCATACCCGGTGCCTATACCGACCTACAAACTTTAAAAGTGGATGGTCTTTACATCGATAAGGGAAAAGTATATAACAAGGACAAAATAAATCATTCCTTAGGTGGAGCAATAAAGATCGTTCAAGGAGATTGCGAGATCTTCCCTTCAGGAAAAGGAAAACTATTGACGGACTCCCTTATCGATCATATTGTCAATAAAAAAGGATCCTTGTTCCAACAGATACAAATGATCGAAAAAGGAAAAGGAGCCACTTATAAGGATACTAAATTATTTCAGCGTAGAGCCATAGTAAAATTAAAAGGAAACAAAACAGCTATGATAGAATCATTTGAACACGTCACATTAGCTGCATTTACAAAAGATCTATTGGAACTAGGTGTAATTGATGCCTTGTATACCGACATGGGCAGTTGGGATGAAGGCTGGTACAGAGACCCTGTATCCGGCAAAATAACGACCATTGGAAGAATAAGGACCGAGACGGAGAAGCAATGCAATTGGGTTGTGTTTAAAGTGAAATAATATGTGTGGCATAACCGGGATATTGGCATTCAATGAAGAGGGTACAAAACACTTATCCAACATAAGTGCAGCTACCTATGCTTTATTAAAGCGTGGACCTGATGGGGAAGGAATTTACTTTAATAAAAATTGCGCATTAGGACATCGTAGATTATCGATCATTGACACGAGTAATGCAGCGGCACAACCATTCAGTGATCCTTCAAAAAGATACACCATCGTTTTTAACGGGGAGATCTTTAACTACAGATCTTTAAAAAAAGTACTCGAGCAAAAAGGATATACCTTCCGCTCACAAAGTGATACCGAAGTCTTACTAACCTTGTATATAGAATATAAGGAAAAGTGTTTAGAAAGACTGGACGGTGAGTTTGCCTTTGCAATTTATGATAAAGAAACAGAAACAATGTTCCTTGCCCGCGACCGTTTTGGAATAAAACCTTTATACTATTTTCAAGATGAGGATAAATTTGTTTTTGCATCCGAGTTAAAGTCATTATTAGAATTTGGCATCCTTCGCCAAATAGACAAAGTAGCTTTGCAAACCTATTTTCATCTTAACTACATTCCTGCCCCCTACTCTATTTTTGAGCATGTTTTAAAATTAGATGCAGGGAGTTTTATGATCCTTGACAACAAAGGCAACACGACAAAATGTACCTACTATTCAATTCCTGAAATTGCTACTAGCAAACAAGAAAACAACTACGAAACAGCAAAAAAAGAACTTCATCAACTTTTAGAGGAGTCCGTAAAAAACAGACTGGTGGCCGATGTTCCTTTGGGAACATTCTTGAGTGGAGGCATCGATTCCTCCATCATTACAGCTTTAGCAGCTAAACATACGCAAAAGCTAAATACCTTCTCGATCGGATATAAAGATGAACCTTTATTCGATGAAACTAGTTTTGCTCAATTGGTAGCAAAGAAACACAATACAGAACATACGGTATTTAGTTTAAGCAACAATGATCTTTACGAAAACCTGCATACTGTTTTAGAATATATTGACGAGCCTTTTGCCGATTCATCGGCATTAGCGGTGAACATATTAAGCATGCATACAAAAAAGCATGTTACGGTAGCACTTTCAGGTGATGGAGCGGATGAATTATTTGCAGGCTACAACAAACATGCAGCTGAGTTAAAAGCACGTCATAGTGGTTTTACTACCAAACTTGTAAAGGCCAGCCATCCGGTATTAAAACAATTACCAAAGTCAAGAAACACAAAAGCAGGAAACAAGATCCGCCAGCTGGAAAAATTTGCAGAGGGCATGAAGCTGAGTCCGGCTGAAAGATACTGGCAATGGGCCAAATGGTCGGGCTTTAAAGCCGGAGAATTATTTAGATCAATAGTACAAGGAGATCAACAACTTTTTGAGCAGAGAAAAAAAGAACTACTAAAACATATAAATGCTGACTATAATTCTGTTTTGCACACCGACATGTTATTGGTGCTTGAAAACGATATGCTGGTGAAAATAGACCGCATGAGTATGAATCAGAGTTTGGAAGTGAGAGTTCCATTTTTAGATCAGAAAGTTGTTGATTTTGCATTTTCACTTCCGGCTCATTTTAAAATAGATGGGGAACAAAGAAAAAAGATCTTAAAAGAAACATTCGCTAAAGAATTACCCCTAGAATTAATGGGAAGAGGAAAAAAAGGCTTTGAAGTACCTTTGCTAAAATGGTTTAGAACAGACCTGAGATCCATGATCACCAATGAATTGCTGGATGATCAGTTTATAATAGAACAAAACATCTTTAATTTAAGTACGATCCAACAACTAAAGAAACAACTAATGAGTAGTAATCCGAATGATGCGGTGGAGAAGGTTTGGGCTTTGATCGTATTTCAATTCTGGTGGAAGAAATATTGCAATTAAATGCTGACAAAGAAAAAAATAAAAATACTTCGTATTATCAACCGCTTTAATTTGGGCGGTCCAACATACAATGTAGCTTACTTAAGTAAATACATGTCTGATGATTTCGAAACCTTATTGGTTGGTGGAGCAAAAGATGAAACCGAAGAGAGTTCTGATTTTATTGTCAACAATTTGGGACTAAAACCAATTATTGTTGAAGAAATGAAGCGGGAGATCGAGATCAAAAATGATTATACGGCCTACAAAAAGATCAAAACAATAATTCGCGAATATCAACCCGACATTGTACACACACATGCATCAAAAGCCGGAACATTAGGACGTTTAGCAGCTTATTCATGCAAAGTTCCTATAATCGTGCATACATTCCATGGGCATGTTTTTCATTCCTATTTTGGAAAATTAAAGACTACATTTTATAAGAACATCGAACGTTTTTTAGCAAAACGATCTACAGCGATCATTGCAATTAGTGAAAAACAAAAACAAGAATTAGTTGAAATACATAAAATTTGTCAAGCTGAGAAAGTACACATTGTGCCATTAGGGTTTGATCTATCCAAATTTCAGGAAAACAAAGAAAATAAACGCAAAACTTTCCGCGAAAAGTATCATTTATCCGATGATGAAATTGCTATTTCGATCATTGGAAGGTTGGTTCCTGTAAAAAATCATGCTCTGTTTTTGGAAGGACTAAAAAACGTTTCGCTAAAAACGAATAAAAAGATCAGAGCCTTTATTATAGGAGATGGAGAGTCCCGCGCAGAAATAGAAGCAAAAGCCAAAGAATTAGAAATTCCATTTACAACTGAACATCATTTAGATGAAAGACGCTTGCTCACATTTACCTCCTGGATCAAAGATATTGATGTTGCCTTGGCTGGCAGTGATATCGTTGCCCTCACATCCTTTAATGAAGGGACTCCGGTAAGTTTAATAGAAGCGCAAGCAGCTAATAAAGCGATCGTTTCCACCAATGTGGGAGGAATTGAAAATGTGGTTCTACCGGGGCAAACCGCACTTCTATGCTCTAATGACAATTTAGCAGAGTTTAGCGCTCAATTATTGAAAATTATTGAGAACGATTCTTTGCGAGCTTTAATGGCTAACAAAGGCTGGGGGCATGTGAAAGAGAAGTTTCATTATACCCGCTTAGTATCCGATATGGAGCAGTTGTATAAAAAGCTCTTAAAAAAGTAGTTTCTATATTAATTTTAGGGCATTTCAGGTTTTTTTTTAACTTTGTTTGTTATTATTACAAACAATTATGCGCAAACTACTTCTATTGGCAGGAATTGCTATGCTTTTTTCAAGCTGCGGATGGCTGAATTCAAGCATTATGCTTAAAACCAAGAAAGACTATCAATATTCAAAACTTCCGGACTCAACAAAAGCGAAAGACTACATCATTGCGGCCAACGACCTCATTGAGTTCAGGATATTCTCAAATGATGGATTCAAATTGATCGACTTAACCTCGTTAAATCAAACAAATCGTGACTACCAAATGAATAACCGTATGGATTTTCTGGTAGAATACGATGGCAATGTTAAGCTACCCATACTTGGCAGAACAAAAATAAGTGGATTGACCGTGCGTGAAGCTGAATTGATGCTGGAAGAAAAATATTCCAGTTATTACGTTAAGCCATTTGTATTAATGACCGTACAAAATAAACGTGTTGTTATTTTCCCCGGTAGTGCAGGCGATGCAAAAGTCATCCCACTTATGAACAACAATACCACATTAATTGAAGCATTAGCACTAGCCGGTGGAATAGCTGATGATGGAAAAGCAAAGATTGTGAAACTTATCCGGAAAAATGGGGAAAAAGACGATGTATATCTTTTAGACCTTTCTAAGATTGAAGGCATTAAATATGCCAATATGGTTTTACAAGCCAACGATATTATTTATGTTGAACCACGTAGAAAATATGCAACCAAGGTGCTGGCTGAGATTACACCTATTTTAAGTTTATTATCCAGCACTTTAGTTCTGATCTGGTATGCAGACAGAGTAACTCCCTAACCGACAAGTTTAAGTATGCTGCAAGAAGACATATCAAAAACCAGCGAGAATTTTGAGCGCTACAAGGAACGTATCTCCAACTTCAGTGGTGAGTTTGAGTTGGGTTTGTTTCTTTTTATTGCACGCAAAAATCTAATTTGGGTGATCACTCTTTTTTTTCTTGCTATAACGGCTTCTTACCTCTACCTTAGATATACTCCACCTACTTATGAATCACATAGTATCATACAAATTCAGACAAGCAACCAGGCTAACAAAGTGTTGAATGTTGAGAATATCTATGAAAACAGGAATGAACTTTCTGAGGCTATCGAATTATTAAGATCGAAGGTGTTTTTAAAACGAGTGATCAACAAACTCCCTCTTGACATTTCATATTTTAACGAAGGAACCTTTAAAGCCAATGAACTTTACAGAGGATCTCCATTTCATGTGGACTACAAAATTAAAGATGAGAGCATTATCGGTCAAAAAATTTATGTTCACTTTAATTCTGCTACTACAGGATATATTGAAATCATTAAAAATAAAATTGAATTTAAAAAAGAGTTCAAGACTGGCGATTGGATTCAACTACCAGAAATTGATATTAAAATCAACCTACTCAACTTTGCACAGATACAAAATCTGAGCAATCAAATGAAGCAAAATCTCACCTATTTTGTCATCAATAGCTTAGATGGAATGGTTAGCGACTGTTCTCAAAAGCTTGATGTTAAACTCCTTAATGAGGCAGCTAAAACTATTCTGATCTCCTACAAAGATCAAAATGCATTGAAGACTACTGACATTATTAATGCTATAACCGATGAATACACCAACTTTGATGTTGAAAGAAAAAGTGAAAGTTCAAAAAGTATTATAGGATTCATCGATCAACAATTAGATGTTGTATATGACCGGTTAAAAGACTCTGAAAATTCTATCCAAGAATTCAAAAAAACAAACAAGGTCAACGAAAATCAAGACATTACTACAACAAACATAACCAGATTAAATGGACTTGACGACCAAATCATTGCATTAGAAATGGAGGAAAGTGTGCTTTCTAAGATCGAAAAGAACATCTCCAATTCAAAAGCAATTGACACGTATAGTTTGCTAGCAATGCTGGCAGGTACAAGTTTAGAAAGTAACATTTCAACCGCAGTCAATAGCTTGCACAAACTTCTGATTCAAAAAGAAGAAATGCTTTACGAAGTAACTCCAAATAGTGAGGCAATTAAAGCAATTGATTATCAGATCAACATTCAAAAAAATCTATTAAAAGAAAGTATCAAAAGTGTAAAAGAAAATCTAAGCATTAGAAAAAAAGATCTACAGAGTAAAACATTAGAGTTTGAAGGAAAATTCAAAGAATTACCGGAAAATGAAGTAGAATATGCCAGATTACAGCGTCTCTACACGATCAATGAAAAATATTACACATTGCTTTTAGAGAAAAAAACAGAGTATTCGATTTCAAAAGCAGGATTTGTTTCACAAAATCTTGTTCTTGAAAAAGCGATGGTACCCTCTTCTCCAATCTCACCTAACAGAAAAGTAACATTCATTGGCTATTCATTAGCAGCCTTACTAATAAGCCTTGTTTTAATTGTTATAAAATATCTGGCACATAATGAAATTACATCTCTTAATGAAATAACCAAGCATACACACGCGTCAATTAGTATTCTAGGAATTATTCCAAAGTCGAATCAAAATATCCCTATATCACAGCTATTAGTTGATAAAAACCCAAAATCTCTTGTAGCAGAAGCTTTTCGTTCAATTAGATCTAATCTTCAGTTTATTTCCAATGAGCCAGGAGCAAAAGTCATTGCTCTTACATCAACCATTTCAGGAGAAGGAAAAACCTTTGTAGCAATAAATTTAGCCGGAATAATTGCTTTCTCCGGCAAGAAAGTCATTATTCTCGACTTAGACATGCGTAAGCCGAAAATACACTTAGGATTTAATGCCGATAACTCAATTGGAATGAGTACTCTTCTCATTGGAAAAGATGAGTTGCATTCAGCAATTAAACACAGTGGTTTAGATAATTTAGATTTTATTACCGCTGGACCTATTCCTCCTAATCCTTCTGAGCTTATCATTAGCCAGAGAATGGAAGATATCGTTATGCACTTAAAAACCACATACGATATTGTTATTATTGACAATCCTCCTGTAGGTCTTGTAAGCGATGGTATTGCAATGATCCAAAAAGCTGATTATCCAATTTATATTTTCAGAGCTGATTATTCTAAACGCAATTTCATTCAGAATGTAGATCGTTTATTCAATGAAGCTAATATTAAAAAATTGTCCGTGATCCTTAATGGGGTTGATATAGAGCGAAAAAGCTACGGATATAATTATGGCTATGGATACGGATATGGGTATGGTTATGGGTATGGTTATTACGATGACGGAGCTAAATCCAGTAGAATAAAAAAACGTTCTTTTTTCAAGAAAACATAGTATGGAAATTACAAAAACTCCTTTAGAAGGATTATTAATTATTCAACCAAAAGTATTCGAAGACGATAGAGGTCATTTTTTTGAATCGTATAATAAAAATGTTTTTCTACAAAATGGAATTAATGTAGATTTTGTACAAGACAATCAATCATTGTCACAGGCAGGTGTTCTGAGAGGGCTTCACTTTCAAAATCCACCTTTTGCACAAGGGAAACTGGTTCGAGTAATCAAAGGATCTGTACTAGACATTGCTGTAGACATTAGAAAGAACTCAAAAACATACGGAGAACATTTTGCAATAACACTTAACGAACAAAACAAAACACAATTTTGGATCCCGGAAGGATTTGCACACGGATTTTTAACACTCGAAAACAATACAATTTTTAGTTACAAGTGTACAAACTACTACAACAAGGCATCTGAAGGCTGTATTTTGTGGAATGACTCGGATCTTCACATTGATTGGAATATCAACAACCCGATATTATCTGAAAAAGATAAGGCCGGAGAAATATTCAAAAATTTCAACAGTCAATTTTAATGTAACCGAACTACTTTTTTATCGTTACAATAAGTAATCATGAGCAATACCATTTATCTAATATTAGTTTATACAGCATACTTCATTAGCTCGGTTCTCATTTCATTTATTGTAAATAAGCTCTTTCTAAATTTTGCATCTTCCTTAGGGATCAGAAATCCGGATGATAAGATCATTCGATGGAGTCCGCAAGTAAAACCAGCATTAGGTGGAATATCGTTCTATCTGATCTTCTTAATTTCATTATCAGTTTATCCTGTTCTTTTTGAACAAAATCAAGCATTATTCAACAAAAAACTATTGGGCATTCTTGCCTCATCAACATTAGCATTTCTTATGGGTTTATCAGATGACGCCTATAACACCAAACCATTGTTAAAACTTTTTGTACAAATCGGTTGCGCTCTAATTCTTATAAGTACCGGAACCTACATCTCTATTTTCACAGACACCATTGTTAACTATGGAATGACCATATTCTGGATCATAGGACTAATGAATTCAATCAATATGCTAGATAATATGGATGGAATTACGGCCAGTGTCTCTGTTACCATATTAATAGGCGCCTTGTTTATCGTTTTTGTGAATCACGACTTTTACAATGTAAATATTTTACTACTTATTGGCGTTGCGGGAGCATTGATCGGCTTTCTATATTTTAACTGGCATCCTTCCAAAATATTCATGGGCGATACGGGAAGTCAATTTTTAGGACTATTTTTAGGAGCAATGGGTATTATCTACTTCTGGAATACTCCTGATGTGAATGGGGAATTAATCCAATCCAAACAATTCTTTGTAACTATTTTGACCTTCGCCATACCCATTATTGACACAACCACAGTAACGATCAACCGCTTAGCAAGAGGTTCTTCGCCATTCATTGGTGGAAAAGATCATACAACACATTTTTTATTTTATAGCGGACTAACAGAAAAAAGAATTGCAATCTTGTATATTGGCATTTGCCTTGTTTCGATGTTCTTCAATATACTGATCATAAAGTATATCAAGGATTGGGGCTATTTGCACATTACTCTTTTCAGTATATACTTTATTGCATTATTCTGGTTTTTGTATTCTCCAACACAAAAATTCAAGAAAAAAAATAATGCTTAAGTCATATTTCGTTAACATAAAACGATTTGCTTTTCGCCATAAGAAAATACTTATAGCATTACTTTCAATTATACTCTTGACAAGCATTTTTGAGCTGATCGCATTCTATAATTCAACAAAAAAAATTGATTCGAATTATGAAGATTATTTTAGTGAAAATTACAACTCTTTTAAAGTAACAATTCCTAAAAACATGACCTTTGCCGGAGAAAAAGTTCCTGTTAAAGAACCTAGTGTAAGGAAAGCGATCGCCAGAGAATTACAAAAAAACATCTATGAACAAACACATTCGTTGTTTCTTCATAAACGAGCCAGCAGATGGTTTCCTATTATTGAACCTATATTGAAAAAAAACGACATCCCGGAAGATTTTAAATACTTAGCCATTGTTGAAAGTCAGTTAACCAATGCTGTATCACCTCAAGGAGCAACAGGATTCTGGCAATTAATTGATGTAACTGCAAGAGGATACGGTTTAGAAATTACGAGCGAAGTAGATGAACGTTATCACGTTGAAAAATCAACTGAAGCCGCTTGTAAATATTTTAAAGAAGCCTACAAGATGTTTAACAACTGGACCTTAGTTGCAGCCTCCTATAATAGAGGAATGGGAGGTATTCAATCACAGCTCAACAAACAAAACACTGAGAATTATTACAAATTATTACTCACAGCTGAAACAGCAAGGTACATCTACAAAGTTCTTGCGGTTAAAGAAATTTTGGCTCGTCCACATGTATATGGTTACAAGATCAGTAAAAAAGATCTATACGGTGTTCCTGCATTAAAAAAAATAACGATTGACAGTACCATTCATGATCTAACTGCATTTGCTATCGCTCAGGGATATGACCGCGAGACATTAATAAATTTAAATCCATGGCTATTAACAAACTCACTTACCAATACCAACAAAAAGAAATATGCTATTGCTTTTCCTAAAAAAGGGACCAAATTGAACGATATCGAAAAAGAAATACTACCCACCATTACAAACGCCTTAAAAGATTCCTCAACAACTATATTGACCAACCCGCTCTCCGACAGCGTAAAAACGCACTGATTTTATTATTTTCAACTCCTCTTATTGGCTTATATTCTTGTCCATCCAACAATACTTCATTATCTTTGTTATGCTTATGAAAAGATTAGAATCATAAGATATTAGGAAAGAAAATGTCAATGGAAAAGATTAGTGAAAGTGATTTTTTAGAAGTAGTTGGTGCCAGGGTTCACAACCTAAAAAATATCGATGTTACAATTCCCCGCAATCAATTAGTCGTAATAACAGGATTGAGCGGAAGTGGGAAATCGTCATTAGCCTTTGACACAATTTATGCAGAAGGGCAAAGACGCTATATTGAAAGTTTTTCAGCATATGCACGTCAATTTTTAGGCAACATGGAGCGTCCGGACGTTGATAAAATAACCGGCCTTAGTCCTGTAATCTCCATTGAACAAAAAACAGTAAATAAAAACCCACGCTCAACTGTCGGAACTATTACCGAGATCTACGACTTTTTGCGATTATTATACGCACGCGCCTCTGAAGCATTCAGCTATGTTACCGGAGAAAAGATGGTTCGTTATTCTGACGATCAAATCATCGATCTTATTCTCGAAAAATTCTACGACAAGAAAGTATTGATCCTGGCACCTGTAGTTAAAGGAAGAAAAGGACACTACCGTGAATTATTTGAGCAGATCAAAAAATGGGGGTTCCTTCGTGTACGCATCGATGGCGAAGTTGTTGAATTAACAAAACGCATTCAACTTGACAGGTATAAGGTACACGATATTGAGATCGTTATTGACCGGTTAGAAGTAAATGCTGATTCCCGCCCGCGTATCTCTGAATCATTGCAATTGGCTATGAAACAAGGTAAAGGCATCATCATGGTACAACCCTTT
This sequence comes from Bacteroidota bacterium, assembly GCA_017303895.1. GTDB lineage: Bacteria > Bacteroidota > Bacteroidia > 2-12-FULL-35-15 > 2-12-FULL-35-15 > 2-12-FULL-35-15. The sequence goes on along the minus strand of JAFLBF010000003.1, from coordinate 178,702 downwards.
GAGAAAGGAACTTTTGAAGATGAATATGGCAAAGTAGAATATTATTCCCGCCATTTAATGTGCCCAACATCAGGCGTTTCCTATGATGAACCACAACCAAATCTATTTTCATTCAACTCACCCTATGGAGCTTGTCATAAATGTAATGGATTAGGAGTTGTTTCTGAAATAGACATCAATAAGATCATTCCTAATAAAAAGTCTACAATAAAAAAAGGTGCAATTGCTCCCATTGGCCCTTATAAAGGAACCTGGATATTCAAACAATTAGAAGCAATTGGCGACAAATACGGGTTTACTCTTGATACACCGGTTGAAGATATTTCAGAAGATGCCATGAACACTATTCTTTTTGGCTCCGATGAAGTATTCAAGATCAAACAGTATTCCGATAGCGCAGCAACCAGTTATAGTATAGCATTTGAAGGAATTGCCAATTTCATCGCTAAACAAAATGACGAGCAAAGTTCTCCAACGATTGAAAAGTGGATACAAGGCTTTATGAATAAAGTTACTTGTCCGAAGTGTAATGGAACACGACTTAAACAGGAATCACTTTATTTTAAGATCGACAATAAAAATATTGCTGAATTATCGCAACTAGGAATTAGCGAACTAAACGAGTGGTTCAAAAATATTGAAACCCGATTAGATCCTAAACAAAACACCATCGCAAAAGAAGTTCTAAAAGAGATCCGGGCACGTATTCAGTTCTTGTTAGATGTTGGCTTAGATTACTTAACACTCAACAGAAGTTCCCGGACACTATCAGGTGGTGAGGCACAGCGAATTCGATTGGCTACACAGATCGGATCACAATTAGTTGGAGTGTTATACATTCTAGATGAGCCGAGTATTGGTTTGCACCAAAGAGATAATGTTCGACTAATTACGGCATTAAAAAATTTAAAAGAAATTGGAAATTCTGTTCTTGTAGTTGAACACGACAAAGAAATGATCCTTGCTGCTGATCATGTTTTGGATATCGGACCGGCTGCCGGTATCCATGGAGGGAAAGTAATTGCCCAAGGAACACCCAAAGAGATCTTAAAATATCACACACTTACATCCGACTATATCAATGGAATAAAAGGAATAGCAGTACCAAAAGAACGTAGAAAAGGAATTGGGAAGTCGTTGTTTTTAAAAGGCGCTCATGGAAATAATCTTAAAAACGTTTCCGTTGAATTTCCTTTAGGCAAATTCATTTGTGTTACAGGAGTTTCAGGTAGTGGCAAATCAACATTGATCAACGAAACGCTCTATCCTATTTTAAGTAAACATTTTTATCGGTCAGAGAAAAAGCCGATGCCTTACAAATCGATTTCCGGATTAGAACATATCGATAAAGTAATTGATATCGATCAATCACCGATCGGTAGAACACCAAGAAGTAACCCTGCAACCTATACGAATGTATTTTCAGACATCAGAAATTTATTTGCAGAAATACCTGAAGCAAAGATAAGAGGATATAAAGCAGGAAGATTCTCATTTAATGTAAAAGGCGGAAGATGTGAAACTTGTCAAGGTGCAGGTTTAAGAACTATTGAAATGAATTTCCTTCCTGATGTGTATGTTAATTGCGAAGCATGTAATGGAAAAAGATACAACAAGGAAACACTGGAGATCCGTTACAAAGGAAAATCCATCAGCGATGTATTAAATATGACCATTGATAATGCTGTTGAATTTTTCTCTAGCATCCCATCCATCATACAAAAAATCAAAACATTGCAGGATGTTGGGCTGGGATATATTACACTTGGACAACAAAGCACCACGCTTTCAGGTGGAGAGGCACAACGCGTCAAACTAGCTACAGAATTGAGCAAAAAAGATACGGGAAACACCTTTTACATTTTAGATGAACCAACAACTGGGTTACATTTTGAAGATATCCGGATCTTATTAGAAGTATTAAATAAACTCGTTGATAGTGGGAATACCGTTTTAGTGATCGAACACAACATGGACATTATCAAGGTGGCAGATCACATTATCGATCTTGGATTAGAAGGAGGAAATGGCGGAGGAGAAATCCTTTGCATCGGGAAACCGGAAGATATCATCAACAATGAAGTAAGCTATACTGCTAAATTTTTAAGAGAAGAATTAAAAAATTAAACACCCGTTTATTATATGACAAATAACGATGAAGATAAAATAAGGAAAGCATTTGCTTCTAAGGACTGGAATGACATTAAAGCATCTGACTCATGGCAGATATTTAAGATCATGAGTGAATTTGTAGAAGGCTTTGAAAAAATGAGTCGTATTGGACCTTGTGTTTCTATTTTTGGTTCGGCCAGGACTAAGCCAACCAGCCCTTATTACAAACTTGCAGAAGAAATTGCATTCAAACTTACCCGTGAGGGATATGGAGTGATAACCGGTGGCGGTCCGGGCATTATGGAAGCGGCCAACAAAGGAGCAAAAGCCGGAGGGGGTAAATCGGTAGGTTTAAATATTGTATTACCATTTGAGCAAAGTTCAAACCCTTTCGTTGATAATGACAAGAATATTAATTTCGACTATTTCTTTGTAAGAAAAACGATCTTCTTAAAATATTCCCAAGGATTTATTGCTATGCCAGGTGGATTCGGAACACTGGATGAATTGTTCGAGTCGATTACCTTGATACAAACAAATAAGGTTGCTCATTTCCCGATCGTTCTAGTTGGAAAAAAATATTGGGAAGGCTTGATTGGATGGGTTAAACAAACCATGCTTTTAGAAGAGCATAATATAAGTGAAAAAGACCTGGAGCTATTTCATATTGTTGATGAAGCAGACGAAGCTGTTGCCATTATCACAGAATTCTATTCGAAGTATTTACTAAAACCAAATTTTTAGATATACTTATGATCATAAAGGCTGAAGAGGAAATTTACTTCTTCAGCTTTTTATTTTCTTTATGTCTTTTATGATCACGTTTGGTTTTCTTTTCCATGTTTCTTTCAAACGCTTTTTCAAGATCTACTCCCGTTTGATTCGCTAAGCAGATCAACACAAAAAGCACATCTGCTAGTTCGTCAGAAAGTTTTTTATCCTTTTCCTTTTTCTTGAAAGACTGTTCCCCATATTCACGGGAAATGATACGAGCCACTTCTCCCACCTCTTCAGTTAGAATTGCCATATTCGTAAGTTCAGAGAAATAGCGCACTCCGTGTGTGTTGATCCACTCATCCACTCTCTGTTGCGCTTGTTTTATTGTGATATTTTCCATATTTGATGATCATAAATAAAAAAGGCTTCGCAATGCGAAGCCTTTTTATAGAATTCAAAAAAATTATTCTTGAACAACTTCAAAAGAAACTGTACCGGTAACTTCTTTGTGGAAACGAACATTAGCAGTGTAAGTACCAACCGTTTTTACGTTGTCAGCATCTACGATCTCAATGTTTTTTCTGTCCACATCGTAACCTAATTTCTTGATCGCATCAGCCAATTGAACTGAAGTAACTGAACCGAAAATTTTTCCGGACTCACCAACTTTAGCACCAACTTTAACGATCATATCTTTCAATTTAGCAGCAGTTGTTTCTGCAGCAGCCTTGATCTTAGCTTCTTTAAAAGCACGTTGCTTTACTGTTTCAGCTAAAACTTTTTTAGTTGAATCAGTTGCAACAGCAGCTAAACCTTTAGGAATTAAGAAATTTCTTCCGTAACCAGGTCTTACTTTTACTACGTCATCCTTGTATCCAAGGTTTTTAACGTCTTGTTTTAAAATTACTTCCATGTTGTTACCTCCTGATTATTTTAACATATCAGCTACATAAGGCAATAATGCTAAGTGGCGAGCACGCTTTACTGCTTTAGAAACTTTACGTTGATATTTAACTGATGTACCTGTTAATCTGCGAGGTAAAATTTTACCTTGCTCGTTTACAAACTTTAATAAAAAGTTTGCGTCTTTGTAATCGATATACTTAATACCGCTCTTTTTGAAACGGCAGTATTTCTTTTTCTTCACGTCCACTGTTGGAGGTGTAAGATATCTGATCTCTGAATTATCTGATGCCATGATGTTTTTAAATTAGTTTGTTAAACAATAATTAAGCTTTTGCTTTGTTTCTGCGCTTTTCGCTGTATGCTACTGCATGTTTGTCAAGAGCAACAGTTAAAAAACGTAACAAACGCTCATCACGTTTATAAGCTACTTCAAGTTCTGCAACAAATTTAGCAGGACCTTGGAATTCGATCAAATGATAGAATCCAGTAGTTTTCTTTTGAATTGGATACTGCAATTTGCGAAGACCCCAAGCGTCTTCATGAACAATTTTGCAGCCATTGTCTGTAAGCATCTTTTTGTACTTACTTACCGTCTCCTTTGCCTGATCATCAGACAAAACGGGAGTCATAATGAAGACGGTTTCATAATGTTTTAGCATTGTTTAAAAATTTAATTGGTTAATAATTTAATTATTCCTCTTTTTCAAAAAGGGACGCAAAGATATGAATTTTAACAAAATAGACAATGCTTTTTGCTATTTTTTTGATATCAAAAGGCTTTATAAAGATACGCCAGGCATGACGAGGATTAATTTTATAAATAAACACCTGACAATCAGAATATTAAAACCGGAATCGCATTCAAAAAAGCGGCCCAAAAACATAGTTTTTAACTAAAATGCGACTTTTTAACATTCTGCACTAAATTCAATTTAATAGCTATTTTTGTCGGATAAGTATGGATAATTTCATTGTATCGGCTCGTAAGTATCGTCCGGCAACGTTTAACACGGTTGTTGGACAAGCTCATATTACCAATACATTAAAAAATGCCATAAAAAACAACCATTTAGCGCAAGCCTTTTTGTTTTGTGGACCACGTGGTGTTGGTAAAACAACATGCGCACGAATTCTAGCAAAAACAATCAATTGTACCAACAAAACAGCTGATACAGAGGCGTGTGATCAATGTGAATCGTGCAAGTCTTTCAACAGTGGTGCATCTTTGAACGTATACGAATTAGATGCTGCTTCAAACAATTCTGTGGATGATATCCGGAATTTAGTAGATCAGGTTCGTTTTGCCCCTCAACTTGGAACACACAAAGTATATATTATTGACGAGGTGCATATGCTCTCAACAAGTGCATTTAATGCATTTTTGAAGACTTTGGAAGAACCTCCAAAGCATGCCATTTTTATTTTAGCAACAACAGAAAAGCATAAGATCATTCCTACGATCCTTTCGCGTTGCCAGATATTTGATTTTAACAGAATACAAATAGAAGATATTGCCAATCACCTGGCATACATTGCAAAAAATGAGAATGTAACAGCAGAGACAGATGCTTTACATATCATTGCTCAAAAGGCTGATGGCGCATTGCGTGACGCCTGCTCTATTTTTGATCAGATCGTTAGCTTTGCAGGAAGTAATGTAACTTACAAGGCCGTAATTGAAAACTTAAACATCCTCGATTACGACTATTATTTCAAGGTAACGGATGCCATTTTAGCCGAAAATATTTCTCAATCATTGCTCATTTTTAATGAGATCTTGAACAATGGTTTTGACGGGCATAATTTTATAGCTGGAATGGGAAGTCATTTCCGGAATTTGCTTGTTAGTAGGGACAACGAAACCTTACAACTTTTAGAAGTTGGAAATAATATTAAAGACAAATACAAAGAGCAGGCAAGCAAATGCAGTCTGTCATTTTTGGTCAAAGGCCTAACTATCCTCAACAAGACCGACATCCAATACAAAAGCAGTAAAAACCAGCGACTCCAGGTAGAGTTAGCGCTGATGCAGCTGTGCTCGCTTAACACCATGAGTGTTGAGGCTGAAAAAAAAAATGACATAAGTAAGCCTAACATTACTGTTTCTAGTTCTTCTAACATCACCTCCACTTCAAATAATAGTCCGGTTCAACAGCAAGCAGCTACCAACGAAAAAACGCTTGTCTCTAACCCCGTAGCCAACCCTACAACTACGGCTAGTTCAAGCACCTCTGTTTTTAAGAAGACCATATTAAAGACCAGCACACCTTCCATCTCACAACGCTTTAATACGGAAAAAAAAGCGGAAGAAACCGAAGTAAAAGAAATCACTTTAAACCCCACCGAACGCCCAAAGCAGACCGTAACTCAGGATGCTTTAGATAACGTTTGGCAGCGTTATGCGAACGATCTAAAAGCAAAGGGAAAACAAAATTTAGCCATTGTACTAACAAGCAGACAGCCCACATTAGGCTCCGATTCACTCACTATTGAGTACGTTATCAATAATAAAGCTGCAGAAGAAGCTTTAAATGAAGACAAAACAACATTTTTAAGTTTTTTAAGAAAAGAACTCAACAATTATTCGGTAAGCTTAAATATTGTTGTTGCCCAAGTGGAGGAAGGAAAAAATCTGTATACGGCTACAGATCGCTACAAACATTTATTGGAAAAAAACCCCGCCATCAACAAGCTACGCCAAGCATTCGACCTGGATATTGAATTCTAAAATCACAACCACCTGATTTTCAGAATAAAACAGACTCAAACAAATTAGTTTATTATGCAACTTTTTTGCATCTTTATGCATCTTATTGGAAGTATCAGATTCTTTTTTACTTTCAATAACATACGTTCATGAAAAAAATAATTGCATTTCTTTCATTTTTATTAATAGCAGTTAGCACAGCATTTGCCCAATTGGTTATTACCTCTGGCAGTGGAGCTGCTGCTGTAGCCAGTGCTGTTGCAGGTCCGGGACTTACTGTTAGTAATGTTACTGTTAACTGTGCCGCAGTATCTTATGGGTCTTTCAGTGGAGGAGCAGCTTCCGGTATGGGGATTAATAATGGCTTGGTGCTTACAACGGGAACGGCTTCACAAATAGTCGGAGCCAATACTAACAACGATTTTACAGGTACCTGTGTAGGAAATTCAGGTAGTGACCCTCAATTGGTTGCTTTAAGTAATCAGGCAACTAATGATGTTTGTATCATTGAATTTGACGTAATACCACAATGTAACAATTTGAGCATTTCATTCGTTTTCGGCTCTGACGAGTATACTGACTATGTTAATGCCAGCTTTAATGATGCATTTGGATTCTTTGTAAGTGGTCCTAATCCTGGTGGAGGAAATTATACAAATTTCAATTTAGCAACCATTCCCGGTGGTACAGCCGTGAGTATTGATAATGTGAGTCATCTAACAAACACGGCTTATTTCGTTAATAATAATGGGGCTACTTTTAACAATAGTTTTGATGGATTTACAACCGTTCTAACTCCTTCAATGAATGTTACACCTTGTGCCACTTACCATTTTAAATTAGCGATCGCAGATGCATCTGACTGTTTAATGGATTCCGGTGTAATGATCGATATTATCCAGTGTACTGCCCCTTGGACAGTTACAACAGCATCAACTGCTGCTGGATGTGGGGTAAATAATGGAACAGCCACTGCAACCGTTTCAGGTGGTATTGGCCCTTTTAGTTATTCATGGGCACCAAGTGGTGGAACAGGAGCAACTGCTTCGGGTTTAGCTGCAGGTAGCTATACCGTAACTGTAAACGATGGTTTAACATGTACACCACCTCAAACGTATACCGTTACGGTTGCGGGTTCGGGTGGAAGCCCTGTAACTGCAAACTCACAAACTATTTGTGCAGGAGCATCTACAACCTTAACGGCTACACCAACAACAGCAGGTGGAACATACTCATGGGCTCCGGGAGGACAAACAACTCAAACAATATCTGTTAATCCGGCATCTACAACAACATACACCGTTACTTATACTTTTGGTGGTTGTAACTCTACATCAACAGGAACAGTTACAGTAAATCCTTTACCAACCGTTACAGTGAACTCACAAACGATCTGTGCTGGGGCAAGCGCAACACTTACCGCAACGCCTTCCGCTACCGGTGGAACCTATTCATGGGCTCCCGGTGGACAAACAACACAATCTATAACAGTTTCCCCGGGAACAACAACTACCTACACAGTTACATATACTAGAAATGGGTGTATTGGAACGGGAACGGGAACAGTTACGGTAAACCCTTTACCAACTATTGCAGTCAACTCACCAACTATTTGTCCGGGACAAAATGCAACATTAACAGCAACAGGAGGAACTACCTACGCCTGGAGCACAGGAGCAACAACCAACCCTATCACCGTTTCACCTGCCAGCACTACAAGTTATACTGTTACAGGAACAACAAGTGGATGTAGCAACACCGCTGTTGCTACAGTTTCAATTGGTGCCAGCATGACAATCACAGTAAACTCTCCAACAATTTGTAATGGGCAATCTGCAACCCTTACAGCAGCAGGAGGGACAACTTACAGTTGGAATACAGGCGCAACAACTAATCCTATTACAGTGTCGCCAGCTACAACCACAACTTATACAGTAACAGGAAGTACCGGAGGTTGTTCGGGCACAGCAGTGGCAACAGTTACTGTTAATGCAATACCAACAGTAACTTCTACAAGTTCTACCATTTGTAATGGACAGACCACCAGTTTGACTGCTGGCGGTGCCAGTTCATATAGCTGGAACACAGGCGCAACAACTTCTACATTATCCGTAACACCTTCTACAACCACAACATACACGGTAACAGGCACAACCAGCGGATGCACTAATACTGCAACGGGAACTGTTACTGTAAACAATGCTCCTACAGTTACGGTAAATTCACCTAGCGTTTGCCCTGGTTCCAATGCAACATTAACTGCTAGTGGTGCCACTACTTATTCATGGTCAACAGGTGCCACAACTAATCCGATAACCGTTTCACCATCAACAACGACTAGCTATACTGTAACAGGAACAACACTGGGCTGTACTGCCACAGCAGTAGCTACTGTAACAATGAATACAAGTTTAACTGTAGACGCAGGCTTAAATGACACCATTTGCTTTGGTTCAAATACAACTCTAAATGTTACACCTGCTAATCCTGGAAGCACATTTACATGGTCACCTGCAACAGGACTGAGTAGTACTACAATAGCTAATCCATCTGCTAATCCTACTACCACTACTATTTATTCTGTTACTGTTACGGATATTAACGGCTGCAGCGGAACTGATAATGTAACCGTTTTTGTTGATCCTCAACTTACATTAGCTATATCGGGGATTGATCTTACTTGCAATGGAGCTGGTAACGGGCAAACAATTGTTATTCCAAATGGTGGAACAATTCCTTACACATACAGCTGGACAGGAGGCTGCACATCGGCTTCATGCTCAGGGCTTTCTGCCGGATCCTATACAGTTACTGTTACCGATGCTTTTGGTTGTACTAGCACAGCAGATACAACAATCATAGAACCTTCTGCATTAGTTGCTTCTATCAATGGATCCACTCAGGTCACTTGCAATGGTGCATGTAATGGAACGGCAACGGCTATGGCTACAGGAGGAACAACAAATTACTCTTACTCTTGGAATACATCTCCAGTTCAAACAACAGCAACAGCAACCGGTCTTTGTGCAGGAAGTTATACATGTACCATAACTGATGCAAATGGATGTACGGCAACAACCACTGTAACTATCACTCAACCTAGTTTGGTTGAATTGGCTCCGATTACTAATATTACGATTTGTAACGGAGGTAGTACTCCTGTTACAGCATCAGCGATTGGTGGAAATGGACCTTATACGTATTCATGGAGCCCTGCCACCGGATTAAGTTCTACAGCAGGTTCTACAGTGACTGCTAATCCAACTGTCACTACTACCTACACTGTAAACGCTTCTGATGCAAATGGCTGTAATGCACTACCAGTTACTGTAACTATCACTGTCAATCCATTACTATCAGTTGTAGCCTCCGGAACAGCATCCATTTGTCCGGGTGCCACAACACCTATTACTGCTATTGCAGCAAACGGGAATGGCGGTCCTTACACTTACTCATGGAGTCCCGCAACAGGCTTAAGTAATGCAAATGCGGCTAATCCAACAGCATCGCCTACAGCCACAACAACCTATACTGTTACTGCTAATGATGGTTGTTCACCGGCTGCAACATCTACGGTTACAATCACTGTAACACCTGTTCCTACAGTAAATTTCACTTCAAACCTTACAAGTGGCTGCTCTCCACTTTGTGTCAACTTTACAGATGCATCATCAGCAACAGGTGGCACAATCAATTCATGGAGCTGGGATTTTGGACCAAACGAAGGTGGATCCAACTTACAAAATCCTACGCATTGTTTTGTGAATGCAGGAACATATTCTATTTCATTAACAGTAAGCTCAAATAATGGTTGCTCAAATGATACAACTATTATAAATATGATAACAGTATATGCAAATCCAGTAGCAGGATTCTCGGCACCATTATCAACAAGTATATTAGCACCTATTGTGCAATTCACAAACACATCAACAGATGCTACAATTTTCAATTGGAATTTTGGAGATCCAACAAACACAAACGCATCAAACACCAGCACCCAAGCAAATCCATCGCATACCTATGGTGACATTGGAACATATTGCGTTACATTAATTGCAAGTAATGCAGCAGGGTGTACGGATACAACAGAAATGTGTGTAGTGATTGATCCTGAATTTACATTCTTTATTCCGAATGCATTCTCTCCAAATGGAGATGGAATCAATGATGAATTCTATGGAAAAGGCGAATACATAAAAGAATTTGAAATGTTCATTTATGACCGCTGGGGGAATATGATCTTTTTTACAGATGATATAAATAAACATTGGGATGGCAAAGCAAACAATGGTGCAGAAGTAGCACAACAAGATGTATATGTATATGTTGTTAATCTAAAAGATAACAAAAGTCAAAAGCATAAATATATTGGAACAGTTACTATTGTCAAATAATTCAAAAATTGATTCAAACTAAAAAACTACCTATGAAAAAAATGACTCAATTGAAAAGGTTTTTATTTGCCGGATTTTTTTCCGTGTCAATTCTTACCTCTATAGCACAGAATAACGTTGGTATTGGAACCAATACTCCTGACGCATCTTCTGCTTTGGAAGTACAATCCACCACGCAAGGGGTATTAGTCCCAAGAATGACAACAGCCCAAAGAACAGCTATTGCTAGCCCCGCAAATGGTTTGTTAGTTTATGATACAAATCTTGATTGCTTCTTTTATTACATAGCAGCAACTACCACATGGACATCACTATGTACAGCAGGTGGAGCAGGAGCTACGGGTGCAACAGGACCAACGGGTTCTGCCGGAGTAGCTGGAGCTACAGGCGCAACAGGAAATGATGGTGCTACAGGCCCAACTGGGGCAAATGGAGCAACCGGCCCTACTGGTGCAAATGGCACTACCGGAGCAACTGGTAGTACGGGTGTTGCCGGAGCGACAGGGGCTACTGGAGCAATTGGAGCTACCGGAAGCACAGGAGTAGCAGGAGCTACTGGAACAACAGGGGCAACCGGTCCAACAGGACCAGGTAATGTTTTCAAATATAGCGTTGTAGGTACTACGGATGCTACTCGACCAGCGAATGCTGCTGCCGGAGCATTTGTTTTAATGCCACAAATGACTCTAACATTCACTCCTGTAAATTCAAGTGTATTGATGCACTTTACAGCAGCTGGAACATATACAACAACTGCATATGAGCATCACGCTATTTGGTTTGAAGTACGTGTAAATGGTGTTTCGATCAGAGAATGGGATACAACAGGTGCCGAAGATTGGAACCTATGGGATATTGGTGTATCTACCCCTTTAACTGTTAATCCGGGTGTACCTAATACCGTTGAAATTTGGTGGACTGCTCAAAGAGCCGGAACAACGAATACGACTATCAACAACTTAGCTGCTACCGGTGGCACCTATTTCAATCGTTCACTAATGATCTTAGACACTCCTTAAACCATATCTTATGAAACTTTTCAGAAATATACTTCCCACTGTCGTCTTTTTTCTTATTGTAAATCAGATGAATGCACAACAAACTTCTTCAATTAGTGAGGAAATAATGGGAGATAATGAAGTAACTGCGTTAAAAAAAGCGAATACAAAGGTCGAAAAAGCAGAGAACTCAGCTACTCCTTCCAATAATCCAACCTGGGAAAGAACTAAAAATCCTAATCCAAAAGAGACGGCAATAGTTCCGAAAGAAGAACCCTTCATCACGAATGAAAAAGCAAGAAAACCTGAATAATAATTAATATCTGATTTTATAAAAAAGCTCATACAAAAAGTATGGGCTTTTTTATTTGTTTACTTATTTTTTCATAAATTTGTGCAAACCCTCTACCCCAACAAAAATGAAAAGATATACTACTAAACATGTTTTAAAAATTGCTTTCATAGCGTTTTTTATTTCTTTGAATGCATTTAAAATAAATGCTCAGAACAACGTTGGTATTGGAACGAATACTCCTGATGCCTCTTCAATATTAGAAATGCTCGCGAGCGACAAAGGTGTTCTTGTTCCAAGAATGACAGCTGCTCAACGATTAGCGATACCTGCTCCGGCAAACTCATTACTTGTTTACGATACGGATTCCATGTGCTATTTTTTCTTCCGTCAACCTACTTCAGCATGGGTATCCCTATGCGGATTATCATCCGGTAGTGGTGTCGCAGGAGCAACTGGAGCAACCGGAGCAAATGGTGCTACAGGGGCAACCGGAGCCAACGGAATTGATGGTGCTACCGGAGCAACGGGCGCAACAGGAACAGGCGTAGCAGGTGCTACAGGTGCTACGGGTCCTGTTGGACCAACTGGTGTTGGATCAGGAACTCCGGGTGCTACAGGAGTAACAGGTGCTACTGGTTCTACAGGAGTTGCGGGTGTAACAGGTGCAACCGGAAACAATGGAAGTACGGGAGCAACAGGTAGTACAGGTGCAAATGGAGCTACGGGAAACACTGGCGTTGCTGGAGCAACAGGTGCAACTGGCGCTAACGGTGCTACAGGAGCAACCGGAGCTAACGGAGCTACAGGCAGTACAGGTGTTGCTGGAGCAACAGGTGCTACTGGCGCTAACGGGGCTACAGGAGCAACCGGGGCTAATGGAGCGACTGGAAGCACAGGCGTTGCAGGAGCAACTGGAGCTACAGGAGCAACTGGACCATCATGGACTTTATCTTCAATTTCTTATAATACAAATGGAACTGTTACTGTGAATGGAACTGCCGGTTCTGGCGGACCGATCACTTCAACAGCAGGTGCATGGTTAACAACAGGTAACTCTGGAACCGTGGCTGGAACTAATTATATTGGTACAAATGATGCGGTTGACTTTGTTACAAAAACGGGAGGTACAGCTGCAACAAATGAAAGAGCAAGAGTAACATTAAACGGTAATTATGTAGTAAATCGAGCCGCTTCCATAAGCCCAACTACAGATGTATTTTCCGCTTTTGGTTTCGGATATCCGGGTGCTATCAATACAACTGCAACTATGGAATTTCCTATATGTGGCTATAGTTCAGGAACTGCGTCAGGGATTTATGGTGAAAATAATGCAAACGGAATCGGAGTACAAGGCGCCACAGTAAATGATGGTTGGGGAGTTTGGGGAGACAACAACGCAATCGGAATAGGTGTTGCTGGGACTAATAATAATGCAGGAATAGGTGTTGTAGGCTCAATAAGAAATACTGGAACAGCAGCAAGCGTTGCGGTATATGGTGAAAATATTGGATTAGGAGACGGTGGTTATTTTGAGATCGCCAATGCAGCCAACACAAGAAATGCATTATGGGGAATAACAAATGGAACAGGAAGAGCTTTAGAAATTCAATTGAATAATGCAGCTAGTACGAATGCAGCCATTCTTGCAAATCATACCGGAAATGGTCGTGTGGGAGGCTTCCAAAGCACATTAGCAACAATGGCAACACAAGTTGTTTTTGCTTCAGCAACATCAACTTCTGCCAATGTAAACCATGCTGCGGTTTGGGGACAAACAAATGGTGCTAATGCCGGTGTCTTTTTAGCTGCTTTATCGAATAATAATACGACAGCTTTAACAGGACAAGCATCCAGCGCAACAAATGTAACATCAGTGGGTGTTTATGGTTTTACTGCAGGTACAAATGCTAATGCAATTGGTGTATTGGGAGAATCGCCCGCAGGAGGAATTGGTGTTGGTGCTCAAGGTGACCTTGTGGCAACCGGAGCAAAAGCTTTTATGATCGACTATCCATTGGATCCATCGAATAAGATCTTAAAACATTTCTCCATGGAATCAGATGAAATATTAAATGTCTATCGTGGGAACATTGTTTTAGATGGAAATGGTGAAGCAATCATCACTTTACCGGAATATTTTGAAGCGATCAACATCGATTTCAGTTATAACCTTACTGCTATTGGAGCACAAGCAAATTTATATGTAAAAAGAGAAATCAGTGGTAATACATTTGAGATCGCTGGTGGTAAAGCCGGACAAAAAGTATCTTGGTCAGTGTATGCAAAACGTAATGACCCATACGTTCAACAACATCCTGAAAACACCAAGAACATCACCAATAAAGAAGGAGAATGGGCCGGTAAATATTTAAGTCCTGAATTATACAACCAACCAAAAGAAATGGGTGTATTCTATCGCTTGAGAAGAAACCCTGTAGAGGAAGAAAAGGCACAAACATTGCCTAACACTCCAAAACTTGATTTCAATAATAAACGTAAAGAAAAAAGATAATCATAACACCATAAAAAATCCCTCAACAAATGTTGAGGGATTTTTTTATCAAATTTGCTAGTATAACTAAGCATCGATCTTCGCATACTTTGCATTCTTTTCAATAAATTCTCTGCGTGGTGGCACTTCATCACCCATTAACATGGAGAAGATACGATCAGCTTCTGCTGCGCTTTCTATCGTTACTTTACGCAATGTTCTGAATTCAGGATTCATAGTTGTTTGCCATAATTGCTCTGCATTCATCTCTCCTAAACCTTTATAACGCTGAACATTTACAGTACTTTCTTTTCCTTCACCACCAATTTCTCGGATAGCTGCTAAACGTTCTTCTTCATTCCATGCATATTTCTGATTGTTTCCTTTCTTCACTAAATACAAAGGAGGAGTTGCAATATAAACATGTCCGCGTTCAATTAATTCTTTCATATGGCGGAAGAAGAATGTTAGAATAAGTGTAGTAATATGACTACCATCCACATCGGCATCACACATGATAACGATCTTATGGTAACGTAATTTCTCAATATTCAAGGCTCTTTCATCTTCGGTAGTTCCTCTGAATACTCCTAAAGCTGTAAAAATGTTTTTGATCTCTTCATTTTCATAGATCTTATACTCCATCGCTTTTTCAACGTTCAAGATCTTACCACGAAGAGGCAAAATTGCCTGAAAAGCTCGGTTACGACCTTGTTTAGCTGTACCACCCGCAGAATCACCCTCTACTAAATAAATCTCACAATTTTGAGGATCATTATCAGAACAATCCGACAATTTACCAGGTAAGCCGGTACCTGTCATGACGTTCTTTCTTTGCACCATTTCACGTGCTTTACGGGCTGCATGACGGGCTGTAGCTGCTAAGATCACTTTATCTACAATTTGACGTGCCTGCTTTGGATGCTCCTCCAAATAATTGCTTAGCATCTCACTCACAGCGGTATCAACAGCTCCCATTACTTCATTATTACCTAATTTGGTTTTGGTTTGTCCCTCAAATTGCGGTTCTTGAACTTTAACAGAAATAACAGCCGTTAATCCTTCACGGAAATCATCTCCATTAATTTCGATCTTCACTTTGCTTAACAAACCTGATTTTTCAGCGTAATTTTTTAAGGTTCTGGTCAAACCTCTTCTGAAACCCGCTAAGTGTGTACCACCTTCATGGGTATTGATATTATTTACATATGTATGTAAATTTTCGGAGAAGGATGTGTTATACATCATTGCCACCTCAACCGGAATACCATTCTTCTCGCCTTCCATATAGATAACATCTTCCACTAAACGCTCACGTGTAGCATCCAAATACTCTACAAACTCTTTTAATCCACCTTCAGAGAAAAATGTTTCAGATGCAGGATTGCCCTCCGCATCTTTTTCACGCATATCGGTAAGTGTAATTCTAATCCCTTTATTCAAATATGCTAATTCACGCATACGAGCAGATAGAATATCGTAATGATACACTGTAGTTGTGAAAATGCTGGCATCCGGCTGAAAAGTAACGATGGTACCACGATAATCTGTTTTTCCTACTTCCTTTACTGGATACAAAGGCTTACCAATATTGTACTCCTGAATGTATTCAGTACCGTTACGGTGAACATTCACAGTTAAGTGAGTAGAAAGTGCATTCACACAACTTACCCCTACCCCATGCAAACCACCGGAAACTTTATAGGAATCTTTATCGAATTTACCACCGGCATGCAATACGGTCATAACTACCTCTAAAGCCGATTTTTTCTCTTTAGGGTGCATATCTGTCGGAATACCACGTCCATCATCCTTTACAGTGATGGAATTCCCCTCATTGATCGTTACAAATATATTTTTACAATGACCGGCCAAAGCCTCATCGATAGAGTTATCCACTACCTCATACACCAAGTGGTGCAAACCTTTGTTTCCAATATCGCCAATGTACATGGCAGGGCGTTTACGCACTGCTTCTAACCCTTCTAATACCTGAATACTATCGGCTGAATATTCTGATGACTTTTTTGCTTGTTCGTTTACTGTTTCTTCCATAATATCTTAAGTGTTTTTTTGCTATTTTTTAAAGGCTAACAAATATAGCTTTTCGCCCGAAAATAAAGGTTTTCAATAGCATTTAACCCTCAAGTATTTATTAACAAATAGTTAATAAGTTTTAGTGCTAAAATTTGCCTATTTTTATATAAATTCTAGTATAAAATGATAGCAGAAATTGAGTTCATATTGTATGTAAAAGATCAACAAAAAAGTACCGGATTTTATTCTGAAATTTTGGGACTAAAACCATCTCTCAACGTTCCCGGAATGACAGAGTTCAAATTATCCGGCAATTGCAAATTGGGACTTATGCCAGAAAGTGGAATTACCAAGATCATTTGTCCGGCTGCACCGGATCCCTCTAGAGGCAGTGGAATACCTCGATGCGAATTATACTTGAAAGTTGACGATATTGAAAAACGTATGGCATCTGCGCTAAATGCAGGAGCAACACTGATCGATCATATTAGCGAACGAAATTGGGGCGATACAGCAGGTTATATTGCTGATCTAGATGGACACATCATTGCGTTTGCCAAAACAACTATGCACTAAAAAGAATAAGACAATCCACCCATTAAGTTAAAGCGCTGAGTCGGATAATTCATGTAGCGCATATAACGCATATTGGCAATATTGTTGACATTCAAGAAAAAGCCTAACTTTTTATTGTATCTGTATTCTAAACCTATGTTGGCATCAAATACTCCTGCCAATTCTTTGGCAACAACCTTCTTTCCTGTAATAGTTGTAGTGTCTACTTCATATGTTTTAGCAAACTGATTACCTAAATAGAAAAGATCTACTTTAGCAACGATCTTATCTCTCAAATTATAGTTGGCCGACAATGTTATTGCCAACTCCGGCTTATACCAAGCCCTTATTTCTGTTTTCGACTTGTAGTTAAAATAATCACCGCGTAAATTCATTCTCAATTTCTCACGATTTTGGTAAGTTACTTCTCCACCCACATTCAACACATCTACTTCATCATAGATCACATTAAAACGGTTGTTCAAAAGCTCATCCGTTTCATTTACATACAAGGCCATTGTTCCAACAGTCTGGTAAGATGCGCGTGCATTGTAAGCGATCTTGGAAGAAAGTGTTCCTTTCAAACCTCCATACAATTCATATTTACGATTAGAATTTTTCATGGTAAGATCCGACAAAACAAAAGGATTATTGTCTGTCAATGATCGATAGCTATTCTTTTGCAAGCCACCGGAAGCTCCTGCGTAAGGAATAATGATCTCATCAAAAACATTGTAACTAAGATCTACTTTCGGATAAAAATAGAACTTTGATTGAACAAACATATCCATTGTCATTTCCACTCCTAAAGTTGCACTGTATCGCTCCCCTTTTGCAATGAAATTTGGGTTCAATGAAATGATCGTATTGTTTACTGTATCCGACTTTGTTTTGTAATTATAATAATCTACCGAAGCATTCACTCTCAATAATTCTTTTGCTACAGCAGTTTGCAAATACCCACTTGCTTTAATATTATTCTCTGATGACTTATAAAGATCTGCTAGGTTATAATAAGATAATTTAATACTATGATTATATCTACTCGCTTTAGGGTAATGGCTCAATAATTCTGTATTAGCAGCAAATAAATTAAAACGTTGCACAGTTGCATCATCTTCCAATTCAAAGAGGGTTGGATCATAACCATAAAAATGGACTACATTACGAGCGTAATCAAAGTTACCGGATAATGTATGTTCTTTTAAAAACTTCTTCCCATACAAACTGACCTCATTATCACTGAATCCGGCAAATCCATAATCCTTTAATGTTGCTTTTGAGGAGAGATGTTTTAAACGCAAACCATAAGCATATTCTTTTGAGCGCAAATGATTGAACCAAACTTCACCATATGGAGTTGTGTAAGTCCCCATTCCAATTTTCACCAATCCATTATATAGTTTAGTTAATGGCTCTCCTACCATCTGAGCAGGAGCAATAGGTTCTACATCAAATCCGGTAGCGATCTTTTTAGAATTAAAGCTATACCCATTTACGGCTATCTTTTTTGTCGAATCAATAACATTCGGAGTTTCATTCAACTTATTAGATTCAGTGATGCTTGGACGAAATTGTCCGGAGCCTTCAAAGATCATTGATTGCAAGGTGTCTTTTTGAGCATTTGCTACTTCATTCATTATAGTTAATAATGAAAGGGAAAGAAAAAAATGCAAATAATATTTTTTTAATAAAGCCATGTATATGAATTTACTGTTGTTCTACTTTAACTTCTTCTGATGCAGGAGGAATAGTTGTTGATT
This sequence comes from Bacteroidota bacterium, assembly GCA_017303895.1. Lineage (GTDB taxonomy): Bacteria > Bacteroidota > Bacteroidia > 2-12-FULL-35-15 > 2-12-FULL-35-15 > 2-12-FULL-35-15. Next base: position 159,724 of record JAFLBF010000003.1, on the reverse strand, counting down.
CTTCAAACAACTTATTCTGCTGTTCTGTATTGTTTTCAAACTCTATTTTTATAGGCTCCTCAGCTGCTTTCATTTTCTTCGCAGCTTCTTCATCGGCATTTATCTTATCTAATTTTTCCTGTGCAACCTTGATCAATTCCGGAATCTCTGAATCTTCAATTACCCCTTGCAATGTTGCTTTGGCCTGGAAATTATTATTGGTAGCTACATAATTATCCGCCTGTAATATCAAAGCCTTACTGATCCAATAAACAGTCCCTTTGCCACCTTTAATGAAATCGAACACCGCCTTTTCGGATGATTTGTAATCATTTTTCAAATAATAGATATTAGCCACCTGATAACTTGCTTCTGCTCCCATAGCACTTTTTGCTGTAGATGACAGCACTCTGAATTCAGCCATTGCATCATCGTATTTTTGTTGAGCTAAATACGATTGTGCGATCGTATAATGTGCTTCATTGATCAGCTCTGCACTAACATTTTCAATTCCTAAAACCTTATTAGAATAATCAATAGCATCCGGATAATTTTTCAAAAAATAATGACTACGCATCAATCCGATCTTAGCAGCTGAATTATTCTTAAGATTTTCTGCGATCAACTCTAATTGCTTATAATATTCTATTGCTTTAGAATGATCCTGTTTCTTAAATACGATTTCAGATGCTCTTGAAAGCGATTGCTCTGTAAATTGATTCTTTGTGCGCGCTATTACAAATTCATACCCTACAAGTGAAGCATCTATATTTCCGGATCTATGATCACATTCTGCTTTGTAAAAATTAGCTTCCGTGCTAAAAATTCCATTGGGGAATTTTTGAATGTACTTTTCAAAATCAACGATTACACTTTTACAATCCTGCTCTAAATAATGTGTCTTACCTATATTGAATGCAATTGAATCCAATGATATTTGAGAAATAGACAATCCGTAATCCGACATTACTTTTCCTAAACCATCCACATCACCTCTATCTGTATAGATCTTCTGAATAATGCTTAAGGCCTCTTTCGCATCAGGCGATTGTTTGTCTCTTTTGATCAATTTATCAAAGTAAGCTAAGGCATTATCATCCTCTTTTTTATTATAATAGATCAAGCCTATTTTACTCAAACAAACATTTTCATAAACGCTATTTGGATATTCCGTCATAAATGATTTAAAGCCACTTAACGCCAATTCGTTTTGACTATCCTGCAAATAGGTATATGCCAATTCAAATTTCGCTTTCTGAATATAGGTAGATGAAGAAGAGCCATAATTAGCAACAAAGGTTTTCAGATCCGATATCTTAGTGGTATATTTCTTTTGAACACCCTCTGCCATTGCTTTCTGAAACAAAGCATAATCTGCATTCATTAATTTCATCTTATAGGATTGTCCATAATAATCAGCTGCATTTGCAAAATCGCGGCTCATAAAATAACCATCTCCTATTCTGTTCAGGGCATCATTTACTTTTTTCTCATCAGCCTGCGGCTTGAAAGTAACATACTTCCTGAACCACAATATACTATTCTCATAATCTTGCAATTTATGATAGGAGTAACCGATGTTATAGTTGGCATCACTATATTCCATCTTCGCAATAGAACCGGGCTCCATAATGAATGCTTTGTAATTATCGATCGCCTTTGCATAATTCTTCAAACGATAAAACGCTTCTGCTTTCCAATAGTAGGCATAGGCAGTGATATTTTTATCGAATAAGTAGGTAGCTGATTTGTCAAACATTTTGATCGCATCAGTATACTCCATATTGTTAAACAAGTCGACCCCCCTGAAGTAAGCTACTTTTTGATAGGCTTGTTTCAACTCAGGTGTTAGTGTCTTTATACTTTCAATAGCATCAATTGCTCCTTTATAGTTTTTAGTTGTTGTAAACACATTTACCAAAAAGGAATATGCTTCATCCGCACGGGTTGAATTTGGATAATCTTTCAAATATTGCTGAAAAGCTTTCGTAGCCTCATTATATGGATTGTATGACAGATCATAACACAACTTCGCATAATTGAACAATGCATCTTCATTAACGGTCTTATCAAATTTCAATTTTGATGCCTGACCAAAAGCATTGCGTGCATTCTGCTTATTATCCAGTTTTAAATAACAATCACCTAAATGGTAAAATGCATTTTCGCTCAAAGAATCTTCCACATTCGTAGCTCTAATAAAATAAGCAGTAGCATCATCGTATTGATTTAATCTATAATGTGCATATCCTAATTGATATGCATCTTTCCTGTCTAAATTCACAACTGCTTTTTCATATTTTTTAAGATAGGGAATTGCCTCTTTGAATTTATTTGTTCTATAATACGACTCGCCTAAAATCTTTGCAATTTCCGGAGCTCTTTTTGTATTTGCAGAATCCAATAATGCCGGAACATAGGCGATCACACTATCATATTTTGCCTGTAAATAAAAAATTTGAGCTATGTAGTAAGGAACAACTGGCCCAAATGTTTCATTCAGTTTCAGTTTTTGGAAATCGGTGAGTGCTGTTTCGTAATTTTTTTCAGAATAAGCAATGTGCGCATAATAGTACTTAGCAGCACCAGCGTAACTATTTTCTACATCCTTGATCTCATAAAAATCTTTTTTGGCCTCTGCTGTTTTTTCCGAATTGAAAAAACTATATCCTCTTTTAAAATAAAACTCGGCAAGCTCTTCCGTGGTAAGGTCATAAATATCCACCTTCGCAAACCAATCCAACGCTTCTTTATACTTCTTCTTGCGGTAATTGTATTTCCCTAAATAGAAATAAGCAAATTTTACTTTCGGACTTTCCGGATACTCTTTTACAAATTGCTTCAGATACCATTCACCATCTTTATTGAACAATTCGATGGCACAAATAGCACGATAATATTCCGCATCCACACGCATCAATGAATTAACATCATGTGAATCGATCACTTTCTGAAAACTCTTCTGTGCGGCTCCAAATTTTTCCTTTTGAAATAATTCAATACCGGTTTTATAATCCAGATCCTTATCGGAATAAATGGACGTTCTCTGTGCTTGAGCATAAACTGACACAAAAAACAAAAGAATAAACACAAACCCTTTTAGCCTGTTCATCTTGGGAAATATATAAAATGAATAATGGTAAAATTAGTAAGGATAGCAGCATCAATATTTATGGGGATTTGCAAGTTATTAACGCTACTTTGTTGAAAGTATTGCTTTTATTGATCTAATTACGGAAAAGCTTTGCTGTACTTTTATCCTGTGCATGTTCTGTACAAGTAACAGACATTTGATCTAACGCTAAAAATGCAATGCAAAACTTATGGCACTTGACACCATTATCAGCTTAAGGAACGTTTCTATCTTTCAAAAACACAACTTGGTTTTGACCAATGTTTCATTGGATATTGACAAAGGCGAATTTGTTTATTTATTGGGAAAGACAGGTAGTGGAAAAAGTAGTTTATTAAAAACACTTTATGGCGAGCTGGACTTAGTCGAAGGAACAGGACATGTAGCCGGATTCGACCTTTCAACGATCAAAAGGAAAGAGATTCCCTTTCTAAGAAGAAAACTAGGCATTGTATTTCAGGATTTTCAATTGCTAAGCGACAGAAGCGTTAACGACAATTTGATGTTTGTTTTAAAAGCGACAGGCTGGAACGACAAACAAGGCATGCAAAAACGCATTCAGGAAGTTTTAGATAAGGTAAACCTGAACACAAAAGGATTTAAAATGCCACATGAATTATCGGGTGGAGAACAGCAACGTGTTGCTATTGCACGCGCTCTGTTAAACGACCCGGAATTGATCCTTGCAGATGAGCCTACAGGAAATCTTGACCCTGAAACATCTGAAGGCATTATGAATTTATTGGTGGAGATCTCTAAAAATGGAAGAGCGGTTCTTATTGCTACACATGATATCATGATGTTTCAAAAGTTTCCTTCCAGAACCATTAAATGTGAAAACGGAAAAGTGATCGATTCTAAAGCTTAGAATAAAGAGATCATTTTTTTAGCCCCTGAAGTATTTGAAAAAGCCTCCAAAAGCACTTGCTCACGCTTTTGTTTCTCACTCATATTAAATGTGGAAGCAAATTGTTTTTCGATGAGCGCTGCCATCTCCTGCGCATCATCACTGATCAAACATAAATTTTCCAGACCTGTATTGGAAACCATTGGAGTGTTCACTACACAATGTCTTCCATTGAATAATGCTGCCAACAACTTTAATTTGATCCCTGTCGCCTGAAAAGTAGGCAACACATTGATCTGCGCATTCCGGATAAGCTCATCTATTTCCTGCGTATTGATATTTGCTTTTATTTGAATATGCTTGTGTTTAGCAGCGGCCTCAATCAGCATGGCAGATGGCTTTTTACCTGCAATGATCAAAGGAACTTTTATTTTAGAAAAAACTTCATTGACCAAAAATAAAGCCGCCTCATTATTTTCTCCTACTTCTAAATTGCCATGATATAAACAAAAATCACCTTTTCCTTCTTTGATCTTCACTTCTTCATTCGGATGAAAAGCTGTTATATGATGTACATTTTTATATCTGCTTGCCAATGCAGCTGTATCAGCAGCTGAAATGGCTACAATATAAGAGGCATGTTGATAGATCTTTTCAAAGCGCTCCAATTTCTTGCCTTCCATTCCAAAATACATTTTCTTGAACACCGAACGTTCTACACGCTCCAAGCTATAATAATACTCATGCTCAATATTGTGAGAGCGAACGATCTTGATGCGGTCTTTCAACCTCACATCATCCAAGTGAAAACAGCAATGCAATCCTTCAAACAAGACCGGATACTTGTCACGAAGCAAGTTTTCTACTAGTTTTTCAGAGGATCTCGTAACAGCCACGAAAGGTAATTTATTGAAAAGGTATGTTTTACTCATTTTACGTTTGTAATAATGAACCTTTTCACACAAACTTTCCAGCACTCTCGCCTCTGCCCTTCCATACTCAAAACAATGCAGGTGAATTTTAATGCCTTGTACATGCAAAGCTTTGATCTTGTAAAACACATCGATCACCCCACCGTAATTGGCGGGATAAGGGACGTCAAAAGAGATAATATGTAAATGTTTTTCAGACAAATTTTATTTCAATAAAAATGATGCATATACCTGTGTCAACAGCTTTTCTTCTTTCTCCCAATTCAAATTTTCGGCTGCAATTTTACAGTTTTTTTTCCAATCCTGAAGTTGATTTTCGTTATTTAAGATCGAATTGATCTTATCGGCAATATGCTTTGGATCGTGAGATTGAATACAATCGCCAACTTTGTATTGATCAATTATATTTTTGATCTCCACCAAGCCGGAGGCTAACACAGGTACACCGGCATGGATATAATCAAATAGCTTATTAGGCAAACTATATCTGTAGTTGATATTAGTATCCTTATCTAAAGTTAAACCAAGATCTGCATGATGTGTATATTGCAATAATTTTTCAAAAGGGACCTTACCAACAAAAATGGCCTTGTCTGACAAATTCAGCTTCTCTACCATTTGATGCAACAATGTGATCACATCACCGCTTCCAACGATCATCAACACAGCATCATTTACATATTGCATGGCCTCTACTGCTTCTTCCGCTCCTCTATCAATATTGATCCCGGCACCTTGCAGCACAATGATCTTCTTATTCTGAGGAATTCCTAATTCTTGTTTTGTTGTAGGCTTTAACTTCAGCTGATTGACCAGTGGAGGAATATTACGAATTACTTGTACCGGCACTTTATATTCTTCGGAATAGATCTTTGCAATAGAATCGTTCACAGTAAACACATGTTTCAACTTTGGAAAGATCCAACGCTCCAAGCTTTTCCAGATATTCTTTTTCGTTGGATTGTTTTGCAACTCGGGTACTTCACAAAATATCTCGTGACTATCATAAACCAATTCCCCTCCTTTTAATTTAGAAACAAGAAAGTTGGGCAACAACGTATCCAGGTCGTTCGATACTAATACATCCGCTTTATGAAAGATCAAATACCAAAACAATCGCTTTTGGTATTCCAAATAAAACAAAGGACCATTTTCAAAGAGCAAAAACATACGCTTTGTCTTGTATGCCCTCTCCTGCAAAGGCAAACTCTTTCGCTGTTTACGTCCAACCAGGGTAACATCATATCCCATAGCCTGCAAACTAGTGCATACTTTGTGTACACGCTGATCGGTGCTCAGATCATTAATTACGGAAACAATGGCCTTTTTCATAGGGAATAGCTATGCGAAGATAGTACTTTCTGCCACAAGATATAAGCATCTGCCTATGAATAACTTTTAATTTACACCCTTGTATTTTGAGATTGGAATAGTGAATTTTGACACAAATTCAGCTACCATGACTGTTCAGGAAAATTATTCCCTCAAAAAGTTCAACACCTTTGGCATTGATGCTTACTCCAGATACTTCGCAACATTTAATACTGTTGAGCAGTTGAAGGAGCTTCTGTCGGATAATAAATTAGGGCAGACCGAACGATTGATCCTTGGTGGCGGCAGCAATATCCTCTTTACAAAAAATTTTGATGGAATTACTTTAAAAAATAATCTGAAAGGAATTGAGATCGTAAAAGAAGATACAAACCACTACTATATAAAAGCGGCAGCAGGTGAGGTTTGGCACGAATTCGTTATGCATTGTGTCAACAATAATTATGCAGGCCTGGAAAATCTTTCCTTGATACCGGGTTGTGTTGGAGCAAGTCCGATGCAAAACATTGGCGCTTATGGAGTGGAAATAAAAGACAGCTTTTTTGAATTGGAAGCACTTCATATTGCAGATAAAACAATACAAACATTCAACAACGCTGATTGTAAATTTGGCTATCGTGAAAGTGTTTTTAAACGCGAACTAAAAAATCAATTCATCATACTTTCTGTTACCTATCGGCTAAATAAAACAGCCAATTTTAATACCAGTTATGGAGCAATAGAAAAAGAATTGGAAACAATGGGTATCAAAGAATTGAACATTCAAGCAATTAGCAAAGCGGTTTGCAATATCCGAAGCAGTAAATTACCTAATCCTGCAGAGATCGGGAATGCCGGCAGTTTTTTTAAAAATCCGGAAGTATCACGCCATAAATACGAAAGCTTAAAAGTAAGCTTCCCAACTATTGTGGGTTATGAATTAGAGAATGGAAATGTAAAACTGGCTGCAGGATGGTTGATCGAGCAATGTGGCTGGAAAGGAAAAACACTTGGTGATGCAGGTGTTCACAAACTTCAAGCGTTGGTATTGGTCAATTATGCCAATGCAAAGGGAAAAGAGATCTACGATCTATCACAACAGATCATGGACTCAGTAAAAGAAAAATATGGTGTAGAACTGGAACGTGAAGTAAATATACTTTAGTCCACTAAGTACTTCGTTTTTATGACATTCAAATGATGGTTGGCATGTCCAGCGATCATGAATAAGATCGCTCTAACAGTCGCTTCATTATTATTTGCCGTTCCACGTTGATCAAGCGCTTCTTCATTAAAATGTTTGAACAAGGCTAAATTCGATTCACGCACAATTGCAAACTCATGTGCTATATCATACAAGGTTCGTTTGTTATAGTCGGAATTAGCAACATACTCATTTTCATCAAAACCAGGTAAAGCCGTTTTATCTTTTCTGGCAAAGCGCAATGCACGATACGCCATGATACGCTCGGTATCTATAATATGTCCTAACACTTCTTTGATCGTCCATTTTCCGGGAGCGTATGCATAATTCTCTTTCTCTTCGGGAATCTCTGATATAATTGCTTGAATATCGATCACCTGATCTTCCAACTGCTTTAAGATATTATCTCCTTTTACCAAGCCAATATAATGTGTATAATAAGCCGGGTGTTCGTTTACTTGTGGACGTTTCATAAAAAATATATTTTAAATTTTTTCTAGTTCTAATTTTACAAAATCAGCTAATTCCTTTACATAGGCTTGTGAAAAATCGAATTTCACGCCTGCTGTTGTATAGATCTCAGGGATCGATTTGGTATATCCCAATCGTAATGCTGCTTCATATTTATTCAATGCATCCTCCGGATCTTTTTTATAATTGCGCCATACTGCTATGGCACCTAACTGTGCCATTCCATATTCAATATAATAAAATGGCACTTCAAAAATATGCAATTGACTCTGCCAACCTCTTTCTCTCACCGCTTCCAATCCTGTATAATCATATACACCTGTACTAAATTGAGAGATCACATTTTTCCATTCTGCCATTCGCTCTGCAACAGTATGTGCCGGATGTTCATACACCCAATGTTGAAACTTATCTACCGCTGCTATCCACAACAATGTTCTCAACGATTTTTCCAATTGCTCCTTTTTAGCACGTTTCAGATCGTCCTCATTTTTAAAGAACACATTCCAATGTTCCATCGAGATCAACTCCATTGACATGGATGCTAATTCAGCTACTTCACTTGGTGTACTCTTAAAATCGGTGATCTCCATATCGCGGGTAACAAAGGAGTGGATAGCGTGACCGCCTTCATGCACCATGGTTACAAGATCGCGATGCAAACCAACAGAATTCATAAAAATAAAAGGAACACCTATTTCATATAATGGATAATTATATCCACCCGGTGCTTTTCCTTTTCTGGAATCCAGATCAAGATGACCCATTGCTTTCATGATCTCCAGATATTCACCGTATGATCTTCTGATCTTATAAAAACATTCGATCGATTTATCGGTCAACTCTGCTCCATTTTCAAATGGTTTCAATGGGGGCTTCCCTTCCAGATCCACATCTCCATCCCATGGCTTGAGCACATCCAACTTTAATATTTTTTTGCGTTCCAGATCCGATGCTTCTGCTAATGGTAAGATCTCTTTAGAGATCGACTGATGAAAATTGTAACAATCATTTACTGTATAATCAAAACGGCCTAACTCTTCAAATTTATAATCGCGATAATTTTTGAAACCGGCATTTAATGCTACCTGATGACGCAGCTGAATCAATTCAGAATACAATTCATTCAACTTATCTACATCCTTACTTCTACGTTCTTGAATTTTATGATACACCTCTTCACGAATAGCTCTATCAACATCCTTCAACAAGCTTCCCGCCATCTGCAAAGTGATCTCTTTTCCTTTCCACTCAATGGTCATGGCCGCTGTAATGGCTCCGTACTTTTGCGACTCGGTTGCGATCTTTGTTTGCAATGGAATATTCTCATCGCGATACAACTCGAGAGCTTTTCTTACACCACGAATATAAATGGCATATCTGCTCTGATCAAGTTGATCAATAAATGGACAAGCAATAAATTTTTTATTTAATTCATTTCCAAGTGGCGCTACCTTTGGCTCGATCTCTTCAACAAAAAAGTTATACGAATTGGTTAGTTCTTCATTGGCGGTATCGCAGGTCATTTTAATATAGCGCCATGCAAGATCTTCGCTCAACACAGCTTCCAACTCACTTCTATCATACAACCATTTTTCAAGTTCCTGAACTGAGTTGATCGTTCTGTTTTTGAGATCTACAAAATAGGATTCAACTTTACTCCAAGCATCAATTGTAAGCTCCTGAGGTAAAAATTTGCGAATAGGTTTGGAAGGAATAGCAATTTGTTTTGTTTCCATAAGATTAGGTAGCATTTGGTATTAAAACAAAAAAACCGTTGCTTATGCAGCTCCGGTTTTTCTAACGCCTTGTGTTTTTACTTTGGCACTAGCCGTTTTCACCGGCTTGACCTCTTTTACTTTTGCAGTAGTTGCTTTTGCTTTTGGCTCAGCTGCTGCTTTTACTTTTGGTTTATCTTCTGATTTAGCCTCTTCTTTCTTATCCAACAAACCTTCTTTTTGCAACAGGTTATACCACATCAATACTTTCTTAATATCGGATGTATATACTCTGTCTTCATCATACTCGGCAAATGCAGCTTTGAAATATTTTCTCAATTCAGCATCAGCAGATTTATGATCGATACATGCTTTTCCTTTTTCTTTATCATAGATCTTTTGAAATACTTCTTTCAAAGGAACATCATCACCTGTTGAATAGATACTTACATCCTCTAATGCACTAACGCGGTGTGTTGAATAGGCCGGTACTCTTTTTTTATCTACCAATGATTCTACGATCAAACCATTTTTTGTTTGAGCAACTACTTTATATAATCCGCTCATTCCTGCAATTGAAATAATTCCACTTAAATCCATAGTTCTTATTTTTTATTAGGTAACAAATGTAAAAAAAATATTGCTTTATTGCTCCTCCGAAACGATCATTTTAACAGTTTGTACATGATCGTCTATAAACACCTGAAAATGATAGAGTCCGGGCGACAATGAAGAAATATTCATCTGAATTTCATTATTCCCTTTAAGGATATTTACCTGTTTTTCCAATACTCTTTGTCCAATAACGGAATACAATTCAATTTTTGCTATTGTCGCATTTGCAGCAACTATTTTCAGTGTACTTAAATCATTTGTGGGATTGGGATAACAATATATTTCCGGACCTGAAACAGGATCTGTTAAAGCAGTAACAACATGCATCACATCGTATTGTGCCTGCGCATTCACCGC